>JBJMQS010000047.1:0-54815 GCA_045802605.1 Gemmataceae bacterium | reverse complement strand
CCCTCCCCCACAAGGGGGGAGGGGACCCGAAGGGTGCGAGAGGGGGTTAGTGGGTTGCGGCAGGGAACTGGAATGAAGAGGTTCGCAGCGTGTTAGTCGCCATTTGCCAACCTCATACTTCCTTCGTGCTGGCCACACCTTCAATCGGCCCGATTCCAAGTCTCGCCACGGTGCGAAGTGGCGGAAGCGATTGTCGAAGTCCATGTCACCGCCGACGTGGAAGACACGATGGACGTGCGGTAACCGCAACGCGTGGGCAAGCCAGGTGCCACAGTGCATGAAGGGCACGCCGCGGACCCAGTCGGGATGTAGATCCAAGACGAGCACGTTGCATGGGACAATCACGCGCCGTAAAAGTGCGAGGCTCACATGATGGAAATCACCCGAGCCAATCCAAATTGGGCCGCGAGCTTTGTTCGCGAGTTGTCTGTTCAATTCCTGTTCGAATTGTCGAAAGCGGCCATGGCGGCAGGCGATGCGGATGCGCGGGCCCCAATCGCCCAGTTCGCAGTCGCCGGGTCGGTCGAGGCCCAAGCGTAATGGAGTAATGTCCACCGCGTGCTAGGCTGCTTCTTTGCGAGGTCGGCCGCGCGGGCGGAGCGATGAGCTGAGGGCGAGTTTCTTCGCGGTGCGTACTTGCCAGAGCGGATCACCGAACGGGGCACCGCGCATTGCTGAGATACGCAGTGCCAGAAGATCGCCGGGCGTTTGCGCTTGATTCACATGGAGGGCCCAATTGCGCGTTCGTGGCACCGGGCCTTCCACAAGCGGGACAACCTTCGCGCGGTGCAGCCGGTGCCAGAGACTCGACCACTGCCAGCTCTCGGCCTTACGCACCAACCGCGCCCGCAAAGGATTGCGCTCTGCGTATTTGCAAACTTCGAGATAGTGTTGATCAGGTTGGACGGGAAATGATTTGAATCGGCCTTGATACAGGGGTCCTGTCCCCGCAGTGCCGCACAGTGCATGACGTCGCTGCGTATGCGTGACCGTCACCCAGCGCAAATATTCCGAAAGCTCACCGTCGCGGCGCGGCCACAAGACGAGATGCCAATGGTTGGGCAACAGGCAGTAAGCGAGAATCCGCATCGGAACGACTTGTGGAGCGGCTTGCAGAATCCCCTCGAACGCAGCGTAGTCTTCTTCGCCATCGAACAGGGTCGTCCCACGCGCAGCACGATTGAGCACGTGGTAAACATGACCCCCGGTCGAGACTCGCGGACGACGCGGCATGGGCAAAATCGTAGCGTGAGGAGGTTCAACCGGTCAACGGCAGACTAGGCTGAGTGAAACGCACCCGCAAAACTGATGCATTTTACGCACCCGACATTAGGGTCCAACGCTGCCGCTCAGGCTGATGCCGCCCGAGTAATCAGCGACGAACGGGAAGAAGTTCAAGCGCTGCGACGGGATATAGGTCACCTGGTCGCCGATTTGAACTTGGTTCCAGATCTTGAGGTCGGGCCCGCCCAATCCGGCTGGGCCGGTCATGAAATCAGCCAAGCCACCTGCGCCATGGAAGACACCGCCGACATGTACGCCCCCAGTGAACGAGCTGGCGTACGGCGTTAGGTCGCCGGCTTGGAAGTACACCCAAGCGGGCTGGCCCGTATTGGGATCATTGACGGCATCGAGCAAGCGAAACACCTTAACCTCAGGGGCTACGCCCGGCCCACTGCCGGTGATGATGTCGCCATAGAGATTATTGGTGAAGTCACGATTGTTGGTGACTGGCGCGACGCCCACGTTCACACCGTTGGTGGTGTTCGGGTCGTAGGCGAAGAACTCGGTGAGGCGCTGGGCAGTCAGCGTTGGATTGGCGTTGGCGACGTAGTTGTAGGCCGCCACCTTCGGACCGCCCGTGTTGCCGGCGCCGACCACGATTTCCGCGGTCAACTGATCGCCGCCTACGTCACCGGCGGCGACATTCACGCCGCCCGCGAAAGTCGTCTCGAACGGATAGAAGTTCATCAATTGCGAATGATCGCTGCCACTATAGACCACGACCTTGGGCCCGCCAGAGGGGCCGGCCCCGCAAACGATGTCAACAAAGCCATCGCCATTGACGTCACCTGCGGCGACGTTCACGCCGCCGATGAACGTCGGTTCAAAGGCGTAGAAGCTCTGCAGCACATTCGGGTTGGCGAGCGCGTTGGGATCGCTGATCGTATTGATGCTCGCGCCGTCGTAGACCTTCACGTGAGGTCCGCCGCCGAAGCCGGCCGCAACGATAACGTCATCGACACCATCATTATTTACATCGCCAACAGCAACGCTGATCGGCACCCGAAAGAACGTTCCGTTCCCCATGGGGAATGGCTTGAATGTCGCCTTCAAAGCGCCGGTGTCGTCGTAGACGCGCACGATCGCTTCGGTGGTTCCGTTGCCGGCACCGACGGCAAAGATGGCCGGCACGGCCCGCTCTTCGAGGGTTTGCATCGATAGCAAAAGACGTTTGTTCGGAGCGGACGGGCGTTCCGCGGGAAGGAGCCAATTCCAGAAACGCGCAAACTTCATGGAGTCACTTCCTTAGGTGGGAGCGGCCTCTCAACGCCCGATCCGTCTAGGCCCAGGGTCGGAATTCACCGCCATCCTGTCGGTGACCAATTTCAACGAGCGAGCCATTCAGCAGAGATCTAGCTACCGTTCAGTTATCGACCGCGCTCGGTCGCGGATTCGGAGGGATCAGGCATAATCGAGTCGGCGAGTGGTGCGGCGAGGTTTACAGGCAGTATTCGCGGGAAGGTCATGTCGAAGCGAAACTTACATCATCGACACGATCTGCACTAACCATCTTCTCGGTATTTCCGAACCCGTCAAGACAGTTCACCTGACTCTCAGAATACTCACACCAAAAGGAGCTTGTTCGCAGCCCGCAAGGGCTTTCGGTAATCGGCAGGTAGAATGCGGCAGAGAACCAGACGAGTGGTTTCTGAAAACGAGCAACACAGATGCAAATCCATTATGCCGTCGAGGTGACACTGGCTGACCCAACAATGTGCTCAAGCGTGGCTGTCATGGCTCAATGACGGTCACGTTGCCGAAGTGCTGGCCGGCGGGGCAACGACATCCCAAGTGGTGCGACTTGACGGTGAGCCGAACAGTTTCGCAGTGATTTATCAGTTCCCATCGCGTGAAGTGTTTGCCGCGTATGAACGGGATCATGCACCGCGATTGCGAGCCGAGGGTTTGCGCCGGTTTCCGACCGATCGCGGTGTTCGCTATCGGAGATCGGTGGGAGAGGTCGTCGGGGCGTTTTGATTGGCGAGCGCGACCGCGATTTGCCCGGCCAGTGATGCGTTGGCGATGATCAAGGCTTTGTTCAATTCGACCGTGACACCGCCCGAAAGTTGAGCCAACTCCCGCAACACAAACGGCGTGATTGCAGGTCCAGTAACGTTGGCGGCATTCGCGCGTCGCTGTGCCTCGCCGAACCAACTGGCGAACTGCGTGGGCTCCAAAGCCAAATGGCTCGGCGGCGGTTGTGCGATTACAACGCCGCTGCCGCCCAGCGACCAATGTGCTGCGAGAATCCTCGCGGCTGCATCCGGCCCATCGACTGTCGCGGACAACGGCAAACCACTGGTGGTGAGGTAAAAAGACGGGAACTCATCGCAGCTGTAACCGACGACCGGCACGCCCAGGGTCTCTAAATATTCCAGGGTAGCCGGCAGGTCGAGCAAACTCTTCGCCCCCGCGCAGACGACGGCGACGGGTGTTCGACCCAGTTCGGTTAGATCGGCGGATACATCCCAGCTTTCGCGCGCGCCACGGTGCACGCCGCCGATGCCGCCGGTGGCGAAGGTGCGAATGCCAGCCGCATGCGCCAAAGCCATCGTGGCCGAGACAGTTGTCGCCGCGGTTCGCTTCAAAGCAATGCAGGCACCAAGATCCCGACGGCTGGCTTTGAATACCCCCGGCGTTTGGGCGAGCAAGGCGACTTCCTCGTCGCTCAACCCAATCGTAGGCCGACCCTTCAAAATCGCGATCGTTGCCGGGACGGCGCCGCCAGCTCGCACGGCCGCCTCTGCCGCGCGGGCCGTTTCCCGGTTCGCCGGGTACGGCAATCCATGGGCGATGAGGGTGGATTCAAGAGCAACGACGGGCTTGCCGGCCGCGATCGCAGCGGTGATTTCGGGGCGAATGGTCAATGGCGGGTTCATGGCCGGTATGATACCTTTCGGGTCATTGGCCGAAAACTAGTGAATCAAAACGGCCTGACCCGGCACATATCTATTCGTCATGGCAAAGCTCGCGATTCGAGAACTGTTGGGCTATTTGCGGCGAGAAATGCCGTCGCCAGGAACAGACCTCATCAGCGATAGCGATCTACTGACACGCTTTGCTGCGACTCGGGACGAAGCCGCGTTTGAGTTGCTCGTGCGCCGGCATGGGCCAATGGTGTACGGTGTGGCACGGCGAATTCTCGCTGATTCGCACATTGCCGAGGATGTGTTGCAAGCGACGTTCCTCGCGCTGGCTCAGCGCGCGAAGGCATTGCGGCGACAAACCGCTCTGCCGGCTTGGCTCTATCGCGTGGCCGTGCGGATTGCCCACCGGGCGAAGCCACGACCGGCTCCGAACGCCTCTCCAGCAATTTCTCATGATGACCCGCACCAAGTGGCGGAACGGTCGGAGTTAAAAAGATTCGTTGATGCCGCCGTGGTTCGATTGCCCGACAAATTGCAGCGGGCGGTGGTGCTTTGTTACCTCAGCGGCCACACGACAGACGAAGCCGCAAGCTTGATGGATTGTCCGCGCGGCACAGTGCTATCGCGACTATCCATCGCGCGAGATCGATTGAGAATTGATCTTACTCGTCGCGGTGTGGTTGTCCCGACAGCCACCATTGCCACAATACTCGCCAGCGAGTTGGAAAGTCCGGCTCTATCATCCCTTTTGATTTCGTTGACTCTTAATGTTCTCCGGCCGGCAGCAACGTTGTCTCCGGCGGTCATCACTCTCGCTCAAGGAATCGTCATCATGTCGTGGAGCAAATTCACCGTAGCGGCGCTTGCTGTCCTGTTCATTGGTGTCGTAGGCATCGGCTTGGCCCGGCCCGACCCCATCCCGAAAGAGAAGCACAACGCCGTCGCGGAAAACCCGCCACCGCGCGAATCGACACGTGAGGCAAAAGTCAAAAGCGCCGAACAAAGGTTGGCGGTCCATCTCAACAATACAGCATCCGTACGAATTGATTTGAAGTTAAAGGTGATCGCGGCGGAACAACGGGTTAAGAACCTACAGGATGGCATTCGGGGCCTAGAAAGTACGAATGGCGGCTCAATCCGAGCTGCAATGCTGACGTTCGAGCTGGACCCAAAAACAGGCTTTCAAATGTTCACGAATGACGCGGGATACAAAGCTGCCGTCGATGCCATTACCAAAGGTGAAGCCCTTTTGGCTGAGGCGCAAAGGAAATTACTCGAAGTTCAAGAGGATCTTAAGACGTATGACGAAGAGCGCTCCGTGAGGACGGAAAATCTGAAGCGGGATGTTGTGCGTGTCTACGAAGGCGGCTGACGGAAGTGCGCCGGTTCCCTATGACGACCCTACACCTTGCGGGGCAACGTCATGGGCGTTTTGGCTGACTGGCAGATTCAAGAAGGCGTTAAGATCGAGCCATTCGCTGAGTGTGCGGCTCGGCCTGGCGTGCTCTCGTACGGCGTGACGAGCTATGGTTACGATCTGCGGTTGGGGCGGCACTTCAAAGTGTTTACCAACGCTCATTGTGCCATCGTTGATCCGAAGAACTTCGACCCCAAATCGTTCATCGACATCGAAGCCGACACTTGCTTGATCCCCCCTAATAGCTTTGCGCTGGCGGAGACGGTCGAGTATTTAGAGATTCCGCGCAACGTCATCGGCGTGTGCGTCGGCAAATCGACTTATGCCCGCATTGGCATCATCGTCAACGTGACGCCGCTGGAGCCGGAGTGGAAGGGCAAGGTCACGATCGAAATTTCCAATACCACGCCGCTGCCGGCGAAGGTCTATGCCGGCGAAGGCATCGCACAGGTCTTGTTTCTGGAAGCGTCGGCCCCGTGCAAGCTCAGTTACGCGGACAAGAAGGGCAAGTACCAGAATCAGCCCGGCCTGACGTTGCCGTTCGTGGTGAAGAAATAAGAGAAGAATCTAACCGCGGAGTACGCAGAGAGCGCTGCGCAAACCAAAGAAGGTGTTTTGGATTTCTCTGCGATCTCCGCGCTCTCTGCGGTTAACTCTTCTTCCTAAACCAACCCTTTCACTTTGGCCGCGCTGGGAAACCGGCCACGCAGATCGTCCGGCTCCAAGGTTGTTAGCGGGTTCAGCTCCCCCTCGCCGTCCACATTGGCGCCAGCGCGGCGCAACCAATCCGCCGCCAAATCGCTCAATGCCTTTCGCACCACCTCTGGCGAATCCGCGCCGCTGGCATTCTTCAGCGGTGCGAATTCCTCGTTGCGAGCCGTGAACACCGTGACCGATCGCTGCGCCAGCGGCAATACGTCGAAGATGAATCGCTCGAACTTGAGCGCGTTCTCCTTCTGTGGCTGTACATGGGTGCCGGTGTCCGAGTCCCAGTACGGCACTTTCTTGCGGGCCAAATGGAACGGCAACCCGAGTGCATAGCCAGCCGTGATGCGCCGCAGAAACTCGACATCGAAGACATGGATCGCCGGGCTGCCCGCGCGGAAACGCAATTGGCCTTTGCCGTCGGTCGCGTTGGCCAACGCCTCGGGCAAATCCGAATACTCGATCATCGACAACTTGCCATCGATCAAGACGAAGTTGCCGAGGCGATCGTGCGGCCCGTCTTTGGGGATCGCTTTGCTCGATACATCCGCCTTTGCGCGGATGTGCTGACCAATGAACTGCGGGTCGGCGATTTTCACCAGGGGATTGTCCACCTGGAAATAGAAGATGTGCTGAATCCCGCGGCCATGGAGCAACTCCAAAAGGCCGGTCGAGGCGAGCGCGGTGAGCGTGCCGCCGTGGCCATCCGGGCCCAGGAAGAGCCGGCCCGGCGAGTCCATCAGGAGTTTGCCCGTGGCCAAATCCAGCGCGGGCATGGTGCCTTGGCGAAAGAAGAACACTTCGGTGGCCGGTAAGCCAAAATGTTTGTGTTCTTCAAAGAAGGCCACCGTCTCTTCGTGCGTGACATCAGAGGTCATGACGAGGAAAGGAATCACATGGCCATGACGCCGGGAACGGGCCAGCACTTTTTCGGCGTGGATTTGAAAAAGACTTTTGCCAGTGACCGGGCCGACTTGAAACATCCCTTTTGGGTGATCGAATCCGAGCCGTGTGCCCTGGCCCCCCGCGACGAGCAGCACCGCGACCTCGCCACGTGCGAGAGCTTGTTCGCCCAGTTTCTTCGCCTCCGGATCAGGTGCGTCCGGCAGAATATCGGGCAGCGGGATGATTTGCTCGCCCGGCGGCAACGTGTAGGTCGCGTCGCGGTTGGCGTAGAGCTTAGCGAGTAGATCGAGATCCAGACTGCGAATTTGTGCTACGAGAGCGGCGCGAGCGTCGTTGTCGAGACCGTCCCACGCGGTCAAGACGTGCAACTGATTGTGGGCCTTCAATTTCGCGACTAGATCTTCGGGTGGGTGATGCATGATCAAAACTCGAATGATAAACCGTCGTAACCCAATCTCACATTGGCCGGAAGGCCGGCGTTCACCTTCTCGTAATCGAAATCGTGCGATAGGTGCGTCAGATACGCTTGCTTGGGCTTGAGTTTGGCAATCACCTCGAGTGCCTCGTCGATGCCGAAGTGAGCCGGATGAGGGCGATAGCGCAAAGCGTCCAGCACTAAGACATCGAGCCCTTCCAAGTGCGACCAGCTAATCTCTGGGATGCGGTTAACGTCGGTGCAATAGGCGAGATTGCCGATCTTGAAGCCAAGCGTGCGAAACTGCGCATGCACCAGATCCAGCGGCAAAACACGTTCGCCCAGCACTTGAAACGCCTCGCCGGCACGGATGCGATGGAATTCCAGCTTCGGCAAATAGGTCGTCGTTGGTGCGCCATCGGGGGCAAAGATGTATGCAAAACTCGTGCGAATGGACGCTTCGACTTCATCGGTGCAATAAACCGGCATCGCGCCGCCCAGATACTTCGAGAATTGTCGAATATCGTCGATCCCGAACAAATGGTCGGCATGATAGTGCGTGAACAATACCGAGTGAATGCGGTCGATGCCGGTGTGCAATAGTTCCAGCCGCAACTCCGGCGGCGTGTCGATCAGCAAGTTGCCATTCGCGGAACTAATGACCGCCGCAACACGATTGCGCTTGTTGTGCGGATCCGTGGAACGACAAACCTCGCAATCACAACCGAGCGCGGGAACACCCGTCGAAGTGCCGGTACCAAGAAATGTAAAACGCCTTCTTGCCATGCACTCATCCTACAAGCCTGCGCATGTTAGCCGGACGCGCAAGCTACGGAACGCAGAGACTTGGCCCCATTCGGGGATCCAGATTCTAATTGGCGGGACGCGTCGCGGAAGACAGTACCTCCCCTTGGGACCAAGTCTCTGCGTCCCGTAGCTTGCGCGTCCGGCTAACAGGTCATGCTTCGGCGGGCACGTTGCGCTCGGTCGCCAACAATCGTTTCATCGCTTGATACATTCGCTCCGGTTCGTCCTCGCCTTCCGCCAACCGATAATAGGCCTGCTTCGCATCGACGATTCGCAATCGTTTGCCGATTCGATCGACCAATCGACGAACGTGTTTCTCAGAACGATAGGTCAGGACGATATCGGGGCCGTCGCGGTGCAAGCTGGCGATGTGCCATTTGGCCGCGAGCAATCGAATCTCCACTAACCGCAAAAGCCATTCCGCCGGCTCGGGCAGTGGGCCATAGCGATCGCGCAATTCCTGGCGAAAATCACCGAGCTTCTGCGGATCGCGCACCCGCGCGAGCCGACGATAAACTTCCAGACGCTGTTTCTGCCCCGGCACATAGTCGCGCGGCAAGTACGCCGGCCAAGGCACATCGATGGAGACATCCACCTGGGCTTTGGGGGGCAGCTTCTTGAGATGGCGGACCGCATTCTCCAAAAGTTGGCAATACATTTCGTAACCGACGGCGGCAATGTGCCCGGATTGCTGCATGCCGAGAATGTTGCCAGCGCCCCGAATCTCCAGATCGCGCAGGGCAATCTTGAATCCCGCCCCGAGTTCGGTGAATTCCTCGATTGCTTTCAATCGCCGGGCGGCCTCCGGCGTGACTGTGCGGTCGGCGCTGACGAGCAAATAGGCATATGCACGCACGTTGTGCCGGCCCACACGGCCACGCAGTTGATGCAGGTCGGCGAGGCCATAGCGATCGGCTTCGTCGATGAAAATGGTGTTCGCGTTGGGAATGTCGAGGCCGCTTTCGACGATGGTCGTCGCCACGAGTACGTCGGCCTCTTTTTGGACGAACGCCACCATGGCATCTTCCAACTCGTCGGCGGACTGCTGGCCGTGCGCAATCGCAATGCTCGCTTCGGGCACCATCGATTGCACCTTGCTGGCCACCGCGTGAATATCCATCACCCGGTTGTGCACGAAATACACCTGACCTTCACGATTCAGCTCGCGGTTGATGGCGGAGCGGATCAGTTCTTTGTCGAAGCGGGTGATGCGCGTCTCAATCGGCATCCGATCGGCCGGCGCCGTTTCCAGATTGGAAATGTCGCGGATGCCCAGCAGTGAAAGATGCAACGTGCGCGGGATCGGCGTGGCCGTCATGGTTAGGACGTCCACGGTCACGCGCAAGCGTTTCAATCGCTCCTTGTGCTCGACGCCAAATCGTTGCTCCTCGTCGATTATGACCAGACCAAGGTCTTTGAATTTCACATCCGCGCTGGTGACACGGTGGGTGCCGATCACCACATCGACTCCCCCCTCAGCGAGATGCTTGACGATGCGTCTCTGCTCCGACGCGGGACGGAAACGGTTCAAACAGGCGATCGTGAAGGGATAACCCGAAAATCGCGCGGTAAAGGTGCGAAAATGCTGCTCCGCCAAAACCGTCGTCGGCACCAACACCGCGACCTGTCGGCCGTTGTCCACCGCTTTGAAGGCCGCCCGCAGGGCGAGCTCGGTTTTGCCGTAACCCACGTCGCCGCAAATGAGGCGATCCATCGGCCGGCCCCGTTCGAGATCGGCTTTGATCTCTTTGAGCGATGCCAGTTGGTCGGGAGTTTCTTGGTAGGGGAATGAGGCTTCGAATTGCCTCTGCCATTCCGAATCTGGCGGATAGCCGAAACCGGGCTGGGCCGCTCGTACCGCTTGCATCTGCAGCATGTCGGCCGCGAGATCGCGGACCGCTTCCTGCACCCGCTCTTTGCGATGATTCCAGGCCGTGCCGCCGAACTTGGAAAGCTCTGGCGCTGTCTTCGCTCCGCCAACATACTTTTGCACCAAATCGATCTTCGAAGCCGGCACATAGACTCGGACGCCATCGCGGAATTCGAGAATGAGGTGTTCTTCTAAAGCAGTCGATTGTTCCGCACTGATCTGCGACCTCTGATCTCTAATTTCTGATCTCTGGTCCAGCATCATCATCCCGCGAAACCTTGCGATGCCATGCGCGACATGGACGACGAGATCGCCCTCCGCCAGATCGAGGAACGTATCGATCGCGCGGGATTCGATCCGCCGTTTGGGGCCGAGCCGTTGCTCGGCCACTAAGTCATCGCGGGCAAAGAGTTGATGCGCACCGAGAACCACGAGGTGCGGCTCGACAAGCCGGAAGCCCGCATGCACGTGGCCACGCGGAAACGCGATCCGCTTTTCTTGCACGAGCCGGCTTTCGGCGAGCAATTCTGTGAGCCGCTTCGCCTCGGCCTCGCTCGGGCAAGCGATCATCACACGCTCGGTGGCGGCGATGGAATCCAGTTCCTCGCGGATCTTCTCCACCTTGCCGCTGAAGCGCTCGACCGACTCGACCCGCAAAGACCAGGTTCTCTCCGTGGACATGTGCGGCAACGTGGTCACGGTCGCACTAGGACGGCCGACCAACTGTTTGAGGCAGCCCTCCGGTGAATACAGTCCTACCGAATCGACCCGCTCACGGTACCGCTCGGCCTGCTCGCGCAGCTCGTTCGGCTCGACGAGGATGGTCCAAGCGTCTGGCGGCAGATGATCGACGAGGTGACCGGTATCCACCGTGCGCGCATCACTGCCATCGTTAGCCAAACGCGCAAGCGACGGAACGCCGAACCTCGGCCCCGATTGGAAGTCTTGATCTCGGTCGCTCGTGCGTCCGGCTAACGAAACTGCGAGAATCCCGGCCTCGGTGATCGCGCCCAAGCTTCGCTGCGTGTCGGCGGCGAAGGCACGCATCGATTCCACTTCGTCGCCGAACAGTTCCAAACGATAAGGTGCTTCCGCATCCGGCGAGAAGATATCGAAGATGCCGCCACGGCGTGAGAAGTCACCCGGCGCCTCAACGGCATCGACACGCCGGTAGCCCCGCTCCACGAGCCAAAGAGTCAGCTCTTCGACGTTGATGGCTTCGCCGGTGCGGATCAGTCGGCGTCGGGCGGCGAGCGCAGCCGGAGTGGGAACAGGCTGCACGAGGGCTTGAATCGACGCGAGAACGATGAGCTTGCCGTGGAGGCGCTGAATGATTTGCAATCGTGCCGCGGCGGCGGAGTCCAGCGGACTGCGGCTGGCCGACCAGGTGTCGAAGGCTGGGAAGATCTGCGGCTGTTGCCCGGTGAAACCAGCCAGGTCGGCCGCCCAAGTGTCGAGATCGGCTGGATGCGCCAGAGTCACGAGGATGACGGAGGGTGCCTTATCCGCCAAAGCGGCAACGGCCAATGCGGCAGACGAGGCCCAGGCCCCATCGACGCTGGCACCACGGCCGGCGCGCATTGCCTGCGCCACCGCCGCGAACCCTTCGGTCGCTTGCAGCAGTGTGACGAGGTCCGATAAGCGTTCCGGGGCGCTGTCCTTCGCCACCGCGGGCCTCGTTGTACTGGGCTATGTCAGTGTAGCGATGCGTTTGTCCGCGCCATCTCTGAGCGAAACCACATTCAATACCGTTACGCAGCACCGGAACGCGTTGCATTGGTCACATCTTCGATGGCTGGCAATTCCATCAATGCTTCCGGTGCGAAGTCTGCCCCGTTGGGCCAAGTGACCGTGCCGCACACCGGATCCAGCAACATTCGTGTGAAATAGCTAGCATCACGAAGTGGTTCAAAGATCGGCCCGACAAGTAGCGAATTCACACTAACAACTTTGGTGACGCCCGTATTGAATGTCAGACGCAACAAATGAGGTCCCAGAACTTCGGCTTTAGTGATGCGCAAAATCATGACAAGTACCCTACTTTAATGGCTCGATAGCATCCAAAGGTTGGCCAGCACGCGCCAAATCCCAGTCCCGCTGCAACTCGTCCCGATGCGATTTCACCCATTCTTCGACTAGGCGGCTCGCCGTTCGCGGTAGGTCGCCAGCGATAACACTTCCATCGGCAATAGCGATTGCCGCGTCGTGTTCTCCATAGATAGCATGGAAGTGAGGCGGGGCATGGTCGCGGTAATACATATAGACGGCGATGCCGTAGAACTGACAAATCCGCGGCATGTCGCCTCCTGGTGACTCAATTCTACCCCGAAACTGCGGCTGCGCACATGTCCCGCTTGACCCACCCAGATATCTCCCTAATTTCCCGATATCAAACTTTCCCGAGGCACCCATGACCGCACCTACCTACGAAAAACTCTCTCCGCCCAAGGCCAGCAGCCGCGTTACCGTCGATGCCAATGGCAAATGGACCATACCGGACGACCCGATCGTCTGCTTGCTCCGCGGCGACGGCATTGGCGAGGACATCAAAGGTGTGCCCGGTATCACCACGTGTGCGGTCAAGGTGCTCGACGCGGCCGTGCAGAAGGCTTACGGAGGCAAGCGCAAAATCCGCTGGTTCGACATTCATGCCGGTGACGTCGCCCGCGCTATGTACTATCCGCAAGTGAAAGACGAGGAAGTCGCTGCCCTCTCGGAAGAGAAGCAACGCCAACTGTATCTCCCTGACGATTCACTCAAGGCATTTGAGTATTACTCGCTCGGATTGAAGGGCCCGCTCACGACGCCGATTGGAGGCGGTTTCCGCAGCATCAATGTTTATCTGCGGCTGCGATTTGATCTCTACGCCTGCGTCCGGCCGGTGCGCTTTTATAAGGGCGTCGATGCGCCGAACAAGAACGCGGATAAGGTCAACATGGTTATCTTCCGCGAAAACACCGAAGACGTGTACTGCGGCATTGAGTTCCGATCCAACTCCGACAAGGCGAAGAAGATCATCGCCCTGTTGCGGGAAATGGGTTATCCAGAAAACCAAATCGTCAGCTCGGCCGGCATCGGCATCAAGCCGATCAGCCCCGAACGATCGAAGCGCCTGATCCGCATGGCGATCCGCTTCGCACTCGACAAAAAGTTACCCTCGGTCACGTTGATGCACAAAGGCAACATCATGAAGTTCACCGAAGGCGCGTTCAAGGATTGGGGCTACGAGTTAGCCCGCGAGGAATTCGGCTCGCAAACGATCAGTGAGGAGGAGACTTGGAAAGGTGCATCAGCAAAGGGCAAGCTGCTCATCAAAGATCGCATTGCCGATAGCATGTTCCAACAGATTCAGCTTCGGCCCGACGAATATAGCGTCATTGCCACCTGCAACTTGAACGGCGATTACATGTCGGATGCCGCCGCGGCCCTCACCGGCGGCATCGGTCTCGCGGCCGGTGCGAACATCGGTGACAAGGCCGCTATGTTCGAGGCGACGCACGGCACCGCGCCGAAATACACCGGCAAGAACATGGCGAACCCAGGCGCTGTTCTGCTCTCCGGTGCGCTCATGCTCGAGCACATGAAGTGGTTCGAAGCTGCGGAATTGGTGAACAGGGCGGTGGAGGCCACCTTTGCCGAGGCCGAAACAACCGCCAAGAAAGGCCCTGGCGGCAAGCTTCACGTCACCTACGACATTGCCCGCCAATTCTCTGGCTATGGTGCGGAAGCCGGCGCGAAGTCGAGCGAATTCGCAGACCGGATTATCGAACACGTCAGCAAAGCGTAGGACGAAGGCCTAACCCAGAGGCATCGAGGAGAATTCTTCTCGGTGCCTCTGTCTTTGGTTGCGCGTCTCTACCGCCACATGTCTTCATCCGCGAAGGGATGAGCGGGGCCTTTCGGTTTCGGCTTAGGCCGTGATTTGAGAATCGCATCCGCGAGGAAGATGTCGCTGCGAGTCGTGATCTTAATGTTGCCTGGGTCGCCGTCAATGACATGGACCTGGTGGCCAGCCGCTTCGACCAATTGGGCGTCGTCAGTAATCTCAGCGCCAAACTCGGCTCGCCGCCCATACGCATCGACCAGCCAATCTTTGCGAAACACCTGCGGCGTCTGCGCCTGCCAGAGATTTTGCCGTGGCGTGGTGCCGGTGATAATTCGGTCCTGACTGACTTGCTTCAACGTGTCGGCAACAGGAATCGCAGGGATCACCGCGCCGCGCTGAGCGACCACGGCAAACAGCGCATCGATCAAGCTTGGCGGGGTGCAGGGCCTTACCGCGTCATGCACGGCGACGAAGTCCGCATCAGCGTTTACTTCCTTTAGCGCATTCGCAACGGACTCGAAACGCTGTTCACCCCCGGGGATGAGCTTCACGTTCATGAACGCGATGTTCGCCATGAACTTGGTGCGGAAGTCTTCCATGTCATTGGGCGCCAGCACGAGCAGCGTTTGCATGACTTCATCGCGCGTGACAAACATCTCGGCCGTGCGCAGCCAAACCGCCCGGCCATCTAGAGTTGCGTAGGGCTTTTTTTCCTTGCCGCCGAAGCGAGACGAACGGCCGGCGGCTGGCAGAATGACGGCGAATCGCGGCATGGTAATTCTCCCGCAGGCGCGGGATTTATCTTACCGGTTCGGACGACGCCGCTAAACCTCCGGCGGCAGGGTCAGCCGCCCACTCACCACGCGCACGCCATCGACCCAATTTCTGAGCGTATCTTCGACGGCCGCCAGTTCCGCCCCGGCTTGTGCCGCGGTTGAACCTGCCTGATCCAGACGTTGGGCAAGCTTCGTCAAGCGATGATCGATGCGGTTGACAACGTGTGCGATGGCCCGCTCGGTGTCGAGTTGCGGCATTGCTTCGGAGAGTCGGCTTTCGCGGTCTTCGGTTTCGGCGATCGCCTGCACGATCGATTTCCCCACACGATCGAGCATCGAGAGCCAACCATCCACCGCCCCCGGCAGTTGGGTCGCGTCCATGATTATGTCCCCCCGGACACTGCCCTAATAACACGGAATCCGAAATCTGAAACGCGAAAATCGACAATTCGATTTCGCTCTTGCATCAATCGAATTCGGTTGTTATTGCCGCGGCACTTCGGGGGAAGTTTCGGAATCTTTGCGCCCAGATTGTCGGAGCCGCGCATGCCGCGGCAGGGGGGATGCAGTGTACGTCGCGTGTTCCACGCAATGCTTCGCCACACAACCGTTCAACGATGCCATGAAAACCATTGGCGAGATGGGCTTCACCAAAGCCGATGTCGCGTTCTGTGAAAACGGTGGCCACATCAAGCCGTCGGAAGTCCTGGCTGACCCGGCCAAAGTCGCGCAGCGACTGCGTGCCTGGCCCGGCGTGAGTATGTCCGCGTTCCACATAGAGTTTGCCGATGATTTGCCGTGCGAAACCGCCGAGACCCAGCTCAAAGCCATATCACGGCTGGCGCGAGTGATGGCGGCTCCGGTGGTCAGCGTGGTCGCCGCCAAGGCCGACAGCGATTTCGCCAAGGAAGTCGAGCGGCTCACCGCTTTCAGCAAAATCTGCGCGGTGGACGGCGTGACTTGTGCCGTCGAAACGCGGGTCGGTACGTTGACCGAGACGCCGGAAAAGACGCTCGAATTGTGTAAGCGCGTGCCCGGCCTTGGGCTGGTGCTCGACCCGAGCCACTACATGGTCGGGCCGGCCGCGGGCCGCTGCTACGACGATCTGTTCCCGTTCGTGAAGCATGTGCGCCTCCGCGATACGGGCAAAGACGCCGAGCATTTTCAGGTGCGGATCGGTCAGGGCCAAATCGAGTACGGCCGGATCATCACGCAGTTGGCGCGCTACCGGTACAACCGACTTCTGAGCGTGGCGATGCACGACAATCCGCAGCCGGCATATCCGCTGCAGCCCGAAGTACGGAAGCTGAAGTATCTGTTGGAGAGCTTGATCTAATTGTGCATTTGTAGCCGTGGGCTTTAGCCGCGTCGGACAAAGTGATTGCCAGGAGCGCGGGCTAAAGCCCGCGGCTACAAAAACGTACCTACGCACACAATCGCTCGTAAAATTCTTCGAATCGCCGGCACATCTCTCCGCGGTCAAAATAGGTTTGCACATAATCCCGGGCAGACGCGGCCAATCGTGCGGCGAGTGGTTCATCCACGATCAATTGGTTGATCGCGGTCGCCAGCGCAATTTCATCGCCCGGCGGTACAAGCAGGCCGCGCGATCCGTGACCGAGCAGTTCCGCGTTCGCGCCCACATCAGTCGCGACCACCGGCCGGCCCGAGGCCATGAATTCGAGGAGCGCGTTGGACATACCTTCGGCATGCGACGGCACGACGCCGATGTCGATTTGAGTGAGGAAGCTGGTTACGTTGCGAATGCGACCGAGGAAAGTCACGTGATCAGAGAGATCCAACTGATCGACGAGCCGTTCTAGTTCCGCACGCTGTTCGCCGTCACCGGCGATTAGGAACTTCACTTCGGTTTCTCGGTCCGAGTTGCCTTGGAGGCTCCCAAAACTCACTAGTCCCCTCCCGCATCCCTCCGGTCCCCTCCCCCCTGGTGGGGGAGTGATAGGGTGGGGGGTGGAAGCGCGCGAGGGCTCAACCCCCCACCCTAGCCCTCCCCCACAAGGGGGGAGGGGACCGAAAAGTCGGGGGAGGAAACAAAAGGGCGCATGGGGGTCTGACGGCGGGTAGAGGAAGCCGGAAGGCAAGGGCAGTGTGATAGTGTCGCTGATATGCTGACCGCTGTTGCCTAAGATCAATTGTTTCGCCGCCCGAATAAACACATCCACGCCTTTTACGGGGCGCAAATTCGCCATGACGCCGATCGTGACCCCATTATCCCGCCGCGGCGGATCCAGCTTCGCAAAGCGATCTACGTCCACGCCGTTTTCAAGTAAGACCAGTTTTTCGGCCGCCAGACCTTCCGCGGCCCGCAATGCATCATGGCCCGCTTGTGAATTGGTGATCGTGGCATCCACGATTCGGCCAATGAACCGGCCGAGACCTCGATGCGTGGGCGTTAGCCAGTGGCCCAAATTGTTGCGCACGCGGACGACTCGCCGGATGCCCAGCGCTCGCGCGATTGGAACTCCGAAATAGGTGCTGTCAAGAAAATACGTCTGCACAACATCGACGTGTTGACGCTTCCAGAACCGAGCCAATCGTGTGACGGCTCGTGCCGTGGCCGGCAGATTGCGGAATGACGTCAGGCCCAATCGCAAAATTGGACAATCGCGCGGTTCGAGCGATTGCGATTCGGCCAATGTGCCGTTGAGAAGTACAAGCGATGGCTGCACTCGCGACCGATCCAGCGACTGGATCAGGGCGAGCAACTGCATTTCGGTTCCGGCGTAGCTCAGCGAATCGATGAGAAATGAAACGCGGATCGGCCGGGTGCCGGTCATGCAGCCAGTTTCCGAGTGCGTTCGCTCACCTGCAGCCCAAGCCGGTTAAACAACTGCACGTACTGAGCGGCTTGGGCGGCGAAAGAGAAATGTTCGCGGACAAACTTGCGCCCGGCGTGGCCCATGTCCGCACGGCGATCAGCGTCTCCCAGCAAATCGCAAATGCTTCGGGCCAATGATTCGGAGTCGCCCGGAGGAACTAGCAAGCCTGTTTGGCCAGGATCGACTGCTTCGGGAGTGCCGCCGGCGAAAGTCGCAACTACCGGCACACCGGCCGCCGATGCTTCAAGCACCACGTTAGGCAAGCCCTCAGTGAAAGACGGTAACACCAGCATGTCGGCATTGGGGAGCAAGCGGTCCATGTCGCGGCGGAATCCGCACAGGCTGACGGCCGGCTCCAAATTCTCCAAGCGAATGCGGCGCTGCAGTGATTCGCGTTCGGGACCCTCTCCACAAATCACAAAGCGGGCCCCGGGAAACTTGTTGATCACTTGCCGAGCAGCGGCGATCAAAACAGAGACGCCTTTTTCCGGCGAGAGCCGGGCGAGCGTCGCGACAACAAATTCGCCGGGAGTTGGTGCGAGGGCCATCAAGTCATCGCGGCCCGTCGGAGTCGGCGGGTGGAAGTCGCCGGCACGAGCGGCATTGCGAATGACGGAGATTTTATCCGGCGCGATCCCGGCGGCGCGGACCTTCTCGGCTTGGCCCGAAGAGACGCACACAACAGCGTCCATGCCGCGAAGCACGCGCTTATCGAGTGCTTCATACATCTTCACTTTGGGATTCTCGCCGGTCCAGCCGCGCGACACGGCGGCCACCGGGATGCCAACCTTGCGAGCCGCCCAACGGCCGATGAGGTCGGATTTGTAACCATGACACATTAGCAGGCCGGCCCCGAGTTCTCGGAGCCAGCCCGCGAGTTCACTGGTCGCCGCGATCAAGCGCGGCGTGTCGTACACCAGAGGATCGGCGATGTGATCGCGGCATCGCGCGGCGCGAATGAAGTCGCGGCATCGCCCGCCCTCGGAAAACGACAAAAAGACGGTCTCGCAGGTGCTACGCATAGCGTCGGCCAAGCCGAGCATCTGCCGTTCGGGACCGCCAAAAAAAGTGGAAGCGGTGAGATGGACAACGCGCATCCGCAATAGCCTCATTCGTGGCTCGAGGCCGGGTTCCTTCCCGACCGGGGTGAGAGCATACGGAATGCACGTCGGCACTGTAAACCCGAATCAGAGCCGACCACTGATATGCCGAGAGCGGGGAGAAAAACCGAGGAATTCGGCTTGATTTCTCCGTCTTCGCTGCGTTCCTTGTGGCTCTGCGGTAAACTCTTGGCAATGACAATCAATGATGTGCCCATCGACGATCAATTTGCCGAAGCGTTTGGCATGGTCGCCTGCCGGGTGATTGTTACGGCCGTTTCCGCGAAATGGGCTCGGATCGCTGCCACGGAAGCAAGCGGCTATGGCACATCGATCATCGGCTGTGACGCCGAAGCGGGCATCGAGCGCGAACTGGATCCACGCGAAACGCGCGACGGTCGGCCCGGAGTAAGTCTGCTCTTTTTTTCATTGAACTTGGAAGCATTGGGCCAAGCGGTGGCCAAACGGGTTGGCCAATGCGTCCTGACTTGCGCAACTACCGCATGTTTCAATGGCTTGCCCAAATCGCCTGGTCAAACATTTCGCGTCGGCGGGCGGCTGCGGTGGTTTGGCGATGGTTACCAAGTATCGAAGGTCTTGGACGATCGCCGCTTCTGGCGCATCCCGATGATGGATGGCGAGTTCACCTGCGAGGATGAATTCGGCACGACCCGCGGAATCGCCGGCGGCAACTTTTTGATTCTCGGCGAAACACAAACCACCGCGCTCGCCGCGGCAGAAGCGGCCGCGGAGGCGGCGAGACAAGTGCGCGACGTGATCCTGCCATTCCCCGGCGGCATCGTGCGCAGCGGCAGTAAAGTGGGCAGCAAATATCAGCCACTCAAAGCGAGCACGAATCACGCGTACTGCCCAACACTGCGCGGCGCGATAGATGACTCCGCCTTGCCGGAGAACGTGAACGCGGTTTACGAAATTGTGATCGATGGCCTGACTCGCGAAGCCGTGATTGAAGCGATGCGCGCCGGGATTCACGCCGCGTGCCGACCGGGCGTTGTCGGCATCACTGCGGGAAACTACGGTGGCAAACTGGGGCCGCACAAGATTTATCTCCGCGAAATCCTCGGGAGCCGTTAATGCTGCGGCTCACGCGGATTTCGACGTCTCAGATTCCGTTGGAAGCGCCCTCCATCGTGCCGGATCGCTTAACGAGGTTGAGGGTGGTCGAGATTGAACGATTGCCCGTCCAGCATGGCAGCCGCACTGAAAAGCTCGCTGAACATTTCCGAGTGACTGGCGACGCGATTGATTCCCATGTCCTGATGGATGGCGATTGCTCGCGGGTCAAATGGCTTGGTGCCGGCATGACGGCTGGCCACTTACACATCGAAAGTTCGGCCGGAATGCACGCCGGCTCGCGCATGGCGAGCGGCACACTGGAGGTCGCGGGCTCCGCGGATGACTGGCTGGGCGTGGAAATGTCCGGCGGGTTGATTCACGTCCATGGTGCCGCGGGCGACCATGCCGGAGCGGCGTACGAAGGTTCTCAGCGCGGGATGACCGGCGGTGTCATCCTCGTCGATGGCGAATGCGGGCTCGGAACGGGCGCGGTAATGCGACGGGGCTTGAGTGCCACGGCCGGTTGCGGCGACTTCGCCGCGGCATCGATGATCGCGGGCAGTCTGTTTGTCTTCGGCAGGCTGGGCCGCTTCGCTGGCGCGGAAATGAAGCGGGGCACCATCGCCGTATTTGGTTCAGAGCCGGAATTACTGCCGACGTTCCGCAAGGCGTGCCAATTCGATCCGACTTTTCTGCGAGTTTTTCTGCGACGATTGGTTGAACTCGGCTTCGGCCCGGCCCATGGGATCGAGGTTCGGGATGTTCAGCGGTTTTGCGGTGACTTAGTATCCCATGGTCAGGGTGAGATTCTCATACAAAAATGAGTCCCCGACCTTGGAGTTTTGCCATGCGATCGTTTGCCACGCTGGCCATGTTTGTTTTTTCCGCAACGCTGTCGGCTCAGACGCCGCAGGACATCGTGAACCGTGCGGTTCGCGCGCACGGCGGTGAGAGTGCATTGAACAAAACCAAGTTCATGACCCAACGGGCGACGGGCCGCGTGAATTTCCAAGGTGCCGACGTCGATGCGGTTCGCGAAGGCAAGTGGGCACTGCCGGAGAGGGTGCTATCCGATGTCGAAGTCACGATGCAAGGCAAAAAGGTCAAATTCGTCCTCGTGCTCAACGGGCTCACCGGTTGGCAGGCAACCAGCGGCGCATCACCCACCGACCTCAGCGCGGCCACATACGACATGCTCACAGATGAGGCTCATGTGCAATGGCTATGCACGATTCTGCCTCTGACGCGCAAGGACCTCACGTTGAGCGCGGTGCCGCCGGCTACGAGCGATAGCCAACAATGTCCGGGTGTAAAAGTGGCCAAGCCCGGCAAGCCGGACACGACGCTTTATTTCCATCCGAGCACTGGGCTACTCGTGAAGGCCAAGTTCAAGGGCCGCGGGCCCGGTGGTGCGCTCGACAAAGAATTCATGTTTAGCGACCACAAAGAAATTGATGGCGTCAAGCTGCCGATGAAGGTGCAAGATTTTCAGATGGGCACGCGCATGGGCGAATGGACGGTGAAGGAATATCGGTTTGTGGATCGATTCGAGCCAAACACGTTCAAGAAACTGTAACTACACAATGATCAATGATGCGGCCCGCTGGGCGGATCTTTCAACCCCGCGCTCGGCCGTACTGCGCCGCCGACGCCGATCGTCTCGGGATGACGGGCAATCTTATCGGCGAACACTTCCAGGTCTTTCATCACACGATCGACTCGCGGCAAGATGCGCACGAGCATCAACGATGCGTCGTTGAGGTTGGTGTAAATCGCCGGGTCGTTCAAGAATCGCTGCATCGAACCGTTCTGGGAGAACGCGTCGCCAAACACGCCGGCCGTCCGCGCCAGGTTCGCAATGCCGGCATCCAGATTTTGGGCGATGCGGTCCGCCCGATCCGCTAGCGGCTTTGTGAGTTGCTGGACGTTCAAAAGCACCCCGTCGAGTTGCGGCAGGGTTTGCGTGCGCAGTTGCGTAGACAGATCGTCCAAGTTCTTGGTCATGGATTGCAGGTTGCGTAGACCCGCGCTGAAATTGCGCTGATTCTCGTCATTGAGCAAAGCGACGACTCGCTGGCTCATGTCGCTAACGTTGCGAATGATCCGATCGATGTCTTCGCGGTTGGTTTGCAGCATGACATCGACCCGCTCGCCGAGCCGTTTGTATTGCCGAATCGCGTCCTGGGCTTCGTCCATCGTCTTCGATGTCCGACCCACGGCGACGCAAATATCGTCGTTGGTCCGGCGAACTTCCGGCACCACTTCGCGGACCGAGCGGGCCAGTTCGGTATATTCTTCGAGCGTGTTTTCCAAAATCGGCGCGACACGCTCGAACCGCTCGACTGACTTGCGGATCTGATTGAGCGACATTTGCGCACTGGGCAGGACTTCTGATGCTTCACGGAGCATTTGTTTCAGGTCCGGCGGGACCACGCCCTTGATCTCCGAACCCGGTGGCACCGGATTGCCTAAAGGGTTTGGTTGCGGTGGCTGTGGCTCCTGTTTGGCCGCTGCCGGTGGGTTCTGCGCGTGGAGTGCCGCCGGCACGATGTCCGCCTTTGTCTGCGGCGGTGGCGCTGACTTGGTCTTGGGTTTCTCTTCCTGCGCCGGCATGAAATCGATGGTGGTATCCCGGCTCAAGAGGTCCGGCACGATCACGGCCTGTTCGTTGTCGCGGATCGTGTACTTCGGCTCGATGCTGATGCGGACGCGAACTTGACCGGTCGTGTCATCCAGGTCCACTGACTCGACTTCGCCAATGCGCACGCCAGACTTGCGGACCGGTGTGCCCTTGCTGACGTTGGGCGCGTAATCCTTAAAGACGATTGTGTATGTGTTGCGCTTCTGAAATAGATGCGGCGTACCGCCAAAGAACACCGCCATCGCCGACAGTAAGACCGACGAGCCGATCACGAAGAGGCCAAGTTGTCGGCGACGCTGCGGATTTTCCATGGTGCAATCCGAAAAAGCCGAAGTCCATTTCGGATTTGTTACTCGACCTCGACCGCTTCGCTGTTCCCCGCGACAAACTTCGCCACGCGGAAGTCCTCGTGGTTATCGAGCCCCCCGGGCGGGCCGTCGTAGATCACCTGCGCTTCGTCGGCTTTGAGCCGCCGAAGGGGATACAGCATGATCACGCGCTCGGCCACTTCACGGACGGTGCGAAGCTCGTGAGTCACAATCACGCTGGTGATCGGCCGGCGCTGTCGCACGTCCATGATCAGGCGGTTGATGACATCGGTCATTATCGGGTCGAGACCCGTTGTGGGTTCGTCGTACAGCATAACCTCCGGGTCTTGCGCCAACGCTCGCGCCAACGCAACCCGCTTCTTCATTCCACCCGACAACTCCGACGGCATCTTTCGTTCCACCCCATCCGGCAAGCCCACTTCCGAGAGTCGTTGTCGTACACGCTGTGCGATCTGATCTTCCGGCATGGTCTTCATAGCCCGCAAACCGAAGGCCACGTTGTCGTACACGGAGAGCGAATCGAACAGGGCTGATTGCTGGAACAAGAGGCCCACCCTAAGTCGATCGCGGGTCAACTCGCTCTCCGAGAGCGAATCTAAGTCACGGCCATAGAGACAGACTTTGCCGGTGGTGGGTGTCAGTAGAGCGACAATCAACTTGAGCATAACCGTCTTGCCGCAGCCGCTCTCGCCGACGATGGCGACGGTCTGCCCTCGCTGAATCTGCAAAGACACGTCGCGCAAAACCTCTTGCGTCCCAAAGCGGACGCCGACTCGTTCGAGTTCGATGACAGGGCCTTTGTCATTCATGGGGGTGTTTTAGCAGTAGGGTGGGGAGGCGGCCGTTCATAGTGAAGTCATAAGAGAAGAGTTAACCGCAGAGACGCAGAGAGCGCAGACAAGATGTCTTCTCTGCGTTCTCTGCGTCTCTGCGGTTAACTCTTCTTTCTAACCCAACCACCTACCCGCCTCACGACAGCTTCACCGCGTTTTGTCCAACTAAGAGAACCTTCACCGCGCTAATCACCAGGCCCAAGAAGAAGTCGAGCGCCAAGATGCCGACGAACGACCAGACAAACGCTTGGGTCGCGGCCCGGCCCACGCCTTCGCTGCCACCTTTGCAATTGAAGCCGCGATGGCAACTGATGAGGGCAATGTAGCCGCCGAAGACGATGGGTTTGATGAGATTGAGAACGATGTCCCAGATGTCGATCATGTCGGTGCCGTGCTGCCAATAGAAGTGCGGGTCGATGCGGTAAACAAATAGGCAGATGATTGCCGCCCCAGCCATGCCCGCCGCGTTTGCGATCACGACTAAGAGCGGAATCAACAGCACGCAGGCCAGCAACCGCGGGACCACCAGGTAATGCACTGGATCGACGCCAAGGCTCGCCAGCGCATCGATTTGATCGGTTACGCGCATAGTGCCCAACTCGGCGGCCATGGCACTGCCCACCCGCCCCGCGAGCATAGTAGCTGCCAGCACGGGCCCCAGCTCGCGGATGAGTGATTGATGAATCATCGAGCTGAGCCAGCTTTCGAAGCCGATGCTGCGGAACTGCTCATAAGCCTGCACCGAGAGCACCATCCCAATGAAGCTGCCGGTCACGAAGATCACGGGGACGCTTTGCACCCCAATCGTGAAGAAAATGTTCACGAAAACGCCCGGCTGGGTGACCCGGGTGAACAGCCCGCGGAAGGCGTGAATGGCGAATTGGGCCCATTCGCCTACGGAATCGGTTACCTGGACGGATTTCAACTTCAATTCGTCCAAGCCACTCATGGTGGGGGGAGGCATCGAAAAACTCCTCACTCTCTCATCGGCGATCGGTTTGAATGAGCCTCGTATTCGGCCCTGGGGGCGGCCTATCTGCTGGCCCAGGCGGCGGTTCGATCATTCTAATCCCGTCGTTCGCCGAATTTTGTGCCCCTGACCTGGCACAAAGTTTGTACCAGCAAGGTAACAATCCATTGGCTGGGGTTTGACGTCGATAATTAAGACCGGATATAGTCCAGGCTGGAGTCGCTCCGTTCGGAGAATACTGGCATGGCTCCGCGACACATAATGGCCCTGACGATTCTGACCGCACTTTGTGGGGTCGGTGCCCTTTCGGCCAAGTCCTCCACCAGCGCAGTGGTTTCCACGCCGATTCGCGAGGCGACTCACGATACCGAACGCCGGAGCGAGTGGGCTGTCTCAACGGGTGCCTATGAATGCCTTCTGACACAAACCAACCGCTCGGCTGATCTGCGCGAAGCGATCTCGCGCTGTGCCCGGCGTGGGGAACAAATCCGCCGCCTCACCGATCCTACCTATCGCCGGTTTGCGGAATCGTTGACCATGCCGCAAGCGCTGGCCATTTACAGTGAAGTGCTGACCAAGTTGCAACTTCTCTATCCAGACCGTGACCGCGCGAGTGTCGCGAAACTTTACCGCAGCGGTCTTTCGGAACTGGCTGCGGGTTTGCCCGATGCGGCATTCCCCGCTGGCAGCGAAGCGCTAGTCCCGATGGTGCGTACCGCGGCACTCGCGAGCCCCAGTGAAGCAGCCGCGGCTCGTGACGCGATCAAGGCTTTGGCGCTTGAGGGACACAAAGCCAGCAAGGCGCCGGTTGGGTTAATGGTTCTGGAATGTGCCTGCGGTGCGTGCGCCGGCTTAGATGATTACACCATCTATCTGCATCCAGGTCGTGGCACCGAACCCAGCGAACCTTCTGCCCCTTCTGTCTCCCGAGTTGAGACATTACAGACCGGCGGCCTAGACGCGGCGACCGTCGGCTACGTGCGCATCGAGCGCTTCGACAAGACGTTGCCAGTCGAATTGGATGCGGCGATTGCTCAACTGCGTGCCCGTGGCGCTCGCTCACTCGTGCTCGATCTCCGTGGAGTGCCTGGCGGGTCATTCCTCGCCGCGATTCAAACCGCGGAGCGGTTTGTCGCCCGTGGCACCATCGCCACCGCCGCGGGCCATCAGCCGTCGGCGAACCGAGTTTACGCCGCTCCCGGAACCGCGACTTGCGACTGGCCCCTCGTGGTGCTCGTAGACACGAACACAGCCAGTTCGGCCGAGGTACTCGCCGCTGCACTTAAGGAGCGCGATCAGACCCTGCTCGTGGGCCAAGCCACCTACGGCAAGGCAGCGGTGCAGCAACTTATTCCGTTGGAATCGGGCGGTAGCCTGCGGGTCACCTTGGCTCGGCTCTTTGGGCCGGACGGCCGCTCCTACAGTGGCACGGGCGTCGCCCCTTCCATTCCCGAAGCCAACCCGCAGCAGCAGCTCGAAGTCGCCCTTCGCGAGGCCTCAAAGCTAGCGGCCGCCAAGGCCGGCTAAGCTGGCTGGGCACGGCAACGAGCACTGCCGAAAACGATTTTCGATCGGCTCTGACCTCCTATCTTGTCTCTGAATCCTTCTACCTGCACAGCTTGGAGAAATCCCCATGCGAACTTTTGCCTTCGTAATGAGCGCCTGTCTGATTGCGAGCGCCGTTAAAGCCGACGACAAGACTAATGACGCCCGCGCAATCGTGGATCGGGCGATCCAAGCGCATGGCGCGGAGAAGATGGCCAAGGTTAAGGCCGAGACCTGGAAGACCAAAGGCTCGTTTTTGGCCATGGGCAATCCTTGGCCGTACACGGGGGAATACACCTTCGTGCACCCCGACAAGATGCGGTTTGATTTCCATATGGGTTCGGGTGATCAGAAGATGGAAATGACGATGGTGCTCGACGGTCAGAAGGGCTGGGAGAGCGGCGGCGGCCAGTTGGCTGATCTCACCAAGAAGAAGGCGGAGGAGTTTCAACACAAGGCATACACGATGTCGCTCATTCGCTTGTTGCCACTGCGCGATAAAGCCTACACTTTGACTTCGCTTGGTGACAGCAAAGTCCGCGACCAAGACTTTGTCGGTGTCAAAGTAGCGCGCGAAGGCCATCGCGACGTGAGCTTGTTCTTCGACAAGAAGACCGGTCTGCTCGCCAAGATGTCTACCAAGGCGTTCGATGAACTCGATGGCGCGGATGTGACCGAAGACTCGATTTTCACGAGTTACTCTGACAAAGACGGCGTCAAGATGTTCAAGACGCTGACGCTGCAGCACGACGGCAAAGACTACTTCAAAGAAGAAGTGCTGAGCCATCAGATCATTGAGAAGCCCGACTTAAAGGCGTTCGCCAAGCCGCCAGAAAAAGCGGCCGAGTCGAAGCCGGCCGAGAAATCCAAAACCGAGTGATCGACTATGTGCTACCGCCCACGCGCATTCACAGTTGTCGTCCTGGTTTTCCTGGCCGGTTCCGCCCTCGGCCAGGATAAACCATGGACCGGCGAATTGGTGCTGCCCACAAAGCTTCCAAAGGACATTAAGTTCGGGGATCGTGCGGGTGACAAGCAGGTCAGCTACACGTTCGCCGGGCACGCGCCATTTAAGGTGCGCGACGACAAGGACGGCTGGCTTAGGATCCATGACGGGCACCGAGAAGGCTGGGCACTCAAGTCCGATTTCGTCCTCGAAAAAGACGCAATTCCCTACGCAACGCAGCGGATCCAAGCGAATCCGAACGATACCTTCGCGCTGTTGATGCGAGCGACTGCCGAGCGCGAGAAGAAGGAATGGGACAAGGCTCTCGCGGACTTGGGCACCTATTTGCAATTGAGGCCGAACGATGCCACCGGCTTCAATGACCGCGGCATCGTGTGGAATGAGAAGAAGGAATACGACAAAGCCCTCTCAGATTATGACGAATCGATTCGCCTCCGACCGCGCGCGATAGCGTACTTCAATCGCGGTAGTGTTTGGCGAAATAAGAACGAGTATGACAAGGCGATCAAGGACTATGACGAAGCGATTCGCTTGGAGCCGACCTACGCACCCTCTTATTTGCAGCGCGGCATCTGTTGGCGGAACAAGAAAGAGTACGACAAGGCCATCAAAGATTTTGATGACTTCATAGCGATGGACCCCAAGTCGGCACAGGCCTATTACGAACGCGCTTTGGCTTGGCGTTTCAAGAAGGACTACGATAAGGCGATCAAGGATTTCGACGAAGCCATTCATTTGAATCCCAAATACGTTTTTGCGTTTCAAGCCCGGGCCCTGACGTGGAAATTCAAAAAGGACTATGAAAAGGCGACCCACGACTTTGAAGAAGCGACTCGTCTCGATCCCAAAGCAGCCGGCGCTCACAGCCAACTCGCGTGGCTGCTCGCGACCTGCCCGGACGAGAAATTCCGCAACGGACAAAAAGCAGTGCAACTGGCCACCAAGGCAAGCGAGCTGGGCAACCACGACCCAGGATATCTAGATACTCTGGCGGCCGCGCATGCGGAGGCGGGTGATTTCCCAAATGCGATCGAAGTACTGAAGAAAGCGCTGGAGTCCCCGGCCTTCGAGAAGGCGTCAGGCAACTCGGCGCGTAAACGCCTCGCACTGTACGAGAAGAATCAGCCTTATCGCGAGTGACGCTTTTATCGCCGCAGGCAAATCGATGCGCAAGTGCTGTCATTAATCTGCGCGATGATTCCCAAATGGATGGCGGTCCGCACAATCTCGGCAAATGGCGACAGCAAATCCGATCGTGCGGAGGTCGGGGGCAAATCAATCACTCCCCTCACCTCGCCTCCCGGTAAGACCTCTGGTAAGACACACCTCTCGCCGATTTGAACCGCTCCGTTTTCTGTTACGATGAGGGTAATGGATGACCTTTCAGAGCCGATGGCGAATGTACCATCGTGGCAAAACTGAACGGCGTCGTGGAATGCCGGTTTTAACGATTGCGGCGATTGTAGCGGTCAAGTGGGCCTGCAAATTAGCTCTCAGAACAGCACTGCGCGGAATTCTGCTTTCGCAGCCAGAATTTGGGACAAAATTTGCTTGCGATTGGTGTACGTCTGTGTATGATAGGCCGGTCCGACACCCTTTAATCGCACAGGATGTGCCGAATCTTCCAAGCGTAGCGATTATGCGGGCTGAGCCGGTCTTTCTCTCCGAATGGATTGGGGAGTTCCCGTTCCGATGGCCAAACCAGGCTTAGAATGCCGACCTTCGCGCCGCGTTAGGAATCGTCGCGCGAACCCCACAAAGGACTAGTGCGGTCACTATGATCATCTCCCGCTGTTTCACGAAAGCTGGCCAGGATCCCTTCGCCGCGATCAAGTTCGCTCCCCGAACTT
This sequence comes from Gemmataceae bacterium, assembly GCA_045802605.1. Classification (GTDB taxonomy): domain Bacteria; phylum Planctomycetota; class Planctomycetia; order Gemmatales; family Gemmataceae; genus JBJMQS01. The sequence goes on along the minus strand of JBJMQS010000047.1, from coordinate 25,790 downwards.
CGCGGATCGTCAATCCAGACGGATCAGTCGTCTTTGAAATGAATGACCTGCAAGCCCCTGAGGGTTGGTCGCAGGTCGCCGTCGATATCCTCGCGCAGAAATACTTTCGCCGCGCGGGCGTGCCGGAGCAATCTGAGCGCGTTTCCGAAGATGGAATGCCCGGCTGGCTCCAACGCACGCGGCCCGCGCACAGCACAACGTTCGGTCACGAGACCGACGCGCGCCAGGTCTTTCGCCGGTTGGCGGGTTGCTGGACCTATTGGGGTTGGAAAGGCGGCTACTTCTCATCCGAGGGCGATGCGCAAGCTTTCTTCGATGAGACGTGCTTCATGCTGGCGTCGCAGATGGCCGCGCCGAACTCGCCGCAATGGTTCAACACGGGGCTGCATTGGGCTTATGGCATCGAAGGGCCGGCCCAAGGCCACTACCGCGTCGATCCGGCCACCGGTCAAGTGATGCGCTCGACATCGGCTTATGAGCATCCCGCGCCGCACGCCTGCTTCATTCAGTCGGTCACAGACGACCTCGTCAACGAAGGCGGCATCATGGACCTCTGGGTCCGCGAGGCCCGCATCTTTAAGTACGGCTCCGGCACTGGCTCGAATTTCTCCTCGCTCCGAGGTGTGGGTGAACCGCTCTCTGGCGGGGGCAAATCCAGCGGCCTGATGAGCTTCTTGCGCATCGGCGATCGCGCCGCCGGCGCGATCAAGTCCGGCGGCACCACCCGCCGGGCCGCCAAGATGGTTGTGCTGGATCTGGATCATCCGGACATCGAAGAGTTCATCAACTGGAAGGTCATCGAAGAACAGAAAGTGGCCGCCCTCGTGACGGGCTCGAAGCAGCTCAACCGCCATCTCAACGCCGTGATGAAGGCATGCCATCATTCGGATGTGCGAGCCGACGACCGGCTCGATCGCACGAAGAATCCGTTGCTCCGCAAAGCCATGAGCGAAGCCCGGGCGGCACTGGTGCCGGCGAATTACATCGAACGCGTGCTTCAACTGGCCAAGCAGGGCTTTACCGAGTTGAAGATTGAGGAATACACAACCGACTGGGATTCGGCCGCGTACTACACCGTCGCCGGGCAGAACTCGAATAACTCCGTGCGCATCGACAACGCCTTCATGAAGGCCGTCGCCGACGATCAGACATGGCCGCTCTACTGGCGCACGGAAAAGAAAAAGGCCGCCAGTGAGAACAGAGCTCCGAAGCCGAAGAAGCTGCTTTCGGCCCGACAACTGTGGGACCAAATCGCATACGCGGCCTGGGCCTGTGCCGATCCGGGTTTGCAGTTCGACACCACCATCAACGAATGGCACACCTGCCCCGGTGACGGCCGGATCAGTGCGAGTAACCCGTGCTCGGAATACATGTTCCTCGATGACACGGCTTGCAATCTGGCGTCGATCAACTTGCTCGAGTTTTATGACAAGGCGGCCGCAAAATTTGACATCGATGCCTACAAGCATGCGTGCCGCATCTGGACGCTGATTCTTGAGGTCAGCGTCTACATGGCCCAATTCCCCAGCGTACCGGTGGCGCGGAAGTCCTACGACTATCGCACGCTGGGCTTGGGCTATGCCAACCTCGGTGCGCTATTGATGGTGCAGGGCATTCCCTACGACTCGCACCAGGGTCGCGCCCAAGCAGCCGCACTAACCGCGATCATGCACGCCGGCTCCTACGCGGCGAGTGCGGAGATTGCCGGAGAGCTCGGCGCATTCCCGCGCTATGAAGCCAATCGAGAAGCGATGCTGCGCGTCGTTCGCAACCATCGCCGGGCGGCTTACAACGCGCCGGCCCATGAATACGAAGGCCTCACCATCGCGCCGACCGGTATCGATCCGGCGCATTGCCCGCCGGATATGCTCGCCGCGGCTCGCTCGGAAAGCGATCGCATGCTCGAGCTCGGCCAGCGGCACGGCTACCGTAATGCGCAATCGACGGTGATCGCCCCGACCGGCACCATTGCTTTGGTCATGGACTGTGACACCACCGGCATTGAGCCGGATTTCGCGCTCGTGAAGTTCAAGAAGCTCGCGGGCGGCGGCTACTTCAAGATCATTAACTCGTCCGTCCCGCCGGCGCTCGCCAAGCTTGGCTATTCGGCGGAACAGATCAACGAGATCGTGAAATACTCCCGTGGGGCGGGTAGCCTGACTGGGTGTCCGCACATCACGCCATCCGTGTTGAAATCGAAAGGCTTCACGGATGAAATGCTCGCTCGCATTGAAACGCAGTTGCCGGGCGCCTTCGACTTGGCGTTCATCTTCAATCGCTGGACGCTTGGCGACGACTTCATCCGCGACAAGCTGAAGATTCCACAGGCCCGGCTCGATTCCGTGAACTTCGATTTGCTCGCGGACCTGGGTTTCAGCAGAAGCCAAATCGAAGAGGCCAGCCGCTACGTCTGTGGCACCATGACGATCGAAGGCGCACCGCACCTGAAAGCGGAGCATTACCCGATCTTCGACTGCGCGAACAAGTGCGGCAAGTTCGGCAAGCGGTATCTGTCGGTGGAGGCGCACATTCGCATGATGGCGGCCGCTCAGCCGTTCATCTCGGGCGCCATCTCCAAGACGATCAACATGCCTTACGAAGCGCAGATCGAAGACGTCAAGAAGGCATACGACCTGAGCTGGCGGCTCATGCTCAAGGCGAACGCGCTCTATCGTGATGGCTCGAAGCTCAGTCAGCCGCTCAACACAGTGACGGATGCTGACGACTCAGTGGATGAATTGCCAATTCGGCCGGAACCACAGCAAATCGCCGAGCGGATCGTGCACCGCTACATCGCCAAGCGCCGCCGGCTGCCCGATCGCCGCGCGGGCTACACACAGAAGGCGAAGATCGGTAACCACAAGGTGTATCTGCGTACGGGCGAGTACCAAGACGGCTCGCTCGGTGAGATCTTTATCGACATGCATAAGGACGGGGCCGCGTTCCGCAGCCTGATGAACTGCTTTGCCATCGCGGTATCCATTGGCATGCAGCATGGCGTGCCTCTGGACGAGTTTGTTGATGCGTTCGTGTTTACTCGTTTCGAACCCAATGGCGTCGTCGGCGGCAATCCGCATATCAAGATGGCGACCTCGATCATTGACTACATTTTCCGAGAGCTGGCCGTGACCTATCTGGGCCGTTATGACTTGGCGCACGTGGAGCCTGAAGATCTGCGGGCGGACGCCATGCACGAAGAAGGCCAGAACGACGACACGCCGCCCTTCGAGTCTGAGGAAATCGTGTCCGAGCGCGTGGTCGAAGCCAAGCGACCATCGAAGACCGACGCATTCGCCACCCCACGGTCTACGCATTTGAATCCGCTGCCGGGCAACGGACACGGCAATGGTCATGGGAACGGCCACGGCAACGGCAGCTCCAGCAAGGTCACGACCGCGGCCCAGGAACTCGTCCGCGTCGCCCGGCTGAAAGGCTACGAGGGCGATCCCTGTCCCGAGTGCGGCCAGTTGACGCTGGTTCGCTCCGGGGCGTGCGCCAAGTGCGACGCCTGCGGGGCCACCTCGGGCTGCAGTTAAGAGATTGAACCGCGGAGAACGCAGAGAGCACTGAGAAAACCAAATGCCATATTGGTTTTCTCAGTGCTCTCTGCGTACTCTGCGGTTCAAATGTTTTTACTCTACCCCAAATGCTGTTCGCAACTGTCCTAGCGCTTCGTCGGCTTGCGTTCGGTCAATTGCCACACTGACGCAGATCTCGCTGGTGTTGATCATCGAGATGTTCACACCATGCTCGGCCAGAGCGCCGAACATCTTGCGGGCGACACCGGTGTGCGTGCGCATGCCCACGCCGAGCACGTGCAACACGGCCAAATAGGCGTCGCCGGTGACGGCGGTCTTGGGGTCGATGCCCATCACGGCTCGGTGCGTCAGTTCCACCGCCCGATCGAGATCAGCCCTTGGTACCGAGAGCGACATATCAGCCCGGCCGCCCCGGTTGAGGTTTTGCACGATCATGTCGACCATCACGCCTTGTTCGGCAATACTGCTGAAGAGTCGCGCGCAAACGCCCGGTTCGTCGGGCAGGTTCGTCACCGTGACACGAGCGTGCCGAGCATCGAGAGCCACATCCCGGACCACGATGTCTTCCATCGCCGTCAGTTGCTGAACGCCGGTGACTAGTTCGCGTTCGCCAGGCTCGGCCGGATGCGATTGGACTTCGTCGGTTTGCTCGGGCATCGGCATGCCGGAGCCGGTCCTGGGCTGATCGAGGCCAAACGCCTGGTGGACGGCCCGGAGGGCCCGCGCGCCATCGGACTTGGCGACCAGTACTGAGACTTTGATGTCGCCGGTCGTGATCATCTTCATGTTGATCTGTTCGCTGGCGAGGGCGGAAAACATCTTGCCCGCCACGCCGCCGTGCGACCGCATGCCCGTGCCAACGATGGACACTTTGCTTACTTCTTCGTCTGAGGACACTGTGGCACCCATGGTGACCGCGAGCGGCTGTAGCACCGCCAGGGCGCCAGACAGATCGGAACGCGCCACGGTGAAGCCGATCGACGCCCGCCCCCCCTGGGCCACGTTCTGGGCGATCATATCCACGACGATGTGCTTGGCCGCAAGCGCGTCGAACAGGTTATGGCTAACACCCGGCCGATCCGGCACACCTTCGATGAAGACGCCCGCTTCGTCGCGAACCATGGCGCAGCCGCATACGTTGATTTCGCGCATCCACGCCGACTCGGGCACGATCCAGGTGCCTTCGGTGTCGGTGAATGAACTGCGGACCATAAGCGGCACGTCGTACTTTTTCGCGAATTCGATCGAGCGGGAGTGCATCACACCCGCGCCCACGCTAGCCAGTTCCAGCATCTCGTCATAACTGATCGCGTCGAGCTTGCGCGCCCCGGGCACCAAACGAGGGTCGGTCGTGTAGACGCCGTCGACGTCGGTGTAAATCTCGCATTTCACAGGCTGTTGCAATTTGGGCTCGACATTGTGTTCGTGCTTCAGCACCGCTGCAAGTGCGACGGCCGTGGTGTCCGACCCGCCACGGCCTAGCGTAGTGATGTTGAATTCTTCATCCACGCCTTGGAAGCCGGCGACGATGGCAATGTGGCCATCGACGAGGGCTTGGCGAAGCCGCCGGGTGTCGATGGCTTTGATGCGGGCTTTGGTGTGCGTGGAATCGGTGGTTATGCCGATCTGGGCGCCAGTGAAGCTAATCGCCGGTACGCCGAGCGACTGCACAGCCATGGCCATGAGGGCGATTGAGATTTGCTCGCCGGTGGCCAGCAGCATGTCCATTTCGCGGGCCGGCGGGTGTTCGGAGATTTCCTGAGCGAGTGAGATCAGTTCATCAGTCGTGTCGCCGCGGGCCGAGACGACGACGATCACCTGATTGCCGGCCTCGCGGGCACGAATCGCGCGGCGGGCGGCCGCCATAATTCGCTGGGCCGTCGCAACGCTGGATCCGCCGAATTTCTGCACGACCAAGGGCACAGTGCATCTCCGAAACGAAAAGGTATAGCTGAGAGTATCATAGGATGCTGGTATTCCAACACCGTCGCTCATGCTGCCGGCTCGTTAGGAAACCTCCATGCAGCACGTTTCGCTCTTGGCATGTGTTGTTCTTTTCGCGGCGCACGGGCGCGCCGCGGAGCCGACCGGGTTCATTGAGCGAACCTGGGAAGATGCCAGCGGCGAGTACAAGTATTCCATCTTCGTTCCGCACAGTTACAAATCGGGAACGCACCCTCCCGTCATTTTGTTCTTGCACGGCGTTGGCGAGACGGGCAGCGATGGCAAGAGGCCGACGGAAGCCGGCCTTGGCCCAGCCATTTGCCGGCGTGAAAAGGACTTTCCATTTCTCGTCGTCTTTCCACAGGCGCAATCGAACGCGCTCATCCCGATCTACACGTGGTATCCCTATCGCGACGATGGCAAGCGAGCGGTCGCCATCTTCGACGCGGTGACCAAGGAATTCTCAACCGACCCGCAACGGCAATACCTCACCGGCGTCTCGATGGGCGGATATGGCGTCTGGGCTTGGGCGGCGACCGAGCCGAAGCGATGGGCCGCGATTGCGCCCATTTGCGGCGGAGGCGACTCCGCGTGGGCACCGCCGTTGAAGGACATTCCCATTTGGTGTTTCCACGGCGCGGCCGACCGGCAGGTACCAGCCCGAACGTCGCGAGTGATGATCGAAGCGATTCGAGCGGCGGGGGGAAAGCCAAAATACGACGAGTTTCCGGGCGTTGATCACAATAGTTGGGACAAGGCCTACGCCAACGATGAACTCTACCGTTGGCTTTTGAATCAATCGAAGAAAGACTAACCACAGAGGCACAGAGACACAGAGAAAACAATTCTGTGTGTTTTCTCTGTGTCTCTGTGCCTCTGTGGTTAGTCTTCTCTTACTGAGCTGCCAAGCTCACGCAGACGATCTCTTTATCATTCCGCGCGAAGACGCACTTATTGGCGAAGGCCGGGTGGCTCCAGACGACGGCCCGTCCGAACGCGGAGCCCGTCTGATCGAGCATCTTCCAGCGGCTAACCTCGTCATAGCCTTTCGGGCTGAGTTTCGCGATGATCAGGTCGCCGGATTCCGAGAAGATGAAATACCGGTCGCCGTTTTTCACTAGGAACGCGGTGCCCGAGCCGGCTGGCTTTGCACCCGTCGTTGGCACGGTCGTTTCCCAGAGCCGCTTGCCGGTCTTGAGCTCGACGCAACGCAACTGGCCCGGCTGATCGACGCCGTAGATGTAGTCGCCATCGATGAGGGGTGTCATATTGATCGGGTAAACTGAAGTGTCCTTTTTGCCGCGATAGACCTCGCTCACGGCCGGCTTATCTGCGGCCAACTTCAGCACGACGGCGGCGTTGTAGCCTCCCACGAAGAGATAGTCGCCGGCTTGCTGCGGACCCATAATCGACATGCCGTAATTGGGCTTCAAATCGACAGTCCAAAACACTTTGCCCGTTTCCGGATCCAAGCCGTTGACCGACTCGGCGTGCCAGAGCACTAGTTGCCGGCCCGCGGGGGTGTTGACCATCGTCGGCGGACTGTAGCCGGGCTGTTGGGCCGAGAGGGCCTTCCATTTTTCCTGCCCCGTCATCTTGTCGAAGCAGACGACGACGCTGCCATCGCCCCCGACGAGGCAGAAAAGCTTGTCGCCATCGACCAGCGGGTGCCCGGTGAAGCCCCATATCGGGGTCTTGGTCTTGTAGTCCTTCTTGAGCTCCTTCGACCACACGACTTTGCCATCGGCGACGTTGAGACAAATGAGATTGCCTTCAGTGCCGAGTGTGTAAACGCGGTCACCGTCCACGGTAGGCGTGCAGCGCGGGCCGCACGGGTATGACACGGCGTAGGTGCAATCGTATTCGTGCTTCCAATTCTCTTTGCCGGTCGACTTGTCGAGGCAGAGCACCCGTTCCTTACCTTCATTTTTGCTCGGGAGGCGTTCGCCTTCGGCCGGCTTGCCGGTCTTGGTCACGAAGTCCGTGACAAACACTCGGCCATTCGCGACGGCCGGCCCGGCGTAGCCACCGGCGATCGGCGTGCGCCACAGGAACTTCGGCCCACCTTCGGGGAATTTCTCCAGAATGCCGGTCTCGCGCCAGACATCGTCGCGCTGCGGACCCATCCACTGGGGCCAATCGTCGGCGCACGCGACTCCCGCGATCACCAGAAAAACAAAGCTAGCGACTCGACGCATGATCCATTCCTCCTGCGGCTATTGTGCGGCGCGGGGCGACAGAGTCACGTATTTCCGGGTCAAGACAGGAGTTGGAGCAATTTCGAAAAAAGGCTCCAGTCTTCACGACCGGCGTTTATCCCCAGTACTCACGCAACCCGGCACGCCACCCCAAATCATTCGAGGCGTTCTGAAGGCAATGTCGATAAAGCTCGATGTGGCGGATTGTGGGCCCGGGGAGTCGGATTTTCGTGAAACGGGATCGTGGTTGCCGGTCAGGTCGAGCGTGGAACCGAGTTATTTGGTTCCTCGCGGCGGTTATTGCTGCACCGGCGCTGGCCCAGGACAAACTACCGCCCGTGACCACGCTGCCAACGGTCGAAATCTCAGCCAGTGAAGCGAAAGTCGGCAATTCGCTGCCGATCAATTTGGCCACGGCACTGAAGCTCGCGGGGGCACGGCCCGTGGATATTCAGATTGCCGCGCAGCGGACGCAAATCGCGGCGGCGGAAGTGCAGCGAGCGCAGGCGTCTTGGCTGCCGAATCTCTATTTCGGTGTTCAGTACGACCGCCACGATGGGCAGATTCAGGACGTGAGCGGGCGGGTGTTCACCACCAGCAGGAGCTCGACGTTTATGGGCGCGGGGCCTGTTCTCAGTCTCGAACTCACCGATGCACTTTATGGCCCGCTGGTTGCGCGTCAGCGAATGCAAGCCGCGCGGGCGAATGAACAGACGGCGGCCAACGATAGCTTGCTGTCGGTGGCGGAGTCATATTTCTCGGTGCAGCAAGCGCGCGGCGAACTGACGGGCGCGTCGCTGACCACTAATCGCATGCGGGAACTGGTTCGCCGCGCGGAGAAACTCGCGCCGGGCTTGATTCCGCCGGCCGAGGCAAATCGGGCCCGGGCCGAGATGTCGCGGCGCGAGCAATCGCTGGAGTCGGCCCGGGAACGCTGGCAGACGGCGAGTGCGGAGTTGACACGACTATTGCGGCTCGACCCGTTGGCAGTCGTCGAGCCGGCCGAGCCGCCGCAACTCATGATGACGCTATTCGAGCCGAATCGCACTCCTGATGAGCTGATTCCGGTCGCGCTCACCACCCGGCCGGAGTTGGCAGCCGAGCAAGCGCTGGTGCAAGCGACGCTGACGCGCTTGAAGCAAGAGAAAATCCGGCCGCTGGTGCCGAGCGTGGTGTTTCGCCCGGCCAGCACCAGCCCGAGCAATTTCTTTGCGGGCGGGTACTTTGGTGGCGGCATCAATGGCGACCAGCGCGATTTCGGTGGCCGCACCGACTTCGATTTGCAGCTCGTTTGGGAACTGAAGAATCTCGGCGCGGGCAATCGCGCCCTGGTCAATCAGCGGCGGGCGGAGAATGAGGTGGCGCTTTTGGAATTGCTGCGGACTCAAGACCGCGTGGCATCCGAGGTGGTGCGAGCGCTGGCGCAAGCGCGAAGCGCGGCCACACGAGTTGAACTGGCCGAGGCGGGACTGCGGGAAGCCGTGGAAGCGGCCGACCGCAGTCTCGATGGTCTGGGCCAAACCCGGCGGGCCGGCGAGTTGATCGTCCTCGTGGTTCGGCCTCAAGAGGCCGTCGCGTCGGTCCAATCGCTTGCGCAAGCGTATGGCGACTATTACGGGGCCGTCGCCGACTCGAACCGGGCTCAATTCCGGCTTTACCGGGCTTTGGGCCAGCCGGCCCAGTGCGTCATGCCGGTCACGCTATCTGATAAAGTAAGGTAACTCCCAGTTTGGTGGCCGGGCGGGGTTCTCAAGGGTGCGGGGCCAGGGTCCTTAAGGATTTCGTGGCCGGGTCTTCGGTCGCCAGAGGCGACCTTCAGACCCGGCCACGAAATGGAAGAAGCTTCAGACCAAGCCACGAAATCTGAAACCTTCAGACCCGGCGAGGAAATAAATATACGCACAGAATTTGGTCGCCGCGACGATCGAACCCTCGGCCACGAAGCTGCCACTGAATGAATCCAATCGTTTTTGCTCTGCGTCGGCCGGTCACCATCATCGTTGCCATGATTGCATTGGCGGCGGGAGGGGCCTTCGCACTGACTCGTATGAAGGTGGATATCTTTCCGAATCTCGATTTGCCCGTCATCTACGTCAGTCAGCCGTACGGCGGCATGGACCCAGCCCAGATGGAGGGGCTGCTGACGAACTATTACGAATACCACTTCCTCTACATCGGCGGCATCCATCACGTTGAGTCCAAAAACGTGCAGGGCGTGGCCCTCATGAAGCTGGTGTTTCACCCCGGCACCGACATGGCGCAGGCGATGGCTGAGACCGTGGGACAGGTCGATCGCTCGCGGGCCTTCATGCCGCCAGGCACCGTGCCGCCGTTCATCATGCGATTCGACACGGGATCGGTCCCCGTCGGTTATCTTGTGCTTTCGAGCGAAACGAAAACTGTCGATCAGATCCAAGACGACGCCCTGTTCAAAGTTCGACCGATGTTCGCCAAGATCCCCGGCGTGTCCGCTCCCCCACCCTTTGGCGGCATGCAAAAGACCGTTGTGATCCGAGCCAACCCAGATCGGCTGCGGGCTTACAACCTTTCGGCCGACGATGTGGTGCAATCGCTCGTGGCCGGGAATGCGATCAGCCCCTCGGGCAACGTCCGCATTCAGGAACAGATTCCACTGGTGCCCGTGAACTCTATGGCGGTTCGGCCCGCCGACTTCGGGGCGATTCCGATCGGGCGGGACAAGAAGGTCTTTCTGCGCGACATCGCTCCGGTGATCGAAGTCGCCGCCGACATCCCGACGGGCTATGCGCTGGTCAATGGGAAGCGAGCGGTGTACATCCTGGCGACGAAGCGGGCTGAGGCATCGACGACCGCGGTCGTCGATGCGATTCGCGCGAACTTGCCGCGGATGCGTGCGGTGCTGCCGCCGGACATCCACGTCAGCTTTGAATTTGACCAGTCGCCATATGTCACCGGCGCGATCGAGAATGTGGCGGTCGAGTCGGCCTTGGGCGCCTTTCTCACCGGACTCATGGTGCTTGTATTCCTGCGCGACTGGCGCAGCGTGATCGTCGTGATTGTGAATATCCCGCTGGCGCTCATCAGCTCAGTGATCGCGTTGGCTTTAACGGGGCAGACGATCAATCTGATGACACTAGGTGGCCTGGCGCTCGCTGTGGGGATCCTGGTCGATGAATCCACCGTCGCGGTCGAGAACATTCACACGCATCTGGATCGTGGTGACTCGCTCGGTGAAGCGGTCATCAAGGCCAACGACGAAACGATGATTCCCCGTCTGTTGGCAATGCTGTGCGTATTGGCTGTCTTTATCCCCTCCTTCCTCATGCAAGGCGCGGCCCGCGCCCTGTTCGTGCCGCTGTCGCTAGCCGTCGGTTTCGCGATGATCGCATCCTATTTGCTGAGTAGCACACTGGTGCCGGTACTGTCGGTGCTGGTATTGCGGCACGCCGGCGCACCGCACGAAAGCACGCATCCGCTGGGGCGATTGGCAGGTAAATTCTTTGGGGCGATCATCTCGGCCCGCTGGGTGGTGGGGCCGGCGTATTTGGCCGCCATGCTCGCCATCGTACTCGTGGTAGGGTTTCGGTTAGGCACGGAGATCTTCCCGCAGGTCGATGCGGGCCAGTTTCAGGTGCGCATCCGCGCTCCTGCGGGCACGCGAATCGAGCAGACCGAGGCCATAGCCGAAGAGACGCTCGCGGCCATTGGTCGAGAGATCGGCGCGGACAAGATCGCCACGAGCGTGGGCTATGTCGGTGCGGTTCCTGCTGGCTACGCGGTCAACAACGTGTACTTGTGGATGAGCGGCCCGCAAGAATCCGTGCTCCGCATCGCTTTGAAAAAGGACGCCGCTCGGATCGAGGCCGTCAAACGCCGGCTGCGTGAATCCCTGCCGAGCCATCTGCAATCCTGGCTCGCGCAAAAGTGGCGCGATGAAGGCATACCCGCGTCGCGCGTTGAGCAGGAGGTGAGCCAGCTTCGCCTGAGCTTCGAGCCGGCGGACATCGTTAACGAGGTGATGAGCTTTGGCTCAACGACCCCGATTGAGGTGATCGTGAGCGGCCCGAAGTTGGCTGACAACCGTGCTCATGCCGCCAAAGTCTTCGCTAATCTCCAGAAAATACCGGCGCTCTGCGATCTCCAGTATGGACAGTCGCTGGATTATCCGACCGTTGAAGTGACCGTCAATCGTGAACAGGCGGCGTTCAGCGGCGTCACGGCGCAGGAGGTCGCGAAATCACTTGTGGCTGCCACGTCGTCGAGCCGATTTACGTTGCCGAATTTCTGGCGCGATCCCAACAGCGGGATTGGCTATCAAGTGCAGGTCGAAATTCCGCAATCACTCATGAAATCGGTGGCCGACATCGAGGCCGTACCCATCAAGCAGGTGGACGGTGAGATTCGGCTGCTGCGCGATGTTGCCCAAGTGCATCGCGGCACCATGCCCGGTGAACTCGATCGCTACAACATGATGCGGCTCGTTAGCATGACAGCCAACATCGAAGGCGAGGATTTGGGCCGCGTCAGCGCTCAGGTGGCTCGCGCCGTCGCCGATGCAGGGAAGCCCCCCGCAGGTGTCGATGTGGATGTTCGAGGCCAGGTGGAACCACTGGGCGAACTCTTTCGCAGCCTGCGTTTGGGTTTGGGGATGGCCGTCGTGGTCATTCTCTTGATGCTCACCGCCTATTATCAATCGCCGCGGTTGGCTTTGGTTTCGATCGCCACGGTGCCCGCGGTTTTGGCCGGCATTACCCTGTCGCTTTGGGCCACCCGCTCGACGTTGAATCTGCAATCGTTTATGGGGTCGATCATGGCCGTTGGCGTGTCGGTGGCGAATGCGATCTTGCTCGTGACGTTTGCCGAGCGGAAGCGGCAAAGCGGATTAGACACGAAAGCGGCGGCTAGCGCGGGCGCGATGGGCCGCATCCGTCCGGTTCTGATGACCAGCGCAGCGATGGTCGCCGGCATGGTGCCAATGGCACTGGGTTGGGGCGAAGGCGGCGATCAAACAGCGCCACTCGGTCGCGCCGTCATCGGCGGCCTCGTGGCATCCACGGCCGCGACACTTTTGGTGTTGCCGGCGGTGTATGCCTTAGTCATGGGCTCGCGCAGGCCACAGCCGGTTTCGCTGTATGCTCCTGACTTGGAGCAAAGGGGCGACAATGTCGAAGAATAAAGAATTAACCACAGAGACACAGAGAGCACAGAGAAAACCAAAACGAAGATTTGGTTTTCTCTGTGCTCTCTGTGTCTCTGTGGTTAGCTCATTCTCGTTGGGTTGTGCCCGGCCAAACACTCCGACGCCTGAAAAACCTGCCGCGAAGGCGGCCGCTGCCCGACCCATCGTCACGCCGCAGCAACGGGCCCTTCGCCGCGTGATCGAGCAGCCGGGCACAATTCAGGCATTTGAAGAGACGCCACTCTACGCCAAGATCTCAGGCTACGTCACTACGGTGAAGGCCGACATGGGCGACCGCGTGACCGTCGGCCAGGTGCTGGCCGAGATCAGCGTTCCCGAGTTGGAAGAGGAAGGACACCAAAAGGAAGCGCTGGTTAAACAAGCTGAGACCGGCATCGAGCAAGCCAAAAAAGCCGAAGCCAGCAGCAAGGCGTCGATCGAAACGGCCGAAGCAGCCGAGCGCGAGGCGCACGCGGGCCTGGGCAAGGCGCAAGCCAACTATGATCGCTGGGAGTCCGAATCGCGGCGGGTCAATAACCTCGTGAAAGACCACGTCATCGACGAGCAGACCCGGGATGAGACAACCAATCAGTTTCGAGCGGCCGAGGGCGCTCGGAACGAAGCGCAAGCGCGGGTGGCGTCCGCCGAAGCGCAGATTCGCAAAGCGAAAGCAGAGCAGGAAAAGGCTAGTGCGGATGTCCGCGGTGCTCAAGCTCGGCACAGCGTGGCGGAAGCGGACCTGCGCCGCGTGCAGGCAATGCTGCAATACACGAAGATCCGGGCTCCGTTCGCGGGCGTCGTGACGCGGCGGACTATTGACATCGGGCATCTCCTCCAGCCCGGCACCGGCAAGGGCGAGGCGATTTACACAATCACCCGTGTCGATCCCGTGAGGGTATTTGTGGACGTGCCCGAAAGCGATGCCGGCCTGATCGCGGACGGCACGGAGGCCAAGATTCTAGTGCAAGCCCTCGGCGGTGCGGAACGTGTTGGCCGAGTCACGCGGACGTCGTGGGCACTCCAGCCAGGCTCGCGAACGCTGCGGACCGAAATCGACTTGCCTAACTCCAACGCTCGCCTGCGGCCCGGCATGTATGTGTATGCCCACCTGACCGTAACCTTGCCGGCCGCCTGGACCTTACCTGTCGCGGCTCTGCAAAAACAGTCTGACGATACAATGTGCTACCGAGTGATCGATGGCAAGGCGGTGCGCACGGCCGTGCTCGTGGGGCAAACCGATGGCGAGTTTACGCAGGCTCTCAAATGGCGGACGCCAGGAACAAGTGCGTGGCAAGACTGGCATGGCGATGAGCCAGTGGTCGGCAGCCCGATGGGAATCGCGGATGGCCAGATCATCCAATAAAAAAACCGCCGTCACTTCTGACGCGGCTTACGACTTTCCTGCATTCTGACTTCTCTTATTCGAACCGATGTGCCAGTCTTCGCGAGTTGATGTCGAGTGCTTCGAGGATTTTTAGGACGCGGTCGGCGGGGATTTGAAATTCGCGGGCCCAACAAATAATGTCCAGATTCTCTTGGCCGTCTTTGAGTCGATCGAGGATTCGGTCCAGCAAAATTTGGTCGTCTTTAAACTCTCGCAAAAGCAGTCCAAAATCACCGCGATCCAATTCGACCCAAAACCGTTTGCCTTGTAGATGCTCCAACCATTTCGACCGCAGATAACCGCACCAATGATCTTTAACCCACCGCCGAATCGCTCCCTCACCCAAATCGCAACCGGCCTTTTCGCTTTCAATCCATTTGAACTTTTCGGCCTCGGCCTCACACTCGGCGTAAACGCTGAGCTTCTCGACCTTCGGGGCCGTGTCTACTTGCTCGGGAGAAACCGTTCCGCTTTGCATGACCTATCTCGCCTTTTGGCGAGTCCGTCCGCAGTTTGGGCTCGAGTCCGCGAGTCGTGGCTGTGTCTGGAATCATAGCTGGCGAATGGGCCAGGCGACAACCCCGGGCTCGGACCCACTAATCGACTATACATCCAATCAGGGAAACCTTGCCGGGTTTCTTGGTCACTCGGGCAAATAGAGCCCGCGGTAACACGACGTGCACGTAATAAAGTGCCCCCGATGCAAATTCAAGACCTGCTGCTGCGACGCCCCGGTCCGGCAATAGGCGCAACAACCGTTCTCGACGGCTGCCAGGGCGTCCGCCCCATATGATGCCACCCGCCGTACGTATTCGGGCCGAACTTCGTCTGGGATCTCAACTTCGGCGGTTTTTAGCTCGGCTTGCGTCCGCTTCATTTCCTCGGCGAGCCGGGCCAGCTTGGCTTTGTTATCCGTGTCAAAGGCCGCCAGGTCCGCGGCGGCCTTTTTGGAGGCCTCCTCGTGGCCGGGCAGGGCGGCCTTCATTTCGTCAACTTCAGTCATGCCGTTGAGGATGGCCTCCTCTAACTCAGCACTCTTGGCCTTGGCGGTGGCGATCTCGTGCTGGAGGGCTTCGTAGGCCTTGGGGTCGCTGACTTCGCTGAGTTGCCGGGTGTATTTCTGCATCGTCTCGTGGGTCGATTTCAGGGTGCTTTCCAGATCGAGGACTTGCACCTGTTTCTTCTTGAGGGCGTCCTTGGCGGCCTGGAGGGCGGCCGCCTGTTTAGTGGCAAAGTTCTGCCGGGCTTTCAGTTGCAACGGCCCCCTCTCGATCTCGGCCTGCAAATCGCGGGCATGCCGCCGGAGTCGGTGGATGTTGCGGAATAACTCCGAAAGCGTCGGCATGATGGTCTCCGGGGCGGCGTTATTATCACTGTACAAGAGAATCCCCTTCAGGGTTTGTGGTTTCACGCCGTCCATGAAAAAAGCCCAGGGGTTGCAGCCCCTGGGCTTTCGCATCGCTAACTGATGCAGGTTTTCAACTGCGGACTCCATCTAGGAATCCTTCGAGCTGCCGGCTCCGCACCGGGTGCTGGAGCTTGCGAACCGCCTTGGCTTCGATCTGCCGCACGCGTTCGCGGGTGACCTTGAAGATCCGGCCCACTTCTTCGAGCGTGTAGGTGTAGCCGTCGCCCAGACCGTACCGCAGCTTGATGATTTCGCGCTCGCGATAGGTCAGCGTCTTGAGCACACCTTCGATCTTGTCTTTGAGCATCTCCTGAGCGGCGGCGCTCACGGGGCTCTCGATCGAATCGTCCTCGATGAAGTCGCCGAAGTAGCTGTCTTCGCTCTCGCCGACCGGCCGATCGAGGCTGATCGGATGCCGGCTGATCTTCATCACCCGGCGAGTTTCCTCGACGGTGATTCCAGCCGCCTTGGCGGTCTCCTCCATCGTCGGCTCGCGGCCGAGGTCTTGGAGCAGCTTCTTCGAGACGTTGCGAAGCTTCGACATCGTCTCGATCATGTGCACCGGGATGCGGATCGTGCGGGCCTGATCCGCGATAGCTCGCGTGATCGCCTGACGAATCCACCAGGTGGCGTAGGTCGAGAACTTGTAGCCGCGGCGATACTCGTACTTGTCCACCGCCCGCATGAGGCCAGTGTTGCCTTCCTGGATCAGGTCGAGGAAGGAGAGGCCGCGGTTGCGATACTTCTTGGCGATGGAGACGACGAGCCGGAGGTTGCCGCCGGAGAGCGATCGTTTCGCCTCTTCGTACTGATTGAAGCGGTCCAGCATGATGCGGACGCGTTTGGCGAGGCTGAACGGCTCTTCGAGCGTCATCCGCTCGAGGTCTTCAAGCTCAACGGCGAGGCTGGCTCGCTCTTCCTTGGCGGTGCGAACACCGGCCAGGGCGGCGATTTGCGCTTCGAGCTCGGTCATCCGCTGCGAAATCTGCTCCAGCTTCTTCATGAGCGGCTGGACTTTTTGCGTGCGGATCGAGAGCTCTTCGACCAACGTCACAGTCTTTCGGCGGCGGGTCTTGATCGAACGCCGCATCTCGCGCTTCACGTCCTCGCTGGAGCGAGGATCCATGAGCTTGTTGAAGTCCTCGACGTTCTGCTCCATCAGGTGCTTGAGCGTCTTGAGGTTGTGCGGCATCCGCTGGAGAATCTTGTCCTTTTCCAGGTTCTCCGTCAGCGACACCTTGATGGTGCGGTCGAACGGCAGGTCGTTGGACGCGACCCGTTCGAGCACATCGACCACCTGACGCAGTGCGAAATCGCACTCGAGCACCTTCCGACGGAAGCGCCGGCGGGTGACCTCAATCTTCTTGGCCAACGCAATTTCTTCATCGCGCTTGAGCAGCGGGATCTCGCCCATTTGGGTGAGATACATGCGAACGGGGTCGTCAATGCGGCCGCCGTCGTCTTCGCTGAACATCGTCGATTCAACGTCCCGCTCCGCCTCGTCGGCTGAAGTGGAAGCCGCTTCCGACTCGCGCTCTTCCGCGTCGGCCTCTTCGATCAGCTCGATGCCCTGGTCTTCCAACATGCCGAGCAGTTGATCGAGCTTGTCTGAGTTGGCCGAGTCGTCAGGCAGGTATTCGGTCACCTGCGCGAAAGTGAGATAACCCTTGCGTTTGCCGAGATCAATGAGCCCGCGCAATCCATCGTCGAGCTTCAATTCCATCACCGTCAACCTCCTCGCCTACAGGTCGAGAGACCATCGCGGCCCCGAGCCGCCGGCTTCGCTTTGCAGCCGCCGACGGAGAGAGCCCTAATTCAAAGGAAGTCCATCACGTGGGGGTTATTCGCCCCCTATCAGGTAACCGTGGCCGACATCCTTGCCGACCGCATCAAACGCCCCGTTGGGGGCACCGCCGTTCGCCTGAGGCGACCCGGTGGATTTATCGTGAGGGAAGACTTGCGAGGTCTCCCTGTATTCTATCCCGCGCCGGCGGTCGTCTCTTGCAGTTTTCGCAAAAGATCGAGCGCATCTTCCGGGGCGGTGGCGGACTTGAGCTGGCTCTTCAAGGCCCCGCTGGTCTTTGCCATGCGGCGGGTGCGGAAGGCTTGCAGCACCTGCTGCAGCCAAGCCAGCCGGTCCAGGTTTTTCTGTCCCACTTCCAGCGCTCGCAACGCAAAATCGGCGAGCTTGGGTTTATCGATCAGCCGCATCCGCAATGCATCGATATCCGGTACGATGCCCATCCCCAGAAGGGTGTACATCTCCGTCAATATCCGCTGCAATCCTGGATGGGAGATTTCCTCAATGGACACTTCGGCTTTGGCCTTCGCCGTCAGAACCGGCTCGGCCAGCAATGCCTCGACAAGCTGACGCTCCAGGGGGTCGGCGGCGGCGGACCCTGGCGTCTTTGTCACCGACACTTCGTCGGCGTCGGGCTCGCTTGGCGGAGCGGCTACTCGTTCGACAGGCCGGGACTTTCGCAGCTCATCGAGCCGAGCCCACAAGGTCGCTTCACGTAATCCGAAGCGATGGGCCACTCGGCTGAGAATCAACTGCCGGCGTACCTCGGTGGCGCTGTTGGCGTTTTGCGGCGCGAGTGCCACGATGCCTAAGACCGCTTCGACTGCGCGGCGACCAGCTTCTACTCCGCCAGCCGATTCGCTCGTGAGCAATTGCTGGAGCTTGTACTCTAGCACGTCAACCGCGCTCGACAGCGCTTCCTTGAAGGGCGCGGGACCCCGCTGTGTCAGTAAATCGTGCGGGTCGAGACCATTAGGTAAGGTTGCGATCGCGAGATCGACATCTTCGCGCACAAAAAGCTCCAGTGCGCGGGCCACGCCAGTCGCTCCACCTTCATCGGAATCGAACACGAGCACGATCCGCGGAGCGAAGCGGCGCATTTGCCGGATGTGGTCGGGCGTGAGGGCGGTGCCCATCGTGGCGACGACGTTGGTCACGCCGGCCTGGTGGGCCATCAACACATCGGTGTAGCCTTCGACAACCGCGAGGAAGCCGGTCGATTGGGCGGCGAGTCGCGCCTGATCCAGGCCGTAGACCAGCTCACCCTTCTTGAATATGGCGCTGTCGGCGGAATTGTAGTATTTGGGCGCGGTGGAAACGAATGCCGAAGTCGGCAGAATCCGCCCGCCAAAGCCAACCGTCTCGCCGCGAAGATTGCGAATCGGGAACATCACCCGATCGCGGAAGCGGTCGTAATAACCGCTGCCATAGCTACTCGTCCCAAGCAAACCCGCTTCGAGCAGCGCTTCAACCGGCACCGGCGCTTTGTCCGCTCGGCGGGCGAGCCAATCACCGGCGACCGGCGCGTAGCCCATCCCGAACTTCCGGACTGTCTCACCCAGGAGCTTTCGATCGCCCAAGTAAGCTCGTGCCGATTCTGCACACGGATCGTCAAGCAAGATCGCCTGGTATTGATCGGCAGCCCAGCGCATGGCGTCGAGCAAGCGGAGCTTGGCGGCATCGACGGGTTTGCGGTATTGATCAAGGTTGATGCCCGCACGGCGGGCCAGTGATTCGAATGCTTCGACGAAACTGACCTT
The DNA here is from genome assembly GCA_045802605.1 of Gemmataceae bacterium. GTDB lineage: Bacteria > Planctomycetota > Planctomycetia > Gemmatales > Gemmataceae > JBJMQS01. The sequence continues at coordinate 6,598 of JBJMQS010000047.1, read as the reverse complement.
GTCGTATTCCTGAACGAAGGTAAATACATCGCCGACTTTGCCGCACGACCAGCAGCGATAGCGCTGTCGCCGCGGATCGACGTCGAGCGAGGGGCGTGAGTCAGTGTGGAAAGGACAGAGGCCTTTGAAAGTCGGGCCGGCCGGTCGGAGGTTCAGGTAGTGGCCGACAACAGCGACGATGTCGTTGGCCTCTTTGACCTGTTTCACGAGTAATGAGCGGTCGGCGTTCAAACGTTTACTCGGCTAACGACGCGCCAAGCGGGAATGATAGCGATACGACCCGCGCAAGAAGAGGGTCGCAATTCCCAAGCCGTCGTGTGATGATCGCGAACGAAAAGCCCCGTCAGGTGGCTTCGAAATAAGGCAAACCCGGCTTTGACGATCTGACGGTTAGAGTCGTGCCGTTGGGGTGGATTTAGACCCGCGTGTCGGCGACGTAAGTGTTGTCAGAGCCAAGGGTTCGGGCACCAATCCGTTGGTGCTTAAGAAATTATAGCCACACGTTCATTTTCTGTCAACCTACGCAAGCCGACACAACTGCGGTGACTCGCCGATTGCGTAGGCAATCACGGTGCGGCAAGAGAGTTAGGTTGAATGCGATTGAACCGCAGAGACCGCAGAGAACGCAGAGAAGAACAAAACCGGTTTGTGCTTGCTCCGCGCTCTCTGCGTTCTCTGCGGTTCAATCTTCTCTTCCGTCTTCGCGCCAACTAGCTGCGCTGGTACAAGCGATGCCGCTTGGAAAGCGGTTCGATTCGCAAAGGAGTCCAGGGATGGTGAAGCTGCGCCACACGATAAAGCTGGCGACATTGGCGATTCTCTTGAGTGGCACGGCCGCACTTCATGCAGCGCCACCCGAACCGTCGGCGATGCTCGCGCCGCAGTTCAATCCGAAACAAGCCGGCGTGGTTATCACCACACCCACCGGCTCTGAACTCGCTGCCTGCAAAATCGAATTGGTCAACGGGCCCGGCAGTGCCAGCGGTTGGGTCCTAAAAGACGGCCAAGGCCGGCCGGTCCGCAAATTCGTCGCCACCAAAGGCGCCAAATCACCAATCGACTTGTGGTGCTATTACCTCGATGGCCAGGAAGTGTACCGCGAGATTGATACCGCTAGTACCGGCAAGGATAAACCCGACCAATATCGCTGGTTCGGCGTCGGCGGCATGCGCTGGGGCGTCGATGCCAACCGCGATGGCCGAATCGACGGCTGGCGGATGATCTCCGCCGAAGAAGTCAGCCAGGAAGTGCTCAAAGCGATCGGCACGCACGACAAATACCGCTTCCAAGCCCTGCTCATCAGCGAGCCGGAAATCAAATCACTCGAGTTGTCCGCGGCCGATTCGGAGAAGATCAAGCAACAGGTTGCCCAGGCAGTACCCAAGTTTGAGCAACTGCTCACGCAACTTGGCAACGTCGGCGACAAGGTGCAGTGGCTGCATTTGGAAGTGCAATCGCCGCAGTGCACCCCGGCCGAGACCATCGGCGCGAAAGCCGATCTAGTCCATTACAAAAATGCGGCCCTGCTCTACGAGAACAACGGCAAGCACGATTGGATCACGGTTGGCGAGATGGTCCAGGTGGGCCGCACTTGGCGGCTGATTGCAGCACCAATCGCGGGCAATGTCGAGACGCCAGGCGGCGGTGGTGGTCCGGACATGCCGCAGACCCCCGAGATTTCCGAGAAGAATAAACCCCTGATCGATGAGCTTCAGGTGGTCGATAAAGCAGCCCCTAAGCAAGGTGAGACTGGCTCGGCCGTGACGCTGTACAACATGAAGCGCGCGGCTGTGTTGGAAAAGCTCGTCAACGCTACGACTGGCAAGGATCGCGAAAACTGGGTCAAGCAGATGGCGGACTCTCTGAGTGCTGCCCTCCAAAACAACCCTGAGGAGAAAGCGGCCGCATTGAAGCTGGGAATATTGCGCGAGGCGATCGCCAAAGATCCGGCCAACAAGGATCTTGCAGGCTACGTGGCCTATCGTGAGATCACGGCCGATTACAGCGGCAAGCTTCAGTCCTCGAAAGCCGCCGACATCGGCACCGTGCAGGAAGCCTACCGCGAGAAGCTTAAGTCTTTCGTGACGGCTTATCCCACCGCCGAGGATGCTCCGGACGCTCTGCTCAATCTCGGCATGATCAGTGAATTCATGGGTAAAGAGACCGAGGCGAAGAACTGGTACGCCAAGCTCAAGACCGATTACGCACAACATCCATTGGCCGCAAAGGCTAGCGGCGCGCTAATTCGGCTGGGCATCGAAGGTCAGCCCTTCGAAATTCAGGGCACCGTCTTGACCGCGCCGAGCTACGACAAAATCGGCGCGATGTTTGGCATGCAGCAAGTACGCGGCAAAGTGACGGTCGTGTACTACTGGGCCAGTTGGAATGGTCAGTGTGCCAGCGACTTCAACAAGCTCTCCAGGATCATGAAGGAATACGCCCTCAAGGGCGTTGAACTCGTGACTGTCAGCCTCGACTCGACGGCCCCTGAAGCCGGAATCGTGATCAAGGGTTCGCAAGTCCCCGGCACGCACCTGCACACAGCCGGCGGCTTAGACAGCCCGCTAGCCACGCAGTACGGCATCATGGTGTTGCCGCAATTGTTCCTGGTGGGCAAAGACGGCAAGGTCGTCAGCCGGACAGTGCAGATGAGCACGCTGGAAGACGAAGTGAAAAAGCTGACGGACGCGAAGTAGTTGTCAGTGATCAGTTGTCAGTCAAAACAAAAACCGCCGTGTTCCCACACGGCGGTTTTTGTTTGTTGGGTGAGAACGCACGGCGGGGATAAACCCCGCCGCTCACAAATACCAAAGCGAGCGGCGGGGTTATCCCCGTCGTGCGCTTGCGCGGTCAGATGTATCGCGTTGGGTCGGCGACCCCCGACGCCGCGAATCCGTTCTTCCGCAGGATGCAGCTATCACAGTGCCCGCACGCCCGGCCACTCGCATCCGGATCGTAGCAACTTACTGTTTGTGAATAATCCACGCCCAGTTGCATACCCAAACGGATGATCTCGGCCTTCGTTAGTGACACGAGCGGCGCGTGCACAGCGTAGTGGCCCACGCCCTCCACGGCCGCCTTCGTTGCGAGGTTCGCCATCGTTTCGAACGCTTGCAGATACTCTGGCCGGCAATCGGGGTAGCCGGAGTAATCAACCGCGTTCGCGCCGATGAACAGATCAAATGCGCCGACGACCTCGGCGTAGCCCAACAAGAGCGACAGCATCACCGTGTTGCGGGCCGGCACATAAGTAATGGGAATGCGGCCGCCCGAAAGCTGATCCTTCGGCACCACGATATCGGCCGTGAGGGCGGAGCCGCCGATGGAGCGCAGATCGACGGCAACCATGCGATGCTCGGCGGCGTGCTGGAGTTTCGCCTGCCGGACGGCGAACTCAAGCTCGATCTTGTGCCGCTGACCGTAGTCCACGCTGAGGCAGTGACAGTCGAAGCCATCCCGGCTGGCGACAGCCAAGGTCGTCGCCGAATCGAGGCCCCCAGAGAGCAGAATCACCGCGCGCGGCATGTGTATGATGATAAGAGAAGAATTTGAACCGCAGAGATCGCAGAGAACACAGAGAAATCCAAGATTGGGTTTTTCTCCGCGTTCTCTGCGATCTCTGCGGTTCAAATTGTATTTTCTTGGAGCATGAAATGCCGTCCCCCGCGAAAGAGCAACTCGAAACATTCCCCAACCCGCGCCCGGGCCGGGATTACACCATCGAGATCGTTTGCCCGGAGTTCACGAGCCTCTGCCCCAAGACCGGCCACCCGGACTTCGGCACCATCACCTACCGCTACACGCCGGGCGAGCTCTGCGTGGAATTGAAATCGCTGAAGATCTACCTGCAAAACTTCCGCAACGAAGGCATCTTCTACGAAGCCGTGTGCAACCGCCTGCTCGACGACTTCGTCGCCGTGCTGAAGCCGAGGAAACTGGTGCTGACCGGGGCGTTCACCGCCCGGGGCGGGATCACGACAACGGTGACGGTAGAGCATGAAGGGAAGTGAGGAGCCGATTAATCGCAAGTCATGTAAGGAAAGTCTTCATTCCCTGCGGGCGTCACGATCGCCCAGAACACATTCGACGACATGTGCGCAGGAAACGTACTGGTTGAACAATCCGCCTTCACAACAAGAAGACCGGCAGTTTGCAGTGCTTGGGGAATGCGCGGGTCGCATCCGCTTTGGGGGACAACTTGAAACCCGCTCGGCGCGTTAGCGGACTTCGCAATGGCTGAATAATTGATTTCCTTGTTTCCGGTTCTTCCCGTAATGTCCCCCGTCTCGCGTACTGAAGTCGGGGGCACGAATTGTTCCATTAGCGGATGCGCCGTCGGATACTCCTTGTCATCGGGCAGGGGCGTGGCGAAGCTCGGTGTCGATGCGCTGTAAGCACCGAGGGCCCAGCAGTTGTAAACAACATCGTCCGGATTTTCCGATCGTTGGCACGCGCGGTAACGCTCAGTCAACATGATGGTGTGGGAAATGCCATCGGTCACGTCACGGACTCCCGTGCCAGGACGAAATAATGAGCCGTTGGCGACATAGCTCGAAGTGGCATATTGCCCGGAAAATCTTTCCAAGAACGGAGCCCGTGTCCCCGAGTTCACGACTTCCATACTCGCGAGCTTCGTATCGTCAGAATGCGGATCATTTGGGCTGACGTAGACATGGTGATAATCGACTCGGGAAGGTGCGTTTGGTCCTTCATAGTACGACGCCGGATTCTCGAGTTGGAATCGATTATAGACGTCTCCGCATTCGACTTGGGGCAGAATTACAAAGAACAATCCCGCATAGCCCTGCCGTGTCATCGAGTTCAGGCCGTGATCACATAGCAGCGGAAAACGCTGATTGTTGCCGTCGTGATAGTTTTGAATCGCAATGCTGATGTGTCGAAGGTTGTTCTGACTGCGGGTACGGTTGGCCTCCACATTCGTTCGGAGAAGGAAAGAACCTAGCAGCAAGAACGCAATACAACCGATAGCAGTAATGACAACTGCATCTCGAAACGAGAATCGACGTCGCTGGCCCATGGCCGCCATTCTAACACCGGCGAGCGGGGTTGCGTGAGCGCCCCGAGTCTTTTGAACTTCAGACTCTCGGGGCGGTCACGCAACCCCGCTCGGCAAAATCAACGCGAAACGTCGGGAACGAAAATCGCTGCCACGATGACGGTAATTGCGTAAAAAACAATCGCATCGCGACGCGGAGTTTGCGAAATCCCGAATTCTACTGCCGTTACGAGCCGGAAGCGTTAGCGACGGCGTATTCAAAAACCTGTCGCTAACGCTTCCGGCTCGTTAGACTCATCACCAATCCGTCCCAAGCGTTTCGCCGCCGGCCGGCGTGACGGCTGCCCAGAAGGTGTTGGGTGTGACGGACGGTGTGATCGTCCGCGTGGCGCAATCACCCAGGCATACGATCATGCCGCCGACGTGCGGGGTCTGCGGAACGCGCGGACCACAGAACACCTTTCCCCGCGGTGCCACTTGGAATCCGCCCGGGGCGTACATCTCCTGAGCGATTATCTTGTATGACATCGTCTTCGAACCTAACTTGCCCACAACATCGCCGGGCGGCGTGGGAACACCGTCGTCACTCGTGGGAGGTACGAATTGTTCCAGGGGCGGCTTCGCTGTGGGATACTTCGCTTCAGTCGGTAACGGCGTTGCAAATCCTGGCACTGATGCACTGTAGGCACCCAATCCCCAAAGATTGTAAATGACATCGTCGGGCTGGTCCGACTTCTTGCACGCACGATATCGCTCCGCGAGCATGATCGTGTTCGATGTGCCGTCCTTCATTTCTCGAATTCCCATGTTGGGCTGGAACAGCATTCCGTTGGCCGCATAGCTGGTCGTGGCGTACGTGCCTGAGAAAGTTGCAGGGAATTTGTTTTCCGAAGTTGGATCGCTCACGTTAACCTGGGCGCTGATATTCTCTTCCCCGCTTGGATCCGCCGGGTTGATGTACGCCTTGATTTGCGTTTTTGCCGGACCATTAGAGGAATCGCAATAGGACGGCGGGTTATCGGTGGGGAACTTGTAGTAAGTATCCGATGATTCCATCTGTGGCAGAATTTGGAAAAATAGCGAAGCGTATCCATGTCCCGTCGGAGCGCCTTCGCCGAAGTCGACAAGCGTCGGGAATCGCTGATTGTGCCCGTCGTGATAATTCTGAATCGCGACGCCGATCTGACGAATGTTGTTTTGGCTTCGTGTACGGTTCGATGCTTCTTGGACCCGTCGGACTTTTGGGGTGAACAGACCGACTAGCAAAAAAATGATGCCGGTTACAACGACCAGATCATACCATCGAAGTGGGAATCGGCCCTTACGACGATCACGAATCTGCCAAGAAATGGGCGGCTGAAAGAGGAATGGATGACTTGATAATAGGGCCCGACATCGTGGCGGATGAGATCACGCGAGCCAGAATTAAACTTCACCAGAAGCATTGGCGCCAGTTGGGTGCAGAGCAGCCCGGTATCATAGTCATTCCGGCGACCGAGAATCTTATCTTTTTCGTCTATGACGTCAGGGGCATGATAGCGGCACTGGCTGAAGAGGTTGAAAGGCTGCCGAAGACGCTCT
>JBJMQS010000046.1:0-60275 GCA_045802605.1 Gemmataceae bacterium | reverse complement strand
TCGGGCTTACGCCTCGACGCTCTTTTCAATTCTAAATCCTAGGGAATAACCGCTTCCAACAACCATGCGCCGGGCTCTGGCGTCAACCGGCATATCCCCGCGTTGGGCGACAAAATCACTGCGGCTTCGGGATACACGTCCACGCAGCCGGTAGTTTTGCCACCATAGCTGACGAGTACCCGGCACTTGCCATCGCCGCCAATATCGGTCGCCGCGCGATTCACGCTCAATTGAAAGTATTCGCATTCGATCGTGAGCGGCACGCTTCTGCGCGGCTGCACGGCACCACTTTCGAAGTTGATGCAGGCCAGGCCTTCATCGATATGCAGCACCCGCGGTTTCTTGGTCGCCGGATCGACCCGGCCCCAATCGGACAAGCGGTAAGTGATGTCGCTCGTTTGCTGTACTTCGAAGATGGTCACGCCGCCACCCAGCGCGTGCACAGTGCCGGCCGGAAGGAACACGCCATCGCCGGACTTCGGTTCGAACCAGTGCAGCACATCTTCCATCCGCTCGGCCTTGATCGCTTGCTCGAAATCGGGTCGGCGTACGCCGTCTCGCAGCCCGGCATAGATGCGACTGCCCGGCTCCGCGTCGAGTACGACCCAGGCTTCGGTCTTCCCAAGATCAGCGCCGGCGACACTGCGCGCCTTCACATCATCGGGGTGCACTTGCACCGAGAGCGGCAACCGGGCGTCGATCAACTTCACGAGCAAGGGGAAGCGATTGAATCTTCCAAATAGCGATAGTGTGTCATGCAAGGTTTCGCCGGCGTGCGTGCCTCGCGCGATGCGGCTCGACTTGCCCGCGACATCGCTGACCATCCAAGCTTCAGAGATGGGACCGTCGGCGGGTGCGCCCGGAAGTCGCGCGAGCTTGCGTCCGCCCCACAGCGCTTGCTGAAATCGGGGTTCGAGCTCGACGTAATTGGGCATGGGTTTATTCAAGGATTTTGCCGCTCCACGTTGACAATACGCCACGTGGCTCAGAATCGCAACTCGCGCAAGTCACGGTTGGCGGGCCGTTTGATTGTTGGATTGGCCCCACCACCCTCGCCCGAGAAAAAGGAACACGAATCATGCTTCGCACCGCCCTCACCTCCACCCTAGTCGCCCTTGGCCTAGCGACCGCCTCACAAGCCGCGCAGTTCGGCATCGCCGTGCAAGTCGGCCCCAGCTACCGGCCTGTGCCCGCCCAACCAGTTGTCGTCCAGCGATACTACGAGCCGGCTCCGGTGTATGTCCAAAGTCGATCGTACGAAGTTGAGTATCGCACCTGCAATCGCGAACCGTGGCGAGTCTATACCTGCACACCGAGCCACGAGCAAGCACGCCGCACTGCCCGCTCCCTCCGGCACCAGGGCTACGAAGTGCGCGTCGATCACCGAGGCTAAGCACGAGCCTAACCACAGAGACACAGCAAAAAACCAAAACAAGGATTTGGTTTTCTCTGTGTCTCTGTGTCTCTGTGCCTCTGTGGTTAATCAGCATTTCCCAATATCATGGGCGTACGGAGGCGCCCGTGAACGTCGGCGAGAAGATTGGCAAATTTCAAGTCATCAGCACCCTCGGCACGGGCGCGCACAGCACCATTCTCCACGTCCGCCGGGCGGCCGACGGCAAACAGTACGCTCTCAAAGTCGTTCCCCTCGATGGTCCGGAAGACCACAAGTTTCTCGAACAGGCCCGCCACGAGTTTCAAGTCGCCGGCATGCTCGACTCACCGAATTGTTTGAAGGCATTCGCACTTGAAGAAAAGCGTGATTGGCTCTTCCGAGTCAAGAAAGCGCACCTCTTGGTCGAGTACGTCAACGGCAAGACGCTCGACAAGATGCCGGTGATGCCTTGCCCGAAGCTCGTTCAGATTTTCCACAAGGTCGCCCAGGCGCTCGTGCACATGCATCGCCGGCAGGTGGTGCACGCGGACCTCAAGCCCGGCAACTTGATGCTCAGCCGAGCCGGCCAAGTCAAGGTGCTCGATTTCGGGCTGGCGTGGATCAAAGGCAAGCCGAAGGACCGTGTTCAGGGCACGCCTGAATACATGGCGCCCGAGACTGCCAAGCACAAAACCGTCAACCAGCAGACCGACATTTTCAATTTCGGCGCGACAATGTATCGTCTGGTCACGTTTCGAATGATTCCGCCGACCGGGGCCGCTCTAGAAGGAATGGCCCTGGACAGCAAGGCATGGACGAACCGCCTGGAACCCGTTTCCAAATTCAGTGCCGAGGCGCCGAAAGAGTTGTGCGACCTTATCCATCATTGCTTGGCACACAAGGCGCACGATCGGCCCGAGCGCATGAGCGATGTGGCAGCCGTGCTGGAAGGCCTCAGCCAAAAGCTCGTCACCTCGTCGGCGGATAAACTCGAAGCGCTGGAATGGTAACGGCTAGACACACGGATGTGAACGATGGCGAGCTACCAAGACCGCGAACATTTCATCCCGCTGCGCCGACATGAACTGGTTCGCTTGTTGTGCGATCAGTTATCCCCGGCGGAGTCGGCTGAGTTCCGCAAGTTCTGCGGTAAACTTTGCGACCGCGTGCATCTGGAATTCTACCGTTTGCTGGAACGGCTCAAGGAAGACTACGCGCCTTTTGATCCCGACGCCGACACGCATGCCCTGAATGCGGTCGAAGGCGCCGAGCGCACGGACAAAGCTGAGCGGCTGTTCGTCGATGCCGATCGCCTGTTGACTCGGGCCAATTACGTCCAGCTTTCGCGTGAACAGGTGCTCGCCGCGCAACAAGGCGCAAGCTCCTGGGGCCTGGATATGAGCATCGAACTCGATGCCTTCTCGCGCTTTGCCCTTTACACTCGCGGCAAAGTGACCGGCGAACGAGTCCTCAGATCTTGGCGCACGTGGTTTCGCGCTAAGTCCATCCGGGTCGAAATTTATCAGCGGCTCGTGCTAGTGTTGCAGCAGAAAAAGCACTGGCGGCTCGGCAAATCGCCCGATACCCGCAGCATTTTCCTGAAGCTGTTCAAAGAGATTCCAACCGCTGATCTGGAAATGCTCATCCCCGGCGGCCGACTGCAGATGCCGAAGTTCGAACGCGGCAAGCTCGGTTTCTCAATCATCAGCGGCTTGGCGGTGTTGCTCTGGCAGTTTATCCAGAACTTCTTCCTGATCGCCAAGGCGGCAACGGCCGGCGCGATCACCTACGGCCCGCTTGGGATCATTGCGGCGATGTTCGGCTACGGCTATCGGCAGTACTACGGTTACCAGTTTTCGCTCAGGACCTACAATTTGAAACTCGCACAGAGCTTGTACTACCAAAACCTCGATAACAACGGCGGCGTGCTCTTCCGCCTGCTCGACTCCGCTGAGGAGCAAGAGTGCCGAGAGACGATTCTTGGCTACTATTATCTGCTCAGACTCGCAGGCACGGATGGCATGACGGCCGGGGCGCTCGACGACGCGATCGAGGAAGCGCTTGAAAAGACGACCGGCGTGAAGATCGATTTTGAAATCGACGATGCAATGAAGAAGGTGGAAGCGATCGGCCTCGCTCGGTTGATCGGCGATCGTTACCACCCGATTCCGATTTCCGCCGCGCTCGCCAAGCTCGATGCCCTGCCCGCCACTGCTGTATTCACTCGGGAGATGATGCCGAATGTCGATCGACCGCTGGTTGTCGGCGCGGGCCAAAGCCATCGAAATGTCCGGTGTGCGTAGGGTATTCGAGCTCGCGCGCAGCCTCAAATCGCCGGTGGATCTATCGATCGGCCAACCGCACTTCCCCGTCCCCCAGCCGATCAAAGACGCGCTCAAGTCCGCGGTCGATGCCGACAAGAATGGCTACACCGTGACGCAGGGCGTACCTGAGCTGCGATCGAAACTCAAGTCTTGGATCGATGAGCAATACCACCATTCCGACCGCGACGTGATCGTCACCAGTGGCACCAGCGGCGGCCTCATGCTGGCGACGCTGGCCACCATCGATCCGGGTGACGAGGTAATCGTCTTCGATCCGTACTTCGTGGCGTATCTGCCGATGGTCACGCTCAACGGCGGCGTGCCCGTGGTCATCGACACTTATCCCGATTTCGCGCTGGACGTGGACAAAGTTCGCCAGGCAATCACGCCGCGGACCAAGATGATCCTGTTCAACACCCCCGCCAACCCGACGGGAATGGTTCCAAGCCGCGATGCGGTGCGCGATTTGGCGGCGCTGGCTGACAAGCATGGTGTGCTTCTCGTCAGCGATCAGATTTATCACCGCTTCGCTTACGATGGCCCGGCCACGAGCCCCGCGGAGTTCTTGCCGAGCACGCTCGTCGTCGATGGCTTCGGCAAGACCTATGGCATCACTGGCTGGCGACTCGGCTTCGCCCACGGACCAGCCGTGTTGATCGATCAAATGGCGAAGTTGCAACAGTTCAGCTTTGTCTGCGCGCCAAGCATGGTGCAGCACGCCGGGGCGGTCGCTTGCGACGTGGATATGTCCAGGGAGGTTGCGGCATATAGCCTCAACCGCGATCGGCTGGTTGCCGCACTCCAAGGCCACTACGAATTTACAGCACCCGGCGGGGCGTTCTACCTCTTCGCCAAGTGCCCGCACGGCACCGGCACCGACTTCGCAACGAAGGCCATCGAGCAGAACCTGTTATTGATTCCCGGTACCGTTTTTTCAAAGCGCGATACCCACGTGCGGATCAGTTACGCCGTGAGCGAGGAGACGCTGGAGCGAGGGATCGAGATTTTGTTAAAGTTGGCAACACCAAACCATTGAACCACAGAGACACAGAGAGCACAGAGAAATGCATTTCTCTGTGCTCTCTGTGTCTCTGTGGTTCAATGGTTTATCGGAAATATTGCTTCTTGATCGTCGGCATCAAATACTCTGTAAACGCTCGCCGGAGGTCATATTTGGGGGCGAAGCCCCAATCTTTTCGCGCCGCCGAGTCATCTACATCCTCGGGCCAGCTATCGACGATGCCCTGCCGTTTCGCGTCGATTTTGAAATCGATCTCGGCCTTGGGAAATTCGCGACCCACGATCTCGCGGATCTCTTGCGCGCTCGGGTTGAATGCGGCAACATTGTACACCGGACGAGTGAGTCGTTCGCGTGGGGCGGCGGCGAGGCCAAGCAACGCATCGACGCCGTCCGGCATCGCCATGAACGGGATACGGGTGTCGGGCCGGACGAAGCAATCATATTTCTTGCCCTGGGCGGCCGCATGGAGCATCTCGGGCGCGTAATCCGAGGTGCCGCCGCTGGGTGTCGTCACGGCCGAGATCAGGCCCGGGAATCGCAGGCAACGGAAGTCCACCTTCCTCCCCGCCGGCTCGGCCGAGAGTTGCTTGTAATGATCGGCGTAATATTGGCCCAGCATTTCGCAGTAGAGTTTGTTGCAGCCATACATCGTCGTCGGCGTGTTGCAGACGTCTTCCTTTACCTGGCCAGCCTGACGCTTGGCGTCGATCGATGTCATACCGTACGCGGCGATGGATGATGGATAGAGAAAGCGCACCGGCCGGCCATGCGACTCGCCCTGCCGTTGAGCGAACTCGAGCATCGCCATCGTGCCTTCGACATTGACGCGGTGGGCCGCCATCGGCGCAAACTCGCTGCGCGTCGAAAGCAACGCGGCCAAGTGAAAGATCAAGTCGATCTCGTACTCGGACTGAATCGTGTCCAACAGATAACTGTCGAGAATCGAACCAACGACGTGCCGGCGGACGAACGGCTGCAACTCGCGATCGAGCGGGTTGAGATCGAGCGTGATGATCGCTTGCTGATCGTCGGCCGCGATTTGGGCGATCAGGCCATGGCCAATTTCGCCGCCAGCACCGGTGATGAGCACTACAGATTTTCGAGTCATGGAGAGATTCTAGAAGTAGACACGGAGACAGGGAGACCGGGAGACAAGGAGGGGAGTCGGTTTTGTCTCCCGGTCTCCCCTTCTCCCTGTCTCCTTGTCCAATGTTCAGTCACCCGCGACGACTTTGGCCTTTGTGGGCAGCAAGCTGCGCTCGAGCGCTTCGCGGGCCTGGTCGAATTCGGGCTGCCAAGTGATCTCGGGCTGGCCGTCTCGGAGGCAGTCGCGCAGTTTTTCCAGGGTGTTGCGAGCCATGTGCGGACACTTGTTGCAGGCACAGGTGATCCCTGGCACGGGATGGTAGCGGTGCCGGGGGAATTTGCTTTGCAACTGCCAGAGCATGTTGGCTTCGGTGGCGATGAGGAAATCGGTCGACTCCGCGAAGCCGGCGACGTACTTGAGCATCGCCTCGGTGCCGCCGATGAAATCGGAGTGCTCGCGAATGTTGGCCGGGCATTCCGGGTGCGCGATCGTTTTGCCGTCTGGGAATCGCTTCTTCATCGCCAGCAAATCCTGCAGCGAGAAGATCTCGTGGACCATGCACGAGCCATTCCACTTGATCATTGGCCGGCCCGTCACCTCTTCCAGATACGCGCCAAGGTGCTGGTCCGGCACAAAGAGAATCTCGACATCCTTCGGCACCCGGCGAATGATCTCTTCCGCGTTGCCGGAGGTGACGATCCAGTCGGAGAGCGCCTTCACGGCCGCGGTGCTATTGATGTAGGTCACCGTTTGAAACCGCCGACCATTGATCCGCAGCATCTCCTGATATCGCGCCAACTTCTCGGCCGGGCACGAATCGGCGAGGGAACAGCCGGCTTCGAGGTCGGGTAGCAGCACGCGCTTGGTCGGATTGAGAATCTTCGCGGTCTCGGCCATGAAGTGGACGCCGCAAAAGACGATGGTGCTCGTGTTCACCGTGGTCGCGGCCCGGGCGAGCTTGAGGCTGTCGCCGGTGAAGTCGGCGAGCTCCTGAATCTCGCCTTCCTGGTAGTAGTGGGCCAGGATAGTGGCGTCTTCGCGCTTCTTGAGGGTCAGGATTTCATCGACGATGGAGTCGGACATGACGGTTCCTTGTTTTTACGGTGGCGGAGGAACAACCCACACGCTGATGACATCATACTGGCGGCGGGAATCGGGGGTCGGGAGTGGGACTAATCCTCTATTTTCTCCAATGTTTTTGCTCCAACCCGCTGCCGAGGCTGCACCCGGCTCAAAAGGCGCAGGTATGTTTAAGGTGGGAAGCCAGTACGGGCCAAAATGGATGCTACCGCAAAGCATAAGTAAGTAATCCAAGCCGAAAAGTGGGCCATGATCGCAGAACTGGAAATCGTACGCACCGTGTTTCATTGGCCATGGGTTGGATTCGGAATCTGTCTCGCCGTCGCCTACATTCTGATGATGTTCCTTCTCCGCGGAAACCGACCGCGCTAACCGCTTACGTGTTGCGATTTGCGAAAACAATTTGCTTTGGTTTCCGCAACATAATTAGATAGTTGACGAAATATCTAATAGTGACGGAGCTCACGGCGGCGATGAACGATGCTTTCAAAGCTCTGGCTGATCCGACCCGGCGGGAAATACTGCGGCTCTTGCGCAAGGGCCCGCTGACGGCCGGTCAGTTGGCCGAGAAGTTCGACATCTCCAAGCCGTCGATGTCGCACCACTTTTCGGTGTTGCAGCAGGCTGACCTGGTCGCGAGTTATCGCGATGGCCGGCAGATCATTTACACGCTCAACACCACCGTAGTGCAGGACTTGATGTCCGCAGTGCTCGATTTGTTCCCGGCGAAGGGTGCCCAACGTCGGGGGGAGGGCCTAACGTGACGCGCTGGATGTGGTTGGGATGGGCGATTGTGGCGGGTATGTTCGTGACGGCGATCCTGTGCGCGAATGTCTGGATCGATCGTTTCCCGCAGCGACTGCCGACCCACTGGGGCATCACTGGAGAACCTGACAGTTTCGCCAGCCGCGATCAAACATTCGTCGTCTTCTACCTGATGCCGACGATCGTAGCACGCGTGTTGTTGCTCGGCACGGTGTTGCCGTGGCTATCACCCCAGCAGTTCAAGGTGGATTCGTTTCGCCGGACGTACGACTACGTGTTCTTCTTGATCACCGCGATGTTCGGCGTCTTGAACGCTGTGATTCTGCGCAGTTATGTGACGGAGCAACTCGAAGTGAAGTGGTTCGTGGCCAGCTTTTTCCTGTTCTTCATTTTCCTGGGGAACCTCCTTGGGAAAGTGCGGAAGAACTTCTGGATGGGTGTCCGCACGCCGTGGACCTTGGCCAGCGACGTCGTGTGGGAGAAGACGCATCGGCTCGCGGCTTGGCTATTTGTCGTCGCGGGGGTGGTGGGATTCGCTGCGTCGCTGGTAGGCGTGCCGCCGCAGTGGTGCTTCTTCGGGGTGATCGCGGCAGCGTTGTTCCCGGTCTTCTATTCACTGGTGATCTACAAGCGACTGGAAAGGTCCGGACAGTTGTAAGAAGATTTGAACCACAGAGAGCACAGAGAATTGCAATTCTCTGTGCTCTCTGTGGTTCAAATCTTCTTCTTAACCCGTTACGACGCGGCGGTAGTCGGTCATGCCGAGGCAGTTGGCCAGCTCGCTGTGTTGGTCGGCGTGTTCGGGAGCCGATCGATGGACGTGGGGCACATCGAACAGCAGTACCAAATCATCGCGACGTCGGAGACCAAAATCCTTCATGATCCGTGCGAAGATCTTGCGCTCCCACGCATACACGATCAGGTGCTTGTGTTCATCGAGTTGCACTTCGACGGGGCTGCGTAATCCCGCGACGGTCACGGCCGTGCAGCCGTCGTTGAGCAAGCAGTCTTCGAAGTCGCAAAGGTAGCTTGCCAGCACCGGGACGTCGATCGACTCGCGGCGGAGGCATCGGCCGGTGGCCGACGCGTTCGTGTGACTCGATTCCAAATAGACATCCACGACAGAGCCGAGGGGATCGAGAAGCGCCAGGAACAGATCGAGCAAGTGGTTTCGATCCGCTGCAGCGACAAGGGCCGGCACGCTCACGCCAGTTTGCCGGTTGTGGTAGCGCTCGGTGCGGTACCCCTCATCCGCGATAACCGCGTAGCCAGCCGCTGGCATCACCGCCTCGGGCCAGGTCACGACACGACGGCGATTCGGCTGTGTTTTTGCGATGGAAGGTGACACGGCGGGCCTCGACCAGATGGGGTGGTTCGGCTCAAGCACCGACTATAGCCAGCCCCAATTGCGGCCGCACCCCAATTTCCCCAAACTGCGCACAAGAAAAGCGTTCCGTGATCCCGTTCTTTCGAGGGTGCGTCGGATGCAAGCCGCACGTGTATTATCTACTTTGCGTACTTTGCCGGGAGCGACGGGCCTGCCGTTCGCGCCGGGCGGTCGAAACCGGTATCATCGCTGGTCCGGAGCGTCGATTCTGAAGGGTTGGCCGGAGCGAACTCATGCGTTGGACATTGATTGCGTTATTTGTGGCCGGGCTCACAAAGGCGGGCTTCGCCGACGAACCGATCGGCACCGTCCCAACCAACAAGCGACTCATTTCAGAATCCTGGCACACGGCTACGCTGGCCGGCCTGCGCTCTGGCTATGTGCACCTCACCGTCCACGAAGTCACGCGCGGCGAGCAGAAGATATTGCGGGCCGAGCGAACCCTCACACTGACGGTGCAACGCTTCGGTCAGGCTGCGCAAATCGGCGCGACCACCGGCACCGATGAAACACCCGACGGCAAAGTGCTCGGCGTCTTCATGACCCAGGGCCTGGGCAAACAGGTCGATCTAGTTCTTCGCGGCGTCGTAACGGGCAATCAGCTTCATGTCACCGCAGAGGGCAAGATGAAGTTTGATCGAATGATCCCCTGGGATCCGGAAGTCGTCGGGGCGCATGGCGAGATGCAACTTGTGGCCAAGAAGAAACCCGCGCCGGGCACTTCATTCGACTACGTCATCTTCGAGCCCATCGTGAATTCGCTAGTGAAAGTAAGAGCCACAGCCGAGGCGATTGAAGAAGTAAACATCGCCGGCCAAAAGCCGCGCCTTTTGCGCATCACCAGCAAGCCATCGGAGTTGGAGGGCGTGACCCTTCCCGGCTCAACTTTCTGGTTCGACTTGAACTATCGGCTCATCAAATCCGAAACGGACATGCCGGGCCTTGGCAAGCTGGTGCTGGAAATGTCCACCCGCGAAGAAGCTCTTAAGCCGTGCCTCGGCCCGGACCTGGGCATGCGGCAATCGATCCGTCTCGCCCGCCGGCTCAGCAATCCCTATGGCGCGACCGAAGTCATTTACCGCGTTCGATTGAACGACAAGAACGCCTTGACTGTTTTGGCCAACGACGAGCGTCAGTCGGTGCGAGGCATCGATGAGCACACCGTGGAAGTTACCGTCCATCCGGTTCGTCAGCCGCCCGCGACCGCTGGCGACCAGCAACCGCCGGGACAGGAGTTCCTGACTTCAAACAATTTCCTGAATAGCGACGATGAGCGTGTCAAGCAGCACGCCGCCGCCGCCGTAGGCGCGGAAACCGATCCATGGAAAAAGGCTCAGCTCATCGAGCATTGGGTGAACACCCATATGAAGGTCCTGAATTTCTCCGAAGCGATGGCCCCGGCGGCCGAAGTGGCGCGGACGCTGGAAGGCGATTGCACCGAATATTCCATGCTCACCGCGGCCATGGCCCGAGCGGTCGGCATCCCTTCGAAGACCGCCATTGGTTTGGTTTACGTGGATGGCCGAGATCGCTCGCCGACCATGTTGGCCATGCATATGTGGACGGAAGTTTGGGTGCGCGGCAAATGGGTCGCTCTCGATGCCACGCTCGGGCGTGGCTCAGTGAGTGCCACGCATATCAAAGTGACGGACCACTCTTGGTATCAAGAGGCCACGATGAAACCACTGCTACCGCTGATGCGATTCACGGCCGCTCAGCCAACTGTCGAGATCATCAGCGAGCGGGGCGAGACGCCGGCGGCTACGAAACCAACTTCAACGTACGCCCCACTTCAATAAACGCGCGAATGGCCGCGTCGATCTGCTCGGGGGTATGGGCCGCCGAGACCTGCAAGCGGATGCGCGCCTCGCCTTGCGGCACGACGGGATAGCTAAAGCCGATCACGTAAATGCCACGCTCGAGCAACTGGTCGGCCATGCGGGCGGCGAGCGCTGCGTCGCCAATCATGACTGGCAAAATCGGCGACTGGCCTGGTTTGATCTTAAAACCCGCAGATTCCAGGGCGGACCGCATCCGCTTCGTGTTGGCACTTAGCCTTTCGCGCAATTCATTGCTGCGGCCGGCAAGCTCGATCGCCTTACGGGCACCAACGACGAGCACCGGCGTCAGCGCGTTCGAGAACAGGTAAGGCCGGGAGCGTTGCCGCAAGAGATCAACCACTTCGCGAGAACCGGTCGTGAAGCCGCCGGCTGCCCCGCCGAGCGTCTTGCCGAGCGTGCTGGTAATAATGTCAATGCGGTCGAGCACGCCGAGCGCCTCGGCCGCGCCGCGGCCACCGGGCCCAATGTGGCCAGTGCCGTGCGACTCGTCGATCATCACGGCGGCGTCGTACTTGTCGGCAAGGTCGCAAATCTGCGGCAATGGCGCGAAATCGCCGTCCATCGAGAACACGCTGTCGGTGGCGATGAGCCGCAAACGAGCGCCTTTGGCTTCTTGCAAGTGGCTTTCGAGCTCCGCCATGTCGGCATGCTTATAACGGAAGCGTTGTGCCTTGCACAAGCGAACACCATCGATGATGCTGGCGTGATTCAGCGCATCGCTGATGATTGCGTCCTGATCACCAAGAATCGTTTCGAAAAGGCCGCCGTTGGCGTCGAAGCAACTCGTGTAGAGGATGGAATCTTCCTTGCCGTGGAAGCGGGCGATCTCGCCTTCGACCTCGCGATGCAGGGTTTGGGTGCCGCAAATAAACCGCACGCTGGAGAGGCCATAGCCATAGTGTCGAAGCGCGTCGTGGGCCGCGTCGACAATCTCGGGGTGATTCGCCAAGCCGAGATAATTGTTGGCGCAGAAGTTGACCACATCGCGGCCATTGACGCGAATCTTCGCCGACTGCGGTGTCTCGATCTTTCGTTCGCGCTTAGTCAGGCCTTGGCTTTCAATGTCGTCGAGTTGGGTGCGCAACACCTCGCGCAATTTGGCGGCCATGGTCACTCCTTCGCAATCGGTTCAGTCAGCGCGAATTATAGCGAGGAGCCGAGAGAAGGGTCGTCATGCCGCGAGCATGCCATTGCCACCGCGCTTGCTGGTCTGGCGGGCCCGCCAGAACTCCCAAGCCATGGGTAGCACTGAAATGACGACGATTGCGACAATGACCGCTTCAAAATGATCTTTCACAAACGCGAATTGGCCGAAATAGAAACCCGCACCAATGCAGATCAGGACCCACGTAACACCACCGACGACGTTGTACATCGCAAAGCGGAAGTAATTCATCTGGCCAATGCCGGCCACGAACGGAGCAAACGTGCGGATGATCGGAATGAAGCGTGCCAGGAAAATCGTTTTGCCGCCGTACTTCTCGTAAAACTCATGCGCCCGCAGCAGGTGTTTCTTGTTCAGGAAGCGGCCGGTTTCTTTCTTGAATATCGCCGGCCCAAGGTGGTAGCCGATCGTGTAATTGACGGCATCGCCGACAATAGACGCGACAATCAACAGTGCGGTTATGAGTGGTAAGTTGAGTTGAATATCCTCGCGGGCCCCGACGGCGCCGATGGCAAATAGCAGAGAATCACCCGGGAGAAACGGCGTGACCACCAGTCCCGTCTCGGCAAAGACAATTGCTAACAACACGAGGTAGATGTTTGTGGTACCGACGTGCTCGATGAGGGCGTTCCATTTGGCGGTATCGTTGAGTCCACCGAAGAGGAGTGCGAAGAGTTTCTGGAAAAAGAGCATCCAACACCCAAGCCAAACGAAGAATTTGTCCGGCTCAAGGTATCCAGGCTGTCCCAAGTTGCCTAGGGCATTCTTCTTGGCGCCTTTGTTAGCCGGTTTTGTTAGCCGGACGCGCCAGCTACGGGACGCAGAGACACGGCCCCACTCGATTATTCCAATTTCTTGTTGCCCGAAGCTCACCACCGAAGACAGAACCGTCACTTAGGGCCAAGTCTCTGCTTCCCGTAGCTTGCGCGTCCGGCTAACAAGAAATGGCCTTGCTCCGGGTAACACGAGGCCTCCATTGATTCTCGGCCAAATCTCCATTATTTGATGGCATGCCAGAACTCTTTCTTGTTACCGGCGGAGCCGGCTTCATCGGTTCCCACCTCGTCGAATCACTGGTGCGCGATGGTCTGCCGGTTCGCGTGTTCGACGACCTCAGCACCGGGCTCCGCGAAAACCTCGCGCATATCAAGCCGGCGCCGGAGATTGTCGTCGGCAACCTGGCCGATGCGGCCGCGGTCGAGCAAGCGGTGCGAGGGGCGTCCACGATTTACCATCTCGGTGCGCTCGCCTCCGTGGCGCGCAGTGTCGAGAATCCGGTCGCGACTCATCAGGCATGCACTACCGGCACACTGAATGTGCTCGATGCGGCGCGGAAAAATGGCGTACGGCGCGTGGCGTATGCGGCGAGTTCCAGTGCCTACGGAGGCCTCTCTGATCCAGCCGGGCAGTCGGAAGACGCACCGGTCCATCCCCTTTCGCCTTACGCCGCGGCCAAGCTGGCGGGCGAACTTTATTTGCAGGCGTTCGCAGCGACGTATGGACTCGAAACGGTCGCTCTCCGATTCTTCAACATCTTCGGCCCACGGCAGCGCGCTGACAGTCCATACTCCGGTGTGATCGCACTTTTTGCGGCGGCGATGCTCCAAGGCAAAGCACCAACCGTTCACGGCGACGGCTTGCAGTCGCGCGACTTCACTTACGTCACCAACGCGGTGCAGGCACTTCGGCGGGCCGCCCAAGCGCCTGGCGTCTCCGGGCGCGTTTACAACGTGGGCACTGGAGCGTGCATCACCGTTTTGGATCTGGTCGCAGCACTCAATGAAATCCTCGGAACAAATCTCAAACCCAATTTCGGCCCGACCCGGACCGGTGATGTGCGCTTTTCACGGGCGGATATTGGCCGGGCTCGCCGAGAACTCTGCTACGAGCCCGACGTTTCGTTCCAAGACGGACTGGCCCGAACCGTGGCTTCCATTCGCGAAACCTAACTGACCGATCCGGCCAAATCAGCGAATCAAGTCCGAAGAATCAGCTGTTTTCCGTGTGGCCGCTTGCAAGAACCGCGCCGGTGCCGCAAAATAGGCTCTGATCATTGCAATGTCCGCGCAATCGGTATGCCCGTCTGGCTGTTCGCGCCGCCCGACTGCTTGCTGCAGATACGAACCAGGACTGCGTTGCCGCCTCGGAGAGCATGATGGCGAAAGATCGTGGCACATTTGCCGACATCCTGATTCAGCGCAAAGTGCTAAGTCCGGACCAAGTCGAGGAAGCTCAAGGCTTGGCCAGCTCCACCGGGACCAAGCTGCAAGACGCCTTGATCAAGCTGAATTACGCCTCGCTCAAAGAAGTGATGAGTTCGATCGCCGAATTCCACAATATGTCGTTTGTGGACCTGACCGACGTGCAGATTCCGACTTCGGTCATCGAAATGGTGCCGGAGTCGGTCGCCCGCGAAAACACAGTGGTGCCGCTTTCGCACGAGAATAACGCCCTGCAGATTGTCGTGGCGAATCCGGAAGATATTGAAACGCTCGATAAATTACGGTTCATTTTGAACAAAGACGTGCAACCGGTGCTGGCCGACCGCGAGCAGATCAACGAAACGATTAACCGCCATTACGGTCAAACCGAATCGGAGTCGGTGGACTCACTGCTGTCCGAGTTCACCGATACGGCCATCGATTTCACCGAAACCGAATCCACCCGGATGGCCGCCCTCGACGAGGGCGAAAACGCGGCCCCCGTGGTGAAGTTGGTCAACTTGATCATTCAGGAGGCGGTTCGGCTGCGGGCGAGCGATATCCATATCGAGCCGTTCGCCGACCGAGTCCGAATCCGTTATCGGGTGGACGGGGTGCTCGCCGAGCGGGACAGCCCGCCACGTCGCTTGCTGGCCCCCATGGTGTCGCGCGTCAAAATCATGGCGTCGATTGACATCTCTGAGAAACGCCGGCCCCAGGACGGCCGAATCAAGATGGCCCTCAACGGTCAGCACTACGACTTGCGTGTGAGCATCCTGCCAACGGTCCACGGACAGTCCGTCGTCATGCGAATTCTCGACCGTGCCAACATCCAAGTGGGCGTCCGAGACTTGGGGTTCCACGAAGATGACCACAAACGGTTCCAGTCCATCATAAAGCGCCCAAACGGTATATTCCTCGTAACCGGCCCAACTGGCTCGGGCAAAACGACGACACTCTACGCCGCCCTGAACGAGCTTAATCGACCGGATCGCAAGATCATTACGGCCGAGGATCCGGTCGAGTACTACCTGCCTGGGATCAACCAAGTCGAGGTGAAGCACCAAATCGGCTTGGACTTCGCACGCATCATCCGCTCGATGCTCCGCCAAGCGCCGAACATCATCCTCGTCGGCGAAATCCGCGATAAGGAGACGGCTGAGATTGCAGTTCAAGCCTCACTGACTGGACACTTAGTTTTCAGCACACTACACACGAACGATGCGCCCTCTGCTATTACACGTTTGGGGGATATTGGGGTCCAGCCGTTTCTTATCGCATCCTCAGTGATTGCGATCATGGCGCAGCGGCTCGTTCGCCTGGTTTGTCCGAAGTGCAAAGAGTCTTACATGCCTCCGGAGTCAGAACTTTTGGCTGCCAGAATTACGGCCGAGCAACTCAAAACTGCGACGTTTACCAAGGGAAAAGGCTGCAAGCACTGCAATGGCACCGGCTACCGCGGCCGCAAAGGTATTTTCGAGATGTTGGCCATGAACGGGAAATTGCGCGAGATGACCTTCTCGCGGGAGCCCACCCAGTCGATCCGCAAGGCATCTCGCCAAACCGGCATGCGCACATTGCTGGAAGATGGTGTGTATAAAGCACTTAAGGGACTTACGACCCTTGAGGAAGTCATGAGCATTTGCCACCATGACTCACAGGTCGCCTAAGTGCCCAGTCGCCAACTCGCAAGGAAATAACGACTTGCGGCCGGCGAGGTCAGCCTAAGAAATTCCCCAATTTGTTGACCCGAGGTCAACTCTCGCGATAATTCGGGCGGAGAAAGTCTAGACCGTGCAGGCTTTACGACGAAACGGTGAGCCGATTTCCCCCGAGGAACTGTTCGATTTCACCGTGAGGAAATGCCAGTGACGTCTCCCGTCATCGATAAACTGCTGACCACGGTCATTCAGCTCAAAGCCAGTGACCTCCATATCTCTGTCGGGCAACCACCAGTGATCCGGCTCCATGGCCGGCTCCGAAAGCTCGACGCCAAGGTGCTCGACTCGGATGACACCACCGCATTGATGAAGTCCATCACCCCAGACCGCTGCCAGCAGGAGCTTCAGCAGTCGGGTGGAGCCGACTTCGCCATTGAGTTCACCGACGGCAACCGCTTCCGTACTGCCATCTTCAAGCAGAAGGGCACTATCGGGATGGTCATGCGACGCATCCCGAGCACCTTCTTGTCGTTTGAGCAGATCGGCATGCCCGAAGCTATCCGCTCTCTCATTGTTCAACCCCGCGGCCTGCTCCTAGTCACCGGTCCGACTGGCTCCGGAAAGACGACGAGCTTGGCCTCGATGATTAACTTCATCAACAACAACTACGATCGGCACATCATCACGATGGAAGACCCGATCGAGTATTACCACAAGCATCTCAAGTGCACGGTCAATCAGCGCGAGATCGGCGTGGACGTGCCGAACTTCCCCGAAGCGATTCGCCGCGCGTTGCGTATGGACCCCGACGTCATCCTCGTCGGTGAAATGCGAGACCTCGAAACGATTCACGCCGCCATTGAAGCGGCCGAAACCGGCCACGTCGTCTTTGCCACGCTGCACACCTCCGGTGCCGCGAGCACGATCAACCGAATCATTGACGTGTTCCCGAAGGAACAGCAGGACCAGATCCGCACGCAGCTTTCCACCGCGCTCATCGGCGTGTTGTCGCAGGGCCTTCTGCCTCGCAAGCCCGATGGCCTGGTGGCGGCGTACGAGATGATGGTGGTCACGCCCGCCATTCGCAACCTCATCCGCGAAAACAAGGTCTACCGCATCGACTCGGCCATTCAGACCGGCCGACGTCACGGCATGTTCTTGCTCGACGAGAGTCTTTTCAAACTTTGGAAAGACGGCTTGTGCGAGAAGGAAGAGATCTTGTTGCGATCTTCAAAGCCCACGGAATTGGCCGCACGAATCACTCAGGCCGAGCGTGGCATCTTCGAAGAAGAAGACGAAGAGTACGAGGACGAAGACGAGGATATCGAAGAGGAAGAGGAATAACCGAATGCAGAAGTCAGATTTGAGAAGTCAGAATGGCGAACGTTCTGTGGCTTTGGTTCTGACTTCTGCATTCTGAAATCTGAATTCCGAAGGATTAGGGATGCCGCCGACACCGAACAAGCCGGACCCCAAGAAGCCTGACCCAGGCAAGGGCAAGCCTGCGCTCAAGCCGACGGGCAAGAAGCCGGAACCCAAGAAGGTCGATGCTCCGCGTCCCAAGGCGTGGGCCGGCGACAGCACCAACCGCAAGCTTGGCCAGGTGCTCGTGGACTTGGGCTATCTCGATGAATCCCAGCTCGATGAATTGCTCTTCGAAGTTCGCTCCACCGATTCTCCGCTCGAACAGATTGTCCTCGATCGCGGCCTCATCAATACTGAGCAACTGCTGCAGGCCAAGGCCGAACAGCATGGCATCAAGGTCGTCAACCTCGAAGAGACAAAGCCGACGCCTGAAGCGATGAAGCTCGTTCCCGAGAACATGGCGTCGGTTTACAAGATCCTGCCGCTATCGTTCGAGGACGACACGCTCACAGTGGTCATGTCTGATCCGGGCAACCTCGCGGCTCTCGACGACTTGCGGAATTTCCTCGGCGTCAAGCACGTGCTGGCGACGCTCGCTCCGCAGTTCCAAATCGATGAAGCCTCCAAGGAGGCCTACGCCGGCAAACCGCAGGAATCGATTCTCGACATTATTCAATCGCTCGAAGACACCAAGGTTGGTGGCCGGCAGCGGGAAACCTCGATCGACATCGGCGACTTGATGGAGATCGCGGACTCGGCCCCAGTGCGCAAGCTGATCAACATGATCTTGCTCATGTCGATCCGCGACCGCGCCTCCGACGTGCACTTCGAGCCGTTCGAAGAAGAGTACAAGATCCGCGCACGCTGCGACGGCGTGCTAATGGAAATGGTGCCCCCACCGCGCCACCTCGAACGAGCAATCTCGAGTCGCATCAAGGTCATGTCGAACCTCGACATCGCCGAGCGGCGTTTGCCGCAAGACGGGCGGATCGAGCTCAACGTCGGCGGCAACCAAGTCGATTTGCGCGTTAGCATTCTGCCGACGATGTTCGGCGAGAGCGTGGTCATTCGAATTCTTGACCGCACGGTTGTGAATCTCGACCTGGATCGCCTGGGCATGGACCCTCTGATCCTGAGTCGCTTCCGCGAGATCATTCACAAGCCGAACGGCATCGTTCTCGTCACCGGCCCGACCGGTGCCGGCAAGACGACAACGCTGTACTCCGGGTTGAATGAGCTCAACCAGATCACCGACAAGATCATCACGACCGAGGACCCAGTCGAGTACGAAATTGACGGCATCGTCCAGGTGCCGATCAATCACGAAATCGATCTGACCTTTGCCATCGCGCTGCGAGCCATTCTCCGGCAAGACCCGGACATCATTCTTGTCGGCGAGATTCGCGACCTCGAGACCGCTCAAATCGCCGTGCAGGCATCGCTCACTGGGCACATGGTGTTCAGCACGCTGCACACCAACGACGCGCCGAGCACAATCACCCGGCTCCGCGATATGGGTGTCGAGCCATTCCTGATCACGGCCACCGTGGAAGGCATCTTGGCCCAACGGCTGGTGCGCAAGATCTGTACCAACTGCCGCACCGAGTACGAGCCAGGACCGGAACAACTACTCGAGTTGAATCTGCGCGCCGGGGACATTGTCGGCAAGAAGTTCTACTACGGGGCCGGCTGCGACAAATGCAACAACCTCGGGTTCAAGGGCCGCTGCGGCCTTTATGAATTGATCATCCTAGATGATGACATCCGCGATTTGATCAGCCAGGGCGCCTCGACCGACGTGCTGCGTCAGACGGTGCGCTCCAAAGGATTCTCGACGCTGCGAGACGCGGGCCTGAAAGCTCTCTACGAGGGTGTGACGACGATCGATGAAGTCGCCCGTGAAACGGTGATGGAAGACGAAGGATAGTGGTCAGTTAAGAACGGGACGTGGCTCAGTGAGTGTGGATTGTGGTTTTTCTGACCACTGGCCACTGACAACTGACCACTGTGAGCGAAGCGAGTGAGCTATGCCGACTTACAAGTTCGAAGCAATGGATACCTCGGGTTCCGAGGTCAAAGACTCGATCGACGCGTTGAGCGAAGAAGAAGCTCAACAGAAGATCCGGCAGATGGGCTACTTCGTCACGAAGCTCACTGCCGTCGCACAGGCCGCCAAGAAGGGCAAGAAAAAGACCGGCAAGAAGCGAAAGACCACAACGCTCACCATTGGTGGCGTGTCGGGCAAGCAACTTTGTACCTTTACCCGTCAGTTCTCCACGTTACAAGACGCCGGCCTGCCAGTGCTTCGCAGCCTTCGCATTCTCGAAAACCAGATGAAGCCCGGCATTCTCAAGAACGCCTTGATCGACGTGGTGGACGATGTCGAGTCCGGCACCGCGTTGTCCGAATCGTTGGGCAAACATCCGAAGTGCTTCGACCGGCTCTACGTCAACATGGTCAAAGCCGGTGAAGCCGGCGGTGCACTCGAAATCATCTTGCAGCGTCTCGCGGACTTCAAAGAAAAGTCCCAGACCCTCAAGCGCAAAATCATCGGCGCCATGGTTTATCCGTGCGTCGTGATCTTCGTCGCGGTCGGCATCTTGACCTTCATCATGATCTCGGTCATTCCGAAGTTCCAAAAGATTTTCCAAGACTTCAAGATGCAGTTGCCTTGGGCGACCGAGGTGCTCATTCAGACGTCGTTGTGGTTCGCCACCTATTGGTGGGTCTTGCCCGTCTTCCCCTTGGTGATGTACCTGCTCTACAAGTTGATTCGGATGAATAAGACGGGGGCCTACGCCACCGACAAGATGAAGCTGTGGATACCGCTCACTGGCAAGATTCTCGAAAAATCGATCGTGGCAAGAACCATGCGGACGCTGGGCACGCTCATCGCGTCGGGCGTGCCCATTCTCGAGTCGCTGGCAATCGTGAAAGAGACCTCGAACAACCTTGTCTTCGAGCGATGCTTCTCCCGCGTCTACGAGTCGATTCGCGAAGGTGAAACAATCGCCGACCCCATGCGGCAGAGCCGACTCGTGGACGACATGGTCGTGAACATGATCGAGGTCGGCGAAGAAACCGGCGACCTCGACACGATGCTTTACAAGGTGGCCGACTTCTACGACGAAGAAGTGGACACTCTGGTCAAAGGCCTCATCAGCACACTCGAACCGATCATGATCGTGGTGTTGGGCTTCATCATCGGCGGCATCGTCATCGCGTTGTTCTTGCCGTTGGTCAAGCTGTTGGAAGGGTTGAGCAAGTAAGGGTGGCACGGAACCGGAAAGCGAAGGAGAGACCCATGTACATTCGCAGCGACAAGAGCCGGCCGGGCTTCACCCTGGTCGAAGTGATCGTGGTGATCACGATCCTCTCGATTCTGTTCGCGTTGGCCGCAGGCGCGGTGTTTCGCGCTCAGCAGACGGCCTATGACATGAAAGCCGGCGCGGAGATCCAACAGATTGCCACGGGCATCGAAAACTTCAAACAGAAGTACGGCGTGGGTTACATGCCAAGCCAACTTGTGTTGAAGAATGCGCTGTGGAACTATAATACCTCGATTCCCATCGAGCGCGAGAGCAAGAAGTTTCTACTGCAAATGTTTCCCCGCATTGCCACGCAAACGAACCCCGGAAAGCCGGGCGAGCCGACCTTTATTGGCTGGACAGGCGACAACAACCCAACATCAAAGATCACGCTGAATGGCTGCGAGTGCCTAGTGTTCTTTTTGGGCGGACGAGTCATTAGCACTGGAACTACTGCCGCACCGTTTGGCTTTACCTCGGATCCGGTAAACCCGTGGCCCGACCCGACGAGCGCCACACCGAGTAAGCAAAGAGGTAGTGTGTCGTTTGAATTCGATGTCACGCGGCTCATGATTTCGCCATTCAATACGCCATTAAGTCCAATCAATCCGGCAACATTCGTCTACCTGGATTCGTTCGCCTCGGGCCAAAACGATATGCCGTACTTTTATTTCTCGTCGTATAAGTCGGGCAACGACTATAACCCTTACGGCACGGATGTTGTCAATGGCACGAGCGCTCAGGTGGTCAATCCTCCGGCGAGTTGGACATCGATTTCGCCGTTTCAAATCGCACCGTTCATGAATTCGCAGAATCTCAATAACGCGCAAAACCGGTTCCATAATCCAAACGGATTTCAATTGATCTCCGCCGGCAAAAACAAGCGCGTGGGCAATTTCCAGACGTTGAGCACTTCGCCCAATCGTCTCAATTGCATCATTTGGGAAAACGGCGACTTCCTTACGCCCGCCAACACGCCCATCGACCGGGAAAACGAAGCGGGCGATGACCTCAGTAACTTCCACGGCACCAAACTCGGTACGCCGCAGTAAGGAGTGCGCATCATGAAGATGACAACTCGACACTCGCGGCGCGGCATCACGCTCATTGAGCTATTGATCGTGATTGCGATCGTGTCAATGCTCACCGCGTTGACGGCCGGTGCCGTGTTCCGTGTGCGTGAGTCACAGGAAAAGGGCTTTACCGAGACGACGCTTCGCAAGCTGGCGACCGTGCTGGATCAACATTGGAAAGCGGTTGGCGATGGGGCAAAAAAGGAGTACGACTCCTTGCCCGCCGATGTAAAGCAGAATTTGATTACGCTGGCGGACAATTCGACCACCGCGCCCAAGCCGCATCCGCGGCGGGACGACCGAGCGCGATTGCTATACGTGAAATTCCGGCTGAAGCAGGAATTCCCCATCTCCTTTGCACAGGTATTGACGCAAGGAACTACCACCGAGACAACTGCGCGCACTGTCTTAGGGCCTGACCGCATCGCCGGTGCTTCGACTCCAACTTATCTTCGGGTAACAAGCGCGACTGTGACCAACCCGAGCACGTCGGCGAAAGCAAATGTTAACACGACCGCAAAGCCTTCGTACCTCACTGCGGTTTTTGGAAGCACGGTCAATCCAGCCAATGAATCATCCATCTTGCTGGCGATGGCACTTCAGCAGTCGCGCTCAGGATTGCCAACGATTTCATTGGAACAATTAGTCGGTTCGAGGTACTTGGCCAACGAGAACGGCTTCACTTACTTAATCGACGCTTGGGGCAATCCTTTGCAGTTCTACATTTTCCCAGCCTATGACTTGGGAACAGGAACCAGCACCAGCGATCTGGATATCGAGCGTACAACAACGCCATTCGATATCTCGAAAGAGCGACAAGATTCGCAAGACCCTGAGCGATTACTACTTCACCCCAGTTACAGCAAGTGGACACCGCCCACGATCAATGGGCAACATCCATTCGAGACTTTGCTTCATCGGCAAATCCAGCCTCCGGTTTCACCTGCGTTGGGTCAAGCCGTGAACCGCCGAATGGTACCCATCATTGTGTCGTACGGCCTCGATAGTGACCTGGGTGGCCTTACGCCGGCCGCCGGCAATACGGAAATGGTTCTGACCGGCTCTGGTGCTCTCGACAACATCTACTCACACCGTCTGCGGCAAACCGCGGCGCGAGGGGACTAGCCATGAAACCTGCGCGCACAATACGCCGGGCCATCACGCTGGTCGAACTCCTCGTCGTGATGGCGATCATGGGGACGCTCGCCGGAATTGTGGTCCTGTTTGGACCCAAGATGTTGGATCAGGCGCGTGTCCCGGATGCCGCCCGGCAGCTTCAAGGCTGGCTGCAAATCGCCCGGCAGCGAGCCGTGCGCGACGGGGCACCCCGCGGTTTGCGCTTAGTCACTGATCCTAGCCTTGAGCCGACGCTGCCACCGATTAACGGCGTGCAGCAACAAGACCTCTACCACAAATTCGTTTACATCGAGCAACCGGAAGATATCTCAGTCACGCCGTTTGAGTTTACTCAGGCCCAGCGCGTCTCGTTTCAAAACGATGCGCGTACGGAATTGAATCGGCTCTACACAGTAGAAGCGTCCAAGCCTGCCCCCAATTTCGCGAGCTTTTATCAAAGCTACCGCGATTTGGTTGACCCTGGCATGAATCCCAATGGCTGGCAGTACCTGCTTTGGCTGCCGGGCCGCAATCTCCAGGGCACGTTTCAAAAAGGCGACATTATCGAGTTCGGTTCATCGCGCTATTACTTGGTGACGGACGCGATCTCAGTGCCGTCGTCGAATCCCACGGACTCGGTGTTTGTGCTGCATCGCACACGTGATGAAAAGTTTGTGGCCGGGCAAAGTCCGCCGCAGGCCCTGCCGGCGGGTCGCATCACGCGCGGGATGCAACCGATCGCGGGCGAACCGGAGTTAGAGCTTCCCTCCAACACGGCCATCGATGTCATGAAGATTCTGTCCGCGAAATTGCCAAATACTCGATCGATGCCCGCTCCCTCAATTACTGCTGCTACAGGCGCGGGTCAGTTCGACATCGTGTTCGATCGCACGGGCCAAGTCACGGGTGGACTGGGCAGCTATGGCCGCATCATCCTTTGGGTGCGCGACTATTCACTAGGGGAAACAGATCTTCCTGGGCAACCGGGGCAACCCAACCGCTATGATCTGCCGCCAGGCGACAATCGCCTGATCGTGATCCACTGCCGGACGGGACAGGTCACGGCTCATCCGGTTAATACGGAAGTGATCAAGCAGAATGCGAATCTGCCAAAGTTATCTGACCCATACAAATTCATCCGCGACGGCAAGTCGTCCGCGGTGGAGTAATAGGTGGCACCATGAAACGCACAGCCACAACCCTCATCGAAGTGCTCATCTCCATTTTCATCATGGCGCTGGGCTTAGTTGCACTATTGACGCTGTTCCCGGTCGGCGCGACGACAATGGCCAAAGGCGTGCAGAACGAGCGCGCCGCACAAGTCGCCGCCAGCGCGGCCTCCCAGTTTCGCATGTATTGGAAACGGCTCTGCGATGACGCGGCGTCGCTCAACTCCAACGATGGCACGATGCTCCGGATTCGAGGGACCTCCGCTACTGCAGTGAACTCAGTAACGAATACGCCGGTGTTTCCTTATTTTGACGTCGATGGCCAATGGAATGGGTCGGTGGTAAACACCCCCGTAACAAACCCCCAAATGCTTTGGTGGTTCCCTTACGCGATGGATGATCCCAACATCGGAATCACTACCAGGAACTTTGCCTTCAAGCGACCCGGCTTGCCCTTCAGCTCGCTTCCCGTTTCCGGGTCGAGTCTTGCGCTGGCTGAAACGAATGCCCAAGCGACGTCGTTGAGCCCGTCACCCAGCTATCCTGTTTATCTCGACCCGATTGGCTGGCTGGCCGCTGGTGGAGGAACAAACGCGCAAGCCACGTGGTTAGGACTTCCGTCGGCCAATATGACACTCCCGAAGACGACCGCCATTCCGCGGCGAACCATGTGCGTTGAGTCATGGAAGGAAGTTCGTTATCCGGGGCCCACGACGAATCTGAAATTCCAATCTTGGACGCAACTTCCGAAAAATCTGGCGGCACGAAGTTTCTATTTGCAAGATGACATGACGTTTGATGATAACGGCATGGCGGCCGCGAGCGCACCGCCCGAGCATGCGGACCAATACAGTTTTGCGTATCTGCTTCGTCGCGATGTCAACGCCGACCGCACTAATGTTCACCTGTCCGTCGTCGTTTATCTCCGGCGGTCAGTGGACTCCGCGAGCGATGAGTCCTCCTACTATGCCACACCCGATCAATCATTGACGACGGGCCAAACAAGCAACAAAGTCACGCTGCATTATGATCCGACCTCGCAGTCACGGCCGGCGATTCGCCGAGGAAGTTGGATTCTTGACGCCACGATGTATGACCAGAACCCCACGTCGGGCGTAATTATCGCAACCCCGCAAGGCTACTTCTATCGCGTCGCGGAAGTCAGCGAGCCGTACTCCAACGGCACTGATCTTAGCGTGGACGTAAATCTCGATACCGACCTGCGCTCGACAACGGACATGACGGCGCGAAGTCGAATCTTTGTTGTTCCAGAAGGTGTGCTGGAAGTGTACGACAAAGGCTCGATCCAAATGACATCGCCCAGCCGGGTGAACTGAGTTCGGAGGCCACGATGATGCCATCGCGACATCACAAATCGACAGCGCGACTCGGGTTCACCCTGGTCGAAATGCTCGTCGCGACTGCGCTCATCATCTTTGTGATGCTGATTCTGACCACCGTCTTCACGGCGGGACTCCAGGCGCTGCGCAATATGCGCGGCATCGGCTCGATGCAGGACAACCTGCGACAGGCGGCCACGATTCTGCGCCGCGATTTGGCGCAGCAGCACTTTTCGAGCGAGCAGTCATCGACGGCCGGCCCAACTCTGAGTCAGCAACGGCTCGACCTCTATGATTGGAAACCACCGAAGCAGGGCTTCTTCCGAATTTGGCAAGGATTGCCCGCCTTCCCCGAGGGCGGCTGGAACACAACGACCGGCCTACCGAACAATCGAGATGGGGATGGCCAGCCATCGTTTGTGATGGATGCATTTGGCCTTGACCCCAACATTGCGAACCAGGCCCTGAGCGGTTACCAATACTTGCATTTCACAGTGCGAAACGAACCAGGCTCCGGCGAAGGAACGGGCCGCGACCGCTACACATCTACCTCATCGTTTTTCAGTGCTGGGTTGTCGCCGGCAAGCCTGAACGCCATCACTGCACTCACGAAGCCAGAGTATTTGCGGTTCGATTCAGTGGTTTACAGTCCCTGGGCTGAGATCGCGTACTTCGTTCAACCGACAGGACAGAGCGCGGGCTCAATGCCCCTGTATACCTTTTATCGCCGGCGCCGATTGGCGATCGATGCACCGTTGCTCAATCCTCTGGAGCCGCGGCCGCCAAGTGCTCCGACAAGCGGCGTGCCAGTTAACTACGCACAATCGCTTGTGTTATCGGATGTCAGTTTGGCGCAGCCCCCCGCTCAACCTTTAACGTCCGGGCAAAGCTATGCCATTAATAGTGCCTACGACGTCACGATGCCCTATCGACGTTTCGGCATGGGCCCGGTGGCCGGCGTCGGAGCGGCGCCGCGCCTTGCGGGCGTGATCGCGCAAGATCCAACTCAATCGTTCCAGTATTCTGCCCACTCGTTCTACCCGCTGGATCCGAATGATCCCAATAACGGTGGCGACGATGTGCTTTTGGAAAACGTCGTCAGTTTCGATATCCGCGCCACGTGGGACGTGCCGACCGATTCGCGCATTGACCGCCGCACATCCGGCGTCACGCTGCCTCGGCCATTCGTGCCGACTGGTCCTACCAAGGACTATCCTGCCGGCTCACTGCAGCCGAACATGGATTATCCCTTTGACGACCTTCCTGTCACTCCGATAAATTTCGGCAACGACACCATTCGGACGCTTAACCCAGCTGGCCAGCCCTCGCCGCGGGTATTCGATACGTGGTCGCTGTGGCGCGGCGACCAAAGCCAGGCCAGTACATACGACCATTCTTTGGATCGGTACGAACAGGGGACCTCGGCGACAGTACAGAGCGGCGTCGAAATACCACTCCGCATCCGGGTGAAGGCGATCCAGATTCGCCTTCGGGTGTGGGACACCAAGACTCAGCAAACGAGGCAGATCACGATCGTCCAAGACCTGTAAAGGTTTTAATTTCGCCCTTTGTTCGATTTATGCCTGGCCGCCGAGGCGGTTGGGAGGTTTCGCTCGGGAGACACACATGATCCGGTCCGCACAATGTGATCCGCGGCGCAAGGGCATCATCCTTGTCGTTGTCGTCGCACTGCTCGCGCTCTTCGCCGTCGTCGGCCTCGGCTACGTCATGTATGCCGAGAGCGCCGCAACCTCCGCTCGCATGTCGAGCGAGGGACAAAACGTGGTCACGGAAGTGGCCAAGATGGACCCGCAGATCCTCATGGCCCGCGCTTTGGGCGATCTGATTTACGATTGCTACGACGATGCCCGCGGAGTGTACAGCTCGATGCGCGGCAATAGCCTCGCTCGGGCCATGTATGGATGGAACTATCAGGACAGCGATTATGGCACCGACGACTTTGTCCCCGAGTACGTTACGGCGAATGGGCCACCCCGAACGAAAGTGATCAGCAATCCCAACACGGTGCCGTGGAACGGCCTTGGCAAACTGCATTACACCGATCCAAACCTGGCCGCGCAGACAGGCGGTCAGAGCATGGACACTTTTGACATCATCAACTTCGCCCCACTACGCACTGACCCATTGGTTCGCGATCCGGAACGTTACCCAGACGATCCCACGCAGCCAACCGGCCGATCCAATAACCAAACCTCGATCATGCAGCCTTCGAATCTGCGTTATTTCGGCGGCTGGAACGTGCCCTACACCTATCCCGACAATCACAACGTCTATCTCGGTGCGGTGCGTGCCGCCGATGGCCAAGTTATCATGCCGTCGTTCCACCGCCCTTATCTGTTCAAGATGTCTGGACTCGGCGTCGCGCCCGTCAACAACGTCGATCCGACGGATCCGAACTTCTTAGCCGAAGGTCTCAAGCAAGCCGGTATTTCGCATAAAGACTGGTACAGACCGAGCGGCCGGTTGAAATTGATTCGTCCTCGACCAATCGACAATCTCACACCGGACCTCGTCGCGCAGTTGCAAGCGGCCGGCTTGCCTTATCCACCGCCGGAACAATTGACCGATTCCCAAATCACTCTTTCTAACCCGAACAGCTATCCGGCGATGATCCAGAAGTTCATCAACGCCGGCAAGTTGATGCCCTGTCCCTCGGATGTCGGCGGCGATGTGAAGAATCTGCTCGGCTCGCCGGGCGGAAACGACAGCATCTGGATGGACCTCGGCTACCCGGTGCAAGTCACCTCGGGCGGCAAGAAGTACAAGCCGCTCTTCGCGTACCTCGTCGTCGATATGGATGGCCGCATCAACCTGAATGCAACTGGCAACATGCGGGCGCTGGATACGACCAACTACAACCAGTATTCGCAATTGCATGCTTCGAATCAGGGCATCGGCCGTAGCGAGATCAACGCAAGCCACATTCTGAATGTTGAAGAGTACCTGAATGACCCGAATGTTCGGGCTCAATACGGAATTGGCGGACCAATTGCGCCCGTTGTCGGCCAGTTGCCGGAATGGACCAATTTGTTCCTCGGGGCCCCGACGGGAGCGGCCACCCCGACTGTCGCGGGTCGCTACCAACCGGGCCAGACGTCAGTGCCCGGCGAGCTTCCGCCAGTGATTGCTCAGCCGTTCGCTGACGGGTCACCCAATGGACTCGATACAACCTACGGCAAGCCATATCCCAATGGCTACAGTAGCTTTTACAACCCGGCGTATTACTTAATCGACACCGATGGTTGTTATGGCCCGAATAACAATTTGCCGAACCCGAACCGGGCGGTTGCGCTGGGCTATGCCGGCGCGACGGTAAGCGAGCCGCTGACTTTGAGCAGCTTCCCGGCATTCGCCGATCCCTCGCAGTTGGATACGGCGCACAAGCCCACAGGCACATACTCCGTAGCGGCAAATTATGTGCACACTCTCAATGGCGTGCCGGATGCGGGCAATGGTTTCGGCGGCGACTCGCTTGCCGAACGAACGTCTCATCCGCTGCTCTATAATCCGCTGCGAGCCAGCAATGGCACTCAGACACTTGACGCCCAAGACATGCACAAGATTATCGGGAGGTACGACAGCCCGCTCGATTTCGGTGACAGTACGCTTGCGCAATTGTTGCCGAAGAATTTCGCACGAAGCCCCAGCGACTTTGGCAACAACACCGCGCAGTACAACGCGGCTGTTGCCAATGCAAATCGGCTCCGCCACATGATCACGCTCTTGAGTGCGGATCTGGGTCGCCCGGCTCTCACACCGAGCGTGCTAGACCCGGCGCAAACCAGCACCACTCCCGGAAGCTCGACGTACTATTCGCGCTCTAAGTTCGACCCAGCCGCACCGTATGTTCCTGGTGGGCCCGGTGGACCGCCGGCTTTTGTTTCTGCGCAGGCGAATTTCCCGATCTCTCTGCAAGGCCAAGAGTTTGCTCCGCTGAATACTCTGATCAGCAATATTAGGACTGGAGCCGGGAAGTCTCCCGTCGTGGGAAACACCGATAACGATTTCGCGGGCAACGCGTACACGATGTTCGATGCACCCGTTGCCGGCTCGGCCGGCGCGACCGCCGGCCTGAATGACAATCCGCCCAAAGCGTTGTCCTACGATGGCCGATCTCGGATCGCTGCCATGCTCGGTCGAATCGATCTTAATCGGCCGCTTCGCCCCTATCCCAACCTCGTCCTTAGCAACGGCAAATACTACAACACAACGGCCGGGACCTATGCGCAACAGTTGAAGGATGCCAACGATGACCGCCAGGCTTTTGCTGCGGACATCTTCCGCGTGCTTCGCTTGGCTGTTGGCGCGCCGCATATTCCCGAACTCGGCGAACCTGCCGCCACGACCCCGTTGACATCCGCGCAGTATTACCAGTTGCAATGGCTCGCGCAGTTGGCCGCGAACATCGTGGATTACATCGACGAAGATGATGTGATGACGAAGTTCGTATGGATCAACGCCAATGGCACGACCCAGATCAATCTGGCGGGCACGACTGGAACGTTTAAGCCCGGCGACTCCGCAGCCGCATTGACGAATTACGTCTTCGGCGTGGAAATGCCGAAGGTCGTGCTTAATGAAGCCTACATGGAAGTGACCAACGGCAACCGAAGCACTGCCAGTCAGCCAACCCAGCCTACTAATCCCCCTGCGACGTCACCGACGAAGTATCTGTGGCAACAGACCGACGGTAGCGGCAATCCAGTCGGCCAAAAGAAGGCCCTCAAATATCAAGTCAATATCTGGGCCGAATTACACAACACCATGGTGCCACCGGTAGTAAATAACGGAAATCCGACCTACCAGGATTTCAGCAATCGCTGCACCGAGTGGTTGAAGAATGGATCGACCGGGTACTCCGCGTACCGCCTGAAGGTATTGAGGCCAAAGGTAAGCGATTATACCGCCAGCAAAATTAAGCCTCAGACAATACCTACGATCGACACGACTGCAACAGCCGCGACCGATGTTGATTTTACCGGACCATCGGTTGTGCCACAGATATTGCCTGTGGACACGACTAATACAGCTGGCGGCACAATGAGCTTCCGCACCAACCTTACCGGCTCGAAGAATGCGGGCTTCTATGTCGTCGCCCCGAAGTGGGTAGCAGGCACAAATGCGCCGACAGATCCAGGCGGCGATCCGCAAGCGTTCGCTGATACGGGAACGTATCAGCATGCAGCGATGACGTACGACGTTTACGCCAACGACTCCACTTACAAGGATTTTAAACAGGTTCCTGCTGCCACGCCTAGCGATAGCAAGGGTGCACCCTCTGGAACACCGTCGGACGGGTCGAATTCCACGGCTGGCACTCCGCCAGTAGGCGGTTTTCAGAATTCCTTTTACATTCCGCCTGCCAACCTTGTTTTGCAACGTCTTGCGGATCCATATCGGCCGTTTGCCGCAGACAATCCTTATATCACCGTTGACGTGATGGAGTTCCCTTACGAACCATATAAGGTCAATGGACAAACTGAGCTCGCGTTTACAACCTACAATGCGACTTCGACTTCGCTGAAATCTCAGCCCATCGTGAATCCGAAAATCGCGTTTCACACCGCAGGCGCAATCAGCGGCACAATGCCGCCTCGCATGGCCGTTGGCCGCCGTCAGCCTTTCGCCGGGTCAGGCGACCAAACCGACGTCCGGCAACTCGTACCTTCGCCGGCCACCGTCGCGGCTACTCAAGTGGCGCACACGTTGTATGCCCACAACGCATCGACCGGAGGTGGCACGTCGCCAACTCCACCAGCTACATTGCCGGAAGCGATGCCCAACGGTCTCGACCGTTTCGATTGGTTCGTCCATCCCGATCGCAAGTTGGTCAGCCCGATGGAGTTGGTGCACGTCTCGGCGGTCGCTCCTTGGGATGTGACACGGAAGTTCATCACGTACAATCCAGACTCGATTAATGCCGATCGGCCGCACGCGACGGCCAGTTCGCCCTACAACTGCACCGACAACAACATCGCCCACCGGGTATTGCGGCAGGGCCACACGGCTCCGTGGTTCGACGAGTGGTCGGCGTACACAATGAACTCGACCACGCCATATGGCGCGGCCGCCAAGGTACCCATCATCGCCAACCCCGCGGCAATTACCGGTTTGACAAATCCGACGCTTTCTAGCACTGCGGCACCGAGCACGCGGCTTTACCGTGCGCTCGAGTTCTTCCGCACTGGCGATCGGACGATCGAGATGGCCTTCGGTGGCCGCGACATCGGCAAGGTGAACATCAACACCATCTGGGATAAAGAAGTGTTCGATGCCGTCATGGATGCGGTCCGGGTTAACAACTATGACTCCCGATACGGCTTCACCCAGGCCGATGTGCAAGCCTTGTGGACCACAATGAATTGCGGTTACTTGGCCGGCTCAGATGCCAACAATCGCTCCTACGCACGGACGCCAAACTATTACTTCAACCCGCCGCTCGCACTTGGATCTCCGCCGCCGCTCGCAGCGGGCAGCTACGGCACCTACAGCAATCCGATCTATCAATCGAATCCGTATGCGACGATCACGGCGGACGATCGGCCGTTCTGGAGTCTGGGTGCTCCGCACGAGGACATAACCAATCCTCCGCCGGGCGAAACGCGTGTGCAGTATCAATACGGCTTCGGAATCGATAACACGCTGTTGCGAAAGATCGTGCCACCGAAGACGAGTCCGGCCGACACTCAGGCCTTTAAGCGGGGTCGGATGTTCGATGCGGAGAGCCAGTTTAACTTCAACAACCCGCCAGGAACGAATCCGCAGCCGCCAATGCAGCACCCCATGCTGGAGAAGGCAATGCTGACAAAGGCGTTCGAGCATCTCACCACTCGTTCGAATGTCTTCGCGGTCTACCTGACCGTGGGGTATTTCGAAGTGGTGGATGATTCGCAGAAGCCGGAACTGCTTGGCAATGAGATCGGCGTGATCCTCGATGCGAACACCGGCGCGGTCGTCGAAAACAAGGCGATCCGGCAACGGATGTTCGCCATCATCGATCGCACCAATTTGGCTCTGCAGCCCGCCTACTGCAGTACCATTAACGACGTCCCCACCATTGTCGGCGAGGATCAGCTCAAGCAGGGTCCCGCGCCGTTCTTCTATACCTCAACAGCCACGCCAAATGCGGCCGGGCCTTCGCCAACCTCGTGGTTCGTCACCGTACCGGCGGAAACCGTGACGAAAAGTGGCAGCACAATCACCTCGGCCACTAGCCACTACAACGGCGCGACATGGACGCTGAAGCCGTACGTCCGCACCGGCGCGTTAGCCCAGGACGGCACGGTGGTTTACGTAGGAACCGGCAACAGCACCAATGTTGTCACATCCGGGACAACCTACAGTGAATCGACGCCGCACCGCATGGTTGTAAAGTCGATCACGATAAGTGGGGCCGCTCCCAACCTGACCGCCACTGTCGAGCTCGGTGTTCCCGACGCCACAGGCGCTTGGATCTCACCGGGCATTCCACCGGCAAGTCCGGTGACGATCTCCAATGCGATTCCGGGCAACCCGGGGCCGCAGCCGGACTTCGATCCGCTGAACCCGCGGTATCAAGGCGTCGTGGTGTATTCGACGGTGCTGCAGTAGGCTCTGACGAGCCGGAGCGTTAGCGACGGTGTTTTTCGACCACTGTCGCTAACGCTTCCGGCTCGTTTTATTTTTCCATCGGATATCCGCGATTGCGCCAATCGCGGGCGCCGCCGTCCATCGAAATGACGTTGGTGTAACCCATCTTTTGCAGATTGTCGGCCGCGAGCGCGGAGCGGAACCCGCCGCCGCAGTAGAGCACGAGTTCGGCCGAGTGATCGGGGAACTTCGCCTCGATGTCTCGCTCGATCACGCCTTTGCTCAGATGAACCGCGCCAGGCACATGGTCGGCCGCGTATTCGCTTTGCTCGCGCACGTCGATGATGTTGAGCTTCTCGCCGCGATCGAGCCGGGCTTTTACATCCTCGACCTTGCACTCGCGCACGCGCTGCTTCGCATCGTTGACGACAGCCAGAAACCCGGGAGCATGATTCGCGGCCATGGACTAAGTCTCCACCGTTGAATGGACCAAGCCTGCGCTTCGATTCTATTTCTTATGACCGCGCCCCGAAATAGAGCGCGATCGCCGTGGTCAAAATTGCTTCGAGCATCGACATATTTAGCCCGCCGGCGACATTGGGGCCGATGAACAGAATGGCCAGCGTCTCGATGGCGAGGCCGATCATGCATAGGAGCGAGACCCACGCCAGCATGTCCTGGAACATCGCCTTGGTTCGCCAGGGGCCCATTCGCAACAGCCGGCCGACCAGGAACCCGCCGAAGAGCGAGGCACACAAATAGGGCCATTGGCCGAGTTGGTGTTCCGTGGGCGTCAATCGCTTGAGCAATACTGCCTGGTCAGTCCAAAATCGCCAAGCAACGACGGCAATCACCAAGGCCGCGATGACGAATCGAAAGGTGCCCTTGGGCATGCCAAAGGGGCTTTGCCCCGAAACGGTCTCAATCGTCTTGCCGTGAGCCGTCACGAAAACCAAAAGCAAGCTCATCAGAAAATACAAAAACAGAGGCATTTCGAACGGCTTGTCCGCCGGGAGTGCCAGCAACAGCACGAAAAGGCCCGTAATCATCACCGCGAGCATGGCCCGGACGCTACCGGGCGGCAGGCCCAGCGGGTGTCGGACGTAGGTTTCGGGCATTTGGCTCACGGAAGTCTCCTCTTCAATTCCCCTAAAACGCTGGGGCTATGAAGGCTTAAGTTGCCGGAACGGGACCGGCTCTCTAGGATATTCGTTTCGCCCTGGAATGTCTTTGCGCCTTGCGGGGAATGATTCTGTGTCCACGACGATGGCCAAGAAGGAAACTGTCGCGCGGAAATGGCTCGTCATTGACGCCACCGACAAGATCGTCGGCCGCCTGGCCGTTGAAATTGCCACGATTCTCCGCGGCAAGCACCGGCCCGACTACACCCCGCACGTCGATACCGGCGACTTTGTCATCGTGATCAATTGCGAGAAGGTGAAGTTTACGGGCAAGAAGTGGGACACGCAAACCTACGCATCTTACTCGCACTACCCGGGCGGCCTCAGGGTCGTCGGTGCGAAAGAGTTGCTCGCTCGCAAGCCGCAAGCCATTATCGAAGCCGCCGTCCGCCGCATGGTGCCGCGCAACAAGCTCGGCCGGCAGCAAATGACCAAGCTCAAAGTCTACGCCGGTCCGGCCCACCCGCACCAGGCGCAGAATCCCATCGACTATCAGCCCGGTAAGTAAAGCCGCACGGGAGCATCAGCGATATGGCGCAAGCCGCAGCCAAGAAGACTTACACGCTCGCAACCGGTCGCCGCAAGACGTCGGTCGCTCGCATTCGGCTCGCCGAAGGCACGGGCCTGATTCAGATCAATGGCCGTTCACTCGAACAGGTCTTCACCGAAGAGAAAGATCGCGCGGCGATCCTCGGGCCGCTGTTAGTCGCTGACATGCGTACCCGCCTGGATGTGGTGGCTACGGTTCACGGCGGTGGGATCACCGGCCAAGCCGGCGCCATCTCGCAAGGCGTGGCTCGAGCCTTGAAGACCATGTTTGGATTGACGAACGAACCAGCGGTGGCCACCAGCGAAAATGGCGAAGCACCCGCTGCAGCCGGCGAAGGTAGCTTGGCCAAGCGTTTACGCGATTCCGGTTTCCTCACCCGCGATAGCCGCATGAAAGAACGCAAGAAGTACGGCCGCAAGGGTGCTCGCAAGAGCTTCCAATTCTCGAAGCGGTAAAGAACTAAGAGTTAACCGCAGAGTACGCAGAGAGCGCTGAGAAAGACGGAGAAGAAGTATTCTCTGTCTTTCTCAGCGCTCTCTGCGTACTCCGCGGTTAAATTCCTTTTTCTGCGCATTACTTGCAATAACTGAGCGCCAACAGTGCATACGCCGTCACCAAATTCGGGTCGCCT
Organism: Gemmataceae bacterium; assembly: GCA_045802605.1. Classification (GTDB taxonomy): domain Bacteria; phylum Planctomycetota; class Planctomycetia; order Gemmatales; family Gemmataceae; genus JBJMQS01. The sequence goes on along the minus strand of JBJMQS010000046.1, from coordinate 25,045 downwards.
TCCATCCAGCGATCGGCCTCATTGACCCAACTCCCATCGGGCCGCTGCCGCTTGGCGAGCGCTTCGACCAGATCATTTCGCCAATTGTGTTTCTTGCCGTCAGGCGTTGTGATCTCGTTCACGCCCGCGGTGGCGAGGGACTTCGCCATGGTGTGGTAGTAGTAATAAAGCGCCTGGTGCCCCTGCGGGCCCATGCCGGGGTTCTCGTCAACGCTGTAGTGCTTGCTGATCCACTCCATCGCCTTTTGAATCCGCGGATCATCTTTAGACACACCACAGTAGATCATGCTTTTGATGCCGGCATAGGTCATGCTGCCGTAGCCAACTTTCGAGCCATCTTTGACATCAACTTTAGTCTCGCCGCCTGCGGCCGGCGTGTAGATAAAGCTGCCGTCGTTGATCTGGCCAGCCCACGGCCGATCGTTGTTCTCGCTCTTGAAGTTCTGGCAACGGCTCACAAAGATCAGCGCCCGTTTCACGGCTGGGTCGTCTTTGGGCACTCCCGCCGCCTGCAGGGCGTCGAGGAAGAACTGCGTGTTCGATAGGTCAGGGCGCGACTTGCTGTCGTAGCCGGCACCGCCGTAGAAATCATCCTTTGGCGTCTTCCCTTCGCCTTCGTCGAATTGCAGGTTCTTCAGAAACTCCGTTGCGTTGCCAATCACCGCCTGGTACCGCTTGTCGCGGTTCGCTTCGACCAGTGCCATCACGTTGACGCTGGTTACGTAGTTTTGCAGTTGGACCTTCGGGTCCTTGCCCGCGATGTGGCCAGCCTTTTCATTGACCAATCCTTCGACGAACTTGAGGCCCTTCTCGGCGACCTCATCGCCGGGCTGCACACCGGATTTTAAGAGAGCCGTCAGGACCACGCCGGTAATCCCCGGGCTACGCTGAGTGCTCCAGCCCCCATTGGCCTCTTGCGCTGACTTCAGATACTTAATCGCCTTGGCCATCACCATTTCTCGGGACGCGGGCTTCGAATCCGCGGCGAGTGTGGCGAACGCAGCTGAAGACAACAAAACCAAAGAAACAATCAGGCGTTTCATGGAGAATCTCCGGATAGGTGGCTCGGAGCCATCATAAGAAAATCGACGAGTTGAAGGAACTGGTCTAACCCAGCGGATTCTCATAAGGTTCGCGCATGACACCCTGCATTAGCCAGTCGTGTACCCTGCCCGCGGAGTTCTCCGAGGAGGTTGCGGCGTGGGCCGGCGCGGGATGGAAGTCGGTCGAGCTTTGGCTGACCAAGCTGGAGAATTACCTCGAGAAATCGAGCGTATCTCACGTCCGCAAGATGCTCGGCGATCACGGAATCGCCATAGCGGCCGCGGCATATCAGGGCGGCCTCCTCGTATCCGGCGGCGATGCCCGCAAAGCCCATTACGATCACTTCAAACAGCGTCTGGAACTATGTCAGGCGTTGGGCATCCCCACGCTGTTGGTGGCGGCCGACTTTCATCGGGAACTGAGTTCCACAGACTTCACGAGGACCATCGAATCCCTGAAAGAGGCGGGCCAATGGGCGGCCGGATTCAACGTGAAGCTGGGGCTGGAATTTCGGGCCGGCGAGTCGGTCTGTACTTCGCTTGATACTGCGGCCCGCGTGGTAGCGGCCTGTGGCGAGCCGAACGTCGGCGTAGTGCTCGACGTGTTTCATTACTACAAGGGCCCGAGCAAATTCGAGGACCTCGATCTGCTGACGCCGCAGAATTTGATTCACGTGCAGCTCTGTGATCTCCCTGGATTGCCGCGTGAGTTGGCGAGTGATGCCGAACGCATTCTCCCCGGCGATGGTGAACTGCACCTCGTGCCCCTTTGCCAAAAGCTCAAATCGCTGGGTTACGAAGGGCCTGTTTCGTTGGAACTTCACAACCATATCTTCTGGCAATCTAAGCCGGAGCAAGTCGCAAAACTGGGGATCGCCGCCGTGAAGCGGATTCTCGAACCGTTGGTTTGAAACGCCTCGGCCGGTATCCTTTTGACATGGCCTTGTCTCGATTACGCCGGCGGTTCATCGCACTATCCACGTTGTTTGTTTTGGTATTTGGGTGCGCACGTCCGGCACCGCCACCGCACGCTTCGCCGCTAAAATTAATTGTGCTCGTAGTATTCGATCAAATGCGCGCCGACTATTTGACGCGTTGGCAGGACCAATTCGGCGAAGGCGGCTTTCGAAAGGTCTGCAACCAAGGCACGTGGTTTACGAACTGCAATTACCCCTACGCTTGCACCGTGACCGGCCCGGGACATGCCTCGTTGGCCACGGGCTGCTCGCCCAATCGCCATGGGATCATCGGCAACGAATGGTACGAACGGCCCATCGGCAAAGTGGTTTCGTGTTCCTCAACGAATCGGCAGCGCCCCGTGCGGACGGTGCCTCGACCGCCACTCAAACCGGACGAGCGCGGCGAAACGCAAGGGGCCAGCCCCGAGCGGCTGCTCGCGCCGACGTTTGCTGATGCCCTGAAAGAGTCCGGCGCTGGCAAAGTGGTAGCGCTTTCTCTCAAAGATCGCGCGGCCTGTTTGCCCGGCGGTAAGAATCCAGATGCCTGCTATTGGTTCGATACGCTGACCGGGAGTTTTGCCACCTCGACGTATTATCGAGATCGTTGCCACGATTGGGTCGCTGTTTTCAATTCCAAGAACCCTGCCAATCGCTGGTTCGGCCAAGCTTGGAATCGGCTCCGAAGCGATCTGGACTATGTCACCCTCGCCGGTCCAGACGAAGTGATGGCGGAGAGTCCGGACTTTGATCGCAAACTTGGGCGCCGTTCTTTCCCGCATTCATTTGTTCTGAAATCGAATTCGCCGGATCGCGAGTACTACGGGCAACTCTGCGGAACACCGTTCGCGAATGACCTTTTGCTAGATTTCGCGAAGACCTCAATCCGGGCCATGGGACTGGGCCAAGGCGCGACGACTGATTTTCTGAGCGTCAGCTTTTCGAGCAATGACTCGATTGGCCACACGTTTGGCCCCGATTCGCAGGAAGTGTTTGACGTTACTCTGCGATCCGACGCGATCGTCGCCGACTTGATCGCGTTTCTCGATGCGCAAATTGGTCGCGACAAATATCTCTTGGCGATTTCCGCCGACCACGGAGTGTGCCCGTTCCCTGAGATTTCGACCGCGAAAGGGTTGGATGCCCGGCGAGTCTCGGGCAAAGTGATGAGCGATGCCATCGATGACTACATGAATCAGCGATTCGCTAAACGCGGCGAGAGTTTAGAGTGGATCGAGAATATGAATTTTCCATGGGTCTATCTCAATGAACGCCTGTTGGCGTCGCGAAAATTATACATCGATATCGTTGCCGAAGACTTGAGCGCACACTTGAGGCGTCAGCCCTGGGCAGGCGAAGTCTATCCGCGTTCCCAGCTCGAACACGGCCGCGGGCCTGCCGATCGATATCTTCCAACGGTGAGAAAGAGCTTCCATCCGGGCCGCTCGGGGGATCTGTTTATTGTTCTGAAGCCGTTTTACTTGCCTGCATCTGAGACCACCGGGACCACGCACGGCTCCCCATATGAATACGATACGCACGTCCCATTGCTGTTTTTCGGCAGAGATGTGCAGGGTGGGCGATTTGACGAAGCTGTCACGCCACAGGCGATTGCCGCGGTGTTCGCTCACGCGGCCGGCATTGCACCGCCGGCACTTCTCGACGCGTCCATTCCTTCGGCAATTCAAGCCAATGCACGAAGGGATTAACCAAGCCGCGGTTGTTTCACTAAGAAAAATGGCTATGCTTCCCACGGAGTTTGAAGTTCCCACGATGGGGACGTCTGGATGAGCATCTGGTCCGAGTATGGGACCTTCTGGCGCGAAACCCGACGCCACTTCCGCACCACGGGAGCGGTGTTGCCGTCGAGCCCGTTTCTTGCTCGCGCTCTCGTCGCCGCGTTGAATCATCACCGCAGCCCCGCCAACATCTTGGAGGTCGGGCCCGGCACAGGAGCGATTACACGCGCCATCGCGCGACGCTTGCGAGATGGCGATCGGCTCGAAGCCGTCGAATTGAACCACAAATTCGTCGAACAACTTCGTCGCCGAATCGACAAGGAAAAGGCTTTCGACGAGCACCGCAAACAGATTCGTGTAGTCGAATCGGCGGTGCAAGATTTGCCCGGCGAAGCCGTCTATGACTTCATCATTTCCGGCCTGCCGTTCAACAGTTTCCCCAGCACATTGGTTAAGAGAATATTCCAGGCTTATCGCCGGCTGCTCAAGCCCGGCGGCACCCTTTCCTACTTCGAATACGTCCTTGTCCGGCAGATTCAGAAACCATTCGTCAATCGCAGCGAGCGCACCCGGCTCTACCGCGTGGGCCGGGTGGTCGATCAGTACATCAAGTCGTTTCAAGTTCACCGCGAGCGGGTGTTCATGAATGTTCCACCGGCCATCGTCCGCCACCTCCATTTGAAGCCAACTGCCGCCGCGGCGAGATAAATTCCGGTTCGTAAGCCGTTGGCACATCACGATCTACGGCAATAGGCGTAGGCCGCGAGAAAGCTCACTTCCCGCGTCCGGTAAAATTGGATATCCCGACCGCGATTCCAAGGAACGTTCCATGGCACAACCTGAACCCAAACGACGCCGGAGCCTGCACGCGGCGACGTTGCTCGCGGTCGTCGTCGGCAGCGCGATTTCTGCCCTGCCGGCGCCAGCGTCCGACACCGTCAACGGCTTGACCCGCTATTGCTCGGCCTGTTGGCGCAACGCGCGCTTGCCGGTGGATGTTTGGTCGGACTGCACCCAGGAGGTTTTCGTTCGGCTCTTGGAGCGGATATCGCCCGACGCTTGGGACGATGCACTTCGTAAGGAAGGCGATGAGCGGCGCGAATTGCTACGAGCCATCGACTGCGTGAAAAAACGCGTGCAACGCTCGAAGACAGCAAGCATGTATCCTGAAGAAGGCGTGGCCGACCGTAACGACGTGGTCGAGCAGCGCCGGGCCGATGATCGTGAAGCCATCGCCTTGGCAGCGGCCCAAGTGTTGACTGAGCGTCAACGCCAAGTGCTCCGGATGTGGGCCGAGGGTTACGATGTTCCTGCGATCGCCGATCGTTTAGCGATCACGCCGGCCCGCGTGAGCGACGAAAAGTACAAGGCAGTTCGCAAGCTGCGCGAACGGCTCGAGGTAGAAACCAGCGCAGCCTAAGGACGGGCGCGGCGTGGGAGCGGTTCGGGTCGTTGGTTTGTCGGTTCATCTCGTGGAGATCCCGCTTCGGCGGGCCGTTCGTCACGCCTCGCACATTCGCAATTCCACCGATAATATCATCGTTCGCTGCACCCTCTCCGACGGGTCTATCGGTTGGGGCGAAGGGGTGCCGCGCGAATATGTCACCGGCGAATCCGCCGAAACCGCGATTGACTTGCTCAAGCAAGCCGACTTGTCTAAGCTGCCGCCTTGCTCCGATTTTGCCGCGGCAGTGAAACTGGCCGAGCAACTCGCATTGCCATCCATTCCTGGCGATGACCGGCAGTGTCGCGGCAACGCGGCACGATGCGCACTGGAATTGGCCATCCTCGATGCCTATGGCCGGTCGTTCGGGGAATCTTTGACTACGGCGACCGAGCTGATCGCGCCAGACCTATTCGATGTCAAAGCTCGGGTGCAGTACAGCGGCATCATCACCTCCTCTCGCGGACTCAAACTCATTGCAGCCGCTCTGGGCTACCGCCTCACCGGGTTTCGGCAAGTCAAAGTGAAGGTCGGCATTGAAGGATACGACGATGTTCGCCGCCTCCGTTTGTTGCGCCAGTTGATGGGTCGCCGAATGGGTATTCGACTCGATGCCAATGAAGCGTGGTCTTCGGCTGAAGCCGCGAGCCGAATCGGTGCATTAGAACGTTTCGCCTTGGACAGTGTCGAACAGCCGGTTCGGCACGAGGATGTTCCGTCGCTGGTAGCCGTGCGCAAGCAAATCAAGACGCCCATCATGCTCGATGAATCGCTCTGTTCGATGGTCGATGCCGAGCGTGCGGTGGCGGGTGGCTGGTGCGACCGGTTTAATCTGCGCTTGTCAAAGAGCGGCGGATTCATTCCGACGCTACGGCTTGCGGAGTTTGCAACACGCCACAACATCGCCTATCAACTCGGCTGTCAGGTGGGCGAGTCGGCCATCCTGACGTGTGCGGGTCGCCACTTCGCCACCAGCGTCCGCGGGCTGGTGGCCATCGAAGGCTCTTTCGATCGCCACCTCGTTGCCGAAGCACTCGCCTTTTATGACCATACGTTCGGCTTTGGCGGTTGGGCACCAGCCTTGGGCGGCTCCGGTCACGGAGCCATGGTGGATGAATCAGCCATTGAGCGCACCACCCGGCGGCGGGAGGTGATTTTTGGTTGAGCCGGCAATTCAGCAATTCCAAGCATCGGACGCCTACGCCTGGAAATACCGCCGCTTTGAGGCGACGGGGGCACCGCGTGGCTCGATTATCGTGTTGCATGGGATCCAAAGTCACAGCGGTTGGTATCTCGAGAGTGCCGAGGCCCTGGCCAAGCGCGGTCGGCAAGTATCGCTGCTTGACCGCCGTGGCAGCGGACTCAATGACGAGGGTCGAGGCGACGCACCGAGCTTCCGTCGGTTGCTCGATGACATCGCGGAATTCATGGCAACTCTTTCGCAGCCAAGGTTTTTGATTGGCATCTCGTGGGGTGGCAAGCTCGCCGTGGCTCTTCAGCGACGGCATCCCGGCTTGTGCCAGGGTTTGGTTCTGATTGGGCCCGGTATCTGTCCACGCGTCCGACCTCCGTTGACCGCTCGACTCGCCATTGCCGCTTCACGGCCCTTCGCGCCAATAAAGACGTTTCCCATCCCGTTGAATGAGCCGCGCCTGTTCACGGACAATCCAAAGCGGCAAGCCTCCATTGCGGAGGATCCACTTTCGCTGCGTGAAGCGACCGCGCGATTGCTCTTCGAGAGTGCGCGGCTCGACTTTTATCTCCGGCGGTGCCCGGCTGCCGTGCAAATCCCAACCCTACTTCTATTGGCCGGTCATGACCGAATTATCGACAATGCCAGAACGCGCGACTATGTCTCGCGCTTCCGCGGCCCAACCGACGTCATCGAGTATCCATCCGCACATCACACATTGGAGTTCGAACCGGATGGGCCGCCATTTCTGGACGATCTGGCGCATTGGTTAGAGAAGGTTTGAAGCACGCTCAAATTCCCATCGCATGTGAAGGTCTGCCGAATCTCCGTAGGAGCAACGGAAAATCACGTCGGGTCATTGGCTGCGGACGCAAGCGTACGGCGACGGCTCACGCATAATTTACATACACCCTTTGGCCCACACCCTCGTTTGGGGTCCTTCAATGACACGCCGCTCGCTCTTCCGGCTCGAACAATTGGAAAATCGCTGGTGCCCCGCCGTCACAGCCAGGCTTGCCCTTGGCACATTGACCATCAGCGGCACTCCGGCAGCTACGCTCTCGATCGTCCAGGATTCGACAACAGCCGGCAAAATCCAGGTGTTCGATGGCGTAACGCCGGTCACTGGCAGTCCATTTACCGGCGTCAACAATCTGCGACTGTCTTTGGGCACGTCCGCCGACACCGTTGCCATCGACTTGGGCGGCAAAACCCTCCCTGGCTACATCGTCGCCGCTCTCGGCGCAGGGGCCAATAACCTCAGCGTTATTAACGGGGCGGCGACGCGAGTCTCAATCGGCGCGAGTAACGACGATGATTCTGTGACCCTTGGCGATGGTATTTCGGCTCTGACACTTCAATATGCCGACGTCTCACTGACGGGCGGAAGCGATACCGTCACCCTCAAGAACGGCACAACCCTCTCCAAAGATTTCTCGGCGTTTTACGTGAATGATGTTACGCTGGAGGCCGGCGCTTCGACCCGCAACTTCTACGTGCGGGGCGGCACGACCGGCAACGCAATTGACATTTCCGGCACCGTCACGGGCAATCTCTTCGTGCACTCGCTCTACTTCTTTGGCGCGAGCACGGCCGGCACTTCGCTCGACGTCTCGGGAACCGTGGATGGCAGCGTCTCCTTCTACGGCAGCGACTTGGCAGACACGGTGACACTGGGTAACAACGTCGGCAGAGGTGCAACGATCGTTGGCTACGGCGGCGATGACTCGATCTCCATCAGCGGCGCCGTGACGAACAGCCTCTACATCGATGGCGGCGACGGTGACGATTCAATCGATGTTTCCTCGACCGTCGGTGGCCGCGTTTACATCTATGGTGGCGCCGGTAATGATTCGCTGGTGATCGGGGCGGCCGCGAAGTTCTTGACCAATGCGGTCGTCTCAATGGGAAGCGGCGCCGATACCGTCAATCTGAACAATGCCGCGAGTTTCACTTCACTTCTGATCAACGGTGGCAGCGGCACTGACACCTTCATTGGCAATAAAGCGGCTACAGGCTTGGTGCTGGTCAGCTGCGAACTGTAGCCAGAAAACACTGAGGGCTTCGATCGCCGCAGCGATCGAAGCCCTCAGTGTGCCTTTTATCAATCCAGCAATTAGCTGGCGATCGGCTGGACCGCTTGGTTGAGCGGCGGCCATTCCTTGTCCAACCCCTCTTCCTCGATCTGCCGAAGTTGCACGTCAGAGATTTTGAACTGCTTCATAACGTACTGCCGGGACTCCGGCACACTCATGGTGCCGAGATCCTGTGCGGCGACCAAGCTGGAAAAAATCTCTTTGCGCTGTTGAAGAGTCAAGCGCTTGGTACGCATCATAGCTATCCTCCGGTCCCATTCATTCACAAAGCGACGCCCACGGGCGCGCGGTGCGACCGGTTCCGAGAGTGGCTTGACCGGGACCTATTCAGGGCAAGCTCGGACCATCCAGCGGGGTCATGTCGCTAGGGTCTTTTGGACCCCGAAATCGCGTAGGAGGCGTGATTGGCAGACCCGCAAAGGCCTGGCTCCGACCGCGAAATCGACTCGCTATTCCAGCGAGAAAGCCACACAAGGGTCGATAGTGGGCTCCATCCCGCACCAATTTCAGTATACGCATGCGTTCTCAACAGGGGAGCAAAATCGCCGGAATTTTCCCGGGCGTTCGCCCTCCAAGCCGTTAGCATAGTTCCACTAGCAACGATCCGTTTTTCAATGAGGCCAAGATGATAAACCAACGCCTCCGGGCCGCCTTATTTGCGTTGGCCATGCCGGCCCTAGCGACAGCACAACCCGCACCGGCGGAACCCCTTGGGAAGCGTACCGAACAAATTAATCGCAAAATTGCGGGCGATTTGCCGGAGCTGGAGAGCCTCTACCGCTACCTGCACACGCACCCGGAACTCTCCAGCCAAGAGGCGGAAACCGCGGCGCGGATGGCCCGGGAGCTGAAAGACGCCGGCTTCGAGGTGACTGCCGGCGTCGGCGGCTACGGTGTCGTCGGTGTCCTCAAGAATGGACCCGGTCCAACCGTCTTGGTTCGCACTGATCTGGATGCCCTGCCAGTGACCGAGAACACTGGCCTGGCTTACGCCAGCAAAGTCCGCGCTCGCGACAAAGCCGGCAACGACGTCGGCGTCATGCACGCATGCGGCCACGACGTGCATATGACCTCGTGGGTTGGTACCGCACGCACCTTGGCTTCGATGAAGGACGCTTGGTCCGGCACGCTGGTGTTCATCGGCCAGCCGGCTGAGGAAACTGCCGTAGGCGCTCGCAGCATGCTCGACGCTGGCCTGTTCACTCGCTTTCCCAAACCGGATTATGCCCTGGCACTCCACGCCGACCCCAAGCTGGCGACAGGCCGGGTCAGCTTCACCGAGGGCATGGCTCTCGCCAACGTGGACACTGTCGATGTGATCGTTAAAGGCAAAGGCGGGCACGGTGCTGCTCCGCATCTCACGGTAGACCCGATCGTCCTCTCCGCTCGGATCATCCTCGATTTGCAAACGATCGTTAGCCGCGAGGTCGATCCGGTCAGCCCGGCCGTAGTGACAGTCGGCTCCATTCACGGTGGAACGAAGCACAACATCATTCCCAGCGACGTGCATTTGCAGATCACGGTGCGCTCAACTCGGGATGACGTTCGTAAGAACATCCTTGATGCCATTGATCGAATTGCGAAGGCAGCCGCGACCGGGGCCCGCGCTCCCGAACCGGAGGTTCGCGTCAACCCAGCCGAGTGGACGCCTGCTCTGGTCAATGAGACCAAGTTGACGCAGAAAACAGTGGACGTTTTTCGCAAAGTGCTTGGGCCCGACAACGTGGAGACAAAGCCACCGATCATGGGTGGCGAAGACTTTAGCCGCTATGGCCGCGCCGGTGTGCCGATCTTCATGTACTGGCTCGGCACGATCCCACCGGAGAAGTTGGCCGCCGCCGAGAAGTCCGGGCAGCCACTGCCGACGATGCACTCGGAGTATTACTTCCCCGACCCGCAGCCGAGCATCCGCACCGGCGTCTTGACGATGTCGCACGCCGTGCTGAACCTAGTAGGAAAATGACCGCGGTCTTGTGAATGGACTCCCGACCATGCTGCCACCTTTTGTCGCGATTGATTTTGAAACGGCTGACTATCAGCACGATAGCGCTTGCGCCATTGGCATAGTGCGGGTCGAAGACGGGGTGATCGCAGCCCGTGAATCGCGTCTGATTCGACCGCCCCGATCGCGGTTCATGTTCACCTACATTCATGGCATCACATGGAGCGACGTGGCCAACGAGCCGGAGTTCGCCGAGTTGTGGCCCGAGTTGGAACCGCTCTTGGACGGCGCGCGTTTTCTTGTGGCGCACAACGCCAGCTTCGATCGGTCCGTCCTGCGGGCTTGTTGCGAGCGTGCTGGATGGGCGCCGCCTGGTCATCCCTACCTCTGTTCCGTGCGATTGGCACGGCGAACCTGGCGTTTGCCCAAGTATCGGCTGTGCGATGTTTGCGGACATTTAGGGATCGATTTGGATCATCACGTCGCATTGTCCGACGCGGAGGCCGCGGCCAAGATCGTGCTCTGCGCCGCGGCTGCGGGCGCATCTCTCCATCCGTGCTAAGCTTGCGTGTATGGAAGTCGATGCGACACTGGAATGCCTGGCCCGCAATCCTGCCACCGAGTGTGACCTCGCGGAGCTCGCGCTGCATCTGGCCCGCGATGAATTTCCCGACCTCGATGTGGCAATCTACCTCGCGGCGATCGAAGACTATGCCGATCGACTGCGACCGAAGCTGCGCGGCAGTTTGACCAAGAAGGTCGCCACGCTTTCGAAATTGCTCTTCGTGGAGGAAAAGTATCGCGGCAACCGTGAGCGCTATTACGACCCTGACAATAGCTATCTCAATCGAGTGATCGATCGCCGGCTCGGATTGCCGATCACGCTCTCACTCCTGACTGCGGCCGTTGGAACGCGTGCCGGACTCACCGTGGAAGGAGTCGGCCTGCCCGGCCACTTCATCGCGCGTGCGGCCGACGGCGCGGACGTCTTATTGTTTGACCCATACCATGGCGGCGCGCCGCTCAAGATCGCGGACTGCGAGCAATTGGTCGAAGATGCCACCGGCAAACCGTTCGAAGCATCGGCTGAAGCGCTCGAGCCCACGCCGCCGGGATATGCAATTCGGCGGATGCTGACCAATCTCAAAGGGACCTATCTGCGGCAAAATGATTTCGTGCGCACGGCTCGAGTCACGCGGAGGATCTTGCAACTCGAACCGACAAGTGCGATTGAACGCCGAGACTTAGGAATTTGCCTAGCCCGCACGGGCCGGCCGGGCGAGGCGATCGATTTGCTGGAATCGTATCTCAATTCATCGCCGAGCCTCAACGACGCGGAGTCAATTCGCAAATTGCTGCGTCACGCCAAGGCCGAAGTGGCACGCTGGAATTAAGAAAGCTTAATCGTGGCGCAACGCTTCGATTGGATCCAGCTTGGCGGCGCGATTCGCCGGGTACCAGCCGAACAAGACACCGACGCCAATTGAGACACCGAGCGACAGGAAAATCGACGGCACATGCAACCGCGTCGGCAGCGTTTCCTCGCGGAAATACTCGTAGACCAGCGGCACCAAATAAGTCGTGCCAAGGCCCAAGGCCACGCCAATGACGCCGCCGATGGTCGTTTGCACCACCGCCTCGACCAAAAACTGCAAAGTGATGTCGCGCTGTTTGGCTCCGAGCGCCCGGCGAATACCGATTTCGCGGGTACGCTCGGTCACGGTGGCGAGCATGATATTCATGATGCCGATGCCGCCGACGATCAGCGAAATTGACGCAATGAGCACCAGCAAGCGAGTGAAGTTCTTTTTGGCTGACTCAGCGGCTTCCAGGCGATCCAAGGGTATCGTCACCGCGAAATCGCGTTTGATATGATTCCGCTCCAGCATCGACTTGATCAACTCGCCGACGGCTTTCACCTTCTCCCGACCTTCGCTCTGCTCAATATCGGCATCGACGGTCAATGTGACTTGGTGCAAGTCCACCTGCTCGCCGGAGCGCGAGCCGGACTGGCGAATGAAGATCTTGTCGCCGAAGCGAACCCGGCAGGTTGAGAGCGGAATGTAAACGTCGTGATTGAACTCCTCGGCCGCCTGGCTCCCGCCCGTGCCGCCGGTCGGCATGCGATCGCGCAACACGCCGATGATCTTGTAGAAGTGGACACCGAGCCGGACCGATTGGCCGAGCGGGTCCTCGAACGGAAACATATCGTCGGCGATACCCGCGCCGAGCACGGCCACATTGTCCATTTGCCGATCGTCGGCCTCGTTGAGAAAGCGACCGGCATTCATGTCGATCTGATGCACGTCGGTGTAAGCCGGCGTAGTAGCGACAAGCCGGGCGTGTGCCATTTTTTCGACCCGGCGAGCTTCCACGGGAAACACTCGCATCGGCACACGGCGTAACACGTCCGGGATCGTCAGGAATCGCTCGTAGTCACCATAGGTTAAGCCGTAGGTCGCCATCATGGTTCGACGAGCCGTGTTGCCTTCGTCCGGCGGTTTGGTCGAGCGAACGATAACGTTGGTGGCCCCCATTCGCTTGATGTCGGCTAGGGCCTCTTGCATCGAACCTTCGCCGAACGCCATCAGCGCGATCACCGCGGCCGTACCGATGATAATGCCGAGCACGGAGAGCATCGCCCGCAGCTTATGCAGCCAAAGGCTGCGCACCGCCAAGACAAAGCTACGCCGGCTCTTATCCCAATTGAGAATGGAGGGAAGAAGGAGTCCAATCAACTCCAAGGCGAACAGTGCAATCATGGTCGTGTTTGACATGACTAGATCGCCAGGGGTTTCGCGGGTGCACTGTGCAACATCAACCATTCCGGATCGGAATCGTTGCGTTCATCCGACTCAATGACACCGTCGCGCAGGCGAATCACACGCCGGGCCCAGCGGGCGATGTCGTTCTCATGTGTGACCATCACGATGGTCTTGCCCGCCCGGTTGAGGCCGGAGAGCATCTGCATGATCTCAACCGATGTGTGCGAATCAAGATTTCCGGTGGGCTCATCACACAGCAGTAAGTGCGGATCGTTCACCAGGGCCCGGGCGATGGCCACGCGCTGCTGTTGGCCGCCCGAGAGCTGCTGCGGGCGATGGTCCATGCGCTCGCCGAGGCCGACCAGTTCTGCGAGTTGCTCGCAACGGCGCGTGGTCTCGGAGGTCAGGCGAGCGCCTTGATAGAGCAATGGGATTTCGATGTTCTCGATGACGGTGTACTGCGGCAACAGGTTGTAAGACTGAAAAATAAATCCGAGATAACGGCTTCGAATCTCCGAGAGATCGTCGTCTTCCATTTTGGCGACGTTTTGGCCGCCGAGGAAATACGAACCACTCGTGGGTTTATCGAGACAGCCAAGCACATTGAGTAGCGTCGATTTGCCGGACCCGCTGGGGCCCATCAGGGCGAGGAAATCGCCCTCCATCACGGTCAAGTTGAGGCGCTTCAGGACATGAAGCACCGTGGCCATTTCGTAATCTTTGACGAGATCGACAACTTCAACGACGGCTGGCACGGTGCGCTCACTTTTGAGGAGATTTGGGCGTCTCGCCGCCGCCACTGGGAACGCCTTTGGGGCCACCGCCCTTGCCGGCTCCTTCCTTGCCCTTGCCTTTACCCTTCTTGCCCTCGCCCTGCGATCGCTCGTTGTCGTCCGCGCTGCGAACCTTGGCACGATCACCCAAAAGTGCTTTGGGATTGATGACGACTTCGTCGCCTTCTTGCAGGCCGTCGCGCACCTCAGCCATTCGCTCGTTGGACAGTCCGACCACGATCTCCCGCTCCTTGGCTCCGGTCGGAGTTCGGACGAAGCACTTTCGCTTCGGTCCCATCTCCGCGCCGCCGACGATCGCTTGCAACGGAAGAGCCAGCACTTCCTCCGGCGTGCCATCCACTTTGATCACCACTTCGGCGTTCATGCCAGGCTTCAGCCCCTCCACCGATTCATCGACCGCGACCATGGTTTGATACACCTTCACGTCGGCCGACATCCAGTCTTGCTGTGAGGCCACCGTTGCCACTGCTTTGACGTGGCCCGGCAACACTCGATCGGAAAACGCATCAATCCTAACAGTCGCCTTCTGCCCTTCCTGCAACAACTCATGATCCTGATCACGAAACTTCTCCCGCACGTCGGTCAGTGCATGTTGCGCGACCAGACGTGACAGCGGATCGGTTTCAAACAGCATTCCCGCACGCAACGTGTCGATGAAGCCGGTGGGCCGCCATACGTCGCCCTTCACGCGTGACACCATGGCGTCGGGCACTTTGGTGTTCACGACCATACGCCGCAGGTCGGGGATCCGCATCAGCCGTTGACCTTCTTTGACGGGCTCGCCTTGCGCGACGATCGATTGCTGAGAACCCGCGCCATATCGACTCTGATCGGAAACGAAATACACCACCATCCCATCCTGGGGCGAATAAATCCGGCAATTGTTGATCTGCTCCTCGATGTCGTCGTACTTATCCTGCTCCTGATCGTAGATCGACTTCTTGGTCATGCGATCCGTTTCGGCCTGCAGTTCTTTGGCTCGCGCTTGCTGAATTTTGGTTTCGAGTTGGCGTTTCGCTTCTTCGACTTTATTGCTCAGATCCTTGTCGGTACGAATCTTGGTGAACTTATCGAGTACGCGCAGGTCCTCAATCTTCTTGTCCAAGGCCACTTCGAGGCTTCGCAGCTTGGATTCCTCAGCCTGAAGTTGGGCGGAACTCAAGTAATGCAGCTTGACCATGTTTTGGGTGTAAGCGACTCGCTGCTGTTGCAGTTCACGATCGGACTGCGCCAGCTTAATGTCGCTTTCGACTTGCATCTTGTCTTTTGGATAATCACCGTCGAGGTATTTCGTCTTATCAATTTCGGCGAGATCCACCGCCACCCGCGCGGATGCAATTTCGCTCGCATTTTGACTCTGGCAGATCTTCAAATTCTCTTCCGCCTGGATCATGCCCGAACGTGCCGTATCGCGCGTGATGCTTTGCACTTTCAGTTGATCCTGGAGGCCCGTGTCTTCAATCTCGACGAGCAACTGTCCCTGCTTGACCAAAGTGCCATCGTCGATGACCCATTTGATGGTCAGGCTGCTGGCCTTGTTGCCAGCCCGAACGCGGCAGATCACATCGCGATTGTCGGCCGACTCCAAAGCGCCGCGCTCGACGACGGTGAGCGATAATGGCTCACGCCTCACGCGGTGGAAAAGCAAGTCGGCTCGTTGCGTGGTGGTGGAGCGAGTGTAAAGGAACAACGCGGTGGCAATGACGACGCAGACAAATAACAGGCCGACGACCGTGTTACGGATTCCCCGGCGGCGGGAGGAGCTCCGGGAGTGCTGCGGGAGGTGCGACCCGTTGTGTTCGTGGCTCGGCGACACCACCGTCGGGGCCGGGTGTACTGGCAGTGTTGGCGTGCTCATCAATCCAGACTCCGCGGGCGTCGAGCGGCATCAACTCCAGATCGCGGTACAACTGCACGCGGACAATCAGATAGCTCTGATACACCGTGTAAAGCTGGTTCTGCGCTTGCAAGAGCCCGCTCACTGCTGTGAGGAGCTGCTGCGTCAGGGCGGCCTGGGTGCCGGCATCGCTGCCGGTGGTGCTGGAGCTGCCGGCGGCACCGGCCGGCACGGGCCGGGGTGGGGCCTGCAGCACATTCAGCGAATTTTCGACCTGGTAATACGAAAGCTCGACCGCCCTCTGCTGGATTTTATAGTTCTCGGACAAGACACGCAATTGCCGAAGTTCCGAACGCACATTAGCCAGTACATTGTCCTCGGCTGATTGAAGCGACCGCCGGGACCGTTGGAAAGCGATCAGCGCGGTCCGATACTCATTTCGCTCCAGTTGCCGGACTAGGGGCAATTCCCCGTTGAATATCAACTGATGTCGGTTGCGGGAACCTTCGAAATTGAACGGTTGAGTCGTCGTCGGCGAGGTTGAGGCATCGAGGTGATAGCGCACGTCGAGCACACCCATCAAGCCGTTGGCTCGCACCGCAATTTGCCGCCAAGAATCCACCACCTGAGCCCGCGCATTCATCAAATCCAGCCGATTCGCCAATGCCGTCTGCGATACTGCGGCAATGGACTGATCCAGATCCGTTGTGATCAGGTCTGCTCCGCAGAGGCGTACTTCCGGAAGAGTGGGCCATTGCAGTTTCACTGTCTCGATGCGCTCGTTGCGGGCTTCGCCCAATACGACCGTAAAAGCGCTGAGCACATTGCGAAACGCGGCCGCTTGAATCTCGGCTTGGCGAGCAGGATCGATCCCCGGGATCAACCAGGGTTTCTTGCCATAGGACCGCACCGCTTGAGACAGAATCGCCATGTCCAAATCGCGATCCAGTTCCGCCGAGCGCTGTTCCAATTCCGGCGGCGGCACCTGGCTGCGAGATAGGTACTCGGCCCGGCGCGTAAACAGATCGTTCTTCTCTTGGCGGAGCTCTTTCAGGCGATTCTCAAGTTGCGCTTCCGTCAGAGCCAACAGTTCGCCCCATCGCCGCGTGAACTCGCGCAAGAAACTGGTGTTGGCGACGATGGGTGATTCCGAGGCCCAGCGCTGCAAGCGCGGGCGAATGTCTTCCGGGTTCACGGGCGCAGTCCGGCTCATCTCGCCACGAATGGCGTCGAATTGGCTGACCACCTCCAAAAACCGTCGCTGCTGCACGATTAGAGGGCGGAGCGTGGCGTCGTCCAATTCGATCGGGATGCTGGTGGGGACACCGAGTTGCAGCTTGAATCGGTCCAGCGCGTCGCTGAGTTGCTGCGTCTGCGACAACACGCTGGCTTGAACGTTGAGCAACTGCAATTCGACTTGATCAACTTGCAGTTGCGAAACGTCGCCGCCCTCGAGCAAGGCTCGAAACAACGCACGGATCGATTCGAGGTAAAGCACGTTGAGCTTGGAATTGTCCAGGATTGCATCGCGCAGCACCGTGGGGTAATAGCCTTCGCTCGGCGCGGTGCCGCTGGGGGACAGCGGGCTGCCCGGCGCAAACGTCGTGCCGAAATCCGTGCCGGCGGCGATGAAGGCGTAGAACTCCTTGCGGAAGCGCGCGTAGGACCGCATGACGTAAACCAGATTGCGTTCTGTCTGCGTCAATGGCTCCAGCGTCACCGCCTTGCCGCCGCTTTGAAGTAACGGCTGCGTGAAATCGAGCGACAGCGAGGACGGCGTAACGACTCGCGGCCCGCCGGCGTCCGTCATGTTGACGACGACCTGATTCGCAAAACGAAAGACCAACATCGCGCCGGTGCAGAAGAGCTTGCTAACGCCGAGCGTTGTGTTCGCCCGCCAGCGATTGCCCTGCCCTTCGGGCGTCTGCCGGCCCGTGTACTCGCGGATCACTTCCTCCGTGGCCAAGAACTGCGCGGCGAACGCGAATCGCTCCAGCGTCACGGGCAACGCAGCTAAGAACAGATCTTCGCGCCGATCCTGAAACTCTCGGCTATTGATCAGAGCGAGGTCGCACGCCTGGTCCAGCGTAATGAGATAAGCATGTTCGCGTGTCCGCAGACTCCGCTCGCGCGAATCATCGAGGTTTTTTGGCGGTGTGATCAAGCCGGGAATCGATGCGCCGGCAAATGTGTCATCCGGCGGGCGGTTCGTTCGATTCTCGGTATCCCAGTTGGCGATCAGCTCCAGGTAAGCCGTGCCTTCTGGCAGGCCGCATCCATGCCGGCCGGCTTTTTGCGGATTCGGTGCCAAGCAACGTGCCGCCTGATCATCGGGCGGCTTCGGTGGATGGTCGGGATCAGTTGGATCGCCGAATCGCGCCCGGTCATCGGGATAGACGTGGTACTGCTCGAGCTTCCAAGCGTCGTAACAATTCTTGTCCGCGATGACGCCGTCGGCTTCGCGGTCGGCGGTGTGGCGATAAAACTTCCGGCTACACGCAGCCTGCGCGCAGGCAAACGCGACAACGACCAACAGGCCGATGCGCACCTTGCCATGCGACATATTCTCCCCTCCCACCTACAGACCGGCACAATCGTTATCGGCAGAAGGGTTTACCCAACTTCAATGTCTTGCCAGGCTCATCCACCGCAGGTGGCACGCCTTGGGTGGAGTTCTACAACAGGCTAAAAGCCGCGGAGTTCCTTCAATGGCCGACTGGATCATCATTGCCACATGGAAGTTTGGCGAAACTGCGGTGAAAGCCGGCATGCCGCTTCTGGCCGAGGGCCAGTCGGCCCTCGACGCCACCATCGCAGGTGCCCAAGCCCTAGAAGATGACCCCTCGGTCAATTCCGTTGGCTACGGCGGCCTAGCCGACGCCAGCGGTATCATCACGCTCGATGCTTCGGTGATGGACGGCAAGACGCTGGCCTGCGGCAGCGTGGCCGGCATTGAGAATATCCGCCATGCCACGGCCGTCGCGCGCAAAGTGATGGAAGTCACGCCGCACGTCATGCTCGTAGGTCGCGGAGCACAACTCTTCGCACAATCACAAGGCTTCCCGATTCAGAATTTGCTCACGCCGTTGGCGATGGAGCAATGGGTGAAGACATTACCCAAGGAGGGTTACGGCCCGCAACGCTTGCCCGACCCCGCAGCCGATCACGACACGGTGACGGTGCTGGCCCGTGATGCAGAAGGTCACCTCGGCGGCGCGTGCAGCACATCGGGCCTGGCACACAAGACGCCGGGTCGCGTCGGTGACTCGCCGATTATTGGCGCCGGCTTATACGTGGATGACACGGCCGGGGCGGCCGGCGGCACCGGCGTCGGCGAAGAGATCATTCGCACCACCGGCAGCTTTTTCATCACGGAGCAGATGCGCAATGGCACCTCGGCCCAAGATGCGTGCGAGCAAGCCGTTCGCCGGGTGATTGCGAATGCGAAGCGCCGCGGCAAGACGCCAGCGCGAGTAGCGTTCCTCGCGCTGGACCGGCACGGCCAACCTGGCGCGGCCTGCACGCTGACAACCGATTTTCAATATGCCATCGGCCGGCCCAATGGCATCGAAATGGTGCAGGCCCCCGAGATTTCGTAGGGTGGGCACCGCTTTGGTTGCCCACCATTTTCGAAAGGTCCCCACCCACCCCAAAATTGGCAACGAAAGCAACGAATCCAAAAAATGCCGGTTTTTGGGCATTCCCTTAGACTGGCTTATTTGATTCCTAACGGTGGGCAACCAAAGCCTTGCCCACCTACTTCAAGAGTTGGCTCTTCTCGAACTGCCCTTCGGCAAATTTCGGATTGATTTCAATGTCTTTGAAGAAATAAGCACCGAGCAATTCCTCGTTGCCGTTGTAGACGTGCGACACCGTTTGCATCCACGTCTCGGCATCGAGGCCGAACTCGACCTTGCGAATTTTCTCCGGGCCTTCCGGCAATTCGTTGAGCCGAAGGAACATGTGGTGCGGGCGGTTGTTGACTTCCGGAATCTCTTTCAATCCGAGATATTCCAGATGCAGGTGGCCCGCCTTCTTGGCCTCTTCGCAAGCGCCCAACTGTCGCTCGGCAGCTTTGCGCAAACCGAATTCGCCCACGGAAACTCGGCCGCCGGCTTTCGCTTCTTTACTCTCCGGATCGCGGCCGACGACGTTGCCGACCACCGCGCGAGCAATGGCGGAGGCGGGGTGGCAAAACATCTGATTATCGTTGGCGCCATCGACGTAGAGCACACGGTCAGCCTGGCCGCTTGGCTTGGATCGCCACGCCAGAAATACCTTGTGCGGGTCGTCGTTGTACCAGAATTCGATGGTTTCTGGCGGATTGAGTTTTCCCGCCAGCCGCTCCTGTTTTTGCATCAGGCCATGCAGGCCGTGAACCTCTTTGCGGTATTTCCGCAGCGAGGCGCGGACGCATTCGATCGGCTCGGTCTTGGCCAGCTCGGCGAATTGGGCCGCGGTGGGCAGCGGTGCCTCCGTCGGCGAAGCTGCCAGCGGACGGCGCACGGGCGGCGGCAGGACCGTACTAAGCTGGTCCGACGCAATGATCAGGCAGATCGGGAATAACAGTAAGAGACGGCGCACGGTCGCTCCGCGACCCGGGATGAAGGGCACTGATATCATATCGGTGACATCCGCCGTGTGGCTTGGTCTATTTCCCCACGATTTCAAAATTCTGGTGCGACAACGATGCGCCTCGCCATCCTCGCTTCGGGCACCGGTTGGCACGTGCAGGACTTGCTCCGCGCCACGGCAACGAGGCGAATCGAGACCGAAGTCGTCGATTTCCGCAGCTTGACCGCGTTCGTCACCACAGAAGAACAATTGCCCGAGCTCGAAAAATTCGACGCGGTTCTGGTTCGCATGATGCCCGGTGGGTCGCTGGAACAGATCGTCTTCCGCATGGATGCATTGGAAGGATTGCGCCGGCGAGGCAAGTTGATCGTCAACGCGCCTAAAGCCATCGAAGCGTCCGTGGATAAATACCTGACCACGTCGCGCCTCGCCGCGGCCGGGATACCGGTCCCCCGGACCTGGGTCGGCGAAAAAGCAGAAGCTGCGATGACGGCGTTCGTTGAACTGGGTGGCGATGTGGTGGTCAAGCCGCTCTTCGGCAGCGAAGGCCGGGGCCTCGTGCGGGTGAGCGATCCGAACATTGCGTGGAGGACATTCTCGACGATCGAGCGCATCCAAGGTGTGATCTATCAGCAAGAGTTCATCCGCCACCCGGGCTACGACCTGCGCGCGTTCGTGTTGGGTAAGAAAGTCCTTGCCGGCATGCGCCGCTATGCCGATGGCGATTGGCGAACGAACGTGGCCCAAGGCGCCCGGGCCGAGACCGCGGACATTTCGCGCATCCAGGAAAAGCTCGCGATAGACGCCGCAAAAGCCGTGGGCTGCGAGGTGGCCGGCGTGGATTTGCTGCCAGGACCCAACGGGCCGGTCGTTTTGGAAGTCAACGGCGTGCCCGGTTGGCGGGCATTATCGTCGGCGTGCACAATTGACGTTGCCGGTGCAATTATTGATCACATGCACTCGCTTGTGTCGCGCTGAGCGTGCGGCTATGATCCAATGCCATGACTACTCGCTACACCGTCCGCATTTCCAAAGACGAAATCGGCTTTTGCGGTGCTCACTTCATCACCTATGAAGGTGATCAGTGCGAGCGGATTCATGGCCACAACTATCGCGTCTCGGCCGAAGTGGCTGGGCCGTTGGATAAGAATCAGTACGTTTTTGATTTCATCGCACTGAAGGATCAGCTCAAAGCGATCACCGGCGCGCTCGATCATCGCATGCTAGTGCCGACGAAGAGCCCGCTCATTCGGGTCGAGGTCGGCGATTCTCGGGTGGCATTGCGATCCGATGATGAGCAAGTGACGTTGCTCTTTGAAAATCGCAAATGGTCATTCCCGCGTGACGATTGCGTATTGCTGCCCGTCGAAAACACGACCGCCGAGTTGCTCGCGAAATTTCTCGGCGAACAATTGCGACAGCAATTGCGCAGCCTGCATAAATGGGAACCGGATTCAATCAGGATTGAGTTGGAAGAGAGCCCAGGCCAGTCGGCGATGTATGAGTGGCGGCGGTGATCGGTTCGACGGTCCAACGGACCGCGATGCAAACGCAATTTTGAATCACACGCGCCGACTAAACTGCCGGGGCAGAATCGATCCATCATGAATCGCGGAGGCGACCAGTGCGCCGGCGGCGCCGAGCGTCTCCATGCGTTCAACGTCAATGTCGTTGCGGATGCCACCGCCGGCGAACACATCGCAGTCGGGATAAGCGCGGGCAAGATCCTCGATCAAACGGTGTGTGCCGGGCCCTTCGCCTCGGCCCACGCGTGCGATGTCGAGCACAAAGAGCACCGCGGGCCCCGGGGCGCGGATCTCGGCCGCGGCTTCGAACAAGTGCTCAGCCAATCGCCGCGGATTGGTTTCGCCGAGCGGCTCGTTGATCAATCGGCCATCGTGCAAATCGAGCGAGAGTGCGAGCCGGCGTGGATCGACCGTGCGCACGATCGCTTCCCATTGCTCGATCGAATCCAATGTTTCCGTGCCGACGATGACGCCGGCCCCCGTCGCTCGCACCCGCACGGCATCGGCAGCGCAACTCACGCCGGCATCGACCCAGGCGGCAAATCCGAGCTCGACTAGGCCGGCGTACAGTTCCAAATCGGGAGGGCCGCCGACGATGGCCGTCAAATCGGCGAGGTAAATATCCTCGAAGCCAAAACGCTCACGGAAAGCGAACGCCAATGGCAGTGGCTCGCCGGTGGGGCATAAATCACTGACCAGCGGCTCATATTGCGAACGATGCCCGCCAATGGCG
The DNA here is from genome assembly GCA_045802605.1 of Gemmataceae bacterium. Taxonomy (GTDB): domain Bacteria; phylum Planctomycetota; class Planctomycetia; order Gemmatales; family Gemmataceae; genus JBJMQS01. Next base: position 2,403 of record JBJMQS010000046.1, on the reverse strand, counting down.
TGCACCACCGTACCGTCGCGGACATCCATGACCGGGATGATTTTCATTGTTTTTCCAATCTCAGGCGCTCCGCGACGCAAGGCCTTCGTGTCGCGGCTAACCAGGTACGCCAAAAATCTCTATAACATGTTGAACGAGCGGGGAAAACGGCTACATTGATAGCTTTCCCCGGATTCGGCCGGGTTGCGCTGTCTTCGGATTCGCGGAGGGTCGTGCGTGGCGATTGTGCAGGTCAAGGACTTAATTGAGGCCGGCGTCCATTTCGGTCATCGCGCCAGTCGCTGGAACCCGAAGATGCGGCCGTATATCTACGGCAAGCGCAACCTGATTCACATTATCGATTTACGTGAAACCGTCCGCGGCTTGCTGCGGGCGCACAAGTTCATCGCGCAGGTCGTTTCCAAGGGCGGCTTGGTCCTGTTCGTCGGAACCAAACGGCAAGCCCGCGAAGTGCTGGAACGCGAATCGGGCCGATGCAACATGCCTTTCGTCAGCGAACGCTGGCTGGGCGGCACCTTGACCAACTTCCGCACTATCCGCAACCGCCTCAAACGGCTCGCGGAACTGGAATCGATGTGGCTGCCGGCCGGCGAGAACTCCTCGCGCATCGAGATGAACGCTTACATGCGTTCGATGTTCAATGAAGCCGGTAAGCTCGATTTGACCAAAGCACCTGAATCCGCTGAGATCCGCGGCTACTCCAAGAAGATGGTGTCGCAACTGAGCCGCGAGCTATCCAAGATTCGCCGCAACTTGCTCGGCATCCGCGAAATGAATCGGTTGCCCGACGCCCTGGTTGTGGTCGATCCGAAGCGTGAGTACATCGCGGTAAAGGAAGCCCGCCGGATGGGCGTGGCGACGGTGGCCCTGATCGATACCGACAGCGATCCCGATCCGGTCGATCTGCCGATCCCAGGCAATGACGACAGCATTCGCTCTATCGAGTTGGTGTTGTCGCGATTGGCGGATGCGGTCGGCGAAGGCAAGTCGGCTTTGCCGCCGGACCAACAGCCGCAGTTCCGCCCACGGGTGGCACCGGCCGCTTCGATGCCCGCACCGGTGGCTGCGAACCCAACCGCTCCTTGAATACACCATGAGGGAGTGCGGTGGTGAGGTGGTGAACTCCACCTGGATCTTCTGACACCACCTCACGACCCCAAAACCTCACCACCCTGAGAGTCATGAGCCAGATATCTGCGAAAGCTGTGAACGAATTGCGACAGCGCACCGACATGCCGCTGATGAAGTGCAAGGCCGCGCTTGAAAAGGCCGCCGGCGACATCGAAAAAGCCATCCTCGTTCTCCGCGAAGAGGGCGGGAAGTTCATGGCCAGCGACAAAGGCGCGCGCGAGACGGCTGAGGGCCGCATCGCTGCCTTTAGTGACAACACCAACAAGGTGGGAGCAATTGTCGAGGTTCGTTGCGAGAGCCCATCCGTCGTGAAGAACGACCGGTTCATCGCCATGGGTCAGGACATCGCTCGGCAAGTCGCCGAAAAGAACCCGGCCAACGTGGACGAACTGCTCAAGCAGCCGCTTGTGGGCGAGCCCGGGCGCACCGTGCAAGACCGGATCGCCGACGTCGTCGGCGTCATCCGCGAGAACATGCGGGTCGCTCGCTTCGCGCGCGTCGAGGGCATGTCGGGCAGCTACACGCACCACGACGGTTCGCTTGGTGTGTTGATCCAGGTGACTGGCGAAGGTACGCCGGATGAAGGCTTGCTCCGCGACCTTGCTGCACACATTGCCGCATTTTCGCCGACGTATGCGAAGTCGAGTGAGGTCCCGTCCGATGTGGTCGCTCGTGAGCGCGACTTGGCAAAGAAACAAACCGAAGAGCAAGCGGCGGGCAAGCCGGCCAACATCATCGAGAAGATCGCCGAAGGCAAGTACCAGACATGGCTGGCCGAGAACGTCTTCGTCGAGCAGCCGGCCGCCAACCAGATCAAGTACGGCAAGAAGACCGTCGGCCAATTGCTCAAGGAGCACAAGCTCGACGTGGTGAAATTCATCCGCTTCAAAGTCGGCGAGAAGGCTTAGGAAAGGTAAGAATCGATGCCTCACACAAAGAGCGCCGAGAAACGGCTACGACAAGGCGAAAAACGCAAGTTGCGGAATCGAACCCGCATCCGCGCGATCAAGAAGCAGCTCAAGTCGTTTCTCGATCTGCTGAAGACCGGCACGGTGGAGCAACTGCAGACGGAATACAGCGCCGTCGCTAAGAAGCTCGATCGCGCCGCGGCAAAGCGGACGATTCACCCCAACGCGGCCGCTCGCAAGAAGTCGCAGTTGGCTCGTAAGATCGTCGCCAAGAAAACCGCGAAGTAATTCATTTGGCGAGCGGGGTTGCGTAAGCGCCCCGAGTCTTTTGAGCTTCAAAACCTCGGGGCGCTTACGCAACCCC
>JBJMQS010000045.1:0-1641 GCA_045802605.1 Gemmataceae bacterium | reverse complement strand
GGGCCAGCCCTTCCGGTCGCGGCTGCTCGCGGTAGACTATGTTCAGTCCAAAACGACTGCCGTCGCCGAGAAGATTTTTGAAGTGTGGCAAATCCTCCGACGTGGAAATAAGCAAGATTTCTCGAATGCCCCCAAGCATCAGCGTACTTAGCGGATAGTAGACCATCGGCTTGTCATAGACGGGCAGCAATTGTTTCGAGACTGCGCGCGTCATAGGATAAAGCCGTGTGCCGCTGCCTCCGGCCAGGATGATCCCCTTCATGCGAACACTCCAACCGAAAACTTCGCGCAGATCGCATGGCATAGACCGGGAAAGTTGGCAATGCGGCTCAGAACGAGGTGCGATTTAGGGCACATCGTTTTTCACCGTGGTGGCGAGCCGGGCCACACAATCCTGAACACCAAGGCGCCAATCCGCCAATTGCAGACCGAACACTCGGCGCAACTTGTTGCAATCCAACCGCGAGTTGGATGGTCGGCGGGCGGGGGTTGGGTAGGCGGAGGCAGAGATCGCGGCTGCATTGACGAAAGGCAAGCCGTTCTCGGCGGCGTGCCGGAAAACCTCCTGGGCAAAGCCAAACCAGCTGACCTCGCCATGGCCGGCGGCGTGATAAGTGCCCCAGTGTCTGGCATCCTGGTTACTCGCAACGCGAGTAGCGATCGCGAGTATCATTCTGGCCAAATCCGGAGCGTAGGTCGGCGAACCCAATTGATCCTCGACAACATTGATGTTGGACCGCGTACTTGCGAGACGCAGCATAGTTTTGACGAAGTTCGTGCCCCAAGGGCTGTAAACCCAGGCGGTGCGCACGATCAAATGCTGCTCGCAAGTCCTGGCAACGCGCTGCTCGCCCTCCAGCTTGGTCAGCCCGTACACATTGATGGGACCGGTCGAGTCGGTTTCCAAGTAGGCGCTGTCCTTTGTGCCATCGAAAACGTAGTCGGTCGATATATGGATTATTGGAATCGAATGGGCAGCGCACCATTGCGCGGCGTACTCTGGTCCCAACGCGTTGATAGCGAGCGCAATCGCGGGTTCGCTCTCAGCCTTGTCAACGCCGGTGTAAGCCGCCGCATTGATGACGACCTCAGGTCGCTCCCGTGCAAACGCCACCGCGATCGACTTTGGGTCGACCAAATCGACTTCAGGTCGGCCGATCGTGACGACTTCCGACCCTGTCCCGACAGATGCTTCCGAAAGGCCGCGAGCGAGCTGGCCTGTACGGCCAAGGACTACAACCTTCACCGCGCGTCCCGATCCATTACGGCGAGCGGCCTTTCGCGCTTACCGGAAAGACCAAGCCGCTCTCCGGAATAGACACCAAGCCGCACCGATTCCCACCATTCCCTGTTCTCCAAATACCAACGAACGGTTTTTTCAATGCCGGTTTCAAAGTTTTCCTTGGCACGCCATCCCAGCTCCGTCTCAAGCCGGCCCGCATCGATTGCGTAGCGCTGATCGTGCCCCGGCCGGTCGGTGACGAAGGAAATGAGCCGTCGATGGCCAGCACCCGCAGGGTTGAACCCGTCCATCAGATCACAGATGCGCTCGACCACTCCGATATTGGTTTGCTCATTGCGGCCACCCACGTTGTATTTTTCTCCGACCCGGCCGTGCCGCAAAATCAGAAATAATGCTCG
>JBJMQS010000044.1:0-1585 GCA_045802605.1 Gemmataceae bacterium | reverse complement strand
GCCGCCGACACGGAGCGGGATGCTCAGATGCGAGCGGAGGCCCGTCTGCTGGAAATATTCCGCTTCGGCGACGGCTTCCGGCGGAAGGTCGTCGGCCGGATCCTGCACGACGAGCATTTCTCCGGCACGAAGCCTGGCGATGAACCACTCGAGGCGCAACGGAAGCGGGCCCAACGGCGTAGCCTCGACTCCCTCCACTGCCGTCGAGGAGACGACCACAAGCGAGCTATCGTCGTGAAATTCCGCGAACGTGCTGCGGTCGAACCCGAGAAATTGCCGGAGGACGACTTGCGCTGCTTGGATTTCGGCCTCGACGCAGTCGGGCGGGACGTTCGCCATTCGAGCGGATAGATCGGCGAGCATGCGCTCGAATGCCAACAGTTCTCCGACCACTGGACTGTCGGGCACCGCTCTCGGGATGATCGCCAATTCGGACCGAGCCAAGTCCGTAACGCTCTGGGCTGTACCCATCGGAACTCCTGCACTTCGACTTTGTCGGTAGTAGGCAGCGAGAAATGACATCCGATTATTGGTTGTTTACGGCGACGTCCTTCGGAACCCTACTCCAACGCAGTCGCGAAACAATCTAATTCGGCGCGATTTGATCGGAAGCGTCGGCGGGGATACCCACAACATCGTCGAGCTCGCCAAGACGTGGCCGCTCCGACTCGGCCGTAGCGACCCGCGCCGTACTAGTCTAGGGCGTGTACTCACAACTCGAACTGCTGTTCGTAGAGGTCCGCTCTGTTTCTGATAGCAGCGCGTTGGGGCAGCTCACCGCAGGTCAGAGTTGGGCCAAACCCAGACATGAATTGGCACTCGCTTCGAATGACTTAGTCGATGCAAAAGGTCTTTTGGTTCACCTTCTCAAAGGCGGCCAAACGCCACGCTTAAAGCCAGAGATTGCCCGTATTTACTCATACAACTTAGGTCTAGTTTGCGGTCGGATTTTCCGAGGCGATGCCGGTTGGCGCAACTTTTGACCAAGGGACGCCCTCATGTTGACAAAACGCGATTTTCTTCGCTCCGCCGCCCTGGCGTCATTTACCGCCTCAGCCAATTCCGTCTTGGCGCAGGCGCAGACAAACCCCTCGTGGCCTAATCTGTTCGAAGCCAAGGCCATCGCAGAGGAAGGATTTATTTACGGGCTGCCCATCGTGATGAACTACGCTGTGATGTACGAGTATTCCGTCGACAAGAACTCAGGGCAGTACAAGGCGCCATTCAATCAGATCAAAAATGAACCGCGCGTATTCACCTACAAGGATACGGCCGTCATCACCCCCAACAGCGATACCCCGTATTCCATGTTATGGCTCGATTTGCGTGCCGAGCCAATTGTGCTGTCGGTGCCCGCCATCGAAAAAGGCCGTTATTATTCGGTCATGCTGTGCGACGGCAACACATTCACTACGGCTATATTGGTAGCCGTGCGACTGGCAGCGAGCCCGGTGACTACCTAGTGGTTCATCACAGTGATTTTGACTCTTTGGCGGTGACTGGATAGGCGCGGCGGAGTTTGGCGCGTGCTTTGTCGGCTGTGAACATCCATTTGATGCGGGCTCGGGTCTTATTTCGCCGCCTT
>JBJMQS010000043.1:0-3248 GCA_045802605.1 Gemmataceae bacterium | reverse complement strand
GAAAACCAAATCCAAGTTTGTGTTTTCTCTGTGTCTCTGCGCCTCTGTGGTTAGCTTTCTCCGTCACTTTTGCAATTTTTTCAACCGGGCTGGAAACTGCCCTCTCCACTTCGGTAAGATCGTCGCCCAAGTCAGATATCGGGGGATCATCACACGGCCTCTTCGGCCAGTGCCGTGGCATTGGGCGGTAAACCGCGGGCAGCACGGACGCGATCCACATCAACGAGCACCGCATCGAGGGTGGCTGTGTTGATGCAGATCTTGCGGTACTCGATGGCGAAGATGGTGTAGTTGACGACGAGCGTGGTGATGGAAAGGGCGAAATGGATTTGCCAGGGCCAACCTTGAAGCTGCGCGCCACCGCCGGCCGCTGCCGCTGCAATCGTGAGCAACATCGCCGTCAGCGCCAAAGGGTAGGTCTGGCGTTTCAGATCGCGCGTCCGCCGGTAGTTCGGCTCATCGGGCAATTGATATGCGAGCGTCACTTCGCGCACCCAGCGGCCCGTGCCCAACAGATAAGTGAAGATCAAGCAGTGCACGAGGATCGTGCCGACGGCTGTGAAAAGACCGACCAGGAAGTGCAACAAATACAAATTGGTGGAGGGTTGCTCGGCCCAGCGCGACCAGCAACCCAGCGCGAAGGCCGCCGCCAACGCAATGGAATCCGTAATGGCCAGGGTAGTAAAGATTCTCTTCATCGGTGTGAGGTTAAGAATTACGGTTTAACGGCACGCTGCCTACTGCACACAGCCCACTATTTCTGCGGGATGGTCCAACCTGCGCACGCGTATGCACTGGGGTATGCGGGGGTTACAGAGAAAACCTCCGCCCGCACCCAGATTTTCTGCGCCGCGGCGTTGCGGGTGGGTATAATTGCTCGCGAACGGGCCTCACAGGATGAGGGGCCAACGGACGACTCAGCGGTCAGACGCGGTCTTCCCCATGACCCACCCACGGCCCACCCATCTATGCATTGTTCCTATGCCGCTCGCAATCGGAATCCTGCTTGCGGCCGACCCTCCACCCGCCAAAGCCGATGCGAATCGAGAACTGTTCTTCACCGGAATGCTCCTCGTCGGAGCGCTATTGATCTTGGCGCTGGTGGTAGCGGTGGCACAACGGTGGTATCGCCGCATGACCACGGAGCAATCGTCCGCGGAGAGTTTGGGTTCCTTCCGTCAATCGTTCGAGCGCGGCGAGTTGACCGAAGAGGAGTACAAGCGCATCCTCAACCGTATGGGCGGTGCGAAATTGCGGAGTCCGGCACGACCGTCAACTCCGACGCACAACCCCGAGCCTCCGCCATCGGAAGGCCAAACGCCCGAGAGCCCGGCTGCCGAATAACATAGGCAATCCATAACGCCGGCTTCGCGGGATCGACTTCGAGTTGTAACATCAAACATTAGTCAGCGTGCAGGAGAAGGCATGGCGAGTAAAGAAAATGAAAGCGGCACTACCGGTCGGCGGGCCACCAATGGCACCGGCCGGAACCGCAATGCCTTCTGTTCCTTCTGTCGCAAAAGTTATCGCGACGTGGGACCACTGGTTGAAGGCCCCTCAGATGTATTCATCTGCGGCGAGTGCATCGAGCTTTGCCAATCGATCATCGACCAGGAGAAACGCAGGCGCGGTTCCTCCAAGTCGGCCCTGACGAATATCCCGTCGCCCCGGCAGCTCAAAGAGAAGCTCGACCAATACGTCATCGGTCAGAACCGCGCGAAGAAGGTTCTCTCCGTCGCTGTGCACAATCACTACAAGCGGCTCTCGCTTGGGGAATCCACGGCTCGCGGCGGCGAAGTCGAAGTCGATAAGTCGAACATCCTGCTCATCGGCCCGACCGGCTCCGGCAAAACGCTGCTGGCCCGCACACTCGCTAAGATCCTCGACGTGCCGTTCGCCATCGGCGACGCCACCACGCTGACCGAAGCCGGCTACGTGGGCGAAGACGTCGAGAATCTACTTTTGAAACTGCTCCACGCCGCCGACTTCGACATTGAAGCGGCTCAACGCGGTATCGTGTACATCGACGAAGTGGACAAGATTGCCAAGACAACTCAGAACGTCTCGATCACTCGCGACGTCTCCGGTGAAGGCGTGCAGCAAGCATTGCTCAAGATGTTGGAAGGGACTGTCTCCAACGTCCCGCCGCAAGGTGGCCGCAAGCACCCCGAGCAACAGTACATTCAGGTCGATACTTCGAACATCTTGTTCATCTGTGGCGGCACCTTTGTCGGTGTCGAAGATATCATCTCGCATCGCGTCGGCCGCAAGACGATCGGCTTCGGCGCTCAGGCCGACTTCCGCGAGAAACAACTCGGCGAGTTGCTGAACCAAGTCACCTCGGATGACCTGATCGAGTTCGGCATGATTCCCGAATTCGTCGGCCGCTTGCCGGTGCTCGCGCCGCTCGATCCACTCGATGAGGACACATTGGTCAAGATTCTCACCGAGCCGAAGAATGCTTTGGTCCGGCAATACCAGAAGCTCTTCTCAATGGAAGGCGCCGACCTCGAATTCGACAACAAGGCCCTGAAGCTGATCGCTCAGCGGGCCCGCACCCGCGACACCGGTGCCCGCGGCCTGCGGAGCATCGTCGAAGAAGTCATGACCGAAATCATGTATGAGCTGCCCGATATTGAAAACAAGGGCAAGTACACCGTCACCGAACATGTGGTCCGCGGCGAACACACGCTCTTCGAGCAGATGCCGCCGGACAAGAAGAGTGCGTAGATGTGGGGGTGGGGAGAGTAAAGCCCACGGGAGGATCCCGTGGGCTTTTTTGTTTTTAGTCCTCAAGAGCGTCGAGGCGTCAGCCCGACGTGGAGACTCTCAAATTACAAACACGTCGGGCTGACGCCTCGACGCTTTTAATTCCAATTCGTATCTAACACCCTGCGACAGGATCTAGGGAAAGCGGTGAAAAACCGCTGCGGGGCCGCCGCCGTAACCGGTCAGGCCCGCGGGCAACACAGCCACTGAGGAAACTCGGGAAGGCCGCCCGCGAGCCGTGATGAACCGGGAGCCGGAAAACCTGCCCGTCGCATCGACCGCAGACCGCCCCGGCACCGGGCGTTCGCAGGCCAATCAGTCCGCACGTGCGTACTGCCTGCACGCCATCCCGGGCGCATGAGCCGCGCGCCTCGGCTCGGCAGGCAAGTATGTCCACCGACATGTTTCGGATTTCCGTCTTGTTAGCCGGACGCGCAAGCTACGGAAAGCAGAGTCTCTGCCCCACAGTCAATGTCTCT
>JBJMQS010000042.1:0-1897 GCA_045802605.1 Gemmataceae bacterium | reverse complement strand
TCACTGCAAGATGGTCGCGATCCCGACAATCAAGGACGAAGATGCCAAGCGGCCCAACCGCGAGCACGAGAGCCTCGTCGGAGAGCAAAGTCGGATCGTCAACCGAATGAAAGCAGCGTTGATCCGGCTAGGCATCCGCGCGGCTTCAATCCCAAGCTGAAGAAGGCTGCCGAACGCCTTGACGGCTTGCGCACCCCCGAGGGCGAGCCGATCCCGCCCAACACCCTGGCTGAGCTGCGTCGCGACATGGTGCGCCGGCGGCTCGTCAGTGATCAGATACGGCAGATCGGGGACGCTCGCCTGGAGCGTCTCAAGCAGACCGACAGTGATGGACCACACGCAATGGTGCGCCTATTGGCGCGGGTGATCGGGGTTGGTGTCGAGACGGCCGACATGCTGGTGCAGGAGGTACTGTCGCGAAGCATGCGCGATCGAAGGGCGATAGCGCGTTATGCCGGCCTCACTGGTTCGCCCGACGAGAGTGGCAGAAAACGCCGGGAGAAAGGGCTGACCCGTTCCGGCAACGCTCGGGTGCAACACGGAAACCGGGAGTGAGATGACGCTGATGCGCTGGGCATGCCGCCCCCACCTCGAATAGGCGCCCTATCGGTCACCAACATCCGCAACACATCATCACCGCATTGGCACGGATGGCTGAAGCCCGAGAACCGATGCCTCGCGCCGTTTACGGCATCGCTCGCCCAGTTTGGCGATGGTCCGGGCTTGCATCAGTTTCCGGAACGCGGTGAAGCAAAAGTCGCGGGCGTTGCAGATTTACAACCCGCATAGCCATTCGAGATACTAAGCTCGTCCGTTGAGGCGATCGAAAAATATTTCATGTTTACTTCATACGAACAGCGGGGGCAAAAAGTGTTTGATGTCTATCGCAATGACAAGCGCGAGTTGCTCATTCTAAGCAATGGCTCTGCAATGCCCGTCGTTTGCCATCAGAACAAGTGGCGCAAGAGAAGAAGAGTTCTCAAAGTCAGCGACGAGATCAAGTCAGCCGTTCAGAGACAGGGCTATTACGTTCGCAGTTTGCGGGTCACCAAGGCGCGGATGATCTAGGTCGAGCAGGTCGGCGGCTTAAGTGTGTGTGTGTGTGTTCGTCGCCGCGCCATCCAACTGCGACAGCCCAGCCTCGATCACCACGATATCTTCCTCGATCTGCTGAATGGTTGTCCGGTAGTCAAAACCGGTGCGTGCCTTTAGGTCCACGGCCAGCTTCCGGCGCTGCATGCGCAAATCGTCGAGAGCCCTTGTCATTCAGGCGAACGTAACCGTCCACAATAAACGCGATTGCGTTCGGCATTCCCGGCCCCACTCCTAATCACCCAACCGCAACGCTTGGCCCGCGACCCTTCACAACGGCATCTCGTCGCAGATCGTCTCCGGCAGTCGTCAAATGGGACCCTATGATCAGGCCGAACCGCCTTAACCTCTGGAGAGCAAGAGGGTCGCACAGTTCAATGGAAAGTCCGGCTCCCAATACCGCAATCGTACGCTGTTCATCGTTGTCGAGATCAGCCCATAAGATGTCCATCACGCGCCTCCGCGCTAAAGAATTGTCTAAAACCCAAACGCGTGCCTAATTTCCCGCGGCATGGCGATAGCCGCGTCGGTGTACCGACCGTGAGTTAGTCGTCCGTTAAGAAGCGGAATTGAGCGGGGCCGGACAGGCGCGCGTGCGCCAGAGCTGGGTCAGGAACAGGCACAAGAATTCTCTGAGCCAGGCGAGGATGCGGCGGAAGTTGTGGCCGACGGCTGAGAGGATGACGTTGGCCGCATCGCCGGCGGTTGAGGTAGCAGCGGCCGAGGGGGCCATCGGTCTTCAGGTGTCCGATGATGGTTCGATGGCGGAGCGGCGGCGCAGCTCGCGCTTGATGACACCGAAGAC
>JBJMQS010000041.1:0-1837 GCA_045802605.1 Gemmataceae bacterium | reverse complement strand
CGCCGAGACGCCCGGCAACGTCGCAAACAAGGGGCGCACCTTGAAGAGCCCGCGTCCTGAAGCCCAGCGAGTGTCTTGGTCTTGCTGGAGAAGACGAGGTCGCCGACCGGGACGCTCCCACCGTCGAACCGCATCACGAACGGCGGCACGGTTCCCGTAGGCATGAAGGCGCGGGCGCGGTCGACGTAGCCGACCGTCTCCGCCGTAGCCTGCGCCATGTTGGTGCCGGGATGGAATTGGAGCTTGATCAGCCCTACGCCTTGGATCGATTTGCTTTCGACATGCTCGATGCCGGTGATGTAGAGGAAGTGGTACTCATAATAGTTGACGATGAACCCTTCCATCTGCGCGGGGTCCATGCCGCCGTACGGCTGGGCCACATACAGGACGGGCACCCCGAGATCTGGAAAGATGTCGCGGGACATGCGGTCGAGTGCCAGAAAACCCACCAATGCAACGGCTACCACCATCGTCAAGAGCGAGATCGGGCGTCGCAATGCCAGCGACACTAGGTTCATCGCGACACCTCAGCCGAGCACGCCTCGACCGCGTGAACGAAAATACACGGACATTTCGAAGAAATGCGGCCCATATTTCCGTCCACGTGCTCAGGCTCCCGAGGTCCGACGACCTCGAGCGGTGAGCAGAACTTGAACGGCGAACCGTCTTGCGATGGCCGGGAGTCTGCAGGCCCCGACGACAGAGGACATAGTTCAGCGAGGCCCGTCGAGAAAGATGCCGAGGACTCATTGCACGACTTTGTGATGCCATGCGAGGGCAGAGAGGACTCTTGCAAGCCATCCTCATGTTTATGGGTTCACGACCTAAGGCGTCGTTTCAATTTCGGCTGTACGAGGCTTCAATCCGCCGCGGCGCTTCTGGATCTGGCTTCAACATATGCATAGGCCTGTCAAATCGGCATGTGTCGGAGCTCCTCGAAACGCAAACATTCGCCCGTTCCCATTTCTGGCAATTTGGCCAGATAAATCTTTTCGGCCAAATTGTTTTGCCCATATTATTTCTGAGAACCTTGCTTTCGAGTTCTCTCTTATCAATGCGCTTTTATCGCCACTGCTGATGCGTGGTTTGTTCTCCAGGCGAATGGCACAACCAATACGCCCAGCAATGCGAACGCTGCCAGCATCGCCCATGCATCATTTATGCTCCAGACAAAAGCCGCCTTTTCGATCATTGGCCGCACGTAGGCCTCTGCGTCTGGCGTCAGCGGACCGGATAATCCGCTCGCAAATAATCCGGGGTCCAATCCAATTGCCCTGGCGGTGGTCATGTCTCCGGCTAAAAGCCGGGCTCGAAGGGCATCCGCGTGGATGCTGGTTCGTCCGTACAGAACCGTGTCGATCAGCGCGATGCCAATCGCGCCACCCAGATTGCGCATGAGATTGAAGAGACCGCTTGCATCCGGCACTTGCGTTTCGGACAGCGCCCCCAACGCCAAACGGGTCGGCGGCAACAGGCAAAACATGATTGCAGCGCCGCGAATGACTTGCGGCCAGAACATCTCGCTGAAGTCTGTGTCTCGCGTTTCGAATGTGCTCAGTCCCAATCCAAGTGCAAACAGAGCGAAGCCCACACCGGTCAGCAATCTTGCGTCAAGGCGACGCTCCAGCGCAACTGCAATTGGCGCGATCGCAAGTTGAGCGACGCCGGTAACCAGCATGGTCGAACCGATTTCCAGTGCATCTTGTCCGCGGACGAACGCAAGAAAAACCGGTATGAGATACACAGAGCCGAATAGACCGACACCCAGGCAAAAGCTCAACACGCACCCGATTGCGAAAGAACGATCCCTGAATGTGGATAACTGCACAATGGGATG
>JBJMQS010000002.1:0-1833 GCA_045802605.1 Gemmataceae bacterium | reverse complement strand
CGCGCCATCTCCCGGTAAGAGGACGTTTCCGGGCTTGATGTCGCGATGAATAACTCCCTTCGCGTGCGCATAGTGCAATGCAGAAGCTACCGCAGCTATAATTCGTGTCGCCTGCGCATATGTCAGGCGACCTACACGTCGAATGGCTTGTCGCAGATCGCCGCCGTGCAGAAACTCCATTGCGAAATACGGCATTCCACCGTCTTCGCCTGCCTCGTAGACACTCACGATGTTCGGGTGCTGCATTGCCGCCATCGCCCGCGCCTCAGTCAAGAAGCGGTTAACCATAGTGCGATTTTGCGCCGCCTGCGGCGAGAGAACTTTAATAGCGACTTGGCGGCGAAGCGTCGGGTCTTCCGCTAGGTAAACGACGCCCATGCCGCCTCGGCCGAGTTCCTTCTGGATATAGTACTTGCCGATTTGTGAGGCGGTCACGGTCGAAACAATTGTAAGCAATCGCCGCCAAAATTCCAACTCCTTTTGAGGGTGAACAGCAAAAAACCGCAAAACGATTTCACATCGTACGGCGATAGAGCGCCAAGCAGAGGTTGTTACACCAGGATTGCGTGCGGACAAGTACTTCCAAAGCGGCCAAGCCTAGCGGGCATCACACGAACCAAGGTATAAATTGCCCTTGCGACCGCGGGAGTAGCTCAGTGGTAGAGCATCTCGTTGCCAACGAGAGGGTCGCGGGTTCGAATCTCGTCTCCCGCTCCACGTTACAGCTTCAGAGCCGCCTAGCAGCGGCTCTTTTTGCTTATGCATCGGGGATCCACAACTCGACCAGGTTGTCGTCCGGATCATAGAAGTAAAACGAAGCACCTGCGAACCGCCCGCCCAGCCATTCTTTCGGACCCAGCACGGTAATGCCGAAGGCCTTCAACCGGTCTAGTGCAGCATCCCGTTCGTTGGCCTGCAATTTCAGCGCGAAGTGCACAGGGCCGAATCGCTGACCCTCTGGACGCGGCGAATGTTCTTCGAACAGCAAATGACCTGACCGAAGCCCAAGCCATTTATTGTCTTCTTCGGGACCGACCCAAAAACTTGCCCAGCCATCGCCTGGCGGATTGATCGGCTCCAGCCCGACCGCGTCGCGATAAAACGTCGCCGCGATATCGACGTCACGGACACACAAGACGATCTCGAAGAGCTCATGCATACACCAAGTATTCGCCCATCTCCCTGGAAGGGAACGGGCCTACCGCTTTTCTAGGACTAGAATCTTGGCTGCATCGTTGATCGCGATCGTGTATCCCAAAGCGTTTGCGACCTCGACAATCCATACATATGCATGCTCATCTATTTCAGAAACCTCGCGTACAGCCATTCCATTGACGAACAGGGTCGGATCAGACTCGGGATCACCTCCTTCATCCTTCCATTGCAGAGGCGCCTGGTCGGGTGTGCAATCCAGTGCCGCAACACAGAAATCTCGGATCGGTACAAAGACGCGTCCAGCGATATTCCTTCCGTTGCCATAAACTTCGTCAGGCTTTCCAGGGGCCCGCAGTCTGATTGACCACGCAGGCGCTATGGGAATAGGCGCAACGTCCGGAACGACCATCGCCTGTCCGTTCCTCAAAATTGAAATCGCGTTTGCGAGTGGAATAACGACATAAGGAAACGGTCGGCCGGCATGGCCTTGGCTGACAGAGTTCACCGTTGTTCCTAGAGCCGTAAAGAGGCGCTCACGGGCTTGCGGCCAAATGTCCGGATGATATGTTTGGCATCCAATCGATGAGGTTGTGGAATGGTCGCCCCGGTGGTGGTTAATTCCGAACAATCCGGTATCGGCGCCCTGCCCGAAGCGAATAACTGTTACAGGTTCCGCTT
>JBJMQS010000001.1:0-124524 GCA_045802605.1 Gemmataceae bacterium | reverse complement strand
GGACTCGCCAATTGCCACAACCCCACCCCCCCCCCCCCCCCCCCAAATTCCCACGGTCACGTAACCAGCAACATCGCGCCCAGATAATCTGCGGCGATGCGCTGGTTGAACTCACGCGGCTGCCGGCGAATTCGTTCGATGCGATTCTGACCGATCCGCCTTACAGCTCGTTCTCGACGTCATCGAGCGGCACCGGCTCGCGTTACCTCACTTCCAAGAAGTGGGCCGAGAGTCGCAATCGTGGCAGCGCTGGAATCACTTGCCCCGACTTCGCCGGCGAGCAACGCGATCCGCGGGCCTGGTTGAAATGGGCGAGCCTCTGGTTGTCGGAGTGCTACCGCTTGGCCAAGCCTGGGGCGCTGTGCGCGGTGTTCTCTGATTGGCGGCAGCTGCCGAACCTGACCGACGCGATCCGCGTGGCCGGCTGGACCTGGCGTGGGATCCTCGTGTGGGACAAGACCAACGCGGTTCGTCCGGTCAAAGGTGCGTTCGCCAATCAATGTGAGTTCATCGGCGTGGCATTCAAGGGTAAGCCGGCGCTCGCCGGCATCGGCCCGTATCCGGGCAGCTACTTCCGACAGCAAGCGCCGCGGCAACGCGTCCACCAGGTGCAAAAGCCGTTGGAGCTTTGCGAGTGGATCCTGCAGGTGAGCCGGCCTGGCGGCCGCGTGCTCGACCCATTCGCCGGCTCGTCCACGTCGGGCGTGGCGGCGCTCAACACCGGCCGCTCATTCCTCGGTATCGAAATGACGCGCGAGTATTTCGAGGTGAGCCGCCGGCGACTGCGGCAGGCCGAGCGGGATTTGTCAAGAACGGACCTAGATGCGCTGGCCGCGGCCAGTTAACTTAATGATCGGTTGAGGCCGCGACTGGGCGACGCGGCAGCGACTACAGCCCGGGGTTGCCCGGGCTGTTCTTTTAGATGCAGAGATCTGCGCCTCCCACACGGAGAGATCCCATGGAACTGGGCATTCGCGTCAAGGACAAGATCACCGGATTCGTCGGCGTGGTCACTGGGTTTGTTCAATACATCAGCGGCTGCAATCAAGTGCTCGTGGCACCGCCGGTGGATAAGGATGGCAAACGAATCGACAGCGAGTGGTTTGACGTGCAGCGTTTAGAGCGCGTCGACGATTCGAAGGTCACCCTGGACAATGCCGATCACGCTGGAGCAGATAGCGAACCTCCAAAGCGATAACGGAATTTGCATCGCTTTGGTTTCAACCTCGCCGGCGGTTACGCCGCTACGCCGGCGAGGCTTTTTTTTGGAGGTGATATGTCGGATTGGTTTTGGTTTTTCTTTGCGGTGTGGATTGGATCTGTAATTACGTTGGCGGCACTTCGATTCAGCCGGCGACGGCCGCGTTACTAATCATCTTGCGACCGGGCCCGGGCGCGATCGAGGGCTGCGGTTCGCACAAAGGTGGCCACTGCCATACCATAGCCCGCATGCGATTCTCTGGCTGCTTTGCTGACGAGCTCGAATTCATCTTTGGTGAGCCACACGGCCACGCATTTGCGGCCGAGGTCCTTCATTCTCTTGGCTCCCCGGATCCTGACTCGCTTCATTACACACCTTGTGGCACGTGCCGGTAAACGCCCCGGGCCGCTGCAGCGGTTCACAATAACTGGCGATCGGCGGTTATCGTGAACTCGGTTGATCGCCCGGAGCGTTTGCCGGCACTGTGGTTATCGCCGGCTTCATGCCGTCCAGCATGTTAATGAGCATTGTCTTTAGCAGGTTGAAATTCTGTTCCGTCATTTCGCGAGGCAGCAGTAGCGTTGCACCACCGCCTCCGACGAAAGGGATTGGTAAAGTGATCGTCTCCGGCTCAGTGCATCGCATAGACCACCTCATTGGTTTCGTGGGTCGATTAGCGGCTTGTCCATCCGGGCCTCGATCCGATCAGCGCACTCCCGAAGAAACTTAATCATGTCCGGGCGCTGAGCATTGCTTCCATACGTTGCCTCGTCGCCATCAAATCGAAACAACAGCACGGCGAAGCCGGTGCCCGGCGGAGTCGATGCCTTGATGTGATCGAGTAATGGGGCCACACGTCGCTCAAGGTCCGCCAAGAGATCTTGCCGCATTGTCGCTCCTCCTAGTCAAGTTAATTGCTCGAACTCTTTGCCCGTCGCCTTGGCGACAATGTCGTGGATCTTTGTCAGCGCCTCATGTGCCATCAACGCACGTAGGGGAGGGTGGCCACCTCGCCACTTGCAGAGACGTCCAATCTCGGTCAGTGCCATGAGTAATTCGGTCGGAGGTGCGGAGAATGCTTCGCCGGCTCTGATCTGGGACCGGTGGATAGAGTCGGCCACGCCAACAATATCGTCATCAGTAATGACGAGCTCACACTCGGCGTTGTCCGGATCTCGAACGACCAACGTAAGGCGCATGGCATCAGTGAAGTTGTCTCTCCGGATACGATTAAGCGCCACGCCTAGTGTGGCCCGTAGACGAATTTTCTGGATGGCATCCATCAAGCTCCCTCCAAAAACAACACCGACGTCGCCGCAACGCGGCCCTTTGCCGGGTAGTGAATGAACCCCAATTTGCGTAGCGTGCTGAGGTGCTTCTCGTAGGCCGAGCTCGTGGCTGATTGGTTGGTGCGCTGGGCCAGCTCGTCACTGTCGATATCGTGCGGATAATCTTTGATAGTCTCAAACAAGATCGCACTTTGCTTCGGCTCGAGCTTCGAGTAAATGGCGTGATGCAATGCTCCGCTCGTGAGCGGCGCGTCTGCGGGCGACGCCGCGGACCGCCCTGCCGGCGTCAGCTGCAGGTAGCCGTCGAGTGGGACATCGATCGCCCCGTCTTTCCGCAGCTCACTAACGTGCTTCTCGAATGCTGAGCTCTTCGGCGATTGCCCTGATAGGAAAGCCACAAACGTGCGGAGCGCTTGCGACACGCGCACGCTTTCGAGCCACGCGAGCGCATCGAGAATCGCTTGCTGTTTAGCCGGCCGATCTCCCGACGTCGCCGGCGACGGCCGCGGCGAGGGCTTTGATGGTACATATTTGGGCCCCGCCGGCGTTGATGTACCGGCCGGCCTGGCGGCGATCGCCGCAGCCGAGGCCGGCCGGGTCGCCGTCGCGATCGCGGCCCGGAGTTCTTTGCCCTCGTTGAGCAGGCCCGTTGCTGAATCGAGCAGTTTGCCGGCAAGCAGCTCGAATCGGTCCGCGGCCTTCTCAGCCCGCGTGAGTTGTCCATCTTTCAAGACGGGCACTTCAACCACTTTCGCCGGCGAAGGCGTTGGTGCAGCGGCCGGCTTTGCAACTTGCTGCCGCTCGAGCTCGGCGATTCGCCGGCGAAGTTCTTTCGGATCATTGGCTTTGGCTATCTCGATCGACGCGGCGAGTTTGCCTTTGACCTCTTCGAGGTCCACCTCGGCCCAACCTTTGAGCGCTTGCCGTGAGCGGCCGGCGACGGGCGCGGCGAATGAATCGTAAGTATTGAACATCGGGAACTTCACACGCTGCGGGCCGAACTGCGCCTCGGGTGACCAAACCCAACCTTCGCCGCGGGCCATCTGTGCCAGTGAGTTGAGGACCTCTGTGCCTTTGGCGGGATCGCCGGCGCCATCAATCCAGTCCTTCATTGCATCCCGATCGAGCTTGTGAATCACTCGCATGGCGATCAACGTCTCGGCACACGTCACGAAATCCTTGTGCACCTTCTGCGGTCGCTGCGAGGCGGACATAAGAACCAGGCCTTTGCCGGCACCCTCACTGCCGAGGCGGTTGGCCCAATGCAGCATCTTCATGGCATCGGGATTCTTTTCGACCTTCTGTTGAGGGGCAAAGTTGTGCACTTCGTCAATGACCAGGTGCAGCGGCGCGTCGATCGAGCGGAAGATCGTGCTTGCGAATTCGACAAAGAACCGCGTCCTCTCGCCGACCATCCAACCACCGAGGTCAATCACGCATGGCCGGTTGCCAGTGGCCACGAGCTCGGCCACGCTCTTGCCAGCGTGTTCAGTCAGCGGAACGTCGGCCCGCTCACCGCCGAAGATGACTACGCCATAGCCGGCGTGCTTGCCGTCGGCCGTCGTACGCAGGCCCCACCAATCGCCCTTGGGATCAATGACGCACACGCGTTGGCCACTATCGAGCAGCGACTCGACGAACAGCCTCAGCACGGATGATTTGCCGGACCGTGTCTTTCCCAGCACAATCATGTGTTGAGCGAGAATTGCATTAGGAAGCGTGAGACCTTCGGCGAGTTGCAGCTTCATTCTTCACCCTCTGATAGAGGCCAAACCAATTCAGGCTGATTCGTAAGTCGCGTTGAACAGAACTGGCCCGCAGGACTCCAGCCCACCATCGGCATATCTAATGATCCAGTTCCCGGGATCGACAATTTGTGTCATACCTTTGCGATCGCGAAGCAAGAGCGGATCCCTACCATTCGTGGTTAGCAGGTTGCCTCGTTCCAATGCCTCCCACACCCAAGAAGGGCTGCCACCACCTTCCATGTTGCCTCCGCCGAGATAGCGGACAGCTTCAATTACAATCTGTTTCGTTTGGTATTTCGCCACTTGTGACTCCTAATCGGTCGAGTAATTCGTTTCGAGCAAGCCGCTTGCCACATCGCAGCGCAGCCTCTGCATCTCGATGACGATGGGTGCAACGCAATTGGTTTTGTGGGTCGCTGCGCTTCCAAAACACTGCTCGGCAAAAACTACCCGGGCGCGGCGAATGCCAGATCGTCCAAGAGACTGCGACACAATTGTCACCCACTTCAGCGTAGTATCCAGAGTCGATCATCCGACGTAGTTCTCTAATCCGTATGTGCCCTGCCATTTTCCAAAGCAGGCATCGCCCTGAACGCATTCGCAATCAGGTTGGATTTGTTTGGGCAAGGTGCGGTTATCTCCGTGTTTGCACACCGCTAGACAGACGCTGCACAAACCTGCTCGAGCTCGCTGGCCATCTGGCAGATGAACATGCCCGGCCCAACCGACAATTGGAAATCCGCAATGAATGCAGTTCGTAGTACGCAGATATGTGTGTTTACTGCTCATGACTCGGGATCCTGAAACGATTCGAGACAGACCTCACAAAGCCCGCCATAAAACGAACACTCCCCACCGCAATGCGTGCACGTGGGCCCATCGTCCATGTCGACGGACAATTCATCGTCGCCGGCGAATGTCGCGGCAACGCCGACACAGTCGGGGCAAGAGCCCAGGCCAGATGGGCAATGGCAGATGTCACAATAATCGTCGTAAGGTGCAGCGCTCATCGCTTGGTTGACCTCCATCCTTTGCTGACGTCGGCCCGAATCTCCTCCATGTCGAGATCCGCCAGATTGACCAGGCGATCGAACGCTTCGCCGGCAATCGCCTCCTTGTCCTCCGGCTTGCCACGCCGCATGTAGACCAGGGCCGCGGCCTCGGCCATGATGCCCAACAGCTCCGCCGGGGACGCGGACCCCACCCAATTGCGAAACGACGCCAGCTTCGCCGCAGGATCATCCCGGCTGCCGTTCTTGCCGAACTGGACGCGGCCATTGCAAAGCCGGGTAAACGGGTCCACCGCGATCGCGTTGGTGGGTGTGAACTCGTCGGCCATGGAAACCATGGACACCGCCAGCGCTTCCAATGCCTCGCGAGCTTTCTTGCCGGATGACGATTTCGAATTGATGCCTTCCAGCACGGTGCTGACGTCGGTCATAGCTTTGGCAATGGTGCGCCCGGCGGACGCGGCCGCGGCTTCGTTGATGGCTTTGGGCGTCGGCAAAAACTTTCCGGACCGCTGCAGCGATGCGATTGCCGCTTCGCGATCGTAAAGCCAGTGGGGGTAATTGCGGCCATCAAACGCCAGCACTTTGTTCTGAGCGACGTCCTTGTTGGAACTCAGGGCTTCTTCCCAAGTGAGAGTTGCCCCACCATTGTTCTTGGTCACGGCCTTACACGGCTCATCCAGGTCAACCCATTCGGTGGATTCACTGATGCGGTGGCTAAAGACGATATCGCATTGCGCGGGCGTCAACACTCGCAGCGACTGCCGGCGGGCGTCGGCCTCGGTGCGTACGCGCTGAGCGGCACACTTGCCGGCAAAACAGCCCGGATCGGTGCAAACATCTTCGCGGCTGTCCGGATAGGACTTGCTCTTGCCAGTGCGTTTGGGGCAGTCCTTGCAGCTGCCGGCGGCTTTGTCCAGCGTGTCATCGTTCACATCGAATGGCGAGCCTTTGAGTTCGCGCATGAAATGCTCGGCGATGAGCTTCCGCGTTTGCGGATAGTTGAGCGGCTCGGCCGCGGCGACGTCGGCCCGGGCAAAGTATGACAACTGCCCCGGGTTCTCCGTGGCCGTCAGGACGCAGCGAGCGGCGCGATCGCGCAACAATTGGTTGGGCATGCGGCACACGAGCTCGGCAACTGACCGGCTGACTTTTTTTGCCTCGAGCGCTTTGGCAAGGGCTTCCGGGCAGCGGACCAATAGCAAGGTGTTTCGAACCACGGACGTTGAACGGTGCACGCGCTTGGCCAACTCATCAACCGTGCGGCCGGCATCGAGCAGCTTCTGATAGCCGGCGGCACGCTCCATATCGGTGAAGTCGTCGCGGCCATCGTTTTCAATGAGTTGAGTTTCGAGGACCTCGACGTCATTGCATTCCTGCACCATCACCGGAACAGTGCGTAAGCCCGCCTCGATCGCCGCTCGCAACCGTCGCTCGCCTACCACGAGCTCGTGAGTTACTTTGCCCTTCGGCTTGGGGTGCTTGCGCACAATCAGATTCTGCAGCACACCCTGGGCTTTGACGGACGCAATGAGCTCCTCCATTTTGACCGCGTCGAAATGCTTGCGCACGTTGCAAGCCGGCGGGGCGATCGCCGCCGGCGAGAGCCGAATGATAACTGGATCCTCTTTCGACTTCATCGCCGGCGGCTGTTTATGGTGCCCGTTGTGATGTCCGTTGCCGTTGCCGTTCTGCCCCGGCGATCGATGCAGATCACACATCGTAATGCCGAGCGGCTTTCCATTGCCGTCGTGAAGCTGGCCAATCACACCGGTCACAGGCGGACGCGGCCGCGTGGGCTTGCGCGTGTCGCGGTTGATTCGTTTTGTTCGACTCTTGGGACGTGCCATGAACTACCTCCTGTTAGTGGACCCGCCGGCGACGCCGGCGTGGCTTGGTTTTGTGGGGGGGGGGGGGGGGGACGCATGCGCTACAGAGATCCGGTTCGACCCAATGACAGGGCCGGCCGGTCATTCGAATACATTGCTTGCAATCATCGTCAGTGCAGCCGCACACGCGGCAGATCAGGCCAACGCGGATCTGAATCGATTCGTAACCGCGTGCCTTGAGATTGGCGAGAACTCGCCGCGCCGCTTGACTGCGGTGATCGCTGGCGAAGATGAAGATCTGCACCCACGTGGGCAATTCACCGACTAAGCAAACGGGCAGTTCGAAGCTGTTGCCCTTGGGCCAGTACGCGGGCACCAGGCGTTCGTTAAATGGATTGCACGCCAAGCGAATGCCACGCGGCAATCGCGACGGCAGTTGCCGCGGCGAGATATCAAGTTCCTTTGCCATCATCAACTCCCGGTGGAACACACAAACGCATCGCCGTCTCCAGGCGGCGAACGAGCTCGCCGCGGCGGGCCCCGTAATACTCAGCGCCGGCCAGGGCCTGGTGAGCGGAGCGGCACAGGATGAACAGTTCCCATGCGCCCAACATCAAATGAGCGTTGGCTCGGATCTCGCGAATCTGATCGTTGGAAAACGGCTGGGGCAAGCTCACCGCCAGGTCAGCGATGACAATGCCGTTGGGTGTTGCCGGCAAATAGGTGAACGCACCGTCGAACGGTTCGATCGCCACGATCTTCAGATCGGACGTCAGGCTCCAACTCGGCGGCGTGCACGCGAGCTTGGGGTAGGGGGGCATGATTCCTCCAGCTTCAGGGGAAAACTCCATAGGCGATCGATGTCTGGTTCGATCGCGTCATTGGGATGCCAAAGGGCGTAGCCATCGCGGGCCCGCTGAATGAGCACATCGACCTTCTCAATCGATCCAGGCGGGGCCTCGGTCGCAAACGGCGGCAACGTGCCAGAGCCAGGCCGCAGGCCGACGTCGCTTCGGCGGCTTGAGTCGGCCGGCTGATAAAGGGCTTTGATTTCGGGAACACGAAAGCACGGCCGGCAGATTCCCCGCGCATGAATCCACCGCCGCTCACCGCAGTGAGCGCATTGGGATCGGCTGGAAAAAGCCCGGCGACGAGTCATGACACCGCCTTGCTCGGCGTTTCGCGAGCATAGGAGCGGGCCAGTACGGCAACGCAATCGTCGCAATACGGCGACCGCAACTCGTGGCCGTCGAGATCTCGGATGAGGAATTGCTTGGCGTCTTTGAAACAGCGACCGCCGGAACAGCGTCGCGCAAAGAGTTCGGGGATTGGTTCAATGCGCACGTTGGGGATCGGCGACGGCACTTTCATTGACTCGGGGTGAACGATCGGATGCATGGAAAACTCCTTTAGATGGTTGCCAATTCGAGTGGATCAACTTGAGCAGCGACGTCGCCGCCCTCGGCAATGAAGTAAGCGGCGAATTTTTCACCGAGGTTGAGCGGTCCGCGAACGCGGACGCCATGCTTGGATTGCTTCCAGAGATGAGGCTTGTACTCAGCGTCAATGCCTTCGCGGTGTTCGCGTTGGCAGAGAACGCAGCCGTAATACGTGATCTTGTCGTCGCCGACGTAAGTGCCATTTGCCCAGTTCATGCGAACACCTTTTCGTGATCCTCACACGCCTGGATTGCCGCCTCGCGGCTGCGATGCGTCGACAGGATCTGTTGCCGGCGCGGCAGATTCAGAATTGCGTACCATCGATCGGGGTAAGAGTTGCGGGCCCCGTACGGAATGTGAGATCGAGCAACGGTGTAGAGTCCATCGACCGAAGTGATGCGAAGGTGTTCGCCGGCGATACCGCGATCACGCTTCGGCTTGCGCCACTGGATCACGACGAAGCTCCTATGTTGTGGGCCGGAAGTTCAAAGCTCGTGTCAGTCATCACGAGCTCATGGCCGAAGTTGGCTTTGATCTCGGCCATGAGCTCGTGCGCGTGAAGCTCGCAGAAATGAAACGGCTTCTGTTCCGCGTAGCTGCAGAGCAGCGTGTAGTCCGCGTGGCGATCGCAGCCGGCCTGATAGCAGGTAGCACCGGCCGGAACGATAGTCGCCCAGGTGAATCGCAGATTGATGTGGCGATCGCCGTGATCGTGCATGACACCCTCCGCGCGTGGCGAGGCGCATGCCCGAACGCAACCAAGTTGGTCAGCGTTCAGGCCGTGTGCGTCTGATTGAAGCGGAGGATGTTCGGCGTGGGATCGGCTTCGCTGTGAGACGTGGCCCACAACCGCCGCGGCACTCGCCACGCCAGCTCGAGCTGCTCGGCGACGTCGATCGGCTCAGGGTTGAAAGGCGGAGGTAATACGCGATTGGTTGGGGTTACTTTGAATTGACGGCCCTTCGCATAGTCCTTGGTGGCACGAAAGACCAGCGGCACTTCGTATGGATTCTCGACGGTTTGAAGCGACTCCATGTAGCTCTTGTTGATCGACAGGATGACCAGCATCCAGCGATCGGTTTGCTGATCATGGAGAAACGCGGCCGCGTACCAATTCAACCGCGGCCAATTGCCGCCTGTGCAATACATGCAGCCTTCGTGAGTGCATGGGGTCGAGCGACCGCCGCCGTTGATTGCGTCATTCAGCCAATGGATCAGATAGGACTCGATTGGGCCAAGTAACTTGCAACATGAAATGAACTTCGGCGTGTGAAATGGAATGGGAACGAGGCGGGTACGACCGCCGGCTTCCCCGGTCAGGGTAGACATGCGAACCTCTCTTGTAAGACGGCGTCCGCTGGAACCCTCGACGTGAGGGGTGAGACTCCAACGATCACCGGTTGTCGAGGTTAACCCCGCCCCGTTGCGAAGTCAACCATTTTGCCGCGTCATTTTTCCTGCGCAAAGCAGGCCTTTGAAGGATCGAAATCAAGCATCAGCACAGCTAGGCAGCGGCATGGCACGGCATGCATGCGCTATCAGGATTTTCGAAGAGGCCGGCAAGCCGATCATGCGCGCGCTGAACGTGCGACCTAGTGATCGAACGATCGCCGGTACGCATGATCGCTGAACGGTCGATCTAGTGAACAGACAATACCTATGTGTGTGTTCACTACTGTTAGACATTTGGCTAAATGACGAAAACGCTATGAAAATAGATGTTTTTGCAAATCGTGGTGCGGAGAGGGGGTAGTGTAGATTCTACACCTACCCCCGAATGGGTTATTTCGAGTGGGGCGTGTAATCGTCAGGCAAATCGGTGAGCAGCCGGAGGCGTACTTTGTCGATCCGCTCTTTGAGCGGCACTATGTCTTTTTCGATGGTGCTAGTCTTTTCACCACTTCGATTTCTAAGGTCCTCGATCATTGCTTTCATGTCGAGTTCCAGACAAATTCTCTGCAACTCTAAGTGAACGTCTTTCAATACCGTCGGCGCATCGGGGAGTTTAGAGATGAGTTCTTGAATTGCTTGTGACTTCCGTTCGAGATGATTTTTTGCCGCGAACGAACTCAAGAGGTTTGCATATGACCGCAATTCATCAACGACGGGCATGGCTTCACGTTTGTAGCTAGCGACAAGCGGATCAACAATCGGCCGGGGTGGCGAGCTAACATTTGCATGAGGTTTTTCTCCGCAGCCAACGAATGCGATTGAAAGGATTGCCGCGAAGCGTGCGAGCGTGGGCATGGTGCCTCCAAGATGTGAGTGGTGACACCGTTGTTTTATTGCGCGAGATGCGGCTGCACAAAACACAATGAACCCGAGTCGTCGCTCAGGTTCATTGCCGCCAGGCCAAGCCCGGCGCTGTGCACGTCGCGGATCGGGATATGAGCCCGTCACGCCAGTGCGGCGTGATTATCTACTGCTCAATGTTACTTCCCAAATCTAAGCTTGCGGATTTGGACGAGGGCGATCCGGATCTGGCGGCTTCGGGCGCGGGTTCGGGCTCGGTGTTGGATTGGGAGACATTGCTCCGCTCCTTTGAGTAGGGCGCCAGGGCTAGAGCCTTGTAGGAGCTGAGTCGCGAGTTCATGTATTCAAGCGATGCGCCGATACGATCGTCAGAATCCAAACGAAACGGCCGCGGGTCTCACGCCGCGGCCGTCCGCTGACCGTTGGCAGGTTCACGCCGCCACCGACCCAGGGTAGCCAAGAGAGCAACTACCCAGTGGACCTGATCGGGATTGAACCGACGACCTCTTGAATGCCATTCAAGCGCTCTCCCAGCTGAGCTACAGGCCCTTCGAAACTAACCTACCGCTGCCGGCATTTGCTGTCAACGTGGGCGAAATAGCGGACACTGACGCGGAATCCGAGGTTCACAGCAGATTTGACGGCTAGGTTTGAGCCTAATGTATGGCCGGGTTTGACCCTAATGTATTTATTTCGTGGCCGGGTCTGAGGTCGCCCTAAGGCGACCGAAGGCCCGGTTTGCGCTTGCGGGTCCAACCAGGCCTTCGGTCGCTGTAAGCGACCTTCAGACCCGGCCACGAAATCTGTACCTTCAAACCCGGCCCCGAAATAGAGGTGTCCCGCCCACTTCCACTCTCCGGCCCCACAGCGTATATTGTCCGTCAGGCGCGGCGTCATCATTCGCCCGCGCACATTCGGAGCCACCCCGATGACGCAGCAGCCGCGCCGTCGCCGCCTCGAAGTCGAGGACATCGGCGATATTACTGTGGTCAATTTCCTCGATAAGAAAATCCTCGACGATCAAAACATCCAAATGATCGGCGAGCAGCTCATGAGCCTCGTCGATGAATTGGGCCGCAGCAAGGTGCTGCTCAACTTCGGCAACGTCGAGTTCCTCTCCAGTGCCGCGCTCGGCAAGCTGATCGTGCTCAACCGCAAGCTCGCCGAGGTCAACGGCAAGCTGGTGCTGTGCAACATCGATCCGCAGATCTACGAAGTCTTCGAGATCACCAAGCTCAACAAAGTATTCACGATGGCCAAAGACGAGCAGACCGGTCTGCAAGCGTTCTAACCGCCGCGACCGCCCCCCTCGAGACTGGCGAAGATGCTGGCTCCCTCACATGCTCGCGACTTGAGTATTCCCAGCGACCTCGCGGCCGCGCGAAAGGTCCAATGCGATATTGAGTGCGCGCTGCGCGATTTCCAGTTCGGCGATCACGATATTTTCGGCGTTAAGCTCGCGCTCGAAGAAGCGCTCGTCAATGCCATCAAGCATGGCAACCGGCTCGACCCCGCGAAGCAGGTTCACATTCGCTACTCCATTTCTTCCGAACGATTCGACGTGCACATCCGCGACGAAGGCCCCGGCTTCGATCCCGAAGGCGTGCCCGACCCCACCGCGCCGGAAAACCTCGAGCGCCCGTGTGGCCGCGGCTTGCTCCTCATGCGACACTACATGACGGAAGTGAATTACGCCGACGCCGGCCGGGCGGTGCGCATGTGCAAACTGCCCGCGCGAAAATAATCATGTCGCAACAACAAATCCGAAGGACCGGCGATCGCAAGCGTTGGCCATTTATGGTGCGGCTCACTCTTTGGCGCTTGCACGATCGTAACGCGGCGTGGATGTTCGTTTGGCTGTGCGCTATTTTTGCCTGCACGTGCATCGCGTACGGGTTTGTAAATCCCTGGTTTTTTGGCGGTGCTCCGCTGATCGTCGCCGCCGTCGGTTACTACTTCGCCATCAAATGGGTCGATCGCAACGGGCGATGGTATTAGCGAGCCACCGGGTTTATCCCGGCGCTGCTTTCGGATACGCTGACCAAACATGAATTCATCACCGCCATCGCCTGATATCCCCGACACGCCGATGATGCGCCAGTACCGCGACGCCAAAGAGCGGCACCCGGGGATGCTGCTGCTCTTCCGCATGGGCGATTTCTTCGAGCTTTTCGGCGACGACGCGATTCTCGCCGCCAAGGTTATTGGCCTGACGCTCACCAGTCGCGACAAACAGATCCCGATGGCCGGCTTCCCGCACCATCAGCTCGAAGGCTATTTGCGGAAACTCCTCCTCGGCGGTCATCGCGTCGCCGTGTGCGATCAGGTCGAGGAACCGTCGCAAGCCAAGGGGTTGGTCAAGCGCGAAGTCACCCGCGTCATCACCGCCGGCACGGTCACCGAAGATGAGTTGCTCGAACCGGATGCGCCGAACTTCATCGCCGCGATTTCATGTGATCGCCAATGCGCCGGGATCGCCTGGGCCGATCTCTCGGCCGGCACGTTTTGCGCGATGGATGTGCCGATCGAGCAATTCACCGATGAGATCGCCCGGCTCTCACCGGCCGAGTGTTTGATTCCCGAGCACTCGGTCGATCGGCTCGGCCCAGCGCTCGCGGCCGGCACCGTGACAAGCCGGCCCGATTGGACCTTCGATCCGGAAACTGCCAAGCGCGCCCTGCATGAGCAATTTGGCGTCACGACTTGCAGCGGGCTGGGTTTCGAAGATGGCGAACGCTGCCTCATCGCCGCCGGGGCGCTGGTCCTCTATCTGCGCGAGACGGTCAAAACCAATCTCGCGCACCTCCGGCCACCGCTGCCTTATCGCAGCGATCGCTACCTCGTGCTCGACGAAGTCACGCGGCGTAGTCTCGAACTCACCTGCACGCTCCGCGACGGCGACAAGTCGCAATCGCTCTTCGCGGCAATCAATCGCACCGTCACGCGCATGGGTAGCCGCAAGTTGCGCGAATGGCTCTTGCAACCTCTGACCGATCTCGACGAGATTGCCGCACGCCACGACGCGGTCGAGGAACTGCTCGGCGACCATCCCTGGCGTTCCTGGCTCCGCGGCATGCTCGAACAAGCCGGCGATCTCGAACGATTGACGGCGCGAGTGAGCACGCTCCGCGCCAGTCCGCGTGACCTGGCCGCCGTCGGTCGGACGCTCGCCCTTTTGCCCCAGATCAAAGCCACCCTCGAAGGCCGGACAGCGAGCTTGTTCCTGGAACTCGATCGCTGCTTGGAACCGTGCACAGAATTGCGGCAAGAACTCGAAGCCGCGCTCGCCGAGGAAGCGCCGCAGTCGCCGCGCGACGGCGGCCTGATCCGCGACGGCTACGACGCCGGGCTGGATGATCTGCGCACGGTGGCCCGCGACGGCAAAGGCTGGATCGCCCGCTACCAGGCTTCCGAGGTCGCCCGCTCCGGCATCGCTAGCTTGAAGGTCGGGTTCAACCAGGTGTTCGGCTACTACATCGAAATCACGCACGCCAACTCGGGCCGGGTGCCAGCCGACTACATTCGCAAGCAAACGCTGAAAAACGCCGAACGCTACATTACGCCGGAGTTAAAGGAATACGAAGAGAAAGTGCTCGGCGCGGAGGAAAAGATCCGCGCCCTGGAGTACGAGCTCTTCTTGCGCCTGCGCGATCGCGCCGCGGCCGAGACCGTCAAACTCCAGTCCGCCGCCGAATCGCTCGCATCGCTCGACGTGATCGCCAGCTTGGCAGAACTCGCCGGTTCGCGGGGCTACGTCCGGCCCGAGCTCGTCGAAGAGCCGGTCATGGAAGTCATCGGCGGCCGACACCCAGTGCTGGAGCAAACGCTCCCCGCCGGCACCTTCGTCCCCAACAACATTGACCTCACCACTGACTCGGGCCGCTTCTGGCTGATTACCGGTCCGAACATGGCCGGCAAGTCGATCTTCATCCGCCAATGCGCTCTTCTCACGCTATTGGCTCAGACCGGCAGCTTCGTCCCGGCCACCTCGGCGAAGATCGGCATCGCCGATCGCATCTTCACCCGCGTCGGTGCGTCCGATGAATTGAGCCGGGGTCAAAGCACGTTCATGGTCGAGATGGTCGAAGCCGCGAACATCCTCAACAACGCCACGCCGAACAGCTTGGTCATCCTCGACGAAATCGGTCGCGGCACCAGCACCTTCGATGGCGTGTCGCTCGCCTGGGCCATCACGGAGTTTCTGCACGACACGGTCGGTTGCCGGGCCCTCTTCGCCACGCACTATCACGAACTGGCCCAACTCTCCGAGACACTCCCCTGTTTGCGAAACTACACTGTGCAGGTTCTGGAAGACGCCGGCTCGATTGTCTTCGTCCACCGCGTTGTGCCCGGAGCGGCCACCAAAAGCTACGGCATCCACGTCGCGCAACTCGCCGGCGTTCCCGCCGCCGTGCTGGAGCGTGCCCGCGTGGTCCTCGGCGAACTCGAAGCTCACCACAAGCTCGGCCCCCCGCAACCGAAACTGCCGCCACGGAAAAAGGCGAGCGAGGTGCGTAAGCGCGAAGCCGTCGGGCCGAGTTTGTTTGGGGAGGAGTAGTCATGATCGACACGACATTTCAGCGAACGGTCGATGATTACTTTCACTTCCAGCTGCACTTCATCGGAAATGACAACACCTTTAAGCGCCGCGTTAAACGCGGGAGGATCATTTGGCCATTAGTCTTCATTACACTTGGCTCACTTGCTTGGCTTGGAACGGACGCCGATAACATTTCAGTCTTTGGCTTTTTCCTGATCGTAACTGGACTTTTCTACGCACTTATCTACCCCTGGTTGATTCGAAGGCTATCTCGCGTCGCGATTCGCAGATTTGTAAATGAAAACTCAACTCGCGGAGTTGTGGGAGATATACGCAATGTCCTCACGAGCGAAACGCTGACTGAGATTCGCGAAGATTCGAAATCTGAAATGCACTGGCGCGGCATGGAAAGGATTGACGAAACACCTACGCATACATTTTTGTTTCTGACTCCTATCTCGGCTATCATCTGGCCGCGTCACGGCTTCCGCACGGAAGACGAGTACGAGAAGGTGGTCGCGTTCGCCAAGGAACGCTTCGCCCATTTCCACGCCCCGACATGAAGACGTCGTTTTGTTAGCCCGACGCGCCAGCCAGGGCGAACCCTGCAGGCGCTCGCGTGGTTCACCCTCGCTGGCGCGTCGGGCTAACAATACAACAAATGCGATTCGCCTGCGGAGATTTGTAAATGGAATTCCACCCCGGCCCCATCGAGGGCATCATCTGGAAGCCGCTCAAGAAATTTCACGACGATCGCGGCTGGCTCTGCGAATTATTCCGCCACGACGAGTTGCCGGAGCAGTTCCACCCGGTGATGGCGTACGCCTCGGTCACGCAGCCGGGCATCGCCCGCGGGCCGCACGAGCATGTCGATCAGGCCGACTACTTCGCCTTCTTCGGGCCCTCAAACTTCAAGATGTATCTGTGGGACAATCGGCCCAAGTCGAAGACCTACGGCGCGTTCGAGACTCGCATCGTCGGGGCCGACACGCCGATGGCGCTGGTGGTCCCGGTCGGCGTCGTGCACGCCTATCAAAACGTGGGCACCGAACCGGGCTTGGTGTTCAACGGGCCGAACCGGATGTACAAAGGACCCGGGAAAAAGGATCCGGTGGATGAGATTCGCCATGAGGATCAGCCGGGCAGCCCCTTCAAACTACATTAGAAAAGAAATTTGAACCGCAGAGAACGCAGAGAGCGCGGAGAAAGACCAAACATGAATTTGGTTTTCTCAGCGCTCTCAGCGTTCTCTGCGGTTAGTTGTTTTTTGTAACTAACCGTGCGCGATAGCCCCCGTCGCTTGGCCGGCCTGGCACTGAATTCACCTCTGCCTCCACCACTATGCCTGGCCGCTCCGCCATTGCCGCTCGCACCACCGCCTCATTCTCCTCCGGCTCGATGCTGCACGTGGAATACACCACCACGCCGCCGGGCCGGACGCGATCGATGCTCTCAAGCAACAACCGCAACTGCAACGCGGCCAACTCCGTGAGATCCTCCGGCCGCAATCGCCAGCGCACCTCGGGCCGGCGACCCAGCACGCCCGTGTTCGAACACGGCGCATCAACCAAGGCAGCGTCGAAGGGTCCCTCCGGCGGCGGATCGTCCCGCCGCAATGTCACTGTCTTGACTGAGCGTAAACCGAGACGTTGAGCGAGTGTTTCGATGGTCGCAATTTTCCTGGCATCAACATCGCACGACACCACCTCACCCTGATCTTGCATCAACTCGGCCAAATGGGTGGACTTGCCACCGGGTGCCGCACACCGGTCCAGTACCCGCCAAGCAGGCTTTGAGTCCAGCATTGCCGCGACCTCCTGCGACGTGTGATCCTGCACGCAGAAATGGCCCTCGGCATAACCGGGCAACTCCGAAATTGCCGCTGGACCGAGCAACTTCAGCGATTGCGGAGCGTCGCCGGGTTCAGCGTTGACGCCACTGACGAGGAACTGCTCGCGCGAAGTCTTCCGAGGATTGACCCGCAGCCAAATCGGCGCGGGCCCCGCGAACCAAAAACCGAGCCGGTGCATTTCTTCCACACCGAAGCGCGGCAACCAGCGCTCGACCATCCAGCCCGGCAGCGAAAACGCCGCCGCGATGTAGCCGGCCGGGTCGCTCGCCGGGTCGGGCAGCACGGGCTGAAACAGCCGGCGATATTGACCGTTGAGCCGCGGATAGGCGTCGGCCGCCGGGCCGAGCGCATCCTCCTCGGCCAAGAACCGCGTCACTCCGCGAAGCACGGCATTGACGAACCCGCGCGACTTCGGCGAGCCGGTTTCCGGCGTCAAATCCACCGCTGTGTCAATGGCCGCGTGAGCTGGCACATGGTCGAGGAACGCCAGTTGATACGCCCCGAGGCGAAGTAAATTCATCACCTTCGGTGCCGGCGGATGGTTGAGCAGCGGGGTGAGAAGCGCGTCGAGTGTGCCCCGGCGACGCAACACGCCGTAGACCAGTTCGGTCGCCAATCTTCGGTCAAGCCGCGAAAGTTCGCCGCGATTGAGAGCCGTGTCGAGCCGTTCGTCAGCGAACGCCTTGCCCGGCGGCGCGTTGAGCACGGCCAGGGCGACGGAACGAGCGGTGGGGTCCAAATTTACTTTTCCACAACCTGAATCTGGCTAGCGTCTTCGACCGCGATCTGCGGAGCATCTTTGAAGGTGGTTACGGTGCCGGTGACGCGCACGGTCTTGTTCTTGAAATGCTCGCGCGGGTCCGTGATACCCGCCTTCTGCAAACTCTCGCCGGCTTTCTTCATATCGATCATGATCGTGAAGTTGCTCGCATCACGGGCATCGCTGGAGTTCAAAAACACCCGACCCTTGTCGCGGGTGGCTCCGGTTCCCTTCACCGCGAATTGCACGGTCACCTTGTCGCCCACGCGCTTCGTCGCCTCGGCCGGCGAGACGGTGCCGGAGGGCAGCGTCGGCGTCGCGACTACCTTGGGCGCCTCGGCCGCTCGGGTCGAGCCGGGCGTCCGCAACATGCTGAGCTCGATCTTCTCCTGAAACACGACGTCGCCGGTCACGTCCCGCCCTTGCAATCGAATCTCCGGATCGGGTCGGGCCCAGTCGATCAAAACCGAGCCAAAGTTATCGCCGTGGGCCAAGACGCCGATGCGCTTGGGATTGGGCGGCGCACCATGCCATTGCTTCGAACCGATATTGAGGCCGTGCGAAGTGAGTTCGAAGACGGCATAGTTCGCGGGAAGTTCGGTCAAACTCAACTCCGCGCCGGAGCGTTCGCCGGAGAGGAAGACCACGCCGCTGGCCTTCGTCTCGCGCAGAACTTTTTTCAACTGTTCAAAGTCCTCGGGGTAATCCACCCACGATTCGCCCGGGCCCGCGTTATTGATCGGCGTCGGTGTGCAGACCAGCCGCAACTCCGCCTGGTGATTCAGTTGTTCGGTGAACCATTTCCATTGCGCTTCGCCGAGCAGCGTGGCCGGCGTCTGCGTGCCGTCGCCACCCTTGCGCGTCGGCACCCGGAAGTACCGCGTATCGAGCATGATGATCTGGACGCGCTTGCCTGAGGGGCCGAACGTCCGTGCGCTATAGTTGCCCTCGGCCGGCGCATTCTTCAGATCCCAAAACTCGCGGAACAGTTTTGAGGAGATCGCCTTCTCGCGGAAATTTGCGCCTGCGCCGGCCGCTCCATAGTCGTGGCCGCCCCAAGTCGCCAGCACCGGACACGAATTCTTCAATTCCTGGAAGCCCGGCGACGCCGCGAGCTGAGCGTACTTCGACTTCATCACGTCTTGCATGTCGGTGTCGAGGAACACCGCATCGCCCACGAAGATGAACACCTCGGGCCGGGTTTCGAGGATGGCGTTCCAAATGAGTTGCGGCCGTTCCGTGCTCAGCCCGGAGCCGAACACAATTCGCGACAATGCCGGCTCGTCAGCCATAGCGGCGTGACCCATGAGGAAAACAAATGCGCAACCCAAAAACGCAGAACGCATGGCGGGCTCCCCAAATTGGAAACTCGTTTGACATTGTACAGCGAACTGTCGAAATTCGGGTTTTGTGCATTTTGTAGCCGCGGGCCTCAGCCCGCGCGTCCTGGCAACCGCTCGATCCCAACGCGGGCTGAACGTCTTGTGACGTCATGTGCAAGTTCCCCCAACCGTATTCGCCCCGGAGGGGCGCAGGAATGTAGCCACGGGTGGAGCAAGGCCGCCGAAGGCGGACGCAGCGCAACCCGTGGAATGCGTGCGCATTTGTTTCCGCCTAACGTATTTCGTGGCCGGGTCTGAGGTCGCCCTCAGGCGACCGAAGGCCCGGTGAACCCGCAAGCGCTTGCCAGTGCCCCGGGCCTTCCGTCGCCTGAGGGCGACCTCAGACCCGGCCACGAAATACGTTAGGCTCAAACCAGACCATAGATTAAGTTCAAACATAGCTGCCAAATCGGAGGAGCGCAGACAGGTTCCCACACCCCTTCGAGGCGGGGTTCACCTGCGGTTGCCTTCCACGGGTTGCGCTCGGTCGCCACAGGCGACCTCGCTCCACCCGTGGCTACATTCCTGCGCCCCTCCGGGGCGAAATGCACCACGAGGCCCTGAGTTCGTGCCTGCGCATCCCGGCAATCGTTTGTCGCTGACGCGGGCTGAAGCCCGCGGCTACAAAGCCGCATACCCAGCAATAGAATTTTCGCCGTCCCTCCGCTTTTGCGACAGGTAAACCTGCTATGCGACACATGCTCTTCGATTTGATCCGCTCGACCGAGGCGGCCGCCATCGCGGCTTCGCATTTTATCGGCTCAGGTGACAAGCTCGCGGCCGACAAAGCAGCCACCACTGCCATGCGCGACAAGCTCAACGAAACGGATTTCTGTGCCCGCGTCGTCATCGGCGAAGGGAAAAAGGATGAGTCCGATGGCCTGTTCTGCGGCGAGGTCGTCGGCAAGCACCGTGGCAAATGTGAACCGGCGTTCGACCTGGCGATCGACCCCATCGACGGCACACGCCCCACCGTGAACTCCGGGCCCGAGGCGGTGAGCGTGCTGGCCCTCGCCAACGTCGGCAGCATGTGGTCCACCGAAGAGTTCTACATGAACAAGCTGGCTTTTGGGCCGGCTCTCGTGCGGGCCGGGATGTCGCTGGCCATGAGCATTCCCGAGATTGTCACGGCGACGTCGCGGGAATTGGGCAAGCCACTCAACCAAATCATGGTGTGCATGCTCGACCGCCCGCGGCACGCTAAGTACATCAGCCAGTTGCGCAAGATGGGCGTGCGCATCAAACTCATCCAGGATTGCGACATCTCCGGCGCGATCGCGACCTGTCTGGAAGCCAGCGGCGTCGATCTCCTCTATGGGGCTGGCGGCGCGCCCGAGAGCGTGATCACGGCCTGTGCCATCCGTTCGCTCGGCGGCGGGTTCAAAGCGCAAATCGTCGATGCGGAGTGCAACCCCAAAGGTCCGGTGATGGATCAGACGGAAATGGTCACAGGGCCCTGTGCCTTCGCCGCGACCGGCATCACCAATGGTAGCTTGCTCCAGGGCGTGCGCTTCGCCAGCAAAGGGCCAGTGACGAACTCGGTATTCATGCGCTCAGAGAGTGGCACTGTACGCTGGTTGTCCACGCACCACGGGAATTAGGAATTGGGAGAACGCAGAGAGCGCAGAGAAAACCAGAACGTATCTTAGTATTTTCTCTGCGCTCTCTGCGTTCTCTGCGGTTCAATGATTGAAAGGTTTACTCATGTCCTCCGCTAACCCCAACATCACCAGCGTCCTCAAAGAGACCCGCACGTTTCCGCCGCCGAAGGAGTTCGTCGATAAAGCCTTCATCAACTCGGCCGAGCACGAACGGCTTACCAAGTGGGCACGCGAGAAGCCCGATGAATTCTGGGCCGAGGCGGCCAAGACGCTGCACTGGTTCAAGCCCTGGACCAAGGTGCTCGAATGGAACCTGCCGTTCGCCAAGTGGTTCGTCGGCGGTACTCTCAACGCCAGCGACAACTGCCTCGATCGCCATCTCAAGGACCGGGCCGAGAAGCCCGCGATCCTCTTCGAAGGCGAACCCGGCGACACCCGGCGGATCACCTACGCCGAACTGCACCGCGACGTTTGCACCTTCGCCAACGTGCTCAAGGAACTCGGTATCCAAAAGGGCGATCGCGTCACCATCTACATGCCGATGATTCCCGAAGCCGCGGTGGCCATGCTCGCCTGCGCCCGTATCGGCGCGACGCATTCCGTGGTGTTCGGTGGCTTTTCCGCGGATGCGGTCGCTGATCGCAATAATGACGCCGGCTCCAAACTCGTCATCACGGCCGACGGCGGCTGGCGCCGTGGCAAGATCGTGCCCTTGAAGGCGAACGTGGACGAGGCACTCGCCAAGTCGCCGAGCGTGCAAAAGTGCATTGTGTTCAATCGCTGCAACACGCAGGTGAACATGATGGCGGGCCGGGACTTCTGGTGGCACGACCTGGTCGCCAAGGTAAGCGACACCTGTCCCGCGGAGCCACTCGATTCGGAGCATCCCTTGTTCGTGCTTTACACCTCAGGTTCGACGGGCAAGCCCAAGGGCATCTTGCACACCACCGGCGGCTATCTGCTGGGTGCTGCACTCACCCACAAGTGGGTTTTCGATCTGCGCGAAGACGATATCTTCTGGTGCACGGCCGATGTGGGTTGGGTGACCGGTCACACCTACATCGTCTACGGTCCGCTCGCCAACGGCGCGACGGTCGTCATGTACGAGGGTGCGCCGAATCACCCGAAGGAAGATCGCTTCTGGGAAAACATCGCCAAGTACAAGGTGTCTATCTTCTACACTGCGCCCACGGCGATCCGCGCCTTTGTCAAATGGGGCGACCATTGGCCTAAGGGGCACGACCTCTCAAGTCTTCGACTCCTCGGTTCCGTCGGCGAACCGATCAATCCGGAAGCCTGGATGTGGTACCGCGACATCATCGGCGGCGGCCGGTGCCCGATCGTCGATACCTGGTGGCAGACCGAAACCGGTGCGATCATGATTTCGCCATTACCGGGCGCGATTGCGACCAAACCGGGCAGTGCCACCAAACCGCTGCCGGGAATCGAAGCGGCCGTGGTGGACAAGCAAGGCAACCCAGTGCCGCCCGGTTCGGGTGGGCTGCTCGTCATTCGTCGGCCTTGGCCGAGCATGCTGCGCACGATCTTTGGCGACGATGAGCGGTACAAGCAACACTATTGGAGCCAAATCGACGGCTGTTATTTCACCGCCGACGGTGCCCGCTGCGACGAGGACGGCTACTACTGGGTCATGGGCCGGGTCGATGACGTGCTCAATGTCTCCGGGCACCGGCTCAGCACGATGGAAGTGGAAAGTTCCCTCGTGCATCATCCGATGGTCGCCGAGGCCGCGGTCGTCGGCCGGCCCGACGAGATGAAAGGTGAAGCGATCGTCTGCTTTGTCACGCTCAAACAGGGCATACCCGCGTCCGACGAATTGAAAACCACCCTCAAAGCGCACGTCACGCATCACATCGGCGCGCTCGCCCGGCCTGACGATGTTCGCTTCACCGAAGGCCTTCCAAAAACCCGCTCCGGCAAAATCATGCGCCGGCTGCTCCGAGATATCGCCGCCGGCAAGACCACGACTGGCGACACGACGACGCTGGAGGACTACACGGTGCTGGCCAGGCTGCGCGAGGACGAGGAGTAAGGGTTCAAGGGCTTCACCCGCGCCAGAATCCAAACCGATAGCAGGAAGCAGCCGACCACGATCCCGCCGGTCCAGGCCAGGACCGGCGTTGGTATCTCGCGCGGGATCATTTCGCCGCGGATGCCGAACTGGTAGATCATGGAAGCCGCATTGCAGAAGGCGTGACAAATGGCGCTGGGCCAAATCGAGCCTGTTCGCCAAGCAATCACGCCGAGCCAAGGCCCAATGACGAGCGTGAGCACGACTTGGAGCGGTATCACGTGGATGACCGCAAATAAGATCGTCGAAAGCCAAATGCCCGCTCCGGGCGAGAATCGTTCGAGCAAGCGTCGCTGGATGTAACCGCGAAAGAGCAACTCCTCCGTCAATCCCGGCGACAACGATATGAAAAGGATGAAGGCAACCGTCCACCCTCCATGCATCTGGTTCAATAGCCCATCGAAATGATTTTCGGCATTCGGTGCGAGCAGGTTCATGAGTGCAGTAGCGAGCATCGCACCGATCGCGAACGGGAATAGTGAGCCCACTGTGACAACAGGGTAAGCCCAGAGCGGCAGCGACGGTCTTCCAATACCGAGGCGTTGCGTCATGGGCTCGGGCGAGAACCAAGCGGCGGCGATGGGCGTCAGACCGATGCCCAGTTGCCCCAACCCGGCCAACGTCAAGAACCCGCCCGGCGTGCTTATGATCGAGGCGAAATCGTTTTTCAGATGTCGAGGGTCGCTGCCCGTTCCTGCCATCCAAATGAGCGCGATGATAGCGAACAGGGCGGGCAAAATGATCATCGCGACGAACGCGGCTCCGTAGGCCACGAACACCGTCCAAAGCCGTGGCCAAAGCACGAAGCGTGGCGGCGGCGGCGCTTCCGCAAGAACCGGCGGCCATTCCTCGAACGAGGGGAGTTCCGTGTCAGCAATGATCTCATCCGCGCTCATGGTTTGCCGATCTGTTTAGCTCGATCGCGCCGGTCAGACACCCACTCCAAGAGGGCCGTTAACAGAAAGCCAAATGCGGCAAACATCAGCGGCCCTTCCAGGGCCCAGCCGCGATCGCCGGAGATGATGATTGCGCCATCGGATTCAAGATACGACTCCAAAACCCAGCGGAGCGCAAGCGCGATCGCCATGGTGGCCAGGGCAACGAACGAGCCGCGCATCAGAATTCGCTTGAGCAGTGCGGGCATCGAGCCTCCCAGCGCGTACCGTTACTGTAATGAATTCAGGGTCAACATTTGCACTGATGGTGCCGCAGATAATCATTTTCGCCATGGCTGCAAAAGCTCATCATTCTCAACCCACACGACCAAGAATGGCTGTTGTGCATCGCGCTTCTTGACGTAAAGAAGGAATGGTCTGTCGAAGTGAAACTGATGCGGTCCACCATCCAACAAAAAGACCGTAGCCTCGGAAGCTACTTCCGCACCACGCCGGTCTAAGCGGAATTGGATTTTCTGACGTGCCGAAGCAAGCCACAATCCTGCCATGGGGCCATTTGCGACGACTTTTTCATTCCCTTCGAGTTCCTTGAATTCGTGTTCGAGTCGCCAGTCCATGCAGGGCACTAGAAGTGAATCCTCATCGCCAATTTTGTCATTGCGCGGTTTTTTCTGCATCCGATCATTGAGATCATTCAGCGTATCGGCCAAGGTTGCTTTTTTCGCGATGCGTGCAAGGACGACTTGATACGGCGTCGAGTGACGGCATAGATCGATAGCAAAATTGGCCTCATCCTTTTCGTCGGCTTCCCAAAGCAGAATCGCTGCTTGTCCGCGAAAGGTCTTGCCCTCCGCGTCTTTGTTAGAGTCTTTTTCGAGCACTCCGAACGATCGAACCGACGTCCCGCTGCTTCCGGCGTACATGAATCTCAATGGCACTGGATTGTCGTGAAACTCATATCGCCAGGGCACCTTGACCGAGAGAAATGCGAATGCAGCCAAAGCATTCTCGGGTATCTCAAGTTCTGGTGGATCGATGTCGGGAAACCGGTGGGTGAAATCCCTCTTGAGCGACGCTAGAAATGTTTTCGAAACTGTGCCCGCAGCCGCAAAATTATCCTCGGCACGCAGATCCGTCTCCGAGACTCGGGCGCGATTAAGCCGCTCCGTCACAGCTTCAGCATTTCGGATTTCTACACGACCGGTGTTCGCTTCTTTGAGTTTGTCCCACGCCATTTGGAAGGACGCACACCATATGGCGGATTGGCCATCCACCATTGGTGTATCCAGAGTTGGTACAACCGCGGTTTTTTGCAGATGCGAGCCGGGTCCAATCGGCTGGCCTGGCGGTTTGGCATCTCCCATCGGCTTGTCGAAATAGCCCGTCACTGCCAGCAAGATCAAAGCGCCAATGCCACAGCAAACCATAATTGGAACGAAGGCTGTGCGCCACGACTTGCTGTTCATTTCGGCCTCTCAACTTTTGATCGCGTGGGCTTTGAAGGTGATAGCGCGTACCGTTACTGTAATGAATTCCCAACCGACGATTGCCCTCAGCTTCGGAACAGCCACGGTGCGCGCTGCCGCGAGCTTGCGCGGGCGAATCGAAGAGGCCGGTTTTGCGGTCGAGCCATTCAGTGATGGTCGAGAACTGGAAGCCGCGATCGCGACAT
Source organism: Gemmataceae bacterium (assembly GCA_045802605.1). Lineage (GTDB taxonomy): Bacteria > Planctomycetota > Planctomycetia > Gemmatales > Gemmataceae > JBJMQS01. Next base: position 98,960 of record JBJMQS010000001.1, on the reverse strand, counting down.
ATCGCTTCGTCGGCGTGTGTGATTTGGCGCTGTCCGAGCTGGCGAATGACAGCGCAGATCGTGATCGCTTGACCGCCGCCGGTCTCGCGGGTGTGCCGCAGTTGCTCATTCCCGGCGGGCTCGATCAACTCGCGCCACGGGCGCTAGACCGAGTGTCCAAGGAGGTCGCGCTCAAGGCGAGCGCGGCCCACGGACCCACTGCCATTCTCATTCCCGAGAATAGATGGTCCGATGCGGGCGTGCTCGAAGCGGAATTATTGCGCGTGCTAGTGGCCGGTTTGCGGCTATGGTTAGCCCCGCAAGTGAAGCTGGAAGTGGTCGCCGCGGCTGTGGGCGAGCCGGCCTTTGCCGACGCCGCGGCTCAGACGTTAATCGCGCTTATCCCGGCGGCGGATAAGTTCCCGAAGGGATCGAAGCCGGCGGCGGGGCCGTAGGTGCGGGCGGATTCTGGCCGGAATTCGGCTTTGTGTGAACGACGTCGTCGATTTTGTCCGCAGTCGCTTTCGCGCCGCGCGAGACGTCGTCTTTCACTTTCTTGGTGTTCACGTCGATTGAGATCGCCGTATGACCCTCGGACGTAGGTGTCCTCGCGATGGTGTACCAACCGAAGTACCAACCGAGTCCAAAAAAGGCGACGAGTGCGCCGCCAAGTAACGCAAAAAGGCTTCGCATGACAAATTCTCCTCACGGGGCGGCACGGGGTTAGCTTCACGCCCCACTGGTCGTCATAACATCAAAATAGGGCGGCGCGAAGAGCGGCCGTGAACGGGTTCAACCGGGCTTGATGGGTAGAGTGCGGTTTGCGTATCCTTACGCGGGAGTCCGCACCGCGGTTCACATCATCAGGCTTCGAACCGTTCGCCCCGACGAGGCCTCCCTGACCACATGACTGCCTCGCCCTTTGGCCGCCGCCGGCCGGCTGCCGAATTTGTCCGGGACCGTTCACCGGACCTCAACGGAGGAGAAAACCATGGCCACCGGACAAGCGATCCTCGCGGAACTGCGCGGCCAGCTCGACACCAACGATTACAAGAAGCTCCACTGGGAGGGCACCTTCGAGGAATACGTCAATATCGTCCTCGAGAACCCCTCGGTCACACGCAGCGCCTACCAGCGGCTCTACGACATGATCATGTCGCATGGGACCGAGGATGTTTACGAAAACAAAGAGAAGGTCCTGCGCTACAAGTTCTTCACCGACTACGCCAATAAATATGGCGAGGTGATCTACGGCCTCGATCGGTCGCTCGCGCAATTGGTCAACACCTTCAAAAGTGCGGCCAAAGGCTATGGCACCGAGCGCCGGGTCTTGCTGCTGCACGGCCCCGTCGGCTCCTCGAAGAGTTCGATCGCACGACTGCTGAAGAAGGGCATGGAGGAATACTCCCGTACCGATCGCGGCATGCTGTTCTCCTATTCGTGGAAGATGGACGATGGCGCTTGGTACAAGTGCCCGATGCACCAGGACCCGCTGACGCTCGTGCCCCTCGAGATGCGGCCGGCCTTCTTGCAAAAGCTCAATGCGCAAGCCAAGCCGAGCGATACTGAAATCACCATCCGCGGTGAATTGAATCCGTTCTGCCGGCAAATGATGCGCGAGCGCATGGCCCGCTACGACGGCGACTGGCACAAGGTGCTGCAAGACATCAAAGTCTTCCGTCTCGTGCTGTCGGAGCAGGATCGCATCGGCATCGGCACCTTCCAGCCCAAGGACGAGAAGAACCAGGATTCCACCGAACTCACCGGCGATATCAACTACCGCAAAATCGCCGAGTTCGGCTCGGACTCCGACCCGCGCTGCTTTAACTTCGACGGCGAGCTCAACATCGCCAATCGCGGCCTGGTCGAGTTCATCGAAATCCTCAAGCTCGACGTGGCGTTCCTCTACGACCTCTTGGGTGCGTCGCAGGAACACAAGATCAAGCCGAAGAAGTTCGCCCAGACCGATATCGACGAAGTCATTCTTGGCCACACCAACGAGCCCGAATACAAGCGGCTGCAAAACAACGAGTTCATGGAAGCGTTGCGTGACCGCACGGTGAAGATCGATGTGCCGTACGTCACCCGGCTCGCCGACGAAATCAAGATTTACGAGAAGGACTTCAATCCGGACAAGGTGAAGGGCAAGCACATCGCCCCGCACACGATTGAGATCGCGGCCATGTGGGCGGTGCTCACGCGGCTCGAGCAGCCGAAGCACGCCAACCTCACCCTGCTGCAAAAGCTCAAGCTCTACAACGGCAAGACGCTGCCCGGCTTCACCGAGGACAACGTCATCGAGCTCAAGCGCGAAGCCCCGCACGAGGGCATGAACGGCATCAGCCCGCGCTACATCCAGGACAAGATCTCCAATGCCCTGGTCGCGCACCCGGACGAGGACAATTTGAACCCGTTCATGGTTTTGCATGAACTCGAGTCGGGCCTCCGGCACCACTCGCTCATCAATAGCGCTGACCAGTTGAACCACTACCGCGAGCTGCTCGCCGTGGTTCGCCAGGAATACGAAGATGTCGTCAAGAACGAGGTCCAGCGGGCCATCGCCGCCGACGAAGACGCCCTCATGCGTCTATGCGGCAACTACATCGACAACGTGAAGGCCTACACGCAGAAGGAAAAGGTCCGCAACAAATACACCGGCAACTACGAGGAGCCGGACGAACGCCTGATGCGTTCGATCGAAGAGAAGATCGATATCCCCGAGGGCCGCAAGGATGATTTCCGCCGGGAGATCATGAACTACATCGGTGCCCTGGCGATCGACGGCAAGAAGTTCGACTACCGCACGAACGAGCGATTGCAAAAAGCTTTGGAGCTCAAGCTGTTCGAAGACCAGAAGGACACGATCAAGCTGACGAGCTTGGTGTCCAACGTCGTGGACAAGGCAACGCAAGAGAAGATCGACATTGTCAAGCAACGCTTGATCCGCAACTCCGGCTACAACGAGTCGAGTGCGACAGACATCCTGAATTTCGTGGCGTCGATCTTCGCCAGAGGCCAGGCGAAGAAGTAGTTGTCGTTTTGGAATTGCAGGCTGAAGGCCTGCGATTCCTCAGCCCAGGGCAACGCCCTGGGTTCGCGATCGGGTGAAATGGCAGCCTGAAGGGCTGCGACAAAACCTGTCGCAGCCCTTCAGGCTGCAGGCGTTTTGACGGCCGGTGACCCAGGGCGTTGCCCTGGGCTGAGAAATGTCGCCCCTTCAGGGTGAAATCGCGGCGGACTCGGATTGGGTAAGATCAAGTAGGATGTTGGACGCCCCGAAGGTGAAGAATGGGTCAGAAGATCGAAACCGATAGCCAGCGGTTCCACAAGTTGGTCCGCGGCAAAGTGAAGTCCGATCTTTCCAAGTACATCGGCAAAGGTGAGCTGATTGGAAAGAAGGGCAAGGACTTCGTTTCGATTCCACTGCCGCAAATCGACATCCCGCAATTCAAGTTCGGCAAAAAAGGTGGTGGTGGCGTCGGATCCGGCCAAGGTGATCCCGGCCAACCGCTCGGCCCGCCGCAACCCGGTGAAGGCGAACCCAAGGCCGGCGAAGATGCCGGGCAGCACCTGCTCGAAGTTGATATCAGCCTCGAAGAGTTGGCGCAACTCCTCGGCGAAGAACTGCAACTGCCTCGTATCGAGCCCAAGGGCAAACGCAACATCGTCACCAAGCGTGGCCGCTACAACACGATCCACACCGTCGGCCCCGAATCGTTGCGCCACTTCAAGCGCACCTTCAAGCGGGCGCTGAAGCGCATGATCTCCACCGGTTCGTACGACCCGGACAATCCGACGATCGTCCCCCTGCGCGAGGACAAGCGCTACCGCGGCGCGAAGGACGTGCCGTTGCCGCAGTCGGTCGCCTGCATCATCTACATGATGGACGTTTCCGGCAGCATGACGGATGAGCAAAAGGAAATCGTCCGCATCGAGTCATTCTGGCTCGACACCTGGATCAAGCGGCACTACCAGGGTGTGGAAACCGTGTACATCATTCACGACGCCCAGGCGCAGGAAGTGGACGAGCACACCTTCTACCACACCCGCGAGTCCGGCGGCACCAAGATCAGCTCGGCCTATGAGTTGTGCGAGCAGATCATGACCCAGCGCTATCCGCCCAACGACTGGAACGTGTATTGCTTCCACTTCTCCGACGGCGACAACTGGGGCGACGACATCCCCAAGTGCATCGATCTGCTCACCGACAAATTGCTGCCGAAGGTGAACCTCTTCGGCTACGGCCAAGTGGAAAGTCCCTACGGCTCCGGCGAGTTCTTCGATTACATCCACGAACTCTTGGGCGAGCACGAAAACGTCGTAACCAGCAAGATCCCCGACCGCGACGCGATTTTAGGGTCGATCAAAGATTTCTTGGGCAAAGGGCGGTAATTGTCTTGTTAGCCGGACGCGCAAGCTACGGGAAGCCAGAGACTCCGCCCCATTTCAGCGGCACTAATCGTCTTGCGGCCAGAATGTGCACGTCGAAATTAGAACCCTGACATGGGGCAGAGCCTCGGATTTCCGTAGCTTGCGCGTCCGGCTAACAAGATAAACAGCCTTTACCCCCGCGCTCCGTCGGTCAATAATTCTGTAGACATCAATACGGCTACCAGCCTCACGGACGGGCCGAGATAACACATGTCAATTACGAGTTATTACGACACCAAGCTCCCGCCCGACCTCCGAGCGCTCAAGGAGGAGATCGAGGGCTACGCGCGGGAATACGGCCTCGACTTCTACGAAACCATCTTTGAGGTCATCGATGCGGACGATCTGAACGAAATCGCCTCCTACGGCGGCTTCCCGACGCGGTATCCGCACTGGTCCTTCGGCATGCAGTATCAAGAGCTCAAGAAGAGCTACGACTACGGCCTCTCGAAGATCTACGAGATGGTGATCAACAACGACCCGTGCTACGCCTACCTGATGCGTTGCAACCACGCGGTCGATCAGAAGCTCGTGATGGCCCACGTCTATGGCCACTGCGACTTCTTCAAGAACAACGCCTACTTCGCGCACACCACCCGCAAGATGATGGACGAGACCGCCAACCACGGCGCTCGCATCCGGCGTTATGTCGAAAAATACGGCGAGGACGAGGTCGAGGCCTTTCTCGATCGCTGTCTATCGATTGACGATTTGATCGACATTCACTCGACCGCCATCCGCCGTCGGGCTGACGCTTCGCGCTTCGACTTCCGCGCGCCGGATGACGACACCGACCCGCGCGGGCCGACGAAGTTCAAATCCAAAGATTACATGGACGAGTACATCAACCCGCGCGAGGTCTTGCGAGCGGAAGAGGACGCACGCAAGAAGCGAGAAGCGGAGGCCGCCCGCCAATTCCCGGACCAACCCGAAAAAGATGTCCTCCAGTTTCTAATTGACTACGCGCCGATGAAAGGCTGGCAGCGCGACGTCCTCTCGATCATCCGCGACGAAGCCTATTACTTCATGCCGCAAGGCATGACGAAGATCATGAACGAGGGCTGGGCATGTGTCACAAGCGACACGCTGATCCCAACGGACGCTGGACTAATCCGAGCGAAAGAGTTGGTCGATTCACGTCGTCGAGCCATCGTAAGCGATGGCGACGATCGCCGTGCGATTTATGATTGGGCGAAGTTCGCGGATCGAGATGTCGTTCGCATTCGCACACGGCGCGGCTACGAACTTGGTGGCTCCGCCAACCATCGACTGATGTTACCCGACGGATCATGGCGGCAATTGGATCAGTTGGCCATCGGAGACACAGTACGAATCGCCCGCGGCGCCGATTTGTGGGCCATGGAACCGGTCCAGGTGGCTGTTGCCCCGAAAACTCGACTGACAGTCGAGGAAGTTGCGGCAGCGGCCGGCGTCAGCATGCGAACGCTGTATCGCCACGTGCAAGGCGATAACACCAGATCGGCCGCTCGCCTGCGGACGTTCCTGCAGCAGTACGAAGCAGGCCGTGCTGATAGCGCATTTGCCCGCACACGCATTCCCGCGAAACTGCCCGCCATAGTCGATGAGCGATTGGCCGCCTTTCTCGGTTACTTGGTCGGCGACGGCCACATCAGCGTCATCAAACGAACCATTGGCCTGACCACAGGCGACGATACCCAAGCCGATCATTTCATCGCACTGGCCACGGAGTTGTTCGGCGTGGCTCCGCGCAAATTGCGCGACGGCAATAAGTGGCGCGTCAGCTTCGGCTCGCGGTTGGTTCAAGAATATTTGCAATCCCTGGGGCTGACGACGGGGCGCTCGGCCCGTCAAAAAACAGTGCCCGATGCGATCCTTCGTTCACCCAAGCCGGTCGTCGTCGCCTTCCTGCGAGCGCTATTCGACTGCGATGGATACGCCGGCAAAGCTGGAGTCATTCTCTCAACGTCTAGTACGCAGATGAGTCGCGTGGTTCAGTTGCTGCTGCTCAACTTCGGCATTCTGTCGAGCCGCCGTTGCCATAAGGACGATTGCTGGCACGTTCATGTGATGGGACGCTCGGCCGAGCAATTCCTCAATGACATCGGTTTCGGACTCGAGCGAAAACAATCTCGTCTCCGCTGTTATGTGAGTGAGCGCCGTTGGTTCAAAGCCGAAGATGAATGCGATGAAGTGGTGTCCATCGAACACGATCGTGCCGACGTCTACGACTTTTCGATTGAAACCACCCACCGCTACGCCGCCGGCGGCTTCGTCAATCACAACAGCTACTGGCACTCCACCATCATGACCAACAAGGCCCTCACGCCCGCGGAGTTCATCGATTACGCCGACCACCACTCCGGCACCATGGCCATGTCGGGCGGGCGGCTTAACCCGTACAAGATCGGCATCGAGCTATTGCGCGACATCGAAGAGCGCTGGAATAACGGCAAGTTCGGCAAAGAATGGGACGAGTGCGACAATCTCGAAGCCCGGCAGAAATGGCACCGCCCAACAGGCCTCGGGCGCAAAAAGATCTTCGAAGTCCGCAAAATTCACAACGATATCACGTTTTTGGATACATTTTTGACCCCCGAGTTCTGCATTCGGCACAAGCTTTTCACATACGCTTGGCAAGAGCAGTACGGCCAGTACTTCATCGAGTCGCGAGACTTTAACACGATCAAGGAACGGCTGCTGTTCAGCTTGACGAACTTCGGGAAGCCGTGGATCTTTGTCACCGATGGCAACTACCGCAACCGCGGCGAGTTGCTGTTGCAGCACCGGCACCAGGGCGTCGATCTGAGCCTGCGAGAAGCGAAGGACGTGCTGACGAACCTACAATTCATTTGGAGCCGTCCGGTTCACCTCCGGACGATTCTGGATGACAAACCAACGCTGCTGAGTTTCGACGGCACCGAACACACGTCGAAGCCGCTTGGAGATAGCGATGACCCGCGACGATTCGATCTATGAACAGCTTTCCGCCTGGCAGCCCCACGGCGATGGGCCCCACCTCTTGCGCGTGACGCTGCCCGGCGGCCGGCTCGACCTCACCGCCGAGCGCGCCGACGAGATGGTGTGCCGCCTGACCGATCTCCGGCTCACGACCGGCGCGGTGGAATCTTGCACAGCCGCCCAACTCACCGAGCGAGCCGTGAAGGCCTCGGAGCAAGTAACTGCACTCCTGGAACCGCTCCACGTCTACGAAATCGACGCCGGCAAATCCGTCGCTATCCTACGCAGTGCCAACCCGACGGAACGCAACAGCGAACTCTTCTATTACGAGCTGACTCTCAACGGCCTGTACTCCGCCGACCTCAAGCGTTTCAAAGCCGGCAAAGCCGAAGCCGGCCGCTCCGCCACGCCCTTCGTGCTAACGCACGAAGCAGTGGTGAAGGTGGTGGGGGATTTGGTGGGGTAGTCGCACTACTCGCTACTTTTTGCAGCGTTGATCTTTGCGATTGCTTTCGCAATGTCGGCGTCACCGCGAAATCGATGTTGTCTGATCAACTTCTTTAGAATCGGAAGTGCCGCGCTAGCGTGGTTTCCAAGATTGGCGAGAGTTTCGAGAACGCCGCGATCGATGTCGCCGTCGGAATTGCGAATGTGTCGAATTAGAGCTGGAACAGCGGATGTCGCCTGCGATCCGTATCCTTGTAGCGCACGCACAACTCGCTCATGATGCGAGTAATACGTGTAATCCGGATCTGGCTCTTCAAAGTCGTCAAATGCGGCAATTAAGCGCGGAACGACCCGTTCAGGCTGGCGGGCGATCTGCCCTAATGCGGAAATTGCAGCGCCTTTTTCCCACGCATCCCGGTGGATGCTAAGAACCAACAAACGATCGACTGCGACATCAGTGCCAGTGGTTAGAATTCCCAATGTAGTAGCGGCAAATGCACGTCGCCTCGCGCTTTTACTCTTTGACATTCGCATGACAGAATTGATCGAATCGGGCACAAGCCTTACCGCCGATTCTCCAAGCGCTCCTAGCGTGTCCGCAGCGGCACAAGCTACGCCGAGAAAGGGTGAGTCCAACCGGTTGACCACTTTTTGGATAAGTTTGCGATCTTGCCGAATGATATTCGCCAACGCCCGACTGTCGTAGAATCCAGGCCGACTCTTGCAGGCGTCCAAACGGGCAAAAAGTACGTCGGCGAACCCCACTGCGGGCGGACCGATTCTTTCCAAAGCGCGAACTGCATGATAACCCAACGACTTGTGCCGCAGTAGTTCTCTAAATTGTCGTGGCACCAAGAGTAGTTGTTCATGCAGCGCCTCAAATACAAACCCAGCAGCGACCTGCTGAACAACCAAATTGTCGTGAAGTCTCGCATTTTTGTTCTTCGGATCGGCCCCCGCACAGATAATTTTTCGCATGCGAGGCCCCAGCCCCTTCAGTTCTGTAGGCTTGGGTTTGTTGCCGGAACGGGCAAGCAGTTTCGTAATCAAGCGATCGGTACGTCCGGATTCGTCATGCCAGAGTTGCATTCGTTCTGTCTGAGCCCATTGCATGAAATGCATTAGCTCGATGAGAAAGCGTCGTTTTGCGAATCCCTTGGCCTCAAGCGCAATTCGTATAGCGGAATTGAATTGTGCCGCTGACTTTAGTTCGTCGCCGTCCCATATTTCTTTTGAAACCGAGAGGCGCATGTGCTGAATTGCAGTTGCAGCCTTTTCCCGCCGTTGCGCATCACGAGATATCAATTCCAAAAGCCAAAAGTCCAAACCTCGGCCGTCAAAGACAGTTGACGGATGCGCGTTCTTAGACATTGACTAAAACCTTTGGCATATAGGCAAAATACTAACCCAATGGAAACGGAAAACGCATGTGAGGTTCGTTGTGATCCATTTCGCATTGCCATGAGCTTGCGGTTCGCTTCGAAAATAAGGAGCGGCGGGGTTTATCCCCGTTGTGTTCACCCCTTCCGTCCAAACCTTGTCCACGGCCGCTGCACCCGATGCACCGGCACCGCCGTCGGATGGGCTCGCGATGTCACGATGAGTTGCCGTTTCTGCAAGTGGGCCAGGGCAGATTGCACCGCGCTGCGAGATAGCCCCGTCGCGTCGGCGATCGACTGGTGCGATGCGCGCACCGACCAGTTCGATTGGCCTGACGCGTGACGATACAGATGCAGGTAGACGATAAACGATGAGGGTCGGCGGTCGTGGCCGACGATATCGGGCAAAAGCCCTTCAAACACATAGGCATCGAAGCTGAGTTGTATCATTTGCTGCTATAGTAGCACGCCGTATAGTGATCGGCGGCGCGACCTGGCGGAAAACGCGGCGACGCCGCTCGCAACCGGCCGCAAGGACGTTATCATGGGCGCGTTCGTTCCACATTCCCGCGCACGAGGTGAGCCATGATTCGAAGCATCAAGTTCGTCACCATGCCGGTTCGCGATCAGGACCGGGCGATTGACTTCTATGTCAACAAACTTGGGTTCACAGTTGTGACCGATCAGCCGATGGGGCCCGGGCTTCGCTGGGTGGAAGTTCGCCCGCCCAAGGGACAAACCGGCCTCGCGCTATTCACCGCGCCGGGTCATGAGGATCGCGTCGGCACCTTCGCCGGCATCTCGATGGAATGCGATGACGTCGAGAAAACGTACGCCGCTCTGGTCGAGAAGGGCGTCGAATTCGAGAAGCCGCCCAAAAAAGAATCGTGGGGCACCATGGCCATCATGAAAGACTCCGAAGGCAATCAAATTGTGCTCGGCACCGGCTGAACTTGGAAACGAGCGGCGGAGTTTTTCACCGCCGCTTACATTTTTCATTTGACCTTTGTCCAATAGTATCGAATAACTGTTATGTGCCGCGAGAGCGCGGCATTCACTTCGCTCGCCCGGTACCACGAGCGATCACGTTCCAACAAAACATCGGCACGGTCGAGCGCGTCTTAGCCATCGTCGATGAATTGCTTCAAAAACGGGAAACTGGCAACTGGGCTTTGCTACTTCCGAGGAGCAATGAAACACATGTTAAGGTGCGCAACTCCTGCGTTTTTGTAGCTGGCCTCCGTGAGGCCGGCCTCACAGAGGCCAGCTACAAAAACGCAGGAGTCGTGCCCACCGAAGGAGGATTTTGCTCAGCAGTGTCTGGGGTGATGCGGGCGCACAACTGTTCGCCCTAATGCGGTCGTCGCAGACGAACACCACCACCACTACTACCACCGCAAGCGACGACCGGGCGGCCAATTCCACTGCTCGCCCGGAGTGCCGCCCATAACAAGGCGGCGAGCTTCGTCAACTTCTCAATCGAGAATTCAGAGGAGCGCGTGCTCCTGCTCGAAGCGGAAGATTCACCAACAACAACTCAAACGCCCACTTCGTCCGCATCATCCCAGGCACCGCTGCGCGCATGAATCCGGTTTAATAAAATCCCTTTTGCCGGTTAATTCACCGGCAGGGAAAGAAAGGCAAATTGGCAATGTCTGTCGCGGATCTAGACCGGCTCCTTGCGAAGGCCGTTGCAGGCCAACGGCTCACGCCCGAGGAGGGCGTGCAGCTTTTCGAATGTCACGATCTGGCTCGCCTCGGGCGAGCCGCGGATGCGGTGACCCGTCGGCTGCACCCGGAGCCGATTCGCACCTATAACATCGACCGCAACATCAACTACACAAACGTCTGCGCCGCGGTGTGTGATTTCTGCGCGTTCTACCGCAAGTCATCCGACAGCGATGCCTACGTGCTTTCGCGCGAGGAACTGTACCGCAAGATCGACGAAACCATCGCCCTTGGCGGCGATCAGATTCTGCTCCAAGGGGGCAATCATCCATCGCTGAAGATCGAGTGGTACGAAGAGTTGCTCCGCGATTTGCGAACACGGTATCCCGAAGTGAACCTCCACGCATTCAGCGCGTCGGAAATCTGGCATATTCACAAGATCTCCAAGATCTCGCTTTTGGAAACGCTGCAGCGGCTCAAGGCGGCCGGCATGGGTAGTCTCCCGGGCGGTGGCGCGGAGATTCTGGTCGATCGAGTGCGGGCCGCGCTGACCGTGAACAAAGTCATGACCGAAGAATGGCTGGAAGTGCATCGGCAGTGGCACAAACTCGGCGGCCGCTCCACATGCACCATGATGTTTGGCCACGTCGAAACACTCGCCGAGCGCGTGGAGCATTTCGAGCGCCTGCGGCAACTGCAGGACGAGACTGGCGGCTTCACCGCGTTCATCTGCTGGACGTTTCAGCCGGGGCACAAGATGGCCGATCATCCGGCCGCTGGCTCGCACGAATATCTGCGCACGCAGGCGATCGCCCGGCTATACCTCGACAACATTCCGAACATTCAATCTTCATGGGTCACGCAAGGCGGCAAGATCGGTCAGCTCGCACTCTTCTTCGGCGCCAACGACATGGGCAGCTTGATGATCGAAGAGAACGTCGTCGCCGCGGCCGGCACGGTGTATCATCTGACGCTTGAAGAGATCAAGCGCTACATTCGCGAGGCCGGCTTCGAGCCGCGGCAGCGCAATGTGTTCTACCAGTTGATCGAGTCGCGCGTGCAGCCGAAAGCGCCGGCGTCGTCGCGCGAATTGCCGGTCATCAACGCTTAGCTTGCCACTCGACGTCGAATAAGCGAAAGCCCGTAAACTTTCCGTCCTGTTCGACAAAGGTCAATTGTTGGTCGCGCAAATCTCGGTCCGACAGATCAAACTCCAATCCGCGCCAGAATCGCATAGGCACGCGAAACTTGTTCCAATGCCAAACGAGCGAATTGCCTTCGACCACGACTTCCGCAGTGCCGTATGCTGCGTTTTCGTATTTCCCCGCGAAGTCGCTCAGTGGCCGTGCCGGCTTGCCGGCCGGGTCGCGGCGGAGGTCATGGTCGTCGCGTTCCTTCGCCACCGCCTTCGCTTCTTCATGGACCACCTGGCGCAAATAGCCGTCCCAATCTCGCACCGATAGGTCCAACATGCGGTCGAGAAAGTTGTTGACGAGCGCCAGGTTCATGCGAGTCTCAAAGCGGTTCGACAACACGGCGATGCCCAAACCCTCGCGTGGGGCCAGCGCCATTTGCACGCGAAAGCCATCGATCAACCCGGTATGCGACCACAAGAGATGCCCGCGATAATCGTGAATCACCCAGCCCAGGCCGTAACTCATCATGAGCGTATCGGGTTGCAATAGCCGGCCCAAACCCTCAAGTTTTTCCGGAATCTGCGGCGTATGGGTTTCCTTAAGTCCTTCGGAAGAAACCAGCCGTTTGCCCAAAAATTGGCCATCGCCCAATTGAAAGGCCAGCCAATGCGACAGATCGCGAGCCGTGGTGTGAATCGAACTGGAAGGATTGGGCTCATTTTGTTCGTACCAAGCAATCGGCTCCAATTTGCCGGCCGCATTCGGACGATGCGGCGCGGCCCGGCCGTTGACCGGAGTCACGCATGTCGTGTGTGGCATATCGAGTGGCTCGAGAATCCGCTCACGAATCAAGTCTTCCCACGGCTTGTTGGCCGCTCGACCGGCCGCCAGCCCGGCTGCGGTGACCATCACGCTCTGATATTGAAAGGTTGTGCGAAACGGTTTCGAAAGCGGAAGGAATCCCACGCGCCGGACAATCTCGTCCTGTTTAAACGGCGAGTGGTACCAAACAAAGTCATGCTGGGCCACGCCGGTGCGATGACACATCAAGTCGCGAAGTGCAACGCCAGCATCAGCCACGGGGTCGGACAAATGAAAGTCGGGCAGATGTTTGCGGACCGAATCGTCCCAGGTCAACTTGCCTTCATCGGCGAGTTGGGAAATCAGAACCGATGTGAAGGCTTTAGAACAGGAGGCGAGAGGAAAAACAGTGTCAGGGTCCACTGGCGCCGGCTTGCCGAGTTCTTTGACGCCGTGACCTTTGAGATAAAGGACACGATCACGCGACACCACGACGACTGCGGCACCGGGCACATCCCACGCTTTCAAAGCGTTGCGTACAAGGGTATCGGCCTCGGCCTCCTCGAACGAGCCGGCGCGCAGTGGTGTAACGAGGAGCAAAGTCACAATGACGGACAAGTGTCGGAACATGCTTAGTGTTCTACAAACGCAAACGGGGCTCGCGGCTTGTGGGCCGCGAACCCCGCTGGATTGGAATTCGTGAGACAACTAGATGCCGTTGTTGCCGCCGCCGGCGATGCCCTTTTGGCCGCCACCGAAGCCTTGTGCACCAAAGCCACCAGCACCGCTGATACCGCCGCCGACACCCCCCTGTTGTCCGCCCGAGATACCAGCTCCGCCGACGCCATTGTTGCCAGCAATACCAGAACCGGTGATTCCGCCACCGGTGAAGCCACCGAAGTACCCCACTGGGGCTTGCGGGAAGCCGAGGTTAGCGGAAGGATTCTGGAAGTTCTGCCCTTGGGCAACCTGGGAAGTACCGCCGGTTAGGCCCGAGGCGCCTCCGGAAGACCCGGAGATTCCCGACGAGCCTGAGTTGCCCGTGCTGCCGCTAGTGCCTGAGGTCCCGCCGCTGATGCCCCCGCTGTTGCCGCCACTCGACCCCAGAGCACTGCCACTGGTGCCACTATTGCCGGTTTGGGCCGAACCGTTGAAGCCGAAGAAATTCGGCTGCGTTGGCTGCTGTTGAAAGCCCTTGGAGATGATCGGTGTGTTCGGCATGACCGACGCCGGTCGCGGGAATGGCCCCAGCGTTGTGCCATTTGGTCCCGGGAACGAGACGGCCGGTTGCCGCAATTGCATAGGAACGCCGCGAACTGGAACACCGCCGCCCGGCCGGAAGGTGGGAACACTTCCGCCGACGGGTTGGGCCCGAACGAAACTGATGCCGGTCACCAGGCCCCAACTCGAAAGGACAATGGCGACCCATGGTCCCGGTTGTCGTAAGTATCGAGTCATCGTCGGAATCTCCTGGCCGGTATCGATTTGAGCGCGGTAATAAATTCGGCCGCACCATTCACACTATCCGCGGATAATGATGATGCAGTGAGACGGTGCTGCAATTTCCCCAGCATCTCCAGTCTCAAACATAAACCCCAGGGGGGCCAGCCGTCAAGGAAGGGGCCGAGGTAAAGGTCGTTATGTCCGGAAGACACGTAGACCCAAACGCTCTTGGCGACGTTTCCTATTTTACCGACGCAGCCCGGTTCCAAACTTGCGCAAAACCTGATTCGTATTTCCGTCGAATTTCATATTGACACAACCGGCGTAATCGTTATTAACGCGACTCCTCGTCGGTGCAGATCGGGCTACAGCGCTACGGGCTCATCCCTAGCGTCGGGGGTACCCGCTCACACGAGGATTACGGGGGGCCAGCGCCCATGGCTGGCACGTCAGGGAGGAGAGGGGACATGCGTAGGACGACCGGCTATGCGGCCGTGCTGCTGGCGGCGGCGTTGTGCGTCAACGGGGCGCTCGGCCAGAGCCTTCCCGGGGGCCGCGACCTCGATCTACCGCCAGCTGACCCTGTCATCCCGCTGCCCACTGGGCATCCGCGGATGGATGTCGTGGGCGGATTCTACACTGGCGTTGAATTCATCATGTTCCGCCAGACGAATCCCATCAGACACCAAACCGTCGCGGTCCGCGGCTTCGTCGATATGGACGGAGCAGTGACCGCTGATCTCAACGGTACCGTTGTCGATTCCGACGCGGCTCCTCCACTGATTATCCGAGGCCCGTTTGTTCCGGGCACGCGATACGGCAGTGGTAATGAGGCGCTCGCAACCGATGACCTCCGCCAGCAAGAGTCATATCAACCTGGCTGGGCGATATCACTCGGTTACAAGTTCGATTCCGGTGCAGCCGTCGAATTGAAATGGCTTCACATACACGAAGCCACCTATTCCGCGGGAGCGTCACTGTTCCCGCCGAACTTCGCGGTTGGACCGAACGTTGTCGATACATTGCTACTCTCACCAGTCTTCAACGCCCCGGTGGAGTTCAGCGGGCCGGCAGACAAAATCGCGTTGGGCAATCCAACGTCGCTCGCGGGCATCTGGAATGGTGCCACGAACATGTCAATCAGCTTTACCCAGCGGTACGAGCAAGTGGACATCGCCGGCAAGGTGCCCTGGTATCAGAACGACAGTTGCCGGATCTACGGTCGCGCAGGTGGTCGCTTCGCCTGGATCTGGGAACGCTTCCAGTGGCGTACCGTGTCCACCGACTTCAATGGCAACGCTGGACCACAGGACACTGCCACCTACTCCAATATTGTCTCCAACCGTATGTACGGACCGTTCGTCGGCATCGGTGCGGATCGCTACATCGGCAAGGGCTTCGCGATTGCCTTCGAAGGCGACGCCGCGGGCCTCGCCGACATTGTCAAAGAGCGAGCCGCCTACGAGCGTGGCGACCGCAACGTCGGAGCCAAAAAGTCGGCGACCAACTTCTCCTTTGTTCCGGAAGTTAACGCCAACGTGAATCTGTACTGGTATCCGTGGGAGAGCGTGCAGATTCGCGCTGGCTGGAACTTCATGTCCTTCTTCAACACGGTCGCAGCCGATCAACCGATTGCCTTCGACTTCCGCAACTTGGATCCGGACTGGAAGAACCGCGGCGTGCGGTATCTCGACGGCTTCAACGCTGGTATCGCGTTCATCTTCTAGGACTGCCTTGAGGCCAACTGAAACGACATGCTTCAAACCCCGTGAAATCCACGGGGTTTTTTCGTTTCTCCGACTGATGACCACTGACCGCTGACCACTGTTTTCTGCCCACCGCTTGGGTATAACATCCACCCGACGAGAACCCCTCAGGGCAAAGGAGTTGGGCATGGCCGATGGGCTCAGCGGCACTGGTCGTAGGTGGTGGTGGACAGATCTCTTCCGCACCGCCCAAGTGGCTCTCGACAAAAAGCTTCTCTTAGCAGCCGCTGGCATCGTGTTGATGTGGGTGGGTTGGTGGTTTTGGAGTGCAGCGGTCGCGAGCATGCGAAGTGCCCCGACGCCGCCCAGCGCGGAGGCCGCGCAGAACAATCCCCAACTCGAAAAAACTTATCTCCGCGACCGCGAACAGTACATGTTCTTTCATGCCCTCGCCGGCGCACCCCGGACCGACACCGCCGAACCGTGGGAACGGCAGCCGGGCATATTTCGCGTCCGGCCTTGGAATGAAGATCGAGGTCCAAATCCTTTTCTCTTGGTGACTGGGAGTTATCGAGAAGGCGGCGTTCACGGTCCGCTTTATCAGCCGGGTCGATTTTGGGAGTGGGTCGTCACGGAGCAAGCACCCGTTCTGCTCGAACCGCTCGTCAAGTTTCTTAAGCCGGTGATCCTCCTACTCAATCCGCGGGCCGACTTTGTCACTCGGATTTACTTGCTCGTCGGCACGTTGTGGACGCTGGCCGTTTGGGCGCTCTTTGGCGGCGCGATTACTCGCATTGCCGTACTGCAACTCGCCGGTAAAGACGCAGGCAGCATGCGTGACGCTTTGCGCTTCGCCATGAACCGTTATGTGCATTATTTGTCCGCGCCTCTTGTGCCTTTGGTCATGGTGGCTGGCATCACGATCATCATCATGATCTTCGGCCTCATCCACCTGATTCCGATCCTGGGCGACTTGGTGGACGGCGTGCTTTGGATAGTGCCAATGCTTCTGGGGTTGGCACAAGCATTGTTGTTGGTTGGCTTGGTTGGTTACCCCCTCATGTATCCGACGATTAGCGCCGAAGGTTCCGACACGTTCGACGCGCTGTCGCGCTCTTACAACTACGTCTATCAATCGCCGTGGGCCTATGTGTGGTCGGGCATTGTTGCAATTGCCTATGGCATGGTCGTCGTATTTTTCGTCGCATTCATGGGATCGTTGGTGGTCTATCTCACCAAATGGTCGCTGGGCCAAACGCCGGGCACTGAGTATTACAGCAGTCGTCGTGTGGATCACCTGTTCGTCTACGCCCCCGCCACCTATGAATGGCACGATTTGTTGGTGGATCGTCCCGAATTGAAGACATATGCGACTCCGGCCGAGCGAACGACTTATTTGAATGAACACACCTACTGGTGGAACAGAGCCAGTGCATATCTGGTCGGATTGTGGTTGAAGCTCGCGGTTCTTCTCATCGTCGGCTTTGGCTACAGCTACTTCTTCACCGCGGGCACGATGATCTACCTGCTCATGCGGCAACGCGTGGATGACACCGAAACCGACGAAGTTTATACCGATGAAGATTTCCCCGATGAGCCGCTGATGCCGCCACCATCGGCTCCATCGGCGACCATGAGCAACGGGCCGCAGACCCAGATGGTGGATGCCCCCACGCTGCGAACGCCGACGCCCGCATCGCCGGAAACGACGGAATACAAGCCAGGCGGGTAATGTTTCTGCTTTGGCATTACGTGGCCCAAGCCGAGTCTCTGTATTTCGTGGCTCCAGCAGGGCCATTGCATTTCGTAGCGGGGGTCCCTGTATTTCGTGGCTCGGCAGGGTCCTTGTACTTCGTGGCCGCGCCAGGGTCCCTGGATTTCGTGGCCGGGGCAGAGTCTTCGATGCCCCGGTGGAGTGGCAAGCGCTTGCGGGTTCAACCGGGCCTTCGGTCGCTGAGGGCGACCTCAGACCCGGCCACGAAATGCATAAGCCAGATGCGACCCAAGAATGCAGGGGCCTCAGAGTGTGCCACGAAATGGAAGAAGCTTCAGACCCCGCCACGAAGCATATTGCAAGGAAGGCATGATGCCGCGGCCAATCATTCTGTTCAGCGGACCGTTTGCCGATCTGCCGCTGGAGGAACTGGCGGGCCGAGCGTCCTCCTGGTCCTACGCCGGCCTTGAGCTCGCCATTTGGGGTGATCATCTCGATATCCACCGGCTCCTCGACGACAGCGACTACGCAACCCGCAAGCTGGCATGTTTGTCCACTCACGAACTGCAAGCGCCGGTCATCGCGGCTCATCGATTGAGCCAAGCGCTCGGCGATGTCATCGACGAACGCCACCGCGATCTGGTGCCTGAGCATGTCTGGGGCAACGGCGATCCCGCCGGCGTGCGCCGCCGGGCGGTGGATGAAATGGTCGCCACCATTCGCGCCGCGCAACGACTTGGCGCTTCTGCCGTAAGCGGCTTCACTGGCTCGCCGATCTGGTCCTACGTCGTGGGCCATCCGGGGCCGTCCGCGGAGCAGGTTGAGCGGGCTTTCCACGATTTCGCTGCGACGTGGCATCCAATTCTCGACGTGTGTCACGAAACCGGAGTCCGGTTCGCTTGCGAGGTGCATCCGGGCCAACTGGCGTTTGATTTCTACAGTTCGGAACGATTGTTGGATTCGATCGATCGCCGGCCGGAATTCGGCTTCTGCGTTGATCCGGCCCATCTGCACTGGCAGGGCGTGGACCCCGCCGCGTTCGTGCGGCACTTCGGCGAGCGGGTTTACCACGTGCACCTGCGCGATGTCGCGATCCTGCTCAACGGACGATCGGGTCTGTTGAATTCGTACTTCTCGTCCGGTGATTCGCGCCGCGGTTGGGAGTTTCGCGCTCCGGGACGCGGCGGCGTAGACTGGGAGAATTTCATGCGAGCTCTCAATGCGGTCGGCTACGATGGCCCGCTCTCGGTCGATTTTCACGACGCTGGCCTGGACCGCGACTTCGGCGCCGCCGAGGCAGCGAAGTTCGCCCGGCAATTGGATTTCCCAAGCTGTAAACGCGAAGAGCCGCCGGCGTTTCGGTGAGCGCAATCTCATTTCAGACTTCTGCCTTTCTAAGCACGAACTTGTGCGCGCAGCGGTGCCTGGGATGATGCGGACGAAGTGGGCGTTTGAGTTGTTGTTGGTGAATCTTCCGCTTCGAGCAGGAGCACGCGCTCCTCTGAATTCTCGATTGAGAAGTTGACGAAGCTCGCCGCCTTGTGTTTAAGGGCGGCTTTGCCGGGCGAGCAGTGGAATTGGCCGCCCGGTCGTCGCTTGCGGTGGTGGTAGTAGTGGTGGTGGTGTTCGTCTGCGACGACCGCATTAGGGCGAACAGTTGTGCGCCCGCATCACCCAAGCAGTCTCTTCAAGGTCAAATGTGCGTCAGTTTGATTTTCAGGCCAAGGGCCTGAGATTTCTCAGCCCAGGGCGCAGCCCTGGGTCACCACGCGAAAACGATATCAGCCTGAAGGGCTCAGACTATCGCAGGCCTTCAGCCTGCATCGGAAAATGTCACTTTACCCAGGGCGTTGCCCTGGGCTGAGAAATCTCACACCTTTGGTGTGAATGCAAATCATTGCCAAACTGAGACACAATCGATCGTTGCCATCCTTTCTGTCAGCCAGCTTCTGAGGCCCCAGCCTCCGACGGCAAAGCCCCTTCCGCCTCGACGGCTTCAATGGCTTTGATCCATTTGTCGTCTTCGAGCAACTCCTCCATGTTGCTCGAATCCTTCGCATCCGCCTTTCGCACTGGACCCCGACGTGGAGCGAAGCGACCCGCCAGTACGACGGCGGCTTGCAAGACGGTCTTCGCTTCTGTCGCGCGGAGCTGCTTGCGCAACACCGCGACCGCTTCATCGCCGGCCGCCTCCTGATTCTCCCGACGAAACCGTCCTAATTCGCGGGCCCAGATCTGAGGATGGTCGCGAATCCATTTCTTCAGCCCGGCCACGCTCCAACCTGCTTCTGCAGAGGCCGCCGACCAAGACGCACCCATGGCGCGCATCTCAGCCGCACGAACAACAGATTGGGGAATGAAGCCAGACATAGGACCTGGGCCAGCAAAAGTGACAGCCGCGTGAATGCGGCCCAGGAAGGTATTCGATATTCCGGGGGCGTTGTCAAAGAAAAGTTTGGGTTGCAACAGAGGTTTTTTTCGGTGGTCGATCGCGCTCCGAGCGGCAAACTCGCGTCGATGAGAAAGTGCATGAGGCGCTAAACGGGTGCGAGATTGTTTAGGGGCGCACCCGTAGGGTCGCCGCAGGCGGCGTCCTTCGGAATCAGCCCCAACTCCGTCGCCCACGTGTTGAACTTTCGCAGGCCCGCCAATTCGCGCGGGCCCAAGTCGTAGCGGATGACGTTGGTAAGGTAGCGGCGGCAGTAGCCGGCGCCGAGGCCGAGGCGTTTCGCTTCGCGCTCGGCGATGGTGCCGACGTTAGCGAGACCGAGCGCTTTGGCATCTTGAAGCGCAGCGGTGACGCGGTCGAGCGGCACGCCGGGGCGCACGGCCCAGACAGCGAAGAGGAAGGGCAGGCCGGTCCAGTCGGCCCATTCTTCGCCGAGGTCGTAGGCGTACGGATGGCCGGCCAGGCAGGCGTGCATCGCGCGGTCGCCGATCAGGAGCACGGCATCGGTCGGCACCGATTCGGGATCAGCATCGATCGGCAGATGTTCGAAGCGTGGACGGACGTCGTACCGGCGGCGAAGGATCACTTGGGCCAGGGCGGCGCTGGTGCGCGAGCCTTCGTCGAGAGCGACGGTGCGGATTTCTTTCCAGGGCACTTTGCTGAAGAGTGTCACGCTGAGCACGGGGCCGCGGGTGGCAATGGCGATGTCGGGCACGAGGGCGTAGTTGCCGGCGCGGAGGTATTCGATCACGGGGACGAGGGCGACGTCCAAGTCGTTGGCCGCGAGGCGATCGGCGAGCCGGCTGGGCAAATCGAGGATCAACTCGCAATCGGCTGCGATGCGTTGGAGGTCGTAGATGAGCGGCTTGGCGTTGAGGTATTCGACCGCGCCGATGCGGAGTTTGGGGTGCATGGTTTTAGCCTATTTCCGCGACAATTCTTGGCGAGCCGGGTTGCGTAAGCGCCCGGTGCACTTGCACATGTCAAACACCACCGGGCGCTTACGCAACCCGGCTCGCCAAAACAAAAAAAAGCCCACGGGTTGCGACCCGTGGGCTTGTGGGGGCATTCCCTAACTTATTGACCGCATTCGCAGCCGGAACTTAACGAGTTGCATAGCCGACGCTGGAAAAGGCCTTTCCAACTGCAGCACTTCGTCGGACAGCAGCATTCGCTCTCGCAGCAGGGCGTGCAGACCGGCACGTAGCGGCAGGTCTTGTAGCTGACGCAGTACGGCTGCATCGAGCAGGTGGTGACCGGGACCGTGCGGTAGCAGGTCATCGGTTCCATCCGGCAGGTGCAGTACGGCTTGCAGACCTTCACGCATTCGGTCACGCAGCGGGTCTGGTAGCACTTCCGCACCGCCGTGTGGCACTCTTGGATCATCCGGCACACGCAGTACGGCACCTGACGGCAGTGAACCTCGCGCACCCAGTGGCACGATTGCCGCGTCTCGTAGTGGCAGTGGTCCTGACGCACCATGTGACAGGTGTAATACGGCACGCAGTACTCACGGCACTCGGGCACCATGTAGCAGCAGCGGCGCGTCTCATACCGCACATGATTCTGGCGGACCATGTGGCAGGTGCAATACGGGATCTGCATCACGCGTTGTTCGGGGACCACGTAGCAGTGACGGCGAGTCTCGTACCGTACGTGGTTCTCCCGAACCATGTGGCAGGTCGTGTAAGGCACCTGACGGCAGTGCACTTCCGGCACCATGTAGCAGCGGCGGTGCGTCACGTAGTGGCAATGATCCTGGCGGACCATGTGGCACGTGGTATACGGCACCTGGCGGCAATGCACTTCCGGCACGGAGTAGCAGCAGCGGCGCGTCTCGCAGCGGACGTGGTCTTCACGAACCATCTTGCAAGTCGTGTAGCAATGCTGCACGCACTCGGTCACCGGCACGCACTTGCACACCGTGTAGTTGCAAGTGTGGCACTGCTCTTTGCAAACCATGTGGCACTTGCGGACCATGTGCGTTTCGGTCCGGGGGCACCACACCTTGCGGCAGCACCAGTGGCCGGGGCATTGCACCTGCTCTTGGGTCACCGGACCCGGGCAGTAGTGCGAGCAGCAGGTGCACGGATCGAACGTCCAGCAACCGGGCTGACGGCAGCAGCGCGTGATCGTCGGGCCGGGGACGTAGTTCCGCTCGGTCACCCACTCGCCGCAGCACACTTGCACCGGTTCTTCGGTCCAGCACGGCTCGTGGCAGACGGTCTTGTAGGTGTATTGCCGCGGCTCTTGCACCGTGACGTAGCGTGTGACGGGCACGGTGCAGGTGTGCTGCTCGTAGCACGGCTTGTAGGTGCAATACGGGATCTGCACCTGGTATTCCTGCACGACGGGCTTGCACACGACGTACTGCTCGGTCCGGCAATGCTGCTCGTACACCGGGTGGTAGGAGCAGGTGTGCACGGGCACCTGGTACTCCTGCACGCAGGGCCGGCAGACGGTGTACTGCTCAGTCCGGCAATGCTGCTCATAGCAGGGCCGATAGGTGCAGTACGGGATCGCGACTTGGTAGCACTGCACTTGCGGATGATAGACCGTGTACGGCACACAGCGGACGTGCTGTTCGTAGACGGGGTGATAAGTGCAGTAGGGGATCGCGACTTGGTAGCACTGCGTCACCGGGCGGTAGCAGGTCTGCACGCAACGGCGGAAGTGCTGCTCATAAACCGGGTGATACGAGCATGTGTGGATCGGCACCTGGTAGCACTGCACGACCGGACGGCAGGTGCAGTATTGCTCGGTGCGGAAGTGCTGCTCGTAGACGGGCCGGCAGGTCGTGTAGGTGTACGGCACGTCGATACACTCAACGACCTTGCGGGTACACGGCACGATCTCTTCGCGCATCTGCTGTTCATAGACAGGCCGCATTACCGTGTAAGCCTGCTGAGTGCAGACAGTTTGGTAGACGGGCCGGTAGCAAGTCTGGGTATGTTCCTCGACGATCGGCTGATAACTCACCCGATAGCGCACCGGTGGGGACGCGCATTGATCATTGCAAGCAACAGTGTCAGGGTAATCCGCCGCGCCGCAGTGCGCCGCTTGGGCAACCGCGCCCCAGCCGAGAGCGGCGAGCGCGAGCATCGCCCGTGCAATCGGTGCCAGCCTCATGCGATGTCTCCTCATGAAACAATTGGTGTGAGTCAGCCGTCCGACAATTCTGACCGACTGCGGGCTTTGGTAAAACAGCGGGGACCAGGGAAGACACAAATTATGGCTGCGACCTTGGCGGTTGTGCGCGAGATGCCCGGTGCACCGGTCGTAGGAGTGAATGGGGTGTGGCAAAGATGGCGAAGTGTTCGGACGTTGCTCTTTGCGCGGGCGCGGTTGGTCGATTATAGAGTCATGCCCGCTCGTTCCGGATCCGGGGGCTGTCCATGGCCGAAGAACCTCACATCCTGCGATTTGTTGGCACCAACGACAGCCCGCGCGTTGATTCCAATAAGGACAACTTGCTGGTGGGCCGGCACTCCGAGGCCGACCTCCAACTGCCCATGCCCGACGTGAGCAGGCGACATTGCCGGTTCGTGCGCACCGAGACCGGTTGGCGGGTGATCGACCTGGCGAGCACCAACGGCACCTTCGTCAACGGCGTCCGGGTGCAGGAGGCCGACTTGCATGCCGGCGACCGCGTGCGGATCGGCGGCGTGGTGATCGAGGTGGCGGGCGCCGGGGAGGCCCGCAAATCCGCTTAAGAATTTGAACCGCGGAGAACGCAGAGAGCGCAGAGAATACCAAGAAGGTATTTGCTCAGCGCTCTCGGCGTTCTCGGCGGTTCAAATTCTTTTGCATTACAATAAATCCATGGCCGCAATTCTCGATCGCGAAGAGTACATCGAGCAGGTTTATTTTTTCCGGGCGTTCCGGGAGCGGGTGGCCGACGCACTCGCGGCCCAGGAAATCCTCGAGCGGTTGCACGAGGAGATCCTCGCCACCACCCGGTTGCCGATGGCGATTCAGTTCCTCGCCACCGAGCTGAAGCACACGGGTTCACTTGCCAGCGGGTTTGGCCGGCTCGGGCACTATTTCACGCCGTTCCAGGCGTTCGTGATCCGGCAGGCGGAAGCGGACAACGTACGCTTCACGACCAACACCGCGCTGTTGGTCTTGGAGCGCGAGGCGCAGTACCGTGCGGCCGGGCCGACCAAGCCGGGCTTGTTCGTGTACCAATTCGAGAGCTTGGCCCGCAACCGCTTGGGTTACGACGAAGGCCTCACGTCGATGGCGGCCGATCCGCTCTTTGATCCGGATTGGGCGAAGTACATCGATCAAGTGCGCTCGCGGGTTGGTTCGGTCGATTTCGCCGACTTGATTTTCGTGCGCTCGGAAATGTACGTCACCGACGAGCGACGCACCGACCCGACGTATCAACCGCCGTTGCCGCCGCTCTTCGGCGAGAAGGAAGGCAAGATCGCCCGGGCGAACCGTGGCCGGGACCCGTTGTATCTGTTTGCCGCGCTGCAGCGGCAACTCGGCTACCCGGAGGTGCCGCGCCCGAAAGAGCGTGACGACATGGAAGCGAAGCTCGGCGTCATGCAAGCGAAGCTGCGCGAAGTGGAATCCCGCGTGCGCCTCGTCGAAAGCGAAGTCCGCGGCCAAGTGGATCTGCAGTTGTTCGGCAAGCCGGAGATACTGGGCGGGCCGCCAGCGGGGGAGTGAACGGAGAGGCGGCAAAATTAGCCGGATTGATTACCAAAATATGAGGTGAGTTTATGCGCCGCGGGTCTTTGGTGACGGTGCTACTACTAATGGTGACTTCGCCGGCTTTTGGCAAGTTGGAAGTCGAGAAGATCGAGGCTTGCTACGGCAGACTCGGACCTGTCCGCAAGACACTCGAATTCTACCCATTCGACGAGGTGGTATTCCGCTTCAATGTCAAGGGCGCCAAAGCCAACGACGGGACGCTTGATGTCAATTGCATCTGGGCTTTGCTGGATGCGCAGGGCAAGGAGGTGAAATCGGAAAAACTGCCCTTCAAGGGCTCCATGGCATTCGGCATTGACCCCTTGCCCAACGTTTTGGCTTTCTTTTTGCCGGAGTCATTGAGTGCCGGCGAATACCTTTTCAAGGTGACTTATAGGGATAACGTCTCAGCGGAGGAGACGGGGTTCGAAAGGAAAATTCATCTAAAGACGACCGAATTCGCCATCGTGTCGCCCCAGTTTTTCTACGACAACAAATTCACGGTTCCGGCACCGGTTAGCGGTGTCGTTGGCCTAGCGCTTCACTACCGCATGTGGATTATCGGCTTCGAGCGCGCGGATGGGAAGCTTGAAAGTGACGTGACGGTAGAGGTCTTTGATCAGGAAGGCAAAAGGACGCAATTCAAGCCTGTGCGTACTAACGAGGCCGGGTGACTTCGTCGTTCGCATGACCGTTACCGATCGAATTAGCAAGAAGACAGCGACTTTTGAGGCTCCGCTGAAAGTGACGTCCCCTTGAGAGAATGCTCGAGGCAATAAAAGTTCGTGTGCCCATCTTGTCAGTGGTCGCGATAACGAGAAAGCCCCAGTGCACGCCCCTAACCCTCCAACCCTGAGAGTCTCCCGCGGCTTGATCGCTGCGGGCGTGGCGGCAGTGGCGAGCGCGGGTTTGGCGGTGGGTCTATCGTTTGGGTGTCTCCTTTGTCGGTGGGCGATGACCAAGACTTCGATGGTTGACCGCGAATACGATCTCAAGGACGTTCTGAGCTGGTTGCCTCGTATCACCTTGGTATGCTCAGTATTCGCTGCATGCGCGGGCTGGGCCAATTACGCGCCTTCGACAAAACACTCATTTCCCCGCACACTCGCTTTGGTCTTTGTCGGCAGCTTAGCGCTCTTGTGGGTCTTCGGTTTGTTCGATGTCACTCCGCCTCGAGTCAAAGGCATCGAGCATCCGTTTCTGTATCCATCCGAAGCGGTGTTGCTGTTCGGCGTGCCCGCCACGATCGCTTTGGTGCTTACAGTTTTGCGCCTGCGCAAGAAGCAAACGAGTTCGTCGGAAACACTAACTACACCTGCCCCCGACGAAGATAGCGTGTAGTTTGAACGCAGTCGGTCGTTGCAGGCCGGTGAGCTTCATGTTTCGGGGGGGAGGATTCGTGGCGCGGCGACCCAAGCAAGTTCCGGAGACGCACCCGTTGGCGATCCATTGCGCTCGGCATGGGGTCACGGCCTACTGCAGTATCTGCCGGCACTTGCGCGAGGGCACTGGCTTGGGGTACTGGGCGATCAAGACCGAATCTGAGGAGCCGGCCCAGGCGTGGTGCGAGGCATGCGATGCAGTGCTCGATGAGGATCGGGGCTGGACGGACCGGGGCGACGCGCTCGCCGATTGGAAGCTGTATTGCACCGGCTGTTACGCTGAAACCCTGGCGCGGCACAAACGGCGCGGCTGGCTTTCCGGGCGGTCGGCCGAGTAAATTGTAAGTGTTGAACATTTCATAAGACGGTGAGCTTGATCGTGCGGCGACGGAGGGACTAACGATGAGCGAATGGTCTCCCTTGGACGGCGATGTTCTCCTGAAAGGGTTGCTGACAGTGATTGTCCGGCGGCGCAATGGCCGCCCGTGCAATGACCAGCAGGTGATGGTCCGCGGGTGCGGCTTTGTCTGAGGTGGAAAGTCCGCCGTCACTGACAAGGACGGCACAGCCTCGGTCGAGGCCCCACTTGGTAAGGTTGAGGTGACCGTCGGCCGAGTCTCCGAGGAGGCTTGGGTCGGTGTGGACCTCGAAACGGTGGTTGAGATTACCGTCAGCTAGCCATCAGTTCCCCAACTCGGCAGGTGAGCCAATGACGGATCCGCAGCTCATCACCGTTCATTACCTCAACCTCGCCCGGCGAGTCGATCGCCGAGAGAGGTTCCTGAAAGAAAATCAGGGACTGGCAAGATTCGAACGAGTTGAGGGGATCGTTGGTGCGGAGCTTTGCAACGAGGATTTGATTCGCGACCGGGTAATCCAAGAGCCATTGAAGAAATTTACTCCGGGCGCACTTGGCAATGCGTTGTCGCACAAATTGCTTTGGGAACGAGCCGCGAGCGAGCAGGTCGTGTTGACGGTCGCCGAAGATGATGCCTTGTTCAATCGGAGTTTTGCCCAGAAGGCTTCGGGTGTTTTGCAACGATTGCCGGCCGACTGGGATCTGATTCTGTGGGGCTGGAACATGGATTCCTTCCTCCACGTCAAGCTATTTGGCAGTTTGCAAGACGCCGTGACTACGTTTGATCCACTCACGCTCCGCCAGCGCATCCCGGCCTTTCGGGAACAAGCTTATGACGTGGTTCCGTTGCGCCTGATCGGTGCATTTGCCTTGGTGTGCTATTCGGTTTCGCCGAAGGGCGCAAAAAGTCTGTTGGAATTGTGTTTTCCACTCACGAATGAGTCGATCTTCATTCGCGCGATCGACCGAATGGTCGGCAACTTCGCGATGTCAGCCACGATGAACCGGCACTATGCCGACCTCAATGCCTATGCGTGCTACCCGCCGCTGGTGTACACCGAAAATGACCGAGCCGATTCCGACGTGATTACCACTCGGCAACAGTCCAAGTAACGACACTAAAATTATCTTGGCGTTTGGTGAGTCTGCTGACGTCCCACGCGTCCTAAACTCGAATGGTGAATTTCCTCATGGGAGGCGAATTCTTGAGTAACCGCCGGAAGCTATCCGTGGCGACGGTGCAAGTGGCGGTCGTCATCCTCGGCTGTTGGTGGGGCCGGGAATACTACCCTGGCAAGCCGCCGAACGCTTACACAGCAGTAGCTGGTGTCGCTGTCGTGCTACTATTGGTCGGCTCGATCGCACCGTTACGCGACGGCGATAGAGATGTGATGGGGTACCCGAGGGCGGTCGGAATTGCCTGTTTGCTGTACATCGTTGCAATGATGCTGTTCGAGCCCTTGTTGTTCGTGGAGAATCAGTGGGCGGTTATCCGAGGGGCACTGGTGTTGATCCCACCGTTGCTTGCGTTCTCGTATCTGTGCCGATGGCGGGCCTGGACGTCGGCTACGGGCGTTGCCTTGTTCGTGTTCGACAGTGCCGCGATGCTGGCGAGCAATGCGAGCATGAGCAACGCCGGCAATGGGTTCATCAGTTACTGGCGGGCCTGAACTGAGATTATCGCAGCGCAACTACTTTGGGTGATATGCGGCTTTGGTCATCCAAAGGATGCACCTCGCCGTTCGCGCCGATCTGACTTAATGAGATAGTGCGCGGTCAGGCACGAATCAGTGGACGTGTTTGAAGTTGCGGAACCAAGTGTGATAAAGGAGACGGGACATGAAATCGCGGATGGAATATTGGAAGGTCGCGCCAGGCAGCTTCAAAGCGATGTCGTCTTTGGAGACCTACCTTCGTGAGAGCGGCTTCGACAAGACATTGCTGCACATGGTGAAACTGCGGGCATCGCAGATCAATGGCTGCGCCTATTGCATCGACATGCACTGGAAGGATGCCCGCGCGGCCGGCGAAAGCGAGCCGCGGCTCTATGGACTGAACGCTTGGCGCGAAGCCTCCTACTACATCGACCGGGAACGGGCCGCGTTGGCGTGGACTGAAGCCCTGACGAACATCACCGATGGGCACGCTCCGGACGCGATCTACGACAAGGTCCGCGGCCATTTCTCGGAAAAGGAACTGGCCGACCTCACGTGGGCCATCGCGGCCATCAACGCCTGGAACCGCGTCGCCATCGCATTCCGTTCCGAAGCCGGCTCCTACCGGGCCCCGGCACATGGTTAATTGCCGGGGTGAGATGGGCGACGGTCAGGCGCCCACCTGACCTGGGGCATTGCTCTCTTACCCGCATATGAGAAGTGTCTTAAGACGGGCGTTCTGGCCTTTCATAGACCACCAAGCGAGTTAAGATCAATCCGCCCCCACATCTGAATCGAGGACCACGTCATGTCTTGGTCCACACGCCATGGGTTCACCCTAACCGAAGTGCTCGTCGTTATCGGCATCTGCGTGATTGTGGTCGGACTGATGCTGCCATCGGTCCGGCGAGTGCGCGAACCGGCCAACCGTACACGGTGCCAGAACAATCTCCGACAAGTGATGATTGCGCTGCAAAACTATTGCGATGTGAGTCAACCGGTCCCGAACATCTCGGCGGGTCAACCGAGTATCGGCCAACATTTCCCGACCGGTTGCCAGGGAGGTGGCGATACACCAGAGGGGCGGTTCAGTTGGATGGTCGCGGTGCTGCCGATGTTGGAACAGGATTCATTGTTCCGGCAATTCGATTTCGAAAAAGGCTACACAGCGAATCTGGCATCGTCTCAAACTGTCATCAAGTCGTTCCTCTGTCCCGCGGCAAAGGAGGACGGCAACGGCGACATGGTGACGCATTATGTGGCGATGGCTGGTATCGGCCATGACGCCGCTACGCGGCCAGCGCGCGCAGTCGGAAATGGCTTCATGGGCTACGATCGTTACACGTCCAACGCGATGATCGAAGATGGGACCTCGAACACAATCGCACTGGCCGAGACGCGGGCCAATCTTGGACCGTGGGCCCGCGGCGGGGCCTCAACCGTGCGCGGCTTTGAGCCCACTGAAATTCCAGTCCAATATGATGGCCGGCCATTCGGTGGGCACGCCAGCGGAATGATCGTTGCGCTGGCTGATTGCTCCACTCGTTCAGTCAGCATGATGATCAGCGCAAAGACTCTCGCGGCGGCCATCACCATTGCGGACAAAGAAGAGCTTGGAACCGATTGGTGAGAACTCGAATACTGACTGCGATTGCTCAGTGGCTCGCCGTGGCCATGGTGCTCCGAGTCCTGATCACGATTTTGGCGAACTATCCGGACTACTTTCCGCCTAATTTTGATTCGCTGTTTCTGCTCGGGCGCGAGAAGACATTTGCCGGCGAATACCCGGCCGCGTTTTACGTGCACATCGTCACCGGGCCCATTGTGTTGGTAAACGGATTGATTTTGCTGAGCGAACATGTGCGCCGTCGTTTCGGTCGGCTGCACCGTTATTTGGGCCGGGTGCAAGTGGCGGTGTTGCTGCTGTTCGTGTTGCCGACGAGCGTGGTGATGTCGCGGCACGCGTTCGGCGGTTGGCCAGCGGGGCTGAGCTTTGTGGTGTTGAGCGCGGCGACTGCAGTGTGTGCCATTCTTGGCGTCGTCTATGCGCGGCGCCGGCAATACGTCCAACATCGCCTTTGGATGTCACGATGTTACATTCTGATCTGTTCGGCAGTGGCGCTGCGGCTCATTTCGGGAGCGGCCGGGCTGATCGGTGTCTCAAACCCCGAGCGGGCGTATGTCGTCGCCGCCTGGTGCAGTTGGGTGTTACCTTTGGCCGCTTACGAGATCGCTCGGCGGACCCCGTTAGCTTTTGCTGGCGAACGCCGACGACATCGAGGCGCGGTCAAAGCCGTGCGGCACGCGCTTCTCGGTAGCGTAAACGTAGAGCCCGGCGATGAAGACTTGCTTCACGGCCGAAACGATCACGGCGACGGCGATGAGATACACCACGGCGATGATGACGATGCCGGCCATCAAGGGGACGGGCAGTTGCAACATCACCGCGGCGAAGATGGCTAGGAATGCCGGAATAGATAGCACGAATCCGACCATCCCGATGCTAAAGTTGCCGGTGAGCCCTTCACCCCAGACGCTCCGAATGAGTGCCGTCGATCGCTTGAGTGCATCGATCGGTCCCAGGCCTTCGACGGCGAGCGTCGGCACAACGAGGTAAGTCGCCACGGTCCACAGGCCGCCGAGGATCGCGGCCACTATTTTGCCGAGCCATTGCGATCGCTCTTCCACCATGTTGAGAAGCAAGCCGACAGTCGCGGCGAGGAAGGCCCAAGCAGCGATTTGCGGCAGCCGTTCGCCCGCCATGCGGAACCCCAAGCCCACGGTCGGCTCGCCACCGCGGAAACGATAGATCGCGCAGGCGGCCAGCGCAGTGTTGAAGTACACGATCACAAAGTAGTTCAAGAAATAGTAAGCGAACGCGATTACGATCGCGAGCACCCGGGCGGTCTGGCTGGGTTGCCCATTAGCGCCGACGCCAATCGCATTTTGAATGCTCTGCAGCACACCCGGCATCAGGAAGACGGGCAGTGCGAAGCCGGCCAAGACCAAGGCGGCCGCGAGTCCGCTCAGGATCGGGAAGATCACCAGTTGCTTATCTTCGCGCAAAACGCCCCAACTCTGTGAAGCGACGTGCCAACCGTTGGACATGCGGTCGAACATGGATCAATTCCTCCCGGGGTTGCTGGGGATTGTAGCCGGCGCGGCCTGCGGAGTGAAGTTGGCATGCCGAATGCAGCGAATAGCGGTTAATCACAGCCCGTTTCGCCGGCCAGGAAACCCCCTCGGGAGGCCTCATGAAAAATGCTCAATACCGGGATCGGCTCATGAAGATGGCCGCCCGGATTCGTAATGTCACCTCGGACCTGGAAGAACAGGCCCGCTCGACGACGGGCGGCGACTCAGGCGGTAACATCTCGAATTCGCCAATGCACCTCGGCGACATCGGTTCGGGCGTTTATAGCCAGCAACTCAGCGCCACATTATTAGAGAATGAAGAGTACATTCTGGATGAGATCAACGCCGCCCTTCACCGCCTGGATGATGGCACGTTTGGAACCTGCGAGCATTGCCACAAGAAGATCTTGGCGGCCCGGCTCGAAGCGCTACCTTATACCCGGCACTGCACGCGTTGCGCCCAAGAACTCGAAGACGGCGTGGACGTCAATTTGAATAACGGCCGACCACAATTGGCCGGCGAGCCGATGGCCGCTCCATCGGGCGGACCGGCCTCGGGCGTGCCGGATGATCGGCCATCGATGACCAAGCTTGACCCGATCCCCCGGCACAAACCGCGCGACAGTCACGCGGCCGGCACGGCCGGCGGCGGAACAGCCGTCGGTGGATTGGCTGGTTCCACCGTGGGCGCCGGCGATCCCGTCCCGGATTTAGACGACGCTCTGGGAAGCGGGCAATTTGACGCCACTCTCGACGCCGACGACGTGGATATCTCCGCCTACGCCGGCCGCTCCGGCGGCGCCGTCGGTGGCACCCCGGCGGGCAAACGGGCGACCGGCGGCAAACCGCGGCGCGGCGGTATCAACCCAAAATCCGACAACGGCGACCGGCCCAATAAGAGCCGCTAGGTTTTGAATCACATCCTTCAAAGGCCGAGGGAACTCGCACGACCCCTCGGCCTGTTTTATTTTCCGCGCGATAACATAAGCGACGAACCAAAATCGATTCCCACTTCCTCGTGTGTTCATGACCGCGGACGATTTTCGAGAACTCGCGCTCAGCCTTCCCGAGACAACGGAAGCATCGCACATGGACCATCCGGATTTCCGTGTCGCGGGGAAAATCTTCGCGACGCTCGGTGCGCTGGGCGATGAATGGGGCATGGTGAAGCTCACGCCGGCGCAACAAAAATTATTTGTTCGCGGCGAGCCCAAAATGTTTCAGCCGATCAAAGGCGCGTGGGGCAAGCAAGGCTGCACTAGTGTCCGGCTCGACGCAGCCGAAGAGTTGGTCGTTCGCCAAGCGCTCGTAGCCGCGTGGCGCAACACCGCTCCCAAACGCCTGGCCGATCAGTACGACGATGAAATGTAAATCCTGAGCTCCCAGGAGAAATGCCATGTCACGTCTACACTGGTCAGTGCCCATATTCGCCATTGCAATCTTGTCGCTTATGTCAGCCGACCTTCGCTCGGCCGATCCGGCTGCAAGTAAGTTCGACCCGATGATGGGTGCGATCAAGATGTCGGCGGCATTTGAGAAGACGGTGTTCATCGTCTTCGCCGCCGATGCGGAGACAATACAGGCGATTCCGGACACTGTGCCAATTCCGTTCGCACAAGAATTGGTCCAAGCCAGTGTCAAGAACGCCGCGCCTACGCCGGCCGGCTATGGGCCGCGCGGGGCGTGGCTCGAAGTGAAACCGGGCCGGTATGTCGTTTGGGCGGGTGAGCCGGGCAAGCGGGCGGCTCGGATGGAAATCGAGGTGCCGCGTGGCAAAGAAACCCAGGTGTCAGCCGAGCTTAGCGAACGCGAGAGCCGATTTCGCATCGACCGCACCGGCGAAAAGACGGGCAACGTTTGGGGCAAGAAGTAACTGTCTAAGTTTGGTCTTGGTCGTCTTCACACCGAAGGTGTGAGATTTCTCAGCCCAGGCAACGCCCTGGGTATTCATGCGAATTGTTTTGCAGCCTGTAGGGCTGCGACAAGTCTATCGCAGGCCTTCAGCCTGCATCTCTTTGCGCTTCTTAACCCAGGGCTGCGCCCTGGGCTGAGAAATCTCAGGCCGTTGGCCTGAAGTCAAAAGCCAAACTCTGTCAGTACCAAAAGACCAAACTGAGACACGATCGTCTACGGCCCCCGTGCATCTCGCTCGTTTTCGCGGTACACTGGATCGGTCGAAACTGCTCAATTGGCTGACGCCGCGACGCATCGCCCACTCCCGTCTTGTCGCGCTCGCCGGCCCGTTGGAGCCGGGGTTCAATACCTAGGTTCGCCTCCATTATCGCGCCGGGGCACCGCATGCCCAATCGTTGGACCATTGCGCGAATCCTGATCGGCACGTGGCTGCTGATGGGTGCGGCCGTGCGCGCTCAGGAGCCGACCAAACCCGCCGCCAAATCGGTCGATGGCCTCAAGCTGCCGGCCGGCACCGTCATTCTTATCACCGACAATCCGCGCGACGCCAACCCGGCGGTCGATGCGATCGTGCTCACGCCCGAGGATTATCGCAAGCTGCTCGATCGAGCCGACCAACTGCGCAAGCAGGGCACACTCGAGCGGCCAGAGTTGCCCGCCATCTGCCGCCTCCAAATTCACCACGACCCGGCGAACAGTCCCGATGCCGTTCGCGTCACCGCGAAGTATCAGGTCAAGCCGATGAGCGCACGATCGGTAATTGCCCTCGGCTTGCGATACGGCCGGCCCGTCTCGGTTACGGGCAGCGATGGCACCACGCCGACTATTCTGCCAATCAAAGATGGCGAAGGCTTTGTCTGGTCAGTCGAAGGCAACAAGGAACAGACGCTCACGGTTGAAGTCGAAGTGCCGCTGCGGCCACGCGGGGTCAAAGGCGAGCGCGGCTTCCATCTCGGCCTGCCGGGCTCGGCGATTTCAACGCTTGAGAAAGTGAATCTGCCAGAAGGTGCGCGGCAAGTGCAGGTCAACGGCAAGCCAGCGCCGCGCGGTGCCGAGTCGGTGTTGGTATTGGGGCCGGCCCAAACATTGGATGTCACCTGGGAACCGCCGCCGGCACCGGTGCCGGGTCAGCCGATGTTCACCAGCGACGCGACTACCGAGGTGCGATTCGAAGATCGTTCGGTGACCACCACGACACGGTTGACGTTCACGGTGCTGCGCGGCGAGGTCAGCGAGTTCAAGTTCAATGCGGCACCGAACGCCAAGGTGACGCCGCTCGTCGGGCCGGGAGAAACGCCGCCGACCGTCGAGGCCCCTTCGGAGGGTAAACGGATCTGGACGATTCGCCGGCAGCGAGGCACTGGAGATCTGTCGGTCGATGTCGAGCTGCAAACGAATCTGTTTCGCCGGCCATTTCCCATCAATGGCGTGCACGTCTTGGGGGCAGCCATCCAACGCGGCACCGTGACTTTGATCGCACCGCCGAGCTATCGCCTCAATGTGTCGCCTAAGGTCGAGCTTGTCCGCCGCGATGAAAATGGCCCTGCGGGAGATGAACGCCGGGAGTCGTTCGCCTATTGGTCGCTGCCGGCGAACGGGGCGATTCTCGAATTCGACCCGCAGCCGATCCGCGGCGAGGTTGAAGCCTCGGCGGCGCACACGCTGCAACTCGACGAAGCCGGCTGGCGACTGTCGAGCCGATTCGACATCCGGCCTATGCGATCGTCAGTCGATCGTGTGGAGGTGGAACTGCCCGCGGAATGGCAGGACCTGCAGCCTGGCCCCGCCGAACTGATTGAGTCATCAACGCCATCGAAAGACGGGCGAACGCTGACGCTGCGGTTAACGCAGCCGCAGAAGCAGCCGTTCACGCTGACCGTGGACGCGGTGCGACCCGCGGCGCGAGCCAGCGCAGGCACGTTCTTGTTGCCGCGAATTTTGCAAGCGAATGATCGCGGCGGCACGATCGCTGTATCGGTGCCGGAGGGATTTGATGTCCGCGGCGGCATCCGCGCACTCACGGGCGATTGGGAGCGGCCGCTCGAACGTGACGACAAATCAGGAACCCTCTCGGCTGCGTTGGGCCGCAGCGCGGCGAAGCTGGAGTTGAATTGGTGGTCTTCGCGGGTCGAGACGGCCATTCCCCTGCGCATCGACGTGCGCTTCGATGATCGCCAAGTGATGGTCCGCGAAATGATCAAGCCGGCGAGCGGGACTCGGCTCGTCACTTTGCGTG
The DNA here is from genome assembly GCA_045802605.1 of Gemmataceae bacterium. Taxonomy (GTDB): domain Bacteria; phylum Planctomycetota; class Planctomycetia; order Gemmatales; family Gemmataceae; genus JBJMQS01. The sequence continues at coordinate 63,486 of JBJMQS010000001.1, read as the reverse complement.
GGCCCGCTCAAACCGCCGACCGTTTGCGAGCCGATGGGGCGGGGCTGACGGCCATGGGGCCTGGCGAATGGATTGCGCGACCAACGAGCGAAGCGCCCATTGTGTTGACTTACACCGAACCTCTTCCGAATGAGTCCACGCGGGAGACATATTCGGTGCCGCTGTTTTGGCCCGAGGGAGAATGCGTGGCGGATGCGCACATCTTCGCGGGGGGCGGCGTTTGGCCTGAATTACAACGCGGCACCTGGCAGTCACAACCGGTCGCACCACTCGCCGATGCGGATGTATTGCCAGCACTCTCGCTGCGCGGACGAGGCAAGAATTTGCCTTTGACGCTGCGACTCACTGCGCCGGGAAGTTACGGGCCGCCGGTCGTCGCGCAGCGCGTCTGGGTCCAGGCGGGTGTCGATTCGGATGGACGCATGGGGCTCCGGGTCCGTTACGCGCTCAAAGCCCAGCGATCTGCCGAACTCAGTTTCGAATTGCCTCCCGCGGCTTCGGATGTTTCCATTCTGCTCGATGATAAGGCCATCGCAACGCGTGATGCCGGCTATGTGGTTTCGCTGCGGATCGAGGCGCCGCCCGACCGGCCCGTGCAAAAACTCGACATCGCCTACCGCTTGGATAGCGAACCGGGCCGCCGGGTGACCTTTACTCCGCCACACTCCGTGGGAGAAATGCCAGTCGGCTTGGTGCGCTGGCAGATCGCGTTGCCGTCGGAGCTATTGGCATTCGACCCCGCCGGTGAGCTCGATGGCCCGGTGCGCTGGGGTTGGGACCGCGGATTGTTCGCGCCATTAGCTAGTTACCGCACGGCTACATTGGCGCGATGGTTCTCGGGCTCTGGTCGGACAGCGGGGCTCGAGGGAGGCGATCCATTCCCTTCCACGCTCGCTGGGAGCGCACCGCTAGGGCCGATCCACCTGACGCTGTTGCCGCGCACGAGCACGCTGTTGATGATGTCGCTGATTGTCTTGACCCTAGGCCTCGCAGTAGCGCGAATCCGCTGGTCACAATGGCGATTGGCGTCCCTCCTGTTAGTTGTCGCCGCAGGACTATGTGGGGCGTGGGTTCGTCCGCAACTGGCGATGCAGCTACTCGTCGCGGCAGAGCCGGCACTCATTGTTTTGCCGTTCGCATGGTTAGCTCTGGGATTGTGGCGTCGATACGCAGGACAGCGCGCGGTGTTTGCGCCGATTCGTCGAACCCCATTGATTTCAGTCAATGGCTCGGTTGATGGAGAACACGCCTCCACGATTCATACAGCCACGCGCGAGCCGGTGGCATGACCATCTACCGAAGCTGGCTCGCGTTGTTGTTGATTGCCCCGGCGGTGAGTGCCGCCGACCCGATACCGATTCGCAGGCAGGTGGCCGCGGACGAACGGGCCGCACTCGCACGGGAACAACAAAAGCCCGGCGCTCTCGTGCGCATGCCGCGCGACAAATTCGAGGAACGAGTGGCCCGGGCGGCGGCCGGTCTCGAACGGCAGCCTGCACAACTGATTGACACGACCTATCGCGCGCGGCTCGATGCCGAGCATCTTCGCGGCTCTGCTCGTTGGACTGTTCGCACCGCGGCTGGCGGGTCGCATCTGTTGCCATTAGAACCTTGGAACGCCGCGCTCACGGCCGCGAAGTGGGCGGACGGCGGCGCGGCGATCGTCGGCGAGTTGGGAAAACCGCTGGCCGATCCCGGCTTGCAAGTCTTGGTCGAGCGCAATCAAACGTTGTTGGAGTTGGAATGGTCATTGCAATCGCGGCGTGAGGCCGGCGGGTTGCACTTCGATTTGCGAATTCCCCCGTGTGCTCTCAGCACGCTCGAGTTAGAGTTGCCGGCGGGGATGGAGTTGATGCAGGCCGCCGGCGTGCACCGGCCGACGACGGATCGACCGACGTGGTTAGTAAATCTCGGCGGCCAAAGCTCCGTGAGCTTTTTGATCCGCACGGCCCCTGGCGTGGCTAGTACGCCGAGTTTCGTCATCCAGCGAAATCTAATCGAGCTTCGCACCGGAGCCGCGGAGCTGAATTATCAATTGGATCTCAACTTTGGGCAGACGGGAAAACGAGAAATTGAATTGGTTCATGAGCCGGGCGTCGTGCCCCTCGATGTCGTCGGACCAACCGTGGCCCGCTGGGAGCCGATCGAAGCCTCATCCCGGGTACGGGTGATTTTCGACCGCCCGGTTGAATCTGCGACGGTCACACTGCGTGCGATCATGCCGATCAACATGCCCGGTGTGTGGACTGTGCCCGCCGTCAGCGTCACTGATGGATTGGCGAATGGGGAAACGCTAACGATCCATGTATCGCCCGTAGTCGCTCTCGAAGAGTGGCGCTCGGGCAACATGCGCCTGACGGGCTCTGAAATCTCGCCGCTCGGTGAGCAACACATTCACCTGGCGAGCCATTGGGACAAAGTCGAGGGCACGCGGCCTAGCGGCCGGATGCGGTCTGCCGTCGGTGATTGGCAGGTCAAGTCGCGCCTTGATTGGCAAATCGAAAGTGAGCGGCAAACCTTGGTCGCTGATCTGTCGATCGTGCCCCAGCGGGCGTCGATGGCGACATTCGCATTCTTGCTCTCCACCAACTGGGACGTTGAAGCCGTCGATACACCCAATGGCGAAGGCGTGCAATGGTCGGTGCAAAACGATCAGCTCGATCGACGTGTTCTGCGGCTCACGTTTGATCCAGCGCTCGCCGCACACTCGATCGCGGATGTCCGTGTGCATCTTCACGCGGAGGTGGCCGGACCAAGGCTCGTATTTCCGAACCTTGCGCCCCTGGCCGGCCGACAAGTGCAATCCAGTCTGAAAGTCGCGGTTAGCCCTGTATGGCACAGCGAATCTCGCCCCAGCCTGTCACTGAGCCGTGAGAAAAACAGTGGGCTTGGTGGGGAGAGCTTTGCTTCGATCGGCGGGCCCATCGAAGGATGGGTGATCCTGAGCCGGCCGGTCGCTGAGCTGGCCGCCCACGGAATTGGCGACATTACATCGACCCGCAGCGGGCCGCATTGGGACTATCGACTGCGAATCGAACCCAAGAGCAGTGCGATTGATTCGGTGTTGCTGCATTGTTCGTTACGCAACGATGGGCCCTGGAATTGGCAGTCCGAAACAAGTTCAGTGCGAATTCGCCGGGTCGTACGCATCGATCTAGCGGCCCAGGCGAGCGCACTTTTCGCGGCTGATTGGCCGCTGGGCGCCATTTCTCCGGTGCTTGCGCCGAACAGTGGGTCACTGTGGCTCATCTCATTGGATCGACCTGTGTCGGGTCCGTTGGAACTGCGGCTCACGGGCGATACAAACATCGCGCCCATCGGCCGGAGCCTGGCGGCATTCGGCATGGCGCCTTGGGGAGTTGGCTTTGCCCAGATGCGTTCGCGATTTCAACTTCACTCGCAGATTCCGCTTTGGAGTGTCGTCAACTCGGCCGGGCAACGGCATGATTGGTCTGTCGCGGAAGCACTGGCGGCTGACACCGGTTATCTGGAGAGCCAGTTGCACGAAGTGGCGACGCCGCGGGGACGGGTGTTTCGGCATGGCGAGGATTTCAACACGCATGAGTCGTCCGCTAACGTCGGCGTGACGCGCATGGCTCTGACTAATCCGATTTTGCTCGCGGCTTGGGCCGGCGATGGAAAGCTCATTTGTCGCTATGAAGCCCGCATCACCGGCATGCGCGATGGTTCACTGCGGATGGAACTGCCGTCGGATGCCCAATGGCTCTCGGCGACGTTGGATGGGGCGGCCGTCCCGGTGATGACCTTGTCGCCCATGGTGCGAGCGTGCAAGCCTTCGGGCCAGGAATTGGCGGTGTCCTACATTTTGCCTGCGCCCGCTCAGCTCTTATTCACTCGCGTGACGGCCGAAGCACCGAGCTTTAGTTGCGATGCACCGCCGCCGCGCGTCCGCTGGAGCGTGCCTGATCACTTCGTCACAGTGCCCAGCCGGATATCGCAACCCACGAGCGAAACGCTTGTGCCCCGGGTGAACAATGTCGAAATCGGTTCAATACCGATCGACACGGCTCAGCCACTCGTCAGTTCAACATCATCCACGCTCTGGATCATTCGCCCAGCGGTGTTGCAACTTTGCAGTGCGTTGCTGGCGATCGGGGCTTTGGCTGCGCTTTTGATTTGCCGCTCAAAGTGCGTCGTTGTCCTGGCCGCGGTGCTGGTGGGAATCGGCATCACCTGGTTGCCGCTAGCGATGTTGCCCATTGTCTGGGGACTGGTGTTAATTTGCGGCGTGTCGCTCGTGTGGCTCGGCGCTCGCCGCTGGACCTTGCGTGCCGCCGTCCTGGTAATCACCGCTATGGCCTGGCCCAGTGTCGCGGCCGGCCCAGAACCGGCGATCGTCACGATTGTCACGGCGAGCGATGGCAGCGAAACTGCACTGGCACCGACCGAGTTGCTCGATCGCCTCGACTTGCTCGCGCGGCGCGGGGAGCCAACGGCGGACATGGCGGTGTTGTCAGCGCTCTACACCGGCCAGGCGAACAACACGTCGGCCAGAATCGAAGCTCGTTGGGAAGTCTTGTCATTCCATGATCAGGTCGAGTTCGAAATTCCGGTCGCCGGTGGTCAGCTCGCGGAACTCCGGCTCAACGACGAGCCGATTTATCCGCAAACGACCGGCCTCCGTGCAAGGATTAGCCTGGGGAAAGCCGGCCGCTTCACCATCACAGCTCATCTAGTCGTGCCAACGGTGACGGAGCCCGCGCGACGGGTGGCCACGTTTGAGGTGCCGGCCGCGCCGATTGCGAAGCTCGACGTTGCTTTGCCAGCGGGTGCGAAACTGGCCGACCCGCTCCCCGGCCGCGGTGCGGCGATCTTCGTCAACGGCCGAGCGACGATTGACCTCGGCAACGTTTCGACCATCGAGCTGTGTTGGCAGCCGCCGGCCAAAAACATGACTACCGTCGAACCGAAGATTCGCGAAGGGTACTTGTGGGATTTGTCGGCGCCCGCCGCGAAACTGTATGGCACTGTGCGCTGTCAATTCAGCTCGGGGTCGTCGCACGAAGTTCGCATCGCTTTGCGTCGTGGTGTGGAAGTGGCCGGCGTTCGCTCCGTCGATCCGCGGCATTTGCGAAGTTGGCGTATCGACGAGGCCAATGAAAATCGAACGATTGTCGCAGACGTTACGGTTCCTGGTGCTGGCCTGGCACTGGTCGCACTAGAGTTGACGCCGCGTGAGCCAATCGCCATGGCCAATCCACTGCCTTATCCAAGCGTTGCGAACGCTTCAGAGACTTTTTGGGCCTGGCGCGGCGAACCGGGCACGACGCCAGGTCGCACCAATGGCGTCGGCGAATCGGCTACGGAAAGCTATGTGCGGGATTTTCTGCTGCCCGAGCAAGGCCCGGGGCCGCCGACCAAGGTGTATCGTCGCCGTGCGACCGGCGCACAAATACGCGTCGCGCCCCCGCCGGAAGTGACTTGGACGGGACCGCACACGATGCGCTGGCGGCTAGGCTCGCGCCGAGCTTTCGTGGAAGTATCCGCTCAAGTGGCCGCGGAGCCATTGCCGAGGTCGATGATCGAGTGGGAAGTGCCGGGCAACGTCACGGTGCAGGCGGTCGATTGCCCCGGCCTCGTGAGTTGGAGCCGGGCGGGCACACGGTTGCAACTTTGGTTTGCCGACGCGCGAAAATCCGCGACCGTAGTTTGGCAGGGCACGATCAACCGAAATAACCCCGAGGCGCCGCTTGAGTTGCCGAGCGTGCGTTTGATCGGTGCAACACCGGGTTCTATCGTGGAGATCACGAGCCGGCCGGGCTGGGAACTTACGCCGACATTTTCGCAAGCGGTCAAACAAGATCCTTCGAGCATCCCCGGCTGGCGTTGGCGTTACGTGTGCGACAAGTCGTATTACAAGCTGGCGTTTCAACCGTGGTCGACTTTGTCCACGACTCAATACACAGTTGCGACTCAAGTATCCAGCGGGACGACCGGGCCGATTTCGATCACTACCGTGGAAGCCCACATACCCAAAGGGGAGATGACTTCGTTTGGTGTGCGTGTCAAAGCCGGTGCAAAAGATATTGTGCAAATCGAAGCGGCCGACGCAACGCTCAGCGATGAAACCTCCAGTGCCGGCGAACGAGCCTGGATGGTGCACCCCGGATCGGGCGGCGATCACCAATTGAAGATCACGGTGAGACCAAAGGTGCCCACAACATCGTGGTCCGTTCCGGTCGTAAGCCTCACGCTGGGTGATTCCGCGCCGGCCAAACTCGACCGCAGTATCTCGCTGACTCCCGAACTCAATGTTGTTGAAGCCCGCGGCCTCGAATCGGCCGGCGCAAACTGGCGCGTGCTTCGCGATGATTGGCACATGACCGTGCAACCCCAAAGCACCGACTCGGAGGCGATTCGAGTGGGGCTTTTGGATACGGTGGCCTTGCGTGAACCAACCGGCGATTGGCGAGTGCGATCGACCGCTTGGCTCACCCACGAGGCGAACGCCGAGTTGGTTCTCAAGTGGGAGCAAGCGCACCGAATTAATGCGATCGATATCGATGGCCAACATTTCTCCACTCCCCGTGGGCCAACCAAGCAAATTATTTTGCTATTCAATGGGCCGCCAGGGCCGCGCCGAGTGAGGTGGGAAGTGATGGCAGGTGCCGGCGAAATCGCGGAGCCAAGCTCGGTATGTCCGGAGATGTTTGTCAACGATCGAAGAGTGGAACCGGATCTAATCCTTTGGTCGCGTGAACTCGGTGCAACCGAGCAGCCTGCACCCACGCGCGAATTACTTTCAGCCGCAAATGCGAGTAAATTGCGCAACGAAGCTTTGCGACGGATGTCGGTGGCGAACCGCACAGACGAAGTGACTTCAGAGGTTGCGCTGGCCACCGGCCCGGTGGCGACCTGGCGGATTACCGATGCCGCGACGTTCCGTGCCGAACTGCAACACAGTCCATCCGCTCCGCCACGACAAATCGCCGCGACGATCTTGATCCTGGGGGCGGGGGTTTTTGCGTTGCGCAGACGGGTGCGTCGCTAGATCTCGAAAGACGCTCGAACTTTCTTCGTTGTTTGATCGGTGTCAGGTTAGGGTAATCCAAACGAAACAACGGGAGCATACATGGACTGGAAAGACCGCATCAGCGTGGACCCTAAAGTACTAGTCGGTAACTCTGTGATAAAGGGCATGCGGATCGCGGTGGAATTCGGCATTTCATGCCGATATTCTCGGCCTGCTGGGCTGCATTGAGCAACCAATAGTCACTAATACTGCCCCATACAGCACGTCAATCATCGATATCCCCTTGCCGCGCATCACACTCCCGCTATCCTGTGATTGAGATTCAGTCTCAATTACACCATTCCGGAATTTCCCGCTGTGACCCGCGAATTGTTGCCTTTGGACCTCGTGGCGGCGAACGAATGGGCTGATGTGGCCGACGTTTGCGGCGATCAGGCGTGGGTCGGCCGCATGGCCGAACTCGGCATTCGCACTGGCAGCCGGGTGCGGGTGCTGCGACCAGGGCAGCCGTGTTTGGTGCAAATTGGTCCCGTGAGTTATTGCGTTCGCGGCAACTGCGATTGTCAAATTTGGGTTCGGCCGGTGGCTGAGGCCGGCGCGTCATGACGCTCGATCAGCTTCGTCCCGGCAGGCGGGCGCAGATTCAACGCCTCGAGGGAGCGGCCGATCTGGTGCAGCGACTTTATGAACTCGGTTTGTACGAAGGTGAACTGATCGAAGTGCTGACAATTGCGCCCCTCGGTGACCCCGTCGAAATTCGTTGTGGTGCCAGCCGCCTGAGCCTTCGCAAACAGGAGGCGGCCGGTGTCCATCTCACCGCCATCGTCTGAACCCTCGCATATCTCCCGTCGCACGCTCACGGTCGCTCTTGTCGGCAACCCGAACGCGGGCAAGACCACGCTCTTCAATGCGCTCTCTGGCTTGCGGCACCGCGTCGGCAACTATCCGGGGGTGACCGTCGAGATTACGAAAGCCCGTTGTCGTCTCGCGCAGGATTTGGAACTGATCGATCTGCCCGGCACCTATTCGCTCGCGCCGCGCAGCCCCGACGAGATGGTCGCGGTGGATTTGCTCTTGGGCCATTGCACCGGCGAACCTCGGCCCGACGCCATCATCGCTGTGGTCGATGCGTCGAACCTCGATCGCCACCTCTATCTGGTGACGCAGCTTTTCGAATTAGGACTTCCGGTCGTCGTCGCGCTCAACATGTTCGATGTGGCCGAGCGGCAACACATCAAGATCGACGTTGCGAAACTGGAAGAGTCACTGGGCGTGCGCGTGGTGCCGACGCAGGCCAACCGCGCGATCGGTATAGACAATTTGATCAAAGCGGTCAGCGAAGTCGTCGTGAGTGGCGCGGCAACTCGCCGCTGCGAATTTCCGACGGCGTTTTGCGACGAAGTCACGTCGCTCGCAGCTAAGCTGCCGAATGTCGAACCATTCATGCTGCGGCGGCTGATCTTAGATATTGGCGGCAGCACGGAAGAGCGGCTCATCACTCAACATGGCCCCTCCCTCGCCGCGGAAGTTCAAGCGGCGCGAGTGCGATTGGAGAAAGCCAGTTGCCCTGTGCCCGCGGTCGAGGCGCGCACCCGCTATGGCTGGATCAAGCGGATCACCGGCACTGCGGTGATCCGCTCCGAACGACCGGCTGCCAACGGCACGGATCGACTCGACCGCATTTTGACCCACAAAGTCTGGGGCACCCTCGTCTTTGTCGTCGTGATGGCAGTCGTATTCCAATCGATCTTCACCGCGGCGCTGCCACTGATGGATTGGCTCAAAGCGGGAAAGAACTGGCTCGGCGACTTGACCCGCGCGCAGATGTCGCCGGGACCGTTCACGAGCTTGCTGACCGATGGCGTGATCGAAGGCGTCGGCAGCGTGGTCGTCTTTTTGCCGCAGATTCTAATACTGTTCGGCTTACTCGCGATCCTCGAAGACTGCGGCTACATGGCGCGGGCCGCTTTTCTGATGGATAAACTGATGGCCCGCTGCGGCCTCTCGGGCAAGTCGTTTATCCCACTGTTGTCGTCGGTGGCCTGCGCGGTCCCCGGCGTGATGGCGACCCGCGTCATCGAGAATCGCCGCGATCGGCTGGCGACTATTCTCGTCGCACCGCTCATGAGTTGCTCAGCGCGATTGCCACTCTATACCCTGTTGATCGCGGCGTTTCTCACCGCGGGACACGCTTGGTGGTTGCCCGGATTGACGCTCTTGGCTATGTACTCCATCGGCTTCATTGCCGCGCCGTTGGTGGCGTTGACTTTGAAGCGCACGCTGTTGCGTGGGCCGACGCCGCTCTTCGTGATGGAGATGCCGCAGTATCAATGGCCGCACTGGAAATCTGTCGTGTTGAAAATGCATGACCGCGCCAAAGCGTTTTTGTTTCGCGCCGGCACGTTCATCCTGGCGTCGATGATTGTCGTCTGGGCGTTGCTTTATTACCCGGCCACGGATGCCAATGGCCAATCGTATGACTTGCGAATTGCCGAGTTGCGGCAAGGCGGCGAAGCCAACGAAAGGCAAATCAACGAACTCACCGGGGCATGGCGGCGGCAAAGTGTTTTGGGCCGCATTGGTCGAAGCATCGAGCCGGCGGTGCGGCCACTCGGTTGGGACTGGAAGATCGCGATGGCGGCAGTCGCCAGCTTCCCGGCCCGCGAGGTGGTGGTTGGCGTGCTCGGCCAGATCTATAACCTCGGCCAGCGCGAGACGGATGATTTGCAGGAGCCGCTCGGCAACGCACTCAAGCAAGCGACATGGGACGATCAGCCCGGCGGCCGCGTCGTGTTCACCATCCCGGCGGCGTTTTCGCTGATGGTGTTTTTTGCATTATGTTGTCAGTGTGCCTCGACGCTGGCGGTGATTCGCCGTGAGACGCGCAGTTGGCGCTGGCCGGCGTTCACGTTTGCATACATGACGGCACTGGCTTATGGAGCTGCACTGGTGACCTATCAAATCGGCAGTCGCATTGGGTAAGCCAACATGGAATGGCAAACAATACTCGTGACGATGTGCGTGCTCGCGGCAACGGCGTACTTGATTCGCGCTTCGCTCAAGTCAAAGCGCTGCGGCGGCGGTTGCGATTGTGCCCCGAAAGCTGACGAGCCAGCTGTTCAAGGCCTGTCATTGCGCGTCCGGCCGGCCGAGCCCGATGCGTAATCCGTGTCCAGGCGCAACAAAGCGGGCCGGGACACCGGGGTCGGGCAACATGGATTGCCCAGCGATAAGATGGCTGTTTGCAAAAGCCGAACACGAACCCTGAAGTTGTCATTATCGGCGCGGGCCTAGCAGGGTTAGCCTGCGCGCGTCGATTGCTGGAGACTCAGCGTTCGTTCGTTATTCTGGATGCCGCCGAAGCCGTGGGTGGCCGAACCCACACCGATGAGCTTGACGGATTTCTGCTTGACCGCGGTTTTCAAACGCTTTTGACAGCCTACCCTGAATGCCGACGTTTTCTGAACTATCGCGATCTGAATTTGCGAATGTTTGCGAGCGGATTTCTGATCCGCCATGAAGGCAAATTCCATCGTATGGGCGGGCTACGAACCATCACAAGCGGCATTGGTACGTTGACTGACAAATGGCGGCTCGTCACTTTGCGAGCGAAGCTTCAGTCCGGTGACGCCGAGCGGCTTTTCAATCGCCCGGAAGGACTCACCCTCGATCTATTGCGATGGCATGGCTTTTCGGACGCGATGATCGACCACTACTTCCGACCACTGTGCGGCTGGCTGTTGTTGGATCGCGAGTTGACCACGTCGTCACGCTTATTCCTTTTCATGTTCCGCATGCTGGGCGACGGCGAAATCGCGGTGCCGGCCGGGGGAATGAAGTCGATCGCGCATCAATTTCTCTCGCTCCTGCCGGCCGGCTCTGAACGACTGCATTCTCAGGTGACGGCGGTCGCTCCGGGCCGGGTGACGTTGCAATCCGGCGAAACGCACGAAGCCAAGGCGATCGTGGTGGCGACGGAAGCTCCCGAGGCAACCCGGCTTCTAGGTCTTGAAGCCCCGCGCCCGGGCCCGGGAGTCATGTGCCTGTACTTCGCGGCTGATCGTTCGCCCCTGAATGAGCCGATCATCGTGTTAAATGCCGAGGCGGGGCCCATCAATCATCTCGCCGTGGTCTCGGATGCATCGCCCGAATACGCCCCGGCGGGCCGGTCCCTCGTTTGCGCCAGCGTGCTTGGCGTCACCGATCAGGATGACGCAGCGCTCGAAGCCGATGTCCGCGGGCAACTGACCAACTGGTTCGGTTCGGTGGTGGACTCTTGGAAGCATCTTCGCACTTATCGCATTCGGCGAGCGATTCCCGATATGACCGCGCCCGCGCTCGATCCCGCGGAGCGACCGATGTCTATGGGCCATGGCCTGTTTGTCTGCGGCGATCACCGCGATCATGCGGGCATGAATGGGGCGCTGCACTCCGGCTGGCGAGCGGCCCAAGCGGTGGGGGAGTATTTGGCCGCCGCAATTCCGCCGAATTTAGCGTGATTGCCACCGACATTGAATCGTGCTCGTCGAAAGGTAAAATCTCACCAAACAACTTGAAGGTGCAGCCATGACCCCTTGTCTCCGCCTCTCCAGCCCTATCGGCGAATTGTTGCTCACCTCCGATGGCACCGCGCTCACCGGCATTTACATGGAGCCGCACCCCGCCATCGAAGGCGAGTGTCCGCCGGATGAACTATTGCAATCGGCAGCGGTGCAGTTGAAGGAATATTTCTTGGGCCAGCGGCGAGCGTTCGACCTGCCGTTGCGACTGGAAGGCACCGCCTTCCAACAACAGGTCTGGAAAGCCCTCTGCGAAATCCCCTACGGCACGACGATCAGCTATGCCGAACTCGCTCGCCGGATTGGCAATCCGAAAGCGTGTCGAGCCGTGGGCCTGGCCAATGGAAGAAATCCGGTGGGCATCGTGGTTCCTTGCCACCGCGTGATCGGCGCAAATGGCACGCTCACCGGCTACGGCGGCGGGTTGGATCGCAAGGAATTTCTGCTGGATTGGGAAGCTCGGCACATTTCTGTCTAGCGTTTTTGGTTTTCTTCAGGTAGTCATCCCGCACGGCGCGGTAGCGGCTTGTAGGTCGGGTAAATTGCGCCTAATATAACGGCCCACGTTCCGAAAAGAGCGCGGACCCGTTGCCTGTCGCCTCAGCAGGAGTGACTATGTCTGCATCCACGGTCGAAGCCTCTCAGCGGTTGGGCAGCGACGGAGCCGCACCAGCGTCGCGTGCCACGCCGATTCGCTTGCCCGATGCGATCCCCGATCCCCTTTACCAACATTCTCCCGTTTTCCAGATGGCGATCCAGCAACTGCGGACCGTCGCCGAACATTTTGAAATCGACGAAGGTGTGCTCGAACGACTCTCCAAGCCGAAGCGAGCTGTCATCGTCAGTGTCCCCGTGCGAATGGACAACGGACATACGAATTGTTTCATCGGCTTCCGCGTGCAGCACTCGCTGACCTCCGGCCCGGCCAAGGGCGGTCTACGATTCCATCCCGCGGTCGATCTCGGCGAAGTGGCCGCACTTGCCATGTGGATGAGTTGGAAGTGTGGCATCATGGGCTTGCCGTTCGGCGGCGGCAAAGGCGGCATCGCCTGCGACCCGGCCAAGCTGAGCCGTGGCGAAAAGGAACGCCTCACCCGCCGCTACACCGAAGAACTCGGCTCGATCATCGGGCCGCGGCAAGATGTGATGGCGCCCGATTTGGGCACCGACGAGCAGACCATGGCCTGGATCATGGACACCTATTCGACCAAGGTCGGCTATGCGTGCCCGGAAATCGTCACTGGCAAACCGGTCGAGCTCGGCGGCTGCGTCGGCAGACGCGAGGCCACGGGTCGCGGCGTTGTGTATTGCATCTACGAAGCGCTCACCGAACTGCAGATTACTCCGCAAAATGCAACCGCCGTCGTGCAAGGCTTCGGCAACGTCGGCAGCGTGGCGGCCGTGGAATTGCATCAGCGCGGCGTGAAGGTGATCGCCGTCTCCGATCGTTACGGCGCGATTTATAACCCGCGCGGCATCGACATCCCCGCACTCAACCAGCACATGTACGGCGCACAATCCTCGCAAACCGAGCTAACGCCACTGCTCCGCGACTTCAAAGGCGCGGAGCCGATGGATCCGGAAGAACTGCTCACGCTCAATTGCACGATCGCCGTGCCGTCAGCGCTCGAGCGCGTCATCCACGAGAAGAACGCACCGAAACTGCGTTGCCGAATCGTGGCCGAGGGTGCCAACGGCCCGACGACGCCCGATGCCGACAAGATCATCGCCGACTCCGACATTCTTTTGATCCCCGATGTTCTCTGCAACGCCGGCGGCGTGACCGTGAGCTACTTCGAGTGGGTGCAAGACATTCAGCAACTGATGTGGAGCGAAGACCGGGTCAATCAAACGCTCCGCGACCTGATGCTGCGTTCGTTCCACCAAGTCAACAAACTGGCCCGCGAACGCAAGCTCCCCATGCGGACCGCCGCCTTGAGCCTCGGCGTGCAAAAGGTGGCCTTGGAGAAGGCACGACGCGGGTTGTTCCCGTAAGGGATGCGGGCGGAATCGGATTTTCCGTTTAGCCCCCGGCCATTTGGCCGGGGGTTTTTGCTTCTTATCGGCCAGCCCACCGTTTCAAGGCAATTGGCTCATTTAGTGGACCTCATTACGTTTAGCAAATGGCTTTATCACTGACCTCCTATCGCCGCCTCCAACATCTCCACAATCTTTTCCACTTCGGCCGGATCGTTAAACATTCGTCTCGCCGCGCGTAATCGTTCTTTCCACCACATCCGCATGTACTCTTTCGCATCCTCGCCAGCTTCGCGGCGGAACTGGTCCATTTCACGTTGCTCACCCTGACTCAGTCGGAGTTGATTGTTCTCGTCCAACGACGGCGACTTGCGCTTTCGCGTTAGCTTGGATTGCAGCCCAGCCAACTTTCGCCGAGCATAGTCGAGCGCGGTCAGGCCGGCCTCATCGGTCAAGGTTGGATTGGCTTTGGCATCCAAAAGCGCTTTCAAGGTAGCCGCGCTCGGATTGTCGCTACGAATATTGGCGATCACCGGCGTTCGGCCGCGAGGCGTTCGGCAGTTCGGATCAACGCCCCAAATCACCGTTCGGCCACCAAATCGGCGTCGCCACGTTTGGCTGCCAGGAGAAGCAGTTTCTCAAAGGTCCGACGATACTGGGGATCGCGGGCCATGTCACGAAAATCAGGCATGGTTCTGTTGCACCCAGGGTTCTCTTGGAACAGAGCATATCGCTTCACCCCCGCGCACGCGACCACGTCGGCGGCCGTGGCGTCCAGGCGATCGTTCCGACGACTCGTTCCGACTTCACTTCTCGCGCACGTTGAATTGCAGTTGCCAGCTTTCTTTGCCGTCGCCGCTGCGGCAGGATAGCTCCAGCAAACCCAGCTCTGTCACCCGCGAATGTAGATGCACTGGAACGACTCGGCCGGTCTCTTGCTTGTCGCCGAGCGCGGTGGCGACGGGAGCTAACTCATCGACGGTGTCGCTCCAATCCTCGACGAGCGTGCCCGGCACGTCGTCGCGGCGAACGGTGCTGCCGAGGAAACGGAACTCGACGGGCTCACCGACAACCAAGCCGAACTCCTGGCCCGGGACGTCGGCTTCGGTGCCTTCTTCCATGCCGAATGGAGCGACGCACAACGCCTTGATCGGTGGCGAGCCGCCCGGCACCGCCGGCTGCGCAGTTTCGACGCCAATGTAGTAGGCGCGGGCTGTACCGCCGCGGATGCGGACGCCTTTGCCGCGACGAACCAGACCGTAATACGCCGCGCCGCGGGAAACCGCCATGTCGAGATCGTTGCCGGCGAGAATGCGAACCGGTTCGGCCTTGGCGGATTTCGTCCACCGGTTGAGCACTTCTTGAAAGCGCTCGCGCAGTTGGGTGGCTTTGAACACGCCGCCGTTGAAGAGCACCGCGGCCGGGAGCTTCGCGCCGCCACGCTGTTTGAGTGACTCTGCTTGCCGGCTCAAGAAAGCGGCCAGATGTTTGGTTACGGCCGGGTCGGCAGCGTAGGGCAAGCCGAGCTCGGTGAGTCCCGCGGCTCGCATCCGTGTCGGTTGACTGTCGGCGGGCACGTCCGGGAAGAAACCATCGACGAGCACCTTCTCGACGTCGGCACGAGCGAGCTCAGTTTGCAATGTGCCGCCGATGACTTTGCTGCCACGCCCGAGCACGGTGACCGAAGCGGATTTCTTCGCCTTCTCGGCGAGCAAGAGCTCTTTGGCTTGTCGGGCGGAGTGAGTGAGCAGTTGCATCTGGCCCGAGTCGAGCTTGATCCCTTTCTCGGCGAATTGCTTGGCGGCATGATGGGCTAGCGTCAGGTCCATATTGTCGCCGCCGAGCAGGATATGCTCGCCGACGGCGAGGCGGGTCAGCGAGAGGTTGCCGCTTTCTTCGTTGACTTCGATGAGCGTGAAGTCGGTGGTGCCGCCGCCGACGTCGGCGACCAGCAGCAGTTCGCCGACTTTGACCTGCTGGCGCCACTCATCGCGATTGGCGTCGAGCCAGGCGTAAAACGCGGCTTGCGGTTCTTCCAAGAGAGTGAGGTTTTTCAGCCCGGCCGCTTTCGCCGCCTCGACGGTAAGGTCGCGTGCCGCGGCATCGAACGATGCGGGCACCGTAAGAACAACATCTTGCGCTTCGAGTCGAGCCGCCTTATCATCCTTGGCGATCGTGTGATTCCATGCTTCGACAAGATGCTGCAAGTAGAGCTTGCTTGCCTCGAGCGGCGAAACGTGCCGCGTCGTATCCGGCGCCTTCCACGGCAAGATCGGTGCCTTGCGATCCACGCCAGGATGGCACAACCACGACTTGGCAGAGGAAACAAGCCGGGTGGGCACCTGACTACCGAAGTTGCGGGCGAATTCGCCGACGGCGAAGTCGCGGTCCTTGGCCCAGGGCAATCGCAGCGCGCCGGCCGACTGTTCGCCCGCGCCCGGCAGATAGAGAAACGAGGGCAATGCCGCCCGCGGCTCGACATCGCCGGCCGCGATGACCTGCGGTATCTCAAGCTGGCGAATGGCGGCTGTGTCGCCTTCCTGCGTATCAACGTAAGCCAGCGTGGAATTGGTCGTTCCCAAATCGATGCCGACGACATAACGAGGCCGTGCCATGCATTGAATCCTCAACAACCGTTAGCCGCGACGCGGTAGCGCCGCGCTTTCGCGCTCCGCTACCGCGTCGCGGCTAACCATGTTCATTATACTTGGCGTGCGGTAGCATAGCCCGGTCGCATGTCATGGAGCAGAACAATTCCTTTCGGGCGTTTGTTGTCGATCGGCTTCATCGTTTTCGCCGCGAACGCGGCACTGCTCGTCCTGCAACTGATGGCAGGCAGGTTGTTGTCGCCGTTCGTCGGCTCGTCGCTGGCGACGTGGACCGCGGTCATCGGCATGTTCCTCGCCGGCATCTCGGCGGGCAATTGGTACGGCGGCCGGATCGCGGATCGCGCCGCTAATGCACGCACGCTGCGTTTGATTTTGCTCGCCGGCGGACTGTGCGTGCTCGCTGTTTTGGGATTGGTGAAACTGTGCAGCGATGGCGCGATCCTGCGGCCGATTCCGCTGCCACTGCGAATCGTCGTCACATCATTCGTAGTTTGCTTCCCGCCGGCTTTTGTGCTGAGCCTCACGACGCCGGTGGCGATCAAGATTCTGTTGCCCGATGTTGGGCATACGGGGCGCATCGCCGGAATCGTCTACGCTGTTGGGACTCTTGGCAGTTTGGTCGGCAACTTCGCGGCCGGTTTTTACTTGATCGCCTACTTCGGCGTGACGGCGATCACGCTGGGAGTGGCGGGCGTACTGCTGGTATTGGCCGTGTGTTTCAGAGTCCGAAGCGTAAGCGAGGGATCCCTTGTTCACGCTTCGCGCTCTGAAAAGCTGATCGACTCCAGCGAATCGCTGGGACTGGTCACGGCCTGCGCCATCGTTTTCTTTTGCAGCTTCGGCTCGATGGCCTTGGAACTCGGGGCGAGCCGGGTGCTCGCGCCGAGCGTCGGCGTGTCGCTATTCACTTGGACGGGCATCTTTGGCGTGGTGCTGGCCGGCATCACGGTTGGGAATTTTCTCGGCGGCTGGATCGCTGACCGATCGCCCAAGCGGGCCACATTGGGTTCGACGTTGTTTTGGACGGGTCTCTTTACGCTCGCAATTCTCCTGTCATTTGCGGCCTTTAACTCGGTCAGCGTGGATCTCCCCCAGAAGCCCACGTCGCCTGGATGGGAGATTTTCACGGGGGCATTTTGGCAATCGGTTTGGGACTGGGTTCTTTACCCCATCGCTTATGGCGTGTCGCTCACTCATCATCAGGCCATTTTGCCGGTGAAGATTTTGATCATGGCGAGCGTAATGTTCTTCGCACCGATGGTGGCGTTCGGCACCATCTCGCCGCAAGTGACACGGTTGGCCGTGCGCGATTGGAACCACGCCGGCAGTGTCGCCGGCCGGGTGTATGCCTGGTCGTGCGCCGGCGCGATCGCGGGGACATTCGCCACCGGGTGGTTCTTGATCGGGCACTTCGGCGTGCTGCGACTGATTCTCGGGCTCTCCGTGGCACTCATCGCCATGAGCCTGCCGGTCGGCAACCTCTGGCGGAAATCCACGGAGGTGATCGGCTGCGCCATGGTCATCGCCGCGGCCGTTTATGCCACGACCACTGAGACTGGCAAAGGTTGGCGCAGCCAATTGCGATTCGATCGCGACGCGATCTATGAGCGCGAAACGAATTACTACCTCGTGCGGGTGACTGAAGACTATGGCGCTCCCGAAGACGGCGTGCAGATGATTCGCAAAGTTTGCCTGGACCAATTGATTCACTCGCACGTCGGTGGCGAATATGTCCGCGTGGGCGATGATTCGATTTGGGAGACGGATGTTAGCTACCTGGGTTATGGCCATGAGAAAGTGCAAGCAGAATTCGCCAGGGCGGCCGCGGGAGTGCATGGCGAGCCGAACGTTTTGGTCATTGGCGGCGGCGGATACACGTTCCCTCGTTGGGTCGATCGCTTCGTGCCGAAAGCGACTGTCGAGGTGGTTGAGATTGATCCCGGTGTGACCGAAGCGGCGTATCAAGCCCTGGGGTTGCCACGCGATACGCGGATCAAGACGTACAACCGCGATGGCCGGCAGTTCGTTCAGGAATTTGCTCAACCGGGCCGCTATCACTTGGTTGTGCAAGATGCCGTGAATGATCTCTCCGTGCCGTCGCACATCATGACGCAGGAATACAACCGGGCCGTGAAACGCATATTGACCGATGATGGCATTTATCTGCTCACGGTGATCGATCGCTTTGGCGCGAAGTCGGGCAAGCCGCCCCTGGGACGACTGCTGCCTGCGGCCATTCGCACGATGCAGGCGGAGTTTCCATACGTCTATTTGCTCAGCGAGCGGATTCGGTGGGATGAGGAAGGGCAAGGCGTATTCGTCATCGCGGGTATGACCAAGCCGTGGGATGTCGGCAAATTTCACGCACTGCTCTGGCAGCAGGACGTCAAAAACGTGCGGACCACTGCCATGCCGGAGAAGCAACTCGCCGACTACGTCGCCGGAACGCGGGCTGTGCTACTCTCCGACGATTTTGCGCCGACCGACAATCTAATCGCGGAAACGTTCCTGAAACGGGGCGAATAGCTAGCCGAACCAGCATTCTGGAAAGTGAAGCCGAATTTTTCGGCGTGTTTTGCGGGCCTCGGCAGGTTTGCCGAGTTCATTGGTTGACGAGCGGGCGGGGCAGCCCCGATAATACGCATCCCGAGCTTTCCTTTCCGGGCCGCCAGCATGTACAGTCCAACCGGCAAATTCAAAGTGTTCGCTGGCCGGGCCAACCTCCCGCTTGCCCTGAAAGTCGCCGAGTATATCGGCGACCCGCTCGGCAAGATGATGCTGAGCAATTTCCCCGACGGCGAATCGACCGTCCGGATCGATGAGGACGTTCGCGGCCGGGATGTGTTTCTGATTCAACCGACTTGTCCGCCTGTGAATGAGACGCTCATGGAGCTGCTCATCATGGTGGATTGTTTTCGCCGCGCCAGTGCCGCCCGCATCACCGCTGTTTTGCCGTACTACGGCTACGCCCGGCAGGATCGCAAGGATATTGGCCGCGTGCCGATCACGGCCAAGCTCGTTGCCAACTTGCTGACGACTGCCGGCGTGGATCGCGTCATTGCGCTCGATTTGCACGCCGCTCAGATCCAGGGCTTCTTCGACATCCCGATGGATCACTTGCATGCATTCCCCGTGCTCAATGGCTACATCAAATCGCTGAACATTCCCATCGACGAATTCGTGGTGCTCAGCCCCGACGAGGGCAATGTCAAGCGCGTGCTCAGGCATCAGAAGAAGCTCGGTGGCCAGATCGCAATCGTGGACAAGCGGCGAATTTCAGGCAGCGAGGTTCAGCAAGTCAATCTCATCGGTGCGCCGCTCGATGGCAAAGTGGCCGTCGTTTTCGACGATATGATTAGCACGGGCGGCAGCATTGTCGGCGCGGCTCAAGTGGCCATGAAATTCGGCGCGAAGGCTGTTTATGCCTGCGCGACCCACGCCGTTTTGTGCGGGCCAGCTTTTGAACGGCTGCGTGAGTCGCCGCTGACGGAAATTATTGTGTCCGATTCGATCTTCGTGCCGGATGCGAAGTCGCTGCCGAACTTGCGGGTGCTGAGTGTCGCACCGCTCATCGCCGATGCAATCAAGCGCATCCACATCAACCAGTCTGTCAGCGTGTTGTTCGAGTAAGTTACGTGGCTTATCTAGCCGACCTAAGAGGAACGGGCACCCCGATCCTCATCTAGGTCGCACATGCTTCCTCGTTTGGCGCTATTGGCCTTGGGCAAGTTCGTTGGTTTTCCAAGCCGGATCAAGCTTTGGCAGTTCGCCGGCGCATGCCAGAACCCCAAACTGATGCAGGAAGTGCTTCTGCGCGAGATCCTAGCCAAACACGCGGACACCGACTTCGGCCGGGACCACGGCTTCAGCAAGATTCAAACATTTGCAGACTTTCGCAAACAGGTGCCGCTTGCGCCTTACGAGTACTTCGAGCCGTATCTGGCCCGGGTCCGTCGCGGCGAATTGAATGCCCTCTTGAGCGACGATCGCGTTTTGATGTTTGCCCTCACGAGCGGCACGACCGCTGCCCGCAAGACAATCCCGGTGACCCCGCGATTCCTCGCAGATTATCGCCGTGGCTGGGACCGCTGGGGCTTGCGAATGCTGCTCGACCATCAGTCGGTGTCGTGCAGCCCAATCCTCCAACTTGCCGGCGATCCGGCGGAGTTTTATACCGAGGCCGGCATTCCCTGTGGCAGTCTTTCGGGCCTCACCGTCGAGATGCAAAAGCGCTTCGTGCGGTTCCTCTACGTGATGCCGGCAGCCGCCAACCCGATCCGCTCCACCGCGGACAAATATTACGTCGCCCTGCGGATGGGGCTGCCGCGTCCGGTCGGCGTCATCACGGCAGCGAACCCGAGCACACTCGTGGGACTCGCCCGAACGCTTGAAGCCAGGGCTGACGAACTGTTGCGCGATATCGCCGATGGCACGCTGACCAACAACTTGGAAATCTCGCCCGCTGTCCGCGCCAACTTGATGCCTTATCTGCGGCGATCTAAACGGCGCGCGAAAGCGTTGACCGAAGCCGCGAGCCGAGATGGCGTGCTTCGGCCTTTCCACGCCTGGCCATCGCATCGATTGTTGATTGGCACCTGGATGGGCGGCTCCGTCGGGCCTTATCTGCGCCAAGTCCGCCGCTATTACGGCGAGACCTATTTGCGCGACCTTGGTTTGATTGCCAGCGAAGGGCGGATGACTATTCCGCTCTGCGATGACTCGCCGGCCGGGGTGCTGGATGTCGCGACACATTACTTCGAGTTCATTCCCGAATCCGAGTTCGGCAGCGATCGGCCGATTATCTTGGGCGTAGATGAAGTCGAGGAAGGCAATAACTATTTCCTGGTGCCGACGACAGCGGCCGGGTTATACCGCTATGACATTCGTGATCTCGTCCGCGTGACCGGCTTCTATGGCCGCACGCCGACGCTGGAATTCTTGAACAAGGGAACGCACTTCGCGAGTCTGACGGGGGAAAAGCTCTCCGAGTATCAAGTGACGCGAGCGGTGGCGACCGTGACGCACCGGCTCGGTTTGCCGCTTCCGGTGTATGCGTTGGCGCCAGTGTGGGATGAATCCTGCCCTTACTACGGTGTGTTCATCGAGGCCGACGTTTGGCACACCAGCGAACATGAACGCGTGCTCGGCGAAGTGGACGCCGCGTTGTCCGCCAACAACTCGGAGTACGCCAGCAAGCGGGCGAGTGGCCGGCTCGGGCCGTTGCGGGCGATGATGTTGCCGCCCGGCACCTGGGCGGAGTGGGACGAAAACCGCCGGCGGGTCCGCGGCAGCCCGGCCGAGCAGTACAAGCACCCGTGCTTGATCAGCGACGTGAATTTCCGGGCGAGTCTGCCGGTTTTGGCGAGTGCTTGAATACGAGTTAACCGCAGAGACGCAGAGAAAAAACAGAGAAGAGGTATTCTCAGTTTTTCTCTGCGCTCTCTGCGGTTAACTCTTTGAATAAAGACCTTTGTCGCGGACATAATCTTCCACAATGCGCGGGAGCATGAAGCGCACGCTGCGGCCCTCCGCGATGCGCCGGCGGATATCGGTGCTCGCTAAATCGATCAACGGCACATTCACCCTTTGCATGCGCAACGGCACTTCGTTTGGAAGCGCTAGCGATTGTCGAAGCGCTTCCGCATCCACCACGGGCCAAGGGTGCCGCTCCATCACCAATAGCGTCGCTCGTTCGATGATCCGCCGCGGCTCATGCCAGCGGGGGAACTCCGGCAATGTGTCGCTGCCGAGGATCAAAAAGAATTCCGCCTTCGGATTTTGCCGCTGCAATTCATCGAGCGTGTCGGCGGTGTAACTCAAGCCGGGTCGATCGTTCTCCAGCGTTTCGATGCGGTAATTTGGCTGGTCATCAATGGCGAGCCGGAGCATTTCTACACGGTGGTGAAACTCGGCGGGCGGGTAATCGGTCTTGAGCGGATGCCGAGCGGAGGGCACGAACCAAATCTCATCGAGGCGGGCCTGTTCGCGGCACTGCTCGGCCATGATCAAATGGCCGACGTGCACCGGGTTGAACGAGCCGCCATAGACGCCGATCCGCATGGAGCCTCCGCTGGCAGTTTACCGACTGGCGAGAACTTTCACTGGCCAAATTGTCGCATCGGCCTGTATCACGACGATTGCGATGAGTCGGCCCTCGGCAAATGCCGCCGCTTCGGTCCCCGGAGGCAGTGGATTGTGCCAATCGACCATCGCCCCATTGATGAGCCGAGTGACGGCCGACGCGGGAATATCCAGCCGCGGCAGGGCCGCCACGCCGCGTTCCAGGGGTGACAGCGTCACGTTTTCGGAATCCAGATCGACGGCTTCGGCGACGGTGAAGTCGCCGACGGCAATCCGTTGCAATTGGGAGACATAGCCGCCGCATCCGAGGAGCGCGCCGAGGTCACGGGCCAACGAGCGGATGTAGGTGCCTTTGCCACAGCGCACTTCCAACTTCATCCGCGGATAGTCGTAGTCGAAAAGTCGAATGGCATCGATGCGCACGGTACGGGCAGCCAATACGACTTCCGCCCCAGCGCGCGCTTGGCGATAGGCGCGTTTTCCGTCGACTTGCACAGCCGAGAATGCCGGCGGCACTTGCTCGATCACGCCAATGAAGCGATGCAGTGCAGCTTCGACCGTAGTTCGATCTGGAGCGGCAGCGTCCGGGGTTGGTGTAATTGGGCCCTCGGCGTCGTCGGTGGCACTGGTCGCGCCGAGCGTGAACTCGGTTTCGTAGACTTTGCCCAGAGCTTGCACATACTCGGCCAGTCGTGTCGCCGCACCGACCGCGAGCACGAGGACGCCGGTGGCCAGCGGATCGAGCGTACCCGTATGGCCAATGGGTGTGCGGCGCGGGAACCGCGTTTGGACGCGATTGACCACGTCCCGCGAGGTCATCCGCACTGGTTTGTCGATTACTAACCAGCCGCTTGGTGCGCTCACTTGCCGACTCCGACTCGAAGCCCACAGTATATGGCAGAGGATATTAGCCATGCGCCTACGTTTCGTCGCGATTGTGGTCTTGTTGATCGGCTACTCGGTCCGTGCCGAGGACCCCATGGCCGCGGTGGAGACGGTCTTGCAAAAGCGTTTCCCGGCCAACAAGCCCGGCGCGGCTGTTCTGATTTTGAAAAAGGGCGAACCGCTCTTGATGAAGGGGTACGGGCTCGCCGATATCGCGGCGAAGACGCCGATCACGCCGGACTCGGCGTTTGACATGGCTTCGGTGTCGAAGCAATTCACGGCCATGGCGGTCATGCAGTTGGCGGAGCGCGGCCAGTTGGGCTATGACGACGAAGTGCGCAAGTGGATTCCCGAGTTACCGGAGTTCGAGGCGCCACGTCCGATCAAGATTCGCGACTTGCTCAATCAAACGTCCGGTCTGACGGATTATCTGGTGTTTTGGAAAGACAGTGACGAAGAGTTCGCGCGGCTGCGCAACGCCGATCTGCCGGCGTTATTTCGCGGAAAGAAATTGCAGTTCGATCCCGGCACCAAGTTCGATTACTCAAACTCCAACTACGCCCTTTTGCCCCTCATCGTCGAGCGGGCTTCAGGAAAATGCTTGGCTAGCTGGCTGAGCACGAATGTATTTTGCCCGCTCGAAATGACGAGCTCGCGCGTGATGGATGATCCGAAAATCGAGATTCGCAACCGGGTGACCGGATATTCCCAGGCCCTGCTCAGCCGGAAGTTTGAATTGTCTCGCCGCGATGGGCCCGTTTGCGGCGATGGCAACGTGTTTACGACAGTTCGCGATCTTGCGAAGTGGGATGCCGGGCTCGCGGCGAACAAGTTAGTGCGGGCCGAGACTTTGGAATTGGCTTACACGCCAGTCAACGTGCCGGATTTCAAAACCGGCAAGAACAGCAATTATGGTTTCGGGTGGGACGTCGCCAAGGCCAAAGATGGTTCCAAGATCGTGTGGCACAACGGCGGGTGGGCGGGCACGCGCACGTCGATCAGCCGGTTCTTGGCCGATGGACTGACAATCGCCGTGCTGTGCAACAACGAGGACGCCGACGCGGATGATGTGGCGATGGCCGTGGCGAAGATCTTGCGAAAGCCGGCGGAGTGATTTACATGGGCGCGATGCTTTCGTCGGCCGGGCATTTCGCATCGAGATACGACTGCAACATCATCTGGGCGGCCACGCGGTCACGGCGATCCTTGCGCTTTTGATGTGTCAGCCCCGCTTGCCAGAGCGCGCTCTCGGCTTGAGCAGTCGAGAAACGCTCGTCCCAAAACACGACAGGCACGCCCGTCACTTCGGCGAGCCAGGCACCGTAAGCTCGCGCTTCTTTCGCTTTGATGCCTTCTTCACCCGACGTATGCACGGGCAAACCCACTACCAGGCCTACGACTTTTTCCGAGATTGCAACGGTTTTGAAATACTGAGCATCTGCGTCGGCGGATTTGCGTTCGTAGGTGGCTAAAGGTGAAGCGATGATTCGGTCCGGGTCGCAAACGGCGAGGCCGACGCGGCGGGTGCCAAAATCGACGCCCAAAAGCCGGCCGGTCACAGGAACTTCTCCAGGCCTTCTTTGCCGAGCTTCTCCACAAGTTGTTTCAAGCCGGCTTCATCCTTGCGATCGGCGACCAGAAGTGCGTCGCCATCTTGCACGATGATCAGATCGCGGACGCTGACCGTGGCGATGAGCCGGCCCGCATCGCCGACGATGACGCAGCCGTGCGTGTTCACCCCGGCGTGCATGGCGGCGACGGTGTTGCCTGCGGCATCCGGCGGCTGCATTCGTTCCAGAGCGAGCCAACTGCCCACGTCGTCCCAGCGGTAGGGCGCTTCCAATACCATTGCGGTCTTGGCGGGCTCCATGACTGCATAGTCAATGCTGATGCGTTCGAGCGTCGGGTAAACCTCGGCGAGGATAGCATCGCGCTTCGGCGTGTCCCATGCGTCGGCGATCCGCGCGATTCCCTCGGCCAGCGCCGGCTTGTTCCGCTTCAGTTCATTCAGCACGGCAGCTGCGCGCCAGACGAAGATGCCGGCATTCCACAGATATCCACCCTCGGCGAAGTATTGCTCGGCCAGTTCAGCATCCGGTTTCTCGCGAAACCGCTCGACACGAAAGACCTTCGTGTCTCCAAATCGTCCGACTTCAGCCCCACGACGAATGTAACCGTAACTGACGGCCGGATAAATCGGCGGGATGCCGAAGGTGACCAGGGCGTCTGGATGGGCCGCCACGGCTTCTTCCGCGGCGCGGGCGGCTCGTTGGAATTCGCTGGCCGGTTCAATGACGTGATCGGCCGGGGTGACGATCATCACCGCGCCGGGATCGGACCGGGCGATCAATGCCGCTCCCAGGCCGATGCAGGGCGCAGTGTCGCGGCCCATCGGCTCGCCGATGATGTGATCGGCCGGCAATCGCGGCGATTGCCTTTGCGCTTCGCCGCGGTGGCGAGTCGATGTGATGATCCAAGTGTTCGCGGGCGGCACCTGTGCTTCCAAGCGATCGCAGGCTTGCTGCAAAAGCGTATGTTGGCCGCCTAGGGCGAGGAATTGTTTGGGTTTGGCGGCCCGGCTACGGGGCCAAAAGCGCGTCCCGCCGCCGCCGGCCATGATCAGTGCGTGAAGCATGAGTCCATTCTAGCACGCGCCGATGTCAAAGCCGGGTCGGCGCACGGGCGGTATCTCGTTCGAGGTAACGCGCACCCCAGAGCCAGAGAACACCGGAAATCAAAATCGATCCGGAGAGCACGAACATTCCCCAGCGCAAGCTGGCAAAGCCATCGATCCAGCCGACGATCGGCGGTGACGCCACGTCGCCCAACAGATGCAGCACGAAGATGTTCACGGCGAAGGCCGTCGAGCGCATGGCGGGGTGAGTCACGTTGGCGAGGATTGTGTTCGTTGGCCCTGTGTTGAAGAAAAGGAAAAAGACGGCAATGCCCGTGAACCACCAACCCCAGGGTAGGGGTGCTTCCACCGCCAACAAAAAGAATGGAAAGCCGATGAGCATGCCGACTCCCGAGACGAGGAAGTAGGAGCCGCCAAAGCGTGGTCGAAGCCGGTCGCCAAGCCAGCCGCCTGCAAGCGTTGCTATCAATCCAGAAATCACCACGATTAAACCGAACTTCCAACCAATCTGTCCTTCAGAAGCACCGTGGGCCTCGGATTTTTCCTTGTCACGGGCGGCGCCGCCGATCTTGGTCCGGTAAAGGGTCATTTCGCGAGGATCAAGAATCTCGCTCAGACCCGCACGGAATGCATCCATCGAATGGAATTCGCGGCTCTCGAGCGGCTCCAATTTTGCAATTATTGCCGTCGGGATCGTTGGCACATTCGGCTCAACGCTGAAGAATTTCATCACCGGCGCCAACGCTTCCAAAATGCGATCGGGTGGCGGTGCGATTTGGGTTCGCATTTCTTCATAAGAGGCGGTCGTGATTCGGTAATAACTTTCGCGCTCGTAATAGTAGGTGGGAATCCAAATGGCGACGCCACCCAAAGTAAACGTCATCGCGGTCATTCCTAGCGAGCAAAGAACGAATGACCTCGTGCGTAAAAGAACTCGGTAATCGGACCACTTCGCCCGTCGATGAATAACTCCATCGGCCGCGCCGCGCGCGGGTTCACGCATGAAGAAACAGAGTATTCCGAGCAGTATGCCCGGCGGGACCACGGCATAAAACGCATATTGCCAGCCAAAACGGTCCGACATGAGGCCACCCAGCACATAACCCAGCGCGCTACCAACCGGAATTGCCACGTAAAACCAGGCCAATTTTGCCCCACGGTGTTCAACTGGATACATGTCAGCAATGAGCGTTGGTGCGACCGGTCCGTAGGCGCCTTCGCCGACGCCGACTAAGGCACGTGTCAAAAGCAAAATGCCAAACGTCTCAGCAAGCCCGGTGCCCCCACTGGCAAGGCTCCAAACAATCACGCCGATTCCGACCAGGAACCATCGCGCAAAGCGATCGCCTAGCCAGCCGAAAACCGGCGCAAAGAACATGTAGGAAACCAAAAACATGGAGGCGAGCATTCCCATCTCGGCCTTCGATCGGCCGAACTGTTTTTCGATGCTCGGTTGAACCGCCGCCAGCACTTGGCGGTCGATGTAGTTAAACAGGTTGATGGCGAGAAGAAGGGATAGTGCCAGCCGAGCTCCCGGAACGCGATTGTCTCCTTCGGCAGTGACTGGCATTGTGTCGCCCATTAGCGGTCCGCCCAACTGGCCTTTTGCACGCCAGGCTTGCTGCGAAGTCCGTCAACTAAAGCAGCCGGGTCCGTGCCATTGCAAAGCCAGAGTTTGTAAGCGAGCGTCACGCCGTTGGTTTTGCCGGTGGTGCTGCGTTCAAGCGAGTAGCGCGCAATCGTTTTGTTCAATGCGGGATGAAGGAGGGCGTCCGCATCGATGCCGGGCGATAGCCGGAGTTTTAGTCGGCCAGGCATTGCAGGTGGACGGCCAATGACACGAATGAGAAGGCAAGCGATGCCAATAACAGGTAATGCCACCCAAGCGGCTTGATAGTATCCCTGTCGGGCTCCTACCGCCATTCCCATTACGACGGCGAAAATCACGAAACACGTGTCTCGGGTATCTGAGATGGGCGTCCGGAATCGGATAATGGCGAGAGCCCCCACCAACCCAAATGCACGCGCCTGACTTTCGCCGATCACGAAAATCACCATCGCCACTAAGATCGTGAGAAGAATTATGCTGGTACCTAAGCCATGCGTGCGGCGTCCATCTCCAGCCCGAAAGGCCGCATGTAACACTGCAACTCCGACACCCAGAAGAAATGCAATTACTAAACGCACCGCCATTGCTGACGCCGAGAACTCGTACTCCGGCCCCATCATCTTTTGGAGCCATCCCCAAATTTTTTCGAACCACTCCAGCATCATTCCTCCTGAGTTGATCCAAGGCTCTTGGATGGCAATTCGCTTCCCTTGGCTGCCAGCAGCATGGCCAATTGATCAGCCGCCAGCCGGGGTTCATCGAGCAGCACGGCACCCATCTCCGTAAGCACGAGCGATTCCAGTTCGTCGCCGCTCCACCCCTGGGCTGCCAGACGGTCGCGAATGAAATCCAAACACCGGTCGCGCAACCGATCGGTTTGCCGCGAAATGGTTCCCTCGTGCACGTGCAAGAGATTCGCGACTTCCCGTTGGCTCATGCGGTAGCGTAGGCGCAGGCCCAGGATTAGCACGTCGGTGTCCGACAATTCTGCGAGGCTCTGCCGGGCCGCCTGGACAAACGCCTCGTGCCAGCGCGTTTGTTCGGCCGGCTTTTCGGGCAATGGTTGAGCGAGATCATCGTCGGGCAGGGGCCGCAACGTGGTTTCGGAGCGGAGCCGAGAGATATGGGCATTTTGAAATACGCGGATTAACCAGGGCACGAGCGGCCGTTGGCCGTCGTAGCGGGCCAAGATGGGCAGACCATGTTCGCTGGCGAGCAACTGACTCCAGAACTCTGTCACTGCGCTGTCCTGTTTTTCGTCATCGCGAGGATAAAGCCGCCCCGCGCGGGCCCGCAGGGCATCGACGAGCAAACAATCCGCCCGGCCCGTCCGCGCCGCAAAGAGCGCTTCCCAAGCCGCACGATCGTTCTCCAAGCAGGCGACAGCGACATACCAATCCAGCGCGTAAAGCTGATCGAGATAGACCGGCTCAGTGATGCCCGGCTCTTTCGATTGGTACAGGGCCAGCGTGCGATCGAGGTGGCGATGGAAATCGGCCCACGGCAAATGAATGCCCGGCCGTTGGAGGCGGCAAAAGTGAAACAGAAGCAACCGCCGATCCACGACAGGCATGGTCGGGTTAGTGTACCGGGCGGGGGAGATTCGAAGAGCCAAGAAAAAACCAGGGACGTCTGCCGACCACACGACAGACGCCCCTGTTTCAGAAAGCTCCGGGGCTCGTTTGCGAGTCCGGGCCCCGGAAGCCACTGAGGCTAACGGAAGTCCACTCTGGGCGATTCACCTCGCAGCAAGTCAGGTTGATTAATGGGCAACCGGTTCGTTCTTTGGCTCATCCCTTCGATCCGGATTCACCCATACCAGCGAGAGCCACTCCGCTGAGGGATCACGCTCATAAAAAATAATTTCGGAATTTCCACCTAAGGGGTTATTCTGTAAGCTGTTCTGCGCCAAAAATTGTCGGGAAATCTCATGCCGGGCGACACGACCGTCCACGTGCAAAAGTGCATCGATCGGCTGCAGGCCGGCGATGAAGCCGCTCAGGGCGAGCTATTTCAGCACGCGGAGGAGCGGCTTCGCCGGCTCACGCATCGAATGCTCGGCAATTTCGAACGAGTGCACACGTTTGAAGAAACCGCGGATGTGCAACAAAATGCGTCGCTTCGGCTCTTGCGAACCCTCAAAGCCGTGCCCATCAATTCGGCCAAGGATTTCTTCCGTTTGGCGGCGACCCAGATACGTCGGGAGTTGATCGACCTATCGCGGCACTATTACGGCCCCGGCGGGGCCGGGCGGCGGCAAGTCGGTGGCGAACCGGACATGCAACTCGATGGCTCGGGCATGACTTGGAATGGGGAAAGAATCGCCGTCTGGACGGAATTTCACACCGCTGTGGAAAACCTGCCGGAATCCGAGCGTGAAGTGGTGGATTTGTTGTGGTACCAGGGATTGGAACAATCTAACGCCGCGTCCATCCTCGGCGTATCGGTGCCGACCATCAAACGGCGGTGGATGCGGGCGCGTCAACAGTTGCAAGCGAATTGGCCGGGGCGGATGCCGCGGCTGTGATCGAGTCACGGCACAAAAACCATAACCTCAATGCGTCCTGCGGGCAGCGGCTCCGTCTCCGCAACCGGCGGCGGTTGTAGCCCCCGGCCGACCGGAGTCACTTTTCGGCGCGACCACCAGCCGAGCTTGTGGGCACCTTGCTGGTCTTTCAGATAGGTTGCAACCGCCTCGGCTTGTCGCAGCGTCAGGGTTTGCGCCACCGAAGGCGACAGGCCCGCTTTTTCGTCGGCGTACACTGCGACCACGACATCGGAGTCTTTGGCCCGGAGTTGGGTGAGCCAGGGGCCAAGTTCGTCCAACTTCGCCTTGCCAGTGTCGGTGATTACCGCTCGGCTCGGCTCGAAGAGATCTTCTGCCGGAAGCACTTTGCGGTGGCGCTGGCCAGTGTGGCGAACCAAAAGCTCGGTTTCGTTTTCGACATAACTCCGAATGATGGGCAGTTTCCTGAGCGTCTCGGCATCTTGTTGAATCGCATCAGCGGCGTCCTGGCTCTTTTTCATCAAGGACTTTGTTTGCGACAAAGTGCCCGCAAGCTCGTCGTAGACCTTGTCATCCTTGATCACTTTGCCGAGCGTGCCTTTGCCGTTTTTCACATCCTCGACCATGGCGATCGCCTGGTCGATGACGTCGTTGAAATCCTGCACTGGCTTGGAGGCGATCACAGTGCTATCGGCCAGCGGGCCGCGTTCCGGCGTGCCCGGCTCGAGCTCAATCACCCGGCCGCCGACCATGCCCTCGGCCAAAATCTTGGCGACCGCGTCAGCGAAAAGGAGATGGGCATATTGGCGGTCCAAATCCAGCCGCAAAATCAATTGCTTGTCCGGCCGGCCGGACGACGGGAGATCGATGGCCGCAACGGCTCCCGCTTCCAGACCGCGGACCCGCACGGGCGTGCCGACGCCGACGCCTTGCACACGATCGAAGCCGACGTGAACTGTAAAACGCGGCGACCAGAGCCGCTGGCGATCGCCGACGGCGAAGAGCCCGTAGGTCGCCGCTGCAACTCCCAGTAGCACAACGAATCCGGCAATTGAAGCTTGCCACCGCGATAGCGATCGGGTCATTTCGCACGCCTCCGGCACGCCGCGGCATTATACCAGTGCGGAATCGCCACAACACATCCAGGCGATATTCGTCGGAAATTACAGGTTTCTACGTGCACGCCGGTCCTGCCCGATCTTCCTTAGATATAGGTGTTGTGCATTTTGATTTGACTAACGCATTTTTCTGACCAAAGCTACGAATACCTGCCAGAGCATTGGACAGGCGGATACCAGAAAACGACCTGAGGTTGTCTGCCGGTTCAAGTCAATGTGCGTTACCATAGCGTGCCACAAACCATAACGAGGATGCGCGAATGCGCCTTTTCAAGGCGAAAAATCGGACACCGCGACGCGGCACTCATACCGTTGAGTTCGCGCTAGCGTTTCCGATTTTCGCGACGTTCCTACTGGGATTGATCGAAGTCGGCCGCGGCTTCATGGTCGCCGGCTTATTGTCGAATGCCGCACAGGCCGGTTGCCGCGCCGGTGTGGTCCCGAGTGCGACTACCAGCACGGTGACAACTGCCGTCGATTCCTATCTCTCAGGCATAGGCGTCAGTGGTTACTCGACTTCGGTGCTCGTTGGCGGAGCGTCGGCGAGCCCTTCGACCGCTTCAACGGGAACAGCCATCACGGTGACGGTCACGGTTCCCGTGGCGAACGTGTCCTGGCTCCCAGGCTCCAACTATCTGTCCGGCAACCTGAAGGGTCAATTCACCCTCCCCCACGAGTAAACCGGAAAACACCGATGCGCCTGAAACCTAAGAAATCGATAACGAAGCGTCTCGGCACGGCCTGTGTCGAGATGGCTGTGATCTTGCCCGTGCTCGCCGCGATGGGGATTGGCATGATCGAGTTGTCGCGACTCGTGCAGGTCAAGCACATCTTGACCAACTGTGCGCGGGAAGTAACTCGACGGGCGATTCTCTCCAATGCGACCGACACCGGGGTCAAAGCGAATCTCAGTTCGATCCTGACGGCCGCCAATATCACGCCATCCAACGTGACGACCACTATCAAGGTGAATGGCGTCACCGCCGATATTTCCACCGCGAAAGCCGGTGACACGATTTCAGTGACACTCAGCGTTCCGTCGAGCACCGTGACTTGGGTCACACCGATGTTCACCTCGTCCACGGTGACATCAGAAGCTCTGACGATGATGAAGCAGAATCAATAGGCGGAGTTAACACTCATGCGCAATCTTCACAGCCAACAAACCCGACGCGGCGCCATTACGGTGTTAGCGGCCCTATTGCTGACTTTTCTCTTGGGGATGGTCGCCTTCGCGGTGGATATCAGTTGGATTGTGCTGACTCGCGCCGAACTGCA
This sequence comes from Gemmataceae bacterium, assembly GCA_045802605.1. Lineage (GTDB taxonomy): Bacteria > Planctomycetota > Planctomycetia > Gemmatales > Gemmataceae > JBJMQS01. Next base: position 31,235 of record JBJMQS010000001.1, on the reverse strand, counting down.
AAACACAGCAGACTCCGCCGCGCTCGCGGGTGTCCAGCAGATGATGGACAACTTACCGCTCTTCTACGACGGCAATGCCACTGCAGCGCAAAAAAACACTTTAGCCAATGCCGCGATGACGGCCGCCCGCACGAAAGCCCGGGCCATGGCGGCCGCCAATACCGCAGGCGGAGTTTCCAATTTGAACCTGCTCGATGGCGACATGATCTTTGGCTACACCGATTCGACAGGAACCTTCACGCAATACAGCTCGGCCTCGGCGAATCACCCGAACACCATGAAAGTTACTGTGCGCCGAGACGGAACAGCCAACACCACGCTCGGGTTATTCTTCGCTCCGGTTTTGGGTAGCACCAGCACCAGCCTCACGGCGAATGCAACGGCGGTCTTGTACTCCGGCACCGTGGATAGCTTCCTCCCAACAGCGATCGGCGGCGTGTTGCCAATGACCTATGACGAGACGTACTGGAACAACTTCGTCGCCACTGGCCAGAATCCCGATGGTGCGATATCGACCGACGCCAGCGGCAACCCGCAAATCAAGGTTTACCCCAGCATCAAAGCGACCGGTAACTTCGGTTTGCTATCTCTCGATGACTCCAGCAACAGTGCCAGCACCATTCGCCGCTGGATTGATAGTGGTATGACTTCGTCAGAGGTCACCTCAATTTCCAGTGACGGTTTGATCCCGCTCTCTTCCCATGACGCGACAGCCTGGGATTGGAAAGGTGCCCCCGGCATGAAAGCCAGCGACGTCATGGCCGTGAATGATCACACCGGTGATACTTATTTAATGCCTCTCTTTAAGGCCTACAACTCTGATCCGACGAATTACGCGGCCGGCACCGGCAATGGTTCGCACTACGACTACAACATCGTCAGCTTTGTCGCTGTTCGCATCCAGGCTACGACCGACACCAACGGCTCGGTCATCGTGCAGCCCGCGGCGAAGATCGTCGAAGGCGACGTGACTTGGCTCAGTGGCTCGCTTAAGCCGGCGGGCAGCGGCACCACCCGCGGAGCTACCACGTTTTCGACTCCGAAATTGACCCAGTAAACCCTTCCGTTTTGTTCCCCAAGCCGGCATGATGCCGGCGCGAACCTTATTCCGGCTGCAAATCCCACTGGTTTAAAGCTTTACGCCAGGTTTCGCGCTGCCGGCCTTGCAAACGGCACGGTCGAAACGAACAATGGAATAGTGATCCATTCCCCGATTTTGAGCCCGCTTAGATCTCCATCGCTGACCGTAGCGACAATGGAGCTTCGAAGTTGTCTGCGCACTGGCCCAATTCCGCTCGCGGACCATGCCCACCCGCGTGACTTAGAGGAACCCGCCGATGCACCCTTATAGCCCGTTCTGCGATGACTTCGGCGTCTACGCTTATCTCAATACGAAGCTCGAGCTGCCCACGGGCCGGGAGAGCGTGTTGCATTTCTTCGACGCCCTGCAAAAGCTGTTTCCGAAGATGACTGAGTTCGAACGGCGCGAAAACGGCGACTTCGTTCTGGAAGAGGACCGCGAGTCGGGCAGCTACCGCTGGGTGTCGCTCGAAGCCAAGCGGCTCTGCATGGGTTATGTCAATCCGCCAACGGTGGAAGACGCCGACGCACAACACGAAAAGGTGCTGGAGTTGGCGCCTTATCACCTTGACTTCAGCCCGCTCGACATCGAAGCCCTGGACGCGACCTTTGTGTTTGACCTAGCTTACTCCGGCAATCACGATGAAGTCGTGGCGGAGGCATTGGCAGTCGGCTCGCCGTTCGAGCCGATCATGCAATTGCCTTCGACCAAAGTGATCAACTTCGAACCATCGGTCATGCTGGCACTCGACGAGCAGTGCAGGCTGCAAGCGCGGATCTCTGTCGAGACCCGCACCAACGCCTATCAAGTGCGCACCGGGCAATTCCCGGAAGCGCCGATCAGCGTGTATTTCACCGTCCGGCAATATTGGGGCAAGCAGCCGTTCAAGACCTTCGCCGAGTCGTATCTCAACCAGCGGCGCATTGGCCAAGAAATGCTCGACGGCCACGTTCTGCCCTCGATCGTGCGACCACTGGCGCAGACGATCGCGGCGAAGTAAGGGCATCACTTGTTCGGTTTGCCTCGCTTAGCTTGAAACGCCTCCAGCCATTGGACGGCATCTTCCGGCGTCGTGGCCTCCGGCTTCTCAGGCGGTTCGGGCGTGGGCACCACCGTCCGCGGCCTATCCAGCCAATCGAGATATTCGCCGCTCGTCATCGCGATACAGCCGCGGCGGCGAGCGGCGTCTTTCAAGCGGCGATCGCTGGAAACCACGGTGAGCTTCTTCGGCGTTGCATCACTCCGAATCAGTCTCTCAATCAGGTCGTCGGCTTCTTCGCGAACGGCGTAATGAACATGGATGCCTTGGATGTTCTCTTCGCTCGGTTTGTCGCCTGCCGCGTGGCGGGCGTCGAAGACCACAGTCACATCGCCCGGTGAATCATGCCCAGCCGCGACGCGGGCTACGAGGGCGAGCCGGGCCCGCTCCAACCCGTGCGGCCCAACCTTGCCGCGAAGATCGCCGGACGCGTGAGCCAGGTTGTAGCCGTCGATGAGGTAGCGCATGACAGATTCAAGATAGCTGTCCATCCCCTCGTTCCCAACCTCTGTTTGGGAACGCTATCCGCGAAACTCTGTTTCGCGGTACTCCAGATGGCGTCAGGTCTCTGTGCGAAGCGGAGCTTCGCGGCAGGGCGTTCCCAAACAGAGTTTGGGAACGAGGAGGGAGGGAAACAGTTCCGAAATTTGCCTTTAGCAAGCGCAGGCGCAATGGATTTGAATTTCACTGGCCACTGACCACTAGTCACTAGCCACTGCTCACAAAACACATCGGGCCGTGACAGCTTGCGCCATCACGGCCCGTGGTATTAAAACGATCGGGGTGGCCGACCGGTTACGCAGGGGGCATCGGCTCCTCGCCCGAATCGTCCTCGGGTTCGTTGCCGGTTGGTGCCGACGGAATTCGATAGCTCCCGCCCAGCCAGCGACCTAGATCGATGAGCCGGCAGCGATCGCTGCAGAAAGGAAGGTATGGGAGGTCCCGCACCGTTTCTCCTTCGTATGGCCGATCGCAGACTGAGCAGCGCCCCTTAATCATCGGTTGCCCACCTTGCGGACTTCGGCGAAAACCCGCGGAATGCCCCGGCCGCCTATTTCTCCTTCGAGCCGGACTTGGGTTTGCCGCCTGAGCCGGTTTTGCCGGCTGGCTTTGACTCGGCCGCCGGCTTGGATTCTGCTGCCGGTTTGGCGTCTTTGGTGTCGGTCTTATTCTCGCCCGATTTTTCGCTCGCCGGCTTGGTCGCTTCGGCCTCCGCTTTTTCGCCGGACTTGTATGACTCCGAACGGTAGTCCGTTTCGTAGAAGCCCGAACCTTTGAACAACACCGCAGCGCCGGTGCCAAAAAGCCGGCGGAGCTTCTTCTTTTTGCACTTCGGGCACTTGGTCAACACGGGATCGGAGAAAGCTTGCAATTCATCGAATGTATGCCCGCAGGCATCGCAGACGTAGTCATAGGTTGGCATCTGAAAACCCTAAATTCCAAGAACCGAAGAAACAAGAGCCAAATAATAACGAAATCAAACCGATCAAGAATCAAAAGTCGCAGTTCATCCTGTTTTGAATTTGGCTATTGGTTCTTATTTGGTTCTTTGATCTTGTTCCTTGGTCATTTTTCTCCCGGGCCGCCTGACACGGCCACGGATGCCGGCCGCAGAATGCGGTCATGAATCCGATAGCCTGGTGCGATCACGGCGGTGATGTGGCCGGCTGGTATCTTGTCAGATGGCTGCTGCGTGATCGCTTCGTGAGCGTGTGGGTCGAGCGGTGCACCGATGGCGACTTCGATGCGCTGGACGCCATGGCGGGCTAAAGCATCCAGCAACATTCGATGCGTGACTGCCACGCCCTGCACCAGCGGGCTGCCGTCACTGCCCGCGGCTGCTAATGCGCGTTCCAAGTTATCCAGCACAGGCAACAACTCGGCCGCGAACGCACGCGTCCAATACTTCTGTTCGTCGGCGCGTTCCTTGGCATTGCGCTTCTGATAGTTGTCGAAGTCCGCGGCCTTGGCCTTGAACATCGCCAGATAATCGTCGCGCTGCTTTTCGGTCTCGGCCAGCCGGGCTTCGAATTCGCTCACGTCATTTGGTGCCGGTCCCATCGCATTCTCCCAGTGGCTAGTGACTAGTGTCTAGTGGCTAGCGAAAGCAAAAACCCTTGCATTAACTAGCCACTGGCCAATAGGCACTGATCACTTTTTGTCTTCTTCCTCGCTACCGAAGAAGTCCTTCAACTTCTTCAGAAAACTCTTTCGTTCTGACGAGACATTTTTGTGATCCAAATCCGCCAGTTCGCGGAATAGTTCTTCCTGCCGCTTGGTCAAATTCTTGGGCGTTTCAACAATCACTTGAACCAGAAGATCGCCGCGGCGTCCGCCATGCACATCGGGCATGCCTTTGCCGGGGATTCGCATCACTTCGCCCGACTGAGTGCCGCGCGGCAACGGCGAGTTCATCGCTCCATCGAGCGAAGGCACCTGAATCTCCGCGCCCAGGGCTGCCTGGCTCACGGTCACCGGCACTTGGCAGATCAGATGATTGCCATCGCGCTGGAAGAGCGAGTGCTCTCGCACTCGCACGGCCACCAGCAAATCACCGCGGGGCATGCCCGGAGCGCCAGCCTCGCCTTCGCCGGGGTGCCGAATCTTGATCCCATTGTCCACGCCGGGTGGGATCGTCACTTCGACATTCCGTCGAACGCTGACCCGGCCGTTGCCCCGACAGGTCGGACATGGGTCGGGCACAATCTGGCCGCGGCCACCGCACGTCCGACATGCTTGCTGGACGCGGAAGAAGCCCTGCTGCATCACCACCGCGCCGCGGCCGCCACAGCGCTGGCATGGCGACGGCTTCGTGCCTTTGCGGGCACCCGAGCCATTGCACTCGGTGCAATTCTCCTCGCGCGGGATCGTGACCGTTTTCTTCGTGCCCTTGTAGGCCTCGACAAGATCGAGTTCAACGACGATCTGCAAACTGCGGCCCGCTTGTTGGCCGGCCCGTCCGCCGCCACCGCCGCCAAAGATATCGCCGAACATGTCGCCGAAGAGGTCGAAGACCGAGCGGGCATCGTTGAAGTTCGGCCCGCCCATCCCTTCGAGCCCCGCGTGGCCATAGCGGTCGTAGCGTTCCCGCTTTTCTGGATCACGGAGCACGTCGTATGCCGCGGCGGCTTCCTTGAACTTCTCCTCGGCCTCATCATCGCCAACATTGCGATCCGGGTGAAACTGCATCGCCAACTTGCGATAGGCCTTGGTGATCACGTCACCCGAAGCGGTGCGCTCAACGCCGAGGACCTCGTAATAATCTCGCTTGGTAGCCATCATAAAGCCTGAAAAGGATGAAGGATGAATTATGAGGGATGAATCGCAACCGTAAAAGGTGGATTCATCCCTCAGTTTTCATCCTTCATCCTTCTGTTGCCTTAGCGAATCGCGCCGCTGATCTTCGACTTCGAATCCTCGTCGTCAATCTTGGTGATCATCACTTCGGTGGTGAGCATCAAGCCGGCGATTGAGGCGGCATTGGTCAAAGCGCTGCGGGTGACCTTGGTCGGGTCGATCACGCCGGCTTTGAACATATCTTCGTACTCGCCGGTGAGGGCGTTGAACCCCATGTTCTGTGACTTCTCGCCGCGAGTGATGACTTCGTCCGCCACTACGGCGCCATCGAGGCCGCCGTTGTGAGCGATGGTGCGGATCGGCTTCTCGAGGGCGCGAGCGATAATTTCCGCGCCGAGCCGTTCATCGCCTTTGAGCTTCTCGGCGATTTTCTCCACGGCAGGGATGCAGCGGAGCAAAGCCACGCCGCCACCGGGCACAATTCCTTCTGCGACCGCGGCGCGGGTGGCGTGGAGAGCGTCTTCCACACGTCCTTTGGTCTGCTTCATCTCCGCCTCGGTCGTGCCGCCGACGCGAACGATGGCGACGCCACCAGTCATCTTGGCGAGCCGTTCGGAGAGCTTTTCTTTGTCATAGGAGCTATCGGTCTGATCCATCTGGGTGCGGATCTGGGTGATGCGCTTCTCGATGTCGCCCTTCTTGCCAGCGCCGGAGATGATCGTGGTGTTTTCCTTCTCCACCCGCACCATCTTGGCTTTGCCAAGTTGATCGAGGGTCACGTTTTCCAGCTTCAGACCGAGGTCTTCGCTAATGAAAGTGCCGCCGGTAAGTACGGCGATGTCGCCGAGCATGGCCTTGCGGCGATCACCGAAGCCAGGTGCCTTCACCGCACAGATATTGAGCAGGCCGCGGAGCTTGTTGACCACGAGCATGGCGAGTGCTTCGCTCTCAACATCCTCGGCGATGATCAAGAGCGGCTTCCCACCAGTGGCCACTTTCTCAAGCAGCGGCAGCAAATCGCGGACGTTGGCGATCTTCTTTTCGTGGATCAGGATGAGGACGTCTTCCAACTCGGCCTTCATCTCAGTGGCGTTGGTGATGAAGTACGGCGAGATGTAGCCCTTATCGAACTGCATGCCCTCGACGAACACGAGCTCGGTCTCGGAGGTCTTGCCTTCTTCGACGGTGATCACGCCGTCCTTGCCGACCTTGTCGAACGCATCGGCCATCAGCTTGCCGATCTTGGAGTCATTGTTGGCCGAGATGGACGCGACCTGCTCCATCTCTTCTTTCTTGGTCAACCGCTTGGTCATCTCGTCGAGCTTTGCGGAGACCGCGGCGACAGCTTTATCGATGCCGCGCTTCACGGCCATCGGGTTCGCGCCCGAGGTGATGTTTCGCAAGCCTTCCTGGTAGATGGCTAACGCGAGGATGGTTGCGGTGGTGGTGCCGTCGCCGGCCACGTCGGACGTCTTTTGCGCGACGGCGTTGACGAGCTTGGCGCCCATATTCTCGAATGGGTCGGAGAGCTCGATCTCCTTGGAGACGGTGACGCCGTCTTTTGTGACGGTCGGCCCACCGTAGGACTTATCGATGATGACATTCTTGCCGGTCGGCCCGAGGGTCACGCCGACCGCATGGGCGAGCTTATCCGCGCCCTGCAGGAGCTTCTTGCGTGCATCGTCGGTGTAAATCAGTTGCTTCGCCATTGTTCAATGTCCAGTGGTTAGTTGTCAGTTGTTAGTGGTCAGTTGCCAGACAAACCGGTCCGCTGAGTCGGTGGCTAGTGGATCGCATTGCCGTAACTGACAACTGACCACTAGCCACTGACAACTGTTACTTCACGATCTTGGCGAGCACGTCGGACTCGCGCAGGATTTTGAACTCTTTGCCGTCTACTTCGACTTCGCTGCCGGAGTATTTGCCGTAGAGCACTTCGTCACCGACGCTCACGGCCAACACGGCCCGCTCGCCATTGTCGCGGAGCTTGCCCGGGCCCGCCGCGATGATGCGGCCGCGCTGCGGCTTTTGTTTCGCGGTATCCGGCAACAGGATGCCGCCTGTGGTCTTCTCTTCCGCCTCGAGCGGCTCCACGACGAGCCGATCATCGAGGGGCCGCACTTTGATATTCGCTGTCTTCGCCATGCCTGTCTCCGCAGAAAATTCCAAGATTCAAAAATCCAAGAACCAAATAAGAAGCAAGAGTCAAAACACAAGAACCAAACCGCATCCGTTGAAAATTGGTTTTTGATTCTTATGTGGTTCTTGTTCCTTCGGTTCTTGGGATTTGTTTGTCCTACATCATGTCCATTCCGCCCATGCCGCCCATCCCCATGCCACCCATTCCGCCCATGCCTCCCATGCCGCCGCCCATTCCACCCATGCCACCGCCGTGGTCATGATCGTGGCCGCCGCCGGCGCCCTTCTTCTCGGGGATGTCGGCGACGAGCGATTCCGTGGTGAGCAGCAGACAGGCAACGCTTGCGCCGTTTTGCAGCGCGGAGCGAGTGACCTTCACGGGGTCCACGATGCCAGCCTTGCGCATGTCGGTGAACTCTTCGGCATTGGCGTCGTAGCCGTAGTTCTTGTCTTTCGCCTTGAGAATCTTGCTGACGATGACCGTGCCATCGACGCCGGCGTTCTCGGCGATCATTCGGCAGGGCATTTCGGTGGCGCGCTTGAGGACGCCGATGCCCATCGCTTCATCGTGATCGAGTTCTTTCTCGAGGCGATCGAGTGCCTTGCGGCCTTGCAAGAGCGCGACGCCGCCGCCGGGGACGATGCCCTCGGAAATCGCAGCCCGCGTCGCGTGGAGCGAATCTTCGTAGAGAGCTTTGCGCTCTTTCATTTCGGTCTCGGTCGCGGCACCGACTTTGATTTGAGCCACGCCGCCGGCCAACTTCGCCAGCCGCTCCTGCAGCTTCTCGCGGTCGTAATCACTGTCGGTCTTTTCGATCTCACGGCGAATCATTTCGACTCGGCCGTCGACCGCTTTGTTGTTGCCGGAACCTTCGGTGATCGTGGTGTTCTCGGAATCGACGATCACGCGCTTGGCGCGACCAAGGTCGGAGAGCTTCACGTTTTCGATCTGGATGCCGAGGTCTTTGAAGATCGCCTTGCCGCCGGTGAGCGTGGCGATGTCTTCGAGCATGGCCTTGCGGCGATCGCCGTAGCCCGGGGCTTTGACTGCACAGACCTGCAACACGCCCTTGAGCTTGTTGAGCACCAAGGTGGCGAGCGCTTCGCCGTCGATATCCTCGGCGACGATGAGGAGCGGGACCTTCTTCTTCGAGACCTCTTCCAGCAATGGAATGATCGTCTTCGCGTTGGAGATTTTCTCTTCGTAGATGAGGATGTACGGATTATCGAGTTCGGCTTTGACGGTGTCTTGATTCGTCACGAAGTGCGGGCTCAGGTAGCCGCGGTCGAACTGCATGCCTTGCACGACGGTGACTTCGGTCTCCGCCGTCTTGCCTTCTTCGATCGTGACCACGCCTTCGACGCCGACCGCTTTCATGGCGTCGGCGATACGCTTGCCGACTTCGTCATCGTTGTTGGCAGCGATGGCCGCGACTTCGGCGATCTGCTTGAAGTCCTTCGGATCAATCTTGTCAGCGAGCTTGCGGAGCTCTTCGACAATGGTCTCGACGCCCTGCTGAATGCCGCGAGCCAGGCTCATCGGGTCAGCCCCGGCGGCGACCGCTTTCAGTCCTTCACGGTAGATGAACTCAGCCAGCACGGTGGCCGTGGTGGTGCCGTCGCCGGCCACGTCGGAGGTCTTGCTGGCGGCTTCCTTGACGAGCTGGGCCCCCATGTTCTCGTAGGGGTCCTGCAATTCGATTTCCTCGGCGACGCTCACGCCGTCCTTGGTCACTGTCGGGCTGCCCCAGCCTTTATCGATGACGGCATTGCGGCCACGCGGCCCTAGGGTGCTGCGAACGGCTCGGGCGAGCTTGGAAACGCCCGAGAGAAGTTTGGAGCGGGCCTCATCGGCGTAAGCGAGTTGCTTGGCTGCCATCCGGATCTCCTTCAACTGCTGCGAGTATCGTTTTGGTGTGTCTTATTCGGTACGAGTGCTAAGTCGCTCCAAAGAGCGCGTGGGCGACGTTGTATGCAAGGGCCGTGCCTCGAAATCTGATTGGCCGTATCTCGCTAACTGGCAAAGAGTTGGAGCAAACCCAGTCTGGCTGACACAAAGTTTTGGCCTGTCAAACTGGCAGCACGTCGAGAGTCAGGCTGAGGTTTCGTTGTATTCGTTGCCAAATTCGGGGTGGGGGGGGTCGGTTCCTTGGCATGGGCAAAGTACGTTCAGGTAAGATGCTGCACGAGATGTTCACATTGCACTACCCGAATGAAGACCGAGCAAGGGCGGCGTTAGTGGCGTCTGCGCTAAGCCGAGCGCGGATTACCGTTGGGATTGAATACGACTTCGCCGAAACGTTAGGTGCTTTCTTTAATGGGGCCTTTAGTCGCGGGTTTAGAATCCGGATTAATAGGAATCAAAAGGACCATGCTATGGTACTGCTCACCCGCGAAGGCCTTTTGCCCCTGTCAGCAACGCAAAGCTAGGACAGTAGCATCCATTTCCATTCGCGCGGCCGGTGTTTTTTCCGCATGATCGCCGCTGCCCATCAAATGATCTGAACTTCCACCGGAATATTCGCCTGCTCACTCTGTTGCTTGCGTGTCAGGTAATTCAGTCGCTCAAAGCCGATCACTCTGCCTCGCTTGTCCTTCATTAACACCACGTCATCATTGACTTCCTCGCAAATGGCTTCCTTTTTCGGATCGTCGAACCAGACCGTAAGCGTGTTGCCTGTTCGATCGTGATAGACTCTCACTTTGTCCACAGGTTCGGCCCTTTCTTGACGTGCTTTGCAGTATACGCGGTGATGACAAACCGTGCTTGCGGATATTCGCCTCCGACAACGACGCAAACATGTCCCTGTTCGATAGCGCGATAATGAAGATGGACGTCGCGGTCTTTTGCGCTTTCGCAAATGAGGTCAGGGTCGCGAACACATTCTCGAACATCACCCTCTCGACCAGCCATGGCGGGATGTTTGAATCGAACGATCTCTCGCCATCGATCCCGGGTTAAGACAACCCGCTCTCCAAGTGGAGTTTTCTCAGCGAAAATCAGTCGCTTGGCCACGAGTCAACCCCATAAGATACGCTTATGCGTTTGTAGGATTTGTTGCAAAACCGCCAATTCTCTTGCATATTCTGCCTCAACCGGTAATGCTTACCACAGATTGACCGCGCCCTTTCGGTCGTCCCATGTTCAGAATTCACCATCGCCGGGCCTTTACACTCATCGAGTTGCTCGTCGTTATTGCGATCATCGCGATTTTGATCGCGCTGTTGCTCCCCGCTGTCCAGAAAGTTCGCGAGGCGGCTAACCGGACGCAGTGCCAGAACAACTTGAAGCAGCAAGCGATTGCCGTCCATCACGTGCAGGATGATTATGCTCGGATGCCGCCACTCGCGGCCAAGCACTTCGGCGCGGCGTGGTACGGCCCACTCTATTACCATCTGCTGCCGTACATCGAACACCAGGAACTCTACACGAGCGCTTACCGGCTCGACTTGAGCGCTCAGCCGGCGAACCCGGCGCTGAAGCCGAACCCCGGTTCGACCATCACTATCACTGTTCTTTGGCCCGTCTGGGAAACGGTGGCCGGCAACCACTTCATGCGGCAGCAACGCATCGTGGTTTACACCTGCCCGAGTGATCCTTCGCTGGGCAATTCCCTCGATTGGCTCGATGGCGATTGCACCTACGGCGCCAACTTCCTCGTCTTCGGTGGCGTGAAGAACAAGGACATCGGCCCCGGAGATCCGAAATACACCACCACCGATGTGTGGGACGGGCAGGCCAATATCAATACGACTTTTGGCGACGGCACCGCGAACACCATACTCTTTGCCGAGAAGTACTCTCGTTGCGATGGCGCGCCGGCCGCGACGACGGCCGAGGGTTCCTGGTGGTGCCGCGGCTTGTACCTGGGCGCGAACGGCGCGCCGGGCACGAGTGCCGACGATAGTTATCCGGGAGATCGATTTTCACCGGTATTTGCCGGCGGCATCGGCGGCGATAGTACGGCTTGGGTGCAGGGCACCGCATCGATGTTTCAAGTTCGACCGAAGTTGCCATTGCTGACCGCGGCTCAAGGCGGCAAATGCGATGGCCGCAGGGCCGCGACGCCGCACGAGACGATGCAGGTCGTGATGGCCGATGGCAGCGTGCACAGCATCAGCCCGACGTTGTCGCCAGCGATTTGGGCCGCTCTGTTAACACCGAGTGGCGGTGAAAAGCTCGCAACGGATTGGAACGATTAAGCGCGGATTCTGAGATATGATTCGGCATCGACGGTCGTGCCCAAGTCGCGCAGCAACCCATCGTGCAAATCATAAACCCAGCCATGTACCGTGAGATCCTGTCCGCGGGCCCAGGCATCGCGCACCACGGTCGTCTGGCAGACATTCATTACCTGTTCAATGACGTTAAACTCGCACAAGCGATTGTGCCGATCTTGGTCGTTTTTTAACTCTTCGAGTTGTCCCTGGTATTTCCAGCGCACGTCCTGCACGTGCCGCAGCCAATTATCCACGACGCCGAGTTTGTTGTCGCGCAACGCGGCGAGCACGCCGCCGCAACCGTAGTGGCCGCAAACAATGATGTGGCGAACTTGAAGAATATCCACGGCGAACTGGATCGTGGACAAGCAATTCAAATCCGTGTGCACCACGACATTCGCGACGTTGCGATGCACGAACATCTCGCCGGGCAACAATCCCACAATCTGATTGGCCGGCACTCGGCTATCGGAGCAACCGATCCAAAGGTGCTGCGGCGATTGCTGCCCGCACAGACGCTGGAAGAACTCCGGATCCTGCCGGGTCATATCGGCCGCCCAGGCGCGGTTGTTAGCGAAGAGGTGGGAGAGATCGTGCATGGGGAAAGTGTAGCGGAAAGCACTACGGTCTACTATTGCCCGATGCCCGGCACTTTGAACCACAGCGTGAAACCGTTGACGCACAAGGCCGCGCCGCAGATCGCCATGACCAGGCTCACGAAGTAAGCTGGCCGTGACTTGCTGAGGATGGCGACGGACGCCAAGACGATGCCAATCTGCAGCAATACCTCAGCATAATCGAAGTAGGGATCACGCCGCACGGCTAGGTCGCGCTCGCGTTCCTTTTCCTTGGCCTCTTTCTCAATTTTGCCTTTCTCGTCGGCGTAGCGGTCCATGTCCTTCTTCCACCGGCCGGCGACTTCATCGTTCTCGCGCGCCGGCCCGCGATCGGCTTCCCAGCGATCCAAAGTGACTTTCGTCAAATACTCGCGCGATGATTTGGCTTGGAAGTACGCCCAGCGATTGGATGCCTCCATCTGCGAGAGCATCGCCTCTTTCATCGCGTTGTTGCCGCCGAGCGAACTTACCGCGAGACACACCGCATAGAACGCAACCGAGAGTGCGACCCGCTTGGTGAATCGCTCTTGCGCCTGTTCGGCGAGTTCTTCAGGGTTGGGCAATTCGAGTTCTGGCAAGATTCACTCCATTCAATTCGATGGATCGGCCGCCGCGTCGGTTCTCAACGGCGCGGCGATTCGGGAAACGCGAAGCCGGCGTAAATGTCTGCCAATGGGATTGTGACAGGCACGGTGACCAGCGCCAGCACGGCGTCGAGGCCGGCCATTGATGTACAAATCCAGTCGCCTTGCGGCTGTCGGCCGTATCGTTCAACTGCTGGCTCACTATGCCAAACGATAACGTATTCTTGGAGTGCCTCAATCTTCTGGTAATACCGGCATTTCAAACCCCGATCGAATTTCGCTGAGGCATCGGACAATATCTCAATGATGATTCGCGGATTCAACAGCGTATCCAAGACATCATCTTCAAATTCGGCTTGCCCCCAAACAATCACGATGTCGGGATAGGTATATAGCACGATGGCTGGGACCTTTACCCGCAAGTCACCCGAGGATATCCGGCATGGCTCATTCTTTAGCTGTTCTCGGAGTTGGCAGACGAGGTTGTCCGTCACAGCGGCATGGAATCGATTCGCCTTCGCCATGGCGAACATTTCGCTATCAAGTAATTCGCTTTTGAGCGCCGCCTTCCGGTCGATGGCGAGGTATTGGGCGGCCGTAAATTTGCGCGGTTCGGCGATCATGGAAATTTCTCCCACCGACAGTTTATCATCGCGGACCTTTTGTTGGCGTGATGGAGTCGGTTCGGCAATTCACTTATTCATCACCTCAAGCTTCGTCTTCCATTCGAGCGCTCTGGTGTCATAACCTTTGCCCGGCTCCGCGGCGTGCCACGCGGTGTAGAGATCGACGATGGCTTGAATGCAGTCGCGCGTGTCCTTGTGAGATGGGCCACGCGTCTGGGCGAAGATGGCATGGGCTTCGACAAGCCTAGAATCGGCGGTGGTCATTTCACCGAGGCCGGTCCGGGCCTTGCCGAGATTGGTAAGAAACGAAGCGAGTCGCCAGGCATTGTCTCCACGAAACGCTTTACGGACCGCGGGTTCATGAGCGCTGAGTCCCTGAACTGCATCGGCATATTTGCCCTGTGCCAATCGCAACCAACCGAAACTGGTAATCGAACTCAAAGTATCTGCATGTTCGTCACCGAGTAAGCGGCGGCGGATTTCGAGCACACGTCGCAATAATGGTTCGGCCTCGTCGAGTTTCCCAAGATCGATTTGCAACTCTCCCATGCCATTCATTGATGACAACGTAATGGAGTGTTCGTCGCCCAAGACTTTGCGCCCCGTTTCCAATGATTCGCGAAAATGCGTCTCGGCCAATTTGAAATTGCCTTGTTCCTTCAACAACCAAGCCAGGTTATCGATCGATAATATTGTGTCTGGATGGTCTTGGCCTAGAGTGCGACGACGGATTTCGAGTACATCGCGAAAATGCAGTTCGGCGTCTGTCAGCTTTCCTTGCCTCTGCAACACCGCGCCCAGGTTGTTGATCGATAAAAGCGTGTTCGGGTGGTCTTTTGGCAGAATCCAGCGTCGCTTATCCAAAGCCTCGCGAATATACGATTCAGCGGCACTTGCCTTGCCCTGGTACATCACCAGCACACCCAAGTTGTTGATGTACGCCAGCGTGCTCGGATGATCGTCACCGAGCACAACTCGGCCTTTATCGTTTGCCTCGCGAATGAATGCCTCTGCTTCACCCTCTTTTCCCTGCGCTAACAGCAAAGTACCGAGACAGGCGATTGCTAACAGCGTGTCAGGATGCTCTGCTCCATTGAACCGCCGGTTCATTTGCACTGCTTCGCGCAAGTATAGTTCAGCTTCACTGAGTTTCCCCTGTGCATGCAACAACGTCCCCAGAGTGAATACAGCGTGACATGTGTTCGGATGATCTTCACCATGAATGGCCCGGCTTTTGTTCAGTGCCTCGCGATGATATTTCTCTGCCTCAGCGTATTTGCCCTGAATCTTCAACAAACCGCCGATATTGGTGAGCAAAAGGATCGTATTGGGGTTGTGAGGGTCTTGCTTGGCTAACACCTCGCGATAATGCTTTTCGGCCTCATTGAACTTACCCTGATCCTTCAGCACTTCGGCCACATTGTTGATTGTGGCTAGCGTGTCGGGATGATCGACAGATAATACGCGCCTGCGTTTCTCCAAGGCCTCTCGGTAATGTGATTCAGCTTCAGCGAATTTGCCCTGCTCGTGCAAAAGCCAACCCATGTTATTAATCGCGATTAGCGTAAGCGGATGTTCCTCGCCCAACACACGGCGACGTGATTCCAGCGCCTTTTGTTCCAATGGGAATGCCGCGTCGTACATTCCTAAGTCCATATATCTTTGTGCCAAAGTCTCGCGCAAATAGGAATCTACCTCCGGCTGGTCCGCAAATTGCTTATCGATCGCGGCGATGGCCGGCTTGAGAATGGTCCGATCAATGAGTTCGCGAGCCGCATCGGTGGCGTTGACGCGCTGCCAATGAGTCGCAAATATTTCGATCTGTTTCGTGCGCTCCTCCTCGGGCACGCCGGCCTTTGACAATGCACTTTCGAATTTGGCTTTCACATCTTGGGTCAGCAGTATCCCGGCTTGGGTTGGGTCTACTTGTCCCAGCATCTGCGCTTGGAAGTCCGAGACCAGCTTCAATTCGTCAGCCCGCTTATTTGTCTCGGCCTCAGCAGTGACCGCACGATTTCGCTCGGCCTGGGCAAGATTGCGCTCGCGCTGCGCGACTTGTGCCTGCCACGCAAAGCCAACCAGGCCGACCAGCAGTGCCACAGCAACCGCTGTCGATGCAATCACCGGCCCCTTGTGCTTGTTCAGAGTTTTCTTTAATCGGTACGCCGCACTCGGGGGATGGGCGTTCACCGGCTCGCCGGCCAAATACCGGTTGATGTCGGCCGCGAAGCCATTGGCTGTTTCGTAACGGCGCACGCGGTCTTTCTCGAGAGCCTTCATCACAATCCAATCGAGTTCGTTGCGGAGAATTCCCGTCAGCTTCTTTGGCTCGGTGCCGCGATTGGCCGACAAGCTCGGCAAAGCGTCGGCGGTGCTCAGCTTGGTGCTCGGTTTGGGCGGTTCATCTTCACGGATGACGCGGAGGATTTCCAACAGCCCCGCTTGCTCCAATTGCTTGCGTTTGAACGGCGGGCTGCCGGCCAGCAATTCATAGAGCAAGATGCCCAGACTGTAGATGTCGCTTCGGGTGTCGATGTCGAGGTTGTTCAGGCTCGCTTGCTCGGGGCTCATGTACTCCGGCGTACCAACGATGCCGCCAAAGCCGGTGTGCAGGGTTTGCTCGGTGAGAGTTTGCCCGGTTGCTTTGGCGACGCCGAAGTCGATGACCTTGGGCACCGGCTTGTCGTCGTAGAGTGCGATCATCACGTTGGATGGCTTGATGTCACGGTGGATGATGCCTTTCTGATGTGCGTGCGGAATCGCCTGACATACTGGCACGAATAGCTCAAGGCGTTGCCGTGGAGTAAGTTTGTGCTCGTCGCAATATCTGGTGATGGGAACGCCTTTGACGAGCTCCATGACGAAGTAGGGACGCGAATCGGCCAGGCCGCCATCGAGAATCTTTGCAATGTTCGGGTGATCCATCACCGCCAGTGCTTGTCGCTCGGCTTCGAAGCGGGCCAACACCGCTTTGGAATCCATGCCCGCTTTGATGAGCTTCACCGCAACGAGCCGTTTGACTGGTTCGGACTGTTGCGCCATCCAGACCGAACCCATGCCGCCTTCGCCAATGCGTTCGAGCAACTTGTACTTGCCATCGATCAGAGTGCCGGCTGCCTGATCGGTATCGCCGCGCGATTCGTAGTTACCGGTCTGCGGCTGGAGAAAATCACTGGCCGCGTCGTGTGCGGCGAGCAACCGGTCGATCTTGCGGCGGAGTTCAGCGTCATCGCCGCAGGCCTGGTTCAGATAAGCTTCGCGGTCGGCCGTAGGCTTTTGTGCCGCGGCAGCGAAGATCGATTCGATGGTCATGGCGTTTTAGCCTCCAACTCCGCGATAAGCTTCTTGAAATCCTCGCGGTCACGCAGAGAGTCGAAGTCTTTGTCTGTCTTCATGGATTGGACATCTTTGTAGCCAGCCGCGACGGCTTGCTTGAGCAACACCATGGCCTGGTCAGTCTGCACTCTGGCCAGTCGGATTGCGTCAACGGCCACTGGCTTGGCTCCAAGGATCACGGCAGCGCACACCGCGCGATTCCAAGCGGCTTGATAGAGACTTGCAGCGTCGGTTCCCTTTAGGTTCTCCCACATTTCGGCAGTGGCCTGGCAGCCAGCCGGATCGTGACGCCCTTCGAAGATGCGCAGCCGGCAAACCATCAGCCACGTGATGAGTTGTGGATGGACGCCGAGCTTGCCAGCCGCCCGACTGACGGCTTCATCAAGCACTGGCAGCGCCTCGTCGTTTCGTCCAAGATCGAAATAGCTAAGAACGAGATTGCCCATGCTCTGAATGGTGTCGGGATGGTCGGGATCGAGCTTAAGCTTTTGCCGTTTGAACGTTTCCGCACGAAGCTCAATCGCCTCCGTATGTCGGCCGAGAGCAGCATAGCTGTTGGCGAAGTTGTTCATGCATATCAGAGTGTCGGGGTGATCAGGGCCGAGCCTGATCGTCAGCGACTTAAGCGTTTCCTTCTGAAGCGCGAGGGCGTCAGCGTGCCGCCCGAGGGCCTTGTAACTATTGGCCAAATTGAGCATGCTGCGGAGCGTGTCGGCGTGATCGGGACCGAGATTGACTTTTTGCAGCCGGGCTGTCTCTTCGCGAAGCGCAAGGGCCTCGACGTGCCGGCCCAGGGCGGAGTAGCTGACAGCGAGATTACTCATGCTCCCGAGCGTGTCGGGATGGTTGGGGCCGAACGTGGCTTTTCTCCTCTTGAGAACTTCGGCGCTAAATGTCAGGGCTTTCTGATCACGGCCAATAGCAGAATAGATGTTCGCGAGACTTTCTAAGCTTAGAAGAGTTTCCGGATGATCGGGACCGAGCTTCGCTTGGCAGAGCCTAAGTGTCTCTTCCCCAAACGCGAGAGCTTCGGCGAACTTGGCAAGGGCATATTGGCTTCTCACGAAGTGATTCATAGTGATGAGCGTCGAGAGATGGTCTGGACCGAGTTCGGCGGTGAATAGGTCTCTGGCCCTGCGAAATTGCACCTCCGCCATAGCGAGATCACCAAGATCCATGAAAGATTTACCAATGGTCGTATGCAAACAAGCTTCGATTAATGGCCGATCCTTGAATCCATCTGTAATTTTCGGCAACGCTTCCTCGACCGCGCGTTTTAGTGTCACTTCGCGGCCTAAGTTTTCGGGTCGAGCGGCGGCGAAGACCTGATCCTCAACGAATTTCAGTACGGCCTTCGTGTCGGCTTCGCGCGCCTGGGCGTCCTCTTTCGATTTCTTTTCGGTTTCTGCGGCAGCGAGCGCCTTCTGCTCACTGGCCTTGGCCTTTATTTCGGCCTGCGCCGCCCGCGCCCGCCCAAATTTCGCTTCGTTTTCCGCGCGCAAGGACATAATCGCGAAACACAGGCTCAGCGTGCCCAAGATGAAAATGGTTACCACGAACGCCGAAGCGGTATAGATGGCGACTTGGTGTCTGCGCACGAACTTGCGCACCTTATATGCGGCTGACGGCGGTCCAGCCTCCACGGGCTCATCGCTCAAATACCGTTCGATGTCCCGCCCCAGCCCATTGGCCGTCTCATACCGCCGAGTGCGGTCCTTCTCCAGGCACTTCATTACGATCCAGTCGAGTTCGCCGCGCATCGCCTTGGTCAACTTACCCGGCTCGGTTCGGCGTTGGGCTGCGAGCGTGGCGAGCGAATCCTGCAAATCGGTCAAGCGCGTGCTCGGCTTGGGCGGCTCAACTTCCTTGATGATCCGCAGCATCTCGGCGAACGCGGCCTCTTTGAGTCGCTTGCGGTCCAGGGGCGTTGAGCCGGTGAGCAGTTCGTAGAGCAACACACCGAGTGCGTACACGTCGGTGCGGGTGTCGATGTCGAGCGCGCTCAGTTCCGCTTGCTCGGGGCTCATGTACTCCAGCGTGCCGATCACCGCACCGATCTCGGTGTACATCGATTGCTCGGTCAGCCGTTGCTGCATCGCCTTGGCCACGCCGAAGTCGATGACTTTCGGCACCGGCTTGCCATCTTGCACGGCCACCAGCACGTTTGACGGTTTGATGTCGCGGTGGATGATGCCCTTTTGGTGGGCATGTTGGATCGCCCGGCACACCGGCACGAATAAGTCCAACCGCTCGCGAAGGCTCAGATGCAACTCGTCGCAATACTTGGTGATCGGCACGCCTTTGACCAACTCCATTGCGAAGTAGGGCCGGCCCTGCGGTGTGGTGCCGGCGTCTAGCACTTTGGCGATGTTGGTGTGATCCATGAGGGCGAGTGCTTGCCGCTCGGCCTCAAAGCGGCGCAGCACCTGGGTAGAATCCATGCCGGCTTTGATGAGCTTGAGCGCGACCCGGCGTTTGACCGGTTGCTCCTGCTCGACGACCCACACCGTGCCCATGCCGCCCTCGCCGAGCGATTGCAGCAACTTGTACGGTCCGATTATCTGGCCCGGCTCGCTGTCGATCGGCGTGTAGTCTTGCGTCGCGCCCGGAGATGGTGGCTCAAGGAAATCGCCCGCGGCATCGTGGGCGGCGAGCAATCGCTCGACCTTACGGCGAAGTTCGGAGTTGGTGCCGCAGGCGTTATCGAGATACGCCGAGCGCTCGACCGACGGTTTTTGTGAGGCGGCGGCAAATATGGATTCGACGCTCATGGCGGGCTCCGCGAGATGTTCGCATTACTATGCGAAATCGGCGTGCGGAACCCCTCAATTATGTTGCGTCCGCTAATGCGGCGTAAAGCCAGGCCCGGGAATAGGCCCACCAACGTTCGGCGGTGGCCAAAGAAATGTCGAGCGCCGTGGAGACTTCCGGCATCGTCAGTCCGGCGAAGAAGCGCAGTTTGACAAGTTCCGCCTTCGCGGGTTCTTCGACCGCAAAGCGATCGAGTGCTTCATTGACCGCGAGCAAGCCCTCGGGCGTCACTGTCGCATGGGCGATGTCTTCGAGCGGCACTCGTCGCCGGCCACCGCCATGTTTGATGGCGGCGCGCTGGCGGGCGCGCTCGATCAAGAGCCGCATCGCCTCGGCGGCCGCGGCGAAAAAGTGGCGGCGATTGGCGAAATCAGGCCGGTCAGGAGTCAACCGCAAGTAAGCTTCGTGGACAAGGGCGGTGGCGTCGAGCGTTTGGCCCGGCTGCTCATGCGCGAGCTTGGCCGCGGCGAGTTTCCGCAGCTCGTCATACACCATCGGCAACAACTGCTCAGCGGCGTGCGGATCGCCCGCATCGATGGCGCTAAGAATTTGGGTGATGTCGGGCATCGGGCGCAATCTATTGTTTCGAACCGGATTCGCTCAATCCTTTTAGGAGCTTCGCCCCGTCGGCCTCGGACAACACGACAACGACTCCAGATTGCTCGGGAGTTGATGCGTAGGGACGCTTGGATTCGCCTTCGAAACGACCGAGGTTCAGCGTCACCACTTGGCCCGTGCGCGTGCGGACAACGATGGTGCGCTGCGGCGGGTCGAGACCGTAAAGTTTCAAATCGGCTTTTTCATCGGCGGCGTAATGATCGGCTCGCAGACCGGCGAGCGTTGCGAGAAATTCGCTCACGACCTCGGCGCGGACGTGCTGGCCCGATTTGCTATCCACCCAGCCGGTCTCACCCTTGACGACTGTGACAGGGGCGCTCCCCGCGGGACTGATGGTGAGAGATTCGACCTGGGCCGCATCGAGGTTGGCCCACAGGGAACGCTTGCGATACTCGGCGAGCATACGACTCGTGAGTTTAGCATCGAGCCGGCCGACGAGATCCGATCCCTCAGCTTTCACCAAGGCCCGGCCGTCATCGCTACGGGGGCCGACCAGGATGTGCGCGACCTCTTTGTCGCCTTGGACGAATCGCAGCTCGGCTTCCGGCTTCTCCAACTTTTCGGTGACCAATTCATCCACGCGAAGTTTGCTCGCAGCCAGCACGAGGTCATCGAGATCAAACGACTCAGCATCTGCGGCGACCGGTGCGGTCATGCGCCAACCGGCCTCGCCCCGGGTGAAGGTGGTCAAACGGCCAGAGCGCGAAATCGTGACGCGATTGGCTTCGGTAAAAGTGACGAGAGACCGATCGCGAAACCTGATTGGCTCGGCGAGGAGCTTGGCGGCCAGATCTTTCGCGAGGATGTAAACTCGATCGGTGCCGACCGATGCAAATCGGCCCTCAGCCGTGGCGTTGCCAAGTTTCAATGTGAGCTTTTGTGACTGACCTTCTTTTGGAGTTAGGGACATCTCCCACGTGGCACTCGGCGCATCGAGGCCAAAGGGCTTGAGATCAGTTACACCGATCGCGGCCACTTTGACAGCTCTCAAGTTGGCGAGCGGTTCCACGACTTCGAATAACCCGAAAGAGTCCGCCTCGGCCATGAATGGTTTGTTGATTTTCCACGCGCCATCTTTTCGCTCGATGGCCAGTTCGGGGCCGGACGAAATACGCCGAAGCGCGGTCAACGTGCCGGAGTCAAAGCTCAGTACTGTGCGATCGACGATCTCTAAAGCGCTTTGTGGAAAATCTCGGACGACATTGAGTGACAATTCCGCGATCGCCGGACCATTGTCGATTCGCGCGTAGCGAGCGTTCGGCGCGCCATCGACAGGAGCGCCGAGCGCGATCGTGTGCGTCACGGGTGTGTCCCCGGCTTGCACCGTCGCGGTGATCGTCGAGGCCGGCGGCTCGAGGCCGAACTTCTTGAGGTCGGTGCTGCCGTAACCCGCGAAGTGGACCGCTTTTAGCCCGGCCCACTTCATGGTGATGTCATCGAGCACGGGGCGATCGCCGGCGGCCGGTGGTGTCAGCGAATCGACGGTCCATTTATCGCCCTCGCGCGTGGCCGACCAAGGACCGCCGGGACCGGTGCCAGCCAGTTTGACGATCATGTGCGGATCGACATCCAACAAGCGGCGATCCAAGAGTTCTAGCGCCGGCCTGTTGATCGCGCTAGCCGTCGTCTCGGGTAAGACGACGACGCCCGGCTGACCGACCACATGCGCGAAGCGATCCTTCCCGAGTTGCAGCACTTTCTCGCTCGAATCTTGGGGCCGATCGCCTTTGATGGTGACGCGCAATGTGAGCGCGGGCTTGTCGAGGCCGAACTTCACCAACTCAGAGTCGGAGTGGGCCTCGAACTTCTCGGCACGCGGGGCGGCCGCCGCTTCCAGGAGCGGCTGAACGGCGAGCATGAACGCATTAGCTGCGAATGGTCCCGCGATCTTCCACTGAGCCCCGTCGCGCGTGAGCGTGTACGATTCGCCGGGCCGTTCGATTGAGATCTGTGTCACGGCCGGGCCCGACGCCTGCCAGAGTTGCACCGGGCGGTAGGCCAACGACGGCTGATCAATCGTGTCCTTGAGTTGTTGCTTGATTGCGAACACTTCCGGCCCATCGGCCAGTTTGGCGAATGTCTCGGACGTGCCCTCGCGCGGTTTACCGACGAGCAGGGTCTTGGCCGGCGTCGTCGGATCGGCAAATGTGCTCGTCGCTTTGACCGCCGGAGCGTCGAGGCCGAAGGTCTTCAATTCCTCGGGTGTCGGCGCGACGCTGACAAACTCGGTGGCCTCGAGGCGAGTTAGATCGCCGGCCAAGGCTAAGGCTTTGCCGGAGTCCGCTTTCGCGGCGACGGGCGAATCGAGCGACCAGTTCTCTTGCACATGGCTGAGCGTGTACGGGTCGGTCGCCCGCTCGATGGCGATCTTTGCGACTTGTGTCGCCGGGAGGTCAATGACGCGCCGGCTGCGATAGGCGAGCACCGGGCGGTCAACCAGTTTGAGCAGATCGTCGCCGACGGCGTTGATCCGTGGTGACCCACTTGCTTGGATATAGAGCTTTTTCTTGGTTGGATCGTCTTTGCCGATGCGGAAGGCCACGATGCGATTGGTTGTTTTCTTCGGCGCTTCGGGTGTCGCGCCCGCGTCTTCCTCAGTGATAGCCAGCGTCGCAGTTGCTACTTTGTCATCGTTGGCCAAGCCAAAAGGCTTGAGATCTGGCGAGTCGATCACGTCCTCGCCACGGGCTTGTAATTCACTGAACTTGTCGAGCAATTCGGTGATCTTTGCTGCCTCGGCTGGGGCGGCGATCGGCGTTGTGATCTTCCAAGACTCTTCACCGGAGGGGGCTTTCTGTTTGGAAAACGAGAGTGTGCGATCCGGGCGCGCCAAATCGAATTTCTGCACGTCCGCCGATTTGAATCGCGCCAACTTTGGATCGCGCACCTCGGCCGGCTTGACGAAGAGATCGCCAAAGCGATCGGTTCGCACTTCGAAGATCTGCGGGTTGGTCGGCAGCTTGGCGTAGCGATACTCCTCACGCAAGGGCGGCGGAGGCGGGGGTGGCGGCTGAAACGGATTGGCCGGCGGCGGAGGTGGCTGTTTGGTTTCCTTCACTCGGGAGACTTTGCCGATGAGCACGGTCAGCTCGCCATGCCGGGTTTGCACCCGCACCGATCGTTCCGGTTTGTCGAGCCCGGTCTTGGCCAGCTCAGTCTCCGACACAAATTGCTCCGCCCACAACTCCGGCACCGCAGCGAGGACGCCGCGCAATTTGTCCGGGTCGGGCCGATCCGAAAGCGGTGCGGCCAGTTCCCAGCCCGCGGCGAGCTTTTCCGGGGCAACCGGGACCGGCGCGGTGGAAGGCGCTGTTGCCAGCGGCGCATCGGGCTTGCGGCGCAGCATGAATGTGCCGTCCGGACCAAGGACAGTGACTTCCTGGGCATCGAGTAGTCCAACGGCCGGCGGCGGAAGCTCGCTTTCGCCGCCCATCGATGGCGGTGCGGGGAATTTCACCCGCACAATGTCCGGGAACAATTGCCGGCGCAGGAAGTCGTCGCGGTGCTTGCGCAGTTGATCAATGAGA
The DNA here is from genome assembly GCA_045802605.1 of Gemmataceae bacterium. Lineage (GTDB taxonomy): Bacteria > Planctomycetota > Planctomycetia > Gemmatales > Gemmataceae > JBJMQS01. The sequence goes on along the minus strand of JBJMQS010000001.1, from coordinate 7,339 downwards.
CCCGGGCCGAGCCGAAGCGCTTCGGAGCGATCATCAATGCGCAGGTAAGTTGGTCGGGTGAACGGGTTTTCGTTCCAGTCCGGCGGCGTGCCGAAGGTGAGGGTGTGCGTTATCTCGCCATTGTCGCCACGCAAGCTCAGCTTTACGACCGTAGGGAATTGCGATTTGTCGAGCCCGAGCGACTTCGCATCATCGAGCGGCACCGGAGCAAACCGAGAGGTCAAGCCGCACAGCGTTTCTATCAGTCGAACGACTTCGGCCTGTCGCGCCGGCCATTCCCCGGGCAGCGTCCAGCTTGAGCCATGACGTTCGAGCTGCACGTCGGGCTCGATCTCAATGCGGACCAGAGTTTCGGGAGTGACGTCGCGCAATTCGCGGACGATGACCGTGGCATCGGGTCTTGCCAGACCAAACTTCGGCGCCAACTTATCGCGGAACGAATAGGCCGCGATCACGCCGGCGGTGAGAACGACCAAGATCAGCGTGCTAACGAAACGCATGCAAACTCCATCTACCGATACTTCCTGACCAACAACACCACGGCTCCCAAAAACGCAAAGCAGGCCGGTAGGGCGATGAGTGTGCCCAGTTGCCACAGGTGGGTGCGTCGCGGCGACATCTCGACTCGTGGGAAATGCCAGGCGGGCTCCTCGGCGTGTGGCAATCGCTCGTCACGAGCCAAGAGCCAGTTGCAGGTGTTGACCAGCAATTGCTCGCGGGCCGGCGAAAGCTCAGTGCCCGTGAACACCTCGCCTTGCCCGATCGCCGCCACGCGCAGTGGAATCTGCTTCTCTTGCGCATATCGATCCGCCGGCGTCAGGCTCTGCGCGGCGATCATCGCCGGAGCGGTCGCTGGGTCGGCGAGACCCGATGCGGTCAGCAATCCCGCATCGACCGCGGCCGGCTTCGCGGCCAGCCATTCCGCGGGGACGGTCGTTTGCACGGCGACGCCGAGCGGGAATGGTCCGCGACTGGGCGCGTCGCGGGTGCCACGGCGCGGATCATCAGGCTTCGGCGGTTCATAGCGGGGGCTGCGATCGCGGGTGGGGAACGGGTCGGTTTCGTTCCAACTTTCCGGATCGCTGAACAAGAACTCGGCGACAAAGGGGTTCTGCCCACGGGTCGGCACGTAATAGACCGGTCGTGGATGCCGCAGCGTTAGCTTCTCGATCTTGTCCGGCGAGCCGGTCGCGCGGGCAATGATCTCCATGGCCTGGGCGATCGGGTTTGGTTTGAGCGGCGTCGAATCCACGTCGGTCACGAGATCGGTCCGGCCACGGCCAGACTTCGGCCGATCGAAATACACCGGCGGGATATCGACTTCGGAAGCCCCGGCGAGCAGGCTCACGCGGCGCTGCGAAAATGCTTTCGTCTCGACGTTGAACAAGACGGTTTGATTGCCGAGCAGAATTCCTAGTTGGGCGAACAGCGTTTCGATATTGTCGGGTCCCGTTGGTGCCGGGGCACGGCGCTCGACCGGCTCATTGGTCGGGCCGAATAAGCCGAACACGGGCTTGCCGGCTTTCATGAAATCCTTGATCGCGGCGGCTTGGGCTTCATCAAGGCGAAACAGTCGCGCAGGGATGCGTTCGCCGACGACAACGTTGCGCAGAGTCATACGCGGCACAATCAGCAGATCCACATCGGCGAGCAGCTTGGTGAATTTGTCTTTCACATCCGTGAGCCGGCGATTCTCGGCGATGCGTTCCTGATTTGGCAACTGCTCGAGTTGCTTGAGCGAATCGGCTCGTTCCTTTTCTTGCTGGGCAACCAATTCGCGCAATGCCTCGAGTTGCGGTTCAATGCCCTGGATGCTCCGTTGCCGCGATGCTTCGTTGAGCCGTTGGATACCCTGAGCGCGGAGAACCGGTTGCAACTCTTTATTGAGATCATCGAGAGACAAGTTCTTCAATTTGTCCAAGAGCGTGGCCACGCCGTGGGTCTCGCGTCGCAGCACGGCGATCGTGGCGTCATAGTCGGCGAGATCTTCTTCGAGCCGTTCGAGTTGGCTCTCACCCAGCGTGTACGCGGCCGAGACCGGCTCGCCCTCGTTCCAGCCTTTTTTCAGAACGACGTCGGTGACGTCGAATCCGTAGAGTTCCAGCGATTTGCGCAAGCCTTCGGAGTTAAAATCCTTGAGACCTTCGGTCGAGAGCCACTCGTGGATGACAGCGAGCCCGACCTTTGGTCGTTTCTCTTCGATGGCGAGCACACGCCGGGCGAATGATTCGACGCCTTGCGGAATGAGCACGAGATTGCCGCGTTTGTTATTGGCGTCGCGCGAGGCGGATTTGTCCAGTCGATAGAAATCGTTGAAAGACAACCGCTGCACCGATTCGCGGTTGATGGCTTTGCCGTCGGCTCCCGGCACATCGCGGTGCGTGTGAAAGAGAATACTGTTGTCCGGCGCGGCATCGATCGCTTTGCGCAACGCCGGATTGTCTATTGTTAGTTGCTTCAATTTGTCGTCGAAGCCTTCGTCCTCCACGTCGAGCACGACTACGCGGAATTGCGGCCCGAACTCGCGGAAGAGACGGACGAGGTCCTGCACCTTCTCCACGATCTTTCGCTCGGCCGCGTAGTCGTAAGCGTCGGGCTTGTCGTTGATTTGGCCGATGGTCTTGTGCCGTTGATACACGACCACCGTGGTTTCGCCGCGTAGTTGCTTTAGGTCGTTAACAACCGAGTCGGGCAGGGTGAACTGCGGACGAAACTGATCCGAAGGTTCCAGCGGCGAACGCATGCCGAAGGGAGCGAACTGCCGGCCCGTCCAATCGAAGCGCTGAAAGTGGCGAAACGAGAAGTAATTGAGAGCTCCGAGCAGGAACAGGCAGAGCACGGTCTGCACAGCCGCGTTGGTGCCGGCCAAGTTGCGCCGGCCTGCGAGCCGGCCGAAACCGGCAATCACTTGGAACAACAGTGCAATGGCTGCCAAGAGGATGCCGCAAAAGAGCATCCACAAGGAAACTCGAAGAAATTGATCGGGGGTGGTTTGGATCGTGAGGAGTACTGAACTGGGGTCGCGCCATGCTTGGTTCAGAAAACCGCGCGTCGAAAAGTTCGGCGTGGCCTTGGCGCCCAATAAACCCAAGAGCGCGGCAAACAGGCCGAGCGCGCCGAGCCCGCGCACGATCAGCCAGAACCATGAACCCCGATGACGCTTTGATGCCATTCCAACTCCTACGGGCGCTGACGCCACCCGGCCCCCCTAAATCATCACTGCCAGCGGCGGCGCTCCAAACTGCGCACGGTCAGAAACAATGCGGCGACAGTTACGCTGGCGTAGAGCACTAGGTGCCTGGTCTCGATCAGGCCCCGGCTGAAATCCTGACTGAAATGCAGCGGCACGCTAAGGAAATTCATCACTCGAAACGTTGGATCGCCCGTATCGGAAGGCGGCGTATAGAAGCCGCCGAGGATCATCAGCCCGCCGAGAATGAAAACGAGATTCACCGCTAGCGCACAGAGTGCGGCGACAATCTGGCTGCGCACCAAACTCGATATGAGTAGCCCGAGCGCGAGGAACATTGCGCCGGCCAAGAACAACCCAATGTAACTGGTAAGTACCGGCATCGGGTCGATACCGAGTTGAGCGTTCCAAAACGGTGAGCCGGCTCGTTGCAACATCACTTGGCCGAGGATGAGGCTCACGACCCCTGCGGCGGCGAGAATCCAGCCGAACACGCGCACCAGGTCGGTTGAAAAGATCGCCATCAGCAGCCCGATGGGGATGAGCACGCCGCCCGCGACCAACTGCCGCGGCGGCTCCCACCCGGGCCAATCAATCTTCATTCCCAATAGCACGGGCAGATACACCAGCGTCGGTATCCACAAAAGTACATAGAAGGCGAGGCAGGCGACGAACTTGCAAAGCACCACCTGCCAGTCCCGCACCGGCGCGGTCAGAAGCATTTCCAGCGTGCCGGTCGATCGTTCCTCCGCGAATAAGCGCATTGTGAGCAGCGGCGGGATCACCCAAAAGATCAGCCAGAAGCCGACGTTGCCGAGCAATCCCTGCATGGGGAACTCGATGCCCTTCGCACCGGGGGCGGTCAGCAAATCGAAGGTGACGCGGAAGAGCACACCCATCCCGGCTAAGAACAGCACGAGTGCGACATAGCCCACCGGCCCCAAGAAATAGGCCGTGAACTCGCGGCGGATTAAGCTAAGAGTCGTTCGCATGGTTTAGGTGGAAAGCCGAATCGAATCACGTTCGGTTCTGCTTTCCTCGTCCTGGGTGATACGGACAAACAGATCTTCGAGGCTCGAGTCGCGAGTCAGCTCACTGAGCCGGCCCATGGCAGCGACCTGGCCTTGGTGGATGATGATGACCGCGTCGCAGGTCATTTCCACTTCAGGCAAGATGTGCGTGGACAGCAAGACCGTGTGTTGTTGGCCCAACTCGCGGATCAGCCGGCGAGTCTCGCGTATCTGCGCCGGGTCCAGGCCCGCGGTGGGTTCGTCGAGGATCAGCACGGCCGGGTCAGCCAGCAGTGCATCGGCGAGACCCACGCGCTGACGATAACCTTTCGAGAGATTGCCGATGAGTGTATTCGACTCATCCGTCAGCCAACTTCGGCCCAGCACATAATCGATGCGTTCGCGGCGAAGTGAACCTCCCAGGCCTTTGAGGCCCGCGCGGAAATGCAGATACTCGCGCACGCGCAATTCGGGATAGAGCGGGCAGTTCTCCGGCATGTAGCCGATGCGGCGACGGGCCGCGACGGGGTTCCAGAAAATGTCGATGCCATCGATCGTGGCGAAGCCGCTGGAGGCGGTGAGATATCCGGCCAGGATGCGCATGGTCGTGGATTTGCCGGCGCCATTGGGACCGAGAAAGCCGACGATCTGTCCCTGCGCGACATCGAACGACACGCCGCGCACGGCCGGGTAGTCGCCGTAATATTTCGTGAGTTCCGCGACGTGGATCATCCGTGGCCCTTCAACCGAGACATCCTAAGTTATTGTTCCGCGGGTGGCGGGGCTGAGGGAGCGGGCGATCGCTCTTGAGTCTTCGACTTGCCGGGTTTGCATCCCATCTCGATGAGCTTTCGCACAACGTTGTCCCGGACCGTTTCCATTTCTTTCATATTAAAGGGACCCTTCACTTTCGCACGGAAAGCGATGTAGCCGCCGGAAGGATTGACGAGCACAAACCCTTCGGCCACATCCGGGACTTCCTTAATGCCTTTCTCCAGCTTTTCGACTTGAGCGGGGTCGATGTCGGGCACCTCGATGACCCATTGGCCTTTCGCGGGTTCGACGCTGTCATAGCTGCTGGGCAAGCCGGGTTCGAAAACGCCGCCGCTTCTTTGGAAGAACCATACAAGCGCGGCAGCCGCGCCGACAATGATGACGACGGCTGCCCAAGTAGGAAATTTGCGTTCCGTTTCATCTACAATTGGACGCGGATGATGAGAGCTCGATGCCATAGGGTCACCAATCTCGCTAGCTCGCGATACTAAATTCTTGACCCATGAAGGCCGATCATGGGCCAATGACGGAATGAGAGGCGACGGCACGCATCGCGGAATAACTGAACACGGTCGCCTGAATGGCTCACCACCGTCCTCATGTCATTAATATTGTCAGCGTCGAAAATCGCCGACTGCCTGGGCCATCAACTCTTCAAAATTACATTAGGTTGGCCCAAAGACCGCCAGAGGTCCTGAAAAGCACATCAAACCATGCCAATGCGTGGAAAGATTCGACCCGACCGCCGCATATAAGCCCGATATTCGTCGCCAAATTGATCGACCATCATCCGCTCTTCGCGCGGAAACCGGACTAAATACATCACGGCAAAGCAGACGAACGCGGACCAGCCGGCGAGCCAGTTGGCCAAGAGCATTCCTTGCGCGATACCGAACAAAAAGATGGCCGCATACATCGGGTGCCGGATTCGGCGATAGACTCCGTGCGTTACCAGTTCATGCTCGCGGCGAAGCTCCAGAGTGACTGACCAGTTTTTGCCGAGACCGGCATGTGAGCGCCAAAAGAGCCAGAGTGCCGAAAGCATAATGGCCGTGCCACACCATGGCATCCACATTGGCAATTGATAATCGGCAAACGACAGCAACGGCGTAAAGAGGTAGAGGATAGGCAACAACAGCGCGCCAATGGCGACGAGCACCATCAGAGCGATATCCCATGCTCCACCGCGGTGCGTGACCTTCTCCTGGCCGCGCGTTTTCTTCTCGAACTGCCCGCGAATGCCGATGTAGATCACGAAACCGACGACGAAGACAATGTCCCAGATAGACCACGCCATAGCTCACCGTTGGTCGAGAGTTTGCAGCATCCGCTTGTTCGCCACATGTCGATACGCTTCGTGTAGCAAACCTTTGACCTGTTGCCAATTTGTTTTCGCATCGAGCCGCATCGAGACCCAGCCGCGGTGGGCCGCGTAAGGCGTCGGAAAAAACTTCGCATCTCTGAGCAACTCTTCCTGGCGCTCGAAGCCGACGTTCATGCCCAAGATCGCGCCTTCAACTTTGTCTTCGCCGTAGCCGGCGAACATCTTCTTGCCGGCGCGAAACGTGGGATGACCCCATGCTTCGACTTCGGCCATCTCGGGCAAGTCATCTACGATCGCGCGGATACGCTCGAGAATCTTCGAGCCCGGCATGGTTTTCATTGCGAGCTTGCGAGGTTGTGAGGCCATGTGCGCTCCAAGTGTTACATGTCCGTTACGCCGTGACGCGAAGAAGTCAATTAGAATTCCGTTGTCCACTGCAAGGAGACTGAATCATGAAACGCATGATGATCGCACTGGCACTCTTTGTCACCTTCGGCTGGATCGCCACCTCGGCCGAGCCGACGAAGTCCTACTTGATGAATCCCAATATCGATATGGCCGGCTATCTGCAATATGCGCAGGCAGCCGCCAAGCACCGCGAAACGCGGCGAATCGGCGAAGAGGAATTTATCCGCATGGCCGCGGAGGAAGGCACAATTATCCTCGATGCCCGCAGCAAGGAAAAGTATGACGTGATGCACATTAAAGGTGCGATCAACATCAGCTTTCCGGATATCACGATCGCCAGCCTCAGGACGATGCTGCCTGATCCAAATGCCCGGATTCTGATCTACTGCAACAACAATTTCAAAAACAACCAGAACGCGTTTCCCAGCAAGTTGCCATCCGCGTCACTGAATATCGCGACCTACATCACTCTGTACCTCTACGGGTACCGCAATGTGTATGAGCTGGCTCCGCTCGTCGATCCCGCGGAGTCGAAGCTGGGATTTGAGCCGGCGGTCGAGGTCGTAAGCAGATCAACACGCGATAGGCGCAATTGAAACAAACTAGCCAACGCAAAAGTACGCGTCCCTCCGG
>JBJMQS010000040.1:0-86209 GCA_045802605.1 Gemmataceae bacterium | reverse complement strand
GGTGCAGTGGCAAGCGCTTGCGGGTTCAACCAGGCCTTCGGTCGCCTGAGGGCGACCTTCAGACCCGGCCACGAAATACAGAGACTCTGCCCAGGCCACGAAATACAAGACTTCGCTTGGGCCACGAAATACGGGAGAGTCTCCACGCGTTCAGGCAATGCGAAGCTGAGAATCACAGAATCGGTTGTTCGCGGTTTTATCCCGGCGTTCTTCCCATACCATACCCAAGTCAAATTTCTGGAGGCGGCATGTCGGCACTGGTTCAGATTCAGGAACAGGCGGTCACGGGCGTCGCCAGCGCGCGATCCGAAGCACTCATCCGCGAAATCTGGCCGAGCGTCACAACGTCGCCCGCCGCGGCTGCATTGGGAAAGCGCCTCCAGCGGTCAATCTTCCTGGCCCCGATTGGTTGGCTGGTGCTCGCGCCGGTTTGGGGTGCGCACTTGCTCGGATTCTTACCCGGTCTTGGCCGCTTGGCGACGCGCTATCGCCTGACCAACAAGCGGCTCGCGGTTTGTTCCGGCTTTCCGCCAAAGGTGTCGCGCGAAGTTTCGCTCGATCGCATTCACAACGTGAAACTGATTACCGAAGACGAAAGCGGCTTCTATCTTGCCGCGACGCTTGAAATTCTCGACGACAAAGGCGCGACGATCTTCACGCTGCCGGGCGTGCCGGAACCTGAGTCTGTCCGGAACTCCATCATGCAAGCGGCGACGGCGTGGGGGCCACTGTTGAAACAGTGAGAATGATGGGCAACCAAAGCGTTGCCCACCCTACGATTTGCCTGACAGATTACCAGCGACGGTACGGCCGATATCCAAATCCAACGCCGACGACAGCCGGCGGCCCGTAGTAGTACGGTTCTTCGACCACATAGACAGGACGCGGGGCACGACCGTAAACAACCGGCCGCCTTGAAGCGGTTAGCTGCATCTCGATAACGACAGGGTCGCTCACACCGTTGTCTTTCAACCACTGAATATCAGTCGGCGAAAGTTGGTAGACGGAACCTGTCGCGCGGATTTGGCTGATGATCACCGCATCGCTCGTGCGCGCTTGGCTCAGTTGAACGACTTCAGTCATGCCGAGTTGTCGTGCGGCTTGCTGTTGCGCGGCAACGGCAACTGCCTGGCGATTCTCGGACTGCTCGATGGCATTGCCAGTCAAACCACCGGCCACGGCACCGACGCCGGTACCGATCACCGCACCGGCCGCAGTGTTTCCGAGCGCGTGTCCTACGACCGCACCGGTCACGCCACCGACGGCGCCGCCGCCGAGCACACCGTTCTCCGTCGGCGTCAGCGTCGAGCAACCGACACTGCCGGCGAGAATCGTAAATAACAGGCCCACACGCTTCATCGACGTACTCCTAGATCGCGGACTCCTCTATCAATGCCGGGGCCGCTTCGTCTGGTCAAGGCCGTTGCCGGGGATACGTTAATCCCGTCGGCCACACCAGTTGCGACCAAGGAATCCTCATCATGCGCGCTCACCTCGTCATCGCAGTTATCATCGGCTGCGTAGTCTCCCCGGCTTTAATTGCCCAAACTACCGAGGCGAAAAAGGTTACCTCGGCGGAGGGCATTACCGAATACCGCCTCGATAACGGTGCGCGGATTCTACTGTTTCCAGATGTTTCCCGGCCCACGGTCACGGTGAATCTCACCGTGCTCGTCGGATCGCGGCACGAAGGCTATGGCGAGTCGGGCATGGCCCACTTGCTCGAGCACATGGTCTTCAAGGGTACACCCACTCATCCTAATGTGCCGAAAGCTCTCCGTGACCATGCCATCAATTACAACGGCACGACCAACTACGACCGCACTAATTACTTCGAGACGATGCAAGCGACGGATGAAAATCTCGAGTTTGGAATTCGCTTGGAAGCCGACCGGCTTGTCAATAGTTACGTGAAGCGCGAAGACCTGATGTCCGAGATGACCGTCGTTCGTAGTGAATTCGAACAAGGTGAGAATAGCCCCGAGCGCGTGCTGGCCGAAAAGGTGATGGCGGCTGCTTACGAGTGGCACAACTACGGCAAATCGACGATTGGGAATCGCAGCGACATCGAGCGCGTGCCGATAGAGAACTTGCAAGCCTTTTACAGGAAGTACTACCAGCCCGATAACGTCGTGCTGACCGTGGCCGGTAAATTCGATGAGGCCAAAGCACTTTCGCTATTTGTCAAGTACTTTGGACCGCTCAAGCGACCGGACCGCAAACTCGACGCTACATACACGGAAGAGCCGCCGCAAGACGGTGAGCGCACTGTGACCTTGCGCCGGGTCGGCAGTTTTGCATCCGTTGGCGCGGTATATCACATCGTCGCTGGCCCGCACCCGGATTATGCCGCATGCGAAGTGCTGGGCGTCGTGCTCGGCTCATCGCCAGGGGGCCGGCTCTACGACGCGCTCGTCGTGCCCAAAAAGGCCACCAGCATTCAAGCAGGGGCCGAGGGATTGCACGATCCAGGAGTGATCGAAATCGGCGCGAGCTGCGAGCCTGCCAATCTCGATGCGGTCCGAGAGATCATGCTGGCCGAAGTGGAATCGATTGCGAAGAAACCCATCACTCCCGATGAAGTGGAAAAAGCCAAGCGGAAACTGATCAAAGGCCGCGAGATGCTGATGAACGATTCCAGCCGGGTGGCCGTGACATTGTCCAATTGGCTCTCCAAAGGCGATTGGCGGCTGTTCTTCTTACACCGCGATCGGTTGGAAAAGGTAAGTGCCGAGGACGTCAACCGCGTTGCCGTCCAATTCCTCAAGCGAAACAACCGAACGCTCGGCACGTTCCTGCCGACCGAAAAACCGGAGCGCGTGCAAATCGCCGGTACCCCGGTGCTCGATGAAATGTTCAAGGACTACAAAGGCCGGGCTGCGATGGCGGCCGGCGAGACGTTTGATCCAAGCGCAGCCAACATCGATGCGCGCAGCAAGCTTGGGAATATCGGCGGCATCAAGACAGCGTTCCTACCGCGCAAGACCCGCGGCGAGGCCGTTTCTTTGGATCTCAGCCTTCGCTATGGCAATGAAGAATCTCTCCGCGGCAAAGTCACCGCGGCAGACATGCTGGGCAGCTTGATGCTCGCGGGCACTAAGGATCGCACTCGATTGCAGATTCAGGAAGAGTTGGATCGGCTCGGAGCGCGGCTCAATGCCAGTAGCACCCCCGGTCACGTGACATTCACGATCACCGCCAAACGATCGACGTTGCCAGAGGCGGTCGCACTGCTGGGCGAAGTGTTGCGATCCGCATCGCTACCACTCGGCGAATTCGAGCGACTCCGCGCTAGCTCTCGTGAGGGAATTCAAAAGAGCAAGACCGATCCGCGTGCACTCGCCGGACGGGCGCTGGGTCGCAAGCTAAGTCCGTACGCCGAAGATGACGTGCGCTATGTCCCAACGATCGATGAGAGCCTAGCCCGGCTTAACGCTACGACTCTCGAACAAATTCGCGAACTGTACTCTGAGCAACTGTGCGCCCAGCACGGTGAGTTAGCGGTCGTCGGCGATTTCGATCCCGAACTCCTGAAGTCCAACATTCAGCCATTCGTCACCGGCTGGGAGTCTAAGGTGCCCTACCGTCGAATCGCGCGGCGGGCTCCCGACAATGTCTTGGCTGAGAAGATCACGATCAACACGCCGGACAAGCCCAACGCCATCTTCACGGCTGGGATGTCGTTTGCGATGGACGACAACGATCCGGAATATGCCGCAATCGAGATGGGCAATTACGTCCTCGGCGGCGGCTCTCTGGCTTCGCGGCTGGGTGTTCGCGTGCGCCAGAAGGAAGGGCTCTCATACGGTATTGGCTCCATTTTCAATGCCTCGTCGCTTGATCCGGTGGCCCGGTTTGGCATCAGTGGCATCTGCAACCCGACTAATATGGAAAAAGTCGATGTGGCCGTTCGCGATGAAATGAACCGATTCCTGCAAGATGGCGTCACTGTCGAAGAGCTGGCCGACGCAAAGAAGGCCCTGCTCGACGGTCTAAAGAACCAGCGCAATGCCGACGGTCGGCTGGCGAGTATGTGGGTGGAGAATCTCTATGTCGGCCGAACGTTCGCGTACCACGGCAACCTGGAGAAACAGATCAGCGAGCTGACACCGGCGCAAATCCGCGACGCATTCCGCAAGCACATCGCGGTGGACAAGCTGGTCGTCGTGCACGCCGGCGATTTCAAGAAGCAGGACTCCGGCGGCCAGTAAGTAAGCTGACTCATGGAAATCGAAGAACCTTCCGACGCGTTGCGGCCCGTGGACAACGCGCCGATCCTCTCGTACCGCCACGCTGGGCTAACGGTAGAGGGCTATTCTCGCGCGGCCGTGCAAACTTACTGGCGCATTCCTGAGTTGAAGCTCGGCTTCGACTTAGGAGCGCAGCCGTGGGACTTCATGGGTACGCCGACCTGGCTCATCTCGCATACGCATCTCGATCACGTCGCCGCGTTGCCGACGTATGTCGCCCGCCGGCGCATGATGAAGATGGAGCCGCCGACGATTTACTTGCCGTCGCCAGCGATTGAGGACGTGCGACGACTGCTCGCCGTGATGCAAAGGCTCGATCGCGGCCGAATGGTGTGCGAACTTCGCGGCTTGGACCCCCTGCAAGAGGTTGACCTTTCGCGCGAGCATGTGCTCACTGCGTTTGCGACGTCGCACACAATCCCGAGCCTGGGCTACTTGATCTCCGAACGACGGATGAAGCTCAAGGATGAATATTCCGGCCTGCCCGGCGACCAGATCCGCGACTTGCGGCTCAGCGGAACGGCCGTGACGCGCGAAGTTCGCACGCCGCTCGTTTGCTACACCGGTGACACCAGCCCGGCCGGCTTGGACGGCTTTGCCCCGGCATTCGAGGCGAAGATCCTGATTACCGAATTGAGCTTTATCCGCCCAGGTCATCGCCGGGAAAAGATCCACAAGTTTGGCCACATCCATTTGGACGACATCATCGAGCGGGCCGAGCGATTCAAGAACGAATTGATTATCTGCTCGCATTTCAGCACACGATATCATCCGAACGAAGTGCGCGGGTACGTCACGGCGAAGTTGCCCGCGTCCATTCGGGATCGGGTACGACTGTGGATTTAGTAGGTCCGGCCTGCCGGGCCGGACCTCTGGAGATTCAAGGTCCCGTCCGGCAGACGGGACCTACTTTACGCCGCGTCACGCTCTGAGGTCACCAAATCATCGGCGAGACTTTGCCGCACTGAACCTGACAGTGGCGTCGAATGCTTGTATCCCTTGGCCGCGATCTCGCACGATGTGGACACGGCACCATCAAGCAACAGCGCTCGCAACTCCGGCGGCACCGCGAACTCCAACATCTGCGCCCCGCCGGCACACAAATCCTCGGGGCGTGAAGTGACGAATGCCGCGTCGATCTGCGCGCGGCCAATCGCGAAGCGAACCGGGGCATCAACTAACTCTTCGTTCTCGCCATCAATGACGAGTGAGGCTCTTAGAGAGAACGGGCCCGGCAAGAGTCCGTTGTACCAATCGAGTTCGCGCTGCACGCGGACCGGATCGCTCAGCCGAGCGATGCGAAGAATCTCTTGGACCTTAAACCAGATCGTTTGTCGGTTTTCGAATATCAGCGACACGTCGGGCCCGAGCCGGACACGACGGTAGCGATCGAGATAGCGGCGGTGCGCGTCGAAGAACTCCGCGCGGCGCGCGGTGAATTCGGCCAACGGTACCAAGTCATCGATTGTCAGAGGGTTCATGCCGGGCTCCCTCCCAGCGGTCAAGATTTGACTTGTCAAACCGTCCCGTTAGCCGGACGGGCAAGCTGGCGGAGCCAGCGACCCAGCCCCATTGGGGAATCTGCTTTTTTGCGTTTCACGGTGGACCACAAAAATCCGCACCCCTCGAGTGGGGCATAGTCGCTGCTTCCCGTAGCTTGCGCGTCCGGCTAACGAAGGAGGAAAGCGGATCGTACTAATGCGCGGCGGCGGGCTTCTTCGCCGGCGCGGCAGCGGCCTGCTCCCAAGCGGCTTCCACAATACCCTGGGCTTGCGCCACCAAGCGATCCCAATTCTTCTCGACGTAGCTTGGCGGGCCGCCCTTCACCGCGACGGCTTCGGCCACCTTGGGCGTGTTCACCATCTCGATCGCGTCCCAGGGGCACCAGCGCTCGCACAGCTTGCAACCAATGCAACGGTCGAGATCAATATCGCAGAACGATTGCAGGCTCGGCTGGTCTTCGCCGGGCACTTTGTAAATGCAGTCCACCGGACAGACCTCGATACAGGCTTCACAGCCGGTACAGTTGTCGGCATCGATGACCGCAAGTTCCTTCGGGAGTTTCTTCCGCGGTTTCGCCGCGGCTGGTTTGGCAGGGGCCGGAGCAGCCATTAATAATCACCTTGCAACGCAATGATTCTGGTACACCCCATTATATCGTCATAACCAAGGCCGTCGAAATCAATTTTGGCCCGTCGAATTGCCGGTTTGCGGAGTGGTTTTTGGCTGCTCTTGGACAGGTTTGGTGGGTTGAGCCGGGGCCTTCTGGGGCGGCTGGGTGCCAGGGTTCGCCTTTGGTTGAGGTGGCGGAACAACGCCAGGAGCCACGGGGGCCTTAGTCGGCAGTAGCTTGATGACCGGCTGCGGGGCCGGCTTATTGGGCTGCTGCGCTGGGGTCTCCATCCGCGCACTGAGGAAAATGTCCAGGTTTCCAATCGTAATTGTGTCTTGATGAATGAGCTTGTTGTTGGCCTTGGGATCGTAAATGGAGATTTGGCGGGAACCGGGCGCGGGGATATTGTCCCAGGCGATCTCGTTGGGATAGAGAACGTGGGCTTTGCCGCGAACGATCTGGTTGTTGACCACGACGGTCGTTTGCACGACCATCGGGGCCTTGGTTTCGTTCTTGTAGCCGAGCCAGGCGGCCTGCGACGCCGGCGCGATCACGCCGAGAATCGCAATTGCGATCCAAGGTCCGCCGGTTCTGGCACAGCTACCGAACATGGTTTCTCCCGGCTTTGGAACGCCGGAATCCTGCTGCCTTGCGCTATAACCCCTGGCCGGAAGTCGGCTCGCCTGGGCAATTTAGGCGGAATTACCGGCTCATTTTGACGGGGCCTTCTGGCTTCATATTAACCGTTGCCAGGGCCAATCGCACAAAGTCATCGCCTATTTCATGGACTTTCTGGTCAATGCCCCGGCAAATTTCCACCCATTCTTCGGCCGAGGTTCCACGCTTGGCCGGTGCCGAAGCCACTTCAAAGTATGCCTTAGCCTTCGGTTCGGTGCCACTTGGCCGCAATACGACCTTGGCCGACTCGCCGAGGTTAAACACCACCACATTCCGCCCCGCGGCGTCGGTGGCCCCTTTGATAGGGCCCATCCGGCCATTGGGATCCCGCAGGTCCTCGAAATGCGTGACCGGCATCCCGCCAATGGATTTGGGCGGGTTGTTCCGCAGCGAATCCATCATCTTGGCGGTGAGTTCCTTGCCTTCGATTCCAGGCATGCTGATGTTCGCGACTTCGTTGCGGAAGTAACCAAAGTCACGGGCGATATCGTTGAGCCGATCAAAGAGCGTCCGGCCATGGCGCTTTTCTTCGAGCGCCGCCTCCGCCAACATCAAGCACGCGGCCCCGGCATCTTTGTCGCGCAACTGTGGCATCGCCAAAATGCCGTGGCTCTCCTCCGTGGCCATCACCATATCCGCTGGCGTGGCGCGCACGTCTTCGTAGGTGCCGTTCTCTTCGAGTTGCCGCAACACCTCGGCCATGTTCTTGAAGCCGACCAAGAGATTGTTGACGACCTGCGCGCTGAATTGCCGGGCGATGCGAGTGAGTATCGACGTCGTGACCAACGTCGTAATCACAAGCGGCGAGCGTGGCATGCGCCCCTGCCGCGTCAATTGATCCAGCTTGAACCAGGTGCACAGGGACGAGATTTCATTGCCGGTGAGGAAGCGGTAGCCACCCTTACCATCCGGCGTCATGCCGCCGAGTCGATCCGCGTCGGGGTCGGTGGCGAGCACCAAGTCCGCTCTGTTTTCGCGGGCCACGCGCTCGGCACGATCAAGCGATTCGGGCACTTCCGGGTTGGGCGACTTGGTGACGTTGGTGAATTGTCCATCCGGGTTCATTTGCTCCGGCACCGGAATCGGCCGGAAGCCTTGCGCTTCGAGCACTTCACCGGCCGTCATGCCGCCGACGCCGTGAAGCGGTGTGAAGACCACTTTGAACTCATCGAACTTCGGAGCGGGTACCAGGCTCTGTTTGCGGCACAGGTCGATGTAGCCGCGGTGCACTTCGTCGCCGAGCAAGTGAATCTTCCCGGATCGCTGCGCCTCCGCCCATGGCATCTGGCGGATCTCGCTGACCTGCTCCACCAGATCGCTCATGATCTGATCGTCTGGCGGCACCGGTTGCGCGCCGCGCTCGTCGTAGAACTTGCCGCCGTTGTCATCCGGAGGATTGTGTGACGCGGATATGTTCAATCCGCCATGAGCATTCAAGTGGCGGATTGCGAACGATAACTCGGGTGTGGCGTAAAAGCGCGTCGAATCGGGCGGCAGCATGTGCACTTGAATGCCGTTGGCGACATAGATGCGCGCCGCTTCCTGGCAAAAGTCTTTACTCGATAAACCCAACGCAGGATTGGGCAAATCGGGATTGTAGATCTTGCGCTTGTCGAGGAACCGCCGAACGTCGTAAGCGAGCACGACGCGCAGGTCGCGGTTGCCGGGGAATTTTTCTTTTAAGTATTCGCAATGGCCCTGAACGCTGGCGCCGAGCGTCCAGGCGTTCATGCGGTTAGGCCCGATGCCGACCGCGCCGCGACGTCCGCCAGTGCCGAATGGCATCACCTGATAAAAGGCGTCGAGCAATTCCGACCACTTCTGGCTCTTGATCATCCACTCAATTTGTGGTCGATAGCCCACGAAGTCGGCACCGGAGAGCCAATTCGAGAGCGAGCGGATTGCGTGGTCTTTGAGTGATTGCTCGGCTTGAATTCCCGCGAACCCGGCTCGTGTGGCGTCGATCAGATCCATTGGTGTGATCCCTGGTGTGTGAGGGTCAACCTATGCAGGGGCAACAATGGAGCAAAGACATAAGAGTTAACCGCAGAGACGCAGCGAAATACTGAGAAAACTATTCTCGGGTTTTTCTCTGCGTCCTCTGCGTCTCTGCGGTTAACTCTTCACTTCCGCTATCATGGCTGAATCATGTCCCTGACCTACGAATTTGATGTCGCTGTCGTCGGTGCGGGCCACGCAGGCACCGAAGCCGCCATGGCCGCGGCCAAGTTGGGGCTGCGTACCGTTCTCCTGACCATGAACGCCGACTCAGTCGCGCAACTGAGCTGCAACCCCGCCATTGGCGGCGTGGCGAAGGGGCAAATCGTCCGAGAAATCGATGCCCTCGGCGGTCTCATGGGCGTAGTCACTGACCAAGCCGGCATCCAGTTTCGCATGCTCAACCGAGGCAAAGGCCCGGCCATGCATTCGCCGCGAGCCCAATGCGACAAAAAGCTCTACCAGTTCACCGTCAAGCACATGGTGGAAGCACAGCCGAACCTGACGCTGCGCCAGGAGATGGCGGAAGGGCTGCTCGTTGACCACACAACCAACCCAAAACAAATCCGTGGCGTCGTTACTCGCGGCGATACGATCTATCGCGCGTCGGCCGTCATTCTGACCACCGGCACCTTTCTGCAAGCGGTCATGCACACTGGCGAAGCCAAAACCCGTGGCGGCCGGGCCGGCGACAACTCCGCCGATTCGATTAGCGATTCGCTCACCGAACTCGGCTTCACGCTGGCCCGCTTCAAGACCGGCACGCCATGCCGGCTGAATGGCCGAACGATTGATTTTTCCAAATGCGAAGCGCAGCCGGGCGACGCCGAGCCTGTGCCATTCAGCTTCCTGACGGATCGAATCACGGACTCGCAACTCGATTGCCACATCACGCACACCACGCCGGAAGTGCACGAGATCATCCGCGCCAACTTGCATCGCGCGCCGATGTACACCGGCCAGATTGGCAGCCGCGGCCCGCGCTACTGTCCGTCGATCGAGGATAAAGTGGTGCGCTTCGCCCAGCGTGAGACGCACCAGATTTTCTTGGAGCCCGAAGGACGCAACACGCTCGAATACTACTGCAACGGCATCAGCACGAGTTTGCCCAAGGATGTGCAAGCGGCGATGCTACGGCTCATCCCGGGTCTGGAGAATGCAGAGGTCATGCGCTGGGGCTACGCGGTCGAGTACGACTACGCCCCGCCCACCCAACTTCACCCGACGCTCGAAACCAAGCCGGTTGCCGGGCTTTACTTCGCCGGCCAGATCAATGGAACCACCGGCTACGAGGAAGCCGGCGCTCAGGGTCTCATGGCCGGCATCAACGCCGCTCTGAAATTGAAGGGCGAGCCGCCTCTGATTCTCGATCGCAGCCAAGCGTACATTGGCGTATTGATCGATGATCTCGTGACCAAAGGTGTCGATGAACCCTATCGGATGTTCACGTCGCGGGCCGAGTATCGATTACTTCTCCGGCACGACAATGCCGATCGCCGACTCACGCCCCTCGGTCAGCGAGTGGGAATTATCGACACCCGGCGCGCAAGCCGCTTGGCCGAGAAGGAAAACGCAATCGCCCGAGTGACTGAGTTGATTCGCGGCAAATGGGTCGACGGGCAAACTTTGGAAACTCGCATGCGTCGGCCCGAGACGACTTGGGCCGATGTCGTCGCAATCTATCCAGAGTTGGCAAGCGTCCCCGCTCCGCGCGAGGCGATCGAGCAAGTGATGATCGAAACGAAGTATGCCGGCTTCGTTGAGCGGCAGGCCGAGCAGATCGATCGATTTCGCCGGCTCGAAGGTCGGCCCATCCCGCCCCACTTCGACTATCTCGCCATTCCACAGTTGCGAATTGAAGCGCGGGAGAAGTTCACGCAGGTACGGCCGACCAACTTAGGGCAGGCGGGCCGCATCAGCGGCATCACCCCGGGGGACTTGGCAGTGCTGTTGTTTTATCTTGGCGGATCGGTTATGGGCAAAGGCGACAGCGGGGACAACCCGCTTGGTTCGGCCGATACGCCGGTAATTGCCGCAGACGGCGAAGACCTGGCAAGAAACGCAAAAGAACCCGATTGGGTAAGCCGATAATCTTCACAGGACACGGTGATTGGGAAACCTGTCCGTTCCTGTGAAGCAGGCGAAGAAAATCGGGTGGCAAACCGTACGACCGGGCCGGCTACGTAGCGGCAAACTTCCCGCAGAGTACCGCGTTGCTTGGAGTTGGGCGGAATTGATCCGCGTTGACACACCGGGCAAGGTAGTTACAATTGCGGGCGGTGGTAAGTTAAAGAAGCCTTCCGGAGAGCTGCCTTTAGCGCTCCAAACCCGGCAAGACACCTTCCTGCCGGTTGCCAACCCGAACGCCGAGGTCAACCCAAGGAATGGGCTTCACGGAACTATCAGGGACGATCGCACCCCGCCGGTCCCACTTCGGGACAAAGCGGTGTCAGATCCCCTTGTACGCTCGCTACGGCGGGTAAAGGGTGGATGCAGGATGAAGACCGTGTTTACGACCGGCGAGGCAGCCAAAGTCTGCAAGGTCAGCCAACAGACCATTATCCGTTGCTTCGACAACGGGCAGCTCAAGGGTTTCCGCGTGCCGGGCTCGCGGTTTCGCCGCATCCCGCGCGAGGCCCTCTACAAATTCATGAAGGACAACGGCATCCCGACCGATGCCCTCGAGAGCGGCAAGCGCAAAGTGCTGCTCGTGGACGATGATGTCGAGTTGGTCGAGCTGATCAACAAGGTGCTCGAAGACGATGGCCGCTTCGAGACCCGCATCGCCACCAACGGCTTCGATGCCGGCATGATGGTCAAGGAATATCGTCCTGACCTCATCGTGCTCGACGTCATGCTGCCCGACATCAACGGCAAAGAAGTTTGCCAGCGAGTCCGGGCTGACGCGACCATGGAAGAAGTTCGCATTCTCTGCATCTCCGGCATGATTGAAGAAGACAAGATCGCTGAATTGAAGCTCGCCGGAGCCGACGACTTCCTGCACAAGCCGTTCGATCTCGAAGAGTTGATCGACCGGATGTGCTCGCAGCTCGAAATGGAACCTGCCTCAGCGTCGGCTTGAAAAGACTTAACCGCAGAGACGCAGAGAACGCAGAGAGATTTCTCCGCGCACTCTGCGTCTCTCGCGGTTAACTCTTCTTTTGAGGAACCATCACGGTGGCTGCGACAACGGCCGAACTCGCTGTGCGTTTACCGTGGTTGGCCCCGAGCGTGCTGGCCCTGACGGCCATCGCCCAGGGCGCATCCAGCGAAGACCCGGCCATTCTCTGCGACCCCGCCGCGATCGCTCTCATCCTTCGCTTCTCAAAATCCTTGAAGCTCTCTCCAGCGCGACGAGCGCGATTGCTCCGCTTCGCGCGGCGACAGCTTGCGCGAAAGCCCGTGGGCGTCGTTCGCCTCGACGTGCAAGCCATTGCCCAAGCGGCAAAGCAAGACGCTTCGCCCGCATTGCGCGACCGCGCTTACATCATTGGCTTGCTCAGCCAAATCGGCCGCCTGGCGATCGCGGCAATCGATCCCAACGCCGCCAACGACAACGCGCACGACATCGCTCGCTGCTTGGCGCGGCGGTGGGCACTGCCCGACTGGTGCCAATCCGCGCTCGATATGCTCGATCATCCGCCGGAAGTGATTGAATCGCTCGGCGGCAACAGCGTGATGATCAAATCCATCCGCTCTGCCGAGAACGTCGAAAAACCGCAGAAACTAGCCGAAATCTCCGATCCGTACGCCGCGCCGCTGCTACGGGATTTACTGACGATTGCCGAGAAAAGCTGGCGTGCACAACAATCGGGCGTCACGAGCCGGCTCGAAGCGGAGATCGAACGGATGCACGGCGCCTTTCGCGACTATGTCGCGGGAGAGGCCGCGCGGCTGCAAGAACGCAAGCTTGTCGCGCTCGCCGAATTCTCGGCCGGCGCTGGCCATGAGATTAATACACCGCTTGCGATTATTTCTGGCCAAGCTCAACTCTTGTTGAGCACGGAAGAGAATCCTGACCGTCGCCGATCGTTGCGCACCGTGGTGCAGCAAGCTCACCGCGTGCACGACATGCTGACGGACTTGATGCAGTTCGCTCGTCCCGCGGTCGCGCAGTGGCAATTCGTCGATTTGGGCTTTTTGGCCCGCGAGGTGGTCGCGGTGCTCGCGCCTCAAGCTACTGCCAAGGATGTGCATCTGGAAACAGACATCGGCACCGGAATTGTCTCGTGTGCCGACCCACGGCAATTCCGCACTGCGCTTCAATGTTTGGTTCGCAATGCGATCGAAGCCGTCCCAACCGGCGGCCACATCTGGGTTCGCGCGAGTGTCGATGGCGCGATGAATTCGATCACGGTCGAAGACACCGGCCCAGGCGTGGACCCGGCCATCGTCGAACACATTTTCGATCCATTCTTTTGTGGCCGATCCGCAGGTCGTGGCCGTGGTTTGGGCCTCAGCACCGCGTGGCGGCTCGCCCGCCAACAAGGCGGCGACGTCCGCTACCTCGCCCCCGCCGGCGGCCCGACATGCTTTGTGTTGAGCGTGCCGAAGGCCGAGACTAATGGCGAACGGCTAAGTGCCTGAACCAACCACAAAGACACAGAGAGCACAGAGAAAAGGCATTTCTCTGTGCTCTCTGCGTCTCCGTGGTTAAATTCGCGTTTTTTGCCACTGACATATCATTTCCTTGACCTGCCTTCCCAAAATACAGGGTTATGAAGCTACTCCATACCGGTGATTGGCACCTGGGTGATCGTTTGGGCCGCATTGACCGCTCGGCCGAGTTGCGGCGGGCGGTCGAACGCATCGCGGCTTATTGCGAACAGGAGGCTATCGATGTCCTGCTGATTGCCGGCGATATCTTCAGCGAGTTGCCGCGGTCGGACGGGTTGCGCGAGTGCATTGCCCACTTGCAATCGACATTCGCACCGTTCTTTCACCGCGGCGGGACGATCCTGGCTGTCACCGGCAATCATGACAATGAAGGCTTCTGCCGGACGCTCCGGCACGCGATGATCCTGGCAGCCCCAAGCGCCGAGGACTTTGGCACTCTCGTGTTGCCGGGCCGGTTCTATCTCGCCGATGCACCCACGTTATTGCGTTTGCCGGATCGCGCGACCGGCAGCGCGGTGCAATTTGTCTTGATGCCATACCCCACGCCCGGCGCTTATTTCTCGAACGAAGTGCAGCAGCGGTACAGCAACCTCGACGAGCGGCAGCGATTCCTCACGGCGGCGTTCACGAATCGGCTCGACGAGATTCGGGCGGACGCGCGATTCGATGCCACTTTGCCGACCGTGCTCATGGCCCACTGCAACGTTCAAGGCGCGCAAGCAGAGCATCTATTCCACCTCGATCCGAAAGATGACATCGTCTGCCCGAGTGATGTGGTGACTGAGAACTACGCCTACGTCGCGCTGGGCCATATCCACAAACCGCATTTCCTCGGCACGCGGACACATGTGCGCTATTGTGGCAGCCTGGAGCGATTGGATCTCGGCGAGGCGGGTGATTGCAAAGGCGTTATGGTGTTTGAGATAATGTCGAGCGGATTAGCCGGTGAGCCGCGATGCTTGCCGCTGGAATGCACGCCGATCTATGAAGTGTCGATCCACGACCCGGCTACCGAGATGGCAACACTCCGCGAGCGGTTTCCGGATCACGAGCAAGCGCTTGTGAATTTGAAAGTGCGATTCACTTCCGGAACGGAATCGCTGGAAACGATTTTGCGCGAACTCGATGAAATCTTTCCGCGCTGGTATGCGCGCGAGTGGAGCGAGACGGCCGAGCTTGGTCCAGCGATTACCCCGGGGCCCGACGCGGGCAAGGCGTTCGAATCGGTAGTGCGCGAGTACCTCGACGGCGAACTGGCCCATCACGACGAGGCGACGCGAGCCACAATCCTCAATCGTGCCGAGCGGCTGTTGGAGAGCTTAGCGCGGGGGGATGGAGCGTGATCCCGCGGCGCGTGCGATTGAAGGGATTCCTCAGCTACCGCGACGAGCAAGAACTCGACTTCGGCGGCGGCTGCGTTTGGATGCTCTCCGGCCCCAACGGCAGCGGCAAATCCTCCGTCTTTGACGCTGTCACCTACTCGCTCTTCGGCCATCACCGCGGCGGGTCGCGCGATGGAGTCGAGCTCATCAACAAGTCCTCCGACGACATGTCGGTGGAATTTGAGTTCGCCGCCGACGGCAAAATGTACCGCGCCAGGCGAACGCTCAAACGCAACCGTGATGGCTCAGCCAAATCGTCGCAGATGCTTTATCAAGAATCGGGCAGCCACTGGGAGCAAGTGCCCGACACTGGGAAAAAAGTCGAATTCGATCGCTGGGTGCAAGAACATGTCGGACTGAGCTACGAGACGTTCACGTCGTCTGTGTTGCTGCTTCAGGGCAAAGCGGAGAAGTTGCTTGACTCGGCGGCTAAGGCCCGCTTCGAGGTCCTGGCGAGCATCGTCGATCTGGAACGCTTCGGCCGCTTGCATGAATTAGCCGACGAAGAACGCAAGAATCTCGTCGGCCAATTGCAGCAGATCAAAAATCGGCTCGAAGCGATGCCAGGCGTCGATGTAGCCGAGATTGACGCGGTCCGTGTGCAGATCGTGGCGGCTGAAGAGGCGAGACAACAATGCGAGTCGGAGCACGAACGTCGCCTGCAGTTGAAATCTCGGGCGGAGGAATGGACCAATTTGCAACGGCGCATCGCCGAGTTTCGCGTGCAGGAGGAACAAGCGCTCGGCCTGGTCACGGAAGCGGAAACGATTGAAAAAGCGGCTGCGCGATTGAAGGAGTTGCGGACGAATTTGCCGCATTTGGAACAAGCGATCAAATGCCAGAGCCGAATTGCCGAAGCCGAGCGAAAGACGCAGGAATATGAACTCGCGCACAAGGCGGCCGCCGACCAACTCGACGCCGTGCAGCGGGATCTCGCCCAAGGGCGCGAAAAAGTAACGCATCTGGATCGAACGCTCGCGGAAGCCGAGCTTGAGCAGGAAAAGACGGTGACCAAGGCCTCCGCACTTGCGGAATCGCTCTCCAGCGTGAAGCGATACGAAGATCAGGTACGACATCGCGATCAATTGGCGATGCAGATGGCGGCCAAGCCGGCTGATTTGCAGGCCCAAACCGACCAGTTGGCCCGAGAATCCGATGAGCTAGGCGTGTTCGCGAATGCCCTGCCCCACTTGTCGCGGATTGTCTCGGACCGCGAATCACTTCAGCGCGTGCAAAGCGAGTTGAAGAAATCAGAAACGGAGCGCGACAAGATTGCCGAGGATGGCCTGCGATTGAAGGCGGACTGTGAAGCGCAGGAAAAGCGCGTGCAGACGCTATCGGCCGATCGGCGGCGGGCGGATGAGGAGGCGGCGGCGGCCGAGGCGATGTACCGTCAAGCGCAGGAACAGTTCGACATCGTCATGACGATGGAAGGCGCCACGCTGTGCCGGGCGTGCGGCCAACCATTGACGGCGGGCCACTTGGCGCAGGAACGCAGTCGGCGTGAGGCGGCTCTTGATGCTGCAACCAAGCATCGAGAACAAACGGAGCGCGTTCGGCAGGCGGCATCCACCGCGTTGACAGCGGCCGAAGAGTTGTTCCGAAAATTGGAAGCCAAGCGAACGAATCTGCGCAGCGACTACGCCGGCAAGCAAGAGCAATGCAAGAATCTGACGAGTGAAAGTGAACGCTTGCAGAAGGAACTCTTCGCGGCCTACGAAGCTCTTCCACCGCCGCACCGCAGCAAAGTTTCTCCCGCGTCTCCCAGCGATTGGACCGTGACGAAGTACCCCAGCTCGGGCGAGTTGGAGCCGATGCGCAGTCAGGTGGCTCGGCTCGGATCAGTGCGCCGGGCGTTCGAAGGCGCGCAAAAGGAACTGGCCCAGCTCACTCTGTTGCGGGCGCAACATGGCGAGGCGGAGCGGCTTGCGCTCGCTCTTCGCAAGGCATTGCCTGGCGATCCCGAACAAATTCGCCGGCAGCACGTGAGCTTCGAAGCTGATCTGCAGGCGATCAAAAGCCGCCTTGCCGCGCTCAAAAAAGAACTCGCCGAGTCACGGGCTGAAGCAGAAAAGCTTGCTACCCGGCAGCATGAGCTGGAGAAGTCGCGCCAATCGGTCGCGGGTGAGATTCGCGCGATCCAAATTCAACAGGGCAACGATCGTGAGAATCTGAAGTCGGCGTATGCCGCACTGCCGGAATCGTGGCGCACCATTGCCGAGCGCGGCAAGCTCTCCGACCGCAGCGGCCTGAAGGGCGAATTGGAAACGCTCGAGGCCGAGAAAACCGAAGAACGCGCAGCCGCACTGAATGAAGCCAAGGCGAATATGTCTGGCCTAACCGCGACGCTCAATGAGCTGCGATCGCAAGAAGCGACTTTCCCCGCGGATACACGCCAAGCCGTGCCCGTCGCCGCGATGGCCGTCGCTGAGGCGAAACAGGCCCTCTCTGCCGCGGACAAAGCGATGCAAGAGTTGCGCAATAATCTGCATCACCTCGAAGCGCGCCGCGACGCGCGTGCACAATTGGAAGCGGAGAAGCTCACGCTTGATGGGGAGTTGACGCAGGCCCAGATCCTGGCCGAACTGCTCGACCGCAATCATTTGCAATTGCATCTCATTCGCCAGGCTGAGAAGCAGATTGTGTCATTCGCCAACGCCGTGCTCGATCGGTTGTCGAGCGGTGAGTTGTGCTTGAGGCTTCGCGGCGGGCCCGAGGATGAACCGGAACGCGCCTTGGAGTTAGAAGCCTACAACCGCGTCACGGGCAAGGATGCGATCAATGTCGCCTTCTTGAGCGGCAGTCAACGCTTCCGGGTTGCCGTGAGCTTGGCGCTCGGCATCGGCCAATTCGCGAGCCGCCGGCATCGGCCCATTGAATCAGTGATCGTTGACGAAGGCTTCGGTTGCCTTGATCGCCTGGGACGCCAGGCGATGATTCAGGAACTGCAGAATCTTCGCGGGCAGTTGCAGTGCGTGCTCTTGGTGTCGCATCAAGAAGAGTTCGCGGATGCCTTTGCGAACACTTATCACTTTGAACTGGAAGACGGAGCGAGCAAAGTCACGCGCGCGATGCGGTAATCTTTGGAGCCCGCAGCCCCTTGCTTGCGGTGCGGGCTCTAATACCCCATCACGGCAACGTGACCACGTCTTTTCGGTTGCTGAGTGTCAGCTTTACCGACTGACCCGCCTTCAGAGCTTTGTTCGCTTCACGGTAAAAGTCGGCCGGTTCTGGCACGCGCACGCCGTTCACCGTCGCAACAATGTCGATGTACTCACGCAAGCCGGCTTTCTCGGCTGGGCTCTCCTTCTCGACTTCGCGGACCACCACGCCATCCGGGAGCGGTTGGCCGTATCCGACCGAGCCCTGGTTCGCCAGCACGCTAACGTAATCGACCCTTAAGCCGTGAATCGCTGGCAGTTTGTTGGTGGCAATGCCGAACTCACGGTAATACGCCTTCGCCAACTTGACCGGGACTCGCTCCACGGTGGCGGTATGCGGCCGCTGCACATCGAGCACAACCGAGCGACCCGCCAGCGACAAGCCGATGCGTACCACCATCTCTTCGAAATCGTTGACCGGCTGGCCATCGACGCGCAAAATCACGTCGCCCTCGTTCAGCCCGGCACGAGAGGCCGGCGAATTGGGCGTCACGTCGGAGAGCCAGACGCTCGACATTCGCTGATCAAACGAGGTGCCCCGCCGCGCTACGCCAAGAAAGCCATACTCGACTTCTTCCCCGCGGCGCAATACCTCGATCACTCGGCGGATGCCCGAATCCAGGACGACGGCGTAGTCGCCGGCGTCTCCATTCAGCGCCGCCTGCGTGGTGCCGAGGCCGACCAGCTTTCCATCAAGGTCGATCCAGGCGCCGCCGCTGCCGGCGCGAATCGATCGCGAATCGGTTTGCATCAACATGCCAAAGTACTTGCGCGTCTTGAGGCGCTCATCTTCCTGCGGGTCGCCGGGCGAGCGGCGCTGGAAACTACTGACGATACCATTGGCCGCCGACACCTGCGCGGGCCGCTGTTCCTGGCCCAAGGGCAACGTCAACACGGAGACAAAGCTGCCCTTCTTCAGTTCCTCGCCGTGGCCCAGTTGAATCGTTGGCGTGTTGATGCGCGGATTGTCGATTCGCAACACGGCCAGGTCGGTGCGGCCATCGGCTGCATAGATCGACGCGTGCGATAACTGAGTGGGCCGGCCTTCTCGCCCCGGCAGGCGAACGGCAATGCCAGTCGCATTGCGTACGACGTGGTAGCAAGTCAGCACCAGGCGATGATCGAGTACGACGCCGGAGCCGAAATACTCGGGAGCAGACGCAAGCTCTTGCAGCGATTGCGGCGTCTCGGAACGGCTGACGGAGATACCCGCAATGGCGGGCTCGGCCTTTTCGATCGATTGCTGAACGGCTGCTTGGAGTGCACGAATGTCGGGAGATTCCGCGGCGGCAGCGTTCAAGCCGCAAAGCAGACACAGCGCAAGAAACAACCGCGGAAGGAATCGGCTCATGGGCCCTCCGCGGTCTTTGTATCAGATGACCGTAGACCGCGGATGAGGAGCTAGCGGCGTAAGCCCCTCACCCGCGAAAATCAATCCGCAGCCGCGACGGCCCGGCCACGCTTCGTCGGCGGAGCTTCGGGCTCTTCGGCTAGCGATTCGCCATTGAGCGCCTGCACCAAGCCGCGCTTCTCCAAGATCTGCCGACGAATCACTTCGACGATCTTGGGATTGTCCTTGAGCCACTGCTTGGCGTTCTCGCGGCCTTGGCCGATCTTCTCGTTGCCGTAGGCGAACCAGGCGCCGCTCTTGTCGATGATCTTGTCCTCAATCGCGAGATCGAGCAAGTCGCCTTCGGTGCTGATGCCGCCCGAGTGCATAAGGTCGAATTCGGCCATGCGGAATGGCGGCGCGACTTTGTTCTTCACTACCTTGCACCGCACGCGGTTGCCGACGACTTCTTCGCCTTCCTTGATGCTCGTGATCTTGCGGATGTCGAGCCGGACCGAACTATAGAACTTCAGCGCGAGGCCGCCTGAGGTCGTCTCCGGGTTGCCGAACATCACGCCAATCTTGGTGCGAATCTGGTTGATGAAGACCATGGTGGTCTTGGTGCGCGAAATCGCGGGGTTCAAAATTCGCAGCGCCTGGCTCATGAGCCGGGCTTGCAGGCCGACGTGCGAATCGCCGATCTCGCCTTCGATCTCATGTTTCGGCACCAAGGCGGCGACCGAGTCAATCACGATGATGTCCACCGCGTTCGACTTGATGAGCATCTCGGCGATCTTGAGCGCCTCTTCCGCATTGGAAGGCTGGCTGACGAGCAGCTCCTCGAGATTTACGCCGAGTTTCTTGGCCCAGGTCGGATCGAGGGCATGCTCGGCATCGATGAACGCCGCCACGCCCCCGGCCTTTTGCGCATTGGCGATGGCGTGGAGCATCACGGTCGTTTTGCCGCTGGCTTCCGGCCCGAAGATCTCGATGATCCGGCCACGCGGCAAACCTTGGCCGCCGAGCGCGACGTCGAGGCTTAGCGCGCCGGTGCTAATGCCGGGTTCGCTCACGAGATGGGATTCACCCATCGCCATGATCGCGCCTTTGCCGAACTGTTTTTCAATGAGCGACAGGGCGTTTTTGAGTTCCTTGTCCTGCGTATCAGCCATGACAGCGTGCTCCGGAGGGGCTGTTTGCTTGCCAATTTATCGGTCGGCACCAGTGAACATTTGTAGTCTAATCCGAAACATTCTAGGTGCAATGTCAGTCGAAAAAAAGTGCTAAAAAAGCCCTTTGGTTGCACCCGGTGGGCTTGGGCCGATATACTCAACTCCCGTCACAAGAGGAAACGCGACATGAGTTTCGGCGGCAACGGCGGTGCCAGCGGGAACGGCGGCCCCCCCAATGGGAACGGCGGACCCGGTGGAAGCGGCGGTGCCAGCGGAACCGGCACAGTCACCGCCCGCGGCCGAGATTGGCCCAGCGTCCGACAATTCAACGTCTTTCTTGAGAACCGCGTCGGCGCCCTGCTCGATCTGGTTCGCCGATTCGAAACTACCAAAGTCCGAATTATTTCGATCAGCATTATCGATACGGCCGACTGCGCGATCATCCGGCTCGTGCTGAGCGACCCCGAGCGGGCGTACGAAATTCTCCAACAGGGGAAATTCATGTACACCGAGAGCGACCTCTTGGTGGTCCAGCTTCCCCAAGGCGAACAGCCGTTTTTGAAAATCTGCAAGACGCTGCTCGCGGCCGAGATCAACGTGCACTACGCCTACCCGCTCCTCGTCGGCCCGCAAGGACATCCCGCGCTGCTACTGCACTGTGAAGATTTGGAAGGCGCCGTGCAGACGCTGACGAATAAGGGCCTGACCATTTTCACCGAGCGCGATTTGCAGCATGATGATGAGTAACCTGGATTGTTTTGAACCAAAGAGCGTCGAGCCGTAAGGCCGACGTGGAATTCGAAGCTTGCGTGTCTCACACGTCGGCCTTACGGCTCGACGCTCTTTAAAGACCTATGCTGCCCGTCGAACGCTCAGTGCCGCGATTTCTAGTGCCGTCAATTCGTGCAGCACCATCGCGCCATTGGGCCGATCGGTCGGCTTGCGCTTCAGCAGATTCTCGACGAGCCACGCCAGGCGGGGCTGCCAGTTTCGGGCGGCCTTGCGGACAACCGGCGTGACATCGATGTCACGGTGCTGAATCAACGTCTCGATGGGGCTGACCGAGGCAAACGGACGTGTACCCGTCAACATTTCAAACAGCGTCAGCCCGAAGCTGAACCAGTCGCTGGCGTAGGAATGATCTTGCTTCAAGTCGCACAGTTCTGGCGCGAGGTAGTCGGCCGTGGCAAACAAGTAGCCATCGCGGGCCAAGGCTTGGTTCTCGCCGGGGCGATGAGTGAAGCCGAGGTCGATGAGCGTCGCGGTACCGGCGTCGAGCATGCGGATGTTGTCGGGCTTGATGTCGGCGTGGACGAAGCCGATCTTGTGGAGTGCGAGCAATGCCTCCGCTATTTGTCGGGCGATCCAGAAGGCAATGCGCGGCTCCAGCGTGTATTCTCGCCGCAAGCGAGCGCGGAGCGATTCGCCGCCGAGTAGTTCCATGACGATGTAGTACGGCTCACGCATGACCTGCGCGTCAAGCAGCTTTACCAGATGGCGATGGCGTGCCGATAAGCCGGCCCGGGCTTCCCGGCGGAGGAGCTGTTGAGCATTCGCGTCATTGGCCCACTCAGGCCGAAGCAGTTTGACGGCGCAGCGAAAGCCGCCCTGGCGATGCCGGGCGGCAAAGACCTGCGTCAGCGGGCCGCCGCCAAGTTCCTTTTCGAGCTCATAATCCGGCAAGGTGGGTAGCGCGTTCATGTGTGTCTGGATAATCGGCAGATTTTGCCCGACTGCTGCAATCAATTTCGATGTTCCACGACCGCTCTTAGAATGCTCTCATGGCTCATGACCTGCCGCTCATCGAGGAACTCATTCCGCCGCCCGATCCCTGGGAGACGGCGAAGCGCCTCGCTGGACTGCCGCATCTGTTGTTCCTCGACAGTGCGGATCGCGCGATCAATCCGAATGAGTTCAATCGGTATTCGTATGCTGCGGCGGATCCGGTTCGCTGGATCAGCGGACGAACGGATGACCCGGAACCGCCGCGGATCAGCGAACTAGCGGAGATTCTAACGGATCACAAACTTGCAAATGTTCCAGGCCTACCACCGTTCCAGGGCGGCATCGCGGGGCTGTTTGGATACGAGTTAGGACATCTGTTTGAAAAACTACCGCGACCCAAGCGGAGAGCTAGCACTCCTGATTTGGCTGTCGGGGTCTACGACTGGGTGATTAGTTGGGACCATCCGGAGAATCGAGCGTGGATTGTGGCAACTGGTAAAGGCAACGACTCGGCAAAACGACGGATGACGCAAGTGCGAAGTTGGATGGAGACGCCACCAGCACCGCGAAGCTATGGATGCCTCATTGGCACTGTTTGGCTTGAAAATCAGTTGCAAAATACACGGGTGGGTTCGAACTTTTCCCGCACAGATTTCTGCTCGGCCGCTTCGAGAGCCATCGACTACATTCGCGAAGGCGATTGTTTCCAGGTCAATGCCGCTCAAAAGCTCATCACGGCTCGCGGACCTTGGCCGCTCCCGCTCTATGAGCGATTGAGAATCCATTGTCCGAGCGCTTTTTGCGCATTTTTTGACGCCGCGGCCGCGCCAGATGTGTGTTGCATTGTGAGCAGCTCGCCGGAAGAGTTTCTTCGTGTTGATGCTGCAGGCCGCGTCACCACGCGCCCGATTAAAGGTACACGTCCGCGTTTTGAAGATCCTCTCCGCGACCGTGCAAGTCTCGCCGAGTTACTAGCCAGCGAAAAGGATCGCGCCGAAAACGTGATGATTATCGATTTGCTTCGCAACGATCTTGGAAAGGTGTGCGAGTACGGCTCAGTCAAAGTGAAACGCGTCTGCGAACCCGCAAGCTATCGCAACGTGCATCACCTCGTTTCGGAGATCACCGGTCAACTTCGCAAAGACAAGGCCGCGCTTGATCTCTTGTGTGCCGCGTTTCCCGGCGGGTCGGTGACCGGTGCGCCGAAGGTCCGTGCGATGCAGATCATCGCGGAGTTGGAACCGGACGCTCGTGGAGCCTATTGCGGTTGCCTGGGTTATCTCGGCTTCAACGGCACGATGGACACGAATATCTTGATTCGCACGATGACCGTGGATAATCGCTTTGTCACATTCCCCGTTGGCGCCGGCATCGTCGCCGACTCTGATCCGGACGCGGAATACGAAGAGACCCTAGCGAAAGCCGAAGGGATGTTGCGGGCACTCGAGGCACGGCGGGGATAAACCCCGCCGCTCCTTAATACCACAAATCAAACGCAAAAGAGCGGCGGGGTTTATCCCCGCCGTGCTCGCAAAGGGTCAGTGACATTGGCGTTACCGTGCGCCAACCCGCGCCGCACCCTCTGCGCTGGGCATCAAATACCACAGCCGCGGGGCAAGATCGATGTGCGAGAGGATTTTGAGTTCCGACGAAGCACTGGTATCTTCGCCAGCGAGCGCTCCCCAAATCGTGATCGGCTTTTCGTACCGAATCACGCGATAGTCCACGAGCTTCGCTTGACTCGCAGCCTCTGCTGCCGAGTCGTCGAGCCGGCCGATGGCGTCGATCAGACCATTCTCTAGAGCTTCTTTCGCGGTGAAGATACCGCCGTCGGCTCGCTTGCGGGTGTAGGTCGCGCCGTTGGCGTTGGCGACGTTACCTTTGTCGTCATACGTTGGGATTTCTTTTGGCGGGAACAGGTTCTCGGTGAGCTTGCCCTTCAATTCAGGCCGGCCCGTCTCCACGACTTCGATGAATTGCTGATACGACGAGGCCACCATGTCCTGCCACGGCTGACGCTCGGCTGGCGTCATGTCGTGAAACAGTGATCCACTGCCTTTGATGTCGCCGGCTTTGATCATTTCCATCTTCAGACCGATCTTGTCGCCGAGCCCCTTGGCGTTGGGTAGCGACGCGTACACACCAATTGAACCGGTGATACAGGTTCGCTCGGCAAAAATCTTCTTTTGCGGACCGTTCGGATCTTTCGCCGCCGCCATCGAGATGTAGTAGCCACCCGATGCCGCGACTGAGCCCATCGATACGACGATCGGCTTGGGATTTGATTTGCCTTTGTATTTCGGAGTCGTGCCGTCGCGCAGTTGAATCAAGCGTTCCAAGAGATCATCGCTGCCGGTGATCGTGCCGCCAGGACTATTAACATGCAGCACCACGGCCTTTACCGAATTGTCTGACGCGGCCTCATCGATCTGTTTGTGCACGAAGCCGAGCAGGCCATCCATGATCGCGCCGTCCATGCGGATGACAGCCACTTTGTCAGCGGCGTTGGTCGTGCCGGACAAGTAGCGCTCATTGAGCGGCAACACGCCTTCTGCACCGCGGGCGCCGGAGAGTAGAAGCACTCCGCCGCACAGCAAGACATTCAGAGCAATGGAGAGAATGAAAAACAGCCACAAGAAAAACAACCCGACGCGGCTGCGTCGGGGTGGTGGTGGCGGATAGTAAGGGCGGGCGACAGGCGGCAAATCTTGTGACATAGTTTAGCTCTGGAGGTTCTGCAGCATCTCCCGCAACGGCACCAGCCGCTGCCCGCGGCACTCGTCGATCTTGAGTGCCTTCAAAAGACGCCGACGCAATTCTGACTGCATTTCCTCGATGGCATTTTCGGAAGTGCTCGCCAAGGGAATGCAGCCGCCAGCGCGGCGGTCGTGACCGCCGGCCTTGCCGAGTCGGCCCACCACAGTTCGCAGCACATCGCCGGCATTCTCCCCGCGGACCGCGGTGCGAGCCGACAACATCAACTGCTCGCCATGCACGCCGGCACAGACGGCCCAATCGACTTCTTCAAAGCGGATCAGGAAGTCGCAGACTTCCGCTGCGAGTTCGGGCTGCGGCAGATCGTCAATCCAACTGATGATCAAGCGATCGTAGATGAACGAGTTCTGCAGCGCGAGAAGCATCGTCTCGAAGTGGCAGATCGGCAGCCGAGCATTGCGAATGCGCGACAGCAGGTCCTTATCGCAGATGGCGTAAAGATGCAACAGCGCGGATTCATCCAGCGGCCCGGCTTCGCGCGGGTAGCCGCTGACCTCGGTTTCGATGCCATAAAACAGGCCAGTCGCGACCCGCTTCGGAATCTCGACGTCTTGCTCGATCAGATACTGCGTGACCAGCGAGCAGGTGGCCCCGAGGTTCCTTCGAATATCGGTGAACGGCACCCCGTCGATGTCGCCGGCGGTTGCATGGTGATCGATGACGGCCACCAGTGGAATCTCGTCCTCGTCGATATTGTGCCGGCCGGTATTGGGCTGGCTATCTACCATCACTACTGCTTCATCGGGATCCCACTTCACTTCGTCAATCGGTTCGAGCTCCAGATCAAGTAGCTCGACCATCGCGCGATTCTCGGCTCGGCTGACCGGCCCGTCGCGGGTGATGCGCGTGGGGATGCAGAGACACGACTCGACCAAGTGCGCAAGACCCAGCATGCTGCCCAGACTGTCCGGGTCGGGATATACGTGGGAAACGAAGGTTACGCGCGAAGCGTCAGCGAGTTTCGCGAGGAATCGATCGGACTTCGTTGTGGCTGTAGAAATTGAGGGGCGTCTAATACCAGGTTCGTCGCCGCGTTGCGGCATGGAGGGATAAACCTCAGGAGCGTGGGGCCTGCAAGCGGCCACTCGGCCACCCACCGCCCACCACGGGATTTGGACTTAACCAACCTACCGGTCAGCATACCTCGCGCCAATGCGCGCGCACAGAGAATGCGGCAAGTCATTACCGCATATTGACTTGCGAGCCGCATATGTTGACTTGCCCGTGTTTTCGAATGCATTTTGTGTAAGCAGTGCACTGGTGCTAACTTAGGCTGATTCATCTCATCAATCGCAAGGGCGGCGGGGCGGCGGGGCGAAATCGTCAAACGAAACGAAAGACGCGCAGTTCGCCCTGACCTTGCGAGTCTGGCGAAATACGGTTATTTCCTTGGGTTGCTAGGATTTGCGCCGCACTGAGGACCACGGATGGCAATTCTCGAGGTGCGCGGCTTAGTCAAGTACTATGGCCGCCGGAAGGTCGTCGATGGCGTCTGCTTCCAAGTGGATGCCGGCGAGGTCGTGGGCCTCCTGGGTCCTAATGGTGCCGGCAAGACCACCAGCTTCCGCATGACGACCGGCCAGGTCGTCCCCGACGACGGCACGGTACAGTTCAACGGCGAAGATGTCACCGATTGGCCAATGTATCGCCGGGCCCGGCTTGGGATGGGCTATCTGTCGCAAGAGTCCTCGGTCTTTCGCAAACTCTCGGTCGAGCAAAACATTCTGGCGATTCTGGAAGCGTTGCCGATTTGCCGGTCGCTGGGCCGAAAACTCCGACGCAACGAACGCTGGGA
This sequence comes from Gemmataceae bacterium, assembly GCA_045802605.1. Taxonomy (GTDB): domain Bacteria; phylum Planctomycetota; class Planctomycetia; order Gemmatales; family Gemmataceae; genus JBJMQS01. The sequence goes on along the minus strand of JBJMQS010000040.1, from coordinate 59,213 downwards.
CCGCACGGACGCAGTGCTCGAGCAATTCGGTCTGACGCATATTCGCAAGAACTCGGCAGCTCGGATCTCAGGCGGCGAAAAGCGCCGGCTGGAAATCGCGCGGTGCTTGGTGTGCGAGCCGAACTTGATCCTGCTCGACGAGCCATTCGCAGCTGTCGATCCTTTGACCAACTCCGACATTCAGAAGATCATTCGTGAACTGGCTCGGCAAGGCATTGGCATTTTGCTTACCGACCACAATGTGCGCGATGTGCTCAAGATCACCCACCGCAGTTATTTGATTAAGGATGGCCAGGTACTGATCCATGGCACGCCCAAGGAGATCATCCACGATCCGGTAGCGATCCGAAACTACCTCGGCGACACCTTCGAGGATTACGTCCCGGCGGCGCACACGCGCACCGAGACGACTCCGCCCTTAGACATGGATTCGATTATCGAAGGACTGAAAGACAACGCGAAGACTCCGGCCATAGTCACTGAGTTAGTGCGACGGGGCGGCACATCGGTGCCATTGCTCTTGGAGTTGATGGAGCGGCGCGATCTGGAACTTCGCCGCCGGTCATTCTTGGTGCTCCAGCACATTTGCGGCCCGGCAATCGAGTTTGATCCATACGCGCCCGAAGCACAGCGCCGGCAGCAGGTCAACTTGCTGCGTGAAGGACTGTCGCGAAAAGCCGGTTAGGTCCTGCCGGATATTGCTCACATTGCTAGAACCCACTCCGGATCACGCCATCACACCGGAGCCGCCATGCCAATTCCCACGGAATTAATCAAAGAGTATCTGGCGGGAGCGAATTCGCTCCGCGATGCGGTCGCGGGCATGTCGCACGATCAAGTTCGCGCTCGGCCCATTCCAGGCCAGTGGAGCACGTTGGAGGTCATTTGTCATCTCGCCGATTTTGAACCGGTCTATGTCGATCGCATGAAGCGAATCATTGCACTCGAGAATCCGCTGTTGATGGGGGCCGACCAGGATCTGTTTGCAAAGAAGCTTGCGTATCACGATCGTGATCTTGAGGAAGAAGTGTCGTTGATCGATTTGACCCGCCGATCGATGGCACGGATTCTGAAGACGCTGCCGCTCGAAGCCTTCGCGCGCTCGGGCATTCACAGCGAAAGGGGTGTGCGAACACTCCAAGAGATGCTTGTCGGGGCTGTGGGACACATCCAGCACCACCTACCGTTCATCGCCCAAAAACGCCGCGCATTAGGCTGAAATTCCGAAGAGTTTTATTGTCCGTCGCCAATTGTTCAGAAACCTCTCAGCGAGTGCTTGACGGGCACTGCGCGGATTTCTAAAAGGTCGGGGACGATTTGCCGAGAATCCCTAAACTCGCGCTAGGGTGACAGGTTCGCCGGAGACGACGGTTGCCCCGATTGCATAGCTTCGGAGTGATAGGAATTGGCGATCTCCCCTCCAGTGGCGTAATGCAAACGCCGATAGCGGGGACTAAATGAGGTGTCATTCGGTTCGTGATTTGGATGATGAATTCCGGACAGTCGCTGAGGCTGCCGGCATGAACTTGCAACTCGAGTTGAGGGTTAACACGATGCTCGGCGGTTTTACTTGGGTCAGTCCGGAAATCCTCGCGCTGGCGCTGGAAGATGAGCGCCGCGCCGCGGCGTGGCGCGCCTTGCCGATTTACGCGCGCGACGAAGACGACGCCGAAGATGAGGACGAAGAAGACGACGACGATGATGAAGACGACGAGGATGACGATCTCGAAGATGACGACCTCGATGATGACGATTTCGACGATGACCTCGACGATGAGCTGGAGGACGAGGACTTCGACGACGAAGAATTCGACGACGATCTCGATGATGACGCCGATGATGATGAGGAAGATGACGACGACGAGGATGAAGAAGAAGACGATGAAGAGGGCGACTTTTAGCCTTAGAAACCTTAATTCGACACCTGAACGGCCGGCGGATTTGATAGCCCTTCCCGCCGGCCGTATGATTTTCAAATGACCAGTTCGACGCGGTATCTCTTATGATTCGCCAAAAGCGGCCCGATGCCAGACGCCCCAGCTATCGCTTCGCTCGGTGGCTCGGTCGCAATTGGGCCAAGTTGAGCTATGCCCGGCAGATCGAACCCACCTGGCTTGAAATCAATCGCTTCGAAGTTTCAATCGCCGATCTGCCTGACTCATTTGACGGCTTTCGGATCGTTCAAATCTCCGATATGCATTGTGGCCGGCATCTGCCTCCCGGTTATCTCGACGACGCCATTTCTCGCGCAGGCGCTGAATCGGCGGATGTCATCGCGTTGACGGGCGACTTTGTCCACAAGGGTTTCCGTCACGTCGAAGAAGCGGCGGATAGCCTCACGGGCCTGTCGGCAAAGCACGGGGTCTATGCAGTTCTCGGCAATCACGACCATTCCATTCGCAATGCTCTAGGCGTGCGGCGATATCGGCACCTTTCGCAAACGATCACCGATGCGTTGGCGGCCCGCGGCGTCCGCGTGCTGGAAAACGAATCCGTCACGCTACGGCGCGGCGACGAAGAATTGCACCTCGCCGGCGTGGACGACCTCTGGAGCCGGCGTTGCGATGTCGATCAGGCGTTCGAGGGACTGAATTCTGCCACCCCTCGAGTCCTCTTGGCGCACAATCCGCGGACGATCGAACGGCTCAGCGACCACCGCTGCGATCTCATGCTCTCGGGCCACACCCACGGCGGCCAAGTGAATTTCGCGAAGTTCGGCCGGGTGACTCTGAGTAAGAAGGCGAAACGGTACGCTGCCGGCCTCTACCGGCATGGACCGACGCAGCTCTACGTCAACAAAGGGGTCGGCTGCGGCGTCCGATTCCGGTACGGCGTGCGGCCTGAGGTCGCAGTTTTTCAGTTGCGCCGCCACGCTTAACGCTTGGCAGAACGATCCACTTCCGCTTATAATTCGGATGTCTGACCGGAGTCTCTTCAATGCCGCAACCGGCGAAGCGCACTGTCGAACAATCGCAAACATTGACCAGTGCGTTACTGCAAGTCATCGAAAAAACTCAGCTCGATTTCGAGCTGGATTTCTTTTCTGGCATCCTGGGCCGTTGCGGCACTTTCGTCGATGTCCTTCGCGCTCACGGCAACAATCTCACCATAAAAGGCCGAGTCAACGAGGGCTTGGAAGTTGATCAAAAGCTGATCCAACTAGGGCCCGATGACGCGCTGGCCCATTACAACCTGGCTTGTTCGTTGGCGCTGTTGAATCGGCCCGATTCGGCGTTCAAGACACTTCGAAAAGCCGTGGAATTGGGATACCGCGATTTCCGTTACATGCGCGACGATAAAGATCTGGAGTCCATTCGGACCGATCCGCGATTCAAACAATTGATCCAAGAATTCGACGGAAAATAAAGCTCACCCGTTGCAACGGGTAGGCTGGCTCACGCATACGCCAACTGGCGGACGTCGGCCGCCTTGCGCAATGCTTCGGCGCGGTCGGTCTTTTCCCAAGTGAATGCCGGCAACTCGCGGCCAAAGTGGCCGTGTCGAGCCGTTTCGAAATAGATGGGCCGACGCAACTCGAGCATCTCGATGATGCCCTTCGGGGTGAGCTTGAAGTTGGCGCGAATGATCTCGATCAATCGATCTTCGGTGAGGCCCTCGGCGATGGTGCCAGCGGTATTCACCCAGATGTTGAGCGGGTCGGGATGGCCGATCGCATAGGAGAGTTGCACTTCGCACTGGCTGGCGAGCCCAGCCTTCACAATGTTCTTGGCAATGTAGCGGGCGATGTACGCTGCCGAGCGATCGACTTTGGTCGGGTCCTTGCCGCTAAATGCGCCGCCGCCATGCCGGCCCCGGCCGCCGTAGGTATCGACGATAATCTTGCGGCCCGTTAAGCCGCAGTCGCCGTGGGGACCGCCTTCCAAGAAGCAGCCAGTCGGGTTGATGTAGCAGCGAATGTCATTAGGGCCGACCTTGGCGTCGGGATTCTCGAGGGTCATCATGACCAGTTTGCCCAGGAGCAAGTCGCCCCGCTCAGCCTGCAAGGTGGGCTGAATTAGCTTGTCGATGATGATCTGGCGGGCTTCATCAGAAAACAGATCGCGGCCATTCACTTTCTTCACGACTGATTCGTCGTGTTGCGTCGAAAGCACGACCGTGTGAATTCGCCGCGGTGAGCCGTCGGCGTTGTATTCAACGGTGACTTGGCTCTTCGCATCGGGCCGGACAAATTTCAGCGTGCCATTCTCGCGCAGCTTGGCATGGTTTTCTACCAGCCGATGCGAGAGAAAAATCGGAAGCGGCATCAGCGTCTTGGTTTCATCGCAAGCGAAACCGAACATCATGCCTTGGTCACCCGCGCCGCCGGTGTCCACCCCCATCGCAATGAACGCTGATTGGGCGTGAATGTGGCTTTGTACTTTGCACGTATCGGCCGAGAAACCGATTTTCGGATCGATGTAACCAATCTTGCGAACGGTGTCGCGAACAATTCGCTCTACAGTTTTGTCCGAGAGGTCTGCTTTGGAGGTAATTTCCCCGGCGACTAGGACAAAATCGGTGGTCACGAGTGTTTCACAAGCCACGCGGCTCATCGGATCAGCCGCGAGGCAGTGATCGAGGATGGCGTCGCTAATTTGGTCGGACACTTTGTCCGGATGGCCCATGGAAACAGATTCGCTGGTGAATAAGTAGACGCCGGTACTCACGGCTTATTTCCTTTGCTGGAATGCGAGTCGCTACAGCGGTGGATTATACGGTTTCGCTCGAGTTGAGGCAGGCCAATTTAGCCAGCCCGCCCCAGGATATATCGGCGAGGATCGACCTCATTGCGGAGAATTTCCAACTCCGCAACCGATGGCGGTTCGGTTTGTTTCACTGCATCGACTACGCTGAGCCGGAATCCGGTGCACTCTTGCACGTGCCCAAACGTCACGCCAGGATGCAAACTCAGAACCTCCATGCGGCAGGTGTTTGGCGCATAGCCCATGATCGCCAAGTCTGTGATGACGCGGTACGGCCCGGCACCTGGAGCCAGGCCCGCCGCTTCTCGCGCGCCTGGTCCGGTCAAATAACCGGGCGTTGTCAGAAAATCGAGCTTCTCGACGAAGCGGCGTGAATTCTGTTGCGTGACGACCATCGTTCGCCAGCAAAACGAGGCCAAGTCGTTCGCGCCGCCGGAGCCGGGGAAGCGGACGGACGGTTTGTCGTACGTGCCAGCAATGGTGGAATTCAAGTTTCCGTAAGGATCAATTTGGGCGCCGCCCAAAAAGGTGTAATCGATCATGCCTCGCTGCGCGAGTTGCATGATGTCGGCCATGCTGGTCGCCATGACGCCACGAAAAAACGTGCGCGAATCGCCGACGCTGATCGGCATAGTCGGCAGCATCGGCGCCATGCCGCCGGCTTCAAACACGATGACCAGGTCCGGCGCATGCGTTCGCTGCGCGAGCATGGCAGCGGCGCAGGGAATGCCGGTGCCAACGGCCACGGTCCGGCCATTTTCGAGCGCCCGAGCGGCACAGCAAATCATGAGTTCGATCGGCGTGTAGTCGGTCACAGCATCAGCTCCTGCCGGCGCAACACTTCCATGCGTGCCGGTCCGCCGCACTTCGCGATGTACTGGGAGAATTCACGAACCCCGTAGATGTGTTCTTCCAGAAATGCCTTAAACGCATCAATGTCTTTTTCGACCGACAACCACTTCCGAAGATGTTCTTCATCTGAGAAATACTCGCCCGGCATGTTGCCGGGGTAACTGCCGAATGGCACTTCGCAGACGGCATCGACACACAAAAACGGAATGCAGGTCAGCGAAGGCTCCCGGCGAAACTCATCGGTCGGGATCAGCCGTTCGCATGTGATGATGACGCGCTTCGACGCACGGGCTAACTCGAGGTCGGCCACGGTCGTTCCACGTATCCGGCAATTGCCGAAGTGATCCGCTTCATGCACATGAATCGCGGCAACGTCGGGCGATAGGGCCGGCAGGGCTGCGAGCTTGGCACCTGTGAAGGGACAGTTGATGACCCGGGCAGCGCTGTATTTGAAGGTGTCGGTGCCGAGCATCGAGCGCGCCGGCAGGAATGGCAAACCCATCGCGGCGGCTTGCAGACGAACTGCCAAGGCGTAATTGGACCACTCGGCCACCTGCAGCGTCTTGGACTCCATGACTCGCCGGGCATGGGGCGAGAGTCCGCGTGCCTCGAGTCCCACGATGTAAGCGGCATCGACGCCAGCGAGCGTCGGCCCACGGCCGAGCATGTTGCCGGCGCACATCAACTGGAAATCGTGGGTCGCGGTATGGCCGGCGAACCGAAGATTTTTCTTTTCTTGGCGAAGAACCTCATGGCAGATCGCCGTCGGGATGCGGTTGGTGCCAAATCCGCCGCTGGCGAAATAGTCGCCGTCGTGAATTAATCGGGCGACCGCCTCGGCGACCGATGTGACCTTGTCTACGAGCGCCCGCGGCTTGGCGCGAAATGCTTCGCGCAGATGATCAGCGTCGGGGTCCGACAAAAGCGGACCGTGTCCAATATTCGCGGAATCCATCGCAGTTGCCTTCGAAAACGGTCTGGCGTTAACCTACCGCTCGCGGGCGAAGTTTGCCAGTCAGCGGATAGAATGAGACGGCCCACACCGGAGGCTGCATGAAGCTTACGCACTTGCTCGGAGTGTTTGCCCCGCTCGCCTGTGCCTCCTTGGTATTGGCGGACCCGACGCCCGATTCCGGCGCCCAGGTCTATCAAAACCTCGTGCGGTCTTCTGTTTGGATCCACTCCAACCGTGGCTCGTCGTTGGCGACGGGCAGCGGCTCGGTCATTGACCTGCGACGCAACCTCGTTTTGACCAACTATCACGTCGTCGGCGAGATTGAAACCGCGACGATCTTCTTTCCCGTTTTTCGGGATGGCCGGCCGATCGCCGAGCGCGAGTATTACTTGCAGCGGCTTCGTGAGCTAGGTGTCCGCGGCAAAGTGATTGCCCGGGATCGCACGCGCGACCTGGCGGTGATTCGCTTGGACAAACTGCCATCGGGTTGCAAATCGCTGCCCCTGGCCGAGAAAAGTGTCACTCCAGGTCAAACCGTGCATTCGATCGGCAACCCGGGTGGCTCCGGCGCGCTTTGGGTTTACACGCCCGGGAAAGTCCGTCAGGTGTACTTCAAGCGCTGGAAGGCCCTGCTCGAAGAGCGCGAGGCGCAATTTGAAGCGGAAGTTGTCGAGACAGATTCCGCGACCAATTCCGGCGACTCCGGGGGCCCGCTGGTCAACGGTCAGGGCCAACTTGTCGCAGTGACGCAAGGCGGTGCACTCAAGGCGAGCTTGCTCAGCACCTTTATCGACATCTCAGAAGTGAAGAAGTTTCTCACGGCGCCCGAGATTCGGCGTCTGGTCCCCTCCCCCACCCTGGCGTCACGACGAACGACGGCACTGACGAGTCGTGACGAAGCGAAGTTCTTTTCGCAAGCCAGTTTGGACGCGGCCAACGCCGCAGCCAAATCGATCTACGCCAAGAACCAGCGTGACCTATTGATCGAGACGTTCGCTACGGTGCCCGATGGCAAAGCCGACGCCGTGAAGGCGATGAAGGGTGACGAGAAGCAACGCTTTTTCCGCGATTGGGCCGAGAAGCGCGAACAAGAGCAAGACATTCACGGCATCTATCTGCTGGTGTGCCGGGAGCCATCGTATCTGTTGGTGCATCTCTCAAAGGATCCCGCATTGAATCTCCACAATGAGGCCGCCAAGAAATTGAACGATGCGATATTTCCAAAATTCAAGGACAAGGAATTCGACGAAGGGCTCGATGCCTTTGTAAAGTCGGCGACTGAGTTGTTATCGAGGTAATCTGTTTTGCAACGGCTATTGTGTATCTGATTTTGTAGCCGCGGGCTTTAGCCCGCGCTGGAGTGGCAAACGCTTGTGCCCGGGCGGGCTGCAGGTCTTGTTTGTATTCGCCCCGGAGGGGCGCAGGAATGTAGCCACGGGTGGAGCGCGTCCGCCGTTAGGCGGGCAAGCGCAACCCGTGGTCAGACGGATTTTTGTCTTCCCGCCCGGCAGGGGCGGAGGAACCTGTCTGCACTCCTCCGCCCCTCCGGGGCTGGTTCAACTGCGATTGCCTACCACGGGTTGCGCTGCGTCCGCCTTCGGCGGCCTTGCTTCACCCGTGGCTACATTCCTGCGCTCCTCCGGAGCGGAAAACGGCCGGAGAGACTCGCACATGGCATTACAGGACCTTCAGCGCGCATTGGGCCCAAGCGATTGCCGAAACACGCGGCGTGAAGCCCGCGGCCAAATTAGATGCAAAAACAAACCGTGCATTTCACGTTCGCGGAATAATCCAACACGAGTCATGAGGCATCATGCCGATGTGCGGGTAGTATTCTCGCGCGCCCGGAGCCGCTAACAATATTAACGTAGTCGTCAGACCAGCCGCCTCATGGGTGCGACAAATCAACTCTTTGCCGATGCCTTGGCGTTGAAATGCCTGATCGACGGCCAAGTCAGACAGATACGTGCAGTAACTGTGATCCGTGATTGCGCGCGAGACACCGACAAGTTGGCTGCCATCCCTCGCGGTGAGAATCAAACTCGCATTTTTCAGCATGCCTTGCATGCGGGGCCGATCATCGACGGGCCGCCGCTCGGCGAGTGTCGAGCGGCGGAGCACGTCGATAAATTCTTCGACCGACAGACCCGGCTCAATGGCGTATTGAATCGCCATGTCACTTGATGGGCGATTCGTCGGTGGCTTTTAGCAACACCGATTTGATGCCGTCTTTGACCGTCAGCGGGCCGCCGGCTTTCTTTTCGCTTCGTTCCTTCACTTTGATCCATTCGGGATCAGCCTGGAAAGCCGCCAACGAGGCTTTGGCCGCGGCCTCATCTTTGTGGGCCAGCAAGTAAACAAACTTGTCCGTTGCATTGCCGGCCTCTTTGAGTGGCGTCCAGTAAGCAACATTCGTCATGCCGTGTTTCTCGAACAGCTTGCAGGTGTAATCTCGGAATCGATCGCTCAGGGCTTCAAGATTGTCTGGCGTTGCCGTGTAGAAGCGCAGCTCGAACACGCGGGGACCTTTGTTTTCGCGCTGAATCTTCGGCGAATAACTTGTCGGCGTGAGCAGCCACGATTCCGACCCGACCACAACTTTGCCTTCTCGATCCACTTCGGTGCTCATTCCTTTGACGGCCGGGTCGGCGTGGTAGGCATCCCACGAGAGCGACCGCGCCTTGCGATCAGGCCAGCCGAGGAGGTAGAAAACCCGATTGTCCGATTTATCAATCGGCGTCCAGGTGCCGAGATGGGTCATCCCGTGCCGTTCCCACAATCGCGGCATCTTTTCGCGCAGCTTTGTTTGCAATGCATTTTGCTTCCCTGGTGCAGCCGTCTCGGCGTGCAGCTCGAAGACGCGCGGCGTGTCCGCCGCGGACGACGTCCCCACGAACAGTACGAGACTCAAGAATGCAGTTCGACACATGGCAGACCTCCTGTCGATCAAAGTGCGGCGATAATCGCGTCAGTGATTTCCTTGGTCCCCGATTTGCCGCCCATGTCGGCACTGCGCATCTGGCGAGCCTGGAGCATTTTTTCCACCGCTGAGCGCAGGTTGCGAGCCTCAGAGACAAAACCGAGATCATTCAACAAGTGCATCGTCGGCGTCAAGAGCGGCAGAGGATTCGCGCCGTCGGGACCCACGGCCTCCAACGGGCCGCCGTGAATGGCTTCATAGACTCGCACGCCGGGGCCGTGGCTGATGGCTGCGGTCGCGCTGATGCCGCCGATGAGGCCGGCTCCCAGGTCGCTGAGCAAATCGCCGTAGAGATTGCCCGCGACCATCATTTCAAACTGCTGCGGCTTACTCACCAGTTGCATGCAAGCGTTGTCCACGATCATATCCTTGGCGATGATCGTCGGATATTTGGCGGCCGTGCGTTTGAAGCAATCGAGGAACAGGCCATCCGCCTGCTTCAGAATGTTCGCCTTGTGGATGCAGTGAATCGTGTGCTTGCCTTCTTCGGCGGCGAGGCGAAAAGCGAACTCAAAAAACCGCACACAGGCCGCCTCGGTCACAACTTTGATCGACTGGACCACGCCCGGCACGATCACATGCTCGATCGCCGTGTAGAGGTCTTCGGTAATCTCGCGCACCAATAGCACGTCGAGATTCTCGAATCGGCTCGGCAAGCCTGCGAAATTGTGAATAGGCCGCACGGAAGCGAAGAGGCCGAGACTCTGCCGGAAATGAATGTTGTAATTTTCCGTTCCGCCGCCGACCGGATGAAGCAATTTTGTCTTGAGCGCGATCCCCGTCCGCTTGATCGCGGCAAACATCTCGTCCGCGAGGGAGGGCTTACCATGATCGAGCGCTTCCTTGCCCGCTCGGTGCACTTCCCACTCGATCGGCACGCCCATCGCTTCAATGACGCGGCGCACGGCCTGCTCTTGCAGGTCGCCGATGCCACCACCTTGAACGAAGACGACCTTATGGGCCATCAACCAGCTCCAATTGGTTTTGTAGCCGCGGGCTTCAGCCCACGTCGGGACGAAGCGATTGCCAGGACTCGCGGGCTAAAGCCCGCGGCTACAAGTCTTACAAGTTACGAATCAATGCCTCGGTCAAGCTTTGCGTGGTGCCCGTGCCGCCGAGGTCACGCGTTAGTCCTTCGCCGCGCTCGAGCGTGGTGCGGACGGATCGTTCAATCCGACTTGCGGCGTCACCTTTGCCGATGTGTTGGAGCATCATGGCCGCCGAGCGAATGACCGCGATCGGGTTGGCCAAGCCTTTGCCGGCGATATCGGGCGCGGAGCCGTGGACCGCTTCGAACACCGCGAATCTCTCGCCGATATTCGCGCCGGGGACCAGTCCCAAACCACCGACCAGTCCCGAGCAAAGATCGCTGATCACGTCACCGAAGAGGTTTTCCATTACGAGGACGTCGAACTTCTCGGGATGCAGGACGAGTTCCATGCACAAGTTGTCGATCCGCCGCTCTTCGAATTCGATGAACGGAAACTCATCGGCCACCTCGCGAGCCGCGCTGAGAAATAGGCCGTCGGAGAGGCGGAGCACGTCGGCCTTGTGGCAGAAGCTCACGCGCCTCCGGCCCTGGTGTCGCGCTATTTCAAAGGCGAATCGCACGATCCGCTCGGCGGCTGGCCGGGTAATCACCCGCAAGCTTTCGACGACCCCGGGAACGACGTAATGTTCCAATCCAGCATAAAGGCCCTCGGTGTTTTCACGAACGACGATGAGATCAACGCCGCTGTAGGGAACTTTCACGCCAGGCAGAGTCCGCACTGGCCGGACGCTGGCATACAGATCGAGCTCTTTGCGGAGCCGGACGTTGATCGAACGGAAGCCTTTTCCAATCGGCGTGGTGCATGGCCCCTTCAAGGCGACACGATGTTTGCGAATGAGTTGAAGGGTGACGTCCGGCAACGGATCGCCATATTCAGCGACGCAATCTGCACCGGCGGGGGCCGCCACCCAATCAATCGCGACGCCGACGGCCGCGATGACTTGCTTGGCCGCAGCCATCACCTCGGGACCGATCCCATCGCCAGCGATCATGACCACTTGCATGCGGAGAGTTTCGCAGAAAAGGGCCTGACCGACAACGGGAACCGATGAGAGAATTTCAGAACTCGAGGGCAGAAGTCAGAATCGAAAACCACAATACAATCATGACTGCCCATTGTCGGCATTCCATCTGACATCTGAACCCTGACCTCTGAATTTCTGGAGCGTGTCGTGCTCGAAAATATCCTCCAATCGGTCGGCCAGACGCCGCTCGTTCGCTTGCGGCGGGTTACCGAAGGGCTAACGGTCCCGGTTTTCGTCAAGTTCGAGGCGACCAACCCGGGCGGCAGCATCAAAGACCGCGTGGCGATCGCCATGGTCGCCGAGGCCGAGCGGCGCGGCGAATTGCGGGCCGGTGGAACAATCATCGAAGCGACGGCCGGCAACACTGGCGTGGGTCTGGCGATGGTAGCCGCGGTAAAAGGCTACCGCTGCATCTTCGTGCTGCCGGACAAAATGTCGCAGGAGAAGATCGCCCTGCTCAAAGCCTACGGAGCCGAGGTGGTCATTACGCCGACGGGCGTTCAACCCGACTCGCCGGATAGCTACAACGGCGTGGCGGATCGACTCACCCGCGAGATTCCAGGCGCATGGCGGCCAAATCAGTTTTCGAACCAAGCGAATCCCGAGTCGCACTATCTGACTACGGGCCCGGAGATCTGGCAGCAGACGGCCGGCAAAGTGACGGTTTTCGTCTCCGGCGTCGGAACCGGCGGGACTGTGACTGGAGTTGGCCGATTTTTGAAGGAACAGAATCCCGAGATCAAAGTAGTCGGGGCCGACCCGGAGGGCTCGATTCTCTCAGGCGGTGCACCGCGGCCCTGGAAGGTCGAAGGCATCGGCGAGGATTTTGTGCCTCAGACCTTCAATGGCCAGGCGGTCGATGAATGGATTCGCGTCGGCGATGCCGAATCGTTCGCGGTGTCACGCCAACTGGCGCAGCGCGAAGGCATGTTGCTCGGCGGCTCCTCGGGCACCAACGTCGCTGCCGCCCTGCGCTACGCGCGCCGGCTCTCGGGCAATCACGTGGTGGTGGCGATTGGCGCGGATACGGGCCGGAACTATCTCAGCAAGTTCTTCGACGACAAGTGGCTCGAAGCAAACCAACTACTGACAAAAGCAGAGCCCGCGCAATCCATCAACGATTTGCTTGAACAGCGCGGCAAACGCGAACTGGTCACCGTGCAGCCGGACATGAACGTGGCCGCGATCATCGAGCTGATGCAAACGCGCGGTATTTCACAGTTGCCGGTGCTGGAAGATGGCAAGCCGGTCGGCTCAGTTCAGGAAGTGACGATCGCGCGCGTGCTGCACGACCACGGCGACCCGAAGAAAGTCAAAGTCGGCGACATCATGGCTCGGCCGCTGCCGACGCTCGACGTCGGCACGCACCTCGACGAAGCCTACCGCATGCTCATGGCCGGCCACACCGGCGTCTTGACCACAAGCGGCGGCAAAATCGTGGATATCATCACCCGCATCGACTTGGTGCAATACTGGAATCGCGCGAAGAAATACCTTTTCAGCCGCGATTCTATGAATGCGGATTGAGGAAAATCAATTCGTTGTTTCGTTGCCATTTTCGGCGGGGGGGGTAAGGGATTGCCCGCCACCGCGAAATTGAGTGATGAGTGTTAGAACCGAACAGTTGAGGGGGGATGTGATCGCCGGATCAGACCTGCCTGGCACTGAGCCTACTGAACTATCTGCCCCGTTGTCGCTCGATATATGCGGCCAGCTTCATCTCGCTGGGCAAGTGCAGCGCCACGAGTGCGATAGCGCCGACCGCGCCGCCGATGATCCCGAGTGGTCGGCCATCCAACATCGCTCCGACCAGACACAGAAATGACGCACCCTCGATGAGGGCGGCGCCGACGATGGCTCGAGTCTGGTAAGCGGCGTACCACGGGGCCAAATCTTGGCTCTGACGGTCAATCTTGTTCGCCTGAACTTTATCCATCGCGCCCAGAACAAGCGGCTGTAGGAGGATCGCGCCCGCCAGGGCCGCCAGACCGGCATAGGTGATCATTTCCGACTGCGGGCCACCGGCATTCGCCCGGCCTTGCGTCTGCATTACGACCACAATGCCGATGAATGTCACAATGCCCATTGTCAGGGCGAAGATGACGACCCGCATGGTACGGATAAACACGGCGGGCTCGATGTTCATAAAACGCCCCGGGGCAATAAAATCCGCCCAACGACCAGCGTTATGTTATTCGCCGGAGGCGATATGAAGTTTGATGCGAGCAAAGCCGGGTTTGCCACCCGCGCCATTCACGCGGGCCAAGACCCCGATCCGACGACCGGCGCGACCATCGTGCCGATTTACGCCACATCGACGTACACCCAAGCCGGCCCCGGCGAACACAAGGGTTACGAATACTCGCGCAGCGGCAATCCGACCCGCACGGCATTGGAGACGTGTCTCGCGGCACTCGAAGGCGGCGAGCGCGGTCTCGCGTTCGCATCGGGCCTCGCCGCAACAGCAGGCGTGCTCTCCACCCTCAAGCCGGGTGACGAAGTTGTCGCGGCCGCCGATCTCTACGGTGGCACGTTCCGAATCTTGGAACGCGTCTTCAAGCCTTGGGGCTTGCAAACGAAGTACACCGACGACCCTTCGGCGAGCGGGTTCGCGAAGCTCATCACCAACAAGACAAAACTCGTGTGGATCGAAACGCCCACGAACCCACTGTTGCAAATTCTCGACATCGGCGCGATTGCGGAACTGTCGCATAAGCATGGCGCGAAGCTGGCCGTGGACAACACGTTCGCGTCGCCATACTTGCAGCAGCCGCTCGCGCTCGGGGCGGACTATGCCGTGCACAGCACGACCAAATACCTCGGCGGCCACTCCGACGTGGTTGGTGGCGCAGTCATTGGCAGCAATGAGCTTTTGGAACCGGTGAAGTTCTACCAGAACGCCGCGGGCGGCGTGCCCGGCCCCTTCGATTGCTACCTCACGTTGCGTGGATTGAAGACGCTCGCGCTGCGCATGGACAAGCACTGCACCAATGCCCGCGATCTAGCGCAATGGCTCTCGGGCCACCGCGCGGTGAAAAAGGTTCATTACCCGGGACTTGCCGACGATCCGGGTCACGTCGTGGCGCAAAAGCAGATGCGCGACTTCGGCGGCATGGTCAGCATTCGCCTGACCGGCGGCATCCCGGCCGCGCAGACATTCATGCGCAGCATTCGTGTGTTTAGTCTCGCGGAAAGCCTGGGCGGTGTCGAATCACTGGTGTGCCACCCGGCTTCCATGACGCACGGCAGCATCCCGAAAGAAACCCGCGAAGCACGCGGCGTGGACGATGGCTTGATTCGATTGTCTGTCGGAATTGAAGATGTTGATGATTTGAAGGCTGATCTGGACCGAGCACTTTTGAGTTAGGGGCCGACGATGATGACCAAAGCGACTCGTCCGGACCCCAGTGTGCTGATTATTTTTGGCGCGGGCGGCGATTTGGCGTGGCGCAAGCTCATCCCCGCGCTGTTTCATTTGTTTCACGATAGCTGGCTCGACGAGCGGTTCGCCGTTTTGGGCCTCGATATCAAGCAAATGAGCGAGTCAGAGTTCCGTGACCATCTGCGCGGCGGGGTGGAGCAGGCGTCGCGCGTTGGCCCGATCACAACTGAGAAATGGAACGCTTTTGCCGAGCACATCCATTACCGCACCGCCGATCTCGGCGACCCCGGCGCCTACAAAGCGATTCACTATTTTTGCTCGTCGCGGGCCGCGGAATGGAACATCCCGATCCAGCGGATTTTCTATCTGTCGATCAGCCCAACGTTGATCGCGACTGTTTGCAACGGTCTGGCGGCCGCTGGGTTTGCCGAGGATCGCGAGCGGACCCGCGTGGTCATTGAAAAACCGTTCGGCCGTGATCTTGCGTCGGCCCGCTCCTTGAACCAAATGATTCGAAAAGTATTCAAGGAACGACAGATCTACCGCATCGATCATTACCTCGGCAAAGAGACTGTGCAGAACATTCTCGCCTTCCGCTTCGCCAACACGTTGTGCGAGCCGATCTGGAATCGCCGGTATCTCGATCATGTCCAAATCACCGTCGGCGAGGAAGTCGGCGTCGAGCATCGCGGTGGCTATTACGAGCAGGCCGGAGCGCTGCGCGACATGGTGCAAAACCATGTGCTTCAACTCGTTTGCCTCACGGCCATGGAACCATTGCTTTCATTCCAAGCCGATGAGGTGCGCAACAAGAAAGTTGACGCTCTCAAGGCGATCCGGCCGTTCGCGACCGACGAAATCGATCGCTTCTTCGTGCGCGGCCAATACGGCGCGGGTTGGATGCGCGGGCAGAAGGTGCCGGCCTACGCCGCTGAGCCCAATGTCAACAAGGACTCCACCGTCGAGACTTTCGTCGCCGCCAAGTTGTTCATCGACAATTGGCGCTGGCAGGATGTTCCGTTTTACATTCGCACGGGCAAGCGCCTGCCGATGCGGTCGTCGGAAATTGTACTGCAGTTCCGGCCTGTGCCGCATCTGGCGTTCCCGACGAGTGCTGCCCGCGATCTACAACCGAATCAGTTGATCATCCGCATTCAGCCCGACGAAGGGATCGACCTGCGGGTGCAGGCCAAAAAGCCAGGCCAGTTGCTCCGGCTTAAGCCGGTCGAAATGGACTTCAGCTACAAGCAAGCATTCGGCGACGGTCAGCCGGAAGCCTATGAGACCCTTCTTCTCGATGTGATGCAGGGCGACGCCGGTCTCTTCATGCGGGCCGATCAGGTGGAAATCGCGTGGAGCTTGGTGACGCCTGTCTTGGAGAGTTGGGAAAGCTCCCCGCCGGGCAACTTCCCGAACTACGCGGCCGGTACCTGGGGCCCGGAAGCCGCCACGTCGCTTTTGGCCCGCGACGGCCGGCACTGGATTGAGCCAATCCCTCGGGAAGCGGCGACGTAACCATGTCTGGCGAACATTGGCTCGGCATCGATCTAGGCGGCACCAAAATACTTGGCGGCATTTTCGCCGATGGTGCGACACCACTTGCGCGAGCCAAAGAACCCACGCCATTCGACGAGGGCCCGGCCGCGGTCATCGAGAAAATCGATCGCCTGATTAATCGACTGCTGGATGAAACCAAAGTTGACCGCGCTTCCATTGGCGGCATGGGATTCAGCGCTCCAGGGCAAATCAATCCAAACTCCGGCTTCGTCAAATTCGCGCCGAACCTGGGCTGGCGCGACGTGGATTTACCGTCGTTGTTTCCAAAAACATGGACATGGCCCACGTTCATCGAGAACGACGTCCGGCTCGGCACGTTCGGCGAGTGGAAGTTTGGGGCGGCCCAGAATGCCACGCACGTGCTCGGAGTGTTCCCCGGCACGGGCGTTGGCGGTTGCCTGATTCTCGATGGCAAGATCTACCACGGCTTCAACTTCAATGCCGGCGAGATTGGCCACATGATTGTGCACTGGCGTAAAGGCACGACATTAGAGGCCATCGCAGGCCGAAGAAACCTGATGAAGTGGGCGGACAAACAACTCGCGGATGCACCCAAGAAGGTTCGCAAGGCGTGGAAGGGCGTCGATCTGGCAAATGTGAAGAGCTCCCAACTCTTCGAGTTCTATCAGAAAGACGATCCGCTCGCCGTGCAGTTGATTGATGATGCCGCGAGAGCGATCGGGGCCGGGATTGGCAGTTGCATCAACTTGCTGAGTCCAGAGGTCATCGTCCTGGGAGGCGGATTAACCGAGGCATTCGGCGAGGTGTTATCGGAGCGGGTGTGGGAAATCGCGGGCCGCTATGCGCTTCCGGGCGCGACGGAGGGCGTGAAGTTCGTCACCGCAGCGCTGGGTGATGATGCAGGCATCGTCGGGGCGGCGGCGTACGCTCGCTCAAGAACTGCAAAGATTTGAACCGCGGAGAACGCAGAGAGCGCTGAGAAAACCAAAACATGAATTTGGTTTTCTCAGCGCTCTCTGCGTTCTCTGCGGTTCAAGTCCTCGAAGGCAATATCCACCGAAGTAACTGCAACCCCAAAAACAACCCTAAGATCGGCAACGTCACCCAAAACAGTGGCGGATACACCGCGGCCGCGATCAAAAGCGCGAGCAAGAACCACAGCAGGCCACAGCCCAGAAGCGTCATCGTTCCTTTGAAGCCGATCTCTTCGCTGGCGTCCTGATACTCAAGCAGTGTCGAGCGTCGCTTCGCCAAGCTCCGCCCGGCCGCATCGTCCAGTTCCAAGGCTCGCACCGCGTCACGCCAGCTCAAAAGCGCGCCGGGCCGTTCCCGAGCGCCCGCCCCCGGTTCAACGCGCGGAGCGGTCGCCAGGTAAGCAAGCTCGGCTTCAAACTCGGCAACCACTTTCGCCCAAGCTTTTGTCCAAAGCGGATCATCTTCGGCAAACACTTCCGGCTCGCTGGCCCCTATGGCAATGGCCGCTCGCCGCTCGTTGCCCTCGGCCCGATAGCTCGCGCGGAAGAGCGTGCCATCGGCGAACGTACCGGACATCACGACGGGCTCCCCGACCGCCACTTGCTCGCCACGCGCAAACGTGCTCACTTCCGCGATTTCGCCGTTGAGGCGTCGCAGCAGTGTCCAGCCCGGGAACACGGGATGCCGGCGGCGCTCATCAATCGCGAGCAAGGCCTCGCCGGGCGCTGTGAAGTGCGCATCGATCCAGCGGGCGGGATCGGGCGGACGCAAAACATGCTTGCGCAGCTCGTCGAATCGTGGATGCAGTGCTTCAACGATCAAGGGCACCAATGCCTGATGGACATCGCCCTGCAGTAGATTGAGCTCGAATGCACCGTCCGGCTTGTAATCCACCGGATGGACCACGGCCGCGGGCCGCTCGGATTGCAGGACCCGCCTGGCGACGTCGAGCCGATTGGCGACCGGCACCGCGACAATGCAAGCCTCGATGCGCGGATCGGCGAGCACTTCCTCCAGATCGCGATTGGCACAGTCCACGACTTCATGCCGGCCGCTGGCGCGCAGCGCCTCTGCAAATGCTCGCCCATCGCCATGGTCACCTAAGAGTGCAAATCGCATTACTAAATCAATGCTCACAGGACCGGTGCCAGTGGTCAGTTCGCAGCGAATTGGTCTAACTGACCACTGTCCACTGATCACTGACAACTGTTTGGTGAATATATGAAGGCAGACGAACGAGAACGTTACGAAGTTGCCATCGCCGCCGCGCAGGAAGCCGGCGCCATCGCTCGGCGGTACTTCCCCGACACGAGCGCAGCCGCTTTCGCGCGGCAAGTGGAATGGAAGAAAGACAACAGCCCGGTAACGATCGCCGACCGAGAAGCCGAGGATCACCTCCGCAAAGTGCTCCTGGAACGGTTTCCCAATGATTGCTTCCTCGGTGAAGAGTCGGGCGATTCATCGGGAACCAGCGGCTACCGCTGGATTGTCGATCCCATCGATGGCACCCGCAGCTTCATTCGCGGCATTCCCATGTGGGCGACGCTCGTCGGGCTCCAACGGGGAACCGAGTTAATCGCCGGCGTGGTGCATGAGCCGTCGCTGGGCAATACCTATCGTGCACTGCGCGGCGATGGCGCGTTCAAGAACGATCGGCTGATCCACGTTTCCGCTGTCGAGCGGCTCGAACATGCGATGCTCTGCACCTGCGATTTGAATTTCTTCGAGGCGGCCGGCCAAGTCGATGTTTGCCTTCGCCTGGCCAGAAAAGTTCAGCGGCAGCGCGGCTACGGCGACTACTTCGGCTTCGTGCTCGTCGCCCAGGGCTCCGCGGACGTGATGCTTGATTATGGCGTGCACCCCTGGGACGTCGGCGCGTTGATTCCGCTCGTGCTCGAAGCGGGCGGCACATTCACCGACTGGACCGGCGCACCGATGTTCGAAAGCCCTTTTGCACTGGCCACGAACGGTAAGCTCGAGAGTGAAGTTTTGGCGGTTGTGGCGGCTAGCATTTGACGCGGCGCTAGTGCAAGCCCTATCGCGGCGGCTGTTTCTCAGAATCGGCAAGGAATTACCGCGAGCTTTCCAGATTTTGAGAACCGGCACGCGCTGAGGCTCACTTCTCGCGAATCCGGAGGGCCATCACCCTGGCACTTGCTTTGCAATTGTCGTAAGAATTCAAGGCTCATTCGTGTTTTCGGTCGCGTCCTTGGAGTGCTGCATGTCAGACGCTGCGAGCCCGCCACCCACACCGCCGGCACAGCCCGCGGCGGCACCTGCTGCCGCAGCGCCCGCCGCTAAACCCGAAGCCCCTCCAAAACCTGCGCCACCAGCGAAGCCCGCGCCGGCCGCCAAGCCGGGCGATGACCGTCGTGGCTTCTTTGGCAAGCTTGGCGATTCGGTCGTAATTGGCTGGGTCTCGTTCACCGCGGCGATGATCGCGATGACGCTGGGCACCACACGATTTCTCTTCCCCAATGTCCTGGCTGAGCCACCGAACAAAATCAAAGTCGGCGATCCGCGCAACTTCGACGATGGCAAGGTCGTCGATTCATTCAAAGACCGCGGCTTCTGGATCGTGCGCAACCAGGGCAAGATTTACGCTCTCAGCACGACGTGCACGCACCTAGGCTGCACGCCCAATTGGCTCGAAGCCGACAAGAAGTTCAAATGCCCGTGTCATGGCTCCGGCTTTTACATCACCGGCATTAATTTCGAAGGCCCTGCCCCGCGGCCACTCGAACGCTGGGGCCTGGAACTCTCCGATGACGGCCAACTCGTCGTGGATAAGAGCAAGAAGTTCCAATACGAGTTGGGCCAATGGGATAACAAGGACAGCTATTTTGAAGTTTGATTGCAGAAGTGAGAAGTCAGAATTGGCGGCGGAGGAGTGAGAGAGCAGTTTATCAATCTGCATTCTGACTTCTGCAATCTAAAATAGAGGCAAGATATGTCCGTCGGTGACTGGATTCGCGGCTCACAAGTCTGGAAGAGCATCTTCCGTCACCCTGCGCCGCGC
This sequence comes from Gemmataceae bacterium, assembly GCA_045802605.1. GTDB lineage: Bacteria > Planctomycetota > Planctomycetia > Gemmatales > Gemmataceae > JBJMQS01. The sequence continues at coordinate 38,753 of JBJMQS010000040.1, read as the reverse complement.
GATCGCCGTAATCGCGTCGTCGTGATGTTGACGAATGTCTTCCTGCATCTGCACCCTGTCTCGGTGCGGAAGAGCGGCATCGCCCTCTCTTACACCTGGTGCATGGGCGGCCTGACCTTCTTTCTGTTCTTGGTCGAAACGATCACCGGCGTCCTGTTGATGTTCTACTATCGGCCCACGCTCGAACACGCTTACAACGACATTCTCGCTCTGCGCGACGTGACCACGCTCGGCATCCTCCGCGAATTGCATCGCTGGGGGGCACATGCCATGGTCATTTCCATCTGGCTGCACATGTATCGCGTGTTTCTCACCGGCTCTTATAAACCGCCCAGAGAATTCAACTGGTCCGTCGGCGTCATTCTGCTCGTGCTGACGTTGCTCCTGAGCTTCACCGGCTATTTGTTGCCCTGGGATCAGTTGGCGATCTGGGCCATCACCGTCGGCAGCAATATGGCTCGTGCCACGCCAGGATTGGGTTACGAAGGCCCCGGTGCATCCTTCCTGCAGATTGGAGGGGTGCCGCTTATTCACTCGGGCTCGGATGCGCGATTCTTGCTTTTAGGTGGGAAGTTCGTCAGCGGCGAGACGCTATTGCGCTTCTACGTACTTCACTGCGTAGCGATCCCATTGGCGGCCGGTGTCTTGATCGCGATCCATTTCTGGCGGGTCCGCAAGGACGGCGGCATTAGCGGCGCTTTGTAGGTCAGGTCACGGAGTTCGCGACTGATGAACCACGGCTCGCTTTCCATCACGACCCAAAACGGCCTGGCCGTTTACTACCTCTGCTGCGCCTTGCTCAACCTCGGCTTCTTTGCCGCGATGACGCAACGGCGCGCCCGGCTTCCGGCAATGCTCGGCTTTGTCGGCACAGCTATTTTCTTGGTGCATGCGGCTCTTTACTGGCCCATGCACCGAGGCTTGGTCATCCCGCCGGAAATCACCCACGCGGTCGATGCGGTAACTAATGCGACGACCTATTTCATCGCATCAACGGTGCTCTTCGCGGCAGTCCTGCTCTTCCGCGGCTTCTTCACGGAGCCGAATGTCGCCTGGATCCTGTTGAACCTCGTATTGCTTGTGTCCGGCTGGGCGATGACGAACGAAGATTTCCGCAACATCATCACCAAGCCCGACAACGTGCCGATCGTGATGTTGCTTTTCACCGTCGGCTTCTTCACTTGGCTCGGCCTGCGTCGTGCGGTGCTCAACGACAATTTGATTGCCAAGGGTGCGCCACCTTTGGAAAAGGACGACGAGAAGGTCCTGGTGTGGCCGGACTTGGTCTACACCGAGATGATCTGCATGATCGTCTGCACGGCACTGCTTGTCGTGTGGGCGATCTACTTGAAGGCGCCCTTGGAAGCACCGGCCACCACGGCCCGTGCTCCGAACCCTTCGAAAGCGCCGTGGTACTTCCTCGGCTTGCAGGAAATGCTCGTGTACTTCGACCCCTGGATGGCGGGCGTGGTGCTGCCCACGTTCATCATCATCGGCCTGTGCGCGATCCCTTACATCGACTTCAACCAAAAGGGCAACGGCTACTACACCTTCCGCGAACGCCCATTCGCCATGGCGATGTTCCTGTATGGGTTCCTCGTGTTGTGGGTGGTGCTGATCGTGTTGGGCACGTTTCTGCGCGGGCCGAACTGGAACTTCTTCGGGCCATTCGAAAACTGGGACCCGCACAAGTCCGACCCGCTCAACAACATCAACCTAGCGACAATGTTTTGGCGGGCCTTTGGCATGGATGACGAAGCGGTCGGCCATCAGTCCGGTTGGCTCGTGCGCGAGTTGCCGGGCATCATCGTCGTTATCGCTTACTTCATGATCATTCCGCCGCTGTTGGCGAAAACCGTTTTCAAGCGCTACTTCATGAAGATGGGCTTCATCCGCTACATGCTGCTGATGACGTTGATTCTCTTCATGGCCAGTTTGCCTTTGAAGATGGTGCTCAGGTGGACGCTCAACCTGAAATACATCGTGTACATCCCGGAGCTGTTCTTCAACATCTGACCCGGCGCGGTCGACCGCGCGGCGTGGGACCCATCTATGGCTGCTAGTGACGCCTTTTATCGCGATCAGCGGATGCTGCACCGGGTGTTTGCCGCGACCAGCGTGGCCATGCTCGTGACGGTCGTCTGGATGTTCGCGGACGATTTTCGCCGGCCGTACAAGCAAGATCAGCGGACCTTCCGCACGGTTGAAGAAGAGATCAGCAAGCGCACGTTGCTTGCGCTCGCCCCGTCCGCGGCTGAGCAGCAGAAAATCGTGGCGTCGGAAACGCAAGTGACGGAGCTGCGCGATCGGGTCAACAAACTCAAACCGATTGTTGAAAAGAAGATCTCACCGGTGGCTGCCGAGCGGGCGGCACTCGACTTCAAGATGCGCAGCATCAAGGCCGACTACGACTCGCGGATGAGTTATTACAACATCGCGGTCGAACACCAGGATCCGCACGCCAACAGGTTCAAGGAAGAAGCCGAGAAGTTTCAGAAAAATCTCCAGGCGCTGCAACCCAAGCTCGAAGAACTCGATGCCAAGATCGAGGCCGCCAATAACGAAGAGATTCAGGTCGGCGACGCCAAGGTTTCGCTGGCGCAGGCCCAGCGCGACTTGAAGGCCAAAGAGGCGACGCACAAAAAGCACACCGGCGACTTCGACCGCTTCCTCAAGCTCGCGGTCCAGAAGCAGTGGACCTGGCGCGACGCGGTCCGTTCTCTGCCGGTTATGGATGCCTTCGCTTCGCCCGTGAAAATCAAGCAGACCTTCCACGAAGATTTGCCAATCGACTACGGCGGCTTCAAATACGTCACCCGCTACGATCGCTGCACGACCTGCCACTTGGGCATCGACCGGCCAAATCTCGACGCCGAAGCTTTGACGCGGCTCACGACCAACCCGATGGACGACCCGGAGCTCAAGAAGAAGACCGAAGACGCCAAGAAACTGCTGGAAGAACGCCAGCAAGTCAACAAAGATGCCAAGCAAGATGTCAACGTCCTAGCGGCCCGCGACTTGGAACCGAAAAAGGTGGAAGATCTCAGTCCTTCCCGAATTCGCGAGTATGCCGCCCATCCGCGGCTCGACCTTTTCGTCGAAGCCAACAGCCCGCACTCAGCACAAAAGTTTGGCTGCACGATTTGCCACTCCGGCCAAGGCAGTGCGACCGGTTTCAATGACGCCGCCCACACACCCAACGACGTCGAGATTGCGCATACGTGGGAGCAAGACTTGCACTGGCAATCAGTGCACGCCGGCGACTGGGAATTCCCAATGTTGCCGTCGCGGTTCATCGAGTCGTCGTGCGTGAAATGCCACCATCAAGTGGAAGACCTAGTCCGTGATGGCAGTCGCGTCGAAGCCGAGAAGCTCATCAAAGGCTACCACCTCGTCAAAGACCTCGGCTGCTTCGGTTGCCATGAGATCTCCGGCACCAAGAGCGGCCGGGCCATCGGCCCGGACATGCGGCTCGAGCCCGACCCGCCGCTCGAATCTCTATCTCCGAGCGAGCGCACCAAGCGCCTTGCCGACGCCGCCAATCCGCCGGGCACGCTGCGCAAAGTCGGCCCGAGCCTGTTCCGCGTGGCCGAGAAGACGAACGAAGATTGGGCCATGAAGTGGATTAAGGCGCCGCGGGCGTTTAAGCCCGACACCAAGATGCCGCACTTCTACATGCAAGCGAACAACGTCGATGAAGCGTTGCCGTCGGAGCAAAAGAAGTTCCCCGACGCCGAGATTCGGGCGATTACGCATTACATATTCACCAAGAGCAAACAACATCTTGGCACGTTGAGCGCAGTGGCGAAGGCGCCGGCCGAACAGGCCCAGGCCGACGAAGCTCTTATCAACGAATTGACTGCGAAGCTGGCTCAAAGCGAGACGATGTCCGATGCCGACAAGAAAGACGCATCGCGCAAGATCCGCGAAGCCAAAGCGCGAATGAGCGTACGGGGCCAGGTGCCGCCAGTCGATGAATCGATGAACCTGCCCGCCGAGCCTGCCAATGACGCGGGCAAGAAAGAACAATTCGATCGCGGCCGGCATCTATTCGCAACGCGTGGCTGCGTGGCGTGTCACCAGCACTCCGCCGCCGAGGCTGCCGGTCAGAACGCCAATGGAACGCCAGCCCCGGCCATTGTGGGCGAGTCCTACTTCGGTCCTGAGCTCAGCGGCGTGGCCGGCAAGCTCAATAGCAAGAAGTGGCTCGTGCAGTGGCTGCTCAACCCCATGGTTCACAGCCCGCGCACATTGATGCCGAACGTGCATTTGACGCTGGAAGAGGCCAACGACGTGGCGTCGTGGCTCCTTTCTCAACCCGCCAAGACCGACCCCGAATGGGACACGCTCGCTGTCGCCCCGGCCGAACGCGAGACCCTCGCCGATATGGCCCGCATGTATCTGCGCAAAGCGGGTCTGACGACGCGTGAAGTCGAGAATGCCGTTAAGAGCGGCTTCAGCAAGGATGAGCTTTCCTATCGCGCTGATGACGCCGACGAGCAAGAGCTCAGTGCTCCGCTCGATGACGGCAAGCTCATGACCTACATCGGCAAGAAAGCAATCGGCAACCTCGGGTGCTTCGCTTGCCACAACATCCCCGGCTTCGAAGGGGCCAAGACGATCGGCGTCGGCCTGAACGATTGGGGTAAGAAAGATCCAGATCGCATCGCCTTCGAAGATGTCGAGAACTACGTCGATACGCGCTACCATGTCGTGGATCTGCGCGATGATCCCAAGGATAAGAACAAGCCCGACAAGGACTGGAAACCGGGTGACGGCAAGCAAAAGCCGCTCGAGAAGTTCGCGCCGTACACCACGGCGAAGCAGCCGCCCTACGAGAAGTTCTTCTCCGAGATGCTCGACCACCATCACCGCTCGCGCGAAGGCTTCTTGCATCTGAAGCTAATGTCGCCGCGCGTTTACGATTACCAGCGCGTGCGTGATTGGAACGATCGCGCCCGGATGCCGCAGTTCAAGTTCGCGCGGATCAGGAGGTTGCCGAACGAATCCGACGAGGCATTCCAGATCCGCCTCGATAAAGACGAAGCCGAAGGCCGCGAGGCAGTCATGTGCTTCATCCTTGGCCTGATTGCCGAGCCGATCCCGCAGAAGTTCCTGCCGAGTTACACACCGGAACGGCAAGCGGAAGTGCACGGCCGCATGGTGCTCGAAAAGTACAATTGCTACAGCTGCCACATCATCCGCGCCGGTCAATTCGAGTTCGCGCTGACCGATAAGAAGCTGCCCGATGGCCGCACCGCAAAAGCTGCGGTCATGAAGGAGCTCACCGAGGCCTATCAGCGATTCGCCTCGGGCGAAAAGGAAGAGCCGAAAGATCCCCACGCCTACTTAGAGCACAACGCCTGGGGCGCGGCACCGCCGCCAGCCGGCACGGATCGCATCGTGGCCAAAGGGGTGATGAGTGTTCTGCCCAACGGCGACGACTTGATGCCGGTCATCCGCACGACCCATGCATTAGCATTCCGCTACGACGATCCGGACTCGAAGTCCGAGAAGACAGCCGTCTTGCCAGCGTGGGCTTCACCGATCATTGTCGTGCCGGAAGCGACCAAGGAACTCGCCGCGCCATATGGCGGTCGATTCGCGCTTCTGTTGAAGCGCTATTTGTCCGAATACGACTCGAAAGTGTATGGCGACGTGCAGCCTGTGAATCGCTACGACGACGAGGGCGGCAAAGGCCCCGATGGTTACGCCGCGATCCCGCCGAATCTGCTTCACGAAGGCGAGCGGGTGCAGCCGGGCTGGCTTTATCAATTCCTGCTGAATCCCTACAAGATTCGCAAGATCCCGCCGTTGATGATGCCCAAATTCAGCTTGAGCGATGACGAAGCGGTGGCTTTGGTCAATTACTTCACGGCCGCCAACAAGCTGGGTAATCCAGGGACGGGCCTCAATACCTTCGCTAAAGTTCCCCAGCGCGATGAAGCTTACCTGCTTCAACAGACAAAAGACTACGTCGCCAAGTTAAAGGCGAATAACCAGTACGATGCGCGCATCAATGAGTTGAAGCCCCTCTGGGCCCGGGTCGCGCGCGAGCAGCAAGCCGCGGCCGAGCGACGTGTCACTGACTTCCGCGCTGCGGGAGACAACGCCAAAGTGGCCGAAGCGCAAAAAGATGCCGACCGGCTCCGAGCGCAAGTCGCCGGCAACGATTTCCCTGAGCTACGCAAAAACTGGGAAGAGCGCGAAGCCTATATGGCGGACGCGTGGAAGCTCGTCACCTATACCGGCAACCTCTGCATCACATGTCATCAAGTTGGTCCGGCACTACCTAACGAATATCGAGCTCCCGATCTGGACAAGGCTTGGGAACGGCTCCGTCCCGAATGGACAGAGCGGTGGATCGCCTATCCGCAACGTCTGACGCCGTATGCCAGTTTGATGCAGCCGCAATATCGGCCTGGCGAGGCGAAAAAGCACTTTGAGGAAGCTAAAGTGTTTATCGGCGGCCCCGAAGATCAGATCCGGGCGTCACGAGATTTACTCATGATGTACCCCACCATCGTTGACTGGCCGGTCATAAAATACCGTGTGGGTCCGACGGCTTTTGGCCAACCCGCGGCGGCCGCGCCTCCGGCAAAATAAGGAACTGGAAACCATCGAGCGAATCGCTCGAACAACTACGGAGTCCCGAATGAAGAAGTGTCTGCGAACTATGTTCAGCCTGGCGATCGCGTCGGGCTTGACCCTCGCGGTGATGTCCTCGGCTGACGCCCGCCCGGCGACCGCTGGCGCCACCATCAAGGGCAAAGTCACATTGGATGGCGAAGCTCCCAAAGACGCAAAGCTCAAGATCGACCCCAATCACAAGGACGCCGGGCATTGCGCGAAAGGCGATACGCAAGACCTGACCTGGGTCACCGGAGAAGGCAATGGCCTAGCGGAAGTCGTGGTCTTTCTGAAACCGGCCCCCGGAAAGAAATTTAATGTCGATCTCGGCCAAAAGACTTGGACCGATCAGGTTGTCATCGACCAGCCTTTCTGCCGGTTCAATCCGCATGTCTCAGCGATGTTTGCTGAATATGGCGGCAAGCCAGTGCAAAAGCTCCTCATCAAGAACAGTGCCCCGATCTTGCACAATTCGCGTGTCGCTGGCGGTGCGCTAAAAAATCCGGCGAGAGGCGAGACGCTCGCTTCCGGTAAAGAAAAAGAGTTTTCGGTGAAGGCTGATACGGAAGCAATCAAGATCAACTGTGATGCCCACAAATGGATGGATGCGTATGTCTGGGCATTCGATCATCCTTACTTCGCCGTGACTGATGCCAATGGGAATTACGAAATCAAAAATGTCCCAACGGATATCGAAGTCTCGGTAATGGCATGGCATGAGGTGGGTACGGCCAAGCCGGGCGAAGAGAAAAAGCCAAAGGGACTGCTCAAGGACGGCGACACGATTAATTTCCCGATCAAGAAGAAGTAAGACAAGCCTAACCACAGAGACACAGAGGCACCGAGAAGACCATCTTCTCGGTGCCTCTGTGTCTCTGTGGTTAGTTCTTATGCCCTCACGGACACTCGCCCGCTACTCACTCCACTGCCACCTGCACGATGCGACAAACTCGCCGCGACAAATGCACGGAAGAGCGGATGAGGCTTGATCGGTTTCGATTTGAATTCAGGATGCGACTGCACGGCCAAGAACCACGGGTGCCCGGCTAGCTCGATCACTTCCACCAGGCTGCCATCAGCATTCGTTCCCGACACGATGAGCCCATGCTCGCCGCAGCGGGCGCGATAATCGTTGTTCACTTCATAGCGGTGGCGGTGTCTTTCATGAGCGATTGGCGCCCCGTACGCTTTGCTCGCCAGTGAGCCTTCCTTGAGGTGGCACGGCTGGCTGCCCAGCCGCATCGAGCCGCCCTTCTTGGTCACCTTGCGCTGTTCATCGAGCAGAGCCACTACCGGGTGTGGCGTATCGCGCTCGAACTCGGTGGAGTTCGCCTCGCTCAAGCCTAGCACATTGCGGGCGAACTCGATCATGGCGCACTGTAGGCCCAGGCAGAGGCCGAAAAATGGTAGCTTCTGCTCGCGGGCATAGCGAATGGCTTCGAGCATTCCCTCGACGCCCCGTCGATCGAAGCCGCCCGGAACGACGAGGCCATCGGACCCCGCAAGGATGTCGCCCACGCTGGCGTGCTCGAGTTCACTAGCCTCGATGATGCGAAGGTTGAGCCGGGCATCGAGAGCCGTCGCGGCATGATACAGCGATTCAAAGACGGACTTGTAAGCGTCATGGTGCTTGACGTACTTGCCCACGAACGCAATCGTCACTTCCTGAGCCGGCTTGCGGATGCGCTCGAGCATCTGCTCCCAATCCGACACATCGAGTGACGTCGCGCGGAGGCCAAATTTCTCTACGATCAATTCGTCGAGCCCGCTTTGCATCAGGCTCATCGGCACCTCGTAGATTGACAGCGTCTTGTCCCGCTCCTCGATCACCGCCCGCGGCTCGACATTGCAGAACTGGGCGATCTTGGCTGCTTCCTCCCGACCAAGCTCCACTTCAGTGCGGCAAATCAGAATGTCCGGTTGAATACCGATCTTGCGAAGCTCACCCACGGAGTGCTGCGTCGGCTTGGTCTTCGCTTCGCCCGCCGCCTTCAAATACGGCACAAGCGTGAGGTGAATGTAAATGCAATTTTGCTTACCGACGGCGAGTCCGAACTGGCGAATCGCTTCGAAGAACGGCATGGCCTCGATGTCGCCGACGGTGCCGCCGATTTCGGTGATGACAACATCGACGTCAGCGGTTGCTAACTTGCGAATGGCGGCTTGAATCTCATCGGTGACATGCGGGATGACCTGCACTGTCTTGCCGAGGTATTCGCCGTTGCGCTCCTTCTCGATGACCGTGGAGTAAATCTTGCCGGTGGTATAGTTGCAGTCGCGGGTCAGCGGGGCGTTGGTGAAGCGTTCGTAATGGCCCAAGTCGAGATCGGTCTCCGCGCCATCGTCGAGAACGTAGACCTCGCCGTGCTGGTAAGGGCTCATCGTGCCGGGATCGACATTAATGTAAGGATCGAACTTCTGCAGCCGGACGCGCAGCCCCCGGCGTTCGAGCAACATGCCGATCGATGCACAGGTCAGGCCCTTACCGAGTGAGCTGACCACGCCTCCTGTCACGAAAATATGCTTAGCCATTGGTTCCTTCCCGGTGACATCACCCCCAGTCATCTACTGTACCGGGCCGGAAAGAGGTCCCAAAGAGTTAAACCGCAGAGAACGCAGAGACCGCGGAGAAAACAGGTTTTCTCCGCGGTCTCTGCGTTCTCTGCGGTTCAAAATTCCTAAGCAACGCGGGCGAAGGAGCGCCGGAAACGCTCATAATCCTCAAAAGTATCCACACCCCGGGCCGCGTGATTCACGATGCCCACTTGGATAATCCGGCCCGTCGCCAGCGCTCTCAACTGCTCAAGTTTTTCCGACAACTCCAAGGGCTCAGGCGGCAATGCGGCAATCTCGAAGAGAGCCTTGCGCCGAAAGGCATATAGACCCAAGTGCTGCAGAAACCGTGCGGGCCGAGCTTTGAAATCGGGCTCGGCATCGCGGACGTAGGGTATCGGGCTGCGGCTGAAATAAAGCGCCCGGCCACGATGATCGCAAACGACCTTCACGCACGCCGGATTATTGAATGCCTCCAGCGACGGCACCGCCGCGGCGGCTGTGGCGATCGTCGCCTCCGGATCACGCTCGAGCAAATCAGGCAGCATGTCCAGAGCGGCGGGCTCGATCTCCGGCTCATCCCCCTGGAGATTGATCACCACATCTGAATCGAGCTGTCGAGCGACCTCCGCGATCCGGTCCGTGCCTGACAAATGGTCGCGGCTAGTCATAACGCAATCGGCGCCGAAGCTCTTCACGGCGGCTTCAATCCGCGCATCATCGGTGGCTATGATCACGTTGCGGGCTCGCTTGCTGAGCTTGGCCCGCTCATAGACGTGCTGCACAAGGTATTTTCCGGTGGCTCGCAAGAGCGGCTTGCCGGCCAGTCGGGTCGCACCGTAACGGGCTGGGATGACGATATCGACGCGCACGCTGAACCTCCGTGTCGGCGAAGCGATGACTTTGTTTCCGTCTGGGCAAATTAGACCGGGGATCGACTTGGCGGGCAAGCCCGGTCGGAGCGGCGGTCCGGCTCTCACCGGACCGGTCAAATGGCGACTTCGGTCGCCGTATGCGGGTTGTGCAGCCTTCGTCTGGGCGAAGCCGGCAACAGGGGGCGGTTTCGGGCGCGGATTTAAGCGGAATTTGGTCGATTTCCCAAGCCGGCAGAGTGAGTTCGGGGGAAGTCGAATGTCCCGAGAAGTGAACGTCCTGGCACTACTCAAGGGACACGAGCGGTACGTCTTCATTTACGACGACGAAAGCCACGAGGAATTACTGCAGACCGTCCGCGACCAAGCGGCCGATCCCGAGTTGAGTCTGACCTGGTTCGACGTAACGGTGCTGACTCGAAAATCCTACGAGCAAATGGCCGCGCCCCTGCTTGATTTACCCGCTGAGTGACGCACACCGCGAAAGCGCATCATGACCGAGCATTTGGCCGAGTTCCTGCGGCATCTCGGCTTAGAAAAAAACGCGTCGGAACACACGGTCAAGTCCTACCGTGAGGACCTGACTCAGGCGCTTGACTATCTTCAGAAACAAGCCGGTGGAACGCTGTCGCCCGCTCGGCTCACGCCGCGTGTGATTCGCTCGTACTTGGCTTGGCTGCACGAGCAAGGCTACGCTCGCACGACGATCGCTCGCCGGCTGGCCTCGCTTCGTTCGTGGATGAAGTTCCTCTGCCGGCAGGGCGTGATGACGCAAAACCCCGGCGTCGGCCTGCGGGGACCGCGGCAGGAAAAGAAGCTACCGCACTTTCTCACGCAGGCGGAGTCGGACAAACTACTCAAGGCACCCGAAGGCGACGCCCCACTGCAGGCCCGCGACCGCGCGCTTCTGGAAACACTGTACTCGGCCGGCTTGCGCGTGAGCGAAGTGGTCGGGCTCGACCTCGAAGATGTGGACCGCGATGCGGGTGTGGTTAAGGTCCGCGGCAAAGGCAAGCGTGAGCGGCTCGCCATGCTCGGCCCGCCATCGCTGGAAGCGTTGAGCGAATGGTTCAAAGTGCGGCAGCGATTGCTCGCGGGCAAGAAGCCAAGCAAAGCGGTGTTTGTGAATCACCGCGGAGCCCGGCTCACCTCGCGCAGTGTTGGCCGACTGTTGGAGAAGTATTTGGCGCAGACCGGGCTCGACCCGCGAACCACGCCGCACACGCTGCGGCATAGCTTCGCGACGCACTTACTCGACAATGGGGCCGACATCCGCTGCGTGCAGGAATTGCTCGGCCACCGAAACCTGACGACAACGCAGGTCTACACCCACGTGACGACCCACCGCCTGCAAGAGGCTTACCGCGCGGCCCACCCTCGGGCCGAGGCGCGTCCGAGACCGAAGAGTGCCGGCTGATCCGGCCGCGCATTGCTTGGAGAACGACCATGATGCACATCACCCTGCCCCGTATACGCACGGCCATGCTGGTGATTGTCGTTCTCGGTTGCGCCCACAGCGCGAATGCCCAAAGCGTGTCGTGGCGCACGGATTACGCCAGCGCCCGCCGCGAGGCGTCCGAGAAAGCCCGGCCCCTCCTGCTCGAATTCAGCACGGAATCCTGCGTTTGGTGCCGCAAGCTGGAAGCGACCACGCTGCGCGACCCAGCCGTCACCGCCGCTCTGGCCGAGCGATTCGTATGCCTCAAAGTGGATGGCGACCGCGAAACGGGTTTGGTCAGCGCGCTGAACGTGACGACTTACCCGACCATGGTGTTGGCCAGTGCCGACGGCAAGATTCTCGGCACGATGGAAGGGTACCAGGAGCCCGAAAAGCTCTTGGAACAACTCAATCGCATCGCGCCACCCACACCCGCTCCGGAATGGATGGTCCGCGATTTCCAGGAGGCTGCCCGCGCGATTGCGATCTCTGATTACAGCCGGGCAATCATCTTGCTCAAGGGCGTAACCAAAGATGGCGGTGAGCGATCGATTCAGGTGAAGTCGCGCACGGTGCTCAGTGACCTCGAATCGCAAGCGAACACTCAACTCTCGCTGGCCCGCCAACTTCATGGCCGGGGCCGCAGCCAGGAAGCTGTCGATGTGTTGACCGACCTGATGCGCTCCTACGGCGGCACACAAGCGTCGGTGGAATCGGGGACGTTGCTCGCATCGATATCTGCCAAGCCTGAAGTCCGCGAAGGCCTGCGTGTCCGCAAAGCGCGTGAGCTGTTGGCCCAAGCCAAAGACGCTTACCGCGGCGAGCAGTTCCTGAGTTGCATGGAGCGGTGCGAAATCCTCAACACCTCGTACTCCGATCTAGCCGAAAGCACGGAAGCAAAACAATTGGTTGGATCAATTCACGACAATCCGGAGTACCTGGCGAAAGCCTGCGAAGCGCTGAATCATCGCACCGGAGCTATGTACCTCGCACTTGCGGAAAGTTGGCTCAAGAAGGGTGAGAAGGAGCAGGCGATCATTTGCCTCGAGCGCGTGGTGCAGACCGCCCCAGGCAGCCGACAGGCTGACGCGGCTAAAGAACGGCTCACGTCACTGCAGAAGAGCGAAAGCAGCACGTCACTGTTCCGCCCCGTGCAGAAACCTTGATGCTCTCTCCCATTGCCCCCATCCTCGTTCCGAAACTCTGTTTGGGAACGCACTGCCGCGAAGCTCCGCTTCGCACAGAGACTTTGCCCCTTTGTCAGAACAGACGCGAAACGGAGTTTCGCGACCTGCGTTCCCAAACAGAGTTTGGGAACGAGAGATAAGCCTCGGGACACCGTTTGAATTAAGAGTAATTTGAGTGGCCTGGGTGGGACTTGAACCCACACACCTTTTGGGTACGCGATTTTGAGTCGCGCGCGTCTGCCATTCCGCCACCAGGCCAGTGAAGAATTCTTATACCATGAACTTCCGTCCCGGCAATGACCTGAAAATCCATCTGTCGGTTCGATTCGGCGAAGGTCGGGCCCTAAAGCCGGCGCAGGATCCCAAAGCCCACGCCGGGCTTACGGCTCGACGCTCGCCACACCTTCGCCAGACCTTAACCCGGTTCGCCTAGCCAGTTTGCCCTTGCCTTGGTATGTAAATTCTAGTGTGCGCTAGTGTTAGCTACCGCCACGCCGTTGGTCGCGCCGGGTGCTGTTTTTCGCCCAGTTTCTGGGGTGGGTAAAGGCCGGAAGTCCTTACCAGGCCTGAATCTCCGCACAGTCCCTCGCATCTAACCCTCGGCTACCCGCATCCGGCACTGGGCCGGGTGTTTTCGTCTATTGGTGCGGACTCCGGTTCGCCGCAGACCCCTGGTCGTTATGAGCACGCTTGAAAACATTCGCAACATTGGCATCATCGCGCACGTCGATGCCGGCAAAACTACGACCACGGAGCGGCTCCTCTACTACAGCGGCACCAAGCACAAGGTCGGCGACGTCGATTCCGGCGACACCACGACAGACTTCGATCCGCTCGAGCGCGCCAAAGGCATCACGATCAACTCCGCCGCCGTCTCGATCGACTGGGGCGAGAACACTGTCAACATCATCGACACCCCGGGCCACGTGGACTTCACGGCCGAGGTGGAGCGAAGCTTGCGCGTGCTCGACGGCGCGGTCGGCGTGTTCTGCGCCGTCGGCGGCGTGGAAGTGCAATCGGAGACGGTGTGGTTCCAAGCGAACAAATACCGCGTGCCCCGCATTGCGTACATCAACAAGCTCGACCGGCTCGGGTCGGACTTCTACGACTGCATCGAGCAGATGAAACAAAAGCTGCAGATGGTGCCGGCCATCGTCACCATTCCGGTCGGTCAATCGGGCGACTTCCAGGGGCTCATCGATCTGATCCGCATGAAGTTCATTAAGAAGGACCTCGCCGACAATACCCACCGCAATTACGAAATGATCGATATTCCCGCCTCGCACAAAGCGGAAGCGGCCAAGTATCGCGAACTCTTGATTGATGCCGTGTCGCACGTCAGCGACGAGATCATGGAGCTGCACCTTGAAGGTAAGGACATCTCCGAAGACCTCATGCTGACCGCGCTGCGAAAAGGCACGCTGGAAAGCAAATTTACGCCCGTACATTGCGGTACATCCAAGATGTTCCATGGCGTCCGCGAACTGCTGGACATGGTCGTCGATTTCCTGCCGGCTCCGTCGGATCGGCCGCCGGTCGAAGGGCTCATTCCCAAGAAGAAAGAAACGGCGCTACGCAAACCAGAACCCAGCGAGCCGTTCGCCGGATTGGCCTTCAAGACGGTCGCGGAATCCACGGGCGACTTGGTCTATGTCCGCGTTTATTCGGGCGAAATGAAGCAAGGCGGCACGTATCTGAATACCACGCATGGACGGTCCGAGCGCATTGGCCGCATTTACCGCATGATGGGCAATAAGCGCGAGGAGAAGGAAGTTGCCGGGCCGGGCGACATCGTCGCCGTGATCGGTCTCAAGCAGACTTTCACGGGTAACACGCTCTGCGAAGAGGGTGCCCCGATCGCGCTGGAATCGATCGTATTCCCGAAGCCGGTTATTGCGCAGGCGATTATTCCAGACAAGACCACAGACGAAACCAAGCTGGCAGACGCATTAGGTCGGCTCGTTCGTGACGATCCGACGCTCAAAGCGCACACCGACGAAGAGACGAAGCAACTCATCTTGAGCGGTATGGGTGAACTGCACCTAGAAGTGTCGATCGAGAAGCTGCATCGCTTCCCCGGCGTGAAAGTATCGGTGGGTAAACCGATGGTGGCGTACCGGCAAACGCTCGCCCGGCCTCTCGAACTGGAGACGCGTTACATCAAACAGTCCGGCGGCCGCGGTAAGTACGCTGTGATCCACATGCGTTATGAGCCTCTGACAGTCGAGCGGATTGAAGAGATCACCGCCCAGCTAGCCGAAGACAAGGAGAAGCCGGACCCGAACAACATCTATTTCGAAGATGACATTTCTGGTGGTGTTGTTCCCAAGGAGTACATTCCATCGGTTGAAGACGGCTATCGCTTCGGAGCCGCCAAGGGCACGAAGTATCCGTTCCCGTTCGTGGACCTTCAGGCCACGCTTTTCGACGGCAAGTACCACGATGTGGACTCGTCGCAGGACGCGTTCCGCGCTGCTGGTTGGGAGAATTTCCGCGACGCTCAGATGAAAGCCGGCATCACCTTGCTGGAACCGATCATGAACGTGGTCGTGATCTGCCCCGAGACCTATCAGGGTGCGATCGCCGGCGATATCAATCGCCGCCGCGGCCTCATCATGGAGATGTCGAACGACAAAGGCCGTTCCATGGTGAAGGCCCAAATCCCGCTGGCCAAGCTATTCGGTTACACGACCGATCTGCGTGGGGCCACGAGCGGCACGGCATCTTTCAGCATGGAATTCAGCCACTATGCTGCAGTGAAGGAAGAGCTGGCGGACTTGCCGCCATCCATGACAGAGAAGAAATAGCCTCGGAAGCCCGCCCGTTGTAACGGGTGGGCTTATCTCGAATACGGTTGCCATCGGTGCGGATTGTGCCGATTGCAACCGTTTTTTCACATTTCGTTCGTACGGTAGCCGGCGCGAATATTAGAAATCATGAGCTAGGTTTTTTAGGCTCACACGATTTCCTTGAATTCGAGAGTAGCGACTCGCGCCTATGAGCCTGTCTGCCGCGGAACTGGCGAAGATTCTCGAAGAGCACCGCGTCCTTGACGCTGGTCACTTCGACGATTTGCCGGTACTTGCTGCTGAATTTCCCGACGGAGGCGCGTTCGCGAAGCACCTCGTTAATTTGGGTTGGATTACCGCTTATCAAGCTGAGTGCGCCCTCACGGGGCATGCTCCGTCGCTTCTCTTCGGTGACTACCGCCTCCTGGAACCGATTGGCCAAGGCGGCATGGGCCAAGTCTTCAAGGCCGCACATTTGCGCTTGGGCCGCGTCGTGGCTCTGAAGATGATCCGGCCGGCATCACTTCGGGCCAACCAGAACGCGCACGAATTAGTTCGTCGCTTCCAGCGCGAGGCCCAAGCGGTCGCGCAACTGCTGCACCCGAATATCGTCATCCTGTTCGATTACAACGAAATCGGCGGCACTCACTTCATCGCAATGGAGTATGTGGACGGCGTTGATCTCGCGCGAATGGTGCAGACGCAGGGACCCCTGCCGATACCAGTCGCCACCGGCTTGATCATGCAAGCCGCCAACGGTCTGCAGCACGCTTATGAATTTGGCATGGTACATCGAGACATTAAGCCATCGAATCTGCTCGTCACAAAGCCGTCGATGAACACCCGAGGCAGCCGTACCGCGCGTCAATCGGGAGCCAACCCGCGACCCAGCCATGACACACCGCTGCCCAACACGCGGCTCAATCCGGGCGGGCTGCTTAAGATCCTCGACATGGGGTTGGTACGGTTCAATGACAAGATCAGTGAAGATGAAGATCTGAGCGCTCTGACGATGCAAGGTACCGTCATCGGCACGCCGGATTTTATTGCACCCGAGCAAGCACGCGACGCGACCAAGGTTGATATCCGCGCCGACCTCTATAGCCTGGGCTGCACGTTTTATTACCTGCTCTCGGGCCGCGCTCCATTCCCGAATGGCACGAGCGTCGAAAAGCTCTTCAAGCATCAGAACGAACAGCCGATGCCGATCGAGAGCATTCGACCTGGCATGCCAAAAGAGCTGGTCGCGATCGTACAACGCCTACTGGCAAAACGGCCGGAGGGCCGCTTCCAGACACCTGCGGAGCTCTCTGATGCACTAGGAAGCATCACGACCGCCGGCACGAAGACGGAGCCCGCCAGTGCCATTGCTGCGGCAGCGATGGAGTTCGTTCAAAGCGAACGCAGCCAGTCCCAAGTCGCCATGCCCACGCAGATGTTCGACGCCGACAGCTTAATCCTACCCGCCAAGAAACTCGCGGTACTGCAGGGGCACAAAGGCTACGTGACAGCGCTCTGTTTCTCGAATGACGGTCGCCTACTCGCATCGGGCGGCTTGGATGGAACTTTGCGGCTATGGGACGTCGGCATGGCCCGGCCCGTTGAGCGACCCTTGGATCAAGCGTCTGGCCTGGGTGAAGTGCACCATTTGCGCTTTTCAGAGAACTCTCGCACGCTCTACGCTGGCTCAACTGCGATGGACGGGCACAACTGGCGATGGGATTGGATCTCCAATAATCACACCGTTCGCGCTCGATTCTCCGCCGATGGCTATCGCACCAGTTGTTTTGCCGCGACGCCCGATGGTACGCATCTGGCCGCGGGATCAGCATCGGCCGTTTTGATTTACGATGGCGCCGGATCCAAAAAGCCGACGATTTTGAAGGGCCACACCGGCGAGGTCCGGTGCCTCGCTTATGGCGGCAATGGAAAACGGCTCTTCAGTGGCGGGCAGGACAAAACGGTTCGGCTCTGGGAACCCGGCCGGTATTTCGGCGCACTGCGGGCGACATATCAAGGGCACACCGACACGGTAACTTCGATGGCGCTATCTCCCGATGGCTCCATCGTTGCTTCCGCAAGCCTGGACGGCACGGTTCGCATCTGGGATGCGAGCGGCGAAAGCACGGATGTAGTGGCAGTATTGGCCGGACACTCCAGTGGCGTTCGCCAGGTGCGGTTTACATCGAACGGCTTGCTACTGTCGATTGGCGAAGGTGGTCAGGCATACTTGTGGGAAGTGACGGAACAAACTCGTATTCGTGAATGGCAATTCGACAAATTCATGATGCACTCGTTAGCGGTAAGTCCCGACTGCCGCTATTTCGCGACCGGTGTCAACGACGGCCAAGTTGCGTTTTATGATTTGGAATTATTGGTCGGCACGGAGCAGCCCGGCGTGCTGGAAGCCGTGGGCGCTCACTAATCAGGCGGCCTGGGCTTCACTCAATCGGCCAATCTCACTTGGCCGGGTCAATCGAAACGCATTTTGCGAAACAGCGTCGCGAAAATCACTGCGACTCAACAGAGCGAATTCCTGCGCGCGTCGCTCGATGTTGCCATCGCCGGGCATCGCATCGCGGCCCAAAATCGTCGGGTCCGTCAGACCGGGATGGCAGGTGAGTTCTACCACCGAGCCCGGCACTCGGCGCAACCATCGGGCGAAGAAACGGGAATCGTGCACGTAAGGGGGGTCCGTGATGCCGGCGAGCCAATCGTTGCCCGGAAAGCCGTCGCCGATTTGCCGGCGCGATTCGCTTCGGCCAAAGCTCGACAGGAACGTCCGTTTCCCTCGTGCGCCGGGAACTCGAATCAATGTCCGCCACGATTCGCGGACGCACCGCAAATACGGCAACGGCCGGCAAACCGCTAGCACTTCACGCAAAGCACGGCCAACCGCCGGGAATATCTGCACGTGATGGTGCGAGTTTACCACCGACGGCCAAGCGCCTGTCAATTCCCGGAAGCGGCGCAATTGCGCGCCGAATTCCGCGACGAGTTCACCGTGATTCAATCGTCCGCTGAGCGCTCGCTTGACGATGGTGCCTAGCCGCGGGAATCGCCCATCGGCGGCGACCAAGCTGGGCACTTCCTGCGCGGGCAGGATCGGTGCATCGAGAGTGAGGCAAGGGTGCCAGCCGAGATCGGCGTTTGGGCCAACTTTGTTCCAAGCACGCACCGCATCCGCGGCGTGCGGCGAATTGACGAGCAACACCGTGCCCGTCACGACTCCGGCATGGCAGAGTTTCAGAATGCCTTCGCTGGTGGCGGGGCCGATCCCGTAATCGTCGGCGACGACCACGAGGGCACGAGGCAGGCGGGCCATCACGCCGCCTCCCGATAGCTCGGCTGCACTGTCTCAGGTGTGATCGAGGCGGGCCAAGCGCGGCGAATGCGCCATAGTTCGCGAATCATTCGCAGAGTGGACCGGAAATTGGTCGTGGAGTTATCCGCGTCGTAACGCACGCTGACCGGAATCTCGGTCACGTTGAGACCGAGTCGGACACAAGCGGTGAGCAATTCGCAATCAATGCCGAAACCGTCACAAGCCAAGCGCGGCACAATCTTGCGCACCGCATCTGCCGTAAAGCCTTTGAGCCCAGCCTGCGTGTCGCCTTGCCGCAATGGCAAGAGCAGCCCGACCAGTCGCGCGAACACCCAGCTTTGCACCGAGCGGCGATAGGCGTAGCCCAATAGGCCCTGCGAAACCGTGAGCTGGCTTTCGGGATGGCTTCGCGACGCGATCACAACGGGCGACCCGGCTTGCAGCGTCTTGGCGACCCGCGTCACGTCCGCAAAGGGGTAGGCGAGATCAATGTCAGTGAAGATGCGGTACCGGCCCGACGCGCCGATGAGACCTTGGCGAAGAGCGTAACCCTTGCCCCGGTTCGGCGCGTAATCGATCAAGCGGACGAGCCCGGTTTTGGGCTGCCAGCGACGGATCTGTTCCACGGTGCCGTCGGTGCAGCCATCGCAAACGAAGACGAGTTCCCACAACTCGTTGACACCACGCAGGAAACCCTCGAGTTCATCGAGTGTTTGCCCAAGGCGGTTGCCAGGGTTGTAGGCCGGAAATACGAGGCTGAACTCGGGAACCTGTCGACTCAAACTCATCGATTCCCCATCCTTGGGTCAGACCCAACTACCGGTTTCTCATGTTTCGGTCAATCCCGAGTGGAACTTGGGGAAAATTGGGAGGTTATGCGGAAGGTAACGGCGGCGATCGGCGTGGACAGAAATCACGGAGGCTAGGTAAGATCGCGACCTTGTTGGTCAGTGTCTTTTCCGCACGGAGGCGGACATGCTCAAGCGGCACGAACATATCATTCGCTGGAGCACAATCACTCTCGCTGTGCTGTTCGCTGGCTTCGGCGCGATCACGCTCGTGCGTTCCGCCTTTCAACACACCCGCAAAACAGATCTCACGGTTTACCTCAGAGCCGCCTGGGCGGTGCGCACCGGCGAAGACCCTTACACCGTCGCCGACGAGCACGGCTGGCATTACCACTACCCGCCGCTGGTGGCGAGCCTGCTAACGCCGTTGGCGCAACCTCCGGCAGACTCCAAGGAAACGGCATGGGTGCCTTTCCCCACCGTCGTGGTGTTCTGGTATCTCCTCGGCGTGACTTGCGTGTTGGTGTCGCTGCATTGCATGTCGAAGACTGTGGGCAGCCAGGGCCTCTTCCGCGAAGGCAAATATCGCTTTTGGTTGAACCACGTCCCACTCTGGGTACTGTTGCCCACACTTGGTGGCTCACTGGGCCGCGGCCAGATCAACGAATGGGTGTTGCTCCTCATCGTGGCGATGATCGCTTCAGCCCTCATCGGTCAACGATTTCTCGCAGGCGTCTGCCTGGCCGGGGCCGCGTGTATCAAACTGATTCCGATCTTTCTGATCGTTTACCCACTCTGGAAACGCGATTCGAAGTGGCTCGCAGGCACCGTCACGGGATTGATCCTCGGGCTGATGATTCTCCCCGCCGCGATGATTGGGCCGCAGCGAACTTTTACCGCCTACAAGCAAATGACCAATCGCATTCTCCACCCGGCTTTATTGGATGGCCCCGCGGGTGAGCGCGATCACGAGTTGCTTGGCATGACGGCGACCGACAATCAGTCGATCCAAGGCACCATTCACAATATTCGGCACTTCGACCGTACCACTCGACCGACAATCGCCGACCCGACGACGCGCGTCATCCATTGGCTCATCGGAGGTTTGTTGACGATCGTCACGGTCGTCGTCGGCGCACGATCAACGTTGAAGGAACCACATCGTGAGGCACTCGCGATCAGTGCGCTGATTGTGCCGATGCTCCTTATCAGCCCCGTTTGCCACATGCATTATTTCGTGCTGCTGTTGCCTTTGATCGTCGCTTTGATTGGATCGCATTTGGCCAACAGCCAGAGAGTTCGACCCGGACTCACCGCACTGTTGGCGGTCAACTTCCTCACCGCCATGTTCCCGCGTCTGCCCGGCTGCGAGAGCCTGCGCGACGTCGGCCTGATGTCACTAGGTGCATTGGGGCTTTGGTTCGCCGCGTTAGTGGAACTGGGCGGCGAAGCGGTCCAGAAAATACGATTGCCCGGCGTGGATTACGCCAAAGAGGTGAAACGCAAGTGGGCCGCCCAACACTCCGGCCACGTTCGCCCACCCCAGGTAGACCACCTGCCGGGCAACGGCTAAAAATGAGTTAACCGCAGAGTGCGCTGAGAGCGCAGAGAAAGACCGAGAAGCCTTCTTCTCGGTCTTTCTCTGCGCTCTCAGCGCACTCTGCGGTTAACTCTTCTTTCCCAACACCGCCTGTGCCGCCGCCAATCGCGCCACCGGCACCCGGAACGGACTGCAGCTCACGTAATCCAGCCCAAGGCCATCGCAGAAGATCACGCTGGCCGGCTCACCGCCGTGCTCCCCGCAGATGCCGATCTTCAACTTGGGCCGGGTCCCGCGGCCACGCTCCACCGCCATCTTCATCAGCACGCCGACGCCTTCTTGGTCAATCGTCGCAAACGGATCGGCCGCGAGAATATCCGCCTTCTTCGGGTCGGTGTACGGAGCAATGAAGGGCTGATAATCATCCCGGCTAATACCGAGCGCGGTCTGCGTAAGGTCATTGGTGCCAAAGCTGAAGAACTCCGCACCCTGGGCAATTTCGCCCGCGGCCACGCAAGCGCGGGGCAACTCGATCATCGTGCCGACGAGATACTCGACCTGATCGCCCTTCTCCGCAAACACCTTGGCGGCCTGTTCGCGGACGATCTTGTCCTGGTTCGTGAACTCTTTGGCAAACCCGACGAGCGGAATCATAACTTCCGGCATGACAGCGACGCCGGATCGCTTCACTTCGATGGCCGCTTCGAAAATAGCGCGGGCCTGCATCGCGGTGATTTCGGGGTAAACGACGCCGAGCCGGCAGCCGCGGTGACCGAGCATCGGGTTAAGCTCTTCCAACTCAGCGACACGCCGTGCGATAACCGACGGCTGAATGCCAAGCCGAGCCGCGAGCTCGTTTTGCTCGGAGTGGCCATGTGGCAGGAACTCATGCAGCGGCGGATCCAGCAGACGGATTGTCACCGGCCGACCAGCCATCGCTCGGAATAAGCCGGCGAAGTCCGCGCGCTGGAACGGCAGCATCTTGGCGAGGGCCGCTTCCCGCGCTTCCTTGGTTTCCGCGAGGATCATCTCGCGCATTTCCAGGATATGATCGAAAAACATATGCTCGGTGCGACACAGACCGATGCCCTCGGCCCCGAACGCAATCGCCTCGGCCGCCTGATCCGGCAAGTCGGCATTGGTGCGCACGCGCAATCGACGCTTCTCGTCCGCCCAATCCATCACCAGTTTGAACCGGCGATAGACTTCCGACTTTTCGGGGGCCAACTCTTTCTTGATCAACACCTGAACCACTTCGCTAGGCCGCGTGGCGATCGTCCCCTCGAACACTTCGCCAGTGAAGCCGTCAATCGAAATGTCGTCGCCTTCCTTGTATTTTTTGTTGCCGACCGAGAGTGTGCCGGCCGCATGGTCGATGTCCAGTTCACCCGCGCCGACGATGCAAACCTTGCCCATCTGCCGGCTCACGAGCGCAGCGTGCGAACTCACGCCGCCTACTGCCGTCAGGATGCCCAGCGCCGCCTTCATTCCACGCAAGTCTTCCGGCGTGGTCTCACGGCGAACCAAAATCAAATGCGCTTCGGGATTGGCGAGCTTGAGCGCCTCAGCCTTTTGCGGCGAACAAACAATCTTCCCAGTGGCGGCGCCCGGGCCAGCGGCGATGCCGCGCGACATCAGCTTGCCGCCCTGCACCGCCTGCTTCTTTGCGGCCGGGTCGAAGAGTGGCTGCAGCAATTGGGCGAGATCGCCAGCCGGGATGTACTTCGGCGAAATGGCCTCTTCTTTCTTGATGAGGCCCTCTTCGACCAAATCGACGGCCACGCGCACGGCCGCGAATCCAGTTCGTTTCGCGTTGCGCGTCTGCAGCATGTAGAGCTTGTTGCGCTGGATGGTGAATTCGATGTCCTGCATATTGCGGTAGTGTTTCTCGAGCTTCTGCCCGACCGCATTGAGTTCGCGGTAAGCCTCCGGCATATCGTTGGCGAGCGACGCCTCGATCCGCTTGGTCGGTCTCGATCCGTTGACGACGTCTTCACCTTGAGCATTGATGAGATAATCGCCATTGATCCCGGGCGTGCCGAGGGCCCCGTCGCGGGTCAGTGCGACTCCGGTCGCGCAATCGTCACCGAGGTTGCCGAACACCATCGCCATGACGTTGCAGGCGGTGCCCCATTCGTCGGGGATGCCGTACTGCCGCCGATATACGCAAGCGCGATCATTCATCCAGGAGCCGAATACCGCGCCGACCGCGCCCCAGATCTGATCGAGTGGGTTTTCGGGGAAGTCTTGTCCGGTGAGCCGGCGGATCGCCGCCTTGTATTCTTTGACCACCTTGCGGAGATCGTCCGCGTCGAGGTCGTTGTCGAGCTTCACGTTTTTATCGTGCTTGAACTTGTCGAGGATCAGGGCAAACGGATCTTCGTCGTGCCCTTTGAGGCCCAAGACCACGTCGCCATACATCTGCAAAAGCCGTCGGTAAGAATCGAGCGCGAATCGTTCGTTGCCGGCCTGCTTGGCGAGCGCGGCCACCGTGGTGTCATTGAGGCCGATGTTCAACACCGTATCCATCATGCCCGGCATCGAATCGCGGGCCCCGGAGCGGCAGGATAACAGGAGCGGGTTGGTGGAGTCACCAAACTTCGCTTTCATTTCATGTTCGGTCTTCCGCATGCCCTCGGCGAACTGTTCTTTCAGCTCGGGCGGATACTGGTTGCCGTTGGCGTAGAAGTAATTGCAGGCTTCAGTGCTGATCGTGAAGCCCGCGGGAACCGGCAAGCCGATCAAACACATCTCTGCCAGGTTGGCCCCTTTGCCCCCCAGCAGATCGCGCATATCAGCCCGGCCTTCTGCCGACTTGCCACCGAAAAAATAGACGTATTTGCGGCTCATAGAAAACACTCGAAAGTAAGGTGGGTTCCGGGTCTAGGTGTAGCGTTCCTGCCGAACGACCCGCGGGCCAGTTTACGGAGATTGATGCGCAGCGTCCAAATGGCGGTCCAATCCCACGAAGTTGGCGGCGAATATACAATGGTACAGACATAGGAGACCCAAAATGGCGTATTTGACAGACGGATATTACAGCGACGTGCCGGCCGCGATGGCGGTCCCCAGCGAGCGCGTCACGTTTCTGCGAAAGACGTATGCACATCTCGCCATAGCAATCTTGGCCTTCGTTGGCTTGGAGTACCTGCTGATTGGCGCGACGCCCATCGGCGAGCAAATGTTCTCCGCCATGGTGCAAGGCGGACGGTTTGGCATGCTCTTCCTCATGCTGGCATTTGTCGGAGCTGGCTACGCGGCCCGCGCCATGGCGCGATCGCGGACTTCAGTCGCTACGCAATATCTTGGGCTCGCGCTTTACGTCGTGGTCGAGGCGCTGATATTCGTGCCGATCATGTATGTCGCTGAACGTTCGGCCCCTCACGTCATTGGCCAAGCCGGAGTTTTGACAATCGGTTTGTTCGTCGGTCTATCCGCCGCGGTATTGCTGACGAAAGCGGACTTCTCGTGGATGGCTACCGGCTTGATTGTCGTAAGCTGGATCGCTTTGGCGATCATCATTGCCGGCGCGTTCTTCGGCGGCTTCACGCTCGGCCTGTGGTTCTCCGGCGCAATGATCGCACTCGCGGCCGCATACATCGTCTATGACACTTCGATGATCCTGCACCACTATCCGACGTCGATGTACGTCGGTGCGGCACTCGAATTGTTCGCAGCAGTTGCGCTTTTGTTCTTCTACATCCTGCGCTTCGCGCTGGAGATGAACAGCCGGCGGAATTGATTGCAGTTTCGGTTTTGTAGCCGCGGGCTTTAGCCCGCGTTTTAGCCCCGGAGGGGCGGCAGTAATTAGCCAGGGGCGCAAGCCCCTGGTCTCCAAACGCAAACATGTGAAAGCCCTGAAAGGGCGACAGAGCGTGGGTTCTGACCCACGCTCTGTCGCCCTTTCAGGGCTTAGGTTTGGGGGTTTGAGCTTCCAGGGGTTGCGCTCGCCCGCCTCACGGCGGTCTTGCTTCACCCCTGGCTAACAGCTGCCGCCCCTCCGGGGCTTAATGCAAACTAGAAGCGTGTTGATACAATTCGCTATTCGGTCCGCGGCTACGAAACCAAATCTACGCGGGCGGCGGTGGCGGTTGAGCCGGCTGCGGGGCGGGCGGCACGGCGGGCATCACCGGGATACCTAGACCGTCGAACATTTCGCCAACGGCCATCGAGATACCCACCATCGTTTGCAGGCTCATCGACATCGTCGCTTTGAACTGAGAGCCGCCTTCCAGGTTGCCGACGAAAATACGCACCTTGTCTGCGCCGTCGCCGAAGGCGTCTTTCAGTTTGGGATAAATATCGGGCATAATCGCGTCGCAAAACACCTGAAGATGTTTCACCGACACATCGAGCTGCACATTCGGCGCGGGTTTCAATTCCAGTTGGCCGATCGTTTCCGCGACTGCTTTCTCGGCATCAGTGCCATAGCCGATGATCGCGGCATCGTCGCGGATCGCCAGCCAATAGAAAGGTTTGCCGTACACCTTTTCCGTTCGCGTGTCGCCTTCGTCTGATTCGATGCGGTGCAGCTTGATTTCGCCGGCTGTTTGCGCATCCAGCGTAATCTTCTTTTTCTTCTCCTCGGACATGGTGCTGACCAGCTTGCGGAAGGCGGCGTCCACTTTTTTGCCGTCTTTAACTCGCGAGCCAAGCAGCATCACGTAGCGTTCGCCGAGCGGCCGAATGCTGAGCGCCACGTCTAATTCGCCCGTCTCAAGCGAGGGCATCAGCGACTTGCAGAATTCCACCGCGTTGGCTTTTACCTTTTCATCCGTGTCATCGAGATCGAGCCAGTCCATGAGCTGGTCGGCACCTGACTCGGGCAACAACTGGGCTAGCTCTTTGCCGTATTCGGTATCGGTTCGGGCGTTCGTCGCAAAGTTAATCGCCCCACCGGCCATCATCTTGGTGAACAGGCTCGAACCGGCTTTGATCGCGGCGATGTCGGTCGCCAGCTTGCTGCCCGTCTTGACGGTCATGCCGAAGTCAAACGCCAACTCGCCGGACTTGCGGTCGAAGTTCGCTTTGAGCGTCAGTTCTTTGCCGCCCTGGGCAATTGAGTCGAGCCAGCTTTCGACAAACTTGCCCTCCGTCTTGTTCAGCTCGGCGGCAGCTTCGTCTTCGTCGTCTTCGACCAAGGACTTGAGGTAGTCACTGAGTTCCGCCAGTGCCACTTTGCGGATCGATTCCGGAATCTGATCCGGGCGAATTGACACCGCTATTACGGCCGTTTCGGTAGCCGTGAACACCCGGCTCGGCGGAACGATCGCCGCGACGGAGACCGCTTCTTTGTTGACGGACGTCACGTACGCATAGTCGTTGGCGAAGCGGACATAGACCGGCGTTTTCTCTGGCATAGCCAGAGAGTAAAAACCCTCTTCCAGCTTTTCCGCTTTGACTTCAAACTTGCCAACGAATTCGAGAATCGCTTTTTGGTTCGACACCGGCAGCATCGCCACTGCGATCGAGTCGGCAATGTCGCCTTTGAGAAAGACATAAACGGCCGATGGCTTCTTGGGATCGACGCCGGTGTCGGCGAGCGACCCCGCGCCGATTTGCTTGAGCACCTGAGCTTCGAATTCCTTCGAGGCGTCGACCTTGCCGAATTTGCCGGCGAGGAATTTCGCGTCGTCGAACAGTTTTTCGATCGGCTGAATTCGCGCCACCAAGAACGGCGCCGTCGTCGTGGATTCCGGGACCGGCGCGGTGTTGGCCGACCTTGCGCAAACGACCAACGCGACTGTGAAAAGACAACGCTTGAGCATAACGCACCTCGATATCAGGCTGGTGACCAGAATACGGAATCCAGCTGATGCGCACAGACACTTTTACCGGGCTAATGCGGGCTGTGTTTCGAGGGATGGGTGGAGACTTGAAAGGTCCAAAACGCATCGCGGCCGGTAACGCTTAAGCGTGCCGGCCGCGAGTCTTGATCGCAGGTACCGTCTAAAAACTTTCGGGCCCTTGCAACCTCAATCCTAGCCTACAGGTCAAGGGTTTTACAAGTCGCCCTGACGCTCATGGAGCTGATGGAAGTACTTGATGAGGAGGCCTTTAAAGGAGATGCTGAGTTTGAGCTTTGCACCGCCGTCGAGCGTCAGTTGGACTCTATCGCTCCCCGCAGGAGCCGCACTGAAAATTGTCTCGGCCAGTTGGGCCGCTCCGGCATGAGAGTTGTCGAGGGGCGCAAGGGCGGCCACCGAGGCTGAGACTAACAGGGCCGGGCTGGGTTTGCCTTCTGCCATGGATTTCAGGCAACCAGCCGTTTCGCTGCCGCTGGCTCCCACCCCAAATACGACGGCGACCGGGCTGATTCCGGTCCACACGCAGGCATTCGGCCCGAGCAGCTTCTGTGTTTGCGGATCGATCGTTTTCTCATCGAGTGTGAGCTTGTGGAGGTTCATTTCGCCGGACTTCTCGGCATCGAGGCTAATGTGCGACTTCGCCTCGTCCGGCAATTGTCCCACAAGCTCCTTGACTACGGCGTCGATCTTCGCGCCGTGCTTCACGCTCACACCGGCCAGCACGTTGAACGTTCCCTTGGAACTTGCCGGCGCGGCGGTCAGATGCAGGTCCAGTTCGCCGCTCTTCAAGGTCGGTGCGACGGCGGCGAATACTTTTCGCGCGAATTGCTTTTTCGCCTCATCGGCTTCATTGTCGATCGTCTCTTTGACCAGCTTGTCCAGGCCGACTCCAATCAAGCCGCGCAATATCTCCGGTACGGCCAAGTTGACGCCGACATGAAGGGCCGCATTGTCCGAGACGGCCAAATGGGTGCGGCCAGTGCCGAGGAATTTGATGGCGTTGTTCAAAAAGGTCTTCGGCTTGCCGTCCACGGAAAACGAGAGATTGAGATCGTCCTTGTCTTTGTCCACGCTCACTTGCAACTCGATAGATTTCGCTTCACTGAGCACCGATTTGAGAGCGTAGCTGATCCCGTCGATGGCTTGCTTGCGGATGCGCTGCTGATTGTCTGACTCGCCGTCGTAGTTGCGATCCTTGATGTCCGCGAGCCGCAGTTCCGTTTGTCCGAGCAGCAGTTGCTTGATCTGATCCGGGATCTGATCGACATGGAGACTGATGTTGACCAGTGTGTTCTTGTCGGCACTCGCCAACTTCTCGGGCGCGATCAGGCGATCATCGTCGAGGAACGATTTGTCCATCGCGGTGAGGTAGAGATACTTTTTGGCGAACTTGAAGTGGATCGCGGTCGGAGCATTTGGCGCCATCGTGGTGTAAACGCCGTTCTTGTCTTTGGGTGGGACGATGCCAAAACCATTCATGAACCCCATCAACGTTTGATCGTCTGAGATTGGAATCATGATGGCCGACGGGCCGATCGGAGAGTCTGACGGCGATGAAGCCGCCGTCATGTAAGCGAGGAACGGCCGTTCCACGTCCAAGCCCGTACTCACCAAACCTTTGGGTCCTGCCGCCACGGCGATGAGTTGTTCGAGCTGATCGATGGCGTCCGCCTGGTCCACCAATTTCGCGATGTACTTGAGGTCCGCAAACAGCGCGTTGATCGATTTGGCCTGGATCACGATCGCCGGCTCGATTGCCTTTTCGACCGGTTTCGGGTCGGCAGCCTGTGCAAAAGCCGGCGTGAAGGCCAAGAGCGTGACGGCTAGCCAAGTCATGAGTTGGGTCATGTCGCGGTACTCCATCGCCTGCAAGGATTTGCGTGCTTGGCACCTAATACCCCGGCGTGCCCAAATGGGTGTCAGCCGGGCTCAAGTCAGCGGGAAGTGTATCAAACACCTCAGTTTGCTGCGAGCGGCATCATATCCGGCACGATCGTTAGCTTTGGCACGGGTTCCGCCAACGTTCCGAATCCGGTGGCGTCAAACGTTTCACACGTGGGCAAACCCAGGACGATGAAGGGCGAAAGCCATTTGCAGACCCCTGCAAGGCCCCTAAACGCCTTTGAGGACCGCGTGATGCACCGCCACCGGCTCGCAACGGAAGCGGATTACTACCGCCTCCCGGAACCCCCGCCGGCCTCGATCTCACCTGAGAGCTTCATGCTCTGTGCGATCGTCATCCCCCAATCGGAGGCGTGTTGTCTTCAAGGTCTGTCCGATCTCTACCGTTTGGCGTTGGATCAAGCCCGGGCCGCCGCCCGCGATTCGCACCCGAACCGGACGCTGTATTCGTCGTGGAATTGAACACCGAGCCCTCCCGCGGCTCCGCTGTGTCCTCCCGAGGCTTTGCGAGGGATCTGGTTGGGCAGATCCCTCGCAAAGCCTCGGGATGACACATTAAGCGCTTGGCATGGTGCAAAGAGCTTTCGGAATCAACAAAGCATACTCAGACGCCCACCATCTCCGTTACACGCATCCCTTGCCGGACTCACAATTCACCATTAGCCTGTCGAGGCGTCCAAACACTCTCGGCGGGCTTCACCATGCGCTTCCTCGCGGCCTTGCTACTCATCACCGTTCCCATGTTCGTTATGTCGGCCGAGCCAAACGATCCCGCGATGCGAGCGGCGGCCGCTTTCTTCAACGACGTGCGCATCGAAACCCTCGGTAACGGCCTTCAAGTCGTTCTTAAAAAGGTGCCCGGTTCCGGCGTCGTCACCACCATGATGACCTACAAGGTGGGCGCGGCCGACGAGGAACTCGACGCCACGGGGCTCTCCCATTACCTCGAACACCTCATGTTCAAGGGCACCGAGAAGATGATGCCCGGCGACGTCGATCGCATGACTCAGCGCAACGGCGGACACAACAACGCTTGGACCTCCGAAGATCTCACGTGCTACCACTTCGATTTCGCGGCCGATCGCTGGGAAGTCGCGCTCGATATCGAAGCCGATCGAATGCGGAACATTCGCATCGACGCCAAACATGAATTCGAGCAAGAAAAAGGCGCGGTCATCTCCGAGCTTCACCGCAACGAAGATGGTCCGTTCGATCTGGAACAAAAAGCCATTTTGCCCCGGTTGTTCGGATCCGAGGCACCATACGGCCACCCCGTCATCGGCTTGCAGAAGCACGTCGAAGATGCCAACCCCACGGTGATCAAAGGCCACTACGACCGCTGGTATCACCCGAACAATGCTGTGTTCGTGATCTGCGGCGACTTCGATCCCGACAAAACACTGGTCAAGGTGCGCGAGAAATTCGAGTCGATCCCGCGCGGCAATCTGCCGGGCCGGAAAGTTGCCCATCCCGTGTCGCGGGCCGCACCCGAGCATCACGAGTTCCCCAGCAAGTTCGAAGTGGCGCGGATGCTCATGGGCTTCAACGGCGTGAAGGCCGGTGCGGCGGACGAAGCGCCCCTCGACGTCATCCAAGAGATTTTGACCGCGGGCCGGACTGGCCGACTTTATCGCGCGCTGGTCGAAGACGCCCGCCTCGCCAGTTCGGTGCGAGCCGGCAACTCATGCGGCCGATATCCGGGATGGTTCGAACTCGACGTAGAAATGCTCCAAGGCAAGCCGCGGGAGCAAGCCGAGAACATGGTTCTCGAGCATTTGACCAAATTGGCCAATGAGCGCGTCGGCGATGAGGAATTGCAACGCGCCAAGCGCGTTTTGATCAGCAACGAGATCTTCGGCAAAGAAAGCGTACACAACCTCTGTCAAACACTGGCTCGCGGCATCGCCATCGACGGTCTGGACCGACTGAAGAATTATCTACCCGCTGTGGAGGCAGTCACGGCAGACGATGTGCGCCGAGTGGCCAAGAAATATCTCGACGTGAAGACTCGCGTCGTCGTCTGGTCAATTCCGAAAGAAGGCGACAAAGCGGGAGGACAGGCCACCGAATTGCAGACGAAACCGGGTCGCCTCGCACCAGCCGCCGCCGGCGGCGGCAGCATCGACCTCAACACCACTCAGCGCGTGGTATTGCCCAACGGCCTCACTTTGCTGTTGCTCGAAAACCATCGCTTGCCCATCGTTTCGACGCAAGTCTTTGTCCGCAACGTTCGCTTTGTCGAGCCAGCGGACAAGTCCGGCATCGCTACGCTGGCGGGCAGCTTGCTCGAAGAGGGCACGACCAAGCGGTCGGGCCGCGAGATCGCCAACCTGATCGAATACGTAGGTGGGCAACTGAACCTCACGCCCTCGGGTGGCAGCCTGAAAGTTCTCGCCCCCGACCTGCCCTTGGGAATTGATCTGTTGTTCGACTGTCTCACTCACCCGGCTTTCCCGCAGGATGCGTTTGAGCGGGTGCGCGAGCAGACCTTGTCGGCGATCGAAGAACTTGAGATGGAGCCCGACACAAAGGCAGCCGAGGTCTTTAAGACCGAAGTCTATGGCCCACACCCGTTGGGCCGGCCCACGTTGGGCACGAAAGTCACCGTTTCCAAACTGACGGCCGATGATTGCCGTGCGTTTCACCGCACGCTGTTTGCGCCGAACCGTACGATTGTGGCCATCGTCGGCGACTTTGATGCAGTGCGGGTGCAAGAGTTGTTGCGACGTGTCACGGCCGATTGGAAGCCGAACGATCAGGCTCAGCTTCACTTGCCGCCGGTCACGATGCCAGACCACTCGCGCGAGAAGATCATCACCATGCCCGAATCGGTCCAGTTGTACTTCTACATGGGCCATGCCGGCATCCGCCGCGTCGACGCGGATTACTACAAACTGCGGGTGATGGATTACGTGCTTGGCACGGGCACCGGATTTACCGATCGCCTGTCGGCCCGGCTACGGGATCGCATGGGGCTGGCTTATACCGTATCCGCCAACGTTACCGATTCTGCCGGCGAGGAGCCCGGTATGTTCGCATGCTACATCGGCACCCGGCCCAACAAGTTTAACGTCGTCAAAGATGTCTTTCTGGAAGAACTTAAGCGAATCCGAACCGAGGTCCCCGAGGCCCGAGAAGTCGAGGATGCCAAGTCCTATTTGCTTGGGAGCCTGCCGTTCCGATTTGCCTCCTCCGGCATGATTGCGGAACAACTCTTGCAGATTGAACGTTTTGGGTTGGGCTTCAACTATTTGGAGGAGTACCGCCGGCAAATTGGGTCCGTAACTCCCGAAGATGTTCGCAACGTCGCTCGCAAATATTTGGACCCAGAGCGTATGATTGTGGTGGCAGCCGGGCCGGTCGATGAAAAAGGCCAGCCGCTGAAAAAGTAAAAGGTTCCCGTGGCGAACGATTTAGACGCGATCCTCCGAGGTTGGGAATACAAACCGGGCATGGTCCAAGCCCGGCTCGTCCGTGCACGCGATGGCCGGGAGGTCATTCAGCTTCGGCTCGATCTCGGTTTGCTTCAGATGGAAATCGTAGGCCGCCCCGATGGCGAGCGGCCGCACGGCCACTTTACCTTCTTTGATTACCTGCAACACGAAGCCGAGCGGGCCGAGCGAATGGGCAAAGATTGGGTGCCCGACGACGACCAGTGCCAGGGTGCCGACCGCGAGTTCGTGCAGTTCTACCATCGCCGGATGGCCTGGTTGGCGTTGCACGATTTTGACCGCGCCCTGTCGGACTCCGACCATACCTTGGCGTTCATGGATTTCCTGAAAGACCATTCGCCGAACGAAGAATTTACGCTGGCCCACGAGCAGTACCGGGGCTTCGTTCTATTCCACCGCACGCAGGCCGAAGCCGCCAAGCACCTCGAAGCCGAGGACCCCGAGCGGGCCGTCGAGGCACTGCACGAGGGGCAAAGGCGGATCCTCTCGTTTCTCGCCGAGCACGGGCTGGAAGAGCAGGCCGAACGGGACGGCATGCTCCAGCAACTTCGAGTATCCGAACAGGCATTACGCGAAAAGCACAACATCGATACCACGCTGAACGAGCAATTGGCCCGGGCGGTCGATGAAGAGGATTATGAGGCGGCCGCTCGGCTCCGCGACCAAATTCGCAATCGCGACCACGGACCGAGAACCTCATCGCACGCCGATTCGTAGAATCCAAAGCTACGTCAGTTGACTTATTCTTCGAGTCGGGCTCGCCATGCGCAGTTTCCTTCGAGTCGTTCTGCCCATTTTGATCTTGGTGGGCTCGGTCGGCGGCTTGTCGTTCATGCTGCAGTACACCCCGCCTGCGCCGCCATCTCAGCCGAAGCAAAAGCAACACAAGATTGACGCCCCTTCGTTGCTCATTCCCGAGCGCACGGCGATCTGGGACCCGAACGATTCGTCTTACGCCCGGGAAGTGGAAAAAAGCGTCCCGTTGAAATGCGATTTCTGGATGGCGAATCCCCACCCGGTACCAGCCAAGGTCGTTCTGCGTTCGCAGAGCTGCAACAAGTGCACGAAGATTTACCTCGGTAATGTCAGCTCCAGCGCGGCACTCAAATCGGTGCGGCAAATCGCCGAGCTCAGTGCCGCGCACGCAATTTCCGGTGCGGCCGGCTTCGATCCATCGATCTTGTGGCTCGTGGGCACGATCGCCGCCGTTGATTGGAAGCCGATGACCGTCAACGAAGCGCCGGTCATAGTGCCCGCGGCCGACGAGCAACTCGGTATGAGCTTGGCGGTTTTTCGATTTGATGTCTTCGACACGAGCAGCCCCGGGGCCGTGCGCCATACGGCCGAGATGAGCTACTCCGGCGCGGATCCGCAGCCGAGCGAAATTCGGTTTGAAGTGCCGATCGTGATTGTCTCTCCGGCGCAGCTTGCGCCCAACAACATGGAGCTGGGCGACATCAAGGCCGGCGACGTGCGCGTAGTGAACTACATCATTTGGTCGGCGACGCGCGATGACTTCCCCGTGGACGTGCCTCAATTGCCTAATGATCCATGCTTCGTATTCGGTCAGCCGAAAGCGTTGAGCCCGCGCGAGTGCGAGTACGCCAGCTATAAGATTCCGGCGGATTATCCGACTCAACCGCCGACACGGGTCCGGGCCGGCTATGTTGTCCCGCTCACAATTCACGAAAATCTGAACGGTCATCTGCTCGAACTTGGCCCATTCCGCAAGCATCTCACATTCAATCAAGGCACACCGTTTGAAACGGTGGCGATCGTCTCGGGCTCGGTCCGCGGCGACATCCGAATCGAAGGCAAAGACGATGACCAAATTAACCTCGGCAACTTCCGCGGCGACCGGCCCATGAGCAAAACCGTCATCATCACGGCTATGCGGCCCGATTTGGACCTGCGCTTCATTTCTTGCACACCGGACATTGTGAAAGCGAGCATGAAACAGCGTCCGGGCGTGGCCAGCGGCTGGGAGTTGAAGCTGGAAATCGCGCCCAACACCCACTCCGGGCCCCTGCCCAACGGGAGCGCGGTCATTTTGGAATTGGGTGGAGCAAAACCCCGGCGAATCCGCATTCCGGTGGTCGGTTCGGCCTACCAGTAATTTGGCGCGGCGAAATGTCGCCCGAATGCCGATAA
This sequence comes from Gemmataceae bacterium, assembly GCA_045802605.1. GTDB lineage: Bacteria > Planctomycetota > Planctomycetia > Gemmatales > Gemmataceae > JBJMQS01. The sequence continues at coordinate 4,319 of JBJMQS010000040.1, read as the reverse complement.
TACCGATAAGGGATGTTCGCATCCTCGTCGATTTGGTATGGATGCGGCAGGAATTTCCGCGAGGACGCGCGCTATGCCCCAGTTTCCTAACCGTAGTCGAATCGCATTGGTCGCGGCCTACGCCTGCCTCTTCGCATTCCTCGGCAGCTTTGAGTTGCTCTCCGCCGATCCACCAGCCATCAAATCGCCCTGCTCCAAAGACCTGCCCCCACAACTGTTCTCGCGCTGGCCCGAAGGCAAAAAGCCAGATATGGTTTTGTTCCTCAGCGGCGAGCAACATAGCTATCTCAAATTCTGCGGTTGTAGCGATCCGCAATACGGCGGCTTCGAACGGCGCTACAACTTCCTGATGAAGCTGAAGGAGAAGGGCTGGCCCGTCGTTGCAATGGATTTGGGCGACATTGTCAAAGAGAAATACGAATCACGATCAAACACAGTTTCCATCCGTCCGCAGACCATCCTCAAATACGTCACGTCGATGAAAGAGCTAAATCTGCTCGGGTACACGGCCGTCGGCGTCGGCCCGAATGATTTCAACCTGCCTCTGATTGATCCACTGTTTGCTTATTTTCAATTGCAGGCAAATCCCAGCCAACATATTTTGGCTGCGAATCTGCTCGATCGCGAAAATTTGTTCCCGGCGCTGAATGGCCGGCCCGCGATGCTTGAAGACTCCGCGATTGTGCCCGGCCAAAACGGCGCACCCACCGTCGGCTCCTTTTCTGTTATGACGCCGGCTATTCGGAATGGGACGCCTATCTCAGCCGGCCTGGACGACAAGACGCTAAAGTTCGCTGACAATCAAAACGTCATCCCGGATGTCCTCAAAAAGTTCGACAGTCAAAAGGTAGATCTGCGAGTGTTGCTTTTGCAAGGCTTGCCCAACGAAGCCGAAGCCGTCGCAAAGGCATTTCCAAAATTGGATGTCATCTTGTGCCGCTCATTGGAAGAGGAGCCGCCGCAGATGCCAAAGATGGTCGGCAACACGATGATCGTAAACGTCGGCTGGCGCGCTCGCTTCATCGGCGTCGTCGGCGCATTTCGGAAAGCGGACGGCACCGGCTTCGATCTCCATTACGAACTTGTGAAAATGACTCCCGAACTTGAAACGGATAAAGACAAAGAGCAAGGTCACCCAGTCGTCGAAGTGCTCCAAGAGTATGCGCAAAAAGTAAAAGACGACGAGCTGATGTACAAGTACCCGCGCGGGCCCCATCCGTTGCAGACCCAGTTTCCGCAAGCGAGTGTGGCGTTTATCGGCTCCGACAAATGCAAGATGTGTCACGAGCAAGATGGAGTGTGGGCGAAGTACAAAAAGACCGCCCACTTCCACGCTTACGAAACACTCGTCAAAAAAGCGGTTAAACCCACACTTCGCCAGTATGACGGCGAATGCATCGTGTGCCATGCCGTCGGCTTCCTCAACAACACTGGGTTTGTTGACGAGAAGAAAACGCCACACCTGGAAAATGTCGGCTGCGAGAGTTGCCATGGCCCCGGCAGTTTGCACGCCTCCAATCCGAACAACATGGCCTATCGCGCTGCGCTGAATCCCTGGCGTAAGAATCCCGGCGATCGTCTGCACACCAATGGCAAGTACGACCAAAACATCATGTTGCTGGTCGATCAAATGTGTCAAAAATGCCACGACGTTGATAACGACAACAAATTCAAGTTCGAACGAAATTGGCCCAAGATCGACCACACCCGCCGAGGCCAAGGCCCGCCGCCAGCACCGAAAGAGTGATGCCGGAACTTAGGCCAAATCGCCAAAATCCGATTAAGCACACAACTTAGGCGCGGTTCGCCTCTTGTTACGCCCTGCGCCGGCCTGTACTTTAATAGTTCTAACTCGATCCCTTTTGCGGCCTCGCCGCGCCTTTTGCAGGACGACACCGATGACGGGCACAACGCCGACTAGCCAGCCTTCGCTCACTACAACTCCAGGCACGCACTCGGATTACAGCTACGATCAGGTGCCGTATCCGAACGATCCGTTCCCCCAATCGCACCCCGATCGGCTGGCCACCGTGGCCACCCTATTCGGGATGAAGCCGGCCCCGCTCGATAAGTGCCGGGTGCTGGAATTGGGCTCGGGCCGCGGCGCCAACATCACCGGCATCGCGTCCTCGCTGCCTGGCGCCAAGTGCGTCGGCATCGAGCTCTCCAAGCGGCAAAATGACGAGGCGATGCAGACCGCTCAAGCGGTCGGTGTCAAGAACCTCGAGCTCAAGCACATGTCGATCGCGGACATTGCCGACGACTTGGGCCAATTCGATTACATCATCGCGCACGGCGTCTTCTCTTGGGTTCCCCGAGCGGTTCAAGAAAAGATTCTCGAAGTGTGCGGCAAGCTGCTCGCTCCCAACGGCGTGGCTTACATCAGCTACAACACGTACCCCGGCTGGCACATGCGCGGCATGATCCGCGACATGATGAACATTCACGCCGGGCCGTTTAAAGATCCGGTGCAGCGGATTCAGCAGTCGCGGGCCTTGCTCGATTTCCTCGCCAAGCAATCGCGTCAGGAGAGCACGCCGTACGGCATGTTCCTCAAGCAAGAGCTCGAGCTCCTCAGCAAGCAGACTGACAACTATCTCTTCCACGATCACCTGGAAGAGAACAATCACCCGATGTACTTCCACGAATTCGTGAAGATGTTTGCGCCGAAGGGCCTGCGGTTCTTGGGTGAAGCCGACTTCGTGGTCATGTTGCCTTCGAGCTTCTCGCCCGAAGCCCAGCAGACGCTCCGCAACATCGCTCCCGAGCAAGTGCAGCTCGAGCAATACATGGACTTCTTGCGAAATCGCATGTTCCGCCAGACGTTGCTCGTCCGCCAGGACGTTCGGCCCAACTACCAGCTCACTCCGGAAATGGTCACCCAGTTCCGCGTGTCGTCGCCGCTCAAGCCCGAGAAGCCGGCTCCGGACCTTGCTCCGGGTGCGGCCGAGGCCTTCAAGGCGTTCGATGGCCGGACGCTGACGAGCAGCGACCCGATCGTGAAGGCGGCGTTCTTGATTCTGTCCGAGAAATATCCGGAAGCGCTGCCGTTCCCTGAACTGTGCATCGACGCTCGCAAGCGAATCTCCGAAGGTGCGACACCCAGCGACCAGCAGACGAAAGAAGACCAGGCCAACCTCGGGAAGGCCATCCTCTCCGCTTACGCGACAGCCTTCACCGCCGTCGTTGAGCTGCACGTGTGGGGTCCGCAGTTCGTGACCGAAGTCTCCGTGAAGCCGACCGCGTTGCCGCTGGCTCGCTACCAAGCCACCCAAGGTCACCGCGTCGCGAATGCCTTGCACCAGAGCGTGACCCTCAGCGACTTCGACCGCCAGTTGATTCAGTTCGTCAACGGCGAGAACACCCATGCCGAGCTGATCGATCATATTTCCGACCTGGTGGCCCGCGGTGTGCTCAACATGCAGATCGATGGCAAACCGGTCACCGACAAGATGATGATCCGCAAAGCACTGGCTCCGACTTTGGAACAGCAACTCCCGAAGCTCGCCAAGGCCGGTCTCTTGATCGCGTAAGCGTTCGATCATCCGAACAACTCGACCGCGCCTCGTTAATTCGAGGCGCGGTTTTTTTGTTTGTGTTTGTCCTCGTTCCCTCACTGGTTCCCAAACTCCGTTTGGGAACCAGTGAGGTTTTTGTCATTCCGAGGCTCTGCGAGGAATCTGCCCGCAATTGACTTTCGCTAGCAGATTCCTCGCTGAGCCTCGGAATGACACGACGAAGCCTCGCGATGACACAGGGATCGCTGCGCGCAGCACTGCCTGGGAAAATGCGAGCGGGTGTAGTGGGCGTTTGAGTTGTTGTTGGTGAATCTTCCGCTTCGAGCAGGAGCGCTTGCTCCTCTCACGCCACTTTGCGGAAGTTGACGAAGCTCGCCGCCTTGTTTAATGGGCGGCACTCCGGGCGAGCAGTGGAAATGGCCGCCCGGTCGTCGCTTGCGGTGGTGGTAGTAATGGTGGTGGTGTTCGTCTGCGACGACCGCAATTGGGCATGGGCCCCACAGAAGTGGAAGCACCCGCCTCACAAAACGTGAGGCGCTCGCCCGCTCGCATCCCCCAGAACAGTCCGCGGACATTTCTGTTGACCTCGGCCGCGGCCAACAGGAAATGCCAAGAGGAACTATCCGACACTTTGGGGCCGAAGGCAAATGAAAATGGGAACCGGTGTTTCGTTCAAGGGATTTTGGCGAGCGGGGTTGCGTAAGCGCCCCGAGTGGCGCGGCACGAACAGTATCTGCGTCAATGGTTAGCGACCGACATCGGGTGCCATGCTCACGGCTTGCGTGAGCATGCAAGCGACCC
>JBJMQS010000039.1:0-1770 GCA_045802605.1 Gemmataceae bacterium | reverse complement strand
GTTTCATTTACCCGAATTGCCGAAGCGCATCGTGATTCAAGGCGGCGGATATATTGCGCTGGAATTTGCCTGCATCTTTGCCGGTCTCGGCTCCGACGTGACGGTGATCTATCGCGGCGAGAACATCCTGCGCGGTTTCGACGACGACGTCCGCAGCCACGTCCGCAGTGAGATGGAAAAGGAAGGCATCACCATTCTCACTGGCTGTACGGTCACCAGGGTCGACAAGCACGGCAAGGAATTCACCTCGCATTTGTCCAACGGTTCGAGCATCGCTTCCGAACAGGTGATGTTCGCGATCGGCCGGCATCCCAACGTCGCCAATCTCGGGCTGGAGAAGGCCGGCGTCGCGATCAATCCGAGCAATGGCGGCATCGCGGTCGATAGTTTCTCGCGGACCTCGGTGCCGAACATCTACGCGATCGGCGACGTCACCCACCGCCTCAACCTGACGCCGGTCGCGATCCGCGAGGGTCATGCGTTTGCGGATACGGTGTTTGGCAAGCGGCCGGTTGAGGTCGACCACGTGGACATTCCGACGGCGGTGTTTTCCCAGCCGGAGGTTGGGGTGGTCGGCCTGACCGAAGCGCAAGCGCGAGCGAAATTCAGCCGTGTCGATGTCTACAAGGCGAACTTCAAACCGATGAAGGCAACGATGTCAGGCCGCGACACCCGCATGCTGATGAAGCTCGTGGTGGATGCCGCCACCGGTCGCGTCGTCGGCTGTCATATCGTGGGCGACGGGGCTGCCGAAATGGTCCAGTTGCTCGGTATGGCCGTCAAATTGAAAGCGACCAAGGCCGATTTCGATGCGACAATGGCGCTACATCCCACCGCCGCGGAAGAACTCGTGACCATGCGGACACCGACAGCGCGCTATGTGCGCGAAGCGGCGGAGTAAGAGGTCAGGGCCTGATAGACTCCGTATCTCGGACACCCATGCAGCGCATAGTGCTGCTCCGTGACCAGCGGTTGGCCGGTTTGGTACGTCCCGCTGAGTACCAAACTCGTCTTGCCGGCTAATCATCTCCAATCTGGGGATTCCAGTCGGATTGACATTCCCCGACTCAGCGAAAAGTGCTCAAAGTGTAACCGGAGGTTTCGGGGTCACGAACATGAGCCGTTTTTCTTTTGCGCTTCTCATCGTGACGGGTCTGTTGCTAACCGCTTATTTCGGGGCAGCAGCTTGGCGCGTATCTGACGACAGCCAAATGGACCTTACGGGGCATATTGCGCCTGGCGGAAGAAGGTGACGCTGCGCTGCCACAGTCCTCAAATAAGCGACGCTTGAGTAGTTTTGACCTATCCCCGCTCGCCGGCTGAGTTATGCTTTTTCAGTGCTGAGATCGTTTCAGCCGCAAGCAAGCGCTGCGAGACGGGCGATGGACCAATTTGAGAAAAAGCGCTTTTGGTTGCCGATTGAACTGATGATAGCGCTCGCGATCAACGTCGTTGTCGCGGTGCTAAGCTACTATGCGATTGTAATGTGGGGACTATTTAGGGACTAACCAAAGCTGCGGTTTGATTGCCAGGTTGGCCTGGGATGCTTCATCCGCTCAGTTCACAGTCAACCACACTATGCCACATGGGCCATTACAAAAATTACAGTGAGCCGGTTGCCCAAACGTGTTTGCCAGCTGCCATTCCTGCGCTTCGTTGCTCCACTGGGCGGTGGCCTGAGAAATAATATCGTCCGAATTGCAGTTGGAGCAGACCGGCGTTGTCCGTGTGGCGCGCCGCGCTCGCCGGTCGATCATTTGCGATGGCTCC
>JBJMQS010000038.1:0-1535 GCA_045802605.1 Gemmataceae bacterium | reverse complement strand
TCGAGTTGTATGGTCGCGTGCCACGCACCAAAACCCCCGATCAGATTCTCGCTGAGCTGCAAACCCTCTACGATCACGGCTATCGCGGGCATGTTGATTTCGTCGACGACAATTTCATCGGCAACAAGAAGAACCTCCGCATCTTACTGCCGCGGCTCAAAGCGTGGTTGCAAGAGCGAGACTATCCATTCGAGTTCTCGACCGAAGCCTCGATCAATATCGCTGACGACAGCGAGTTGCTACAAGCAATGAACGACGCGAACTTCTTCGCGATTTTCGTTGGCATTGAGAGCCCGGATCCAGAGACCCTTGTCCAGATGAAGAAAAAGCAGAACACCAGACGCAACATCGCAGAGTGCGTCCATAAGATCTACAGCTACGGCATGTTTGTCACCGCGGGTTTCATTGTCGGGTTCGACACCGAGAAAGCCTCGATGGGCCAGGCAATGATCGACTTCATCGAAGAGGCGAGCATTCCAGTCTGCATGGTTGGACTGCTTTATGCTTTGCCGGGCACACAGCTGACGCGGCGGCTAGCGGCCGAAGGCCGCCTCCACAAAGGTCATGACCTCATGAAGGTTGAGCAGGCGGGCGATCAATGCACGCTCGGCTGCAATTTTGACACCAAGCGTCCGCTTCGCGACATCCTTGCGGATTATAGAGCCGTGCTCGATCACGTCTTCAGCCCGGCGGCATATGCGGGGCGCCTGTCGCGGCTCGCCGTCATGCTCGACCGGTCGGACCGGCGGCGCGAGCTTCCGGATGGCGACGTGCGCAAGAGGCTTGGCGGCATTGACGGTGTGCACAAGATCATGCGCGCGCTGCCGGAGGTTCGCGAGCCGTTCTGGAAGACATTCGTCGAGGTTGCCAAGACCAATCCAGGCGCGCTGCGTTACATCGTGATGCTGATGGCGCTGTACATGCACCTCGGGCCGTTCTCGAAACGCGTGATCAGTGAAATCGACCGCCGGATTGCCGAGCTCGACGCTATGCCTCCGGCGAGGGCCGCGGGACGTGTGCCGCAAACTCATCAAGCTTGATGGACGGCAAAGTTCGCCGGTGCGCTGGCTTGGGAGCCCCGCGGCCTGCCTGGTGGCTGATCTTCTGTAGAGTCTGCTAAGAACCTAGTAGCATGGTGGATAGGGATAGTAGCCGCAGCGTGGCCTACCATAATAGTAAGCCCCAGTTGCAGCAGCGCCGACCGCTGCTCCCCCTACTACCGCTCGCCGTGTCGTTCGACGTGCAACGCCAGCAACACTCATGGGGGTCAGAGGTCGCCCCACGCGTGCTTGCGCGCTATCGACGGAGACTGAGAGACCATCGTCTTGTGACCAACCAACCGATCCGCAAACCCCAAATGTCATAGCGGCCGCAACCAGAAATGCTCGTTTCAAACTGATTTGTTTCATTCCTAGAACTCCCTTTCTTTCAAAACAACTTGATAATCATTGCTTTCGCTTGGGCTGGGGGTCGTTGATCCATCTCAAGGGTGGTCGGAGCACCCGGGAATGCTCCAGGAACAGAGAACACCGCCC
>JBJMQS010000037.1:0-203319 GCA_045802605.1 Gemmataceae bacterium | reverse complement strand
GAAGAGTTAACCGCAGAGTACGCAGAGAGCGCTGAGAAAAACCGCGAACAGGTTTTTCTCAGCGCTCTCTGCGTACTCTGCGGTTAACTCTTCTCCTCTCCATACAACACGTTGGGGGGCGTGCAGACCATATGCGCGACGTGTTAACGCTTATTCTCGCCGGCGGCAAAGGCACCCGGCTCGAGCCGCTCACGCGCGACCGCGCTAAGCCGGCGGTCAACTTCGGCGGGCTGTACCGCGTCATCGACTTCACACTGTCCAATTGCATCAACAGTGGCCTGCGCCGAGTTTACGTGCTCACGCAGTACAAAGCGCGCAGCCTCGATCGGCATATCCGCCTGGGCTGGAATTTCCTAAGCCCCGCCCTTGATGAGTTCGTTGATGTCTTGCCGCCGCAGCAGCGGATTGACGAGCACTGGTACAAAGGCACCGCGGATGCGATCTACCAGAACATTTATTCCCTCGAAAAGGAAAACCCACGCTACGTCCTGATCCTGGCCGGCGACCACATCTACAAGATGGATTACGGCGAAATGATGCAGCAACACCTCGACCGCGGGGCAGATCTCACGGTCGGCTGCATTCCGATGCCGCTCGCGGAATGCAAGCATTTCGGAGTTGTGGTCAAGGGCACCGACGATCGCGTCACCGCGTTTTACGAGAAGCCACCCAGTGCCGAGGCGCTTTCGGATCAGCCGGGCCACTTCCTTGGCTCGATGGGTATTTACATATTCTCCGCGCCAGTGTTGTACGAGCTTTTGTGCCAAGACGCGGCTCGGCCTGGCAGCGCGCACGACTTTGGCAAGAACGTGATCCCGGAGATGATCGCCACGCACAACGTCTTCGCGTTTCGCTTCCGCGATCGCAACCGCAAAGAGGTGCCCTACTGGCGTGACGTCGGCACGCTCGATGCCTATTACCAAGCGAACATGGACTTGGTGGCCGTGGACCCGGTGCTCAATCTTTACGACCCCGACTGGCCCATCCGCACCTTCCAGCCGATGTTGCCGCCGCCCAAAACAGTGTTCGCCGAGATCGGCGGAGCTGGGATCGCTCGGCGCGGCGAAGCACTCGACAGCATGATCTGCGCCGGCACGGTGATCTCGGGCGGCCACGTTCGCCGCTCGATACTGGCCCCGAACGTCCGGGTGAACAGTTACGCCATGGTGGAAGAGTCAATTCTTGGCGAACGCGTCAGCGTCGGCCGTCACTGCCACATACGCCGCGCGATCCTCGATAAGGACGTGCATGTGCCGCAAGGCGTGAAAGTCGGCATCGATGCCGAATACGACCGCCAGCGCGGCTTCAAGATCACCGAGGAAGGCATCGTGGTCATTGCAAAAGCTGAACGGCCGGAAGTGTTTTTGAAAGAGAAGAAGTAGTGGTTCAGTGCCAGGTCTAACCCCGGTACCGGGGTATGAAAGGCCTCTTCCCGACCTATCCCGGAGCCGCCGACTAAATCAGTGGCGGATTCAGCGCGGACGCTTCAGGAGGACCGGCCTCAGCTCCGAGTAGGGCCGTGAAATCGATTGCAGTAAGCTCAACTCGCCTCGTGCAATTGAGCGGCAATGGACTAAACTAGAGGTGATGGTCCGTCGACTGCTAACACTGATATTAATGCCCTGTTTGCTGTTGACCCAGTCGGCTGCGATGGGCTTTTGCTGTAGCGAGGGCGAGCAATCGGGTCAGCTCCGCCGGCCTCACATCCATACAAACTGCCTGTTTGTGTGGCATGATCATCACCACCATCTCAACTGTTGCCACCATCACAACGACGATTTCGACGATGAAGAGCCGACTTCGAATGCACCGGACCACGATGACGACGCGGTGTATGTAACTGCCGAAACGCTCGCCGCGCCGCGTTCATCCGCCGAAATTCTCACGATCGATGTGTCCAGCGCTCTGATCCCGACGGACATTGTTTGCTCCTCACAATTGGATCTGCAAAGGGCCACACGATGGTGGCCGCCGCCGCTAGATCAATCCTGTTGCTGTCCGATTTATTTGCAACATCTTTCACTTCTGATTTGACCTCCCGTCAACAGCCCGCATTGCGCTGCGCGAGTTTGCGCGAGCGTCTGCAAAATCATCTTTTCATCACTGGTTCGTCGTCGATTGTTCGGAGGGCCCCATCATGTCGTTTGCTAACTTGCGCCGATATTTGGCGTTCGGTTTCGTCGTTGGCGCTCTCACCGCAGCCGGCTTTTTCACGCGCGACCATTGGTCAGGATGGGTTCATCCGCCCTCCGCCTCGACGCCGGAAGTTGCGGACGGTACCTCGCCTGAACCCTGCGACAGGATCTTCTTGTCAGCGCAAGTGCAACAGAACTTACGACTGAAATCGAAGCCTCTGCAAGTCGCAATATTTTGGAAAACGCTTGAGGTGCCTGGCACCATCATCGACCGACCGGGTCGTAACGTCATGCAAGTCGTCGCACCGATCGCCGGCGTCGTTACTGATATTCGACGGTTTCCGGGCGACTTGGTTCAACCGGGTGAGCCGCTATTCACGCTTCGGCTCACGAGCGAGCAATTGCAAACGATACAGAGCGATTTGGTCAAGGCGACAAGCGAGCTGCGCATCGCTGAGCAGGAAAGGAAACGGATCGCCGGCATCTCCTCAGCAGGCCAACTCGCTCAAGCGGACGCCCAAGTCCAGCGTTGGCAGTTGGCGATCAGGGCCGCTCGCAATGAGCTGGCGACGAAGGGCTTTAGCGCTCAACAGATCGACAGCATCGCGGAAGGAAAGTTTGTCACGGAATTTATCGTCTCTGCTCCCATTCCGAAGGAATCTGAAGCCGCGAAGTCTCCTTGGGAGCTGCAAGTGTTGGCGGTTTCTCACAGCCAGCAGGTCCAAGCCGGACAGGCGATGTGCGAGCTAGTTTCCCACCAGTCGCTGTTGATCGAAGGCAAATCATTTAGCGACGAGGTGCCGCTGGTGGAAAGGGCCGTTGCACAGAATTGGCCCATTGCGGTCGATTTCCCGGCGGACTCCAGCGAATGGCCCACAACCCCCCAAAGCTTTTCGATTCAGCGATCTGCCAATGTCATTGACCCGATCACCAGGACATTCACGTTCAGCGTGCCGCTCGCAAACCAATCGCGGACGATCGAAAAAGATGGCCATTCCCAAATCATCTGGCGATATCGGCCCGGTGAGAAGGTCCGCTTGCGTATACCCACCGAACGCATCGACAACGTGTTCATCCTCCCAGCCGAGGCGGTGGTTCGCGAGGGCGCAAGTGCTTTCGTCTTTCGACAGAACGCCGACACGTTTGAGCGCAGGCCGGTGCAGATCATCGCTCGGGATCGCGACCGTGTGGTCATCGCCAACCATGACAGCGTCACCCCGGGAGTTTATGTGGCACAAAGTGGTGCGGTTCAAATCAACCGCATGATGAAATCGTCCTCGAGCACGGCACCAAAGGGCTACCACATGCACGCCGACGGCAGTTTGCACAAGAATGACGAGCCCGAGAAATAACGGAGTCCGGCGATGCTTAACGCATTAATTCGGCTCTCACTCCGCTACCGGGCGATTGTCCTGGCGTGCGCCGTGGTCGTGCTCGCCTACGGTGGCTACGTGACCACGTCGCTTTCGATCGACGTCTTTCCGGACCTCGATCGGCCTCGGGTCGTCCTTCTGACCGAATGCGCGGGCCTCTCGCCCGAAGAAGTGGAGTCGCTCGTCACGCTCCCTCTGGAAACCGCGATTCTGGGCGCAACCGGAGTGCAAGACGTCCGTAGCCAGTCAGGGCCGAGTTTGAGCATTGTTTACGTCGAGTTCGATTGGCGGACCGATGTCCGCGTTGCCCGGCAAACCGTCCAAGAGCGGCTCGTCACCACCACGGCGAGCATGCCCGAAGGCATTCGCCCGACGATGATGCCGCAGGCCTCGATCATGGGCCAGTTCATGCAGGTCGGCATGAATTGGAAGCCCAATGCGATATCGCGCCAAGGCAAAACCGAACTCGAAAATCGAATGGATCTCCGGGCGCTCGCCGACGGAGTTATTCGCCCACGCCTGCTAAAAGTCCGTGGAGTGGCTGAGGTGATCGTCGCGGGCGGCGACGCCAAGCAGTATCACGTGCTCGTCGATCCGGACAAACTGCTCGAATTCAACGTATCGCTCCAAGACGTCGAGCAGGCGCTCAAAGATAACAATGCAAACGCTTCCGGCGGCTACACCGAGGAAGGCCAAACGGAGCGGCCAGTTCGCGTCCTTGGCCGCCTGGGGCCGTACCCGGCCGATGTGATAGATGACCTTCGCAAGATTCCAGTGAAGTCGAGCGGTGATCGGCCGGTATTGCTGGACAAAGTCGCGAGAGTCGAGCCGGGACCGGCTCCTAAGCGCGGAGACGCTGGTCTGGACGGCCTGCCCGGCATCGTCGTGACGCTGGTCAAGCAGCCGCACGCCGACACGCGCCGGCTCACCGATCAGATTAAGGCCTCGCTCAAGGAACTCGAACCATCACTGCCGAGCGACGTTGTGATCACCACGGATCTCTTCCAGCTCAAAGCGTTTATCGATCGCGGAATTTACTACGTCGGCGAAGCGCTCATTATCGGGGCCGCCCTGGTGGTCATCGTGCTTTTTCTTTTCCTGCTTAACTTCCGGACTACCTTCATCACGCTCACGGCCATTCCACTGTCTCTAGCGGTGACCGCTCTGGTGTTCCGTCTGATCGGCTGGATCACCGGCACTGAATTGTCCATCAACGTTATGACGCTGGGCGGCATCGCGGTGGCCATGGGTGAATTGGTCGATGACGCGATCGTGGATGTCGAAAACATCTTTCGCAGATTGCGCGAAAACACTTTGGCCAAGGTGCCACGCCATCCTTTGGTCGTGGTTTACGATGCGAGCCGGGAGATCCGCTCGGCCGTCGTGTTCGGCACCGCGGTCGTCATCCTGGCGTTCGTGCCAATCTTCGCCCTCTCGGGTTTGGAAGGCCGGCTCTTTACTCCACTAGGCCTCGCATACATCGTGGCCATTCTTGCATCGCTGTTGGTGTCACTCACTGTCACACCGGTGCTCTCGTATTACCTGTTGCCGCAAGCGTGGGTCACCCATAGGCATCGCGATAGCGGCCTCTTGCGCTCACTGAAATGGGCGGCCAGTTACCTTGTCCGCTTCAGCATGCGCCATGCGGGAATTTTGCTCATCACGACATGGTTAGTCGTCGGTCTGAGTGTCTGGCAAATGACTTGCCTCGGCACCGATTTCCTGCCCAAATTTGACGAAGGCAGCATCCAAATCAATCTCATTTTGCCGAGCGGTTCGTCGCTCCGAGCTTCGAACGAAGTCAGTGCTGCGGTCGATGCCAGGTTGCTCACGCTGCAAAAAACAGACGCTCAACCCGATGGGCCCATCCTGCATTTCGCGCGACGCACTGGACGAGCCGAGCTCGACGAGCACGCGGAGCCGATCAATCGCACGGAGTACATCCTGAACCTCGACCCAAACTCAGGCCGCAACCGCGATGAGCTGCTGCGAACGCTGCTCGCTGACTTGCGCTCAGAAGTCCCTGGCGTCGAGATCGAAGCCGAGCAGCCACTGTCGCACTTGATTAGTCACATGCTCTCCGGCGTTTCGGCCCAAGTGGCGATCAAGGTTTTCGGCGACGATCTCGATCAACTGCAACGGCTCGCCCGACAAATACAGTCGGCGATCAGCGATGTTCCCGGTGTGACCACGCCGATTATCGAACCGCAAGAAACCGTGGATGAATTACACGTCGTGTTACGGCCCGATGATCTTGCACTCTATGGAGTGAGCCGGGGTTATGTCGGTGAGTTTGTGCAAACTGCCCTTAAAGGCGAGACTGTTTCCCGCGTCTTGGAAGGCCAACGGCGTTTCGATCTGGTCGTGAAGCTGGGGGAAACGGCTCGTAAGGATTATCTGGGCCTCAAGGGCCTCCGGCTCGATCTGCCGAATGGCCGCGGCCAAATTCGGCTCGGCGACGTTGCCGATTTTCCTGAAGGGGCGAGCGGACCGAATCTCGTGAATCGCGAAAACGTTGGCCGGCGCCAAGTCGTGCGCTGCAACGTCGCGGGCCGCGACCTTGGCAGCACCGTCGCCGATATCGAACGCCGGGTGAATCAATACGTGCCCATGCCTCAAGGCTATCACGCCGAATTCGGCGGCCAGTTCGAAAGTCAGCGCGCGGCCACGCTCTTGATCAGTGTGCTCGCGGGTGTCTCGCTCGTGGGTATTTTGATTGTCCTTTTGATGCTGTACCCGTCGCTGCGAATCGCTTTGCAAATTATCAACGCCATCCCCACGGCTTTCATCGGCGGTGTGCTGGCCTTGGTGCTGACTCAACAGACGTTGACCGTGGCGAGCCTCGTTGGCTTCGTGTCGCTCGGAGGCATCGCGGTACGAAATGGCATTTTGCTAGTCACGCACTATTTCCACTTGTTGAAGGAAGAGGGCGAGGGTTTCACGGAGCACATGGTCCTTCGTGGAAGCCTCGAACGGCTTTCGCCCGTATTGATGACCGCGCTCACCGCGGGCATAGGTCTTGTGCCGCTCGTCGTTGGCGGCAGGAAGCCGGGGCTGGAGATTCTCTATCCCGTCGCCACGGTGATTCTCGGTGGACTCATCACTTCGACCTTTTGCGAGTTTTTGCTCCATCCAGGGTTGTTCTGGCGCTTCAGCGGCCAAGACGCTCGCCGACTCGTAGAACTCGGAGATTCAGAAGCGGAATTGCTCAAATAAGTTCCACCTTTTCCGGTGGACTTTGAACAAGGAGGATGCGATGAAGTTTGTTACTGCACTTTCCCTCGGAATCGCGATCGGCTTGACTGGCTGCGGATCTTCGCCGCCGTCAGCGAAAGGTGATTCGAAACAGGGCCACGGCAAGACCGAGCACGTGCATGGCAAAGGCCCGCACGGTGGCGAGATCTTTGATCTCGGCAAATACCACGGAGAGCTTTCCTTCGATAACGACAAGAAGGAAGTCACGCTCTACATTCTTGGGAGCGATGAGAAAACGCTGTCACCCGTCACTGCGAAAAACCTGACGATTACAACGAAAGTCGCGAAGACCAAGGACGGCAAGGACATCCCGGCGATGACCATCAAGATGTTGCCGCAAGATGAAGCCAATGGCAAGGCATCGAAATTCGTCGGCACCGATCCGGGCCTTGCCAACGACGCTGAGTACGAAGGCACCGCCAGCGGTGAACTCGACGGCAAACCCGCCGCCGGCGATTTTAAGTAAGCAATCAATGGTCGCGCCGAGCGTCCTGTTCGAAGACAACCACTGTCTCGCGCTGTCGAAGCCGGGTGGACTACTCACGCAGGGATTGCCCGTCGGCTTGCCCACGCTCTGGGCGTGGGCGCGCGACTATTTGCGCGCGACTTACAATAAGACGGGCAACGTTTATCTCGGCGTACCGCATCGGCTGGATCGGCCAGTCTCCGGTGTGGTACTTTTTGCAAAATCATCGAAAGCGGCGGCGCGGCTTGCGGAGCAGTTTCGACATCGCGAGGTTACGAAGGTCTATCACGCTCTTGTCAGTGGAGCTGTAGAACCCGCCGAAGGTGTTTGGGTTGACTGGCTGCGCAAGCTCCAAGACCTCGCCCGCGCCGAGATCGTGACAGAAGCGATCCAAGATGCCCGGAGAGCGGAGACGGCCTATCGGGTTCTGGAAACAGCGGGCGACACCACGCTATTAGAGTTGTTGCCGCATACAGGCCGGATGCATCAATTGCGTATCCAGTCCGCCTCGCGCGGCTGGCCGATTCTGGGTGATGCCACGTATGGCTCTCATATACCTTTTGGACCGCCCGCCGAGTTAGAACGCGATCGGGTCATTGCACTTCATGCGGCGTCGCTCACGTTTTTGCATCCCATTCGGTACGAACCAATGACCGTCACAGCGCCGCGGCCCGACTATTGGCCAGCACTCGGCTGAGTCCCATACAACAACGCATACCCATTCGAGGAGCAACGCCATGAAACTCAGTCGCCGCGAGATGCTCGCTGTCACCGCCTCGGCCGCCGCTGCCGTCCTGTTGCCAAATTCCGGTCTCGCGGCAGAACCCACGGGCTTCACACTGCCACCGCTGCCCTACCCCGTGGATGCGTTGGAACCGCATATTGATGCGAAGACCATGGAGATCCACCACGACAAGCATCACAAAGCGTATGTGGATAATCTCAACAAGGCGCTCGCGGGCACCGAATGGGCCGGCAAATCGATTGAAGAAGTATTGAAGGCTATTCCCGCTATGCCCGATGAAACCAAAGTCGCGGTCATCAACAATGGCGGCGGGCATTACAACCATTCACTTTTCTGGACGATTCTGGGCAAAGGCGGCGGGAAGCCATCTGAAGATTTTTTGAAAGCTTGGGGCGGCACGCTCGACAATTTGAAACAAGCGGTGAACGAGGTGGGGGTAAAACACTTCGGCAGCGGCTGGGCCTGGGTGGTCTATGATCGCGCCGCGAAACAAATGAAGATTTGGGCCACACAAAATCAGGACTGTCCGCTGATCGGAGACGAAGTGCCGGTCTTCGGACTCGACGTTTGGGAGCACGCCTACTATTTGAAGTACCAAAATCGCCGGAAGGATTACCTCGAGGCAATTTGGAACGTTCTCAACTGGGACACAATTAACAGGCGATTCGCGGATCTAGTAAAAGGTTAAGCTCGGCGGGCCCAGCGGAGCTTGGCGGAGCGTGAGCGCGGATTCTCGAATCGCTCCTGTGAACTCGCGCGAACCGCCTCGGGCGATACGTCTGAGTAAACCCCCGATCGTTGTCCATCGCGAAATGCCTGCTTTACCAACCGATCTTCACCGCTGTGGAAGCTGATGATCGCGGCTCGGCCGCCGGGCCGCAAAAGGGTTGGTAGCGATCTCAGTAGTGCCTGGAGATTGGCCAATTCGCGGTTCACCAAGATACGCAACGCCTGGAAAGCACACGCAACTGGCCGGTAGCGCAACTGCCGGAGCGTCGGGCCGCGCTGGCCCGGCGGAGGAGGCGGGGCGGGAATCGTCGCAAGAATCAGCTCGGCCAAATCCCCGGTGCGGTCGAGTGGATGCGTCTTGCGATACTCGCAGATAGCGCTCGCCAGTTTTGTCGCGGCGACAGGGCCGAACTCGTCGAAGTCCCCAAGTTCATTGAGCACTTGGGCTAGTTCTTCTACCGACATGCTCGCCAATAATTGCGCGGCCGTCCGTCCCCGGCTGGGATCCATCCGCATGTCGAGCGGCCCATCGCGCATGTACGAAAAGCCACGATTTGCGTCGTCGATCTGCATGCTGGAGACACCCAGGTCAGCTAAGACGACGTCGGCACCGTCGGGCAACAGTGCCGCAATGCCGGCAAAGTTGGTGGCATGCAGTTCGTAAGGATGGCCAATTGCGTCTAAGGGGGCCCGAGCACTTTCCAGATTTCCCGGATCGAGATCGCAGGCAATGAGCTTACCGGCAGCCCCAACTCGCCGAAGCAACTCAGCGGCGTGGCCGGCTGCACCCAGCGTGCAATCGACGGCAATTTCGCCGGGCCGTGGCTCTAGCATGGCGAAGACTTCGTCAAAAAGAACGGGCCGATGTCCGCCCGGCGGTGTGCTGCGTGAACGCGGTCTCATCCAGACAGTTTAGCGGTAAAGCGGCGAATTAATCCAAGCGAACCTTGGCGCCGAAATTGCGCTGCTCACTGGAGACAAAATAGGTCGCACAGCCGGCGTCAATTAAGTCCGGCGTAAACGTGACTCGCTCCATGTTGTATTTGCCGATCGAAATCATTTGGTCCAGAATGTCGCGGGGCTGACACATCCGGAATGGTCTGCCGGTGGGCACGTACCATTTGGCGATCAAATAATCGATACCCTGCTCGTCGTATTCGATTTGGCGTGACTTGCAGACGAGCTTCCAAATCTGCCGAAACTGGAATTCATTTGGATTCTGAATTTCGATCTTGAACTTGATGCGCCGCAAGAACGCTTCGTCGGCGAGTTGCGTCGGGTCGAGGTTGGTCGAGAAGATCAGCAATTCGTCGAACGGCACTTCGATCTTGGTACCTGTTATTGTCGTGAGATAGTCGTACCGTTTTTCCAGTGGCACGATCCACCGGTTGAGCAGATCCATCGCCCGCACCTGTTGCCGGCCAAAGTCGTCGATCATGAAGATGCCGCCGTTGGCCTTCATTTGCAACGGCGCTTCATAGAACTTGCCGACGGCGTTGAAGCGCAGATCGAGTTGATGCATGGTCAACTCGCCGCCAGTAACCACGGTGGGCCGCTTGATTCGCACATAACGCTCGTCGTGCGAGATTTCTTTGAGGAATGGGCTGTCCATGCCTTCGATGGCGTTGTTCGTGGACACCGTATGCACGATCGGGTCGAAGAGCTTGATGATGGCTCCGTTCGCCTCAACCGCGTACGGAATGTAAATATCGTCGCCCATCAGACGCGTGATGCGCTCGGCGATCGAGGTTTTGCCATTCCCGGGGTAGCCAAACAGGAAGATCGAGCTTGCCGAGTTGATTGCCGGGCCGATCTCGTTAAAGACCTCCGGTGTGATAATCAGATCCTGGAATGCCCGTTTGATTGAGCGGCGGGTCACGACGAGGTTGCGAATCGTCTGGGCCACCACGCTTTCGACATAGTCGTCGAACGGTACGGGTGCCGGACCAGAATAAGAAGTTTTGGCAAGCGCCTCGTCGAGCGCCTGAGGACCCTTCGGCGGCTTCAATTCATATTCGAAAGCCGCATCGCCACCGGAGCCTTTTTGGCCGACGATGTCGATCAGGCCCTGCTTGCGCATCAGTGGCAACACAGGCGCCAGCACGGAGAAATTGAGCTTCAACTCCGTGGAAATCTCTGAGCCAGTCAGCCGGCCGCGATTGTAGACGGCCCTCAGAATCATTTCGAAGAGGAACGAAACTGAGAGGCCTGTCTCAGAAACCAGCCGGGGCGATTGCGGAGCATAGCCAGAATTGCGCGTAGCTGGTTCGTCATCTTCCATCTTCGGCGGCGGATCGCCGAGGAGTTCAAGCTCGCAGTCTGTTGCGGCCTGACGCAACAAATCCATGCCGTTGGCGGATACAAACTGCGTCTTGTGCAACTCAAGATGCCGGATGGCATCTGCATCCTCTTTGGATTTAGCCACATCCAGGCAGTCGAGCATGGCCTGAGCGACGACGTACTTGACCCCATCCAAATAGATGTGATGCAAGTACTCACCCGGGCGAACGTAGCAATCGGGGGTGTGGTCCGACCGCGACTTCATTTCCTCGTAGTAGGGGTTCGCTAAGAGAAAACGCATGCGTTCATCCTGCACCAAAGACTATGGCGACGGGCAGACCCGCGGCGCGTCGAACTCTAGCATTTGTCCGCTGGACTGCCAAACGACCCGGCCGGTTGTGCCGGGCTTTCCGGCTCGGCAAAAGGGTGGCGGCCGTTAAAACCGCTACGCCGGACGCCGCCTCCCACGCTTCGCCACTCCCCGGCCGCTGCGTGCTTGGAAACCCTTTACTAGTCTGCTATTTTTGATGTGTCGTCTCACATCCGTTGCGCCCGTAGTGCGGCCGGCCGTTACGCGGCGTCCGCCTTGTGGAGTTTCCCGTCATGGCAAAAAAGGCCAAAGCCGGCAACAAGACCAAAAGCGCTAGCTCATCCAGTAGCGGCGAATCCAACACTGGGCTGATTGTTACCCTCATCTTTTTCGTCATCGCATCGCTGACCCTAGGCGTATTCACCTACCTTGGCTACTCCGGCCAGGACCAATTCGCACAAGATGCGAAGAAGGCCAAGGCCGAGGCGGCCGCGGCGAAAAAGGCCCAAGACGAGGAAACCGTCAGGCGGCTGGTCCTCTCCATCGCCACCGGCAACGAAGCACCAGGCGACCAGCAAAAGCTCGCCCAACTCAAAGGCGGGGCCGGGGGCGTGTACACCGCTACCACCGCATCACTCAAGGACAAGGGCATCACCTGGGATGGCGCGCAGGATCGACCAGTCGCCACCTATCTCGATCAATTCGCGAAACTCACCAAGGAACGAGATTCAGCAGTCGCAGACAAGCGGACGGCTGAGGCAACACTCAAGGAAACACGGGACGCATTCGATCAGCAGAAAACAACGCTCTCGACTCAACTAGCGAAAGCGAACGACGATTTCAAAAAAGCCCAAAACGATATTCTCGAAGTCCAGAAGAAAGAACATGAATGGTACGCCGGGCAGATCGCCAAGATCGACACGGAAAGCCAACAGCTCAAGCAGGAGAAGGAAGCCCGCCGCGATGATGCCGCTGCAGCGGACCGCTCTCAGAGAAAGGCTTCGGAAGAAAAACTGAATCTGGCGAAGCAGATCGATCAATTGAAGTCGCGAATTACGCCGCCAAATTCAATTGACGCAGATACCCCGAAGGGCTCTATCCTGCGGGTGGACCGCGAAAACGGTTTGGTCTACATCAATTTGGGCTCGTTGGATTTCGCGAGGCCCAATCTCACGTTTAGCGTGATGGCGCCAAGCATCAATAATAAGACGGCGGCGTCTCGTGAACGCAAAGGTGCAATCGAGATTGCTTCAGTTCTCGAAGGACATCTTTCGGCTGCTCGGATCATTGACCAGACGAACCCGATTCGCGAGCCAATCTTGGCTGGCGATCTGATCTTTAATCCGTCGTGGAATTCGGGCCAGCGCGAGCATGTGGCCTTGGCAGGCATCTTCGACCTCGACGGAGATGGCCAGTCGGACCTGCAAGAGATCATGCGCACTCTGGAGCGCCAGGGCATCATCGTGGACGCGTACGTCGATCTGCCGAGCCGTACGATCAAGGGACCGGGGATCACCGAGCGGACGACCTATCTGGTGCTAGGGGAACAGCCGGAGTTGAGCGAATCGGCCGGCCGGTCTGGCCGCCCCGAAGATGACCCTCGCGTTCAAGCGATGATGCAGATCAACCAGAAGATTGGTGAGCTGCGCGAAACCGGCACGAAGAAGGGTGTGCAAATCGTCGCCTATCGGCGCTATTTGGCTTTGGTAGGTTACCCGATGCCGAAGAATCCGCGGCGAACCGACGCGACATCCGCGGCCTACCTCGGGGCAGCCAAGGCGGAAACCAAAGATGCTCCAGTACCCGAGAAGAAGCCTAAGGCTGGCGAAGAGGCCAAGCCGAAGAACGGCGAAGAAAACAAACCCAAAGCCGGCGGTGAGATGAAGCCGGAATAACTCGGTCTGCTTGGTGTTATTCCCGAAGACTTAGGTGCAATCCCGAGGCCCTATCGTGTCATCCCGAGGCCTAGCGAGGGATCTGCCCAACCAGATCCCTCGCTAAGCCTCGGGATGACACTTTCCCGCTAAATCAATCCGTACCCAATCAACTCCTCTTCACGTAAATGCCCCATTTCGGCTATGACGGGGCATGATCTCAGGCTCCGATCCTGCCAAAAAACTGCTGTGGCCCATCGCGGGCATTTCATGCGCGCTCTTTCTGGGTGTCGGCTTGCGGCTCATTTGGCCCGGCGACATGGAATACAAAGCCGACGAGATCTATTCCTTTGAGCGCACACAGCGCGTCGGAGTCAGCGAACCCTTCCCATGGACTGGAATGTCCAACTCCGCGGATGTGCCTCACCCGGGCATGAGCGTTTGGATCTTCATCGGTCTGGGGAAGCTTGTCGGAGCGCACGATCCGGTTCAGCTCAACATGGCGTGTATGGCACTTAACGCATTCGCGTTGGGTCTACTGGCCGTGTTTATTTGGCGCGTCATCCCCAGCGATGAGTGCGAGCCGTGGTGGTGGGGACTTGCTTTGGTGTGCGTGAACCCACTCGCGGTTTTGTTCCATCGCAAGATCTGGCCCCCATCAGTGATGCCGCCAATCACGGTTGCGCTCTTGGCCGCCTGGTGGTACCGCGACCGACGGCTCGGAGCGTTTGCGTTTGGTCTGCTCGCGATCATTGCTGCGCAAATTCACCCGGGCGCGTTTTTCTTTACGGCCGGTATGGGTTTTTGGGCGTTGCTCTACGACCGCAAGGGCGTGCGTTGGCTGAGCGGCTTTGCGGGTGGGTGTCTCGGCTCCGTTCCTGCCTGGCCATGGTTGTATCATTTGCTTTTCGTCGCTGAGCGTTCGGCGTCGGCGAAAGCCAAGTTGTGGCACTTGGCGGAACCAAAGTTCTGGTATTACTGGGTCACCGAGCCATTCGGATTTGATCTCGAATATTCGCTTGGACGCAACCTAGGAGACTTTCTTCGCTGGCCGATCATCGGAGGACACGCAACGTATTTCGTGGTCGTTTTGCAAGTGGTGCTGGCAGTGACGATGATCGCCATCGTGGGCCGCTGGCTCTGGCGTATGGTGCTAGAACGTGGTTGGAACATCAATCGCGGGCCGAGCGCTTTCACCCTCGCTGCAGTTGTCGGTGGCTATGGGTTACTGCTGACCGTGACCGGATTACCGGTATATCGCCATTACATGATCATCACATTTCCACTGATGTTTGTTTGGGTGGCACAGTGCGCGTTCGCCGAGTGGCAGTCCGGAAATGCGCGAGCTTGGCTCGGTACTACGTGTGTCGCGCAAGCGTTACTCAGTGTGCTTTTCTTGGCATACATTCATGCACAGGAGACGCCGATTCGTGGCGACTACGGTGCGCCGTTGCGGGTGCAGCGACAGGTCCAAGATCAACTGGCGGCACGAGACAACCACTAGCTCTTTGCCTGCGACGTCAATTGCCGCAGCATCTGGATCGCGGCGTTGAGTTGCGGGTCAATCTCCGGATCATCGGTCGGAAGCGCTTCGGTGCTATTGGCTGGCCTCAGGACGTGCCAAGTCCACCATTCCTTCAACTGTTTTGAAGCAGCCGGCGAAAGTGGCAGCCAGCGGCCCGGGTCGGGCCGAATGCCCCAATCATCGCTCGGTTTACTCGTGGGGAATCGCTGCAGGTTTTTGCCGTTGGGCCGCAGGAACACACCCGCACTGATCTTGTAATCCAAACCAATGGGATTGGGATCAAGCTTCTGCTGCACGGTGGCTTTGCCGAAAGTGCGTTCGCCGGCGATGGTGGCGCGGTGATAGTCCTGCAGGGCTGCCGCGATCAATTCCCCGCCGCCAATGGTTTCATTGTTAATCAGCACTACCATTGTCGGACCGAGAATGGATTCGCCGGGAGGCGTGGCCAAGGCCGGAGTATTCTTGGTCGGGTCGCGGTATTGAAGTGACACGATCAACTTGTCTTCACCAACAAACGTTCGCGCCGTCGCAAGGGCCGGCTCGAGAAATCCACCGGGGCACCAACGCAGATCGAGGATAAGCCCCTCACACTTTTCGGCCTGCATCTGGCGCAAAATGCCCTGGATTTCCATCGGCGTGCTGTGCGTCGTGGTCGTATTCGTTCGCACTTCGCCGATCGCACCAATCCGCGCATAACAGAGCCGATCTTTCTGCGAGATCCGGTAATCCCAGGACCCGTCACGCCGGCGCCTGAGACCAAATACGCTTTCAGGGCGTGGTTTCTCAGGGCGCATCACCACCGTTCGAGATTTCTCCACCCCAGGACGGCGAACTTCAAACGCGTGATCCATCGATGTGTCGGGATCACCGGCTTCCGGAGCCGGACTCGAAAGCAGTTGGTGTAATTTCTCGCGCGTGAATTCATTGCATGCGCGGCCATCAATTCGTGCGACCGTATCCCCTGGGCGCAGGCCGGCACGCTGTGCCGGCCCTCCGGGCGTGACGATTTTGATCGTCAGTGTGGCCGGCAGGCGGCCGGAATTGGCCGCCGGCATGTTCGGGTCTGGCGCCGCGTTGATGTCGAACTGCAAACCTGTCGAATATGTGTCTTCATTCTCGAGCGTGAATTCGTTTTGGTGGGTGAAGCCGCAGTATGGGTCGAGCACTTTCGAGAGCCCATTGATGCTGACAACCAAATCCTGCCGGTCTCGCAGTGCGGTCCTGTCCCCAAGGCCAATGCGCAAGCGCATGAGAAGGGCCAAACACTCGGACTGGGCCAATGGACGTCGCTGCTGCCGGCCCGCGATATGCAACCAGGGCCCGGCCAGCGTTCGTAGTGACGGCGATAATCCTGACAGCCCGGCGGCGGTCCGGGCCCAACCGTCCCACTCGTTGGGTTTTGGCTGCGTGAGTTGAGTGCGCAGATTCGGCGGGATGGGCTCGCCGACCGCTTCGAACAGACCGCTCATCGCGGCGAAAAATAAATCTTCCTCAGGAACGTCCCGAACATATTGGTTCTTGATGGCTTGGACGAAGCCATAGAGTTCCATGGCATAAGTTTGCGCCGCGTGATTTGACAGCGTTGATTTGGATTTCTCGGCCGCTGGAGGGTTCACTGCCGGCGCAGCGGCCACCAGTGATGCAATCATCAGTCCGCCGATCCAGAGATTCGCCGAGCGCATCGGCCCTTCCTCCGCAAGAGGCCATTCTTGCGATTTCTTTCATAGTAGCCTGTCGCCCGATTCTTGAGGGAAAATGTTACGTTCCGATCAAGAAACGAGGTTTGTTTCGGATGAAGTGGCAGGCTCTGCCTGACCGATAATTTTTGCCAGGACTGCCATCAGCTGGTTCGGGGGAATGGCATGGCGGTCTGGGCCACGGAGGCGCGTCGCAATGACCAGCAACGAGGTGCTCGCACCCCGCTCCGAAACGGAACATCTCAGGGCCCAACTGCTGCAAGCGCAGCGGCTCTCCAGCGTCGGCGAACTCGCGTCAAGCGTCGCCCACGAGTTCAACAATATCCTGACCACCGTCATCAATTACGCCAAGCTCGGCATCCGAGCCGCCAATCAAGATCCGGCTTGCACGCAAGCATTTGAAAAAATCCTCAAGAGCGGCAATCGGGCTGCCGGGATCGTTAACTCGATGCTTGGTTACGCCCGAAATACTTCAACTCAACGATCGCTCGTCGATCTCGTCGCTCTAACAGAAGAAGTGCTCTTGCTCACGGAAAAAGATCTGACCAAGCACAAGGTACGCTTGGAAAAGCGCTATCATGGCCGGCCCAAAGTGCCTGGCATCGAAGGCCAGATCGAACAAATTTTGATCAATCTCGTCATCAATGGCCGGCAGGCGATGCCCAAGGGCGGCCGCATGCTAATTGATGTGCGCGAGAATACCGAAAGCCAAATGGCTGAGATTCGCGTCGCGGATACCGGCCAGGGTATTCCATCAGAGCGGTTGCGGCTCATCTTCGAACCATTCTTCACGACTAAAACCCCAGACGAGAGCGGCAACGGGGGCACCGGACTAGGTTTGAGCGTCTGCCGACAGATCATCGAAATGCACCACGGTCGCATTCGCGTGGAGAGCGTCGTCGGCAAAGGCACGACGTTCACGGTAAAGCTGCCCATGGCGGAAGAAGCCTAACCACAGAGACACAGAGACACCGAGAGAACTGTCTTCTCGGTGCCTCTGTGTCTCTGTGGTTAGTTTCTATTTCCTCGAATTCAACTTGTTGCCGATTTTGCGAATAATCTCTTGTTCCAAATATGGTTCACGGCCCTTCGGAATCCAGTTCGACTCAGGTCGTTCCGGATCGACCACTTCATAGCGTCGATCGACGTCATTGTCGGAGCGAAATGCGGCGACGCCCGCGGTCGCTCGCAGGGGCTGCGGCAAATCTTCCAGGAATTTGTTGACCGTTACAGAGATCATGTAGCCGCCCGAATCTCCGGGCTGAATGACGATGTCACAAACGTAGGCGTACGACTGCAGCGTGCAGCGGAATCGTTCAGCCCCATCGGGCGAGCCGGGCCGCCAGGGCTGCTCAAGTCCGGGCGCTACTTTGGGAAAAGTGCGAATCCGGCCATCGTAACGATTGGCGAGTGAGATCTCGAAAAAGTCATCAATCACGTCGAGACAGGTCTCGAATACGCACCCATAGTCCGGCGCGCCCATCGCAACGAACGTAGGATTTGGCTGATTCGGTGGGGGTGGTTCACCGATGGAGACGGGATTGTCTAGAAGCGGGCCGGTGGCGCAGCCGCTCGCCAGCGCGAAACACGCGCCCGCCTTGAGCCACGCCTTCAGAATTCTGCGCCGCATACTCCGCCCCGAGTCCGTTCGGAACGCCGCCTATTGCCTAAGACATGAGATTTGTCAATCGAAGTTCGCTCGCCCGAATTGTCAATCTTGCGTGTTTCGCCGGGATGCCTTGGTTTGCGACCGCCGCTTTTTCTCGTCGAGCCGGCGTTCTTTTGAGCCACGGGTCGGTTTCGTCGCTCGGCGTTTCTTGCGCGGCGCCAGGGCCCGGTCGAGTAATCCTTGCAAACGCTCTTTGGCGGCTTCGATGTTTGCGCCTTGGCTGCGGTGCGTATCCACGGCAAGGAGGATCACGCCGGCGTCAGTGAGAAGATGGTGCACGGCCGGATGGGCCAAGATCGTCGATTTCTGCCCATTGGTCAGGGCGACAGATCCCGGCACATCAAACGAAAGCTGGACCCTCGTTTCCCGGCGGTTGACATTCTGGCCGCCTGGCCCACCGCTGCGGGAGAAGATGAAATGCAATTCCGCCGCAGGTATCTCAATGCGCGTCATGAAACCAGATATAAGGCCGAGGCAAAGTTCTGCCCACTCAAGTGGGGCCACTCAGTTCCAGCAGAAATTCCTTTTTCTGCCAAAAAGGCTGAGCGCGCCTCACAGATGACTTAGACGAGAGATCAGTGCAGATATGGTTGGTGGGCGGAAATACGTTCCGGCCGCGGAACATTTGCTTGACGGCTCAAACAAGCCAGCTAGAATTAGATTAGTTGAGACTGAATCTCAACAACCCGGGAATGCGAAGGATGTCCGAACAGGCGCATGCCAACAATTGTTGTTCCAGTTGCCAGGATGGCGAATATGTCTGCCACTGCCTTTGCGTCACCGAAGAGATGATTATTGAAGCCATTCTGAATGGCGCATTCACAGTCGATGATTTGCGACTATTCACCGACGCGGGAAACGGCTGCACCGCCTGCCACCCAAAACTTCGCGAATATCTGAAAGAGTACGGCCCCATCGCCGCGGAACGACAAAAGCTCCGCGTGGCGTTGGCCACTGTTTAGTTGTCCGTCGATCCCAAACTTAGTGGGCTTCCGCTTCGCCTTCACCGACTTGCGACAACAAATAGTTTTGCAATCCGAGCGACTGAATTAATCCGAGTTGCGTTTCCAGCCAATCGACATGCTCTTCGCTCTCAACCAAGATCGGCTCAACTAATTCGCGGCTACCATGATCCTGCACCTTCGTGCAAAGGTCGATGACATTGCGGTAATGTGTCACGCCGCTCATTTCCAACTTCAAATCGTTTTCAAACTGTTCTTGCACGTTCGTGCCCACGCGGATCACATCATAGCGAGCGATCTCTGGCACACCTTCCAGGAACAGAATTCGATCGATGAGCTTCTCGGCATGCCTCATCTCGCCAATCGATTCTTCGTAGTGCTTGGCCCCAAGCTTCAGAAAGCCCCAATTCTTGCACATCTTCGCTTGGCAAAAATATTGATTGATGGCGGTGAGCTCAACGGTGAGCGCGCGGTTGAGTGCATCGATGACTTGCGGGTTGCCTTGCATTGCGGTCTCCAGGAATGCTCCGCGGATTGTTGTAGGGAACAGTTGACGTCGGCCAACACTGAGTTACTCGTTGCAATCTTGTTTCCGCTATGCAATTATGTGAATCTGCACTCGATTTGAACGTGAGGACCGTTGAATGTCCGTATTCTCTCTTGCCATTCGCTCCGTACTGGTTGTTGGCGGCGGCAGCGCCGGTTTTCTCGCGGCCCTAATTCTGAAAAAGCGATGTCCGGAGCTGGAGGTGACGGTAGTCCGCTCAAAGGAAATCGGCGTCATCGGCGTCGGTGAAAGTACGACGGTCGCGATGCCGCGATTTTTGCACGGAGGCCTCGAACTGGACCCTGGAGAGTTTTATCGTGAGGTTCAGCCGTCATGGAAATTAGGAATTCACTTTCTCTGGGGTCCGCGTCCATCCTTCGAATACGCCTTTGATGTTCAACTGGATTGGAAAATCGATCAGCTAAGTCACCGGAACGGCTTTTATTGTGAAGATGACTTTACATATGCGAGCACGTCTGCAGCGCTAATGCAACAGAACAAGATCTTCCTTCGTCGACCGGATGGCGCGCCGCTGATCGATCGCACCTTTGGCTATCACTTGGAGAACCGGCGCTTCGTCGCCTATCTGGAGCGATGCGCCGTTCAACGTGGCATTACGATCCTGGAAGGCACGGTCACAGGCGCAACGCAAGACGACAACGGCATCACCGCCGTCCAGTTGCAATCTGGCCAGGCATTGACCGCCGATTTGTATGTGGATTGCTCCGGTTTCCGCTCCCTGCTATTGGGCAAGGCCCTGCAAGAGCCCTTCATCTCTTTCAAGTCTTCGCTTTTCTGCGATCGAGCCGTTGTCAGTGCATGGCCGCGGACCGACGAGCCGATACTGCCGTACACAATCGCCGAAACTATGGAATCCGGATGGTGCTGGCGAATCGATCATCCCGATTACGTCAACCGCGGGTACGTATATTCCTCGTCATTCATCAGTGATGAAGAAGCCGAACGTGAGTTCCGCGCCAAGAATCCGAGCATCGACAACACCTGGATCGTCAAATTTGTATCAGGTCGATATGAGCGCACCTGGGTCAAGAATGTGGTGGCAGTCGGTAACTCATCCGGCTTTGTCGAACCGCTGGAATCGACCGCGCTCGCGATCATCTGCGACGAATCGCGATTCCTGGCCGAAACGCTCTACGAGTGCAACCATCAGCCGACGCCGTTGATGGTGAAATACTACAATCTGGTCAATGCTCGCGCCTGGGATACGATTCGCGATTTCTTGGCGATTCACTACCGATTCAATACCCGAGTCAATTCGCAATTCTGGCAGACCTGCCGCGCCGAGACTGAATTGGGGCCGATCCAAGAATTCGTGGACTATTACCAGGAACGCGGACCCAACATCTCTTGGAGGTATAGCCTGATTCATCCGAGCGATATGTTCGGCGTCGAAGGCTATCTCGCTTTGCTGGTCGGCCAAAAAGTACCTTATCGCGCGCGATATACGGCGACCGAAGAAGAAATTGGCATTTGGAAAAAGGTTCAAGCTAATCATCGGCAACTAGCGGAGAATGGCATCGCCATTCCGGAAGCGTTGAACTTCATAGCCTCGTCGAATTGCCGTTGGAATCCGAGCTTTTTTCAAACCCCTCAACATTTGCAGTTGACGAGTTACATCGGCACGGCAAGTTAGATCCCACTGAGTCGCACTAGATCCGATAAGGTGCAATTCAACAGGTCGCCGATCCGGGCAATCGTCACGTCTGCTGACGGGTATTTTGCGATTTCCTTCGGATCTTTCGCGTAGTGCCCTTGCTTCGGAAACACCGTTGTCAATCGATCGCCCCACACCTTCTTGACAGCGGCGAGAATTCGGAGTTTGTCATCGATCAGCACGTAGTGCTTTGCAGGAAAGCGTTGCTCAACGTCGGCGAGTTCATTTTCCTTATGGATGTAAATCAGAATTCGACTCTCGACTGCATCGAGAATGCCGGACCGTTCGACTTTGCGTGGCTGAAACACCACATCGCCATCCGACAGGACGACCGTCGGGCCCCACTGCCCGACGTGTTCGATCACATCCAACGCGTTCGGGTAGAGCCGGTTTGCGAATGGGTAGTCGATTAAGTACGACGACACCGCCAGCAAATGCGAGTCGTACGGCCGTTCAACTCGATAGCGCTGCAGGGCTCCGAGATAGTCCGCGTAGCCCAACTCTCGACGAATATCCTCGAAGATCGCCCAGTACCGTTCCTGCCGCTCAGCCCCGAAGGCACGGGTGAGATATTTCCTCAAATCGGCCGCGACTTTGTCGTTATCTAGCAGGGTGTTGTCTACGTCGAAGAGGAAGACAATCGGGTGGATTTCGGACATTGGACTTTCCCCAATTCGGTTGCTTGCACTCCCTTCCGGCTCGGGGTAGCATGAAAACCTTCACCAGGGAGTTCTGCGATGTCTTACGACTTGGTCATCGCCAACGGTACTGTCGTGTCGGCCGAGGGGCCGCAAAAAGCGGATGTCGGCGTCAAAGGTGAACGAATTTCCGCCGTCGCACCGAACCTCGATCGCACCGGGGCCACAGTCCTTGACGCCACGGGCAAGTACGTCATTCCGGGCGGCATCGATGTGCACGTTCACCTGGAACTGCCGTTCTGCGGTACCGTATCGTCGGATGACTGGAACACCGGCACCCGGGCCGGCTCGCGCGGCGGAGTGACCACCGTCATCGACTTCGCGATTCCTTATG
Source organism: Gemmataceae bacterium (assembly GCA_045802605.1). Lineage (GTDB taxonomy): Bacteria > Planctomycetota > Planctomycetia > Gemmatales > Gemmataceae > JBJMQS01. The sequence continues at coordinate 181,045 of JBJMQS010000037.1, read as the reverse complement.
GTGAACAATCGCTTGAGGACGCTTACGACGCCTGGCTAGAACGGGCTAAGCCGAAGGCGTGCATCGATTACGCCTTCCACATGGCCATCACCAATTGGGACCGGCACGGCCCTGAGATGGAAAAAATGGTCAAGAAGGGCTGCCCCACCTTCAAGGAATTCATGATCTACGCCTCCGAAGGCTGGCAGTCCGACGATCGCGCGATCTTCAACACGCTTGAACGGACTAAGACGCTCGGCGCAATGCTGCTTGTCCATGCTGAATCGGCCCGCGTGCTCGACGAACTGATCGCCCGGCACCACAACCCTGATGAGATGAAGAAATACGGTGCCCGGCTGCATGCGATGACGCGGCCAAACTTCATCGAAGCCGAGGCGATTCAGCGAGCGGTCATGTGGTCCGAAGTCACCGGGGGTCGGCTCTATATCGTGCACATGTCCACGGCCGAGGGCGCGGACATCGTCAAGGCGGCGCGGGCACGGGGCGTCGATGTCTATGCCGAGACGTGCGCCCAGTATCTACTGCTGGATGATTCGGTGTTTGCCGGCGAGGACGGCCACCTTTTCGCGTGCTGCCCGCAGATCAAGAAGCCGAAAGACATCGATCGCCTCTGGAAAGGACTCGTGGACGGCGAAGTCTGCGTGGTCTCGACTGACACTTGTACATTCAAGAAGGCGCAGAAGGCCCGCTGGGAAGGCGACTGGACCAAAATTCCGATGGGCTTACCAGGGTTAGAGACGTTATTGCCACTGGTTTACACGCATGGCGTGCTCGGCAAGAAACTCTCGCTCGCCCAATTCGTGCAGAAGTGTTGCACCAACCCGGCGAAGATCATGGGGCTGTATCCGCAAAAGGGCGTACTCGCAGCCGGCAGCGACGCGGACATTGTCGTATTCGACCCGGACAAAAAGTTCACCGTCGATCACGCGCAGATGGAGACCGGTGCCGACTGGAATCCGTACCAAGGGATGCAGTTCGCCGGCTTCGCTCAGCACACGTACAGCCGCGGCAAGCAGATCGTCAACGACTACAAGTGCGTGGATGCCAAAGGCTGGGGCAGGTGGCTGCCGAGGGAACGGGCGGGAAGTTTGAATTAAGACTTGAACCGCGGAGTTCGCAGAGAACGCTGAGCAAACCACAAACCAAGTGTGGATTACTCAGCGTTCTCTGCGAACTCCGCGGTTAAGAGGTTTTGGAGTTTTTCATGCCGAAGGCCGGCGAGCGATTTAGTCTTGAGATTCTTCAGCAGCGATTCGCTGATGTGCCGCCGCCATTGGAAGGCGACGAGGTGCTGGTAGAGGCGACACGCTGCCTGTTTTGTTTCGATGCCCCGTGCACACGGGCCTGTCCAACACATATCGACATTCCGAAGTTCATCCGCCAGATTATGCATGACAATGACCTCGGGGCGGCCAAGACCATTCTCCAAGCCAACATCTTCGGCGGTTCGTGTGCCCGCGCCTGCCCGACCGAGGTCCTCTGTGAAGGCGCTTGCGTCGATAACACACTACTCAAATCGCCGGTGCAGATTGGCCGGCTGCAGAGGCACGCAACAGATACGGCATCCGCCAAGGGCGTGAAGTTCTTTACTCCCGGCAAACCCACGGGCAAGAAAGTCGCCATCATCGGCGCGGGGCCCGCCGGGCTGACGTGCGCTCATGAACTTCGCAAGTTTGGCCACGATGTTGTCGTGTTCGAGGCCCGCGATGTCGCCGGCGGCTTGAACACATTGGGTATCGCGGCGTATAAGATCTCGACCGAGTTCGCTCTCACCGAGGTTGAACTGGTCCGCCAAATCGGTGTCGATATCCGGCTCAACCAGCGGATCACCGGCCCGGCAGTCGCGAAATTGCTGGCGGAGTTTGATGCAGTATTTTTGGGCGTAGGGCTGGGACGCACTTTGCCCCTGGGAATTCCTGGCGAGAACTTGCCGGGGGTGTGGGAGGCTTTGGACTTTATTTTCCAAACGCACACAAAGCCCTACAGCGAATGCGAAGTCGGCAAGACAGTACTGGTAATCGGAGCGGGCAACACCGGCGTGGACGTGGCGACAGCCGCGACCCGGCTGGGTGCGCAGGAAGTGATCATCGCCTACCGCCGAGGTGAGGAAGCGATGCCCGCGTTCGCGTACGAGTATGAGCTGTCGAAGCAGGACGGAATCAAATTCGAGTTTTTTGCGCAGCCAGTGCAATTCATCGCTGGACCCGATGGTCGAGTTGCCGGCATGGAATTTGCGCGCACGCGGCTCAGCAACCCGGCATCGCGGGAAAGCGCGCTCGAAGTGATTCCGGAAGAGCGGTTTGAGATCGCCGCGGATATGGTGGTTAAAGCACTGGGTCAGGAGCCGCTCTTAGACTTGTTAAAGGCGCTGCCTGATTTGAAATTGATCAAGAACCAAGTGGTCGTCGATCGAGCGACGGGTGCCACGAGCATCCCGAAACTCTTTGCCGGCGGCGACTGCATCCGCGGCGGCGGCGAAATCGTGGATGCCGTGCAGGACGGCAAACTTGCCGCCTGGGGAATTGATGGGATGTTGAACAAGAAAGCCTAACCACCGAGGCACGAGACACAGAGAAAGCCTCTTCTCTGTGTCTCTGTGCCTCGGTGGTTAGGCTTGAGGAATTTCACAATGCCAGATTTGTCCATTGATTTTTGCGGCGTGAAAGCGCCGAATCCCTTTTGGCTCGCGTCAGCGCCGCCGACGAATTCGGAGTATCAGGTACGTCGCGCTTTTGATGCCGGCTGGGGCGGCGCGATTTGGAAGACCTATGGGTATGAGCCGATCGTCAATGTCTGCTCACGCTATGGCGCTGTGGACTACGATGGCCGGAAGGTCGCGGGGCTGAACAACATCGAGCTAATCTCCGACCGTACGCTGGAAGTCAATTTGCAGGAGATGGCGTCGGTCAAGAAAGCGTACCCGAGACACGCGCTGTTCGCATCGCTCATGGTCGAATCGAATCGGGAGGCCTGGCACGAAATCGTCAAACGAACTCAGGACACCGGTGTCGATGGCATCGAATTGAATTTCGGCTGCCCGCACGGCATGAGCGAACGTGGAATGGGTGCAGCCGTCGGCCAAGTGCCAGAATATTCGTGCATGATTACCGAGTGGGTCAAGGAAGTCGCCACCATTCCGATCATGGTCAAGCTCACGCCCAATGTCGGCGACGTGACGGTGATCGGTCGCGCAGCGGTCAAAGGCGGGGCCGACGCGCTGTCGCTGATCAACACGATTAACTCGATCATGGGCGTGGACCTCGACACGCTCGCACCCAAGCCGGCCGTGCGCGGCTCCGGTAGTCACGGCGGCTACTGCGGCCCGGCCGTCAAGCCGATTGCCCTTAATATGGTCACCGCCATCGCCAACGATCCGAAGATCGGTGTGCCGATCTCCGGCATCGGCGGCATCCAAGCCTGGCAGGACGCGGTTGAATTCCTGCTACTTGGAGCGGGCTCGGTACAAGTTTGCACCGCGGTCATGCACTACGGCTTCCGCATCGTGGAGCAGTTGGCGACCGGGCTAGAAAACTGGATGCGTGAAAAGGGTTTCGAAAAGATTAGCGATTTCCAAGGCAAGTCGGCGCAGACCATCAAGCATTGGGGCGAACTGGATCTCAATTACAAAGTCGTCGCTGAAATTGATCAGAAGAAGTGCATCCACTGTGGGCTGTGCTACATCGCCTGCGAAGACGGAGCGCATCAGTCGATTCGATGGGAGCAAGTTCCCGAAGCGGAGTACATGAAAAATGGCTGTGCCGAGCAGGTGGTCCGCTCCGGCGGCCTCGAGATTATGCCCGGTGCCGGCGGCGGCATTGTGAACCGTTTCACGATCAAGCAAGACGTTTGCGTCGGCTGCAACTTGTGTTCACTGGTATGTCCGGTCAGCGGCTGCATCAACATGAAAGAGGTTGATACGGGCAAGGCGTCGATGACGTGGAATGAGTATCAGAAGCTACTCGCGGAAGGCAAAGTGGCAAAGATCGAACCGCCGGCCCACGTCTGACGGTTAGCCGCGACGCGAAGGTTTCCGGAGCGGAGCGCGTCTCTGCGAGCGCGATCCGCAAAGCCTCCGCGTCGCGGCTAACCGATTCAAACCAACCCGAACACTTCATCCAACGTATCCGCCATAAAATCCGCATCCGTCTTCGTGATGCACATCGGCGGTTTGATGCGAAGCGTGTTGCCGAACAGGCCGCCCTTGCCGATGATTAAGCCGCGGTCTTTGCACAATTCCATGACCTTGTTCGTCTCGGTGTTGGCGGGTTCCTTGGTCTTGCGATCGCGGACTAACTCGACGCCGAGCATCAGGCCTAGGCCGCGGACTTCGCCGATAAGTTTGTGCTTTTCTTGCAATTCGAGCAGGCGATTCTTCAGATGCCCGCCGACGACCTTGGCGTTTTGCTGAATGTTCTCGGCATCAATCACTTCCAGCGTGGCCAAGCCTTGGGTCATGCTGACGGGATTGCCGCCGAAGGTGTTGAAGTGATTCTTGTTCTTCATCATCGCCGCGATTTCCGGGCGTGTGGTGCACGCGGCGATGGGCACGCCGTTGCCCAGGCCCTTGGCCATCGTCACGATGTCAGGCTTCACGCCCCAGTTCTCGAAGCCCCAATAGTGTTCGCCGGTCCGCCCAAAGGCAGTCTGCACCTCGTCGGCGATGCATAGGCCACCGTACTTGCGGACGATGTCATAGACGATGCTGAAGTATTCCTTTGGCGGCGTGACCGCGCCGCCCACACCCTGGATCGGCTCGGCGATGAAGCAGGCAATCTCGCCCGGTGTCTCATACCGAATCACATTTTCGACATCGTGAGCGCACTTCACACCGCAACTCGGATATTCGAGATCGTATGGGCAACGGTAGCAGTAGGCGGGCATCGCGTGCTTCACGTTGACCGCGGTGTTCGATTTGAACCGCCAGGGGCTCTGCGCGATCAGCGACTGAACCAGTTGCGTGCAGCCATGGTAGCCGTTGCGCAGGCCGATCACGTCGTGATTCTTGGTGTATTCGCGCGACATCAGGATTGCGATTTCATCGGCTTCGCTGCCGGAGTTGGTGAAGTAGCTTGATGTGAGTCCGCTCCCGGCCGGCATTTTTTCAGCGAGTTTCTTGCCGAGTTGGCCGATCGCCGGATGGAGATAGATCGTCGTCGCGTGCTGCAGTTTGCCGACTTGGGCTTTGACTTTGTCCGCCACGGCGGGATGACAATGGCCGACCGAGATCGTGACGATGCCGGCGAAGGCGTCGAGGTATTGCTTGCCGGTCTCATCCCAGACGTACTGCATCTTGCCTTCGACGATCATCAAAGGGTCAGAGTAGTACGTGATCAAGCCCGGTGAGAGATATTCCTTGCGTATCGCAAGCACTTCGGCCTTGGATGGCCCGGTGTATTTTTCGGGTTTGTGGTTAGCGATCGGCAGTGGCGTTCGTTTGCTGGTCATTTCAAGGTTCCCATGAAGACTAACCACCGAGGCACAGAGACACAGAGAAAACCTCTTCTCTGTGTCTCTGTGCCTCGGTGATAGTCTTTTACAACTGAGTCAATGCACCATACGTCTCCGGGCGGCGGTCGCGGAAGAACTGCCAGGTGTTGCGGACGTCGCGGATCATGTCGAGGTTCATGTCGGCGATCACAATGTCATCGGCGTCTCGCTTGCCCACCGAGAGCATTTGGCCACGCGGGTCACAGAAATAGCTCTGGCCATAGAACTCGCCAATCTTCCACGGCTCTTCCGTGCCAGGCCGATTGATCGCGCCGACGAAGAACTGATTCGCGACGGCGTGGGCCGGCTGTTCGAGCTTCCAAAGATATTCGGATAACCCCGCCACCGTCGCCGAGGGATTGAACACCATCTCCGCGCCATTCAGGCCCAGAGCCCGGGCCCCTTCGGGGAAGTGGCGATCGTAACAAATGTAAACGCCGACTTTGCCGACGCGGGTGTCAAAGACCGGATAGCCGAGGTTGCCGGGCTTGAAGTAGAACTTCTCAAAGAAGCCCGGGCCACAGTGCGGGATGTGATTCTTGCGGTACTTGCCGAGATAGTTGCCGTCGGCATCGATCACGGCCGCCGTGTTGTAATAGACGCCGGTGACGTCCTCCTCATACAGCGGCACGACGAGCACAACGCCGTGTTTCTTGGCGACGTTGCACATCAGCTTGGTAGTCGGACCGTCGGGCACCTTTTCGGTGAGGTCGTACCACTTGATCTCTTGCTCGGCACAAAAATATGGGCCGTAGAACAGTTCCTGCATGCAGATGACCTGCGCCCCGCGACCGGCCGCCTCGGCGATCATGGTCACGGACTTTTCGGTCATCGCGCTTTTGATCTTCGACGGCGGCGAGTTGGCGGACTCGTTGAGTTTGGCTTGAATAAGACCGCCGCGCACGATTCTTGGCATGGCAATTACCTCTCGAAAGACTAACCACAGAGGCACAGAGACACGGAGAAAACAAAGACCACTTTGTGTTTTCTCTGTGTCTCTGTGCCTCTGTGGTTAGTCTTAGATCATACCCGTTTACGGCGACTCCGGGTAGAATACGGGACCGACAAATTTTGGGAGCCGGCGATGAGCACCGCGACGATTCAGGACGTGCCGCTGTTGATTGGCGGGCGCTTTCAAAAGAGCAAATCCAGCCGCACCGGCAAAGTCTTTAATCCCAGCACGGGTCAAGAAATCGCTCGTGCTCCACTCTGCCCCGCGGAAGAAGTGGATGCCGCGGTGCAAGCGGCCGCCACGGCATTGCCAGAATGGGCCGAGACGCCCGCGGTCGATCGCGCCCGGCTCATGTTCCGCTATCACGCATTGTTGGAAAAGAATGCCGAGGACCTCGCCCGGCTCGTTACCCGCGAGCACGGCAAGACCATGACCGAGTCGCGTGCCTCCGTCATGCGCGGCATCGAGATGATCGAGTTCGCCTGCGGCATCCCAAGTCTGCTGATGGGTCAAACGCTGCCGAACATCGCGTGCAATGTCGATTGCGAGACCGTCCGCCATCCGGTCGGCGTGTGCGTCGGCATCACGCCGTTCAACTTCCCGGCGATGGTACCGCTCTGGATGTATCCAGTGGCATTGGTTTGCGGCAACACGTTTGTGCTCAAGCCCTCCGAGAAGGTGCCGCTGTCGTCGATTCGCTTGGGGGAATTGCTAGTCGAAGCCGGTATTCCCGACGGAGTTTTCAACATCGTCCACGGCGACAAGGAGTGCGTGGACGCCCTGCTCAACCACCCGCTGGTCGCAGCGATCTCGTTCGTGGGATCGACCAACGTGGCCCGTCACGTTTACGAGACGGGGACAAAGAATGGCAAACGGGTGCAAGCTGCCGGCGGAGCGAAGAATCATCTGATCGTCATGCCGGATGCCGATCTCGAACAGACTGCCAAGGCCGTGCAGGCGGCGGCGTTCGGCTGTGCCGGCGAGCGATGCATGGCCGGCAGCGTGGCGGTGCCGGTGGGCAAGATTGCGGATCCGCTGGTCGAGTTGCTCTGTGAAATGGGCGCGAAGATGAAAGTCGGGCCAACCGACGATGGCAGCAACGTGGACATGGGCCCGGTGATCAGCAAGGAACATTTGGACAAAGTGTCAGGCTATCTCGACATCGGCGCCAAGGAAGGTGCGACGGTCGCGCTGGATGGCCGTAAGGCCTATCGCGGCGATGGTTTCGTGCTCGGGCCGAGTGTGCTCGATAAAGTCGCGCCGACCATGCGCGTGGCCAAAGAGGAGATCTTCGGGCCGGTGCTGTCAGTTGTCCGCGCAGGCGATTTGGACGAGGCACTATCACTTGGCAAAAATGTGCCCTATGGCAACGGCGCTTCGATCTTCACTCGTTCGGGCTATGCGGCCCGGCAATTCAAGCAGCATTTCAACGCGGGCATGATCGGGATCAACGTCGGCGTGCCGGCCCCGATGGCGTGGTTCCCGTTCACCGGCTGGAACCAATCATTCTTCGGCGACCTGCACATCCAGGGCACCGAGGGCGTGCACTTCTACACTCGGCAAAAGATGACGATGACCCGCTGGTTTGCCTCGGCCCAGGAATCCGCACACGACCCGATTTGGCGCAGCGGACGCTAACTCGATAAGTGCTCCCCGGTTGCGACTTTCGTTGTTTCGTTGCCGTTTTCGGGGTGGGGGGTCAATCGGTGCCGAATGCCGCCGTCGAAACCACCAATGAGCAAATTGATTTGACTTTAGCCCACGCGTCGTGGTTCCTGTGGCCGGTACGTCGTTTGCACCCGCGAGGCCCATGACCAAAACGCCGACGCAATCCGCTCGCGCCGCCAAGTTACGCTACGTCGATGATTCCGCGCCCGGCATACGCCGAGTCAAATCCGGTAGTCAATTTCGTTTTCAGCGTCCTGATGGTAAGCCGGTGCGTGATCGGGCCACGCTGGCGCGGATCAAGTCGCTGGTCATTCCGCCGGCTTATCGCGATGTCTGGATTTGTCCCTACGCCAATGGTCACTTGCAGTACACCGGCATCGATGACCGGGGCCGCAAACAGTACCGGTATCACCCGAAGTGGCGCGAAGTGCGGGATACGGCCAAATACGAGCGCATGATTGCGTTTGGGAAAATCCTGCCGGCCTTGCGATCGCAAGTGGCCAAAGACTTGCGCCTGCCCGGGTTGCCGCGCGAAAAGGTGCTGGCCGCGATCGTGCGCTTGCTTGATGTCGCGCACATCCGCATCGGGAACGAGGAGTACGCGCAATCGAACAAATCATATGGCCTGACGACATTGCAGGATCGCCATGCGAAAATTCGCGGCGGGTCCGTGCGGCTCTCGTTCGTTGGCAAGAGCGGAAAACGCCAGGAAGTGGAGCTCGACGATCCGCGCATGGCGAAGATCGTTCGCAAGAGCCAGGATTTGCCGGGCCAGGAGTTGTTTCAGTATTTGGACGATGACGGCAAAGTGTGCGATGTGAAGTCGGAGGATGTGAACGACTACATCCGCGAAATCACTGGCGAGGATTTTACAGCGAAGGATTTCCGAACGTGGGCCGGCACGGTGCAGGCGGCATCGGAGTTGGGCTCAGTGCTCGTCTTCGAGTCGATGGCCGAGGCGAAGCGTAATGTGGTGAAGGCGATTGCGGCGGTCGCGGACAAGCTGAACAACACGGCGGCCGTGTGCCGAAAGTGCTACATCCATCCCGCGGTGATTGAGGGTTACTTGGATCACAAGCTGCCCAAGGTGAGGGCGGTGACGAATGCAAGCCGCGGCCTGAGCCGCGACGAGCAGGCGGTGTTAAGGTTCTTGAAGAAATCAAAAGATTGAACCGCAGAGAACGCAGAGAGCGCTGAGAAAACCAAATGCCTAGTTTTGGTTTTCTCAGCGCTCTCTGCGTTCTCTGCGGTTCAAATGTCTCATTTATTCTTCGAACAGAACCACGCTGGCGGTGAATCCGTGCAGAAAGTTTTTGCCGCCGACGGGGCCGAGTTCCCCGGCAGCGAAGAAGCCAGCCAGCGGAATCGGCCCGAATTCCGCGGCGATGGCGGCCGCATCGTGATGTGGATGCGGGAATAACCGCGTGCCCCGGCCATTGCAGGTGAACATCAACGCGCCGGCCGGCTTGCCTGTGTGTTTCTCGCGGTCTTGCTTCAGCAAGACGTGCAGGTCATCATCCGCGCTGGCGGCATCGCGCACCAAGAACTGCACCGTCTGCCCCACGCGCACACGATCGGTGATCGCGATTGCGCCATTTTGCGGATCCATGCCGTAGAGATTGCGCACCAGGAAATCATCGCGGCCAAACTGATCCTTCAACTCGCTCATCGCCAGGCCGATATGCGGGCCCTGTTGAAACATTTGTTGATCGAGTTCCGGCAACTGTCGCAAGAGATCGCGAAGTTGAAAGACGGGAGGCTTTCCGCCGAGCTCGAAGATGATGTTTTCTTTTGCCTTGGTGACAACGTACGGATGACCCACGGGCCGGCAGCCTTGCGACACCACGCCGCGGATGCCAACGTTGCCACGCAGCAACACACCGACGGCCCCATCGTCGTAAACCGAGTCGTTCAAGAGAAGCCGGGTTTGGCCGCGATCGCTCATACCGCTCGCCATGCCGCCGTGGACGCGCAAGCCGGCGTAGTCTTCGTTGAGGCGGGGCAAAAACAAATCGGTGGCGGGGAATGTGTACGGATCGCCGAGCGTGAGCATGAGCGATTTGGTGAAGTCGGTATCGACGAGCGAATCGGGCCAGCCAAAAAGCGTCGGGCCATCAGGCGTCAATTCCGGTGTGAGGTGAAAACACTCGGCCGTGACTTTGCCGCCCCAGTGAGCGACCCACAAACTCAGCGCGGGCTCACCTTCGACTTCGCGTCCGGTGCCGGCGATCGCTTCGCCCTGACAGCCGATCAAACAATCCGGGTCGAGCTTCTCCTGCAGTTGCCGGCCAATGTTGGCGGCCGCGGGCAAATGGTGCGTCGAGAAGAACACGACCGCGAGGCTGGGCGGGCCGGGCAGCGTGTTGGTGGCAGCCACAACCTCGGCGACGGCACGCAGAGGGGACTTCTCAGTCGATAGTGCGGAGGCAAACGGCATTACAGCTCTCGCCGGCCTGCCATGCGAACATCGCAGGCAGTGGGCACGTTGCCAAGCCATTCATCCCAGGCCCCGTGATCGGCGACATCGATGCCCTCGGCCTGGGCGATTGTTTGCAGCGACCGCTGCAAATCGAGCAAAAACTCGCCATCCATCAGGTCGGGAAATTCGGCCAATTGCGAATGCAGCACGCGATAGATCAGCTTTCGCTCGGCCAATGGATATTGATTCATAAACTCCTGCGCAACCTCGGGCGACGATTTAATTATAATGAGAACGATGCACAAGGGATGCCGCGTGGGTGACGAACTCGACATTCTTTTCGAGGACAATCACCTGATCGCGGTGGCCAAGCCCGCCGGCATCCGCAGCACGCACTTCGACGGCACCAACGAAACAATCGACCGGGCCGTGAAGGCTTACCTCAAAACCAAGTACGAAAAGCCCGGCAATGTCTTCCTCGGCATCGTGCACCGCCTCGATTTACCGACCTCCGGTGTGCTGCTGTTCGCACGCACGAGCAAGGCGGCCGCGCGATTGAGTGAGCAGTTCCGCGAAAGTGCGGTCGAGAAAATTTATTGGGCAGTCATCGATGGCGTGGTTGAACCGGCCGCGGGCACGATGACCGACTGGCTGTGGAAGGATCCGTTGCAAGCGAAAGTGCAAGCGCTGAAACAGGACGCGCCGGATGCGAAGCAGGCGCGGACCGATTATGAAACGAAGGCCCGGGCGGGCGGATTCTCGTGGCTGGAGTTGCGGCCGCGCACCGGCCGAACGCATCAACTGCGAGTGCAGTTATCGTCACGCGGCCGTCCGATCGTGGGCGATCGAATGTATGATAGCCAAGTTGACTTCGCGCCCGGCATCGCGCTGCATGCGCGGAGATTGAAATTCGAGCATCCGATTTCACATGAAGCGATGACATTGAAGGCTGCGGTGCCCGCGAGTTGGCGGCGATTTGGATTTGCATTTAACGAGCCGGAAGCGTAAGCGACGGAGTTAGGAATACTCCGTCGCTTACGCTTCCGGCTCGTTAGGATTTGGGCTTCACTTGCACGTAGATCTTCTCGGGCGCTTGCGGGAAATACTTGAAGAGTGCTGGGCAGAGCCAGCCTTCCATTCCGAGCTTGGCACTGCGATACCAGTTGCCGGAGAATTCTCCGCGCTGCCAGTTCAGCTCGTGCTCAAAGCCTGGAAACGGTTGCGATGAAAACAACACCGTGACGCCCGACTCCGCATTGGGGATATGCGATGTGATTTTGTCCAAGATGTCATCGGCACCCGAGACGAAGGGCTCGCGGTGCAGGCCGACCTTCGGGTCATCGAACATCCACACGCCGCCGGACTTGTACGGATGAATGACCAAGATGGAGTTCATGACTAGGCCCATTTCTTCCAGCGGAACCAGAGGTAGGCGATCAGGCCGGTCAGGCCCATCAAGGCGATCGAAATCGGAAAGCCCCACGGATTCTTCAAATCCGGCCAGAATCCGGTTTCGAAATTCATCCCATAAATCCCGGCGATAAGTGTCATCGGCAGGATGATTGTTGAGATCATCGCCAGTACTTTCATGATCGCGTTGAGCCGGTTCGACGTCGCCGACAGATGCGCTTCCATGAGGTCGGTCACCATTTCGCGGGCCGACTCGATGAGCTCCGTGTATCGGACCAAGTGGTCGAACACATTGCGGTAGTACACTCGTTCGCGTTCCTCCACGAGTGAAAACTCGCCGCGAGTGAGCCGAGCGAGCACTTCGCGTTCCAATATCAAGGTCTTCCGCAGCGATGTGACCAAGCGCTTGAGGCGAAGGATGCGGTAGAGAATCTTCGGGCTCGGGTCGCGGAAGATGCGCGATTCCAACCGATCGAGCCGATCGGCCACGCGTTCTACGACCGGCGCGTACTCATCGACCATGGCATCAAGGATGAGGTGAAACACATAGTCCGGGCCCCGGCCGACGCAGTCCCCATGACGGTGCACATAAGCATCGATTTCGGCCGTGCAGGCGAGCGGTTGATAATGGTGCGTGATCAGCACGTTGCGAGAGAGAATGGCGCTGAGTTGCGGCCGGGTGCGCCGGAGCGACCGCACCCAAGAGACAATGGTGCGATGCTGGGCCGGGATTTCCGTTACCGGTTTGGTTTGAGCATCGGTCAGCTCTTTGGGCAGTGGGTTCACGATGACGAATAAGTAATTGGGAAACTCTTCGACCTTGGGGAGATGCGCCCCCTGCTCTTTCTCTCGCCGTGGCTTTGTGATGTCTTCGAGTGTCAGAGTGTGTATTTTGAAAAACTGCTCGAAGACCCTTTGCTCTTCTTCCGCTGTCGGCTCATGGAGATCGATCCAGATGACATCGTCGTCGGCCAGGTCGCTGACTGAGGCCGGGAGTTGGTCGACGGCCAAATGTTCGCACTGGTGCGTGACATTGCCAAACCGGTGAATTTGAATCATGGATTTGCTCTGTTAGCTCATCCATTGTTTTAGGTGCACAAACGAAAACGCCCGGCGCAATCGCGCCGGGCGATCCATGTTCTGACGAATTCTTACCGGCCGCGATGCAACCAATCGTGAGTGGGCTGGCCGAAAAATTGCTTGCAAGAGCCGAACACGAACACCGCTTCCGATTCCCATGAGCTGCAGTTGGTGCAGCCTAGGTTTGCGCCGGTCGGCAGGTGATGGGCCGGCGCTGGGCCGTGTACCGGGCAGGCCTCGCAAGCGGGCACTGGCGCCGGATCCTTCTCTTTGTGGAACCAATAGCCGACCGGTTCCAGTGCTTGCACTTGCTTCATTTGGACGGGGGCACGAGTCGGCGGCGGGGGCGGAGCGGCCGGTGCGTTGCCGGTGCAACCGCAGCCGGAGTGACAGCCACCGCAGCCAGAGTCGCATCCGCCGCAGCCGAAATTGTTGCGCCGGAAGATGCCGCCGCAGGAGTTGTAGTCGCCGCAGCGATCACCCCAACCGTCACGCCAATTCGGCGCAACGAAAGGCTCAAAGCTTTGATTTGGCCACTCACAACAGAGCACGAAATTCGGGAGGTTGTAAATCGGGCTCGGCAACGGCCGACCGATGAACGTCGGATTGTACGGCGATGCCGCTCGGAACGCTTCCGGGTCACCGCTGATACGGGTGGGCACCGGCGGGGGTGGCGGGTTCGGTGGCAACTGCCGCTGCGGGGGCGACTGAGCCAACAAGCCGCTCGGAAGCACAGCCAAACCGGCTGCGCCCAACAATTGCAAATACCACCGTCGCATGGCGAATCCCTCGCATCGAGAATCGAGAGTTGATTCGGTTCAGAATGCGCGGCAAGTGCAAAGGGATCCGCAAGAAGGATTGAGTCGTCCCATGTTCGCGACTGATCGCGCACGAGAAGCGCCGGGTGCGGATTAGTCCTAACGAGTCGAAAGAATAAGTGAGAACGGCTTTTTCACGCCGCGTTGCGAAGCTGTTCCGAATGTGGCAGTCGCCGGGCCCGGCGTACGAAGAACTTCCAATCGCGCAGGGGCAGGAAGTTCTGTGCATTGCGTGCGGACAGAATCGATAATGCGGCCAAAAACGACACGACCACGAGTTGCGTGAGCAGCACCACGGCCAACCCGCCGCCGACCGCGGCCCATGCGGGAATTGGCCGGTTGGTGCCCAAGGACCACCCCAACACGGCGGCAGCCGTCCCGCCGACGGTCAAGAACAGCGCGGTGCTCGCGACCATCAATCGCACGCCGACAATTTCGCCGAACACTGATAGTGCCGATAAGCCGTGGACCACCAGAGCGACAAAGTTCATGCTCGACCGGCCGGCGATGCGGAAGCCCCGCGTCGTGGGAATGGTGTCGTAACGCAGCCGGCTCTTGAAGACGGCGGCGGCGACATGATTCCACGTCTCCGGCACGGCCATCAAGCTTTCGACAGCAGCGGCCGGCAGGATGCTGAAGTTGCCGACGCGGACGCGCAGACCGGTCAGCACCAAATGCATTTGCCGGTAGAGCCAATAGAAAGCGCGAAAGACGAGCGACTCAGTCCGGCGACGACGTTCCGCGAAAATGATCTTTTCGCGGTTGGCTGCTTCGAAGGCTTCGACCAGTCGCGGCACATCGTCGGCGCGATCTTCGCCATCGGAGTCCATAACGAGGACGGCGTCGTAGTTGCCGCGCGCGTGTTGGTAGGCCAAGCCGAGCACGATGGCACGCTGATGGCCGACGTTGCGGCGAAGTGTCAGAAGTTTCACGCCGTTCAGGGCGCGGAAGGATGCGGAGGCGAAACCGGGGGGCGGCGCTTGCACCGAGCCATCGTCCACGAGCAGTACACGCGCGGAGAGTTGCGCTCGAACGAGGGCAGAGTCGATCTGAGCCAGCAGCGCATCGGCCGCGGCCCAATCGTTGTACACCGGTAGCACGATTACCAAATGCATGGGCAAAACGATACCGCCAGCGCCGAAAAGTGTGAAGTCCAAAAGAGACAAGAGTTTACCGCGGAGACGCAGAGGGCGCAGAGAAAAACTGGAGAGTCTTCTCGGTATTACCTCTGCGCACTCTGCGTCTCGGCGGTAAACTCTTATGCATGGAACTACTACTCGACGGAAAGAAACTTGCGGAAACGATGCAGGCCGAGTTGGCCGGGCAAGTGGCGGCCCGGGTCGCCGCCGGAAAGCGCCCGCCGGGCTTGGCCACGGTGCTGATCGGGAACAACCCGGCCAGCCAGGTCTATGTGCGCAATAAGCGCCGCTCGTGTGCCAAAGTCGGGATGGTGAGCCGGGATCACGATCTGGCGGCCGACACCACGCAGGAGCGATTGTTGGAAGTCGTTTCGCAATTGAATGCGGACCCCGAAGTGCACGGGATTCTCGTGCAGTTGCCGCTGCCGGCGAGTTTCGACGAATCCAAGGTCATTCGCTCGATTGACCCACGCAAGGACGTCGATGCATTCCATCCGGAAAACCTCGGCCTGCTGGCGGCCGGTCATCCGCGCTTTCTGCCCTGCACGCCGCATGGCGTGCAGCAATTGCTGGTGCGCAATGGCATCGGCATCGAAGGAGCGCACGTCGTCATCGTGGGCCGAAGTAATATCGTGGGCAAACCGCTCGCGCTATTGCTCGCACAGAAGTGGCCCGGCGGCAACGCCACGGTGACCATCGCTCACACCAAGACGCGAAACCTGGCTGAGCTTTGCCGCACTGCCGACATCCTGGTCGCCGCCGCCGGCCAACCGAGGTGCATCACTGCCGATATGGTGCGACCTGGCGCGGTGGTCGTGGACGTGGGTACGAACAAACTGCCCGATGGCAAACTCGTCGGCGACGTGGACTTCGACGCCGTCGCCCCGATTGCCCGCGCCATCTCCCCGGTGCCGGGTGGCGTGGGGCCGATGACGATTACAATGCTGCTGGTCAATGCGCTGCGGGCGGCGGAGATGACGGAGGGAAAATAGTTATGCCTTTGGATGACGCTGTTGCGGTGCACAATTCGGCTAGTAATCCAGAAGCCTACATTGTCCGAAATATGTTGGCGGACGCGGGAATCGAGGCGTATGTCACGGAAGACATCTCTCATGTTGCGATGGGGTGGCTGGGGCAATTGCCAGAACTTTACAAAGCGCAGGTTTGGATTGAACGAAAAGATGTAGAGCGGGCTGCACCGATCTTGGCAGAATATGAGCAGAGAATGGTCGTCCGCCATCGCGCCGAAACGGCGCAAACTGTTTCGAACGAGGACTTGGAAGCAACTTGCGAGGAGTGCGGCAAAGCCTCAACGTTCGCTGCTGCCTTGGCGGGTACAATTCAAACCTGCCCTCACTGCAAAGCGTTCATGGACGTCGGCGATGATGAGTTAGATTTCGATTCCGAAAACATAGAATCATTCGATAACCCCGAGCCATCGTGACCGAGAGACAAAGCATGAGCAACTTCACACCGCAGGCGACTTCAGCGCCACTTCGATCTGGCCGTAGCCTTCTGTTGTTAGGCATCTTCCTCGCTTTGGCCGGCATGGGAGCCTATTTCGCACAAGTCAGCGCCCACATTCTTTTCACGCCGTGGTATATGCCGATCCTTGCGACGTTTGGTGTCGTGCTGATTGTTGCGGCACTAGCCAAGCGGCGCACGGTGACGCGATGGGTCTTCCTTGTCCTCTTCGGCGGCTTGGCCGCGCTGCAATGGAGTGCGTTCCTCTGGATGTTCGCAACGCCGGCATATGCGGGGCCGGTTAAGGTGGGACTGCCGTTCCCGCCGTTCACGACCACGCTGGCCGATGGCGCAGCATTTAGCCAAGAGAATTTGAAAAGCGATAAGAACTCCATTTTGCTTTTCTTCCGCGGCCGGTGGTGACCGGTCTGCATGATCGAGCTAGTTGAGCTCGAGAAGCATCATGCGGACTTTGCCAAACGGAATACACGAATTATCGTCGCTTCGAATGATCCCTTGGATGATGCGGCGAAAACCCAGAAGGACTATCCTCACCTTGTGGTCGTCGCGGACGCCGAGAAGAAACTCATTTCCGCCGCGTCCGTACTTCATCCGAAAGCCGGCCAGCATGGCGAAGACGTGGCGGCGCCCACGACCTTTATCATCGATTCGTCCGGCACCGTACGATGGCTGTTTCGCCCGGGCGAAGTCATTTCCCGCCTTTCGGTGAAAGAGCTTTTGGCCGAACTCGATGCGCGGTTGCCGCCAACCTCATACCCCGCAAATTCGTAACTGCTATAGTGAGACGGCAAGGAGGTCGCTTGGACCCACCCGTTCATCCATTTCCATTGCGTTGTCACCGACCGGCGCAAATCGTCTCGCAGGTCTTGGGCACTCTTGCGCTCGTCGGTGGGGTCACCACGATGGTCGGCTGGGCGGGCGACTGGCCGTTCCTTACGCAGTGGGGCGGCCATGGCATCAGCATGTTCGTCAACACCGCGATCGCGGCGGTGTGTGCCGGCGGCGCATTATTGCTGTTGTCGCGCCGTCAATCGAGGTGGGTCAGCGTGCTCGGCGGCATCGCCGGCCTCATCGGCATGGCCACGCTGTTTGAGCACCTCTTTGGCGTCGATCTGGGAATTGATACGTGCTTGGTGAAGAAGCCCTGGGGCATGATTGGCGCAGCTTCGCCAGGACGCATGGGCCCCCCCGCCGCGTTAGCGTTCGGGCTGCTTGGAATCGGATTCATCTTTGCGCATGGACGGATCGGCGGAAGGCTACGTTTTGCCGCCACCATGTTAGGGTTAGCCACCACGTTCATCGCACTACTGGCGTTAACCGGTTACCTTTTCAATGCCGATGAACTTTATGCGGTGCCGCAATTTACGGGAGTCGCATTTCAGACCGCCATCATCTTGGCGGCATTGGGCCTTGGGCTCAGCGCCGCCATCTTTGAACATCGGCCCGTTCGCGAACTCTGCGAGGACAGCGGCGCAGGCCTCTTGGCGCGGCGAGCGTTGCCATTCGTCATCGTCATGCCGATGCTTCTCGGCTGGCTACATTTATTGGGCGAACAGTCCAATTATTTCGACAGCGGCATGGGCACGGCGATGTTAGTCCTCATGCTCATTGTGCTGAATTGCGCGGTGCTTTGGTGGTCTGTTGCCGCGGTCAGTAGCCGAGAGCAAACAATCCGCGAGGCCGATCGCCGCAAGGACGAATTCCTGGCGACGCTCGCACACGAACTCAGAAACCCCCTGGCGCCGATTCGCAATTCCATCGAGATCATGAAGCAAGCGAAAAGCGAGCCGGCATTGATTGAACGAGCCCGTACGACCATGGAACGGCAGATGGCTCAGATGGTCCGGCTCACGGATGATCTGCTCGATGTCAGCCGCATCGCCCGCGACAAGCTCGACCTGCAACTGGCACCCGTGACTCTCAGTCAGATCGTTGAACCGGCTGTCGAAGCCATTCAGCCGATGATCAACACGGCCGGCCATAACCTCATGGTGACATTGCCGAAGGAGCCGATTCGGCTTTATGCCGATCAGATCCGATTGACGCAAGTCTTGGATAACTTGTTGACCAATGCATGTAAATACACTGAGCCGGGCGGACAAATCTGGTTGACGGCTGAGCGCGTCGGGGATGAAGCGATTATTCGAGTGCAGGATAACGGGCTCGGCATACCGGCGGACATGCTGCCGCGGGTGTTCGAGATGTTTGCCCAAGTCGGCCACTCGATTGACCGGGCGCAGGGAGGGCTGGGCATTGGTCTGACGCTGGTTCGTCGGTTGGTGAAAATGCACGGCGGTTCCGTCGAGGCATTGAGCGAGGGTCCGGGCCAGGGTTCGGAATTTGTGATTCGCCTGCCGGCGGGCAAAGACGAAGGCACTGTTGCGGTCCACGAAATGGACGGTCAGGCCACCGCGCCTTCGACGCCTCCGTCACGGCGGGTTCTCGTTGTCGATGACAACAAGGATAGTGCCGAGTCGCTAGCAATGCTTTTGCAAATGAGCGGCAACGAAACGCGGCTAGCTTATGATGGCCTGGAAGCCGTGCAAGCGGCCGAGCAGTTTCGACCCGATTTGGTCCTGCTTGATATCGGCCTGCCAAAGATGAATGGCTTGGAGGCGTGCCGGCGAATTCGCGAGCAGCCATGGGGCAAAGGGGTCGTGCTGGTGGCTTTGACTGGTTGGGGTCAGGAATCGGATCGCCAGAAATCGAAACAGGCGGGATTCGACCATCATCTGGTTAAGCCGATGGATTTCACGGCTCTGACCAAACTGCTCGGTTCGCTGTAGCCGCAATTGTAGGTGAACATCGAGGGACGAGCATGGATTTGAAGCTCGGGCTCGCCGCACGGATCGGGCTTAACCTCGTCGCCATCTTGGGTGGCGTAGTCACGCTTCGCCTGGGCAGCACGATCTTCTTGCCGCTGATCTTCGCTGTGTTTCTCGCCACCATTCTCTGGCCGTCCGCCAACCGTCTGCACAACTACTATCGCCTGCCGTGGCCGCTGGCTTGCACGACGGCCGTCGCGGGCCTGGTCTTGTTCAATGTCATCGTCGTTGGCGGAGCATTGATCGCGGTCCCGCGGCTTTTGCAGAGCGTGCCCAACCCAAACAACCCGGAAGCACAGCGGCAGTTCTACTCCAAACTGCGCGAGCAGGTGAATTCGTACACGCATCTGAATCCGGACGAAGTGTTGCCACCCAATCCTGATGACTCGGCGCTCTTTCTCACGATCAAGCGAACGCTGGAAGGCGAATATGTTCTGCAAGCTGTTTGGACCGCGCTGGGTTATGTCAGCGCCTACCTTTGGCAACTGATTCTCATTCTGTTCATCTTGCTCTTCCTCCTCATGGAGGGCCGGATGCTTACCAGACGCATTGTTGAGGTGTTTGGCCCGTCTCCCGGCGTGCAGGGCAAAGTTGTTTCCGCACTCACGGCTATGTCGGTCGTGGTCCGCGACTTTTTGATTTGGCGAACTGTTATCAACATCGGCATCGCCGTTTTGGTCGGCGTGGTTTACTCGTTCCTTGGGTTACGACAGGCGTGGGTATGGGCGCTGCTCACCGGCGTGTTGTGCTACATCCCCTATATCGGGCCGATCGTCGCCGCGGGACCGCCGCTGTTGGAAGCGCTCGTGTCGAGCCCAAATGGGTGGTACGCCCTGGCGGTGCTCGGCTTTTACTCAGCCATCATCGTTGTCGAAGGCTATGTGATCGTGCCGCTCTTGATGGGACGGCACATGGATTTGAATGCGACGACCGTGATGCTGGCCTGCTTGTTCTGGGAATTGGTTTGGGGAGTACCGGGCCTGTTCCTGGCGATGCCGCTCATGGGCGCGATCAAAGCGATTTGCGAGCATGTGCCCGGGTGGGAGGCCTGGGCCAATTTGATGAGCGCCCGGCATGTGGCGCCACTGGCCGTCGTCCCGGTTAAGCCCGGAGGCCATTTGGATAACGACGACACTGCGATCGTGCCGCAACTGACGAATGTCACCCGCCAATCATAACGGTAGGTTCGCCGGGCCCGACGATGACACCGCCGTGGGCTGTTTGATCCAGTAATCGCGCCGCGGGGAGGTTGCCGATCATGACATTACTCGAGCCTTTGGCAATCACGTCTGGCGGCCCCACGCAAATGCATTTGTCACCTACTCGAGCGGCCGGCAACTTTCCAATCAGCACGGTCGGCTCGCCGGGAGGAATAATTGGCCCACCCACATGAGGTACAATGCCTGTCACCATGGGACAAACATGGTTATCGCTGACGCGTGCTGCTGGGGGCATCAGTCATTCCTTGTTAGTTAGACTTCGAGCCAGTTAAGTTCTTGAGTGCTTTGATCACCTTGACAATTGCAGGCGGCACGGGCTTCGTTGGTTTCTTGGCTTGTTCCGCTTTCTTGGCCTCTTCCGGAGAGGCTGGATCCCCACCCTTCCCGGCACCGGCAGCGCCGCCACTGTTGATCAGCACCATCGCACCCTTGATGGCAGTCGCGGCCGCGGAAATATCCACGAATCCGCCCGGGCCCTTGATGGTGATTTGCTCCTCAGCTTCGAGGATGATTTTCGTCGCCTTCAGGTGAATTTCATCGGCAGCGCGGATAATAAGGGACTCGCCCACTTTGCGGAACTCACTGCCTTGCACTTTCGTCGATAAGTTGCCACCAACCTTGATCCTTTGATCATCGTGAACGCTCAGAAAATGGTCCTTTTTGACCGTGACCGTTTGTGTTCCGCCAACAAGGGTGTGCTGGTCGGCACCAACCGTGAGAATCTGTTCCGCGCCGATCGCCATTGTGAAATTCTTTCCGCACGACATGGCCATATTCTGGCCAACCACCATGGAGAAACTACTTCCGACCTCAACCATGTGATTTTGATCGACAATGAAATTGCTATTGGCTTGAATGTGCTCCGACTTGTCCTTTTGAACGATGATGGTTTGGTTGGCTCCCACCAAGAGTGTCGCGTTCCTTTGGATGTTCTCGGTCAGGTCGCGCTGGATGTTGACCACTTGATCTCTGCCGACGTCCTCGACTCGATCGTGGCCCACGGCCAAATGGCGGTCGACGCCGATCGCTTCGAAGCAATTGTTTTCGACAACGGAGTGCATGTCCTTTTCGGCGTGTATCTGAATTTGCTCGTGGCCCTTTTTGTCTTCGAGGCAAATCTCGTTGTGGCCCGCTCCGCCGGGCGTGGAATTCGTCTTGATGTACATCTTTGTCTTGTTGTCGGGCAACTTATAGGCAGGCATTTGATCGTTGTTGAAAACGCTCCCCACGATGATCGGTTGATCGGGATCGCCTTCGAGAAAATCGACGATCACTTCCTGACCGATGCGTGGAATCGAATAAATACCCCAGCCCCGGCCGGCGGAATTCGTGCCGACGCGAATCCAGCAGGAACTGCCCGCGTCTTTTTTGCCCTCTCGGTCCCAATGGAACTGCACTTTCACTCGACCATATTTGTCCACGAAGATCTCTTCGCCGGCAGGGCCAACCACGGTAGCCGTTTGGCAACCCTGCACCGTCGGCTTCTCTTTCGCGCGTTGCGGACGATACGGCAAGGCATACGGGATCACTGTAAACGTGTTCTTGTACGAGAAGCCTTGAGAGCTGCCGCCTGAGGCATACTCGCCTTGGGCCGTGAGATCATGAGACACGAACGTGAGGACATATTTACCTTCAGGGCCGAGCTGCGCGGTTTGCGGATCGCCCGGATTCACCTTGACGCTCAAGGCCTGACCGCACGAAAACTGGCGGCAAGTGCTTTTGCCCGACAGTTCGATAGAGCGGGCCGCTTCGGCTTGCATGCGCAAGGTCGCGGTGCGAACGTTGTCATCAAAGATCTTCTTGACGTCGTCGGCTTGGTCTCCGCCCCCGGCGTTGATGCCGTCAAAGCGTTGGGCATATTCGCCCGGATATTGGTAGATTTCGAGTTGGCCATTTTGGCCGACTTTGAGTTTGTGCGTTGTTGTTCCAACCTGAACGGATTCTTGAATCTCTTTTTGGGCTTCGAGATTCTTGCCCGTTAGTTCCGGACTGTGGTCCCGCAAAGTGACCTTGCCGCATGTCAACTGCTGCCGCTTTTCCATGGCGTAAATGCAATCCTCATCCGGCGTCTCGTACTGCGGCACATGCTTGTAAAGTACCGAGGGTTGGTAAGCGAGATCCTTATGGCCGGCCGAATGATCGGAAACGATCATCGTGTGCCCGCCCTCAGCGTGGGTGAAATAGAAGTAAATTCCCTCTTCCTCCATTAGCCGCGCGGCGAACCAATAGTCGCTCTCGCGGTATTGCACGCAGTAATCGCGCTTTTCGTACTTTCCTTTGAGGTCAAAGGTCACCTCCAAGCCTTGGAGAACCTTTTTGAGAATGTCGGGCACGCTGATGTGCTGGAAAATCCGACTTTGCACTCTGTAATCCAAAAGCCAAAGTGTTGGTACCAGATCCAAACGATAATGCACCCAGTTCACATCACTTTCGCCTTGGCTCACAGCGAGGCAAATTCCATTGAAGTACCGCTGCTTCCCGGCTTCTGGGTAGACGACCTTCACCGAGCACACTTGCCCGATCAACTTGTCGAACTCCACTTTCTTGTCGATCGCGGCAACGCAATCAACGTGGTATTCAAACATCGTGGAGATGCATTCTTCGCCGGTGAAGGCCGTAATCAAAAGGACGTCCTCGCCGAGAGGCGTTTTGAGGGCCGCGTGGCGGTTCTTCTGAGTGGCATTGGCCGTCGCTGTAGGCATTGACAATGTCTCCAATTAGCTCGCTCGGGTTGCGGGCTAAGTTACCTTTCTCTGTGTATACTCACCTGCGTCGCTGTCGCGGAGTCCGCCGATGCCGAATGATCCGTCCCGCCCGCATTCTTGGAAGGGCGAGGACAAGTCTGCGCTGCCCGGCGGTCGCAAGTCCGGCCCTGGTTCGCAATACACTTGGAAGCCGGGCGCTGCACCGGGCGGCCCCGCCGTGGGCCGGCGCAAACGCAACGTCGTTTTCCTCACCATCGTCGGGACCGCATGCCTGCTCGGGCTGGTGGCATTGCTTTATCTGTTAATGGCCCCCCGGCCCACCTGTATCACCGTGGTGGCAGGGGATTTCCGGCCAGTTCTTGAGGATCTCGGCCTTCCGTTCAATATCTACGGGGATCGAGGAGCGCGGGATTTACTTGACTGGGCGAATTCAGGAGATCGGGCTCGCCGTAAGTGGTGCAGCGTATTGGGAGAACGCAATCGGCCGTGGCCGGTCGGGACGGGCAAAACCGAGGATGACTGGCTCACGGCGCTCGCCTCCCGCAAGGAAGAGCGATTCATCATCTATATGGCCCAGCCAGGCGGCACCGACGAGCAGGGCAACGCCATCCTGTTCGACGAAACGGGCGGCCAAATCCGCTTTGCCGACATTTTGAAACGGCTGAAAGACGTCAAAAAGAAAAAGCTGGTCGTCGTCGATGCCACGCAGATCCCCTCGGATTGGCGACATGGCATCTTGTTCAACGACTTTGCCACCGGATTGCAAAAACTCGCACCGGATATCGAATCTGATCCAGACCTACTCGTCCTCTGCGCTTCGGGCCCAGGAGAGCGCTCGTGGACCTCCGACGATCTTGGACGAAGCGTCTTCACCCATTTCGTCTTGGAAGGCCTGACCCGCGCACCGGCGTCGAAAGGGGAGGCGATATCGGCGGCTGACCTCTATGCCTTTCTTGGCGGACCGGACGGCGCTGTCAACCAATGGGTGCAGCGCAACCGCGCCGATCGTGAGCGACCCTTCCACCAAGTCCCCATGTTGTTGCCGGCGGGCGCCGAGACAAAAGATCGTGCGACCAAGTTCTTGCTGGCTTACCGCGATCAGGCCGCCCCGCCTTTGCGGACTCCGGTGCTCAAAGATGAAAAACTCACGCAGCTTAAGGAAGCGTGGCTCGGTTGCGACCAACTGGCGACCAGCGTCCCCGCCCCTTGGGTTTACACGCCACGGCTTTGGCATCGCTACCTCGAACTTCTCTTACGCTACGAACATCTCTTGCGCGCCGGTGAGGAAGCGCCGGCCGATCAGCTTGCAGCCGTGATCGCCAAACTCAAAACCCGGCTCAATGATGATCGCAGAGTCGATGGCGGTGACACGCTGAGCAGCAGCCTGTCGATGCCCTCAGCTTTGGGCCGAGATGCACCCGTTAACGAAACGGAATTGGATAGTCTGTGTCGAACAACCCAGCTCGAAACTCTTGGTACCGACTTGAAGAATGCTGCACCTCCCGGCACCGACATGACCGTCATTCGCGCTCACTATTTCGATCACCTGCTGCAAATCCTCAATGAGAACCCGAAGAAGCTCACCGAAACGCTGGGTCGCATCAAACGCGTCGATGACGGTGGCAAAAGCCGGCCCGAAGAGGTGCATCTCGCAGTCATGTTGGCCGCCCACAAAGCTCCCGGCTGGGTTCGACCTGCCGACGATCTGATTCGTCTTGCCCTTGAGACGCGAATTCTTGCCGATAAAGCGGCTCTCTCGGCCGGTCCGTCACGGGAAACCCATCCTTACACCGAGCGGCTGCCGCGGTTCTTGGCTGATGAAGTGACGAAGGCAGACGCGAACCGTCGGAGGGGCGAAGACCTGCTGTTTTGTGCGCCCTCGCACCACATCGAATCCAAGCGGCTGCTCAGCGAAGCCAAATTGCAATACGAACAAGTGCGGAAGACTCTGGAAGTGATGCGCGTCGCGGTGGAAGTGCGCGATCGGGTGTTCGCCAAGCTGCCGAGCTTGACCGATTGGGTGGTCATTGATCGGAAGACGTATGAAGAGTTCCCCGAACTTCGCGATCCTGAGGCGCGGGTTCGACAAGTGGAATCCTTGTGGAAGGAGTCACATCTGCTCGCGGATCGACTCGCACAGTTGGATCCGCTGGACGAGAGCACGGCCGACCAGCGATTGTACCTTGGCGTGCCGCCCAATGACCCGGTGGGCAAGCCATTGGACCGCCTGGCCCAGGATGTGGCGAAGGCATTTGGTGAGTTGGAGCGGCTCTACCTGGAAACGGCGACCCAGCTTTCGCGGGTCAACGCCACCGGCCAGACCCTCTTGCAAGATGCCGAGAATTGCCTCGTCGTACCCGGCATTCTCAAAGCGTCTGATCGCATTAACCTTTTGCGACGGCTGCGCGACAACTCGGCGGAGTTGGCGAAGAACAATCAATTGCCGTTGGGTGGGAAAACGGTCGAGGAAGCGGACACCACACGCCGCTATCGTGGCCGGCTGGCGCGAGCAATGCTCGGCACGACCATCATCAACGCACTCTCCGCCGGCGACACGGCACTCGTCGCATCGGCGAATTTGACCGACGATGACGCACCCATTCTCGCTAAACAATTGGGCGCACACTGGCAGAAACTTCTCAATGAAGTCGATCGAACCACACAGGCCGACATCGCCAAATCGGTCGTGCCGCTGCCTTGGCGCGAACGGCTTGGATTGCTCGCCGGCACGCGCACCCACCTTGCCACCGAGGTGGGGCTGACGGCCCGCGACGCTCGCTGGCACAACACTTTCGACCGTTTGTCGCGGCGGGCGGAAGTGGATCACTGGTATGACGAAAACAAGATGCCGTACTCAGAAGACCTGGCGAGCCGATTCCTGCGGCCGCTGCGGCCCAGCGATGAGTGGAAGGAAAAAGATCGGCAGCTTCGCGATCGACGCGAACGGGGCAAGCTCAAAATTGAACCGCCGCCGGAGTTGGTGCTCACGACCGAAACCAATGTGACGCCGAAGTTCAAGATCGTGCGCATTGATCCAGCATTTGACCCAGGCCTTGCGACGGTGGCCCCGGCACTGGAAAACCAGGATCTTTTGCAGGTCACCGGCCCCACGGAGCCGCATCCGATCAATCTCACGACGGATGCCGAAGAGACCGTACCATTGCGCCCCCTGAAGCCATTCGATTCGCTCAATGCGCCGCAGCGGATCAAAGTCAATCTCTCCGCATATTATCGCGGCCAAGTTGCCGTGGGCGGCGAAGCGCGTTTGCGCATCGAGCCGGTGCCTGACCTGATTGTAAGCCGGCCTCCCGCCAAAGGCGGCGCGCAGATCGCGGTGCGCGCCGATGACGATCTGGACTTGGGAGCCATTGCAATTGTGTTTGATTGCTCCGGCAGCATGGTCGTCCGCGATTCAGCCGGAAAAATCACAAACGACAAGAAGTTTCGCGACGCCAAAGAGGCGCTCCGAGAATTTCAGTCTCGAATTCCGGCGGGCACGCTCGTCACCCTTTGGGCGTACGGCTTCGATGACAACGGTCATTACGACCGGGGCGAAAAACTTCTCACCGTCAATTGGAACCCGAATGATCGCGATACCCGCAACAAACTCGCCGAGACGGTGGAACCCCTCCGAGCATTCGGATTTACGCCACTGATGGACACGATGGTCGATGCATTGAACGACAAGCAATTTCAGTCGGCGCCGGGATTCAAGACCCTCGTCGTGCTCAGTGACGGCATGGATGAGCATTCGAGTCAGCCGCTCGATGGTAAGAACAACGCCCGGGACAAAATGTATTGCACCAAGATTGCCGATCGATTCCGCACAGAGATTGTGGATGCCAAGGCGAACACCTCTATCCAAATGATGTTGTTCAAGCTCGATCAGCGCGATGCTGAATATGCCAACCTGCAATTCCCTGATGAAGCCTTCAAAGCACTGGGCCGACAGAGCAGAAAATACTCGGCCGAGAACAAGGAGCAGCTCAAGGAATACCTGTCCCAGTCCGTCCGGCCGCGAGTGGAATTAACTCGGAATGGGCAAAAGGTGCTGGACCTATTGGCCCGTCGTCCGGACGAAGCACTGGAATGGTCACCGCCCAAAGATCGGCCCATCAAGGAATTCGGCCAATACACCGTTCACGTGCGCGACATCGAACAGAACGTCATGCTCGAAGAGGGAGATCAGCTCGCTCTGCGGCTGCGGAAGACCGACTCGGGGCTTCGTTTGGTTCGCCAGTTGATGGCCGACGAAAAGCGCGACCGGACTCCGGTCCGCCCGTTGGAAGGGTTGGGCCGGGAGTCGCCCTTTGTGCTGGGGCAGATCGATCGCCTCGTCAGTAATGGGGCGAAATTGAATGGCAACTTTACTCTCGAGCACCGCGAGCGCGAAGGCGGTTCTTCGAACACCAAATTTGATCGGCCCCCGTTCGTCTGGTGGGAACTGCGACCGATGGGCGGGAAGGACATGCCGTCACGTTCGCGCGTGACCACCCTCTATGAACAGTCAGCGCCGACCTGGACACTGAATTGCGACAATTGGCCGCAAAATGCCGGCAGCCAGGCGAGGGCGGCCATTGAAGTGTGGGCCAGTCCGCAAAGCCCCGATGTCGCCGAGCATCGCGAGATTCGGCCGCACGAGACGATCTACCGGCAGCAAGCCGATCGCAATCGTGTGCTGCTCAGCGCTTCCTTCGAGCAGTTTAAGGTGCCGATGGATGTGGCTGGAGCCGGCGACGCCCAAGAATGCATGGTCGTGCGCATCGAATCATCGAGCTCACGACGTTATCTCGTCAGTCTTGATGAAAACATCAAGGCGGAGGTCCACAATTACTTCTTCACCGCCAATTGTTCGACGTCGGCGTTTGTCATCCCGGAGGATGCCAAGAACCGCCCGATTGGGATCAATCTCATATCGATCGACGATGCCAAGACGAGCGCTCGAACGACACGGTTGGGCCGTGAACCTATTGAATAGCTCCGAGAGATCGCATGGCTAAGCAGATCAGGCACGATTGGCGCGCTGAAGCGATGGCCCCCCCGGGCGCGGGCAAGTCGTCGAAAGGTCCGTTGTTCGTGGCGATGCTGCTCGCCGGAATCCTCGGCGGGGCGATTGTCGGTCTGTGGTTTTGGATGGGCAGCGATCCCGGGCCGCGCTTCATCAGCATCCCGCTTTACGACCTGAACAATGACGTTTGGCCGCCGGTGCCGTATGCGATGGCGGACGCCCACCGATTGGAGCAGCACTTCGACGAATCGGCCCGCGAAGTGGCCGCGACCAGTCGTGAGGAAGTTCGTTACGCCGAAATCCTGAAGAGCTTAGCCGCCCGCGGTGATCGGCCCCTCGTCTTGCACGTCACGGGCTTGGCCGTGGCGAACGGCGACATAGTCTATTTGCTTGGCGCCCGCGCAAATCCCGGCGAAATCAACGGTAGCTGGCACCCGATCGAGGAACTTCTCGATGCGGTGCGCAAATGCCCGGCTAAGAACAAATTGCTGATCCTGGACGTCACCCGACCCGTCGCCGACCCGAGTTGCGGCGTACTCGCCGAACGTGCTTCAGCGCTTTTGCAATCCCAACTGGACAAGGTCAAAGACGATTCGAGTCTAGCGGTGTTAGTGTCAGCAGGGGCAGGCGAAACATCGCAGGTGTTCGACGAGGAAGGCGCTACCGCGTTTGCTTACTTCATCGATCAAGGGCTGGCCGGAGCCGCTGAAGGAATGGCAGACAGTACTCACGACGGCAGGATCCGTGTGAGCGAGCTGGGCCGTTACGTTCAGGATCGAGTGAAGCGGTGGAGCTATTTTGCCCGCGGCGCCAGGCAAACGCCCTATCTGGTTGGACGCGCCGACTTTCGCTTGACCGTGCCGGCACGAAGATACGAACGCTCCGAAAGTAAACCACCGGATATCAAATATCCGCCATGGCTGACCGAAGCCTGGAAATTACGCGAAGACTGGTGTGCTGCCGGGGGAAGAGTAAGTGCGCCAGACATTGTTCGGCGACTCGAGAACGGGCTTATCAAGGCCGAGATGCGCTTGGCCGCCGGCGTACCGACCGACAAAGTCAAAGGCGAAGTCGGCGATTTGCGCGCCTCAATGGAGCGATCGTGGCAAAAGTTCAGCGCGGTCACGCCTCCGCCACCCTGTTCCTTGGTCAGCGTCATTCGTCCGCCCGGACTTGCCGCTGAAATGGAAGGCTGGCTTGAGTTCAAAGCTCCTGACACGGGGCGGCCCGTGCCCGGCAAATTCAACGAAGTCGCGATGAAGCGCGAGCCGAAGCCAAGTCGCGGGCAGATTCTCGCCGTGGTGTGGGACAAGTTCCGCAACGTGCCATTGACCCGTCAACAAATACCAGCACTGGTTAACGAAGCGCTGTTGCCCGGCGAGGAGCTGAAGCAATCTGAGGCGACATTGCTGCGATTGGCCGCGGCGCTGGCGAGCACGAAAATCTTCGACCGCGAGCATGGTGGCCGCCGCGATTGGACCTCGCCTGCCACCACCACAGCGGGCGGCCCATCGGTTTACCCAGCCGACGCGCTACTGGCCGCGTGCAAGTCGGAGCATGAGTATCGCGAAGCGGTCGGCGTGGTCTCGCCTGAGGGTTTTCTCTGGTTCCGCAAAGGACTCAGCGATATTGCCGATCAGCAAATCGCGGCGGAAAAGAACTTGGCGAGCCTAGGCGACGACAATTTGCCGCGTGCTCTCACCGTCGCGCAAGAAACGACGTCGCAGTTCAAGACGGCGGCGACGCAAGCGATTTCAATTCACGATGACGCAAAAATCGCAAGCGAGGCATTTCGCACGCTCGCCGACGCAGCCGGTGAGTTGCCGGGCTACGGCCAGTTTCTCTTACGGCTGGACCACACCGGCGTGGGAGATGCGATGGAGCAATGGAGCCGGGCGAGCGATTCGGCGGTGTTGTTGGCGGACGCGTTCGATAGCGTGGGGCCCAATGTCCGCGATAACACGGCGAGCGTGCCTACGGAGTTACTGCGCGATCAAGCGGCCCAATTGCGGCAATCGATGGCCGGGTTGAGGCAATTCGTAGACATGCTCGACGAGAAAAAGGGCGAACCGGAATTTGAAATTAGCATGGCGCTATTATCCTCGCCCTGCCTGCCGGCCGATCGCCGGGCCAAGTGTTGGGAGCGCTGGCGAAAACACTGTGCGGATAAGAGCTGGCTACACGAAGACCTGGCGAATCAACTGGCCGTCTCATCGAGTGCATCGCAATTTGATGCCGAGGGCGAAGCCAAACGCGCCGCCCGCCGGGCCCGCATCGGCATGGACCTCATTCGGTTGGCGGGCGTTCCAACCGGCAAACTCAACGAAGCTTGCCAGAATTTGCAGCACGGCACTGACCCAGCCGCGTGGGATAGCATTGGCGCAGAGCTTGTGCCGCTTTACACTCGCTGTTCCGAACCGGGGCCGGGAGCCGCCCGCGCGGGCCGGGTCTTTGGCACGAGTGACGCCGGTGCCCGAGCAGCCGCCCGATTGCGGGCCAACCTCTGGAGTTGGCTGGCGGAACGGTACGACGCCGAGAAAACATCGGTGCGCGGCGCGGTAACGGGAGGCCACCTCTTTTACCAGCGAGCCGAAGACGATTGCAAAAGTGCGGCGGCCAAAGCGCGCGACGTCTCCGCCAACCCCTGACGACTGGCCGCGGAATATATTGACTGGAAAATCGCGAAAGCGCCGTTTTGCTCTTCGCGGTCGGTTCCTATCGAAGGACATGCACATGAGTCTGGCAAATCTGTATCGATTCGCTCTCGCCGCGGCGGCGTGGTTCGGCATCGGAGGCTCGCTCGCGGCTCAACAGACCGACAAGCCCTGGGCCTTTCTGAGCCCTGACCCGAACTTGACCGCCATTCCCTCGGGTGCGGTGCAGCTCGATCTGCGCACCAACATCACGCAGCCGCTTTACCTCTACGGCGTGAATCCAACCGAGGATCGGCCCACGCTGACGTTCGAAGTCCGCGCTGGCACCTTGCCCGTGGCCACCGCCGAGAAGACGCTCGCCGCTGGAACCAGCGGCAGCCCGCGGCTTGAGAAAATTGCAATGAAATCTGTGGCGGCCCCCGCGGTCGCGCCGACCGGCGCGATCGCTACGACCACCGAGCTCCCGGGTGTCGAGCTGCCAGCCTCAATGCAATTCTCCGTCACAGTTGTCGGGAAAGGTTCCAACGATCCGGCCAATGAATCGCTGCAGACCGTTAAGCTGCGCAACCCCGCGAGCTTCTTGAGCAACACCACTGCAACCTTCTTCGGCACCGAAAACAAGTTGGTGGTCAAGGTCAGTGCCGTCGATTTCCAAGGTCCGCCTTGCCCGGTCGAGTTGACGATCGCCCCGAATGACGTGCCGGGCCTCGTCATCGATGAGCTCAAAGGCGTCACCCGAGGGGTACTGTCCGCGGATCAGAAGGAAGTGATTCTCTACGCAGCCGGGCTCATCGGCGCGGTGGACGAAGGGTTCTTCTCGTTGACGGTTGATGGCGTTGAGCGAGCTGTCGTCTTCCGCGGCAACTTCCATGTCGCTCAAGACAAGGACTCCGGGCCGTTTCTCAAAGTGATCGAAAGCGGCCTGCGCGTCGATGTGCGGCCATTCGCACGTCCGGGCCAAGACGTGGTCGCCCGGGTTGCCGCTTTCAACGCGCCAGGGAATGCAAATTTGAAATTGACCTTCGGCCAAGGCGTCGGCACCAACCGTGTGGTCGCGCAGACATTCACTCACGTGGGCCCGCGCGAACAGCGCGCGGCCGCGCTCGTGACTCCTGAGGGAGATCTGGCGGTCACTACCGTGGCTCGTGCCTGGGCACCGCACTTGGACACACGCGGAATTTATGGCCCATGCACCTTGGCCGCGACCTTGACCACGCCAGACAACAAACTTTTGGAAGCACAAGGCCTGCTCGTCTTGGACGACACGCCGCCTAAAGGCGACTTCGACGTCGAAGTCGGCAAGCCGATGACCGTTGAGCGCGGACAACTTCTGAGTCTGCGGGCGGTTGGCGAAGATCCGGATTCGGGCATCACTCGCGTCGAGTTCTTTGTCGGTGCCGAGCCGCCTGTCGCCGGGCCCGATGGTAAGTTCCCAGCAGAGCCGAAGCCAGTGCTGGCCGAAGCGATTGCCCCGCAAGTCAGTGGCGCGCCGCCGCGAATCTTCGCGGCCAAGCTCTTAATTCCAGATAGCAAGCTGCCGGTGCCGGTGTATGTCCGCTTCACCAACGGTGTCGGGCTCACGACGGTCAAGCGAGTGGATGTCGCGATTGTCGATCCGCCGATCCCACTGGGCTCGATCAAAGGCCAGGTGTATTACGGCGAAGTGCTGCAGAAGGGCCTCACGGTAACGCTGTACACATCGGGGCCGAAGTGGGATGTGGTCAAGACGACCGTGATCGACGCCGAGGGAAACTTTGTGTTCGCAAGCTTGCCCCCCGGCGACTACAGGCTTGGCTGCGTAAACCCGCCGCGAAAGACCAAGGGCTACACATCCGTGACCGTAAAGGCGGGCACGATCCCGACGCCGGTCAAGTTGGAAATTAAGCAGTAGAAGAGTTAACCGCAGAGAACGCAGAGAAAACCAAAACCTGAATTGGTTTGCTCAGCGCTCGCTGCGTTCTCTGCGGTTAACTCTTATTCGAGATCTTTACCCACCGTCTCCGGCAACCACCACGCCAGAAGTATCCCCAAACCATAAGCCCCCGCTACGATCGCGCCGGCTCGGGCGTAGTTGCCGGCGAAATCCATGGGGCTGATGCTCATCCACACCCCAGCCGCCGCCAAAACGCGGCCGGCGTTGTAGCAGGTGCCCTGCCCGGTCGCCCGCAATCGCGTGGGGAACAACTCCGGCAGATAGAGCGGCAGCCAACCGTTGAATGCGCCGGTGCACAGCCCAGCGATTCCCACGGAGATTAGAAACGATCCGCCGAATTGGGCATGCCCTAAGAACAAATACTCCGCGCTCAGAAACGCGGCCGCGCTCAAAATCGCGTAACCCAGTTTGCGAGATCGTCGCGCCAGTGATACGGGCGCGACGATGGCCCCCACCATGGCCGCGGCCGCGGACACGATTTGAGCTTTCGCGCCGGCCGCGGGACCTGCCAACGACTGAGCCCAGACTTGCGTGGATTGAATGGCGCCCCAGATCGCGACCATGACCAACGAGCCGGCGGTAATTCCGAGCAGCGTTCTTTGTCGCAACCGAGGTCCGAACAATTCTTTGATGCGCGGTTTGGGACCGCTGAGGTTCTGCCAGCGCGGCGACTCCGGCACCATCGTGCGCAGGAAAAACGTCAACAGCGCGGGCAGAGCGCACAGTGCAAACAGCATGCGCCAGTTCGCCGGGTCCGCCCACGCCGACACGACAGCGGCAATAATGTAGCCGAAGCTGACCGCAGCCCCGATTATTCCCGCCAACCATGGCCGAGCGGAGTCCGGCCAAGTTTCGACGACGAGCGCGACGCCGAGGGCCCACTCGCCGCCCATGCCGAGGGCCGCGGCGAAGCGCAGCCAAGCCAGTTGTGCCGGCGTCGCTGCCAGTGCGGAGAGCCCCGTGAGGCCTGAATATGCGAGAACGGCGAGGGCCATGGCCCGCACCCGGCCGATGCGGTCGCCGAGCCAGCCGAAGAAAACTCCGCCGATCGCGGCACCCAAAAGGAAAGCGATCGCCAGCGTACCATTCCATTGTCGAATGAGTTCTTCGGAAGTGCCCGGTCCAAGCAATTGACTCAATGCGGGCCGGGCGATCACGGGCACCAAGCCCATCTCAATGCCGTCGAATGACCACCCGAGAAGTGCGGCGAGCAGGGTTAACCGACGGCTCGAGCCATCGTTTCTCTTACCTGGGGCGCCAAGTCTATGCATGTTCGTGACCAGCCCAGAGGCTACGTAGATTTCGTCGCCAGGTTTGAATCTTCGTGCATTTCGTGGCTTGGTCTGAAGATTTCAGATTTCGTGGCCGGGTCTGAGGTCGCCCACAGCGACCGAAGGCCTGGTGAGCCCGCAAGCGCTTGCCACTGCCCGGGCCTTCGGTCGCCAACGGCGACCTTCAGACCCGGCCACGAAATGTTTCAGTTTTACTCCGCCGCAAAATACGCGGGCTTCGCTTTCACGGCTTCGAAGATGCCTTTGGGCAGCGTGAATACATCGCCCGCTAACTTGTTGCTCATGGCGTAATAGTTTTTACCCTCGGCATCCACCCCGCCAATCGTCAGTGTGACCGGGTCTTTTTCGCCTTCGAGCGCGATCGTGATTTCCAGTGCACCGGCTGGCACCGTCAATTTTTGTTCATCCTTCGGACCGGATTTGTGCGCCACGAACTTCTCGGCATGAATGTCGGACACGGCTTTTAGAAACGATTCGCACTGGGCAGGATTGAGCTTAACACTGGCATCGCCGCGCAGTGCCCAGTTGCTTGGCCCCTTGCGTTCCAAATCGCGGGTTGTGGGCTGGCCGACGATGTCTTTCCAGCCGGTCAATTTGATACCGGTGACTTTGGATGGATCGATGTGATAGACGGCAGGGTCTTGCAATTCCGCCGATTCCAAGCCGCTGATCGCATCTTTGCGCACGATGAACACCAATTCGCGTTCGTTTTGCCGGGCATAGATGCCCGACTTATCATCGGTTTCGACGCCGAAGGAATAGGTGCGGTCCTGCGTCTTGTCGCCGTCCTTAGTGGTGACGGTCGCTTTGAGCCGCGGGGTCTTCAGGCCATAGCGTTCGAGCTCGCGCTCAGATGGTTTTTCGGACCACAGCTTTTCGACTTTGAGTTTCGCTAACTCGGAGAGAACCTGTTCCACCCGATACGGGTCGGCCGCGCGGTCGGCGCGGTCAGCGGGCTGACGAATGATCCACTCCGGCGCTTTGTCTTGCTTCTCGATAAGGTACGCTTCGTTGCCGCGGTTGAAGGCTAGCTTTTGCACGGCGGCATTCACAAACGATGGCAACGTGGGATCGACGTATTCAATCCGTCCGCGAGTCACCTTGGGCAGCAACGATTCCGAAACTGCAAAATCCGCTTTGACGTCCTTGCCGTCTTTGTCTTTGGTGATGCGGCGCACGTAGAGCAAGTCCTTGTCTCGCTTGCCGAAGATGAGCCGGGCATTGGGACTCTGAAGTTTTGGCATGGTCGGCGCGGCTGGCTTCTCCTCCGGCTTGGGAGGACTTTCTTTGGCCGGTTCTTTTTCCTTCGGCGCGTCTTTGGATTTCTCCTTCTCCGCGGCAGCCTCTTTCTTGGGCTCAGGCAGAATCCCGCGGACCCAGAGCGTAATCTCGGCCGCCGGGTGATCGAAGCCCAGCGCCGCATCGGTCGCGTTTGCTTCCGGGAAATCCTTCACCACTTTACCGCTGAGCGAACTTAACAAATCGCGCACGTTCGCGGTATTGGCCAACTGCGATGAAGCGTCGGAGTCGAATAGCTTCCAGGTCGCTTGCTCGCCAACTTTGCGCAATTCCAGCGGCTTGTCATCACTTCCCAGCTTGATGTCGATCCCGTCGCACTCATTGGGATTGAAGGCGAGCAGTTGCCGATCGCGCAGGTTAACGGGCCGTGCCAGGGTTCGTGTGATGGGCTCGAGCAATTTGGCGGGCACCTTGGCGACCGATTTTTCGCCGGCCAGACGGACGAAGATCTGATCGGATTTATCGTCCTTCTTTCCCACCAGCAGCGTTTCGGTGACAGTGGATTTGTCGTCCGCACCCTTGCGGACGATCTCAACCCGAGGCCCGACCTCCTTGCCAGGCTCCAGGCCGAAGCTCGCGAAATCGGCTGGGTTATCTATGATGTCCGCCGCGCTCGCCGGCTTGATGTCAGCGAGCGACTTGATCAATGGTTCAACCCCGGAGAGCGGCGTCCCTTCCGGCGAGGCCGCGTCGCCCTTGGCGTCCGCGTTGCCGAGGTTCGCTGGCTGCTCGAATTTCCAGCCGCTATCTTGTTTCGCCAAGTCGATTGTGGATTTGCCGTCGGTGATCTTCACTTCGCGAACCACATCAGCCGGGCTGAACCCCGCCCCTTCGAGCAATAGATCGCGGGAGCGGAAATCAGCGATGCCCCTCGCCAACTCACCGGCATTGGTCGCATCTTTGGCGTCGGCTTTGAGCAACGCCGAGAGCGATGCGCGGCGAATGGCCATTGGCGTTTTCGGCCGTTCGCTGCTTAGAGCGAACACTTTGGCATCGGCGCCGAGCGTTGTGTTTCCCAGCGATACGCTGTACGCGGTTTTCCCGCTGCGTCCCAGTGAAACCACCAGTGACGGAGGATCGAGCCCCAAGTCCGCGAGGCCACTGCGAATGTCGTGTTTGCCGTCGCGGCGGGCCGAAAGCAAATCACTGACGGCTCGCTCAACCGCCGACGAATCCACCCGCGCCTCGAATGGCTTGTCGAGCTTCCAGCGCTTGTCGTCCACCCGTGTAAACGTCAGCGACTCCGGCTGCGCACCTTTGCGCTCGATCGTCAATGTGTCGAAGTCTTTGCTCGCCAACTTCTCCGCGGCCGGGCCTTGCAGGAGCAAGCCTTCATCGCCCGGCTTCGGCCCCGTGAGCAGCATGAACGCTGCGATCACGAGGATCACAATTAGTGCGCCAAATAGTGCGTACGTGGTCTTGAAATTCATGAGGCCGTCGCTGCTCCCATCATTGCCGGCGGACAATCCACACGCCTAATCCCAGTCCGCCAATCGCTAACACTGCCACCAGAAGCGGCATCCAAATCAATTGTCCTGCCCGCTGCCCCACATCCGCGTTCATTTCAAACATGGGGTAAGACCGCGGCTCGATGCCGATGTTGCTCGGCCGCTCGCGCAGCCATTCCAGGCTGCTGGCGAAGAGGTCAAAGTAAACTGTCCCCGCTTGGGCATTGCCCAGCGTTTGATTGCTGACGAAGTTGATATCGCCGAAGACCGCGAGCTTGGGTTTGGATTCAGACGGCGGAGCGCCGGGCATGGTTGTCGATGATGTCGCCACCGCCACAACAAACGGGATCGATCGCTCTTTCAATCGGGCCCGACGTTCCTCGGGATCTTCGATGATTTTCTTCGTGATTTGCTCGACATTGGCTTGCAAATCAGACTCAACCCATGCAGTATTGGCCGTCGCAATGAGCGGCGTCGCTCGATAGCCTGGCGGGGGCGTGGGCAACGCTCGAATCACGCGCACTGATTGAAAGACTAGCGGCATGTCGCCGAACGCCGCGGTGATCGGGTTATCCTCGGCGACGGTCGTGACACCTGCGAGTACGATGTCGGGATCCTCGGAAATTGCGCCGCGAATGCCGACGACTGAAATAACACGGGTGGCAGTCACTTCCACACCATATTGCGCAAGCAACGCCTCAAGGCCGGTCGGTGGCATGGTCTTGTCTGTGCGATTATCAGACGGGACATCGAGCAGTGCAATCAACTTGCCGCCACGTTCAATAAAGGCTTTCAACGCGTCGGCTTCGGCTTCGTTGATTGCTCGCTTCGGGTTCGGGAAAACCACGATCTTGGCATCGTCGGGCACCTTCGGAGTCACCGCTTCGAACGTCAGCGGCTTGACCTCGAAGTTGCGCTTCTCGAGTCGATCCTTGAGCTTGCCTAGCCCGTTTGGCTTGGCAGAGTCGTTGAGGTCCGGCTCGTTGTGTCCTTGTGTGAAGTAAACCGCGGTCTTCTGCTTGCCCGACATCAAGAACGAAAGCTCCGTGCCAAATTTCACTTCGCCCTGGAACTTCGCATTCGATTCTCCGCGCGGTGACATGTCTTCGCTGACCAGGTCGCGCAAGCGAACGAAGCTGGAGTTTTCCGGTTTCTCCTCGCCGTAGACCAAGAGCATGCCGAGCGGATCGGTGCCTGGGATTTGCGGATACTTCTTGAGCAGTTCGCGCAGCCGCGCGGTGAGGCCGGGGTTCGCGATGCTCAGCTCATCCACGGTGACTCGCGGGCTGCGCTCCTGGCAGAGCCGCAGGAAGTTCTGCGCCTCTTCGTAGAGGAAGCCGCGATCTTCGTAGATGAGATAAACGTGCAGCGGCCGATCGACGGAGGCCAACAGCTTGATGGTTGCATCGGAGAGTGAATTGCGGCCCGACCGGGTGGCATCGATCGCCGCGGGCAATTTCAAGACCGATAAAACATTGACGATCACCAGCACAGCCAACAGCAAGAAGCCCGTGAGAAACGCATTGAAACCGTACACCGCGCGGCGAAGCGTGACGGAACGGCGTTCCGCGGAACGCACCGCTTGCATGCCGGCGAACATCAGAGCGAGTCCGAACACGACGGCCGCCAAACCCGCGAGAACCTTCCATGCATGGGTGCGATCGCCGAGCGTTAACAAGCTGACCACGGCTTCGCTTTGGATAAACAGAAACGCCAATCCAAACAGGAACGTAGTGCCGCCGAAGAGGGCCGCGAGTGCAAGCACTGACAGTCGGCCGGTTTCTTCAGGGTCCGCCGACTCACCGAAGGCAAGCCAAAAACCAAGTGAAATGACGCCGAAGGCGGGAATCGCGGCCCAGGCAATCAGCGGCCAGTTAGGGGTCAAGCTCTCGTAGTTGACCCAGACCGCCCATGTGGCGAGGCCGATCAGAACCAGACCAATGACGATCAGCACCCGGCCCGCCGTCGCGCGGGAGTTTGCGATGAAGTTTGTCAGGCCGCTTGGCGTGGTTTGCTGCGAAGACATTACGGCTCAACTCCACTTTCGCGATTCGAGAACTTTCACGGTCAAAAACAGCCAGAACGCGGTAATCGAGAAGTACGTCAAAACGTTGTGCACATAAAGTTTGCCGCTGAGTGACCCGATCCAAACGTCAATGAATGACAGTTCATCGATGATGGCTTTGAGTGGCCCGGTTGCGCTTCGGCCCACGAAGTAAAAGGCCAGATAGGCCACCATGCCCGCAAACGTCAGCGCGGCGGCGACGATTTGATTTCGCGTCAGGCTCGAGAAGAAAACGCCCATGCTGACAAACGCCGCGCCGCTCGCCAACAACGCGACAAAAAAGCTCAAGAGCGGAAGGTAATCGAACCCCTGCCGGCTCTCCTGATACACGGGGATGAGAAACAATCCCCAAGGCAGGCTTAGGATCAAGAAGTAGATCCATGCCGCGACGAACTTGCTCATCATCACTGAGAATTCACTCACCGGGGTGGTCAGCAATACCTCCAATGTGCCCGTTCGCCGTTCTTCGGCGAAGAGCCGCATCGTGATGACCGGCACCATGAACATGAATGCAAATACTGGCAGCAAGCTGACGATGTATTGCGCGACGATGGGCTCCGGCATGGGGCGGCCCGCGCCGCGAAGCAAGTCGCCGACGAATTGGGCATACGTTATCCACGCCACGATGGCCGAACCCATCAACACCAGATATGCCACCGGCGAGTAAAAGTACGACATTAGCTCGCGCCGTGTCATAGCGACGAGAGGCCGATCTGAAACAGTGGCGTAGGAGAGTAAGAACGCCACCAAGCCCAGCGTGCTCAGCATGAGACCTTGCGGAACGAAGTAACGGCCGGGCACCTGCGAGCTTGCGCCCCAGGAATACAAGAGTGGCGGTAATGCCGAGCGGCCAATGCCGAATAGCAACGCCGCGAGGCCCACCACGCCGAGCAGTTGGCCGAAACGATAGCCGCGCTGATCGGTGGCTCCGAATCGCGAGATCGCCGCCCACCAGAGAATCAGGCCGAGGAATGCGATGCCAGTGAAGCGCGGCACGTAATCCATTGCGTAGCCGACGCCGATTAGTCCACCCACCGTGGCGGCTATGCCCGC
Organism: Gemmataceae bacterium; assembly: GCA_045802605.1. Lineage (GTDB taxonomy): Bacteria > Planctomycetota > Planctomycetia > Gemmatales > Gemmataceae > JBJMQS01. Next base: position 141,085 of record JBJMQS010000037.1, on the reverse strand, counting down.
CAATCCGAGCAATCCCGTGGTTAGTCCATCCCAAGGCGATTGCGTCTCATGGCGCCCTGCGGACAGCAAAAGCAGGAGGCCGCCCAAAAGGCCGAGCGCACCCCAAGGCAAGAACCACTCGCCGACCATACCACCGCGCGGCACCGCCGACAGGCCCATGCCCGCCCCCAGACAAGCGAAGCCCAAGGCCAAGTAGAGCCGGCGAATGAGCAAATCGGAATCGCGGGCGGCGTGGAACAACATGCAGACCACGCCGAACAGGATCAGCACGCTCGTCATCGTCGGGCCGACGAGGCGGGGGCCGTAGTTGTTCATCCACAGCGCGATGCTGCCGATAGCGACCGTGCCGATGCCCAGGGTGCCGAAGAAGCGAGCGGTCGCCGGCTCGTCGGTGACCATCTCCGATGGCATGGACTCCGGAATTTCGACTAACTCTTCATTCATTCACATGGACCTCAAGCCGACAATCGTGCCGCGGCATCGGCGTGCAGCACCACTTCGACGAAATGATCTTCGAGCTTGCGCCGCCGTTGATCGAGCTTCCGCAATATCCAGGCGGGATGTTTGGCGATCGCCTGATAGACGGCTTCGCGCAGATCGCGGCCGCCGCCGACTTTCAATTCGAATGATGCCACGCCATCACTTTGTGATTGCTGAGAAATGGCATCGACGCCGGACAGCGACTGCAAGGTCGCGGCGATCGCCTCGGCGGGCCCGCGCACTTCCACTTGCACGACCGAGGTATCCTGCCCGAGGCGATCGAGCTTTTCATCCAGACCGATGCGGCCCTGGTTGATGATGATCACTCGCTCGCACACCGACTCGACTTCCGAAAGGATGTGCGTCGAGAGCAACACCGTGTGCTCGCCGCGCAAGCTCTTGATCGTGGAGAGCGTCTCGCGGATTTGCAGCGGATCGAGACCCGCGGTCGGCTCATCCAGAATTAGAATCTGCGGATCGTGCACCAACGCGTCGGCCAAGCCGACACGTTGCCGATAGCCGTTGGACAGTGTGCCGATCAACCGGCGGCGGACTTCCTTGCAACGGCATCGCTCCAGGCAATACTCGATGCGCGACTGGCGGCGAGCGCGGTCCACACCCTTCAACTTAGCGCGATAGACGAGGTACTCATCGACGCGCATTTCCGGGTAGATCGGCACCGCTTGCGGCAAATAGCCGATCGACTGGCGGACCTGCTCCGACTGATTCATGACGTCGAAGCCGGCCACGGTAGCGATCCCGCTGGAAGCCGCGAGGTAACTGGTGAGGATGCGCAGAGTGGTGGATTTGCCGGCCCCATTGGGCCCCAGCACGCCGACGATTTCGCCTTTGCCGACGTCGAATGAGATTCCGTCCACGGCCTTTACCGGGCCGTAGTACTTGCACAAGTCTTCAACGTGGATCATATCGGCCCCATAGTATCGTCCGATATGCTAGGTCGCACGCTGGTTACGACAAGTTTGAAACCCCTTTCGTTACAGCCGGGTAAAACCCTGAGCCCACAGGTACGAATTCCTACCATAGACCACTGAACTGAACCTCCTGGGAGATTGCACATGATCCGGATGCCCACTCGCATGGCGGCCGTGTTTGTCGCGATGCTCGGCATCGCCGCTCCGCTGGCTGCAGAAGAGACGTCACTGAACAAGGTGCCAGCCGACGCCGCGTTTTACGCTTCATCGATGCGGCTCGGCGAGCAGGTAGACATCTTTTTGAAAAGCAACGCCTACGCCAAGCTCAAAGACTTGCCGGCCATGAAAATGGCGATGCAACATCTGGCCCATGAGATGCAGGAAGGCAAAGGCCCCACTCCTCTGATTCAGTTCTTCCACGCTCCAGAGAACAAAGACCTGACGGCGCTCATTCACGATTTGTGGCGGCAGGAAATGTTTGTCTATGGCGGCGAGGACTTTACGCGATTCCTCAAGCTCGCCAGTCAAATGAACGGCACGATGCGCATCGATCGCATGCTCCGGCAGATGCAAGCCGGCATGCGTGGCGGCAATTCGAATGAGGCTCAGGTCCGCGGGTTGCTCGATGCCATCAAGAGTTCCAACGATGTCGTGTTCCCCGACGTTGTGTTCGGTTTCAAGCTCTCCAAGGCCGAACCGGCGAAAACCCAACTCGCACGGCTCGAAGGTCTGGTGAAGCATGTTCTCGAGCAACACCACCCAGAATTCAAAGATCGCCTGAAGTCGTATTCCGAGAGTGGTGCACAGGGATTCTCGGTCGAAGCCGACGGATCGCTCGTGCCGTGGGATAAGCTCGATCTCGAGCAATTCGAAGAGGAAAAGGGCGAATATCAAGCCGTCATAGACAAACTCAAGTCGCTGAAATTGAACCTCACATTCGCCGTCAAGGGTGACTTCCTCCTCATCAGCCTGGGCAACGACACGCACCAATTGGCCAAGTTCGGCACCGGGGCATCGCTGTTCACCCGCGAGGAATTTGCCCCGTTGAAAAAGGCCGGAGACAAGAAAATCACTTCGGTGTCCTACGCCAGCCGGAAGATGCTGGCCGAAGTGATGACGAAGCCGGAAGACGTCGCGGACATTGTCAAAGGCTTGAAGAAGGAACTTGAGGGCGCGGACATCAGCAAGGCGTTGCGTGAGAAAATCGAGAAGGACGTTGACAACGCCAGCAAGGACTTTGCTTCTCAATTGCCCAAACCCGGTGCGAAGATGGGTTTCGAATTCCTCACTCCGCACGGGGTCGAAGGTTTCAATTACAACTATGCCCCGACGGCTGCCTCCACGAAACAGCTCACAATCCTCGATCAAGTCGGCGGGCACCCGCTTGTGATGGTTGCAGGCCGCGGCCAGGACATGACGCCGAGCTACAAGACGATGGTCAAGTGGCTCAAGGTGTTCTTCGAGCACGCGATGGCCGTCGCCGAGGAGAAGTTCCCCGGCGCTGGCGAGATGGCGAAGAACCCGATGGAGCAAGCACTGCCATTCTTGAAGCGGTTCGACGAGATCACCGGCACGATGGTGTTGCCGGCTCTCGCCGATGGACAATCGGCGTTCGTTCTGGATGCCAAATGGCAAAGCTCGAAGTGGTTCCCGGAATTGGACCAGCACGACACCGCTTTGCCACTCCCCGAGATTGGCATGGTCATGGGTGTCAGCGATGCGGACCTGCTGATTAAGGGCCTCAAGAGCTACCGGCAATTGTTCAACGACATTCTGGAATTGGGTCGCAACTTCAGCGACAAGATTCCCGAATCCGGCTGGCCGGCTGCGGAAACGAAGCAGTTGCACTCGGGCACCATGTACTTCTGGCCGGTGCCGGAGATGGGCCAGGACAAACAGATCCAGCCAAACTTTGCCATTTCGCGCGACTTCGTCGTGGGGACTCTTTCGGAAGGGCATTCCGAGCGATTGCTCAAGACCACCTCAATTGGCAACGAGCTGCGCCGGTTGGCTGACGGCAAGCCGATCTTGGGCGCGGGAATGGTGGATTTCCAAGGCGTCGTTGGTGCGGCCCGCCCATGGATCGAGAAGTTCGCGTTGCCACAAGCCCTCGAGCAGATGCCCGAAGACAAAACGCCCCCGGGCATGAAGAAAGCGGATATCCCGCCGCAAGTGGCGACGATCTTCGATGCGATTTCGTGCCTGAAGCGATTCGCGACAGTCACCTACCGCGAAGGCGAAGTGACCGTGACGCACCACGAGATGATCGTGGAAGACATGAAGTAGTTCATAGGGTGGGCAACGCTCTGGTTGCCCACCCTACTTTTCCCACTCGACGCCGGGCTCGCCGGCGCGAATCTCGCCGATGATCCAACTCGGGACGCCATCTTCAGCAAGTTGCTTTTGAATCGACTCGGCGAAGTAATCGCTGACCACCATCGCGAAGCCGATCCCGCAATTGAACACGCGGTCCATCTCGGTTTGTTCGATGTTGCCAAGTTTTTGAAGCCACGGAAACACTGGCGGCATGTCCCAACTGCCGCGTTTTAGGAATGCGCGTCGTCCGGGCGGCAACACTCGCGGCAGATTGTCCACCAAGCCGCCGCCGGTGATGTGCGCCAAGCCGCGGATTACTCGCTTCTTCACCGGATAGTGCCGCAACACCATTTTCACTTGCGGAGCATAGATCCGCGTGGGCGCGAGCAGTTCTTCTCCGACGGTGCGGCCCAACTCGGGAACGTGATCGTTGACCTTTAGCCCGGCGACATCGAAGACCACCGTGCGTGCAAGACTGTATCCGTTGGAATGCAATCCGGTGGATGCCAGCCCCAGCACCACGTCGCCGACTTGGATCGCTTTGCCATCGATGATGCGATCGCGCTCGACCACGCCGACGCAGAATCCGGCGAGGTCATAATCACCCGGAGCATAAACACCGGGGAGGATCGCCGTCTCGCCGCCGATAAGTGAGCACTCGGCTTCGACACAGCCGTCCGACATTCCCTGGACGAGTGCCCGAGTGAGCTCCGGGTTGTCGGCCGGCATGGCAATGTAATCGAGAAAGATCAACGGCTCCGCACCGCAACAGATGGCATCGTTTACTGACATGGCGACCAGATCGACGCCGACGGTGTCGTGTTTGCCGGCGAGCGATGCCAACTTCAATTTGGTACCCACGCCATCGGTGCACGCCACCAAGACCGGTTTGCGATAAGTGCGGGTGAAGAGCCAGTTATTCAGATCGAGTGTAAATAGCCCGGCGAAGCCGCCGAAACCATCGAGGACCCGCGGTGTGTGCGTTCGCCGCAGGAGGGGAGCGATGCCCGCGAGCGTTTGCTCGTAAGTGTCGAGGTTGAGCCCCGCATCGCGGTATCTGACGGATTTCTTGTCCGATTGGGCCATGCCGACAGGCTAGAACAAGAGCAGGCAGCAGGCAGCTATCATTCTGAATTTTGTAGCCGCGGGCTTCAGCCCGCGCGCTCTGGCAATCGGTTGGTGCCCGGCGCGGGCTGAACGTGTTAGTAACGCCACGTTGCAAGCTCTCCGCTCGTATTCGCCCCGGAGGGGCGCAGGGTTGTAGCCACGGGTGAGCGCGTCCGCCGTTAGGCGGCAAGCGCAACCCGTGGTCAGTCTGTTTTTCCGCCCCGGAAGGGGCGGAGGAACCTGTCTGCACTCCTCCGCCCCTGCCGGGGCGGGGTTCAACTGCGATTGCCTACCACGGGTTGCGCTCGCCTCGAAGACTCGGCTCACTCCACCCGTGGCTACAGTCCTGCGCCCCTCCGGGGCGAAATACAAACGAGACGCGCCGCTTGGATCGGGAACAAGCAATTGCCAGGACGCGCGGGCTAAAGCCCGCGGCTACAGAATCAGTTGCAACAAAAAACAATTTTACTCGGCCGCGAGGAGAGCCCCGATGTCTTCGGGATGGCGATCGAAATAGCGGGTCAGGCCGGAGAAGAACAACAGAAGTTGCGACGCGCCCTGCTCCGCGAGCCGGGGCATGGTCGGCCCCAGAGCGCGGGCAACAATCGCGGCGGCTTTGCTGTCGGTTTGCAAATAAACGTCGGTCTCCTGGGCGACGATTCGCCGGCCATCGCGACCAGCTTGGGTCGGATGATTCACGACCACCACCGCACGAACGGGAATGGCCGGCGTCATTGGGCTGATCCGCGCATGACCCTCGGCGTACCAGACACGCTGGGCGTCGGTGTTGAGGACCGTTCGCCACGTCACATCCGTGCCCTGGCCATCGGTCCAGCCGAATCGGTCAGGCCCAACACAATTGATTTGCGCGCAGGGAATCCCCAGCCGTCGCCAAGCGAGCGAAGCTCGGTCCGGGTGGTCGAGTAGCCAGCGATAGATCCCCTCGGCGAATTCCTCGGGACCGCCCCGGGCAACAATCGTGGGTTGCCGCATGATCTTAGCCACAGAGTCGCGTGCGCGCGGCTCGACTGCCTCAAGGTTGATTGCGATCAAGGGTTTGATGGACTTGGCCGGTGTCGAGCTGGCCGTGGTCTGGATGATGGACTTTGCCGGCGGCGGATCGGCCAGCGCAAGGCTCGTCCCGACCCAACTTGCGATGATGCCAAGTCCCATGGCTAGTCCGCGCAGTCTCATCGGATTCTCGGCGAGGGAGGAAATCTCCCCCTTTCATCGAATAGCGCAGCCTGCCGGCATGAACGATTTTGCCATGTGTGGCGAAGTTGCCGAAAAATCCGAATTCGCCTTAAGTTCCCTGGTCTGACAAATAGAAGGCGGGACTGATGAACCGATTTAGCCATGTCTCAAAACTGAGGAGGCACCACCCATAAGTTGCTGAGATTACGAGGTTTAGGTCGCTCATCTCATATACCGAGTGTCGCACTGCAGGATTCGCTGAACCATACGCCCGTTCATTCCGTCAAAAGCTACGGAATGCGCACAATTGGCACGCCGCTTTGCTTGACTGCCTAGGACTACGCAGTTACAGTGAATGGGCGTTACAGCAAACCGAAACAGGGACGGCACTTCCAGCCAAAACGATGTTTCGGGAAGGACCATGACCCATGTTGGTTTTGTCCAGGAAAAAAAACGAGAGTATTGTCATCAACAATGACATTACCGTGACGGTCGTCGAGATCCGCGGCGACAAGGTCCGGCTCGGCATCGTCGCTCCCAAAGATGTGCCTGTCCATCGCCAAGAAGTTTACGAAGCCATTCACGGCACCAAGCCAACCACTCCGCCAATCCCCGTCCCGCCGGTCAACGGCGTCGAACAAGCGTAATCACCAAATTGCCTTGCTCGTCTGACGGGATAAGAAACCCGTCTATGTCCAAAATTGCCGCTATCATCGGAGCCAGTTCAGACCGCCGCAAGTTCGGCAACAAATCGGTGCGCGCCCACCTGAAGGCCGGCTTTCAAGTCGTGGCCATTCATCCCACTGAAACCGAAGTCGAAGGGGTGCCCGTCTATCGCAGCATTGCCGACGTGCCGGGCGAACGCGTTGACCGGGTATCGATTTACGTCCCGCCGCAAGTCGCGCTGGGTGTGCTCGACACTCTGAAGTCGAAACCCATCGGCGAAGTGTGGCTGAACCCCGGCGTCGATACCGATGAAGTGATCGACAAAGCCAATCAATTGGGGCTCAACGTCATCGCCGGTTGCAGCATTGTGGACTTGGGTTTGAGCCCAAGCCAGTTTCCGTAGTCGATTAAACCGGCAAGCAGAGTTCCAAACTGGATTCGATTTCTCGTTGCCTGGCGATTGCTTTGGGCATCGTGCGGCCGCCCCACGGCAATAGCGATAGATAGAGGCACAAGGCATAAAGGCCAAACGGCCCAATCTCGAGGTTAAAAAACGTAATCACGTGAAAGCTGGCCCCGATCACCAGCGCGCCGATGCGCAAGGGGCGGACCAGCATGCAAAAGGGAAACAGCAACTCCCACCCGAGCACGAAGTACGTCATGCCCGCGCTGAACCATTCGGGGATATGAACCGGCGGCGACCAGCGGGCCCAGCCGGGTGTGTGCAGGACGTAGTGCATCACGGTGCCGCTTTGCCAATTCGAGCCGAACGCCAGCTTGTAGATGCCGTTGAAGAAATAAATCACGATCAATTCGACGAACAATAGCCGGATGGCCCAGGGATAAACGGCCGTCCTCGCACCGGCCGGGACTCCTCGGGGCCGCGACAAACTCCAGGCCGCTCCACACGGCGTAAGCATCAGGAAAAACAGCAAATGCTGGCGAATTAGGTCGCCCGAGTTGTGCAGATAAGCGTTGCTGTTCATGACCGAGAGTGCCATGAGCCAGGCCACGAACGCGGCACTGCGAGCGAACAGCCCGACGGTCAAACACAGCGCCGCGATGAGCCAGATGCTGCAAATCATGTCCGGCGTAAACACGGACGGGAACCAGCGGATGACAGACCAATTCCAGTACGGCGCCACAAAGTGATCGGCGAATACATCCGGCTCGGCAAGGCTTCCGGGCCCGAAGTAGTCATAACGGAATGGGCAGTACGTCAGGGCGATGTCCAGCAGCAACACCAAGCCGGTGCCGATTCGCAATGCGGCCAGCCGTTCGGCCGGGATCGCTTTGGCCAGCCAATCCCATCCATTGAGGAAGCCAAGCCAGGGCCGAGTGCCAACGACGGTGCGGCCCCTCATGGCGCTTCCTCCGACACAAATAGTTTTGCGATCGGGTCCCAAACAGCGAACGCTTGATCGGCTGGTTGCCAACGTGCGACCGGCACTTCGTATCCGGCCGGACGGGCGAGACTCCAGGCGCCTGGGGACGGGTCGGGCGAGATCCGCGCCTTCAGAATTACGGAAGTCGGCACAGGCAAATCCGGGTTCTCCTCCAGATAGTGCGCCGTTTTCCACCGTAGATAGGCCATCGTCGAGCGACGTTGTTCAAAAGCCGTTTGCATCGAATCTTTGCGATACTGCTCCGGCTTCGTGTAGTCCTGGGGCTTCGACGCCCAGTAGTAAATCACGGTGCGGTATTCGTAGTTGAAGAGCCGGCAGCAGGGCTCGGGATAGTAAAAGTACCGCGATGGGTTGGCCGGTTCGAAATAGCAGCGCAGAGTCACCGGGTCGCGATCAGCCCATTGCAACTCCACCGCGGGCATCGCGGCCTGCACGCCGAAGGTCGCGAAAAGCGCCCAACACTGTGCCTGCCCGCTGACTTCTCCCCACCGGCTCATGACATACGCAGTTGCATCTTTGATCTTCTGCAGGGGCTCGTTGACCTCCGCGCCCTTGGGAAGCTGTGTCTGCAGATCGCCATTGAGTTCGCCGTGATGCTCTGGGTATCGGGCCGGGACGAGCTTGATGTAGCTGCCCAGGGGAATCGCGATCAACTGAAAAGTGACGAAAGCCCCCAGCAAGCGCTCGCGCAGAGTTGGGCGGAGCCGATTTTCCATGATGAGCGGGCCTTCGGTTCGACGATGAGGGGAGGCCGCTCAAACATAGCTTTCTCCGGGCGAAAACGTCGCCGGAGCCACTTCACCTTGCTGTTTTCCGCAGGAATTGGCATTATTCCCGGCCCCACCAGCCCCGGGCGGCCAGGATGGCTGCGCGCCTTGTGGGGTGAGGTCATGGCATGAAGCCTTGGGCAGTCTGGCTGGCCGGCTCGCTGATCGCGGTGATGATTTTCGCCCCGCCGGTGGTCTATTTCCGCATGCTCTATGACCACCACAAGCGGCTGCGGGAAGTGACCGCCGGCAAGTTTTATCGCTCCGGCCAACTCACCGAAGAAGGCATGCGCGACGCTGTCGCCAGGCTGGGCATCCGCACTGTCATCAATGTGCAAAGCGAGTTTCCCGACCCGTCGATGGAGCGGAGCTTTTGGGACCGGCGGACCGTATCGGAAAAGTCGCTCTGCCAAGAACTGGGCGTGCGCTACGTGTACCTCAACGCGGACGAGCTGCGGTGCGATCGAAACAGCCCCGATGCCGTCCCGCCCGCAGTGGGCGATTACCTCAAAGTGCTCGACGAATCCTCGGTCTATCCGGTGCTTTTGCATTGCCGAGCGGGGCTGCATCGCACCGGCGTCCTGACCGCTGTTTATCGCATGGAGTACGAGGGTTGGAGTCATGCCTTGGCGACTTCGGAACTAAAGGCCAACGGCTTCGACGTGACCATTGGCAAACACGACTGCACGGCCAGCAATGATTACGTGAAGCAATACGTGTTGAATTATCGCCGCCGCCAGTCCACCAAACATGAGACCTATCGCGTGTCTGGGCCGGACGCGCGAATGCCGTTTTCCCCTACGTTGCCGGCGAGAAAGTAATCGATGCGGATTCTCGATCGCCTGCTTTTAATGGCTTTTCTCAAGGCGTATCTGATCTGCCTGGTCAGCTTGTTGAGCCTCTACATCGTCATCGATCTGTTCACGAACCTCGAGGATTTCGCCCAGCACGTGAACGGGCTTATGCCCGTCCTGCAAAACATCACGAAGTACTACGGCTACAAGGTCGTGCAGATCTTCGATCGGCTTTGCGAGGCGATCGTACTTTTGGCAGCCACGTTCACAGTGGCCTGGATCCAGCGGAATAACGAGCTTTTGCCCCTACTTTCCGCAGGTGTTTCCACACGACGGATCGTATTCCCGGTGCTTTTCGGCGCCTGCCTGTTGATCGGCCTCGGAGCCTTGAACCAAGAACTGGTGATTCCCCAGGTGGCCGACGCTTTGCTCACCGACCGCGACGATCCGTACGGCGAGAAAACGCAGGTGGTCTCCGGGGGATATACCGCGAGCGGCATTCACGTCGAAGGAATCGAGGCCAAAAGAAATGGCCATGTGGTCAAGCCGTTTTTCGTGACAGTGCCGGAGACGCTCGGCGATGGCCTACTTCATTTGACCGCCAAAGAGGCCCGTTACATTTCCCCGACGGAACTCGAACCGCAAGGTGGCGGATGGATGTTAACCGGCGTGCAGCCGGCGATCATCGAGCGGCTGCCGGAGGGGCTGGAGCTCATCGATCCAGGCAAGTATTTCTTGCGGACGAATGACGTCGATTTCGACGTGCTAACGCGCAGCCGGCAGTGGTTCACCTTCGCATCCACCAAAAAACTGAGCGAGCTTCTCAACCGTTCGGATGCTCGCCGGCTGGCAGCCATCGCTGTCCAATTTCACATGCGTTGGACGCGGCCCGTGTTGGGAGTATTGCTGGTGCTGCTTGGACTGTCCGTAATTTTGCGGGATCAGAACCGCAACGTGTTTATTGGCACAGGGTTATGCCTCGGGACGTGCGCTCTATTCTTCGCGGCCATCTTCGCCTGCAAACACTTAGGCGACAACGAGTACTTGGCCCCGGCGCTCGCGGCCTGGCTACCGGTCCTCATTTTCGGGCCCGTGACCCTCGCATCATTTGATGCGATTCACACGTAACGACAGGCTCCATTGATCGAAAATTTGGGCCGCACCCTCATAGAACCTTCACCACCATTTTGTTTGCAATCGACTGCCAGATGAGTACACTGAGTGTGACTCAGCAAAGCCATCATGCGCCCACCCAACTGATCAAAATCGGCACCTGCACAGAGCGGGGCCAGGGCATTATTTTACCCCTTCGAGGTCGCACCGTGATTAAGTTCTGGCTCAACCCCCTCCGCCGATCCCTGAAAAACCGCACCTGCTATCGTGTTGTCTCTCCCCGGCATCGCATCAACCTAGAGAGCCTCGAGAGCCGTGAAGTTCCGGCTGCTTTTACTCCCGGCAATTTGACTGTTCTGCGCGAGAGCGACGGAACGACCGCTTTGGCCAATACTGGCAACAAAGTATTTATCGATGAGTACACCCCAGCGGGTGCTCTCGTCCAATCCATTGAGTTGCCATCCACGGGTGGTGCTGCTGTCAACAGACTAGTCATCAATGGAACTTCGACTGCGTCAGGTCAAATGCAGCTATCCGGTGATGGGCGATTCCTATCTATTGCAGGATTCAATGCAGATGCACCTTTTGCTTCCTCACTGAGTGCTACGACGTCCACAGCCGTCAATCGTTCCGTGTACATTTTGGATGCAACCGGCAACCTAAATAACTCGAAGTACTTCTCTTTCTCCAATTATGCGAGTGGTGGCGACCCCCGAGCGGCAGTCACAAATGACGGCCAGTCGATTTATGTTTCGACCAATTCGGGCGGTGTCAGCTACGCAAAGCTCGGTGATTCGACCGTCGGCAACGTGTCCAATACGACTGCCAATCTCCGCAACTTGCAGATTTTTGGCGGTCAACTTTATGTTACGTCGATGTCTGGCGCAACGCGGCTCGCGACTGTTGGCACCGGAGTGCCCACAACCAGTGGGCAACCTACCACTAATCTGCCAGGTCCATCATTTAGCGCGAGCCTCAGCCCCTATGGAATGTTCTTTTGCGACCTAGATGCAACCGTGCCTGGAGTTGATACCGGCTATTTCGTTGATGACAACATTAACGCCGGCTTCGGCGGACTTTACAAATTGTCAAAGGATATCAGCGGCAACTGGAACTTTAACGGCACCAATTTGGATTACAAGAACGGTGCTACTTCGCAAAACCTTCGCGGCTTAACTGGCTCAGTCAACGGGACAACCGTCACACTCTATGCAACATTCTCCAATGGGTCTACAAGCGCCCCTATCTCGGGCATTGTCAAACTGACGGATTCCTCCGGTTTCGGAAACGCTGTAAACGGGTCTTGGGGAGACGGCGCCACAACAGCACCGCTCGTCAACGCTCCGAGCGGGACGTTTAAGACCGCCTTTCGCGGTATTACGTTTGCGCCGAACAACGTACAAACTAACGTGACCTCGATCACCGCCTCCCCCACAACCACGACTGCGACCACCGTCACCTTCACAGTGACGTTCAATAACGTGGTAGCCGGGCTTTCGGCCAGTAATTTCAGTTTGACAACAACCGGCGATTTGTCCGGTTCGATTGGCACGCCAACATCACCGGATGGTTTGACGTGGACAGTGCCTGTGACTGGACTCGTCGATGATGGAACTGTCCGACTTGACTTGCAGAACACTGCGGGTATCACTCCGACGCCGCCCGGCAATGTGCCATTCACGTCCGGGACCGTCGTGACCGTCGATCACACCCTTGCGAACGACTACGTTGACGTGATTTCTGGCAATGTCGCGATCTTCCGCGGCGGCAGCGGTATGGCAAACGGGGTCACCGTTGCTACCTCGGGAACCAGCGTTACGATAAATGATTCTGCGGGCACAATTGCGTTAACGACTGCCGCCACAACTGCCGGTTGGACAGGTGGCGGCACCAGCACTGTCACAGGACCCAGCGGATCCACAAGTACTTTGAAAGTCAGACTTGGGACCGGAACGGACACGTTCAATTTGAATGCCGAAAACGTCCCCTTGGTCGTTACCGGTGGTGGACAGTCCGGCGACATCGCCAATTTCCCTGTCTCAGTGACGTACGCGGGGTCTGCTAGTTTTACAAACTTCGATTCAATTTCGGTTGGGGCTTCGGTCACAATTGGCATCGATACGGTGACATTGGGTGCAACAGCTCTGGGCGCTAGCGGCACACCTCTCAATACGAAATCGAAGAGTGTGACAGCAACCGCCGGTTCTGGAGGCATTTATCTCCAAGAGGCAGATGGCGCGAGCTTTATTTTCAACGAAACAGGCGGCGGAGATGTCAGCATCGGAAACTCGAGCGGCACGCTAACGGTCGGCGGTGCCAGCACCTGGGACACCGGGACTTGCACACTTTCCAGTGCCGATGGTGTCGCTGTGAATGCCGCGGTAGGTACAGTCGGCACGACTAAGGGCAACTTCGTTGTCTACGCTAACAGTGATGGCTCAGCCGGCACAGATGGCTACATCCAAGGAGTCGCCGGCAATATTCAAACCTCGCTCACCGGCCAAATTTCCATCACCGTAAATCAGCTCGGCCTTGGCACAGGCGATGCAGTGCTTGGAACCGGCCACACCGATACGGCCGGCTTCACGTCGGTGAACTCCTACAGCGGTAACATTCTGTGGAACCCGGCGTTCACGATTCCAACGTTGGATGTCGCCAATAGTCAAATTCTGACGTCAGGCGCATTCTCACTCCAAACGAACGGCGTAGCGAGCTCGATTGGAACTGCCAGCAGTCCATTGCAATTGAACTGCAATCAAGCAGTCGGATTGACATCGGCAACCGCGGGGACTGGCGGCGTCTACATCACTCGCTACGGCATCGGTACAGCCCAATTCACCGCGTCCGCACAAGGCTCCGGCAACATTCAACTTTGGGCTGGCAGCGGCTCAAACGACGGCATCGAAATTGTTACCCCAGGTCTATCCACCAACGGCAATGGCACCATCTCGGTCCGAGCCGACGACGCGATCTTTGTGAATGGCAACGTCGGCGGCCCGTTCTTCAGTGGCAGCATCCTGATGGAAGCCAATCTCGACGGCGGCAGCTCCCAGCGATTGGAAGTCTCGAGCGGCAACACGATCACCACGTCGAACGCTACGACTACGGCAGTCATTTTGCGAGCCTATTCGCAAGACACGACGTCCTTCGCCGTTGGCGGACTTGTAGTCGGCAACATCACAACGGGCAACGGCGGCAAGGTTACGCTCGACGCGGCCGGCACGCTTGGCAACTCTACTGATACCATCCGCCTCGGTGCGATTACTCAGCTCTCAAACACGACCATCGACACTGGAGCCAACGGCTCGGTACTGCTCAACGCCAAGGGAGCTTGGATCGGCAAAGTAAGCCAACCAATTCGGGTCACCACGGGTTCTGTGACCGCGACGACCACGTCTCAGAATGCCAGCGTGGCCACCAACGACGCGGCCGGTGACATCTACATCACGAGCACTGGTCCTTCGAGTTTCGCAGCCAGCACCGGCGATGCGTTCAGCACGTCATCCACGACATTTGATCGTGTTGCGGTGATCAGCTTGACCACGCTGGCTGGCGCTCTCACAGTCGGTGGCCCCGTCACAACTGGCTACGGCGACATATCACTCAATGCTGATAATGGAATTGTCCTCAATGCCAACGTGGGCTCAGCCACGACGGGTTCAATGACGCTCAACGCCGGGACTGGGTCTCTCAATCAGACCGCGGGCGTGGTTGATACCGAAGCAGGGACCGCACCCACAACTCCGGCAACACCGACTACGGGCACCTTGAGTCTGCAAGGCGTTAATTCCATTGCGACATTCAACTCCCTGGGCAACAAAGCGACTCAGCTTGTCATCCCGCAGGGCTTGACGGCCAACGTGAATGGTTCTTTCGCTTCATCAGGTGCCGTGCAAGTTGACGGGACACTGGGTGGTTCCGGGTCAGTTGGCACGGTGACAGTGTCTGGTACGGGCAAGGTCGCACCGGGCAACAGCCCGGGCAAATTGACCACTGGCAACATCACCTTCAACACAAACTCCATTTTCAGCGTCGAACTTAATGGGGCTGTAGCGGGCACCGGCTACGACCAAATCTCAGTCAACGGAACCGTTAATCTCGGCAACGCCACGCTGAACACGAGCTACAACGGGTTCTCGATTCCGGGGGGCCAAGTGTTCCGCGTCATCGATAACGATGGCGCTGACGCCGTCACTGGCACCTTTAATGGTCTGCCCGACGGCGCGACGATCAGCGTTGGTGCCGCGATTTGCACCATCAGCTATGTCGGTGGCGATGGAAACGATGTCACTATCAAAGCGCCGGGCGTCGCCGGAGTCCCGCCGACAGTCACGAGTGTGGTCCTCGACGAAGGCTCGGGCAACACCAACATCAATGGTGTTAACGGCACGATCCAACGTTCAGAGGTCCGCCGAATCATCGTGACCTTCTCGGCTCCGGTGACCTTTACGGGTGCCAACGCATTCAGCTTGGCACGAAGTGCGTCGAGCTTAAGCTCGCCCGCCGGTGGCACAGGTGCAGTGTCCCTGACAACGAACCCGGTGTCTGGCACGACCAGCACAGTGACGATCACCTTCAATGCGGGAACGTTTGTCGACAGTACCAAGTCGTTGCAGGACGGTCTCTACAACTTCGCCATCGATGCATCAAAGGTGAGCAATGGTGGCGGCCAACTGGACGGCGGTGCGGGAGCCGGGTCCAACTACACCGTCACTGGCACGACGGCCAACAAGATGTACCGGTTCTACGGTGACGAAAATGGCGATGGTGGTGTGGATCAGACAGACTACCTAGCCTTCCGCAATGCACTTTCGGGTGGCCCGAACAGTGTGTTCGATTCTAACGGCGACGGTGACGTCGATCAGACGGACTACTTGCGATTCCGCCAGAACCTGTCTGGGGCACCGTGAAATAGGGAAAAACGGTCTGGGAGAGGCGTAGGGTCGCCCTCCCAACCGGAACCAGCGAATTTTGTGAAAAATATTCTCCACTTTCACAAAGCCGCTGTTACAATAGGCTAGTAGAATACTCGCTGCCGACCGAAAAATCGACTCGCTCGCTTGACGGCTCGACTATCAAGCATGGATTTTTCTGACCGGCTGGACTCTTGACAATGGCTCGCTCATCGGGTTTACTAGGACTTATTCCACGAGGATAACGATCAGGCCGTTGCGTTGGGGGTGCTCTCCCCGACAAGCAGCTTGATCCAGAAGACATCGCGATGGATGCCGACCGACCGCGGCAAGTCGGCGTCACGACCACCCCCGCGGGATGTACGAAAGGACCCCTTCTGATGCGCATCAAATTGTTTTTGCTGGCATTCGCCGCCGCATTGGCGATGAATGTGCCGGCGCATGCGAGTGCTGTGCTAGGCTTTGCTCAAGGCAATGCGAACGGCACCGCCCCTTCGGGCAACGCAGTTGCCGCGTATGACCCGAACACTCCACAGAGTGATCCGGGCAACCAGGGCGCCTCGTCAGCGTCCGATCCGGCGGCGAGCGTTGGCGTCAACGATTTCACCCCGGGCACATTGTTGCTCGGCACCACCAACAACGCCGGCGTAATCGGTACCTCGGCCGCTAACCCTTGGGTTTTGCAAGCCAACACCAAATACGTTCTCCAGATCCAGATGGTGGATTACGAGAACACCGGCGGCGGCTTTACCTTCAACGCGGCCGCCAATCAAAAATTGGCCCAGTGGGGTGTCCGTCTCACTTGGAATAACTCTCCGGGTGTTGCGTCGATCGCTCGTGAAACTCCCGACATCAATGGCAACGTGACCACCGCGATGAATGTGGGTGCCGTCAACGGAGCCACCGGTGGAAATTCAACGACGGTTGCTCCCGGTGGTTTGACCTCGGTGTTGAATTCTTACAACAACACCTGGACCTTCCAGGACGATTCCTCCAACCCAACGCCCAACTCGGTAGCACTCGGCGAGCAGACCCCCGGCACCGGCACTGGTTACACCTTGCCGAGTCTGGTTGGTACCACTCCGAACCGAATTCGCCGATACATCCTCGCCAACGTCATCCTGACAACCAGCGGTGCTGGTGGCGACACACGTATCGACATGGTGGACTCTCGGCCGCTCAGCAACGACTTCCAAACGTTCGGCCCACCAGTGACCAACGTTGACTCAGTCGTGTTCGCGACGACACCGCAGCTCTTCATCCATGTGAACGCCGTTCCGGAGCCCTCGAGCATGGCTCTGGCCGGCTTGGCGATTGGTGGCCTGGTCGTCCGCCTTCGCCGCAAGAAGAATGCGATCGTCGCCTAAGACGGTCTAATCCTCGTAGAGTAAAGCCGGCTCACTCCTGCCGCGGAGTGAGCCGGCTTTTTTTTTGTGTGAGGATGTCGTGCTTCGAATTCATCTAGGCCCGCGCAGTCACGATATTGCCATTGTGTCGGCCGCATCGGATGGTTTCGGCAGCTTCCTTGCGAAGCGAACCGAAGGCCGCCGTACCTTCATCGTGACCGACTCTCATCTCGCGGAATTTACTCAAACGATAATCGGCTCTCTCAGTCAATCAGGATTTCAATCGGAACTCGCCGTCGTTCCTGCCGGCGAGGAGTCGAAGAGCATTTCTCAAGCCACGGAGCTTTGGTCGCGGCTGGCCAAGTGGCCGGCCGATCGCCAAACCGTGATCGTCGCTTTCGGTGGCGGGGTCGTCGGCGATCTCGCCGGTTTTGTTGCCGCGACTTATGCGCGCGGTCTGCCGCTCGTAATGGTTCCCACATCGCTGGTGGCCATGGTTGATAGTGCCATTGGAGGCAAGGTCGGCATCAACTTGGCCGAAGGGAAAAATTTGGTCGGTGCGATCCACCAACCGATCGGCATCTGGATCGACATCGCCGCCCTCGGCACGCTCCCCGATCGCGAGTACCGCAGCGGTCTGGCCGAGGTCGTTAAATATGGCGCGGCAATGGATGCAGAGTTTCTTGATTGGCTGGAAGCTAATCTCCCCGCCGTGCTCGATCGCGACACAGTAACGTTGCGATATCTCGTCGAGCATTGTTGCCGTCTGAAAGCACGCCTGGTCGAACAAGACGAACGGGAAGAATTCGGACTGCGCATCGTGCTCAATTATGGACACACATTTGCGCACGCCTTCGAGACGGCAAGCGGCTACGGCAAGTGGCTCCATGGCGAAGCAGTTTCCGCCGGAATGATTTGTGCCAGCCGCTTAGCCGAGCGCCTAGGACTATGCACGTCGGAGGTCACCAAGCGGCAAGTCCAATTATTGGAGCGATGCGGCCTGCCAATTGATTTGCCTCAAGGCGAAGTTCAGACTTGGTTAGATCTCATGCGACGCGACAAAAAGGCCATCGCGAATCAATTGCGGTTTGTATTACCTCGCCGAATTGGCGAGGCGGAAGTGGTTGATGACACGTCTGAGGCTGATGTCACGGCGGTGCTAGAGAATAAATCTTCATGAATTTAGCGGTTTTTGTGTCCGGTTTTCACTTGTCAGCGCGTCAGGGTTGTTGATAGGCCAATGTGTTCGCCATGAATAGACTATGGGGCATCCCAGACCGCGTTAGACTCGCGAACCTTGGCTTGCAGTAACTCTTTTCTGACAGAGTTATTTTTTTGACGCGCGGGGCCGTTGAGCTGCTATGGATCGGTGGCTAGCGACGAGAGGATTGTTTTCCAATGCGAATGAAACTTCTGCTGCTTGCAACCATCGCGTTGCTGTCGGCCCAACGGCCGCTGGCCGCCAACGCAATTCTTGGTTTTGCACGAACCAATAATCAAAGCACTGCCTACGACCCTTCAACGCCGGCGGGCTCGCCCAACGTGCCCGGCAATACTAGCCAACTGGACCCGGCTGCTAGTTTTGGCGCGCACGATTTCAACGCCGGCACGCAACTTTTGGGAACAACCAACGGCGCAACCATTGGAACGGCGGCCAATCCTCTCGTCCTGATCGCGGGAACGACTTATTTTCTGCAGATTCAAATGATCGATTATCAAAGCGGTGGTTACACCTTTGCAGCGCTGGGAAACAATCAGTTATCGTTGTGGGCCACGCGGCTTGAATGGACTACTGCGGGCATAGTCACGGCGCAGCCTGAGGCCAACGATATCAATGGTTTTCCAGCGTCCGCGTATCGTATCGGAGTCAACAACGCGAGCGGCAGCGTAAACGCCAATCTGAATTCTTACAACAATACGTGGTCCAACAATAACGGCATTGGCCCAGTGTCCAATTCCATAGCAATCGGCCAACACATTACCGCATCGTCTGGGTGGGCGGTGCCTGCCGGCACGGACAAACTTTATGTGTTGGCCAACGTTCTAATAAACGTGAACGTCGCTGGTGACACAGTGCTAAGTTTGAAGGATCCGCGTCCGAATTCTAGCGACTTCGAAACCAACGGCAGTGTGTCTAAGGATGTGCTGATTTACTCAACGACGCCCCAGTTATTCATTCATGTCGTGCCGGAGCCATCGAGTTTAGCATTGATGGCCATCGCCTTAAGCGGCGTGTGGGCCCGGTTGCGCAAGCCTCTCACCTCATCAAGAGAATAGGCTCGCCTGATCGCCTGATTGAGGTCGAAGGATAGTTGTGATGCGCCCAATGCTATTAACGTTTGTCGCTGCCCTTTACATGATCTCTTCTGCGCGTGCGAGCGCTGTTCTCGGCTTCGCTCAGGGGAATACTCAGAGCACGACATACGATCCCAGTACACCAGAGTCGGGGCCTGGCGATCCAAGTGCTAGCACCAGTGCAAGTCCTGCTGCAACCTATGGCACGGACGACTTTTCGCCCGGACTGAAGCTTGGAACAACAAATGGCGGAACGATTGGTACGTCGATGGCGAATCCACTGCAACTTACTCAAGGCCAGTATTTCATCCTCCAAATCCAAATGGTGGATTATCCCAGCTATACCTTTCAATCGAAGTTGGTCGGTTGGGCAGTTAGGCTTACTTGGAACAGTACACCTGGAAAAGTCTCTGCTGCTCCGGAAATAGCTGACGTCGATGGGAACGTCTCATCAGCCTACAACGTAGGAATTAACAGTAGCGCAGGTCAAGTTCGTGCGAACATCAATTCATACAATAACTATTGGACATATAACGATGACAGTTTAGTTCCGACACCGAATTCGCTGGCTGTTGCAGGCGTCGTGAACGGTGCCACCGGATGGCCAAGTCCTCCAGGAATAAACAGACTCTATGTCTTAGCAAATGTGACACTCCACGCAGATAACATCGGCTCCGCGGTTCTGAGTATAGTGGACCCGCGGCCAAACTCTACGGATTTTCAAATTGTGACGGGCCAGTCCGAGGATTCATTTGTTTTTTCAACTATTCCACAGTTGTTCATTCACGTCGTGCCGGAGCCGTCGAGCTTGATAGCTGTGGGTTTCGCAGTGAGTGCTTGTACCTGCGTGATTCGGAAGAGACGAAAGTCTTAGCGATCAGGGCGCAATTTCCTTCAACTCTCCGAGCCGTCGTTGCGCCTCTTTGATGCGGACGGGATCCGTTTCGTAGGCCAGCACTGCTTTGTACAACTCCGTCGCGCGTGGCCGATCGTTCAGTGCTTTGTCGTAGAGCCGGGCCGCGCGGACTCGGCCATCAAGATGGGTGTTGGGATTCCATTGGAACGATCGCTCGAAGTAAACCGCGGCCCGGCGATACTGGTGAAAGGCCCGGCTCTCGTAAATGTCGCCCAACTGATAGGCGGCATCGGCGTTCTTGTTGCTGGTGGGGTATTGCGAGATCAATTGTTGAAACAGTAACTCGGCACGAATCTGATTGTCGAGAAACTCGTTGCCGAATCCTTTGTCCTTGTATTCCATGGCTCGGCGGTAAAGCTCGTTGGCTTGCGGCACGTTTTGTTCGGCACGCAAGCCCGGACCGGGAACATCCAGGTCCAGCACATAGGCGTGCTTGGGCACGCGATGGAATTGCTTGACCTCATCCTCCACCCAGCGGAGCTTTTCAGTGTCGTTGGTCGAGACATATTGGCCGCGAAGCTGCTCGAGGCTCGCCTGGTATTCGCGGCGGGCGGTAATCACCCGCTTGACGGCGCCGATTTCGCCTGCCACGGGACTCGCGCCTGGCACCTGGCTCTGGGCAAAAATCTGCGCGGATTGATAAATGGTGGCACCAGCAGCGCCGAGCGCCAATGCGAGGACAAATGACTGAGCTTTCGAATTCCGAATTGCCTTCATGATCGTTCATCCGTGAACGTGTCATCTCGATCACACTTGCAGCTTGGGCATCTCCGCCGAGCTGCCACCGCCAAGCCGGCCGAAGATCATTCGACCAGCCGGGGTTTGCAAAACGCTGGTCACGGTGAGGGCCACTTCGTTGCCCACATGCTGCCGTCCGCCTTCGACCACCACCATTGTCCCATCTTCCAGGTAACCGACGCCCTGCCCCATTTGATCGCCCGGTTTCACCAATCGCACGATCATCTGCTCGCCAGGCAACGCGACCGTCTTGAGAGCGTTAGCCACTTCATTGAGGTTAATCACCTCAACGCCCTGCAATTGGGCGATCTTGTTCAGGTTGAAGTCGTTAGTGACGACTCGGCCACCGACCGCCTTCGTAAACACTACCAGCCGCTCATCGACTCGATGCACTTCACGAAGCTCGGCCTGGTTCGCGTCGTGAATCTGCAGCTCGGCCTTGGGGTTGGTCTGGAGCCGTTTGAGAATATCCAGCCCCCGCCGACCGCGGTTCCGTTTTAACTTGTCCGCACTATCGGCGATAGTCTGCAATTCTTGCAATACGAACCGCGGCACCACCATTTTGGAGTCGATGATCCGTGTTTCGCAAATGTCAGCGATCCGGCCATCAATAATCACGCTCGTATCGAGAACGAGCGGCTTTGCCCCTTTAAGTTGTTTCGAGAACTCGACATATGGAATGATGAATCGGAACTCGTCCTTGGTTTGCAGCAAAACGGAAACGGTGATGTAACAGCAAATCACGGCCAACATGATCCTAAGGATGTTCTGGCCAAGATCGTACGCTCGGGAGCCAGGCGCTTCTGGCGGCAGCAGCCAATAGCTCAAAATCGGCTGCAACGCGCTGTAAAGAAGGCTGCCAAGTAACAACCCAAGTAACAGGCCGAAATAGACGGCCGAGATGGTCGTAATCTGTTTATCCCGGATGTAGACATCCGCCGCGACAACGGCGAGAGTCAGCACCAGGATCAAAAAAACATTTCCGGCACCGATCCACCCTTGCCCTGGGCCGGAATTACCAAAGACCAACAACGACAAACCGAACATGACTACGACGAACGCGCCACGCAAAATCCAGATCATCATGAGACAGTCTCCAGCGAGGCCGATCGGCGCCGCAGGGAATAATGAGAATGAATTGACGCCTATCTTATTCAGACTCGTCCCGAAGGCACAGTCGCCGATGCTCCTGACGGGCGAACCGGTCTGTCATGCCCGCCAGGTAGTCGCAGACCACACGCCCCGGTTCGGCATTGGCCAATTCCCCGGCAAAATGGGCAGGCAGGTCGCCCGGGTTTTCCAGAAAGTGAGAAAACAGGTCGCTGACGACTCGCTGGCCTTCTTGGGCCATCTGAGCCACCCAAGGATGGCGGTACACCTTCTGCCGGAGGAACTGCTCCAGCTCGGATTTCATCCGCGAAACATCCGGGCCGAAGCCCACTAAGTCAGGCGTGGCGCGAACGTCTTCAATAGACCGAATTGTGATTTGACCCAACCTTCGGCGCGTCTCGGCCACCAGGTCTAGCACCTGGATCTCGAACAATGCGCGGATGGCCGGGGCCCGTTGTTGTGCCGGTGCCAACCCGGGCCACCGCTTTTCCGCGTGCGCAACGCCGGCCTTCCAGGCTTCCAGTCCTGACAACTCGTCGAGCGTGACAATCTCCGCTCCCAGCGCGTCATCAAGATCGTGGGTGTCGTAAGCGAGGCTGTCGCAATGATCGACGACTAGGAATTCCAGGAGTGGTTCGCCGGAGATCGTGAGTTCTTTTGCAAGCGGATCGCTCCGACACTTGGAGTGGTATGCAAAAGCCGAGCGAACCTCCCACGAGAGATTGAGTCCGCGAAATCCTGGATAAGGGTGCTCAAGCTCGTCAACGATCCGAAGTGCATGGAGGTTGTGATCGAAGCCACCGCATTTTGAGCAACAGTCATTGAGGGCTCGCTCGCCGGCATGGCCGAACGGCGGATGCCCAAGATCGTGCGATAACGCGACGGCCTCGGTGAGATCTTCGTTGAGGCCGAGCATGCGTGCGACTGAACGGCTGACCTGGGCAACTTCCAAGGAATGGGTGAGCCGAGTACGGTGGTGATCGTTCGTCTGTGCGACGAGGACCTGGGTTTTGCTCGTCAATCGCCGAAAGGCCCGCGAATGCACGACCCGTTCTCGGTCGCGCTGGAAGATGGGCCGATAAGCGTCACCCGGCGGCTCCGGGTGCCTCCGGCCCTGACTCGCGGTGGAGCGCATGGCGTACGGGGCGAGCAAAAGGTTCTCGCGCTGGAAGCCGTCGAGGGCGCGAAACGTAAATGGTTCCGTCGGATTCAAAACTTCCCCGCCAACAGGTCATACAGCGCATCGAGCGATTGTGAGATCACCTTCGTATCGCCCAAAACCGGCATGAAATTGGTGTCGCCGTTCCATCGCGGCACGACATGCCAGTGCAAGTGGCCCGGCAACCCCGCCCCGGCGACCCGGCCTAAGTTCAGGCCCACATTGAATCCTTCCGGTTTCATTTGCTCGGTGAGGAGACGAACGCAGCGGCGAACTGTTTCTTGAAGGTCCAAAAGCTCTTCTGGTGAAAACTCTTCGAGATTGCCTTTGTGAGCGAGAGGAGCCACCATCAGATGTCCATTATTGTACGGGTAGCGATTGAGCAGCACGGCCGAGCGGAGGCCGCGGTGAACGATGTGATTCTCCCGGTCCTTGCTCTCGCTCAGGCCTTTGCAAATGAAACAATCGCTGGCGGCGTCGGTACTTGCGGTGGAGACATAGGTTTGTCGCCAGGGAGCCCAGAGTCGGTCCATGATTGACCTGCTTGAAGATGGTCAACTTGACGTAAGTGGCCGTCGAACCTAGCATAGCAGTCTTGGTTCGCAAAGGCTTTGAGCGAGAGAGATTGCAATGGCCGTTCCGAAGCGACGCACGTCCCACGCCAAGCAAGGCATGCGCCGCAGTCATCATCACGCCCGGGCCAAATCGGTGCAATATTGCGGCCGATGCGGTTCGCCGGTTTTGGCTCACCATGTCTGTTGGCAGTGCGGCTGGTCGAATAGCCAGCGTCGCGAACTGATCGAGGTTAAGACCGAAGCAGAGGAGTAGGCCATGCGCGTCGCACTGGACGCGATGGGCGGCGACCACGCGCCCGGCCCGATCGTGGCCGGCGCGGTACAAGCGGTCGCGGCCAACGCTGACATTTCTGTCGTCTTAGTCGGCGACACTGCCCAAATCGAGCCCGCCGTCGCGAAAGCCAGTGGTTCACTCGGCGACCGGCTGAGCATTGTCCATTGCACGCAAAGCGTGACGATGGAGGAATCACCGGTCGAGGCTCTTCGCAAGAAACCCGACAACTCCATCAGCCGTACCTGGCAGTTGCTCGCCGACAAGAAGGTCGATGCGATCGTCAGTGCTGGCAACACCGGCGCGATGGTCGCCGGCGGCTTGCGACTGCGCCGATTCCTTAAAGGCGTCCGGCGGCCCGGTATCGCCACGGTCATGCCAACAATGAAGGGCCCCTGCGTCCTTATCGACGTGGGTGCCAACGTCGCCCCCAAGGCCGCCCATCTCTACGCCTATGGCGTGATGGGCAGCATCTTCGCGCGGCACATTCTTGGCCGAGAGCGACCATCGGTCGGCTTGATGAACGTGGGCTCCGAAGAAGCCAAGGGCAATGATCTCTCGAAAGAGACACATGCGCTGTTCAATGCCGGCCGATTCAAGGACCGCTTCATCGGCAACGTCGAAGGTCGGGACATTCACCGCGGGGCCTGCGATGTCGTTGTCACCGAAGGGTTCCTCGGCAACGTGATCTTAAAGGTCTGCGAGGGCCTGTTCGAGTTCATCATGAAACTCGTGTATCACGAAGTTTCGCAAGCGCTGCATGATGAGAAGGACGCCAAGCACACCGCCCAGCAGGCGATCCACGGCATGATTCACAAGCACGACTATTCGGCTTACGGCGGTGCTCCCTTGCTGGGCATCGACGGCATCTGCATCATCTGCCACGGCAGTTCCGGCGACCGGGCGATCAAGAACGCACTCAACGTAGCCGCCCAATATGCTCGTGGCGGTTTGAATCAGAAAATCGTGGAAGAACTCGCAGCATTCCCAGCGGGCGGCGACGAGGAATAACGGTTAGCCGCGAGGCGCTAGCCGAGCGCGCTCGGCTAGCGCCTCGCGGCTAACCAATTCAGGATTGAGTATGGCACGAAGCTGTTTCTTATTCCCGGGACAAGGCGCCCAATACGTCGGCATGGCGAAGGCGCTATGTGAGACGTTGCCGGCCGCGCGAGCACTGTTCGACGTGGCTCACGATGTCCTGGGTTTTGACTTGCTCAGCCTTTGCGCCAACGGCCCCGCGGATCGGCTGAATGCCACTGACATCAGTCAACCGGCTCTCTACGTCGCGGGTCTGGCAGCGCTGGAATCATTGCGGGCGAGCAATCCGCAGGCCATAGATTCCTGTGTCGCTACAGCGGGATTGAGCCTCGGCGAATACACCGCACTGACGTTTGCGGGCTCATTGTCTTTCCAGGATGGATTGCGCGTCGTGCAGGCCCGTGGCCGAGCGATGCAGGCGGCGGCTGAGGCAACCGCCGGCGCCATGATCAGCATGGTCGGCCCTGACGTGGCGGCCGTCGAGCAATTGTGTGCGGATGCCCGCGAGCGATCCCACGGGATTGTTCAAATCGCCAACCTGCTCTGTCCGGGCAACACCGTAATTTCCGGTGCTGCCGATGCGGTGGGCGTGGCAGAGTCGCTGGCCAACGAACGCGGCTTCCGCGGAATTCGACTCGCGGTCGCAGGCGCTTTCCACACCGACCTGATGAAGCCGGCGGATGAGACGCTGGCGAAGGCCCTGAATGGGGTCACGCTAAAGTCGCCGCGATTCCAGGTTTGGTCCAATGTGGACGCCAAACCGCACACCGACCCAGGCGAAATCAAGGATCTGCTCGTGAGGCAGGTGATTTCGCCCGTTCGAATGGAAGAGTCCTTGCGCGGCTTGCTAAGCGTTGGTTGCGACCAGTTTTATGAGCTGGGGCCGGGCAAAGTCCTGGCCGGGCTGTTAAAGCGAGTGGATCGTAAGATGCCCTGCAACAATGTCGCGGCATAAGGAACTGAAGAGGTGAACAGGTGGACGGGTCGGGCCATATCGACTCTTCACCTTGTCATAATTTAGCCAGGGCGATACATTCTGCCCATATTCCGGGCATCCCCACCACGGGAGGAGTTAACCGTGCCCTCTGTCGAAGAACGCGTGATCGAGATCGTGTGCGAGAACCTCGGAGTGAACAAGGAACAGGTCACGCGCAAGACCTCTTTCATCGAGGACATCGGCGCCGACTCCCTGGACATTGTCGAGCTGATCATGGAACTCGAAGAAGAGTTCGAGATCAACATTCCCGACGACCAGGCGGAAAAGATCAAAACCGTCGGTGAGGCTATCGATTACATCGAGGCGGAGATCAAGAAAAAATGACCCGCCGACGCGCGGTCATCACCGGCCTGGGTGCACTGACTCCGATTGGGAACGACGTCCGCAGCTTCTGGCAAGCGTTGCTTGCCGGCACCAGCGGCATTGCGCCCATTACCTTGTTTGACACATCAGCTTTCAAGTGCCACTTCGCTGGTGAGATCAAGAACTTCGATGCCGAGAAATCCTTGGCGATGAACTCCAAGGACGTGCGCCGGCTCGACCGCTTCGCCCTCTTCGCCATGGCCGGCGCCATCGAGGCGGTCAAAGATTCCGGCCTCGACTTCGGGAAAGAAGATCCCTTCCGCTGCGGCGTCATTGTCGGCTCCGGCATCGGCGGACTCACCGAATTCGAAGATGGCCATAGCACCTATCTCAAGAAAGGCCCCGAACGGGTCAGCCCGTTTGTGATCCCCAAGATGATCGCCAACGCGGGCTCGGGCAATGTCTCGATCCGCTTCGGTCTCATGGGTCTCAATTCCGCGGTTTCGACAGCTTGTGCGTCCGCGGCGAACGCGGCCACCGACGCCCTGCGCGCGATTCAAACCGGCGTGGCCGACGTCATGATCACCGGCGGCGCGGAAGCCGCGATCACGCACATGGGCCTGAGCGGTTTCGTCTCCGCCCGGGCCTTGAGTCTGCGCAACGACGCTCCCGCCAGGGCGAGCCGGCCATTCGACAAGGACCGCGACGGTTTCGTGCTTGGCGAAGGCGCCGGCATCATCGTGCTCGAAGAGTTGGAACACGCCAAACGACGCGGAGCCACGATCTACGCCGAGTTGCTCGGCGCCGGCTGTACCGCTGATGCGCACCATATCACGGCGCCGCATCCGGAAGGGCTTGGGGCCGCCAAGGCAATGGAATTCGCCCTCGCGGACGCTGGAAAGAATCCGAGCGATGTGCAGTACGTCAACGCCCACGGCACCAGCACCGAACTTGGCGATGCAGCGGAGACTGCGGCGATCAAGAAGGTCTTCAAAGACCACGCGAAGAAGCTCATGGTGTCGAGCACCAAGAGCATGATTGGGCATTTGCTCGGGGCATCGGGTGGCGCAGCGTTAATTGCCTGTTGCCAATCAATTCGGCAAAGCCTGATACATGCCACGATCAACTACGATACGCCGGATCCGGCGTGCGATCTGGACTACGTGCCGAACAAGCCGCGCGAGGCGCGGGTGAACATTGCCATTTCCAATAGCTTCGGCTTCGGCGGACATAACTGCTGCCTAGTCGTCGGTGCTTATAAATAAGATTGAACCGCAGAGTACGCAGAGAGCGCTGAGAATACCAATGCCTAGTATTGGTTTTCTCTGCGCTCTCTGCGTACTCTGCGGTTCAATCTTAATATCTAAAGATCAAATCCAACGTGAGCCGGAAGTTGTCCAGATCGTGCGGGCTGGTCAGCGGGAATTCCGCCGCGATACCGGCCTGCACGCATTCCGAGAACTTGTACCGGAAGCCCGGGGCGATGGTCAAATAATCGCGGCCTGAGACGCCGAACGCACCGACGTTCGCCAAATCCGCGCCTTCGAATTGCACCGGGCGTGACTCGCCGCTGGACGTGTAGTGGAACCAGTTCAATTCCAAGAGCGGATAGAACCGGTGAGCATTGACCACATCGAAATCGATGTGGAAGCTGTTGTAGAGGTAGTCGCTTCGGCCGCCGCCGACGTTGAATGAATAGCCCAAGGTATCCATCACGTTGAAGCTGCCGTAGCTATTCCGGCCAAAGTTCTGTGCACCGGACAAGTACGGCACGATCGAAAAACTGCCGGTGTCTTGGAGCACTTTGGCGGGGCCAGTGGGGATTTGGAAGATCGCACCAGCCGCCCATACGGAGCCACACTCAGCGTTGCGGTAGAAGGTAAACTTCGGTCCGAGCCATAGTTCAGCCATGCCGGAGGTATCGTCGATCGCGGGGTTGTCGGCATTGAACGTCACGCCGCCGAGTTTGTTGATCGTGAACGATAACCAGTCGGTCAGCGAAATTCGTGCCTGCAAGCCGTAGAAGAAGACATCGCCGCCCTGAAAGACCGGATTCGAGCCTGGGATCTGCTGCCACATGAAGATCGGGCGCACCTCGGTGAGCGAGCGCGGATCCTCAAACAAGAACGGGTTCGTGATCGGAGATGCAAAGCTATCCAAGCAGTGATCGCTTTGGAACAACTGCCGGCCGTCGGCCGTGCAGAAGTCTTTGACACCGTCGCAGCAACCGCCGAAGAACTCTCCCGCGTTTTCGCCGAATTTGCTCGTACTGGATCGCGATGAGAATGATGTTCGACGGACCGGATCTCCCTTGGTCGAGATCGGGTTACCGTTGTACGCCGGCGGATAGTTCGCCGGCGGCTGGTAGTTCGACGGCGGCGGGGGGTAATACCCCGGCGGTGGTGCGTAGTAGTTCGGCGGGGGCGGATAGTACTGAGGATAGACCGGCGGAGCTGAATCGGGGACGTTGATTGCCGGCGTGTCGCCCATCTGAGCGCGGACCACTGGCGTGCTAGGTCCGGCGATGGGCCGGCTGAGCGTGGCCGCGTTCGCGGGTTGTTGTGGCGCAGGCTGCCAAACGAGCCCTTGCCCCTGAGCCGGCAGCGCGGCTAATGCCAAACCTAGGCTGCAAAGTGCGATCCTTCGCATGTGCGACCTCCATGGCGCAACACGGCCGGTAGCCCCGGCAATCTTCCTCCTCGTGCGAATCGACCGGCGGGACCGGTTTTGTTGGTTCATTCCAGGAATAGAAAGAATTTGCAACCCCGCGGTGGGTGCTATACCCTGCACAAACACTACTTTTTGATGTTCCACAGAGATGTTCCCATGCGAAAACGATTAACGCTCGCGCTGTTCATAGCCGCGGTGTTGGGATTTGCCGGCATCGCTCCGGCGTGGTGGATCAAGGGCCACGAGACGATTACCGAGGCGGCCGCCGTCGGTTTGCCTGAAGATGTGCCGGCGTTTTTCCGGGCCGCGGGCAAGTCGCTCGCCCATTGTGCCGGCGATCCGGATCGCTGGAAGAACCGCGGGGCGACCTATTTGAAGGATGCGGAGGCGCCGCATCACTTCCTGGACATGGAGGACCTGGAAGGCAACACGCCTCCCAACTCGCGCTACGTCGCAATTTCACTGTTTCAAAAATTGAATCACTCGCCGGAGAAGGCCGGGTTGCTGCCGTGGTCGATTTGCGAGGGATTCGATCGGCTCACCTGTGCGTTCGCCGACTATCGGCATGATCCGGGCAATCCCGCGATTGCGATGAAGGCCGTGGTTTACGCGGGGAATCTTGCCCATTACACGACCGACGCGTCGATGCCGTTGCATACCACGCGCGACTACGATGGCCGTCGGGGGGCGGATGGCAAGATGGTGCAAAAGGGCATCCACGCCAAGCTGGATGGCTACCCGGAAACAAACGGGTTTACGCCCGAGGAGATTTGCCAAGGCTTAAAGGCCCAGGCGATCGAGGGTGATGTGTTTGAGCATGTCGTGGCATTTTTGCGAGAATCGCACCGCCAGATTGAGGAATCGTATCGCCTCGATGCGGCCGGCGCTATCGCCAAGCCAACGGACGAGAGCCGGGCGTTCGTGATGGCTCGCTGCAAGGCAGGGGCTCAGTTCACCATGGATATCTGGTACACGGCTTGGTTGCGGAGTGCGAAGTTGCCCGCGGCTTACTGAACCCCGGACGGCCTAGATTTACTGGGATATTGCTCGCCAAGTGGGGCAAGTGAAAACGTGTGATACACGCCTAGGCCTTTTATTCGGTTTGGTCCTTCCACAGGACTTTTCCCCATTGTGCCAGGTTGACTTGGTACAATCATTCACGCCCAATAATGTTCCCGATACCTGCCCAAACTACCTGAGCCGATCTAGACTACGGGTAACCGTCGCTTAGATCGTGCGCCCAGACCTCGCCGAGAACTCGCCAGCTTGCCCGGTTTACCAACCCAAGGAATTCCCCCATGTCCCGTTCCTGGTGGCAGAAGCTGTTTCGTCGCAAAAACACCACGGCTCAACGGCCGAAGTCGAAGTTGGATCTCAATCGTGCGCGGCTGGAAGAGCGGCTCACGCCCGCGTTTAACATGACGGTGCAGCTCAGCGCGACCGTGGGCATGTCCACAGTCACTTTAGCCGGCACGACAACATTCAAAGCCACCGCCAGTGGTGCAAACCTTGACTGGCAGGACGTTGCTAACGCACTCGGAGCCGGAAACAACGTCGTTGTCGATAGCGGCAGCACGGGTACTGAAGCCGGCAACATTAACGTCTCTGCTATCGGCATCGGTCTGCTACCTGGCAATCAGAAACTGACATTTCAAAGTGGTTCCGGAGTAGGCTTAGTTGGCGACATCAGTACGAGTTTAGTTTCGCTGGGGGGCGGTGCGGGAAACACTTCCATCACCATCGCGGCTAATCGCAATGCGAGCATTGGCACTCTAGAGGCAGGTGGCTCGACTGCACTTGCCGCGATTGACATCTCGGCCAAGACGGGTTCGATCACCGGCGGCACATTTCATGCGGACAGCGTTTCATTAAGCGCATCGACCGGAATTGGAGCCTCCACCGCCGCGGTGAATACTCAGGCCAGCAACCTTGAAGCTCAAACCACTACCGGTGGCATCTTCATCAGCAACACCGGCGATCTCAAGATTGGCGGCGTCTCCGCGATACTCAGCGGCGTTCAAGTCACGACGAGCGGCGACATCGCGCTGACCAATTCGGGTTCGGTCAACGTGACGCTCGCTGGAGACACGATCAAATCCGTTTCTGGAAACATCTCGATTGCCGCGAATGGCGCATCATCGGACTTACTGACCGGTGGAGGTAACATTCCTGCGATCGGTGCTACTTTAGGCGATATCACCCTTAATGCCGGCCGCGATGTGAAACTCGGGGTCGGGGGTTTTGGAGATGTAAACGCCGTCTCCGGCGACATCTCGATCACCGCGGGAGGAGACTTCATCCTCGACGGTGATACTTTCGTAATTGCAAATGGCGCTGGAAATATCGACGTGGTTGCCAGTGGCAACATTTCTCTTCAAAAAACAGTTTCTGGTTCGGTCATTCAGACGGGGGGGAGCGGTTCTATCGGCATGACGACCGGAGCGACAGGAACATTTACGGCCGACGCAGGAGTTGGCAGCTCGATCAAGACCAACACGGGTAACATGGTGTTGTGCGCGGGCGACTTCGTACTCGTATCTACCCCTATCCAAACTACACAGACAGTAACGCTGCAACAAGCGTCCACCACGGCTCGGGCAATCGACCTGGGGATTGGGACAACTGTCGGCGCGTTAAACCTTTCAGCCGCTGAGATCAACATGGTTTCGGCCGGCACGCTTCGCATCGGCCGAACCGACAACGCTGGCGACATTACTTTGACGGGCCAGATACAACCGACGGGCACCTCAACACTGACGCTCCGGACCGGAGGCCAAATTCTCGATGGCACGGCCACGGAAATCGCGGATATCACGGTGACGAATCTTGCGCTGATCACCAGCACCGGTATCGGCAACGGCAACGGCAATCCGATCGACATCGACGCGACGAACCTGTCGTTCGACAATGGATCGACTGGCCTTGTGCAAATCGTCGATCGGAATGGCGGCCTGACCTTGAAGGGCGTGGATGGCCTCACGGTTTCCCAATCGACGTCGGCCTCAGGCACGGTCATTAAGGCGTTTAGCCCGATGACTATCAGCATGAATGTGACGACGGCCGGGGACTTTACGGCGACGGCCGGAGAGAGTGCCGTCACTCATACGGACAACGTCACGGTCGATCCGGCGATCACCGTGGAATCGACCGGCGGCAATATTTTCTTCAATGCCGGCGACGACATCATCCTCAATGCGACTTCGATCGTCTTAGCAGACGTTGGCGACATCATTTTGACCGCGGCCAATGCGGATGCCGACAACGAAGGCATATTGACGCTTAATGGAACCATTTCCGCGGGTGCCATTGTCACGTTGCAGGTATTAGCGACTAATGCTGCTGAGCTACCGACCGTCAATTCCGCAACGGAGGGAGCCACCGGGACCATTTCAAGTAATGGCATGATTCTAACGAGCGCAGCATCCTCACGGCCTTTTGATCTGAGTGCCAGCACAACAAACGCCGTCGGAACCTTGGCATCCAATGCCAGTGCAGTGGTGACTTATACCGACAGCACGGCATTGACCCTTGGCCCAGTTGGACCAAACGCCAATGGCTTTAAAGTGTTTGGAAATTTCACATCCGGCCACGATTTCACCGTGAACGCCGGCGGGCAGATCACTGTTAATGGGACGGTTTCGGTCGGCAACGCGACGATCACGTTGAACGCAACAACGGGCGGTGCGACTGAAACTGCGGGTATAACCATGACTGGGACTGCGCTGCTTCTCACCGGCGCAGGGACGTTTACGCTGGATTCGGCGAATAACGATGTGGATTTGTTCGCGGCCAGTATTCTCGGCGATCTCACTTACACCGATTCGGACGACTTGGAGATCACCACCGTCGGTACGACGTCCGGCATCACGCTTCCCAACAAGAATCTCACGGTGCGCGTCGGCGGCGACCTGACCTTAAGCAAGCAGGTGAATATTGGTTCCGGAACCGCCATCGTGGCTACCACGGCCGGCGGCATCATCGACAACAACGGAGCGACAAACAACTTTATCGCCGGCCAACTTGCTCTGGAAGCGGCGACCGGCATCGGCGCCGCGGATCAGATTGAAACGCGGGGACCTGGGGCGGGGCCGAGCACATTAAGTTTGGCGTTCAACAACACCGGCGGCGCGGTCAACATCGCCAACACGGGCGAACTCCATATTGTCGCCCTCAAAACCATCGATGCAACTTCAGCCTTGAATGGTTCGTCGAACACGGGCACGACGACCACCCTGTCCGCGGCGAGTCCCCTGGTGTTCGTCGCCAACACAATCAGTGCCGGCACGCTCACCGCCACCGCGGGGGAAACCGCGGATTCTCCAGTTTTTGCTGATGATCTGTCCGTTAATGCAGGCATCACCGTCGAATCCACCGGCGGCGACGTCATATTGCAAGCCGGCGACGACATCATTCTCAATGCATTAAGCTTGGTAAAAGCGGACCTAGCTGGCAGCACGGTTACTTTGTCGGCTGGCTTTGGCGATACCGATGGCAGTGGTGCAATTTCCGGAGTGGCCACGCATTCCGTGGTAGCCACGAATCTAGCTTTGAGTGCGATCGACGGCATCGGGTCGTTTGCCTCGCCACTCACAACAACAGTCAGCAATCTTGAGGCAGTGACGCAAACGAACGGCGTCTTCATTACCAACACCGGCGACCTCGGCATCGGCGGTGTGGATGCCACGATCGATGGCGTGCAAGCGACGACGTCCGGCGACGTTCAGCTCATCAACACTGGCTCGATTACTCTGGCTGGGACTGCCGTCGAGGACATCCGCGCCAACAGTGGCAACGTCCTCGTTCAGGCCATCGGGGTGGCGGCGGATATTGCTACGCGCAACTCCAGCGCCGACGCCATCGATTCGAACAACGGCAATGTTTCGATCGACGCGGGCCGTGACATTTTGCTCGGCGATGCCGTCACCGATAACTTTGGCGACGTGGAAGCCAACGGCAACGTGAGGCTGAATGCCGGCCGCGATGTCATTGTGGATGAGGACGCGTTTCTTGATGCGTTCGGCACCGGCACGATGACTGTCACTGCGGGTCGGAACATTTCGGTCGTAGCGAGCGACGGCACCACCGGGGCGCGAATCACCTCCGAAGGTGGCAAGATCACTCTGACAACTGGCGCCGGCGGCGTGTTTACAGTGGGAACTGGCGAAACGGTTGATTCCACGCTAAACGGCGGCAACGGCGACATTCAGATTACTGCCGACAACATGTCCATTGACGGCACGATCAAAGCCGGCACCGGCTGCG
Source organism: Gemmataceae bacterium (assembly GCA_045802605.1). GTDB lineage: Bacteria > Planctomycetota > Planctomycetia > Gemmatales > Gemmataceae > JBJMQS01. Next base: position 106,717 of record JBJMQS010000037.1, on the reverse strand, counting down.
TGTTTTTGCAGCAAGTAACACTGGCCACCGTGATCGACCTGGGCGGCGCAGACGGCGCCGGCACGCTGGGCCTCACGAACACCGAACTCGGCAACATTACCGCCGCCGGCCTCGACATTGGTCAAGCCGGCGGTGGTGCGATCACGGTGACCCAAAAGATCACCCTCACCGTCCCGCTGCAATTGATTACGGGCGCCGGCGGCATGACCGACACCGGGGCCGGCGCGCTGGAAGTCGATGATCTCATTATCGTCTCGGGCGGCAGCGTCACGCTCGATGGCGACAACAAGGTGAAGAACTTATCCGCCGACGTCACCGGCGATCTCACCTTCCGCGACAAGATCGCACTGACGGTCGCCGATCTCACAATCTGCGGCAACAATGTCACCGGCGTCACCGCGACAGGCGACGTCACACTGATCGCCGATGCGATCACGATCAATTTCGGCCTGTCCGGCGACTGTGTTGGCCTCGAGAAAGACACGGTCGGCGCGGCGACTGACCTCGGAGTCGATTACACCGACACTCAACTCGACAACATCACCGCCAATGTGTTGCGAATCGGCAACGCGGCGGCCGGCCCGATTACCATCTCCGGCAACATCAGCCTGGCCTCGGCCAACGTGCCGGTCCTTGATCTGCGCTCGGCCGACTCGATCGCGAATACAGGCGGTACGTTGACGGTGGACAATCTGGTCTTTTCGTCGGCGAAGAACGTTTCGCTGACGGATTCCGGCAACGCCATCGGCACCGCCGCAGGGGTGAGCAACGGTCCGCTCCAGCTTAGCAACGGCAGCAAGCTGACCATTGGCACCGTGACTAACTGCGATGGTGTCGCGATTGCCGGCATCAACTCGACGGGCAACGACATCACGCTTGTTGCGCCAGACCTCGAAATCGCCAATGCTGTTACAGCGACCGGCGCGTGCGTCATCATTACGCCGTTCGCGGCCGGCAAGATCAACTTGGGCAGCGAGGTCGGCGGCTCACTGAGCCTGAAGAACTCGGAAATCGGTTTGATCTCCGCCGCCAAATTGCAGATCGGCAACGTCCTCGCCGGTAATATCACGGTCGCGGCCGCAATCACGCCGACGCCATTGACTCACCTCTTCTCGGCCGGCACGATTAGCGGCACCGGTGCAATCACGACGACCAATTTGGCGCTCACCGCAGACTCGGTGTCCCTCACCGGCGCCAACGACGTCGATGTACTGGCCGGAACGAGTGATAAATCGTTTACGTTCAATGACGTCGATGACTTAAATGTCAGCGCCGTCGCCGCGTGTGTACTCACGGAAACTGGAATCACCTCGACTAGCAGTTTCATCACCCTGAACACTGGCGCCAAACTGACCTCAAACGCCAATGTCACCGCGCTGACGGGCAATGTGACCTTCAACCCCACGAGCGGCGGGGTTGATCAATTGGCCGGATCTGTCAAAGCCGTTGGCCTGCAACTTCTTGGCGCAGGCACATTCTCGCTCACCGGCGCTGCCAACGACGTAGCGACCATCGCTGCCGCGGTGAATGGATCGGTCAATTACAACGATGCGACCGCTCTGACGGTCGGCTCGCTGAGCACGGGCGGGATAAAGACAACGAACAACACGTTGACGTTATCCACCGGCGGCGCGTTGACCATCGGCACGACGATCGATGTTGGCACGAGCACAGCGGCGTTTGTCGTGGGCGCGGGCGGAGCGAACCAAACCGGCGGATCGATTCTCGCTCAGAATCTGTTGTTGCTGGTCACCGGGGATACCACCCTCAATTCCACGACCAACGACGTCGATGTCTTGGCAGGAACCCTCGTCGGCAATCTCAAGTTCACTGACACTGACGGATTCGCGATCGGTCAAGTGAACGCCACCAAGGGTATCAGCGCGGTGGGCAAGAACGTAACGCTGAACACGGTCACTGGCACAGTGACGGAAAACGCCGGCATGTTCATCACATCCGACGGTTTGGAACTCCTCGGCACCGGCACCTTCACGCTGACGGACGCCAACGTGGTCAACAACTTGGCCGCCGGCGTCATCGGCTCGATTAATGTGACCGATACCAGCCTCCTGAACATTGGCACGGTGAACACCGCGGGCATCGCGATGCCCGGCAGCACGGTGAAGTTGATCGCCGCCGGTATGGCGCAGTCGGCAACCATCTCGGCGAAGTCGCTCGATATCAATGGCGCTGGCACCTTCATCCTCGGCCTAACCAATAACGACGTGGACACCTTCACCTCCAACACCTCGGGCGGCCAGGTCTTGTTCCGCGACACCGACGATCTGACCATTGGTGCGGCCGGCATCACCACTGGCAATCAAGTGTTGACACTGGTGACCGGCTCGTCCTTCACGCTTCCCGTGGGGGTCACGATCAACCTCGGCTCGGCCGGGGGCGCCGTGTTTGCCGGCTCGAATGATCCCAATATCTCCGACCTGACCACTACGGTGACACTGACCGGCTCGATCATCGCCGATCCGGTCAATGGCTTCCGTGCTGACGGCGGCATTGGCTCGAACACGTTTGTCGTGACCCCGAGCACCTCCACGCCTTTGTTCATCGTGGGTCATGCTCCGCTGCCCTCCGAAGTGAGCAATACGGTACGCGGCGACTCGTTGAGGCTGAACACGGCCGCGTTGGCAGCAACCGTGGGCCTGTTCAACATCGATACCGCCAACGGCAATGGCGTATTCACGTTCACGCAGCCCAGCAACTCGGCGGTCGAAGTCGCACGGCCGGTGCTTTACTTCTCGATCGAAGACATTCATGGCCTGGCGATCGAAGCCGCGGCCGTGCAAACAGCTTTCAACGCCTACCAGATCATCGCCACCGGCCAATTCAATGGTGCGCCGTTCCTCGGCGGGTTCACGGGCACACTTCCGCCGATTGCCCCGTTCCTCGTGTCGCCGCAGTTCACGAATCCAGTGGGACCATTCACGGCCCCGCAAGTGGCCGTCGCGGATGTTGACGGCGATAGCCTGCCGGACCTCGTGATCGGCTTCGGGTTGAATTCCGGTTCACCCCTGGTGACGGTGGTGAAAGGCACGCGCCTCTTCAACTCGGCCAAGGCCAACAGCCCGTTAGTCTTGGACGACATCATGACGCAGTTCTTCGCATACGATCCGAAGTTCCAAGGCGGTGCATTCGTGGCCGCGGCGGACCTAAACGGCGACGGCAAAGCCGAGATCATCACCGGTGCCGGTGCTGGCGGCGGACCGCACGTGAAGGTGTTCCAGATCGATGCCACTAAGAGCTCGAATACCAACGCCACCGTCATGAGCGAGTTCTTCGCCTATCAGGCGGACTTCACCGGCGGCGTTCGTGTCGCGGCCGGCGATGTCACCGGTGATGGCAAGATCGACATCGTCACGACGCCGGGTGCCGGCGGCGGACCGCACGTCCGCGTCTTCACTCCGGGTGGTGCGGTCGAGCGCGAGTTCTTCGCCTACGATGCTGGCTTCCTGGGCGGCGTATATGTCGATGTTGGCGATTACAACCAGGACGGCTTCGCCGACATTCTCACCGGCGCCGGATTCAGCGGCGGACCGCACGTCCGAGTCTTCGACGGCAAGACGCTTACGGCGTTCAACGGCGCATCGCTTGTGCTCAACGAGTTCTTCGACGATCCGCCGTCGTCGCTCAATCCCACGCCATTCCAGGATGACCCCTCGGCTCTCACCGCGGGCGTCACCGGCGTGGGCTTCGGCAACTTCGACGACACCACGTCGCAACTCGACATCTTCGTCGGCTCGGGCCTCGGTCGCCGCACGCGCGTCCGGATTTACAAGAACGGCTCGAAGACGCCGTTGTTGGCACCGAATGGTCAGGTTTTTGATTTCCTGAGCGGCGGCTCGAACTACCGGTTCGATGATCGCCGCGACGGGGCCCACGTCGCCGTGGGTGCTGCATTCTTGACTTAAGAGACTTGAAGAGAAGAGATTAACCGCAGAGAACGCAGAGAGCGCTGGGAAAACCAAATCAGGTTTTGGTTTGCTCAGCGCTCTCCGCGTTCTCTGCGGTTAACTCTTCTCTTCTTCGACTTTACCCATCTTCGCACGCCCGCCACCGCGGCGGAATTCTCTGCCTTTCCCTTTCAAGCCCGCTGTTCCGCACAACCGATACAAACGGTGGAACTGCTTTGATCGGCGGGCGTTGGCCTATTCAGCCCGCGCTCGGAACGGAGTCCTGCGATGCACAAACGCCGAGCAATTGCGACGTTAACGGTCCTTTTGGCGTTGGCGGGACGTGGTCTTCCGCAGACTCCTGAACAACTGCCCGAACCGCTCGGCGACGCGATGCCCGCGCCGTCGAGAATCGTCATCTCTGCTCCGGAGCAACCAAAGCCGGCCGAAGGTCAAAAGCCCGAAGAATTGCGCGCCGCGAAACCCGCTCCGAAACCCGTCGCTGCACCAAAACAGCCGGCCGCCAGTTGCCCGTGCAATGGCGCACAAGAGAAACCATCGCTCGAAGTCACGCACACCGGCCCGCCGGACCAGATGTGGTTTAGCGCGGGCTACCTCCTTTGGAAGCTCGCTGATCGACCGCTACCATCTACGCTCGTCGCAGTGAATGGTGCACCCGTGGTCGGCGGACCTGCCGGCAGCACTGACTTCGGCAATTTCAGTGGCATCCACATCGACGGCGGCGTGTGGCTCGATTGCCAGCACGTCTTCGGCGTTAACTACGCCGGCTTTCTGCTCGAACAAAAGCATCTGACCACGACGGTGACATCGTCGGGTGCGCCCGGCGCGCCAGTCATCACGAGGCCAGTCATCGATGCGTTGACCACTCAACCGGTGATCATTCTGGTTGGCGGGCCTGGATTGGCCGGCAGCTTCACCGTGGACTCCTCGATTCAACTTGGCAGCGCGGAATTCAACTTCACGCGTAACCTGTGGTACAACGAGTTCAGCTCGTTCGAAGCGTTAATGGGCTTCCGCTACATCGGCCTGGAAGAAGACCTGACGATGACGCAAGTCAGTCAGCAAACGGCCGGCACTGGCACTCTGCCCTTCAACGGCGCGACCGGAGCCACGGGCTTCAATCGCGTCACGATCACCGATGTGTTCCATACCCGCAATCAACTGTGGGCAGGTCAACTCGGCGCTCATTACGAAGCGTGCAAAGGGATTTGGTTCGGCTCAATCACCAGCAAAGTGGCGATGGGCCCGAACATGCAAACATTTATCGTCCAAGGAAGCTCAGTCGCTACCGGCCCAACCGGAGGCACAGCCACCGCGCCGAGCGGCATCCTGGCTCTCTCCGGGGCAAATGCTACCTCGGCGAACACGCGGTGGTTTACCATCGCGCCGGAAGTGGGCGTGCAAGCCGGCATGCAGGTGAGCCAGTACATGCGCGTCTTTGTCGGCTACGACTTCTTGTACATCAATAACGTGGTCCGGCCCGGCGATTTGGTGAACACCACGATCAATCAGCGATTTGTGCCCACGAGTGCCGCCTTTGGCACGACGTCAGGCCCGCAAGAACCGCTGCTGCGAACGAGCCGCGATGACTTCTTCGCCCACGGCGTCGAGTTCGGCATGCAGTTCATGTATTGAAAATAAGAGACTAACCGCGGAGTACGCAGAGAGCGCTGAGAAAACCAAAACCTGAATTGGTTTTCTCAGCGCTCTCTGCGTACTCTGCGGTTAGTCTCTTATCTTATTCCCGTACGACGATACGCGAACCATCTTTGACTTTGTCGCCGGGATGCATGATGACGTGCTCGCCGTTTGCAAGTCCCTCTAACACCTCCGCCTCGAGTGCGTTCGCATGTCCGATGGAGAGCTTGCGCAATCGTGCGGCACCATCTTCGACGACATAGGCCGCCCAGTCGCCATTTCGCCGGAAGAGGGCACCGGCGGGGGCACGCAACACAGACTCCTTTTGCCAGACCACGATGCGGGCCTCGACACGGAAGCCATCACCCAAAGTCGAGCGCACCTCGTAGGGATCAACAAAGTCGATCAACACGTTGACCCGCTGCTCTTCGACGCCCAGCGCCGAGATCTTGGTGAACCCGGCCGGCTCGACCCGGCGCACCCGGCCCGCGAGCGGCTTCTCACCACCCCATTGCTCGAAGATCGTCTCGGCTCCAGGGCGAATGGCCACTGCGTCACGCGACAGCACTTGCACCACCACTTCCAAATCGCGCGGGTCGCCCAATTCAACGAGTTCGCTGCCGGCTTGCACCACGCCAGCGCTCTCACGGCGAACATTGAGGACCACGCCGTTGATCGGCGAGGGCACGACCATCCGCGGGGGCTCGTTGCCTACCGTGCCCGGGCTCACTTGCAAGAGAGCGGCTTCGGCTTGCTCGAGCTCAAAGTTAGCGATCTGCTCGGCGAATGTTGTCGCTTTTAACTCCAGTTGGCGGGTATGCCACAGCAGCTCGGCTTCTTTGAAAGCCTGATCGCTGATGCTGTGCGATTCAGTGGATGAGCGGGCGCGGCGATACTCCGTTTCCGCATATTCTTGCGCGACGCGGGCTTTCTCGTGCATCTGGCCCGCTTGATCCTTCGCAGCTTTCGCAGAGCTAACACGAGCCTTCGCCGCAGCGATCGCCCTCGCGTCCAACAGTGCCGGATCGGTGGGTTCGATCGTCGTTAAGATGGTTTGGCCGATCGCGACGGGATCGCCGGGCTTTAGCGTCACGCGCTTCATCTGGCCGCTCAGCGGTGCGATGACCGTGTAGCGTTCCTTGATGCGCGTCTTGCCTTCTTCATCAACAGTGACCTTCATCGGGCCAGCGGAAACCGTTCCCAGATCGACCTGCGTCGGTTGTGGCCGTAATCCCCAGGCGATCAAGCCTAAGAGCGCGATCGCGGCTAGGGTGTAGACAATTTTTTTCATAGATGATCCATTCTACCGTCGAACCTCAAGTCCCTCATGAGAGGCTCAATACTCCGTTTTCAACACGGCCACCAAGTCCAAGCGATCCAATCGCCGGCGGACGATGAGCGCGGAAACCGTGGCGGCAATCAAGATCACGCTTGCCGCGATCGAGAAAGTGGGGGGCGCGATGATCACTGGCATGCGGATCGCCTCGGAGTTCACCATGTGAGCAATCGTCCACGCCAATCCATAACCGACAGCCGCCCCCACGGGCAACGAGGCCAAAACCAAAAGGGCCAGCTCGCCGAGTAAGATCGCTGAGATTTCACCGCGGGTAAACCCCAGCACGCGCAGCGAGGCCAACTCGCGTGCCCGCTCGGCCAAGGCAACCTGGGCCGCGTTGTAGACGACACCCACCGAGATCACGATGCCAAAAGCGATGTAGAACGTGCGAATGATGCGCATATTCTCGGCTTGGATTTTCTGGAAGTTCTCCACCACCGCTTCGCGCACCTGCGCAGCCGCCACTGACGGACGCGCTTTCAGTGATGAATACAGTTCACCCAGTTGCTTGTGATCAGCCGTGAGATAACCGCCGGTGATGTTCTCGCCCTCTTGTAGCAGGCGATTGAGCGCACGCCGGTACATATAAGCGTTGGCGCCGAGAATTTCGTTGACCACTCCCACGACAGGAACCTCGCGCGTTTGCCGCTGGCCCTCGAGAATCTCCACGGTGATATTTTCACCGGCGCGGACGTCGAGAATCTCCGCCAGTTTCTCGCCCAGCACCAAGCCGTCCTCTGGCAGACGAATGGGCTGCAGCTTGTCATCGAGCAACCGGTGCAATCGCGGCTCAGCGTTCAACCCCGCGATGCCCACGCGCTTTGAACGGGGGCCGTGTCGGAGCCGGGTGGCTGCCATGCGAAAGGGCTCGACCGCCATCACGCCGGGCAGCCGCTCCAGTTCATGGGCCGTGCGGCCCGGCCTGGGCTCAATGAAAGAAACCGAAACATTTTCCCGCTGCATCACCGAGAATTGCACATCGACAATCCAATCGAACGCATCACCGATGAAAAAGCCCATGATGAGCACAGCCGATGCGAAGGCGAGGCCGACAACCGACAAGCTCGCGCTGATCGGCTTGCGCTCCAAGTGGCGGAGGACCATTCGCGCCGCAGGGGTCAGCAGGCCGGCTAAGCCGATGCGCTCGATGAGCGTGGGTCGATAGTTCGCCGGTGCCGGCGGCCGCATCGCTTCCGCGGGCGGCAGGCGCACCGCGCGCCAGACCGACGCGATGGTGCCGACCAGCGCGGCCCCCAAGGTAATCGCCGCGGCTTCGAGAAATACCCGTGGCTCATAAACGAAATGGAGGAATGGGAAGCGGTAGAACTTCTGATACAGCGAGGTCATCCAGTGGCCTTGCAAAATGCCGACGATGGTGCCGAGCACCAGCCCCACCATGACAATGGCCAGAGCAAATTTGAAATAGTGCCGACCCACGGCCGCGTTCGTGTAGCCGAACGCTTTGAGCGCAGCGATCTGTTCACGCTGAGCGTGGACCAGTCGAGCTAGGACGACATTGAGAAGGAACGCCGCCACGCCGAGGAAAATATTCGGCGCGATGCGCGAGATATTTTTGAGGTTCTCAAACTCGTCGGACACGAACTTGTGCGAGAGTTGCTCATCCCGCCCAAACGCGCCGGTGCCGCCGTATTCCGTAGTCAACGAATCTAAAAGGCGAATGACTTCCTTTTCGCTGGCACCGGGCGACAGCGTCAGTGCCAGATCGTTGAACGCGCCGCGCATGTCGAAGGCATATTCCAGCGGCCGGCGTGCCATCCAGATCACGGCGAATCGGCGGTCATCGGGAAAGAAATCCCCGGCCCGCATCTGAAAGATGTACTCGGGCGACAATGCGACGCCGACGATCCGCAGCCGTTTCTTCTTGCCGTTAATGATCGCCGCAAAGGAGCTTCCTTCGCCGAAGTAATTGGAGAGTGCGAACGCCTCGCCGACGAGCGCCTCGTCATCGCGGGCGGGGTCGGGCAATCGCCCTGCGCGCAGATAAATCAGATCGAGGTCGCCCGTGTCCTCTCGCTCCGGCAGTGAGATCAGCCGGCCGACGGCGGGCTCCGCAATGCCCGGCACGTCCAGCGTGACATCCTGCACCACGCGGGTGGATACTTCATTGACGCCGGGGATGGCCGCGACACGCTCGATCAGAGATTTCGGGGCGCGTTTGAGCCGAGCAAACACCTCGGCATAGCGATGGCGATCGTAATAAGAAGCGCGGGTGACTTGCAGCGAGACTAAGGCGCTGCGGGTCATCACGAACGCCGCGACGCCGCAGGTGATGACGATGGAGATCGCGAGCGCCTGGCCTTTGACGCCCCAGAGGTCTCGCAAGAGTTTTCGATCGATGGCGCGGATCATCACCATTCCAACTCTTGCGCCGATTTCCGCGCTGCGTTTGACTTCACGCCGCTGATGCGGCCGTCGAATATGGTGACCACCCGATCCGCCATCGCGGCGATGGCGACGTTGTGGGTGATGACCACTGTCGTCGTGCCGAGTTCCCGATTCACCCGATCAATGGCTTGCAGCACGACAATGCCGGTCGAGACATCAAGTGCGCCGGTTGGTTCGTCGCAAAGCAAAATGTATGGCCGTTTGGCGACGGCACGGGCGATGGCCACGCGCTGCTGCTGGCCGCCGGAAAGCTGCGAGGGAAAGTGATCCATGCGTTCTTCGAGGCCCACCAACTTCAACGCCTCCTCGGGTTGCATCGGGTTGGCGCTGATTTCCGTCACCAGGGCGACGTTTTCCCGGGCCGTCAGACTTGGGATGAGATTGTAAAACTGGAACACGAAGCCGACATGTTCACGCCGATATCGAGTCAACTCAGTATCGCCGACCTGGGTGAGATCGCGGCCATGATAGGACACACTGCCGGCCGAAGCGGAATCCAAACCGCCGAGAATGTTCAAGAGCGTGGACTTTCCGCTGCCGGAGGGGCCAAGCAAGACCACGAATTCCCCGGCGTAAAGGTCCAGATCGATGCCGCGCAAGGCGTGAACATCGACCTCACCCATGTGATAGACCTTGGTCACGCCGCGGGCCGAGAAGACAATTTGACGTGTGGTTTGCGGCTCGACAGACGCTGACATATTGTTGTTGTACTCGCCCACATGAGCGGTGTGGTGGACTGCTTTCCAGCTAAACCGTAAAAACACTGCATCAGATCACATTGGTGTCAAATTGAGGAGCGTTGGTTGAAGAGCACGCCGCCGGACGAATCCGCTGCGACAGGCTTTCGTGCCTTGCATTTGAAGCCCACTGTACTGGCAGCCCTCGAGCGCGTGAATTACGTTGAACCCACGCCGATTCAGTCGGCCTTGATACCGCACGCTTTGAAGGGCCGCGACGTCATTGGCCAAGCCCAGACCGGCACCGGCAAAACGGCCGCTTTCCTGCTGCCCTTCCTCAATTCCTGGCACAAGGGCGAAGCGCCGGGCCCACAGGCTCTGGTGCTCGCGCCCACCCGCGAACTCGCGGTTCAGGTAGCTGAAGAGGGAGTGCGGCTCTGCCCGACGGATGACCTACGCTCCGTGGCCATCTACGGCGGCCAGCGAATTACCACGCAGCTTCGCGCCCTGCAAAAGGGTGTTCACTTGGTCGTCGGCACGCCCGGACGCATCTTGGATCATCTCTCCCGGCACACACTTGATTTGAGCAAGATCCGGTACGTTGTGCTCGATGAAGCCGATCGCATGCTCGACATCGGCTTCCGGCCCGACATTGAAAAGATCTTGCGCCGCTGTCCGAAAGAGCGACAGACGCACCTGCTATCCGCGACGCTGCCAGGCCCCGTGCTACGGCTCGCTTCGCGCTATATGATCGACCCGCTCCACATTAATTTGTCGCCGGAGCAGCCGACGGTCGAGAAAATCGATCAGTCGTATTACACCGTGGATGATGATCGCAAATTCGATCTTCTGATGCGGGTGTTGGTGAAAGAGCGTCCGCGGCAATGCATCATCTTCACACAGCGAAAGCGGACCGCAGACAAGATATTCACCAAGCTGCAACACAAATTGCCGCGCTGTGCGGCCATGCACGGCGACCTGCCGCAGACACAGCGCGATCGCATCATGTCCGATTTTCGCCAGGCGAAGATTGTGGTGTTGATCGCGACCGACGTGGTCGGCCGGGGCATCGACGTCACCGGCATCTCGCACATCATTAATTACGATCTGCCAGATGATATCGAGAACTATGTCCATCGCATTGGCAGAACAGGACGCATGGGCAAAAACGGCGTGGCCATTTCATTCGTCACGCCCGAGCAGGGCCAGCATTTGACGGAAATTGAAATCGCCGTGAATCGACTCTTGCGCGAAGAACGGTTCGCACACTTCGAAGCGTACCGGCCACGAACTCGCGCCGACGAACCGGAACAGCCCAAGAAGGCCGCACCCGTCTTTGGCCGGCAACAGAAGCGGTATAGCAAGCGGCTGTAATCAATTTTGTGCGCATCAAGTAGCATGAATTGATGCCTGAGCGCGTCATTGCCATCGGCGATATCCACGGCTGTTTGCGAGCCCTGGACAAGCTCCTGCAATCACTCAATCTGCAACCCGGCGATCGCCTCGTGACAGTGGGCGACTACGTTGATCGCGGCCCCGACTCACGTGGCGTGCTCGATCGGATGATCTCACTCGATGAATCGGGCCAGCTCATTCCACTGCGCGGCAATCACGAACTGATGATGCTCCGGGCCCGCGATTCGATGGCCGAAGAACGATTCTGGCGCTACTACGGCGGTGACCAGGCAATGGCCTCGTACGCTCCATCGCTGCGGCCAGGACGGCTTAATGATGTTCCCGAGGCGCATTGGCGATTCATGACGGTCACGTGCCGGGATTATTTTGAGACCGACACTCACATCTTCGCGCATGCCGGGGTGCATCCGCAATTTCCCCTGCACGAACAGGATGAGGATTCGCTCTTTTGGCGGCCCCTCTCTGACCGCGGCCCGCACGTCTCTGGCAAAATCGTGGTGTGCGGTCACAGCGAGCAACGCGCCGGCTGGCCGCGCGACCTGTACCACACAATCGGGATCGACACGTGGGCCTACGGCGGCGGCTGGCTCACGGGGTTGGACGTGGCGAGCGGCGAGTTCTGGCAGGCGAATGAGGATGGTGAGACACGCGAGGGCCGACTTAAGTAGGTCCCGCCCGGCAGGCGGGACCTACTTGCCGAGATTCTTCGGACCGAAGGCACCGGGCAATAATTCCCGCAATGTGGTTTGCAACGTCTCTGGTCCGTCACATGCGCAAACAACCGCCGCGTCCGGCCCAAACTCATTGAGCACTTGCCGGCAGGCGCCGCACGGCGCTGTGGGTATTGGCGTGGGCGTGAAGACGGCCACCGCGCGAATTTCGGTCTCGCCTTCGGCGACCGCGCGGGCCAAGGCGGACCGCTCCGCGCAGATGGTCAACCCATACGAGGCGTTCTCGACGTTGCAGCCGGAGTAGATTTTGCCCGACCCACCCTGCACCGCCGCGCCGACGCGAAATTGACTGTATGGGCAATACGCCCGGCGGCTGGCCTCTTTGGCGGCTTCAATGAGCGGTCGGAATTCCATAGCGGCCTCGTTAATGCAGGTCTGCCCAAAGTAACGGACAATCGGCCGACGCGGAAGTGGCGCGGCAAAATAATCTCGCCTGACTAACATAAGTGTTCCCGCCATGAATGAAGAAATCCAAGTTAACGAACTGTTTTCGGTGTTCGGCCAGCCGATGCCGATGCATCAAATCATCTCCGGCGACGTCGTGCCCGAACCGTACCACTCATTGCTCGTCCACCCCAATCACATGACCCTGGCCGTCGAGGGTTACTACCAGGGCCCCGTCAAGGTCCGCGTGCTTGACCGGCACGACGATGGCGAGCGATACGCTCGGTTGATTTTGTTGGAGCGGGCGAGCGACGGGCTGGTCGTGCAATTCGGCATCATGCGCATTAACCTGAGTGATTGCCCCGAAGCCGTACGGCACGCCATCCTGGCCGAAGATACGCCGCTCGGCCGGATATTGATCGAGCACGACGTGATGCGCCGCATCGAGCCGACAGCGTTTATGCGGGTCGAAGTGCAACCGCCTTTAGCCACTTGGCTAGCGCAAACCGGCACCACGTATGGCCGGCTCGGCTTCATCCATGTCAACGACAAGCCAGCCGTCGAGCTCATCGAGATTCTCGCGCCGATTCCGCCGCAGCCTGAGGGCGGCCGATGAAGCCGCGGGTGTTCGTGACCCGTCCAATTCCGGAGGCGGGGCTCACGCTGTTACGTCAACACTTCGATGTCACGTTGCGCGATCAACCGCTGCCGCCGTCGCGGGCCGAGTTAATTGCCGGGCTGCGTGAAGTCGAGGGCCTGTTCTGTTTGATCACCGACACGATCGATGCAGAGGTCTTGCAGTCCGCGAAGTCACTGCGCGTGGTCAGTAACATGGCTGTCGGCGTGGACAACATCGACGTGGCGACAGCGACACGTCTAGGCATCGCGGTCGGCAACACCCCCGGGGTGCTGACCGACGCAACCGCCGATCTCACGGTCTCGTTAATGCTAGCCGCGGCACGTTGTCTGCGTAGCGGCATCGAGGATGTCGCGGCCGGTCGCTGGCGCACGTGGGAGCCGCTAGGCTATCTCGGCCAAGACCTCTCCGGGAAAACGCTCGGCATCATCGGCCTGGGACGCATCGGATCGGCCGTGGCCCACCGTTGTGCCGGCGGATGGAACATGCGCGTACTCTACAGTGGCCCGCGGCCAAAATCCGCAGCCCAGGCAACGTACGTTCCGCTAGACGTTCTGTTGTGCGAAAGCGACTTCATCAGTGTCCACTGCCCGTTGACGCCGCAAACGCGCGGGCTGATCGGTCGGGAGCAGTTTCGCTCGATGAAGCGCTCGGCCGTGTTCGTGAACACGGCCCGCGGACCAATCGTCGATCAGGCAGCACTGGCCCAGGCGTTGCACGAGAAGTGGATTTTCGCGGCGGGAATTGATGTGACGGATCCAGAGCCGCCGAATCCAGAGGATCCATTCTTGAGGCTGCCGAATCTCGTGGTGGCACCGCATGTCGGTAGCGCGACGTTTGCCACGCGCGATCGCATGGCGACGTTGGCAGCGGAGAATTTGATCGCGGGCTTGGCGGGAAAGCCGTTGCCGAACTCGGTGAATCCGGAAGTTTATAAGAACTAACGAGCCGGAAGCGTTAGCGACGGTTTTGATATTCCGTCGCTAACCCTCCCGGCTCGTTAAAGCAATTTACTCCACTGCTACTGTCGCTTGCTTCACTTCCACTGTTGGCGGCGGAGGCTGGGTCATCTTGCCGATCGCTTCCCGCGTCATGCGGTCGGCGAATTCCTTGAGCGCACCCATCCCGTCACCGTCGGCCGGGCTGAAGCCGGACTTTTCGGCGACGAGCAAGCTAATGAGCGTGCCGAGCAGGCCGTTCTGCGGGCCGGCACCGTCGCCGTTGTGAGAACCGCCGGTGATGAACATCTTGTCCGGCACCAACGGCTGCTGACTTTGCGACAGATGCTCAGCCGCCAGCGTCAATGCGTACAGACGCGGGTCACCGAACGAGCTGATGCGCTGCAAGAGCACGGCCACTTCGGACAAACCAACCTGCAAGCGCTGCGAGCCTTCGCCGCGGCCCGCCAGTTCCTTTTGCTTCGCATCCGCTTCAGCCAGCAACACGGTTTGCTCAGCCTGGCGTTTCGCACGAGCCAAGTCGGCGTCGGCCTGGATGATCCGCTTCTGGTTGTCCGCCTGAGCGGTCACGATCGTTTGCTCGGCTTGCTTGCGCGAGCGGGCCAACTCGGCTTCACCCTGGTTCTCGATCACGCGCACCTGAATGTGCGAGTTGGTCAATTCCGTTTGCTTCTGCGCGATGGCCTGAGCTTCGTTGAGCGTCTTGAGCTTCTCGGCCGCGGCCCGCTGTTTCTCGTACGTCTCGATCTGCTCGGTCGAAAGCTGCCGCTGACGAAGCTGTTCGAGCAAGTTCTCGATCTTCGTATCGCCTTCGGCCTGGGCGGGTTTGCCAATGAGCACATCCACGCACTCGATGTCAAACTCGCCGAACCGCTCCTGCAGTTGCTGGCGCGATTCCTGTTGAATCGAGTCGCGGTCCTGCAACAGTTGCAGCATGGTCTTCTTGTGCGCGACGTCGCGGAAGTAAGCCGAGAGCATCGGGTCCAGCGTCTGCGTGATGAGCTTTTTCACATCGCCGAACCGCTGAATCACACCCGGGGCCTTCTGGTAGTCGATGTGCACGACCACCGACAGCGGCAAGAGCGGCTCGTACGCATCGCGGGTGACCAAGTCGATTGACCGCAGCGACTCATCGTAGCGATGCGCCTCGGTTTTGCCCGTGATCCAGTGCAACACGAAGTTCGTCGTCGGTACCAGGATCAAGTTACCGGCGTAGGTATTGAACGGATATTTGCCTGGCCCCAGTGGCTTCTCCCACACGCCGCGCTCGCCCTCGGCCACGCGCTCACCGTGGCGAAACGCGGTGCCGGAGAGATCGCGCCCAGGCCGGCCGATGTAGCTCACCACGACGCCGACGTAGCCGATCGGCACTACCGTCTTGGGCCGAACCTCAATCGTGGCGAACCAACGATTGATGAAATAGGTGCCGTCGGTCAGCGCGGTGTACTGCCGGCCTCGGCGGCCGCCGCAGCGGAGAAACGCTTCGGGGTCCTGGTAATTGTTGTGGTAGTCGGGATCGTTCTCGCTATTGCCGACGTCCGGCGCGATAATTTCGCCGGGCGGCAGGCTCGGGCCGTCGTGCACGGTCACGATACCGATGGTATCGACCTTGAGTGTTTGATCGGGACGAAGCGGATCAGGCGCGTCCATCATCTGGCCGATGACGACCGGGTGGAAGCCGTCGATGGCGCGCAACTGCTCCTGCCATGAAAGCAACTCTTGCAGTTCCTGCTTGCCGACGCGTACACCCAAGCGATACACACGGTCCTGCGTGATGACGACGAAGAGCGCGAAGTTGATGGCGTAAACACCTTCGCGGACGACCGCTCGCTGACGGCCGCGCTGGCCCGATTCAACCTTCGGCTTCATGTCTTCGGCAGCGATGGCCGAAGGAGAATCGCTGAAGGAGAGGAACGACCGTGCGTCCTGGAAATTGTTGCAATCGACCACGCGACCCAAAGTCTGGCTCGGCTGCAGCGGCTCACCGTCGCGCGCGTAGATGTAGCCGATCTGACCTTGCGGCACCGTGATCAACGGCACGATGTGTATGCGGTACTGCCAGCGCCACAGGCCGAAGTGAAAACCACCACGCAAGAGATCGGCCTGGTAGCCGGCCTCGCCGTTGAGGGCGATGATGCGGCCTTCGCCGACAGAGCCTCGCGGCGACCATCGCTTCTCGACAATGCCGACTTGGTCGTTGGGAATGAATCGCAAGCCACAGAACTCAATCAGGGCGAGAATGGCGAAGACCGCGCCCACGGCGATGATGACGCCGTTGGTGAGAGCTTCCCATTCGAACGGGGGCCACGAGATGGCGAATAACATGGGTTGGAAACCTCTCCGGCTCACCGGAAGCACTCGCGAACACGCGGGTCTTCACTCAGGCGGCACTGACGCCTCAGGCCAGCCGGCAGCATTTTGCTTACCCTGTATTTCGTACCCCGCCGGGAGAGATTGCGTGGAAACCTTGGCCCAAGCGGTATTGGCAAATCTGCAAATATCGGCCAATATTCGACTTGCGACCAATTTACCTTGTTTGGCATCTGTTATTAATCGCCAAAACGTGCGGTAGAATCGTCGGGGAGATGCAATGGCGACAACCACCCTGGCCCCGGCAACAAATAAGGCCATCGTGCTCTTTGATGGCCTTTGTGCGCTATGCCAGCGGTCGGTCCGGACTCTCAGGCGCCTGGATGTGACGGGCCGACTAGATTGCCGCGACGTGCGCGATCCCGGCAACATTCCGCCGGCCGCGAGTGCCGTGGAGCCGCAGAAGTTCTTGGAGCAAATGCACCTGGTGACGCCGGGTGGCCAGATTTACGCCGGGTTTCCGGCATTCCGCTGGATGGCGGGGCGGTTGCCGGTGTTGATGCCGCTTTGGCCCTTTTTGCTCCTGCCGGGAGTTCCCTGGATCGGACAAAAGACCTATCTCTGGGTGGCCCGGAATCGTTTTCATCTCGTGCCATGTCGCGATGGCCAGTGTGCCGTGCCACTTCCGAAACGGGGTTAAGGCGGCAAGTTGTGGCATCGCTTAAGCTTCCGGCTCGTCAAAGGGTGGGCCGGTTGCTAGATTAAGCCTTCGGACCGCGGAGGTGCCATATGGCCAAAAGCAAAGACGCTCGCAGCTACGTGAAGATGGTCAGCAGCGAGAGCGATCACTGTTATTTCCTGCAAAAGAACCGCAACAACACCAAAGACCGCTTGCAGCTTCGCAAGTACGATCCCAAGGTGCGCAAGCACGTGATGTACAAAGAAGGCAAGTAGCGGACACATACTCACAATCCGAAACTCGAAAACCGATGTTCGGATTTCGAGTTTCGGATTTCGAGTTTCATGCCTGATACCATTCTCATCGTCGATGACGAAGATTCAGTCCGACGGACGTTCCGCGACTGGCTCGCCGAAGCTCACCTCGATGCCACCATTCTCACGGCCGCAGACGCGGAAGAAGCACTCCGTCATGCCCGGCAAACGCCGATCGACTTGGCTGTTCTCGACTGGAACCTCGGCGCAGGCAACGATGGTTTGCAACTGCTTCAAGATTTGAGTGTCTTCCACCCGGATGTCGTGGCCATTCTCGTCACCGGCTATGCCCATCAAGCCACGCCGCTCGCGGCCTTGCGAATGGGCGTCCGCGACTACCTCGACAAGAGCACTGACCTCAACCGCGAGACATTTGTCACCGCTGTGAAGCGGCAACTCGAAAAGATCGCGCCAGCCAAGCGTGTCAGAGAATGGCACCGGGCGTTGGCAACGTTTCGCGCGTCAGTCGAGCAGGTGCTGCCCCTCGTGCAATCTTCGGCGGCAATCACCGACACCCTGCCCATGCCCGAAGCGGCCGCGACATTATGCCGGTTCGTGGCACAGATTGTCGGAGCGAAGTCAGCCGTGTTCCTGCTCCGCACGAGCCGAGAGACAGGCGACGATTGTCGTGCCTTTGATATGAGCGGGAACCTACTGCCTGGACCGTTCGCTCCGTTCAACCGGTCACTCGCGGCCTCGGCCATGAGCTTGGGCGAATCGAGCGTCGTGTCAGACTTGAGTGGCGAATCGCTCGGCGGCGCGGAATTGCAGCCGTTTGAGCGCGGTCGCAAGTCGGTGCTGGTCGTGCCGCTGACGGTGAGTGGCAGAGTCAGCGCGGTGATAGAGCTGTTCGACAAACCGGGCGGTTTCAATGCCGTGGACCGACGAACCGCGGCAGCCGCGGCAGTTGTCGGTTCAGCACTGATGGAGCAGGCGATCGGCGAGCAGAAGAAGCAGCAAACACTGTTTGCTGCAATCGAGGCGGCGTTGAAAGCCACGGAATCTCTCGGGCCGGCAACGGTTGAATCAACACCAATTCCGGAAGTCGTACGCGCCTCGCTGCGAGCCGGCGTCGATCGGCCTGGTGCCATGATCCGCGGTGAAGCGGCCCTTGAATTGGCGGAAGCCGTGCAGACGCTGGCCGCCCATCATGGCCCAGAAGCGGTGCGACACTGTCTGCGGCTCGTCGAGTCACTGACCCGCCTGCTTGACGACGTTACTGATTCCGCGCCTTCTCCCCGGCCCCCGCGCTAGCACATGTCGGACTGGTTTGACCAGCTCCTGAATTTGCTCCACCCCGATCGGCTCTTGCGCGACCCGCGAGCCACTGGCGCGGGCGTTCGCGTAGCCGTCATCGATAGTGGCATCGATCGAGAATCTATCGCGACGAAGTTCCCGACCGCTCCTGCCATCGAAGGCGCGATCTTCACCGGCGAGCGATCCGATCCATTGCCATACCAGGGAAGAGCCAGCGCACCGCACGGCACGACAGTCGCGGACGTCATCCTGACGATCGCTCCGCAGGCGACGCTGTATTCGGCCGACGTGTTTGGCCCGCAGGGCAGCACGGAGCCCGAGACAGTCATTCGCGCAATCCATCATTCGCTCGATGCGTGGAATTGCCGGGTGATCAATCTCTCGCTCGGCGTCGCGGAGGCGCGATTGCAACAACCGGTCCGTCGGCACCAATTTCAGCGAGCGATCGAAGAGGCGTACCACCGCGGCGTCGTGGTCGTCGCGGCGGCGCATAATGAGCATCCACTGTCTCGCAGCTTCCCGGCGGCGTTTGGTGCACCGCTGTTTTCGGTGGATAAGGCTCTCTTCGACGATCCCTTTGAGATTCGTTATCAACCGATCGAAGAGATTGAGTTTCAAGCACACGCGCGTGGCTACGTTGGCCCATTTGCGCGGGAGCCGGCCACCAGTTGGGCGGCCCCGCACCTAACCGGGGTGGCGGCTCGGCTACTCTCGCTGCTACCAGACTTGAAGCCGTTCGAAGTCAAATCGCTCTTGAGTTGGATGACCCGTGCCCGCGCCCGGGGCCCCAGTCATGGCTGATGGACTCTCGCCTGGCGACCATACATTCGCACTTGAGGTCGCGGGGTTTCGCCGGGAATATCTGATTCACATTCCACCTGGCTCTGAGAAGCCTCGCCCGCTTGTAATGCTCCTTCATGGCACTGGTGGCACCGTCAAATGGGCTCAGCACGAAGCTCGTTTCGATGCCTTTTCGGATCGCGAAAATTTCGTGACCGTCTATCCGCAAGCTTTGCCGCCCAATCCGGCACTGCCGCCGCGGTTCATCCAAAACCCACCATCTTGGGAGGATGGCGGCCCACCTCGCTCGGGCAAGCCCTTTGTGGACGATCTGGCCTTCATTCGCGCCATGCTGGATGACGTCAGCACGCGCACGGCGATCGATCCGCAGCGAATCTACGCCACTGGATTTTCCAACGGGGCGTCCATGTGTTTTCGGCTGGCATCGGAGTTGAGCGACCGCATTGCGGCGATTTCCCCGGTGGCCGGTTACTGCCGAGTGAGTCACTCCGCAAGGCCGGTGCCGACGTTGTTCATCATCGGCGACATCGACCCGATGGTCCCGCCCGCCGGCGGCAAAGTCAAAATGCCCTGGCGCGACGATCTGGTCGAGCGACCGCCAATTACTGAGTCGCTCGATCAATGGGCCCGCGCGATTGGCTGCACTCCTCCAGCCATTATGGAAAGCGATCACCGTGGTATTCGCACAGCGCGTTATCCCGGGCCAGTGGATTTCTCAGTAATTACGATCGCAGGATTGGGGCATCATTGGCCCGGCGGGCGCGGACAACTAAAACGCTCGCTTGCCGGCGTTTGGAGCAATCGCCTGGATGCGAATGAAGTGATTTGGGAGTTTTTAAAAAATTATCGCATTCCGAGTTCGTAAGGCGTTCGGCGTCACGGTGTGCCGGACTTTTGCACGGCTCTCTGGATCATGCCTTGCTGCGAAGGCTTGACCGAATCATGGCGTACGACCTGGTCGCCATACTTGTAGACAATTGAAGTATATACCAAAGATACCTGGTCCCTCGGTACTGAGTCGCCCTGCGGCGTGCCGCCCGACTGATAACTAGCCACGCGAACGTCAGTCATGGTGACACGCATAATTTCGCCATTGCGCACGGCCACCAAAATCGCTTCGTCGATGTGTTCGCCACTGGCACAGAATTGGGCGACCTTGGGTGAGGAAGGTCCGTACTTGAACACGTAATGGAGGTCAGTGATTTCGACCTTGCCCTCTCCGTGACCGCTACTGAGCCCCGCGGAATTCGATCCACCCCAGGACCACGATTCGATTTCGATCCACTTCTCATATGGCTTGACTTTAACTTCGCCGGGAATCCGAGTGAGTTTCAGATAATAGCTCGTGGGCATAACTGTTTCCCCAAAGAGGCGTCGCTGTCTTGGAATACCCGTTTGAATTTCAAAATGCGCTGTCGGTCGGCTCGTTATTAGCCCAATAAGTAACTACGATATTCCTGCCTGAACGGATTCTCGACATTCTTGGTTTTTCTGAATTTATCCCGGACATTGATCGGATGCCTGATTCACCCTCGGTCGATGGCCTTACCGAGATACTCCAAGCCATTTCCCAGGCAGACCCGCCACCCTGGCGGCCCAGCGAGTATGTCGCTCGCACCGGCACCGACCGCAGCGTCGTCGATGAAGGCCTCAACCGTTTGCGTTTGGGCGGCCTGGTCCAACTGACGGATTGGGAAGCCGGCAAAGGCCAAGGCTACGTCATCACTATGGAAGGCCGGCGAGCGCTGGCCGGCGAGGCGCGGGTTACGGTTAATCCTAGACCCGCCCCGCCGCCACGGCGTCGAGAGTGGCTCCGGCCAAACGATGAAACGCTGATTACACGCATCTTGATTGCCCTCCAGGCCACGGTCTTCGCCTTCGGCTTGTATCAAGCGTTGCAATTAAATCGGTCTATGGCGCAATATCTCAACGATGGCCGAGCGCCGGTCCAAAATTGGTTTTTCGTTTCGCGGGATACAGTGCGTGCGGGAGAGTGGTGGCGGCTCTGGACTCATGCCCTCGTGCACGGGGGGATACTGCATCTTGCGCTGAATCTTTACGCCCATCATTTGGATGCTTCGCTCGCCGAGCGAATGTGGCGGCGCTGGCGATTCGCTGCGATTTACTTCACCGCAGTGTTGGGCAGCGGACTTGCCGTCGTCTTGCTCAGCGATCGGGGCGCGGTCGGTTCATCCGGCGGATGGTGCGGGGTCGTCGCGGCACAGTTCATTTGGTTTCTGACGCAACGCCACCACTTCTCAGTGGCCGAGCGGATGCGGTGGACCCAACATTACTCGCAAGTGGCGATACTCTTGGCGGTGATGAGTTTCGCGATTCCGAATGTGAGTTGGGAAGGCCATCTCGGCGGCGCGATCGGCGGAGCCATCGGTGCGGGGTTCGCTTACCTTACCTTGGCTAAGGCTTGGCCGGTGAAGGTGCTGGGCTGGTCGGCGTTCGTTGCGCTACCGGTCGCCACAGTTCTGGCTCTGCCGGCTTTGTTACGATCGTGGTTCTGATAATCTCAGGCGGCGGCAAAACCGCTGCGGGCTTCGGCGAAGCGGGCTCCGGAGTCGGGTGCGGCAAGTCCACTTTCGGTGCGGGCGGCCACGCCTCTTCCATCGTCAAGCCGGCGATGGTCGCCGCCGCTTTCCACGCGTCGGCCAAAGACTTGGCGTAATCTTGAGCGGCCTGCTCACTGGCACGGCGTGCTTCGAAAATCTTGGGATATTCCAACTTCCCCGCCTGGAATGTTCGCTCCGCCGATGAAACCATCTCACGGCCACGCGGCAGGACCAGATCTCGGTACTGGTTGGCCCGCTGCCTGGCGCTTTCGTAATCTCGGACCGCCGCCGCGACGCGATCGACGAGATCGGCCTCCACCCGCGACACTTCCTGAATCGCATCGCCAAGCTGCGCTTGAGCTGTTTGAATGTTGCCTTGGTTCTTGTTCCAGACTGGCACCGGCATCTGGAAACTCACTCCCAGGTCAGAGGAGCGGTTCTGCCCCTGGTGAACGTAATTAGCGCCGAGGGTGAGATTGGGTTTGACCTCAGCCTGGGCTCGGCAAAGAAGGAGCCGCGCTTTTTCGATGCCGATGCGTGCGCTTTGTAATTCGGGACTTACGCACAAAACATACTTGCACGCCGGGTCGAGCTCGTAGCTGGGTAACGGGTCTTCGAGAGAGCCCCACAACGGCGCTTCGGGCAAGTCGGGCACGCCAACCGCGGCGGCCAATCGACGAAAGGCGGCGGGCAGTTCACGGCGTGCGGATTCCAAATCCGCGCGAATCTTGTCGCGCTCGAAGTCGATTTGATTGAGGTCAAACGGGTTCAGTTGCGCCGCCGCGACCGGGTCGCCCGCGGGCCCACTGCGATCCGCTGCCCGCGTGGCCGATTCCAACAACTCGACGCGCCGCTGGACCGACAAGACATCGACATACGCCTGCCGCACGGCCGTCAGCAACATGAATCGTTGAACCGCCAGCGCGAGCGACGCCTGATCGACCTCGCGGCACGCGGCAGCCTTGCTCAGTTTCAGTTTGCCGCCAGTAACGAATTCTTGCGTGAACCAGGGAGCCGTCCAGATGCCCCATGGCCCAGTACGGTCGCCGATCTCATCGCCGGCGATCTGTAATTGGGGATTGGGGTAGAGTCCCGCCTGCACTGCTTTGCCCCGGGCGGCGTCGATTGCCAAAACGGATTGCTGCAATTTCGGGTGACGTTCCAGCGCCATCGAGCAGAGGCCATCCAGGGTGTATTGCAACCCTGGCGACGACGGTGCGGGCGCAGGAGCGGCGTATGGAACGCCCAACATCAACATCACGGCAAACTCGCAGCCCGACATCTGTAGAACGTCCTCCTTAACGGCGCGGAGTCGCCTATCGATTTATCGGCAAATCCGGCAGTGAGGGTGCAAGCTAAACCAAGAGAACACAGAGAGCCCCGAGAAAACGCAATTCTCTAGGCTCTCTGTATTCTCTGTCGTCCGTTTTCTAAAATACCGGCCCCGCGGGTATTTCACGACCAAGAGGCGAGCCATGTCTGCAAATCACGTCAGTGCGACCAAACTTATGGGCCTGGGGCTGACCCCCGGCAAATTCCGCGGCTTGCAGCGGATCGCCAACCCGAACGGCACCCTCACCATGGTGGCGCTGGATCAAAACAGCTCCATGATGTCCATGATGAAGGACAGCCTCAAAAAGAAAGGCGAGGACCGCGAACCCAGCTACGACGAGATCGTTGAGGCCAAGGTTCACCTCGCCAGCCGACTGGGGCCGCACTGCAGCGCGTTGTTAGTCGATGCCTATTACGGTGCCTGGAACTCACTCGCCACAAACAGTGTGCCGCGGAACACCGGCTTGCTCGTCCGCGTCGAGAAATCAGGCGGCGAGAAAAATCGCCACGGCGCACCGATGGGCGCATTCGAACCCGGCTGGTCGGTCGCCAAGATCAAACGCATGGGGGCGGATGCCGTCAAACTGCTCGCGCAATTCGAGCCGACCGAAATCGATTCCGCCGAGCACCAATTTGAGTTCATCCAACAAGTGGCCGATGAGTGCCGCAAGCACGATATCTTGTTCTTGTTGGAGCCGATCGCATTCCCCTTCGATGGCGAGAAGAAAGACAGCCCCAGCTTTACAGGCCGCAAGGCCGAGACCGTGATCGAGTCGGCCCGGCAAATCTCGCGCTTCTGCGATGTGTACAAGGCGGAGTTTCCGGGCCACGTGAAGACGGACTCCGAATCGCAACTGCGGGACAACCTGAAAGCGCTCGACGACGCATGCCACCGGCCCTGGGTGCTGCTCTCCGCCGGCGTTGATTTCCCCGAGTACAAGAAGCAAGTCGAATTGGCGATGCAGTGCGGCGCGAGCGGCGTGCTCGGCGGCCGAGCGTTCTGGAAAGAATATTTCCTGCAAGATGGCCACGCGGCTCGCGACAAGTTTATCACCGGCGAGTGCGTCGATCGAGTCAAGCAAGTGGACTCGATCGTCAAAGAGCGCGCTCGCCCCTGGTTCGCTCGATATGGCTTAACGGCCGAGACCTTCTCGAAGATCCGCGTCGCCGAGAACTGGCACTTCCGCTACGGCGGCTCCGGCGCTGGCGGCAAAGCAGGCAAGTTTGTTGAGGGTGAAGTGTACTAGGCGACTGCGGCGATCGTAGCACAAGGTTGCCGCGGCGACCTTGTGCTACGAGAGAGTTGTGTTTACGGTTGCGACCGCTTGCTTTTATTGGGTTTGGTCGACCTTCCAACCACTTGCGGAATGATGCTTGACTTTCCATTGACGGCCGGCCCGCGAGCAAGTTCTCGACGCTAATATCCTCGTCGATTTCTGTCCAATGAACGCCACGACCTGCGACGACCAGGCGCCATTTCTTTCGTTCCGACGGCGTGGCATTCGCTAACCGCGGATACCACGCGATGGGGGCCGCGATCAGACGACCGTCCGTCAACTCGAGTGAAACCGTATCTTCACTGACCCGAACGCCAGTCACAACAGCATCTTTCTCCACCAGCCTCTTCTCCCTGCGCGCAACCTAAATCTCATGTCCCGCGACCGTCGGTAACTTGCCGCGCAATTCCAACGACTAAAAATACGGCTGCCGGTATCGAAATCAGAAGCTGCGCCCGGCCTGTGTGAATGACGCCGTGAATGTCGTACCAATGCACCCACGCCAACAAAACCCAGAACACCGTGAGCGCAAAATGAAACGCCCGGCTGCCATAGTACCGCATCGCGAACCAAAGTGTCATGAGTCCGGCGAAGACCAAGAGCGAGCCGAACTCCTGCAAGACGTGCAACGTGTTCGCATCGCCGTGGGCCACGTGCATAATCGTGTCCCTCGCACCCGTGGGCAAGACAGTTGTGCCGATTAGGAGCACACTCGCGCCCGCCGCCAGAAATGCGACGCCGACGATCACATACAGAGCAGTGGCAATGGCCTTGATCATGTTGCTGGCTTCTCGGGAGAAGGTGGAGTTTCAACGGGGAACACTTCCGTCGGCAGCGCAAGCCGCTGGTGGGTTTTCGCGATTCGGATCAAATAGCGGGTGAAGCCCAGTGAACAAGCAGTCGCTGTGAGAAAACCGATCCACCAGGTGCGGACGTAGCGGGCGCCTGCGCCAGCCGAAGCTACTCGCAGTGACGTTGCGTGGTGGTAGGCGGCATCGTGGACATTAAAACCCTGGCCAGCAATTTTCGGATAAGTGACGTTCAAATCCATTTGTAGGTTTAGCGTTTTTCCTTCGAGGCCGGGATCGTTCGGGAGGGTCACACCCGCCCAGAGCCGCGAGTTTGAATCCTTCTCGCTCGACTTCAAGCTGATCGATGAACCCCAAGAAGATTTGTTCGTTGTCGATGTCACATTGAAACGCGGCCCGCCGTCGGGCCGTGTCGCTTGGACGGTGGAGTTGGCGGACCAATAGCCTTTCACGCTGCTGATCCCGTCTGGGAAATAGGTGTAGGCGGAATCACCCGGCCCGGCGACCGGCGGAAACCAGCCCGAGTTGAGCGGCCAGCCATGGCTCATGCGGAGCCACTCCGCGCTCGGCGCGATGAGCGCGGCAGCAATCAATGAGATGAGTGCGAGCCAATGCGTGGAGGACCATCGCCGTTCGCACAACTCCGGCGCCGGCGTGTCGGTGGTGCCGGGCTGCCGCACATGCAACACGCGCCGTTCCACCTTTTGCAGGGCCGCCTCGTAATTCGCGCCCGGATTGCGATTCAGATTCTGCAGTTCCGCAAGCCACTGGATAATCGCAGCTAATGCGAATGCCGCACCCGCGCTCCAGGCCAGAACATTTACCGAGACGACGTCCGTGAGATAAAGAATTAGCAAACCGCTCGCGACGACGAGCATCGACCAAAACACCCAGCGATGGCAGCGAGCCCGGCGCGCACCGACCATGTCGGGCTGGATCAATCCGCATGACGGGCATGGGTGCATATCAACTTCGGCGTTCATCGCATTGACGGCCGAGGCTTGCGCCGCTTTGGTGGCGGCCTCTGCTGTGTTAGCCTGCCCCGTCACCTTGCGGGTAAATAGGTAGGCGAACGCGCCGCCGCAGCCAATGCAGGTGTGTTGCTTCCAACAGCGCACTTCGATCGTCGATTTGTAGGTTGTCGCCATGACTCACCATGAACGAGGAAACGCTGGTGGCAGTCTATTGGGCGAGCGGTCCAGTTCGCCACAAAATCGCTGAGCATAAGACCCATACCCGATCACGAGTTGCGGCCAAACATCGAGATTTCCTCGCCCACCTTCACAACTTCACCTGCGATTGTCAATTTTCCAAACTCCCGTTATGGTCGCCGAGTGCCGATATGCGCAGGGAGGCGCTATGCACCCATCGCCGACAATCCGCCTGGACGCCACGCCGCTCGACGCGGCCCGGCGGGTGCTGCGGGCCGAGTCGGCCGCGTTGCAATTGGTCGCGGATCGGCTCGATGATGGCTTCACCCAAGCCGTGGAACTTTTGAACAACTGCACCGGCCGGGTGGGGCTCACCGGCATCGGCAAATCGGCCGATGTCGCCACCAAGATCGCCGGCACCTTCAACTCTACCGGCACCCGCGCTTACTTACTCGACGCCACCAAAGCGCTCCATGGCGACCTGGGCATGGTCCACCACGATGACGTGGTGCTCGCTCTTTCGCATTCGGGCGAAAGCGAAGAGTTGGTCCGCTTGCTCGGTCCGCTCGCCGATCTCGCGGCCAACATTGTCGCCATGACTGCCGACGCCCAGAGCACGCTCGCCCGCGCCGCCGACGCCGCCATTATCTACGGGCCCATCGAAGAAAGCGGCCCGCTCGCCCTCGCACCGAGCACCTCGACCACGGTTATGATCGCGCTGGGCGATGCGCTCGCCTGCGCCCTGGCGGGTGGCCGTCAGTTCTCCGCCGAGCAGTTCGCAAAATATCATCCCGCCGGCAGCCTCGGCCTCAAGCTCGCGCTCGTCGAGACGATGATGCGCACGGGCCACGACTTGCGGGTGGCATCGGCCGATCTCACCGTGCGTGAAGTCTTCGTACAAAGCCGGCATCCGGGCCGCCGTACCGGAGCGGTAGTGCTCGTCGATGAGCATGAGCGCGTGTGCGGTTTATTTACCGATAGCGACTTGGCCAAACTGTTCGAGCGCAAGCACGACACGGCCCTTGACCGGCCCGTGCGTGATGTGATGACTTGCGATCCGCTCACGGTACTCGTGGGTAGCCGAGTCGGCGCAGCCCTGGACCTGATGCGGGCTTACAAGATCAGCGAGCTGCCCGTCGTCGATGGGGGCAACCATCCGGTCGGTTTGCTGGACGTCACCGATCTCATCGGCGTTCCCGTTCAGACCGGCCCCCGCAATCTCAAGTCCGCCACGCCGAAACCAAAACTCGAAGTTCGAAGCGCTGACTTGCGGGAGAGCGCATGAGTTCAGCGCTCGACGATCGGCTGCGTGCGATCGAATGGCTCGTGCTCGATGTGGACGGCGTGCTGACCGACGGGCGGGTGATCTACACCGACGCCGGCGCCGAGGTGCAGGCATTCGATGTCCGGGATGGCACCGGCCTTTCGCTCTGGCAGAAGGCCGGCAAACGCGCCGCGGCCATCACTGGCCGCGGGTCCGAGGCACTGCGGCGGCGAGCGAAGGAATTGCACTTGGATCCGGTGCTGGAGAAAGTCGCGGATAAGGCGGCGGCATTCGCTCGATTGGTGGAAGAACACAAAGTGCTGCCGTCCCAGATATTGGCGATCGGCGATGACCTGCCTGATCTGCCGGTGCTCAAGCGAGCCGGTGTGAGCGTGGCAGTGGCTGACGCGTGCCCCGAAGTGCGAAGTGCGGCCAGCTTTGTCACGCATGCTACGGGTGGTCGAGGCGCTGTCCGCGAAGTGGTCGAGCGCGTGCTGAAAGCGCAAGGTCGCTGGGCCAGTTTGATGGCGATGTTCGCCTAAGTGTAGCCGCGGGCTTTAGCCCGCGTCGGGA
Organism: Gemmataceae bacterium; assembly: GCA_045802605.1. Classification (GTDB taxonomy): domain Bacteria; phylum Planctomycetota; class Planctomycetia; order Gemmatales; family Gemmataceae; genus JBJMQS01. The sequence continues at coordinate 78,279 of JBJMQS010000037.1, read as the reverse complement.
CCAAGCGATTGCCAGTAAGCGCGGGCTAAAGCCCGCGGCTACATCAGAGGCGACATCGAAGCTTTGGAGATGGATTTCCTGTGTGGACCCCGCGGCGACTCGTCCTGTTACTCGTTGGCATCGCGGGGTGCACTGCGCTCTATTTCGGCTACTACCAGATATTGGGCCGGATCGACGGGCTGCCGCCCTTGCCCACCGCCTATTTCGAGCGCCGCACGGCCGACGATGCCGACTTCCCGACGCCATCGCGCAATCAGATCATCGACGTCAAGCTCCAGCGTGCCTTCGGCCCGCAATGCGAAGAGTTGCGCTACAACCACCGGCTCGAATTGCAAAAGAACGGCGTCATCTTGGCGATGAACCAAGTGACATTCGAAGATGGCCGCTGCAAGCTCAAACCGTTCTCCATCGCAGTCGTGAAAGAGCGAGGCCTCGGCGTTGATCCCGAGGTTTACACCGTCCACTCGGATGAAGCGTATCTGCTATTCGACCAACCGGTGAAGAACCTCGCCGAGATGGGCAAGCGGAAAATCGTCGGCTGCGACCTCGTGAGCGATCCGACGCTGTTGAGTCCCGACATTCGCCGGCACCGCGTGACCTGCAATCACAACCGCGGCACAACCGATCCGAACGATGATTTGATTTTGGAAACGACCGGCCCCGTGGCGTATCGCGAACTGCCCTCGCCCGAGCCCCCGCCAGATAAAGCATCGCCGCAGATTCGCACCGCGGCGGCAGTGCGCTTGACCGATAAGCGGGGCCAACCGCACGGCACAACGGTGACAGCGCAGGGCATGGACATTTACTTGATGTCCGCACCGAGTCAGCCGCCGCCGAAAACAGCGGTGGCGAAAGGTAAACAAGTTCCAAAAACCGGTAGCGTCAGCGGCGTGAGCAAGGTCGTGCTGCCCGCCGATGTGACGATGAATCTTTGGATCGATCCCAAGGGCGGCTTCCTTGCGGCCGGCCAGGCGCAGCAGCCCGCCGCGCAGGCCCCCGGCGAACGATCGAATGTGCAGATTACGACCCCCGGCGCGTTCATATACAACGTTGGCCAAGAGGCTGACTTGGCCCGATTCGAAATGAAACCGGGTGACCAGCAAAGCCCCGTGCAGGTCGTCCGCCCGCTCGTCAAAGACGGCGTGACGTTTTACGATCGGCTCGATTGCGAAGTGCTCGAAATGCAATTCGCTCATCCGCCACAAAAGCCAGATGGCCCACAGACCAATATCGCGGTGAAGCAAGATGCGGAGTCATCATTGCGATGGGCACATGCCTGGGGCAAGTACATCGTGCTGACCTCGCAGGCGGAGAATTTGCAAGCGCACGGCAACGATCTATTTCACGACGCCAACACCAAACTGACGACGCTCAAAGGGACGCCGGAAGTCACCGCCATCAAGGAAGGGCACGAGATTCACGCGCCCCAGATCGTGTTGTCCGCTCCCGACGCGGCCGGCGGCCAAGGTGCGACCGCGGAAGGCGAAGGCTATTTCCGCGGCCAGATGACCGGCGAAGAGGGCGGCGAAGGCGGCCACACGGTGATCGCCCGCTGGCGCGATCGCATGCACTACCGCAAGGAAGGCGGGCTGGAACAGATCCACCTCGCCGGGGCCGCCGGCTTCGAGGACCTCGAGCGGAAGCAATCGATCAGCGGCGATCAGATCAAGTTGACCCTGGCGCCCGAAGCCGTGCCGAGCGACCGCCCCGCAGCTCTGGGCCCAGGCCGGTCCAAACCGCGGCGACTGGAAGTGACGGGATCGGTGACGGCGAAATCGCCGGAATTGAAGGTGCATGACACCGACGTTCTCGTGCTCCTCTTCCAGAACGCGCCTGTAGCAAAACCCTCACCAGAAGCGCCCGGCGTTTCGGTCTCGACTGGCGGGGCGCCCGCGCCGCCCGGCGTCATTCCACTACAGACAGCGACGCAGCCCAAAGCGCAGCCCGCTCCTCCGAAGCCGCCTTTGGATCTTTCCGCGACGACCATTCAAGCGAACCTGTTGACACGGCAGTCGGGTCCGACCGAGTTGGATGATGTTCATTGCGAAGGCCACGTCCGCGTGCACCAAGATGGTGCCAACCCGCAAGAGAAACCGGTGGACATGCGCGGCGACGCGCTGGAGCTCGTGCACAAATCCGATGGGCACAAGCTCACGCTCAAGGGTGAAACCGAACGACCCGCTGAAATGATATTACCGGACATTGCATTGCTTGGGCCACTGATCGAGTTGGACCAAGTCGAAAATCGCGCCAACGTCTTTGGGCCGGGCGCGATGCGAATCTTGTCCACCACTGACTTCCAGGGCAACAAGCTGCAGAAGCCCACCGATCTGCAGGTCTCCTGGAAGGAGAAGATGGACTTCGACGGCACGCTCGCCGAGTTCTATGGCCATGTGCAGGCGGACCAGGAAAACACTCGCCTGTTGTGCCACCACATGCAGGTGACGCTTGATCAGCGCGTTCGCCTCGGCCAGCAAGATCCCCAGGCCAACCAGAATCCCAGTCGGGCGGCCAACGTGGACAAGGTCATCTGTGTCACCACCGGCGAAGATGGCGCTCAGCCGGTCAGCGTGGAAGACAGCATCCGCGAGAAAGATCAATTGGTGCGCTATCAACGTATCGAATCGCGCGAGCTCGCGGTGTTCAAAAAGACCGGCCAACTTGAGGCGGCCGGCCCCGGCGAAGTGCGCATCCTGCAGCCCGGGCCGAAAAATGGCGGCCTCTCGCCGTTGCCCGATCGCGGGCCCGCCCTGAAGACTCCGCCACCACCCGCCGAAGAAGAAATGAAGCTGACCTATGTTCGCTACGGCAGCAAGCTCGCGGTCGAGAACGAAAAGCGCACCGCCAAATTCTGGCGCGGCGTCGAGGTCCTGCATCTGCCCGCGGATGATCCAGGCTTACGGCTCAATCTCAACCGCTTGATTGATCATTTGCCCAAAGGCGCCTTGTACATGAAGTGCGATGTGCTCGAGGTTTACACGGAAGAAGCCAACGGCAAGAAAACGCACATCATGATCGCCAAGGAAAAAGCCAAAGTGCAGTTTGACGACGTCAACGGCGATGCCGACATCATCAAGTACAACGAAGCGTCGCAGCAAGTGATTTTCGAGGGCACCCGCAGCCGGCCCGCGGTGTTGACCAAGCAAGTCGCGCGTGGCCAGAAACCGCAGATCTTCAAAGCCGACAAGATCACCTACAACCGCTCGACCGGCCAATTCGACGGCACGAATGTGATTTCGATAAGCGAGTAGCCCGGCGTGCCAATTCTTATCCCCTCCCTTTTAGGGAGGGGTAGGGGAGGGTGACTTGGGCCTGCCAGGGTCCCGGCCCACCCTCCCCTACCCCTCCCTAAAAGGGAGGGGATAAGAAAAGACAAGAACATCCCTCATTCACGGCCCATCGCGCGCATCCCCCAGAGCAGAATAATCCCACCGCGCTTTCATCCGCCCGGCTGCCCTGATTAAATGAATGCATGAATCTTTTGGTCCGGGCGATGTTGGGGCTCAGGCGTCATGCGACGGCTGACACCGGCTTCGCTTTTGCCGTGGTCGGAGCGATCGTCGCCGTCGAGGTCATGGGTCGCCACGCGACCTCCGATCTCCAAGATGTCTGGGCGCTGGCGACACTCGCTTTCATCGGGTTTGTGGTCTTAACGCGGCACCGCCGCTCTCCGTTGCCGTGGCTTGCCCCACTGCGGCCTATTTCCGGCAACATGCTCGAAGCCATCAAAGCGATGACTTATCAGGTCGGCCTAGATATGCGGGGGTCGCCGCCTGTCAAACGCGGCACGCCGCCAGCAATTCGTGTGATCGTCATTGCGTTGTTCGTTGCGCTGCTGACATTTTTCCTGTTGAGTGCCTACCTCCCGCACGAATTGCGTGTGATCGCCAGCGTGTCTTATTTGGTGTACGTGGCCTGTCTTGGAACGCTGTGGCTGGCCATCCTCGGGATGATAGCGCTGGCCGTGCTTATTCCCTTCGGAGCAATTCACGACGCTTATGTCGCCGCCCATCGCAACTGCGGCGAGCGCTCGGTCCGACGTGAGTATTCGCTCGTGGCATGCTATTTCGGAGCCTGGCTGTTGTTGGGCACCTTCGTCCCGGTCTGGGTGGCTCCGATGCTGACGGCTACCCTATTGGGCATTTATTTGGCGGCCGTGCTGCCGCGGGGTCGCTTTCCGGTGCAGATACTGTGGCGACCGTATGAGAGCATCAAAGTGCGATCGCTTCCGTGGCGGCACTGGATGGCGCGTGAGCTGGGTATGATCGGGCTGTGTGCGTTGGCGCTGACATTCTTCGCATGCGGCAACATGATTCATGCCAGCCAAGCCGGCGCGGACTCCATGTTGTTGACGAGCTTCTTGGGATTGATTCTCGCTTGGCTCACCCCGGGCCTTTTGGCCGTGCAGTGCGTGCAGACGATCTTGAATCGCTTCCGCGATCCCTCGCGAGCCGCGCCACCGCTTTTGCATGTGCGGGATATTCGCAAGATCGCGAAGCGGGGCCAACTCCGCCGCCAGTTCCGCGCGCATGGCTGGAAGCTGAGCTTCGCACCGCAGCCGCCGGCTTATGCCGATGCGACGATCGTGCTCGTGCGAGAAACTTCTCCCGAGACACCTGGTTCGGAATCCGGGCGCGGAGCCCGCGGTCTTGGGCCGAATCAATGGCCGATGGTGGTGACGCCGAGCGAGCTCGAGCGCGATGGATTGCTCGTCCGTCTCAATCGCCGGGCCGAGATCCAGAGGCGGCGTGGTTTCTTCGCCGGGCTCGAATCACTTTTGAAATCAGCGGGATGCAAGAAACGTGACGGCTGCGGTTACTGGCTGGCCCCCCATTTTTGGTTCGTCGCTGGGTTGATTCGCGAAGGCAGCCTGGACGAGGCCAGTTTCGAAATTGGCGATGAACCGATCATGTCGCCCCTGATGGTCGGCCTGCCCTATCACCGCGTGTTCCCAAGAGCGGTCCGCAAACATTTGTTCGACGTGCTTCGCGCGGTGGAGGTTGATCTGATCTTCATCGAGGATGGTGTCCAGTTCAAACGGCTGCGCCGGGTCCTACGTGCGATTTTCGAGGTGTACGACGTCCACGCTGGCCGCAAGCCGGTGCAAGAGATCGACTTTCGCGGCCTGCCGGGCACTCGGGTTTTGATCCACGACTACCAGTTTGACGACACGTTTCAGAAGGCCGGCTACCCGGAACCGAAGTATGACTGGCTCGGCCGGGCGCGAATTCTGCATGTTTTCCGGGACCGCGGTGGCGAGGACGAACTCGTCGAGCCGCCCTTCGATTTCGGCCGGCAGCCGGCCCCCGCTGGGCTCTCTAGCCAGTGAGCCTCCGTTTCTCATAAAATTCTCAATGTTTCGTAGCGGAACTGCTGACGGCCTGGTATTTTAGGTTCGTTTGGTCGGCACGTCGCTCAGGTGCCCGCGGATTGTTTGGCCGGTAGGGTCCGAAGTTTCTCGAAAAATTCTCAAAAAAGCGCGTCCGGAATGACGGACGATCGGCGTCTCAGGGAACAGTTTGACCGTTCGGCCCCCACTACGAGGTATGAGATGAATCGCTTGGCCCGCCTCCATCGTGCAGCGTTCACGCTCATCGAGCTACTGGTGGTGATCGCGATCATCGCCGTCTTGATTGGTCTACTCTTGCCGGCGATTCAAAAAGTCCGGGAAGCCGCTTACCGTTCCAAGTGCATGAACAACATGAAACAAATCGGGATAGCCTATCATCACCATCACGACGACAAACAACATTTTGGATATGGCGGAATTTGGTATACCTTTCACGAAGATAAGATTAATAGCCCCGCTAAGTTGCGGTCCACGTGTGGGCCATTAGCCCATTTGCTTCCCTATTTGGAGGAAACCTCTCTTTCGGCTCGATACGACCTTACCAAGCCATTTTGGGATTCCACGATACGAGACGGACAATCCAACGATTCGATTAGCCATCGTGATATCAAGACATTTGAATGTCCATCGGTAGCGTTGGACAATCCACAAGTGGCGGGAGTTGCCGAAACCGATAGGCCGGATCAGTATACTGGGCTCGCATCTCGGACAGATTATTCGGTCTTGCGTGGTTTTGATGGGCTCGCAGCGACCAAACTCAAGCCAGGTGTTTTTGTTCCTGTCGTTAACGCGCCAGGGCCAGGAAGAGGAACTTTTTTCTGGCGTGACGCAAATATAGAATTAAGCCCCCCACTCGATCCATATACGCTTCAACGCATGCAAATTCACACGTCCATTTCCGAAGTCACGGACGGACTTTCGCAGACAATCATGTTGACCGAGGATGCCGGCCGACCGCGGGAATATAAAGAGAATGGCGTTGCTACCGGGTGGCAACCCGGTCCCAATTCTTGGAACGACCCCGATAACATTTTTTTGACCCAAGAATGGTGTAATACGAAATTTTTTAATTGCTCCAATGGCCATGAGCTATATAGCTTTCATCTTAATGGCGGCGTGTACCTTTTTGGCGATGGATCGGTCCACTTAATTCCGATCACCATCGACGTCAACGTCTTTTATGCTCTGTGTACTCGTCAATATGGCGACAACCCCGGCGCGGATTGGGATTAATCGAGGACTCAAAACGCCCAAACAAGAATAATAGACCCATAGGCTTGTCGTACGGCTGGCAAGCCGATGTACCACAGGTCGAGATCCATCATGAAATTGAGCCCCACTCGTCGATGCGCCTTCACGCTTATCGAACTTCTGGTGGTGATCGCGATCATTGCCATTCTGATTTCGCTGCTGCTGCCAGCAGTTCAGGCGGTGCGCGAAGCTGCCTCGCGAACCAAATGCATGAACAACTTGAAACAGATAGGGCTGGCCTTTCACCAGCTTAATGATGACAAAGGCAACTTCGGGATTGGCGTAGTTTACGGTCCCTTCCACGAAACTTTAGTCAACGCACCGGCGCGGCTTCGCGGTACAGGAAATTACGAAGCTGCGCTACTGCCCTATCTTGAAGAAACCTCGCTGTCCTTTCGTTATGACCTTACAAAGGGATGGGGCGATGCCACTCTGCGCGGCGGGACGCCTTCTAACACGCTTGCAAATGGCGCGTCATCCAATTTGTTGATCAGCCACAAAGACGTGAAGACATTTGAATGCCCGTCAGTTCCCAAAGATAATCCGCCAGTGCCCGGGGGTTACTCTGCGGAGGGTAATCCCTATCAGGGACCGTCTTCCAGAAGTGACTACGCGATTGCCATGGGTTGGGGACCTGATGCGTCCACTCATCTGACGCCCGCGGCGCGTTACGTCGATAATTACAACTCGAGTGGCAAGGGTTACGGCTTCTTCCGGGACCAACAATCCGACCCACGACAGATGGACACTTGGACGGGATATCCAGTTGCACAACCTACCAAACTAACCGATGTAACCGACGGTCTATCTCAGACAATCGTTATGCCGGAGGATGCTGGCCGGCCGAATGAGTATAAGGCCAAGACTGGAGCTAGCGGTTGGCAAATTGGACCATACTCGTGGAATGATCCGGAAGCGCCTTTTTGGATTCAAGATTGGTGCGGTACAAAGGGTTTCAATTGTCAAAATGGTAACGAACTGTGGAGCTTTCACCCAGGCGGCGGCAATTACCTGATGGGGGATGGAGCTGTAAGATTCATTCCCGTTACCATCAACTGGGATGTCTTTTACATGCTCTGGACACGCCAAGCGGGCGATCGACCCGGAGCAGACTGGGAATGATTGACCGCGGTGGCGGCAATCAAATCGTCCGCGACTTGGTATTGCGAACAAATTGCATTCAGCCTGTGGCCGCCCCACAGGCTGAATTTCATTGATAAGACTTTGGGGACAAATTCACGGATCTCCAGTTTGAGGTCACGTCATGAACTCGAGCCCTTCCCGACGATCTGCATTTACCCTCATTGAACTTCTCGTCGTGATCGCGATCATCGCGATCCTGATGGCGCTATTGCTGCCTGCTGTGCAGGCGGTTCGCGAGGCAGCCAGCCGCGCAAAGTGCATGAATAACTTGAAGCAGATTGGGCTGGCCTTTCATCAACTACAAAATGACACGGGCGATTTTGGAGTTCCCTGGGAAGAGGGAGGACGACCGGCCCCCACTGCGGGGAAAACGTGGGGGTCGCGCAACTGGCAACCCACGTTGTTGTCGTATCTGGAAGAGACGTCATTAGCGTTTCGATATGACCTTTACAAGGACTACACGAACACAACTTCAAATCTCGGCGGAATGACCAACTACCAAATCAGTTACACGGATGTCCGAACCTTTCAGTGTCCTTCAGTTCCGCTGGAACACCCTAAGGGCACGTCGCGCAGTGACTATGCTGTCGCCAGCCGGTGGTCGGGTACGGCAGCCAGCAAGCTGGGCTCATTGTGGATCAGCGAGACGATGCCAAAGGGCCGCGGGTTCTGGCGAATTCCCACGCCATATACGCAGCCTCGAGCTCCAACGAAGATTACTGACGTTTCCGATGGACTTTCACAAACAATCGTGATGCCGGAGGACGCCGGACGCCCCAACGAATTTCACGCGAGGACCGGCGCAACTGGCTGGCAGACGGGACCGTACACCTGGAACGACACCAGTGCTGAATTTTGGATCGAAGCATGGTGCGGGACCCAGTGCTTTAACTGCGAAAACGGCAACGAGCTTTGGAGCTTTCATCCCAATGGTGGCCTGTATCTCTTCGGCGACGGGGCCGTGAAATTCCTGCCGGTCACGATCAAACTCCCCGTTTTTTACGCCCTCTGGACCCGTGAAGCCGGCGATAAGCCGGGTGCCGACTGGGATTAATGGGCGGAATTGTCTCCGCGAGCCGGTCAAATCCCGTCAGCCGCACACTTTTCGGCCCGGTCCGAAAATCTGCCATTTTTCGGACCTAGCCCGTTCCGCTGGGCATTTTCGCGCGGTACAATCGCGACGCACGCCAGGATGCACTTTTCTTTCACGAGGGGATCACCAGCCATGAGCTTCCGATTGGATCGCGTTCACGTCTGGTCCTGTGAGGTGCCTGATGAGGCCGGTGGAGTTTCACATAGGCTCCACGCCTTGGCCGAAGCGGGCGCAAATTTGCAATACGTCGGCACTCGCCGCCAGCCGGACAAACCCGGCTCCGGCATCCTCTACATCGCACCCGTTTCCGGGCCCGAGCAACAGCGAGCCGCCAAGGCCGTCGGCCTTCGCGAAGTGTTCAACCCTGTCATCGTTCGCGTGGAAGGCGACAACAAGGCCGGCCTCGCCGCCCGCCTCACCCGCGAATGGGCTCTTGCGGACATTAGCTTCACTGGTTTGACGATGACCGTATTGGGCGAGAGATTCGTGGCCTATGCCGCCTTCGATTCCGCCGCCGACGCTAATCGCGCCGCGACGGTCCTGGCCGAAGTCGGCACGCAAAAAGCCGAACGCGCCGCTCGCGGCGAAGTCGGCGAAGTCGTGCACGCCTAGAATGCACTAACCACAGAGACACAGAGAGCACAGAGAAGACCAAATCCTTGTTTTGGTTTTCTCTGTGCTCTCTGTGTCTCTGTGGTTCAAATTTCGCTCCCTCGCCGTAAGACATCTTTCGGCGGAGGCTCGCATGCGGATTCTGCTGGTCTCAGATATTCACTCGAACTGGCCTGCTCTGGCGGCCATCACCGAGCCGTACGACGTGGCCCTGTTTCTCGGTGACCTGGTCGAGTACGGTGTCGAGCCCGCTCCGTGTATCGAGTGGGTACGATCGCGCTGCCAATACCGCGTCCGCGGCAACCACGATCATAGCGCCGCGCAAAACGTCGCGCCGCCGACGGCCCAAACCCGCGGCTTCAAGTGGCTCACCGCCGTCACCCGAGCGATCGGCATCGAGCGGCTCAGCGAGCCAGACCGGCGATTCCTGGCGACATTGCCGTTAACCCAATATCTGCGACTCGACGAAAGGAAAATGCTGCTCGTCCACGCCACACCGCGCGACCCGCTGGACGAATACGCCCCGGCCGACGAAGCGTTCTGGACGCGCCGGCTCGAAGGCGTGGATGCCGAGATTATTTGCGTGGGCCACACGCATCAGCCTTATGCATTCGAAGTCGCCGGCAAGTTGGTGATCAACCCGGGCTCGGTCGGCTTGCAGCGCGAGGGCGATCCTCGAGTGTCCTATGCCATACTCGATGGGTCTCAGGTCTTGCTGCGCCGCATTGAATATCCCATCGAGCAAACCGTGGCGGCCGTCGAAGCGACCAATTTGCCGGACGAAGTGAAATCGCTATTGATCAATGTCTACCGTGAAGGCCGGCTGCCGATGCCGACGCCTCCCAATGGAATGATGATCGTGCAGCCCAATAGCCCGGCCCCCGGGCAATTGCAACCAACGTAAGTCAGTCCGCGCGTCGCGCGGCGAAAGGGCCCCATGCCTGACAATTTCGTCGAAACCGTTGAGCTCAAAGGGCACATCATCGATTCTCTGCTATTGCCCAAAGTGCTCGATGAGATCATCACACACGGCGCCGAGTATGTGATCAAAGACATCCGCATCGGCTTACGGCCTCAAGACCAGAGCTTTGCTCGCATTGAAGTGCGTGCGAAGAGCGCCGATGCGTTGGAAGAATTGCTCGATACGATTCACGACCACGGCGCCGTGCCCCCGCAGCAAGGCGACTGTGCAACCGCAGTAGCCGACGTCGCGGGGGCCTTCCCCGAAGAGTTCTACAGCACCACCAATTTCCGCACACAAGTTCGGCTGCACGGCGAGTGGGTCGATGTCGAAGACCAGGAGATGGACTGCGGCATACTCATCGACCCCGAAGGGGCGGCCGCCCGATGCGTGCCCATGACGTCGGTCCGCGTCGGCGATCGCATCATCGTGGGCCGGCAGGGTCTGCGGGTGTTTCCCGCGGAAGCCGCCGTGCGCCATGAGCTCTTTGAATTCATGTCCAGCCCGGTGTCGAGTGAAAAGCCCAAGGGCGTCAGCGTCCGCGAGATCGCCGCGGCGATGCGCCGCACCCGCGAAGCCGGCGAGAAGATCATCGCCGTGCTCGGGCCGGCCGTGGTGCACACCGGCGGCGGCGAGTTGATCGTCCGGCTGATCCGCGCGGGGTTCGTGCAGGTGGTTTTTGCCGGCAACGCGCTCGCGGCCCACGATATCGAACAATCGCTGTTCCAAACTTCGCTCGGCGTGTCCTTCGATCGCGGGTTGCCGACGGCGGAGGGCCACGAAAACCATTTGCGGGCGATCAACAAGGTTCGCCGGCTCGGCAGCATTCGCGCAGCGGTCGAGAAAGGCGTGATCAAGAGCGGCATCATGTACGAATGCGTCACGCATGGCGTGCCGTTTGTCTTGGGCGGCAGCGTCCGCGACGATGGGCCGATCCCCGACGTGATCACCGACGTCATCGAGGCCCAAGCCGAGATGCGAAAACACGTCCCCGGCACTGGATTCTGCCTGATGGTGGCAACGATGCTGCACTCCATCGCCACCGGCAACCTACTCCCCGCCTGGGTCAAAGTGGGTTGCATCGACATTAACCCGGCCACGGTCACCAAGCTAATGGACCGCGGCAGCACCCAAACCGTCGGCATCGTGTCCGACGCCGAGCCATTCTTGCGCTCACTCGTCAACGAGTTGCTGCCCAACGAGCCGCGCGGGTAGGATGAGTGCATGACGTCAGCGATCAGCGACGTGCATCACAGCGTATGCGCCCCGGAGGGGCGCAGGGATGTAGCCACGGGTGGAGCGCGTCCGCCGTCAGGCGGGCAAGCGCAACCCGTGGTCAGACGGATTTTTGTCTTCCCGCCCGGCAGGGGCGGAGGAACCTGTCTGCACTCCTCCGCCCCTCCGGGGCTGGTTCAACTGCGATTGGCTCCCACGGGTTGCGCTCGGTCGCCACAGGCGACCTCGCTCCACCCGTGGCTACAGTCCTGCGCCCCTCCGGGGCGGTAGCATATTACTGACACTCGTCCTGCTGACCGCGCTCATAAACGATGCCGCGCTGCCCGCTATTGATCCCGCTATGTTCCGCTACGAACCGGTTGCTGACCAATCCAAGTTGCCCGAGTTTTACCGCCTTGACGCGCGATCCTTCGACTATCGCGTGACGCCGGCTCATGACCTCCCGGCCAGCGGCATCGAGGTCTATCGGCTGACATTTCCCTCGCCAGTAACTTCGGACACGCCGCAAAACAACACCGTGCACGCAGAGTACTATCGTCCTAAAGGCCCCGGCCGCTTTCCCGGCGTGGTCATCCTCGATATCACCGGCGGCGATCAGAGCCTTTCGCGCGGGTTCGCCACCTACTTGGCCCAGAACAACATCGGCGCGCTATTCGTGCAGATGGCCTACTACGGCCCGCGACGTCCGCCCGGGAGCAAACTGCGATTACTTTCGACTAACGTGCCGCATTCCATCGCCGCGGTGCGGCAGACCGTGCTCGATGTCCGCGTCGCCGGGGCGTGGTTAGCATCTCGACCCGAGATTGACGCATCGCGGCTCGGCATCATGGGCACGAGCCTCGGCAGCTTCATTGCCACGCTCGCGGCGGAAACTGATCCGCGATTCATGCGCCTCGCCGTGTTGCTCGGCGGTGGCGGACTCGTGGACGCCTTTTACGATCATCCGCAAGCCGCGCCGTATCGCAAGGTGTATGAATTGACCGGCGGCACCAAAGAAAAAATCAAAGAGGTGTTCGCTTCAGTTGATCCCATCACGCTTGCGGGCAATCTTCGCGGCCGATCGATGCTGATGCTCTGCGCTAGCCGGGATGAAATCGTTCCGCCCTCGGCGGCAAAGGCGCTCTGGGAAGCTGCCGGGCGTCCGACGATCCGCTGGTACGACACGACGCATTACGGTGCCGCCCTGTTCATCCCGAAAATCTTGCCGGAACTCGCCGAATATTTCACCGCGCCACTGGTCCCAGCACATCGCTAGCTTTCGCCAACCAATTTGCGGCATACGACTTGCATTCTCTCAGAAATAGTCTCGTCCGCCCCCTCTTATTTCGGGAGTGTGGATTATGTCTTCGACGATGACCCAAGCCAATCCGTGGCTCAATCGCTTGCTTCGTGGTGAACTCTCGGCGGTTGAAACCTATCAACAAGCCGCTCGATCGATGAATGGTTCTGCTGATGCTGTGCAGTTACGAAACATGTTGCAGGATCACATCGAAGCCGTGCGATCGCTCCGCGATCACATTTTGGAACACGGCGGAATGCCTTCGGACACTTCCGGCGTGTGGGGATCGTGGGCGTCGCTCATTGAAGGCACGGCCAGCTTGTTCGGTCGGAACGCAGCACTTCGCGCGTTGCGAGCCGGCGAAGAACACGGCGTCAACGAATACGAACGCGCACTCGACGATGACGAGTTGCCGTTCGAATGCAAAGAGCTGATCCGCAATTCACTGTTGCCCCTGACCCAAGCCCACTGCGGGATCCTTGACGGAATGATGATGAGTGCCTGAGTCTCACATCGCGTGACCCCGGCCGATGCAAATCGGCCGGGGTCATTTTTTGCGCGCTGCTCGAAGCAAAAAGAAACGCCGAGGGTGAAGACACCCTCGGCGGCTAACAAAGGGATGGAGTTTTTAGCGGCCGCTGCAGCCGCCCCAAAGGAACGCCAGGATGACGATCGGCAGCGGCAAGCCCAAGAGCATCGCGATGAGCCCACCTCGCATACCGCCGACGCGCGGTTTAGTGTTCGGTCGAATACGCATGGTTGCAGTCTCCGTAGGGCGATGTTGAGTGCCCGGGAAGTAAATCGCAAACCATGTGCCAAACGGCCAAATCCGCTACGCCCCTTTTGCTTTCAAAACGTCCCGAATTTCCATCAGTAATTCTTCAGTCTTGGTCGGCTTCGCCGGTGGCGGCGGTGCGGTGCGCAAAACCCGATTCATCACTTTCACCACCATGAACACGCAAAAGGCGATGATCAAAAATGTGATGACATTGTTGATGAAGCGACCAACGAAAATCTCGACTGGTTCGCTACCCGGCAATGGCAGCTTGATACTCATCTTCGCGAACGGTTCGCCCTTGGTTAGCCAACCGATGGGGGGCATCATGATGTCATCAACGAGCGATTTCACGATCGTGCCAAACGCCCCGCCGATGATTACGCCCACCGCCAAGTCCACCACGTTGCCGCGGGTGGCAAATTCCTTGAATTCCTTGATCAGCCCCATGTTGCATCTCCGGCGAAGGTGGGCGTCGCCATGCGCCAGGATTTCCCTATAATCCCTGTTCCGAAATGTACTGACTTTCACGCGGAATACTTCAGGAAACGGTCCGATGCACATTCGCAAAGATGATATCGTGCAGGTACTTACAGGCGACGACAAAGGCAAACGCGGCCGGGTGCTCCGTATCCTCAGCAAAACTGGCAAAGTCGTCGTCGAAGGCGTCAACAAGGTCTACAAGCACTTGAAGCCTTCCCGGCAAAGCCAACAAGGTGGCCGGCTCTCCAAAGAGATGCCGATCCACGTCTCCAACGTGGCTTTGATCGACCCCACCAGCAACAAGCCGACCCGCGCCGGCGTCCGCTTCACGGCCGACGGCACCAAGGAGCGGTTTGCCAAGAAGTCCGGCACCACCCTCAGCCGCGTCGCCCCTGCCAACCCGAAATTCGCAAAGAAATAATTCCGATTTTTGTAGCCGCGGGCTTCAGCCCGCGTCGGGACCAAGCGATTGCCACGACGCGCGGGCTAAAGCCCGCGGCTACACATCTCCAAAAAATTCCGCAACAAGCTCGGCCCCTCCTCCGTCAGAAAACTCTCCGGGTGAAACTGCACGCCATAGAGCGGCCACGCGCGGTGGCGAAGCGCCATGATCTCACCCTCGGCCGTCCAGGCCGTGATCTCGAAATCTGGATGCGTGAAACTCGCCCGGTCGATAATCAAACTGTGATAACGTGCCGCCGTGAATGGATTACTCATCCCGCCAAATAGCCCTTCGCCATTGTGAAACACGGGCGATGTCTTACCGTGCATCACCTTCGCCGCCCGCACAATTTGCCCCCCAAACACCTGCCCGATGCACTGATGCCCCAGGCACACGCCGAGGATCGGAATCTCGCCCGCGAATCGCTTGACCAACTCCATCGACACGCCGGCCTCATTCGGCGTGCAGGGCCCCGGCGAGAGAATCAAATGCGTGGGCCGTTTGGCCGCCACCTCGTCCGCCGTGATCGTGTCATTGCGCACGACCTCGAGCGGCGTGGCCGGATCAATCGCGCCCAACCCCTGAACGAGGTTGTAAACGAACGAATCGTAGTTATCGATGAGGAGGATCATAGCTTGGTCCTGCGATCTCCCCGTTTGTTATCCGGTATTGTTAGCCGGACGCGCAAGCTACGGAAGCCAGAGACTTGGCCCCATTCGAGAGATTTTGATTTTATTGTTGGCCAGACGCACGGTACGGAATCCAGAACCTTTCGAGTGGGGCCGAGTCTCTGCGTCCCGTAGCTTGCGCGTCCGGCTAACAATACCAAGGCTAACGAAACCGAGCCTAAACCACCGCCCCGATCCGGTTGCGGAATTGTAGATAGTCGGCCTGATCGACGCCATTGAGGCCGTCGAAATCGAAGATGTCGGAATTGGTGGAGATGGCATTGCGGAATGCGAGGTAATCGGTCTGATCGACTGAGCCGTCGCCGTTGCTGTCGCCATAGAGCCGGAACAGATGATTGGTCGCGGTATCGCCCATAAGCACATAGTCGCCGCCAGGCACGCCGTCGTTGTCGCCGTCGAGCGACACGCCCATGTTTTGCGCTGCGCTAGAAAACACGGTCAGAGTGTACCGCCCATCGGCCAACGAGCCGAATTCTGATAGTGCCCCGTTGAACATCAAAGTCACGGTCGAGCCATTGACCGTCGCCGTCAGATCCACGGCGGCATTGTCGCTTTGCCGGATGAGCTGAAACGCGCTGGCAACGTTGGCCGGCCAGGTCGGCGTGCCATCGAACGTCACCCCGATGGAGGTCACTCGCGATCGCTGCACGTCGCCGCCGTTGATCACGTCCGACTGCACCTTGGGCGGCAAGGCGAACACAAAGCTGCCGAGCGTAGTCGCCGCGATCGCGTTGCCATGGGCATCCACGACTTGCCCGCCGACCACGCTGACCGAATAGCTGCCCGTGTCGGCCACGTCCCACGATCCGCCCGGCACCGCGAACGAATACGTCGCGGTCCGTTTGCCGTTGGTGGGACCGCTGATCGATTGCAACGCCGCCCCGCTGCCAAATCCATTAGGGCCTTGAATCACAATGTCTTGGCTGTCGATCGACGACACATTGAGGGCCAAATTGTCGGTGAACGTGACGGAAAACGAGTAGCTCGTGCCGCCGGCCGCGGTGACATTGGTGAATGTCGCCGCCGCGGCGGGAGCAACGGAGTCATCGACCAAATCGATCGCCACGCGATCGCCGTACGGCGTGCCGCGTCCGGTGACCAAATCATAGCCTGTGGTCGCGGAGAAGCCGCCATTGGAACCGCTCGTCACATCATGGAAGTCAGCGGCCGATAGCGTGTAAAGTCGCGGCAACGTGTCGGTCAGCCCGTTGAGGCTGCTTTGACTGGAGAGTGCCCGGCCCTGATCGGTGACGGCGATGAGGGCCGCCCACGCCGGCGCGGAAAAGCTGGTGCCGCCGATCTGCGACCACGGTGCCGAGGTGCCGTTGTTGTAGGAATCGTAGACGGGCACACCGCTGTTTGGGTTGGCGTCGAACGACACGTCGGGGATCGTTCGCTTGGTGGCGCTCTGGGTCACGCTGCTTTGATAGGCCGGCCTTGTCTCCTTGGTGCTGACGCCGCCGCCAGACCCGCTCCAGCCGGCTTCGCTGACGTAGGTACCGCCCGATTGCGTGAGCGTGGTGCCGCCGACCGCCAACACATTCGGCGAGTAAGCGGGATAACCGCCCGGCGACCCGTTGTCCCCCGTCGAGGCAACGTAGGTGATCGCCACGTGCCCGGCCGGGGTGGTGAAAACGCTGTTGTTGTTCACATCGGACGATGCCTCGGGGCTGCCCCAGCTCATTGAGATCACGCTGACGCCGGGCACGCTGCGGGCGTACTTCACGGCCGCGTACATGTCGGTGCTGCTCGACGTGTTCGCTTCGACCAGCATGATTTTCGCGCCCGGTGCGAGCGCGTGCACCCATTCCACGTCGAGTGCGATTTCGCCTGACCAGCCGGTGTTCGCGGCCGGGTAGTTCGTGCCGCCGGACTGATTGACTTTCAAAAACCAATCCGGCGCGGCCGGCTCCGGAATATTTAAAGCCAAGTCGAATTTGTGCAAGTCACTCGTGGCGAATGCGCTATTGGTGCTGCTGACAAATTTGGGATCGTCGTACGCATCGATGATCGCAATCGTTTGGCCCGAGCCATCGCCGACGACCTCGCCGAAGGTGATCCCGTTGAAGCCGTAGGCGCTGCGAATCGAGCTGACGGACACCCCGGTGGGTGCGGACGTGGCAGCCGGAGTGACGCCGTTCACCTTACGGCGTGCCAAGTCCGGCATGACGGTGGAGGGAAGATCGCGAGTTTCGAGAAGTTCGAGCCCCAAGCGGCCCAGACGAGTCTTGAGCAATCCACAACGATTTCGGCCAGCCATATCGGGGTTCCAAGCGCATGAAAATGTTACTTGGATTTAGATGCGACCCAGGCCGAAATGATCCAGCACTTTTAACGGATTTTTCGTGTGCCGAATTGCAAATATCAAGCGTCCCGAGGCTCCAATAGTGTCATCCCGAGGCTCTGCGAGGGATCTGTCTGGGCAGATCCCTCGCCAAGCCTCGGGATGACACTATTGGAGCCTCGGGACGAAGAGTCAGAACCCGACCTCCCTTCGCTCACTCCCCCTTACCCGCCTCGCTTGGCATCGGGAAGCGTTCCTTGATCCATGCCTCCCATAACGGTTGCTCGCGGGCCACGATGCTGGCCGCCTGATCGCCATAGAGGTAGAAGCTGAGCGTCACTATAATCGCGCCGCAGTTCACCGCGCCAAAGGCCGCGGTGCCTGGCCCCGGCTTGTCGAGCCGCACGAGGGCATTGAACGGACGCTGGGTCGCGTGCTCCACCACCCCGCCCAGCGCCGGAACGCTAGCCGGAGCGGTGCAACGCTGTCCGGCATTCGCACCCTTGATACCCAACGACGCCGTCAGCGTTTCCCAGGCCTCCGCTTCGGTCCCGGCCACAGGGGCGAGGAACTGCATGATCGCGGAACGTTGGCCGCGGAAGTGCGTGAGATAAATCCGCAGGATGCGGAAGAAGCCAGGCCAGCCGGATTCTGTCCCTTCGAGTTGGTTGTCCCAGTCGTCGGTGCTGGCGAAGAGGCTATGCACCACGCGGACAAGGCAGTTGCCGCCGCGCGCCTCGACGCTCCACTCGGTCGCCATCGGCGGCGAACCGCCCCACCCTTCGCCCTGCGCGGCAAACATCCGCGGCGGGTCCCATTTGGAGATCTTCGACGTCGATTCCATGCCCGGTCCGAAGTTCATCGTCACCGCGACGGGCTGCCCGTCCTTCTCCTCAAACGTTGTCGGCACGAACCACGACGAAATGCCCGGCCCACTGGCAATCGCCTGCCAGACTTCTTCGGGTGTACCCGGAACCTCGACTTCGACCTGCACCGACCGGCGACCGGACGGTTCTTTCTTCACGCTCATGTTGGCTCCTTTGGAGTTTCTAGGTGGTTAGGTTGTGGGCTGTGAGGTGTTGAGGTTGCGAGGTGGTGAAGACAGAGCCTACGTGCACGAATTCGCTCTTGCACCACCCCACTACCTCACCACCTCACAACCTAGCGCCTCTTCGTCGCCGTTGTCGATCGAATGACCACCGACCCACGGCCGGCGGACGCGAACGGGACACGATTGCGAGCGATCGCATCATCGATCAGGCGCGCGACCTCGGGACGAGCGAGTGTGGACGTGCCCTCGACGAGAATCCAGCGCGTCTGGCCGGACCCCTGCAACAATTTCTCAGGATCGGGCAGTCCCTTGCCAAAGTTGAAGTACAGCTTAACTTCTTCCGCACTCGCACGGATTGCGAAAACACCCTCGTACCCGTGCTCGCTCGGTGAAAAGCTGATGACGAAGAAGTCCTTATATTCGTACACGATCTCATGAGCGGCAGGCATGCGCTTTCGCAGCGACCGTCGCATGGCAGTGATCAGCCGTAGATGCGCGGGCGCGAACTTATCGATCAACCCGCGCAACTCGGCTTCTGCCGCTCGTCGCGCCGCCGCAGGCTGGGCGCTGGCCCGGACATCTGCTTCAACCTCGCCCGAACTACGCTCGGCAGCTTTTTTCTTCACGCTCACTTTGGCTCCTTGAGTTCGGGGTTCTGAGGCAGCGGGTGTGCCACGACCACCAGGCGATGCGCACGGCCGCCGGGTGCGGATTCATCGTGATACTTCGCAACGAGTTTCGTTATGGCCTCGGTAAGCTCGGCACTGAAGGCCGCCCGCTCCGTCGCCGACCGGAAGCGAATCTCGGTATCCACCGCCAACGTCGCCAAGCGTTTGCCCACTTCGCGCGCTCGACGAACGAGATCACCCACCTCGCGGACGACCCGTGCGCCCAGGGCGATGAGATAGCTTGCGGAGAGCCGATCGACTTCCCGATTCGGATCGACCGCGACCGGCCCCAACGCGCTCGGCGAAACCACATATGAGGCCGCCGTCGCCACGAGCAGCCGTTCCGTCAGCCCGCCCCACTTGCGTTCCTGCGCCAGCCGCACTAGGCCGTGCGACTCCAGCGCGTGCAGATGGTAATTGACCTTCTGTCGCGCCAGACCAACCCGCGTCGCCAACGTCGCCGCCGACGCTGGCTCGGCCAGCTCCGAGAGTAGCCGACTCCGCATCGGCTCCAGCGCAACCGTCGCCGCCGCCGGATTATCGATGACCTGGATATCAAGCACGAGGGAGATGATAGCATTGACAACTTTTGTTGTCAAGCGGCGCGCTCATGTTTTTCGAGGAATTTGCGAGGCCCGCGCCCCTCCTCGTTCCTTCACGTCCTCGTTCCCAAACTCTGTTTGGGAACGCATGACCGCGAAGCTCTGCTTCGCACAGAGACTTTGCCCCATTGCCAACGCGATCGCGAAACGGAGTTTCGCGATCTGCGTTCCCAAACAGAGTTTGGGAACGAGGGCGGCCCATCCCTACCGGCCAAGATTTGCGCCGGCCACTTCACGAATTTGGGGTTCTGCCTAAACCTTAAGAGCCGTACCGTCGTGAGCGGGCGCTTCGCGCTTCCGTACTGCTTCGCACCTGTACGCCGAACACCGTGGACCACAAGTAGGAATCTATGCAGCTCAATCCGATTCGCTGGCTCAGCGTGCCGTACGATCCGAATCCCGACGAGCGATCGTTTCTGGATCGGGCGGTCACAAGCGAGGACGATGAGATCACGGTTAAGGCGGCGGTGCTCGATGACCGCGAGAGCGATCGCTTCTTCGGTGTGCGCTTGGCCCGCCGCGGCATGCAAGCCACTTGGCTGCAAATACACAACCGCGGCAACAACAATTTTCGCTTACGCTTGGCGAGCCTCGATCCGAACTATTATCCAGCGCGCGAAGCCGCGTACGTCAATCACTTCCGCATCGGTCGGCGATTGTTGGAATTCGGCTTGCTCGCCCTGCTCTTCGTTCACCTGCTCATTCTGTTGCCCTTCAAACTCATCAGTGCCCATCGCGCCAATCGCCGCATGGACTCGTTCTTTCAGCAACACGGCATCGGCTGGGGCATGATCCGGCCCGGCACTACCTTGTCGGGTTTCGTCTTCACGCGACTCGACGAAGGCAGCAAACAGTTCACCGTCCGGCTCATCGGCACCAGCGGCGAAAAGGAATTCGCCTTCTCGATACCGGTGCCGGGTTTGCGTGTCGATCACCACAGCAAAGAACTCGACGCCGCCGCCGCCACGGCCACGATTGCTTGCGACAATGCCGAGCTGTGCAAACGGCTCAAGGCCATGCCGCGGAGCACGACCAATCACGGCGGCGTGCACGAAGGCGACCCGATGAACCTGGTGATCGTCGGCGAGTTCGACGCCATTCTCAACGGCTTCGGCGCTCTGTGGGACGAAACCGAAACCATCTCGCTGCGCTCATGCTGGCGCACACTCAAGGCATTCACGCTGGGCCGCGAATATCGCTACTCGCCGGTGAGTTCGCTCTACGCCTTTGGCCGCAATCAAGATTTCGCGCTGCAAAAAGCCCGGCAAACGATCAACGAACGGTTGCACCTGCGCCTCTGGCTCACCGACTTGCGGCTCGATGGGCTCCCCGTCTGGGTGGGCCAGATTAGCCGCGACATCGGCGTGCGTTTCACGTACAAGACCTGGAACCTAACGACGCACAAGATCGATCCCGACGTCGATGATGCCCGCGACTATGTGCTGGATTACCTGCTCGAAAGTGGCCGGGTGTCGCACGTGGGCTACGTGCCCGGCGTCGGCGCCGCCGACCGCGATGCCCCGCGCCACAACCTCACCGGCGACCCCTACTTCACCGACGGCCTCCGCGCCGTGGCCATCGTAACCGAGCAGCGGGTCAAGCCGAAGTTTTTGGATTGGGCGTAAATCCAACTGGATCCGTAGGGTCAGTTTTTTTGCGCCGTAATTCCCTCCGTCCCTCGTTCCCTCTATCCCTCGTTCCCAAACTCTGTTTGGGAACGCACGTCTGCGAAGCTCTGCTTCGCCCAGAGACTTTGCCGCTTTGTCAGAGCGAACGCGAAACAGAGTTTCGCGAGCTGCGTTCCCATACAGAGTTTGGAAACGAGGGACAGCCTATCTTGCTCATCGCCACGGCCGCTCGCCCAATCGCTCCGCTTCGGGCCATGACAGCTCGGCAACGACTCCATTCGAGCCGACCACGAACCACGTACGCTGCGGGGGCCGCGTGTCTCCATAGCAAACCCGCACAACTGTCCCCCGAATCTCTTCCCCGATGACTTCGCACATACGGGGAATCGATCGCTGACCGGCGACCTCGAATTGCCGGATCGCCGACGCGATGATAGCCCGGTGTCTAGCGCGAGTTGCCAGCCACCGCGAGAACACCGCAAACACCTTGAGACCCTCCGCTGCCGAACGATTCGCCCATGTGCCGGGCAATCCCCGACTGACTTCAAACTACACGACTCGTCTGTCCCGCTCAGGTAGAGCGAGTGGAAAGGCGCTCCTGCCAGTTCGTGCCATAAGCACGTTCGTTGAAGTGGACACGAGTCAAGACGATCGGAAGATTTGGAGTCGCAAGTATGACCTCCCGGAGAACGAGTATCATGTTACAATCCTCGTAATCAGTGATCGAAAAAACTCTCCAATCTGTCTCTGTTCGATTCCACCGATCGGGTTTGTCTGCGATGAGTCTGAGAACTTGGGCGTTGTTGTCAAACTCCCAGCGACCGAAGTCACTGCTTTCGTGACTTGGTTCTAAATAGGATGTTCGTTCAAAATGCCCGTCGTAATCAAGGAACAGACGTAAGTCTATTCGACGACCGAGCGTCGAATACGAACTTCCCATCCAATCTCCCACCAACGACGTAGACATTTTTTCGCCCTAACCAGCGTATGAAGCTGATCGGGGCCGCCATAGTGGTATCCGCGCTTTACTGTCCTTGCAGACGGCCCCGACAGCTTATCCTTGATCGTTCGGCGATTAATTTTCTTCCCAAAGCGTGTCGTCGTCAGCCCACTCTGAAAGCAAAGTCGCCCGGGATTCCAGAAGAGGCGCTAGCTCTTCATGCGAATGAGGTCCGGCAATCTGAATGCCTTCGTACTCTCGACCGTTGTTCCAAGCTTCTACCATCTTGAGCCACCTTTGGGCGATCACGCGAATAGCCTGCCGTGGATGTTGCGGAGGCTTGACGTCGGAGGATGAGATGTAATCGGTCGGAAGGTCACCGCATATGACCCACCAGCCAATCGCCCCAGGCCGAACCAAACTCTCAATGGCCCAAATCGACGCATAAGGAGTAACATGCCAGGCAGGCCATTCGCCGACCTCGCCCTTCACCTTTTGGGATCGAAGGTAATCAGCAACGATCGTGCGCTGTTCGGTGCACCAGCGTTCCTCGACATCAGGATCATCGTGGTCTGGTTGATTCATTGATGGCGTCAGCATTTGGTGGACAGTGGCGCACGCTTTGCCAAGCCGCCGAACTTTTGATTAGACAATCGACGCCGCAATATTACACGACGTGAGTTTGCCTCGCAAGCAACTTCCAGTGCCCGGGCACTTTTCAGCGACTGTCGATTCGAGGCCACGTAGTAGATCGCGGGCTCTGATTGCGGCGTTCTAACCTTCGCCATCGATCGTCGCCAGCCTCCCCTCAACGGGTCCGTCGTATTCCCAGTCCGCTGTTCCGATTTTCATTTGCCTTCCACCCAAAAGTGTCGGATATTTCCTCTTGGTATTTCCTGTTGGCTGCAAGCTGCAGCTGAGGCTGACAGAAATGTCCGCGGACTGTTCTGGGGGATGCGAGCGGGCCACTCTCACTGCGGTGAGGCTTCTGCCTTATGCCGGTGAGTCCGACCTCACTTTCTGAGTGAGGGCGAAAGCCCAATGGCGGTCGTCGCACGACGAACTCCACCACCACTACTACCACCACCGCAAGCGACGACCGGGCGGCCAATTTCCACTGCTCGCCCGGCAAAGCCGCCCATTAAACATGGCGGCGAGCTTCGTCAACTTCCCACTTTGCGACTGATGGGGCGCGTGCCCCGGCGCTTCCGAAAGTGGAAGATTCACCAACAACAACAAAAACTAAAACGATCCCCGCTCGCATCTTCCCAGGCAGCGCTGCGCGCAGAGATTCAGTTAAAGAGAAAAAAAGTGGGAACAGCCGAGATGACATTTTCAGGAACGAATGACTCGTTCGCCAAAAGCAGTGCCTTACACACGCCCGTACATGTATTCCTGCAACAAGTGAATCGTCTGTTCCTGATCCATGGCGAGCAGGGTGTTCAGGTCGCCGATGGAGATCATGCCGATCAGCTTGTTACCGCCGTCCAAGACCGGCAGGTGGCGGATGCGGCGGTGGCACATGGAGCCGCGGACTTCTTCGATCGTGGTTTCCGGCCGGCACACGATCACTTCGGTCGTCATCACTTCGTGAACTTTGGTGGTCATCGGGTCGAAGCGTTGTCCGACCACCCGGCGAAGCACGTCGCGCTCGGTGAACATGCCGACGACATGGCCGTGATCAAGAACGACGAGGCTGCCGATCTTGTGCTCGTTCATCAAAGTTGCAGCGTCCATGACGGTGGCATCGGGGCCGATCGTCTGAACGTGAGAACCTTTTTTGGCGAGGATGTCGCGGACAGTGGCCATGGCGTATCCTCCGAACGCGGGGCCCGCCGCCCCGACCGGGGCTGTGCCATCCGCACCATCACTGTAAGCGGGACGATGGGGGGAGTGCAAGCGATTTGCGACAAAAATGTGGAGGCGAGCGTGTAGCAGATTTCTTCTTTTGCCCCGCTTCTTCCCGGGCCACCCTCCCCTACCCCTCCCTGGAAGGGAGGGGAGAAGAAAAATCTGCGACATCACGGCGTAGCCGAGATTCGGTTGCGGAATGCGAGGTAGTCAGTTTGGCCAACGTCGTTGTTGTTATCGAAGTCGAAGATCGTCGAGGGGCCGGCGCCGATGGCATTGCGGAACACCAGATAATCCGCCTGATCAACCGAGCCGTTGCCGTCGTTGTCGCCAAAGAGGCGGAAGTGCATGTTGGCGGTGGTGCCGATCACCGAGTAGCTGCCGCCGGGGATGGAGTCGTTATTGCCGTCGAGTGCGCCGCCGGTGCCCGAGACCTGAGCGGCATCGATCATCAAGTCATAGAGACCATCGACCAGCGAACCGTTGGACTCGGCCAGTGCACCGCTGAAAGTGACGGTCACGGAGCTAGCAGGTCCATTGGCCGGGTTGGCCAGGATGAACACGTCGCCAACGGTGCCACCGGAGCCCGAGCGATGCACCGTGAACGACGCCGCGGTGCCGCCCATGAAGTTGACCGCTTCCGAGAAGTTCACGACGACTTGGCGCACGGTGGAGCGCTGGCTCGTTCCGTCGCCGAACGTAACCGAACTAACCGTCGGTGGTGGCACGACCTTGACGCCGAACGCCACTCCGTTGGCCTGGTTGCCGCTGTTCACCGTAATCGCCGCCGGGTTGTTGGTCGTTTGCATATAGCCGATCGGCTTGACGATCCGCACGTTGTAGGCGGCGTTGGCGGCCACTGGCAGCTCGAAATCGCCGTCGGCCCCAGTCGTGGCATAGGTCTCGCCGGTGTCGAGTACGTTGTTGCTGTTGGCATCGATGTAAACCGTGACGCCGGACTTGCCGACTTCGGTGAACGAGCGCGAAGCACTGCCATCGGCATCCGTGTAAACGACGCCGCGAATGCTGCCGCCCAACGACGGGCTCGTGACGTTGAACGTTGTGGTCGCCCCACCGGGAATCGATGTCGCTTTGCCCGAGGTGACCGTGCCGTAATACTGCCGGCCAATGAGGTACGGGAATTCGCCTTCTTCGCCGTCGGCATCGACAGTCGTGAAGTAAGCGTAAGTGCCGTTGGGATACTCCGGCGTCTTGGTGAATCGACCGTTGTACTTGTCGAGCGTGCCCAACCCGCTGACGTACTCGTGATCCTCGATGTAGTAGCCGAGCGGATAGGTCGCACTGACCGCGGGGCCGTAGTTGGTGGCCGTCAAGCTGTATTCGCCGTTGGCATTGAGAGCGACCGAGTCGCCATAAGCCGCTTGCGCGGCCCACCCCGGCAACGAGGTGCGTGTGGTCATCGTGCGAAGACGATACGAAGTCGTCATCCGGACGATAGGGCTCGTCGGATCATTGGGATTCGAATAGCCGTACGGTCCGTAGATCGGATAGCCATCGTACGACCAGCCGATGATCGGCGAGTGATGCAGATTGGTCGTGTACTCCTCATAGGGAATCGTGGTGGTCGTGGTCGGCGAGTGAGTCACCACGTTCGGATCATTCGGGAAGACCGCCGTGGTGCCGGTGTAGGCGATGTTATCGCCGAGTTGGGCCCGCAGGCCGGCCGGGTTGGAGTGATAGTGATACTCGCCATTCCCGGGCTGATGAGCGTGCGAGTGATCGAAGGTCGCCGCCTCGGCCACGTTGGCGTCACGGTTCCAGACGCCCTTCCCATTCGATGCGTCGGCTGTGCCGTTCCAGGAAAAGCCGTCCATCATGTTGAACAGCGACACGCCATTGACCGTGATGCCGATCGCCCCGAGCCCATTGGTCGAGTGCGTAGTCGCCGGGGTCGGCGTCAGCGTGATGTGAACGAGTTTGTTCTGATTCGTCGGATAGTTAGGAAACACGCTGCCATTGGCGAAATACCACGGGCCCATGACATACGAAGCGAAGTTCGGCGCGTTGACGTAAATGTCGGTGCTGGTCTGGGTGATTTTCGTCACATCGGCGACGGTGGCGGCGGTCATGCCAGGCCAAGTCGTCACGGCCCCCGCGCCGGGACTGGACCCATTGATGATCCTGGCGTTCTCGCCCGTGTTGCCGCGGACCCACGAATCGATGAGGGGTGTACCCGTCGGAGCGATGCGGTCTTCGAGGGGCAACAGGCGGATGATAGTGGATCGCACTGATTTTCGGCGGCGGCTCATGATGACCTCCTCTGGGCCGAAACGGAACAATGATCCGGCCAGAATAGGAGCGAGCACCTGAATGACCGGTGAAGTGAACCTGAATTGCGGGTGAAGCCGGAAATGCAATATTTGAACCGCAGAGATCGCTGAGAACGCAGAGAAATACCAAAGATTAGGCGGGGACCTCTCTGCGTTCTCAGCGATCTCTGCGGTTCAAATTCTTGATTTGCGGCTTGCAAGGACAGTAACAAACATGCTGTCCAGGACCTTCTCGCCACAACCCGCAAATTGCGGTTTGGCGCAACCACAATCTCGGCGTAGGTTACCGAAATTACCAAGTCGGACTGCAACCCGGCCGCCCAGTTATTACGATGGACAGTGCTTATTCTGCGCGGATTGACGAGGATCGCATGGTCGCGAATCGCTGGCGAATAGTCGTCCTGATGGCCGGGCTAGTGCTGCTGGCGGGCGTCGGTGCGCCGGCTCAGGATAAAGACAAGGACCTGCCGCCGCCCAAAGACCGCGTGTCCGACTCACGAGCCTCGGTCACGATTGCCGGCCAGAAGGTGGATTACACGGTCACCGCGGGCCAGTTGGTGCTGCGCGAAGAAGACGGCAAACCGCTGGCGAGCATCTTTTACGTCGCTTACAACCGAGTCAAAGTCACGGAGCCGCCGGCACCGCCGCCGAATCAACCCCCAGGCCCAGTCGTTGTTTCGCCGCCGGACCCCGCGAGGCCGATCACCTTCGCATTCAATGGCGGACCCGGCTCATCGTCGGTCTGGCTGCATCTGGGAGCGTTCGGGCCAAAACGCGTCGCGCTCAATGAATCCGGCGAACCGCTGCCTCCGCCACCGAAATTGATCGACAACGATCTATCAATCCTCGATTTCACCGACTTGGTGTTCATCGATCCGGTCTCTACTGGCTTCAGCCGGGCGGCCCCCGGCGTCGATGCCAAGCGCTTCCACGGCGTGCAGGAAGACCTGAACTCCATTGGCGATTTCATCCATCTCTACCTGACGCGCAACAACCGCTGGGGCTCGCCGAAATACATCGCCGGCGAAAGCTACGGCACGACTCGCGCGGCGGCGCTCGTCGGCCATTTGCAGGATCAACACGGCATCGACCCCAATGGCGTGATCCTCATCTCGTCAATCTTGAACTTTGGCACCGCCCGATTCGACGATGGCAATGACCTGCCCTACGCGCTCTATCTGCCGAGCTACACGGCCACCGCGTGGTATCACAGGCGATTGCCCGGCGAGATGCTCGGCGACCTGAAAGCCGCTGTCAAGGAATCAGAAGAGTTTGCCAACTCCGAATACCCGGCCGCGTTGTTCAAAGGCGACATGCTCTCGGCCGAGGAGCGGAGCAGAGTTGCCAAGAAGCTCAGCCGGCTCACCGGACTGAGTGAAGATTTCATCACGCGCGCCAATTTCCGTGTCGAAATCGGGCGATTCACCAAAGAACTTCTGCGCGATCAGGGCCGTACGATCGGTCGCTTCGATGGCCGGCTCAAAGGGACCGACTCCGAAAACGCTGGCGATCGGCCCGAATCTGATCCCAGCTACTCAGCCGTGCAAGGTGCCTACACGGCCTCGCTGAATCAGTATGTTCGCCGCGATTTGCATTTCGAAACCGATTTGAAATATGAAGTGTTGACCGGCCGAGTGAACCCGTGGGACTTCGGCGCGAAGAACACCTATTTGAACGTCGCGGGCCGGCTTGGCTCGGCGATGCGGAAGAACGCCGCCCTGCGCGTCTATGTGGCCAGCGGCTACTTCGATCTCGCGACGCCATTCATGGCAACGGACTACACGCTTCGGCATCTCGGCTTAGACGCCGAGCAACACAAGCGAATTACGGTGGGCTATTACGAAGCCGGGCACATGATGTACATCCACCGGCCCTCGCTCGAGAAGATGCGGCAAGACTTGGCCGCGTTTTTCGGCGCGAAGTAAGCCCCATTTGCAATGGGTGGGCTTACTCCAACCCCATCTGCTTCAATACGCTTTCGAATCTCACCCACGGCACTGACTTTAGCGGCACATCGGCATGTCGATGATCAAGTGCGAGATCCAACACATACATCGTCTCAATGTGCATGGTGCGATGGCCCTCGCGACGAAGGCGAACGATCTGATCCTGTTCTTCGCGGAATTTGCGGGCCATCGTCATGAGCGTGATCACGCGTGAGCCATCGCCGCCATGCTCGACATGGACTTCGCGAACGGCCGGCCAATGCTCGAACATCTCAAGATCCCGAACTCTGACGAGCAATATCGTGATTGGCTGGTGGGTTGAAATCTCCTGTGGCTCGCAACACGGCGTCATCACGTAGGTGTCGTGTTCGAACGTTGCCGGCTGGATGCGATCGCCGACAAATCCCGTGAGCGTTTCGAGAAGATAAGATCCTTCGGGCCCCACCATGGAGATCAGCGAATGCGTCGGCGTCACATCGCCAGCCCGTTTTGTCAGGACAATCGCGAGATGACTATTCGGCACTACCTGATCGATGCGTGCCTGGCCAAGCGAACGGATGCGTATGACGGTTGCGCGGCGGCCGCCGGGGACTGTCGAATCTGGCACCGATTCGATTATGTGCTGCTGGATGACGACCGTGTCCCGGGCGTCGCCGGCAAAAATGTTGACGCGCTCGCGGTGCCGCTTCCAGCGAGCCAAGCACCACCCGATCGCCCCGCCCAGCAGCACGCCAAAGGCGGTGCTCACGCCGCGAGTGCCGAGTTCTTCCGAGAGTTTTTGGAGCATACAGCGCCTAACCACCATCTAAGAGTAAGTACATTTTACTCTGCGTGTTTGTGGCTAAGCTCTTGAAATCACATGCCGAATCAGGGGCGGCAATTTGGGCGTCGTATCACCAATGGCGATCGCACGTTGCAACATGTCGAGACAGGCGGACAGGCCGTGGCCGTCGCGGTGGTGGATCTCGGCAATTGCTTCGCCGGTCTTCACCGTGTCACCCGGCTTCTTCTGCAGAACGATGCCGACCGCATGATCGACAGGATCTTCCGCCCGATCACGGCCCGCACCTAAAGCCATGGACGCACGTCCGACGAGGCCAGCATCCATCGACGTGATAAATCCAGAGGAGGTGGCGGTAAATGTTTGTTTGCTTGGCGCCGTAGGCAACAGCGAATAGTCATCCACAACCCGTGGGTTGCCGCCTTGCTGGGCAATGCACGCGCGGAGTTTGTCAAGCCCCGCCCCGCTGTCGAGCGCTTTGCGGATCTTGGCCATCGCAGCTTCCTGGGTTTCCGCCATGCCGCCAAGCCGGACCATGCGAGCCGCGAGTTCGAGAGATAGTTCCGCCGTGTCCTTGGGCCCGCGACCTTTCAAGACCTCAATGCACTCGATAACTTCCAGCGCGTTGCCGATTGCGTTACCCAGGGGTGCATCCATCGATGTAATGAGCGCTTCCATTTTCAAACCGTTCGCGGTGCCGTTGGCTACGATCGACTCGGCCAATTTGCGCGCGGATGGCTCGTCCTCCATGAATGCGCCGCGACCGACTTTGACATCCATGACTAACGCTTGCGCGCCTTCGGCAATCTTTTTTGACAGGATCGATGCGGTAATAAGCGGAATGCTTTCGACGGTACCGGTGACGTCGCGCAGCGAGTAAAGCATCTTGTCGGCGGGAGCGACGTCGGCGGTTTGGCCAATCATCGCCATGCCGGTCGCTTTCAGCACAATGCGGAATTCATCTAGCGACAAGCCGACGCGGAAGCCGGGGATGCTCTCGAGCTTGTCGAGAGTGCCGCCGGTATGCCCAAGCCCACGGCCCGACATCATCGGGACGTAAACCCCGCACGCCGCAGCCAAGGGCGCGAGAATGAGCGACGTCTTGTCGCCCACGCCGCCGGTCGAATGCTTGTCTACGGCCGGGCCGGGCAAATTGGCCAAATCGAGGCACGTGCCAGAGTCCGCCATGGCGCGAGTAAGATAGGCCGTTTCCTCCACGGTCATGCCTCGAATCCAAATCGCCATGAGGAGCGCGGCCAACTGGTATTCGGGCCAGGATTTGTCGCTGGCGGCTTTGACGAAACTCCGGATTTCTTCGGGGCCTAGCGCGTGTCCATCGCGTTTTTTGCGAATTACATCGACGGCACGCATATCGATCTCGTTCCTGAATCGGCCTTGTCAGGGCCGCGCGAAACCGCGAACATGTCGGCCGGTCGCACCACAAGGAATCGCTATGCGCCGCGCCGGCGGAATTGCCATTGTCTTAGTCGCATTCACAGGATGTGGCGACAGCGATCACGCTGGTTTCAATCACGAATCTGACTTGAGGCCGGCACTACTCGTCGCCTCACGCTTCGATGCGGCGACGAGCGGCACGATTACCGGGCAGGTGCGCTGGAATGGCGCGATTCCAAATATTCCGCCGATCGCGGTCGAACGATTCAACGCTGACGGAACCAAGATTGAGCACGTGAAGCGGCCGAACCAGCACGCTCCCAAAATTGACGCAGATGGCCACTTCGCCAATGCGGTCCTGTACCTCCGCCGCATCGACTGCACCCGCGCGAAACCGTGGGATCATCCACCTGTCACGATTGAAATGCATGACGAACAGCCGATGGTGCGGCAGGGCAATGGGCCGCGGGGACTGGTTGGTTTTGTTCACCGGGGCGACGCAATCACACTTGTATCGAAGCAACCGCTATTTCACGCGCTGCGAGCGCGTGGTGCACACTTTTTTACACTAATGCTGCCCGACCCTGACAAGCCGCGGCGGCGAGTGCTCATCGATGGGGGCCACGTGGAGTTATCGAGCGGGTCTGGACAAGCCGCGATGCGCGGTCATTTGTTCGTTGACGATCATCCGTATTACGCTCTCACCAATAGCGAGGGACGATTCAGTCTGACGGAAGTGCCCGCTGGAAATTACGAGCTCATTTGCTGGTACCCGGATTGGCGAATTGATCGCTGGGAACATGACCCCGAAACCATGTTGCACGTGCGGCTCTATTTCAAACCGCCGGTAGAGATTGCTTTGTCGGTCCATGTCAAACACGGCGAAACATCCAACGTTGTCGTGGAATTGCAAAACTAACCACAGAGACACAGAGAGCACTGAGAAAACCAAATGCTGGGTTTGGTTTTCTCGGTGCTCTCTGTGTCTCTGTGGTTCAAATTCTACTATTCAAATTTCTTCCCCGTGATGCGCTCATACGCGTCGCGGTATTTGGCGGCGGTCTTTTCCACGACATCCTTCGGCAACTCAGGCGGCTGGCTTTCCTTGTCCCAGCCCGTCGTTTCGAGCCAATCGCGGACGAACTGCTTGTCGTACGAAGCCGGATGGCCGCCGGGCCGATAACCCTCGGCGGGCCAGAAGCGCGAGCTATCCGGCGTGAGGGCCTCATCGATCAGGATCACCTCGCCGCTGGGCAGTTTGCCCCACTCAAACTTCGTATCAGCGATGATCACGCCCCGCGCCGCGGCGTGCTCGGCCGCTCGGCGATAGAGGTCGATGCTGCGATCGCGCAACTCGCGCGCGGTCGTTTCCCCGGCGCCGCGGGCCATCACCTCGAAGCTCACATTTTCATCGTGGCCCGATTCAGCCTTAGTGGCGGGGGTGAAGATCGGCTCGGGGAGCTTTTCGCTCTCGCGCAAGCCAGCAGGTAGCTTGATGCCGCACACCGCGCCGGACTTTTGATACTCCTTCCATCCGGACCCGGAAATGTAGCCGCGGACGACGCATTCGAACGGCACGACTTCGGTTTTCCGGACGAGCATCGTTCGGCCCGCCAACTCGCTGCGCCGCTCGTCGAACGGCTCACCCATCGCCGTGGGGTCCATGGAAATCAGGTGATTCGGCACCGCGAGCTTCTCGAACCAAAAAGCCGAGAGATTGGTGAGTACCCGACCCTTGTCCGGAATGGGCGTGGGCAAGACCCAGTCGAATGCGCTGATGCGGTCGGTGGCGACGATGACAAGCCGATCGCCGAGGTCGTAAATGTCGCGGACTTTGCCGCGGCGAACCGGGTAATCGGAAATCGAGCTCGTGGTCATGGTGGCTGGCATGCAGTGACTCCGTGGTGCAAAATTGTTCGGGCTCTTGCGAGCAAGCGGCGTACCGCCTAGAGAGAACATTCGAGCCAGCCGCCATGCCGAGGGACGTCCGATGGAATCCGCCACCGACGAAATTCTCCAACTCAATCAATTGTTACTCGATTGCATCGCCCGCGGCGACTGGGTGACGTACCAAGGATTGTGCGACTCGTCGCTAACGGCTTTCGAGCCCGAGGCTTGCGGCGCTCTCGTTGAGGGTTTGCAATTCCATTATTTTTATTTTGATTTGGCCGAAGGCTCGCAACGCCACCAAACCACGATGATCGGCCCGAAGGTGCGCCTGATGGGCGACGTCGCCATTGTGGCCTACGTCCGGATTAACCAACGCGCCCGGACCGACGGCCACACGGCCTCACAGGCTTTTGCCGAAACCCGTGTTTGGCAAAAACAGGCGGAACATTGGAAGCACGTGCATTTTCACCGCACTGCGCTATCGTAGGCCTTTGCCCTCACCCGGCTTTGCGGGAGAGGGTGGCCGTCAGGCCGGATGAGGGTCTTCAGCGGGCAAGTCGCCGCGGCGACCGTTGCCCACCCTACTCAATCTCAAAAATGCACTCGATTTCGACGGCCGCGTTTGCCGGCAACGAGCCGGCCCCGAGGGCACTTCTCGCGCCCACGCCGGCATCATCGCCGAAGACTTGGGCCATCAATTCGGAAAACCCATTGATCACCTTAGGCTGATCGGCAAACCCGGGTGGGCAGTTCACCAGGCCAATCGTCTTGATCAACCGGCGCACCTTGTTGAGCGAGCCCAGCGAGGTCTTCACCGTGCTGAGAATTGCCAGACCGCACTGCCTCGCGGCTTGGTACCCTTGTTCGACAGTCAGATCCTCGCCAATGCAGCCGGTGATGAATTTCCCGTCGGACTGCAGAGGCAAGTGCCCCGATAAATAAAGTAAATTGCCTTGCCGCACCGCAGGCCGATATTTGGCCAGCGGCTGCGGGATGGGTGGAAGCGTGAGACTCAGTTCCTGAATGCGAGCGTCGGCAGACATAGGCGGCACCAGTGGTCAGTGGTCAGTGGTCAGTGGTCAGTGGTCAGTGGTCAGTGGTCAGTGGTCAGTGGTCAGTGGTCAGTGGTCAGTGGAAGATTGTAGCTCCGTTTGGTCAAGGCGTTATTTCACCGAATTGGAGCCGGGCCAGCGACTGATAGAGGCCGCCCACTCGCTCGGCCAGTTCGGTGTGAGTTCCCGATTCGACTGCCCGACCCTCTTGCAAGACATAGATGCGATCGACCCGGCGAATCGTGGCTAAACGATGAGCGATGATCACAGCCGTTCGACCTTGCATCAGAGCGTCGAGCGCCTGCTGGACCAGCCGTTCGCTCTCCGCATCCAAGCTCGAGGTCGCCTCGTCAAGAATCAGAATAGCCGGGTTGCGAAGGATGGCCCGGGCAATGGCGATGCGCTGTCGTTGGCCGCCTGAAAGTTGCACGCCGCGTTCGCCGACCCGGGTTTGGTAGCCTTCGGGAAATTCGGATATGAAATCGTGCGCGTAGGCCTTGCGGGCCGCCTCGGCGATTTCCGCATCCGTTGCACCAGGCTTCCCATAAGCAATGTTCTCGCTAATCGTGCCGCCGAAGAGCAGGACATCTTGCGGCACGACAGCCACTTGGGCTCGCAATTCGGCCAGCGATAGTTCGCGAATATCACGATCATCGATCAAAATGCGCCCAGCGTCCGGGTCGTAGAACCGCATCAAGAGCGAGACCGCAGTGGATTTACCAGCACCGCTGGGACCGACGAGAGCGACCTTCTGGCCGGCTCGCGCTTCCAATTTCAATCCTCGAAGGACCGGCGAATCTGTTCGAGATGGGTAACGGAAGTGGACGTCTTCGAAGCGGACATCGCCCCGGCAACGGGGCATGGGTTCATTTGCCATCTCTTCCGGCAATACTTCAGGCTGCTCCAGCAAAATTTCGCGAACCCGTTCCGTGGCGCCCAGTGCGTGCTGGAGTGTGCTGAAGATGTCAGCGAACGAGCCCAGTGCCCCGGCGACGAAAACGGTGTAGAAACCGAAGCTCGTCAATTGCCCGGGAGTGATATCGCCGCTGGCGACCATTCGCGCGCCATACCACATGACCATTACCAGGCCACCGAACAATGCAAAGATGATGAATGCGACGAACAAGGATCGAAGCCGCGCGCCGCGGAGGGCCGCGGCGAGGGCCGCGAATAGACCTTTGCGATATCGATCGACTTCGAAGGGTTCATTGCCGAATGCTTTGACCGTGGCCACTCCCTGAAGTGTTTCTTCAACAATGACATTGGTATCAGCGAGCCGGTCCTGGATCTCCTTGGCGACTTTTCGAATCTGCCGGCCAAAGAGGATCGCCACCAAAATCAAAGGAGGAATGACCGCCAACATGACCAGCGTGAGCTTGCCAGAAATCAGGGCAATCAGAGTCACGCCTCCGGCCAAGAAAATGCACTGCCGGAGCATGTGCGGCAGCATGCTGATCATGAAGTCTTCGATTTTGGAGATGTCACCCGACACTCGACCGGTGAGTTCGCCGACGCGGCGGGCTGAGAAGAATGCCATCGGTAAGCGGATCAGGCGTGCGTAAAGATTGCGGCGCACTTCGGCGAGCGCACGCTCTGAGGCCACCATGAAGTTGTAAGAGGAAAAAAACGAGCAGACTGCCTGGACTGCCAAGACGGCAAAGATGAACAAGGCAACGGAGTTCACACTTCCGATGTCCGATTTGCCCAACGCAACATCGACGAGGCGACCGGAAGCGAATGGAAAGATTAGCCCCATCGCACTCGAGCAGCAGAGAGCGACGAGGGCGATCGCAAGTCGCGACTTGTGCGGACCGAGATATCGAGCCAGCCAGCGGGCCGCTCGGAGCGACTCGCCGGAGAGTTTTGGTGCGGGCAAATCCTCAGGGCCTTGCGACTTACGACGACGCGCCATCCGACGGCTCCGTGAGACGACTCGTCATCATCTTAGGGCCGGGAGTGGTGCAGATGGACCCAGAAATGAAGTGCGGGCACGGGGTTAATGCGACCGGGACTCGCAACCGGTAGCACCCCGTGCCCGATAGAGGAGGGAGTGTGGGAAGGTTGTCTGAACTGTTAACAGGTCGGGACTCGCATCCGACCCGTCCCCATTTCATTGGGCAACCCTTGTGCCAACCGAATCGGAATTGCCGATATTTCACGCCGCTTGAACATAAACCTCACCATATGCAGTGGTTTGGGAGGCCACAGGAACCAAGACGTCAGGTGAGTCCTCTTTAATCTGCGTGGTATTTCGGCCCGCGTGGAGTATTTTGCAACAAGCTTTGTGGGATTTTGCCTGCCGGACTGGCGAAAATTCAAATTAGGATCTGTGACTTCTCATCGAATAACAATGACCCAGGCTTTTTATTCTGCCCATTCTGTTGCCGGTTAGGTGAAAACAAAGAGAGCTCGGCGCGACTGGCGGTGCTGAAATGACTGAGCGTGCCAGCCGGAGTCAAGATTTTGG
The DNA here is from genome assembly GCA_045802605.1 of Gemmataceae bacterium. GTDB lineage: Bacteria > Planctomycetota > Planctomycetia > Gemmatales > Gemmataceae > JBJMQS01. The sequence goes on along the minus strand of JBJMQS010000037.1, from coordinate 42,119 downwards.
CAGTCGCCAAAAAAGGAAACGCCCGGGCCAAAGGGATGGCGCGGGCGATTGTTGATTGCATTTGGTCGGCTTAGTAACGGCCACCGCCGTAGCCGCCGCCTCCCCCACCACCGCCACCGTAACCACCGCCACCGCCGGCCGGGCGCGGTTCGCGCGGCTTGGCTTCGTTGACAGTCAGAGTCCGTCCTTGGAAGGCAGCGCCATTCATTTTCTGGATGGCTTCATCAGCACCGCTTTCCATTTCCACGAAGCCGAAGCCTCGTGAACGGCCCGTCTCGCGATCCACAACCACTTGGGCACGAGCGACGGTGCCGTGTGCTTCGAAGGCGGCACGAAGCTGGTCGGTCGTAGTGCCGAAGGGAAGGTTCCCAACATACAGATTCTTCGCCATGATACGCTCGCCGCCGGTCGCGCCGGACGGCACCTCCACACAGAAATACCTACAGTCAGTACGTGACGCTTCGAAGTGCGCTGATGGTTGCTCCACTGGCTTGACGATCTCGGAGGCTGAGAAATGTGTGGCTCAGAGCGTGATCCAAGACTGGCAAACTCACGGAACGTTCGGCTCGACTTCGTGGCGTACCGCGGGTGGCACCCGGCCACCCATTCATTCAGGACTATATCGGCGTTTTCAGCCTATCGCAAGCGAGAAAAATGACATTTCTGGAAAATTCTCCAGCCTAATGCCGGCCCGTTTTTTCGCGCTCAATGAAAGTGGTATCGACCTTACCTTCGACAAATGCCGGATGGTTGAAAATCTCGCGGTGCAGCGGAATTGTTGTGGCGATTCCTTCGATGACGAACTCGCTTAACGCGCGTTTCATGGTCGCGATCGCTTCGGCCCTCGTCGGACAGTGCACGAGCAACTTCGCGACCAGCGAATCGTAGTTCGATGGCACTTTGTAACCCTGGCAGGCATGCGTATCGACCCGCACGCCGGGACCACCCGGTGGGATCCATCGCGTGATCAATCCGGGCGATGGGCGGAAGTCTTTGGCAGGATCTTCGGCATTGATCCGGCACTCGATGGCCGCCCCGCGGCAAACGATATCTTTTTGTTTGAACGCCAGATGTTCGCCGGCGGCGACGCGGATTTGCTCCTTCACCAGATCGATCCCGGTTATCAACTCGGACACGGGATGTTCGACCTGAATGCGAGCGTTGACTTCGATGAAATAAAAGTTGAAGTCCGCGTCGAGCAAAAACTCGCAGGTGCCCGCCGAGTAATAGTTCGCTGCCCTCACTAGCTTCACGGCCGCGTCGCAAATGGCTTCGCGGACATGCTTGGGCAAATTCGGCGCGGGTGATTCCTCAACCAATTTTTGGTGCCGCCGCTGCAACGAGCAATCCCGCTCGAAGAGATGGACCGCGTTGCCGTGTCGATCGGCCAGAATCTGCACTTCAATGTGGCGCGGCTGCTCGATGTATTTCTCAAGGTAGACAGAGCCATCCTTGAAGGCAGCTTCGGCTTCCTGCGAGGCGGATTGAATTCCGGAAGCCAGCGAGACATCGTTGCGAGCGACACGCATGCCCCGGCCGCCGCCACCCGCAGCCGCTTTGATCAGAACCGGGTAACCGATCTTGCGTGCCAGGGCGAGCGCCTGATTCTCGTTGGTGATGAGCCCTTCGGAGCCTGGTACGACCGGCACGCCGGCCGCTTGCGCGAGCTTGCGCGCTTCATTCTTATTGCCGAGCTTGCGCATCGCCTCTTCGGGTGGACCGATGAACTCGATGTTGCAACTGCGGCACACCTCTGCGAAGTGCGCATTCTCGCTGAGGAACCCGTAGCCGGGGTGAATGGCTTGTACGTTCGCAATCTCCGCGGCCGAGATAATCCGCGGTATTCTCAGATAGCTATCAACGGATGGGGCCGGGCCGATGCAAATGGCGTCATCCGCGAAGTCCAGATAGGGCGCACCGCGATCGGCTTCACTATAGACCGCAACACACTCAATGCCGAGATCATGGCACGCGCGGATCACCCGCAGCGCGATTTCACCACGATTAGCTACTAGGATGCGCTGGAACATGAGCAATCAAGCCACTTCGACTTTGAAGAGTGGTTGCCCATATTCGACGGGCTGGGCGTTCTCGACCAGAATCTCGGTAATCACGCCAGAACACTCGGCCGCGATATCGTTGAAAATCTTCATCGCTTCAATTTTGCAGACGACAGTATCTTGGTTCACTCTAGAGCCAACTTTGACATAAGCGTCTTGATCGGGGGCCGGCTTGGCGTAAAAGGTGCCCGGCGTCGGGCTCGTGATCATGTGATATTTTTTCGTTTCGGCCGCGGGCCCTTGAGTCGCGGAGACTGAGTTCGATGATGGCGCGGGTGCGGCAGTCGGCGCGGCCATTGCAGCACCGGCGTAGACCACCTTGTTCGGCCCGCCACGCCTGAGGCGAATCCGACTATCGCCGTCGTGCAAATCGATTTCGCTGAGATCGTTTTGTGTCATCAAGCCAATGAGCCGTTCGACGGTTGAAACGTCGAACGGTTTTGGCGGTCGCGGACTTTTATCGGTCGAGGCCACGGGAGTTCTCCGCTTCGGGGCCATCTTCGGCGCCCTCATATGAAAGCCGACTCGAAATCGTAAGCCAAGTGGCTCATGAATTCGGGGCCGTCCGGCGTGATCAGAATATCGTCTTCGATCCTGACTCCGCCCCAACCCGCCTCGTAGACACCGGGCTCGATCGTGACCACCATCCCGCTGGCCAACACTTCCTCGCTGTTGGCACGCAAGCCGGGCTTCTCGTGTGTCTCGAGCCCGAGACCGTGACCCAATCCGTGGGTGAACTTGTCCGCGAGGCCGAACTTCTCCAGCGCGGCTCGCGCCGCCGCATCCACTTCCTTGCACGCGACGCCGGGCCGCATCTTTGTCAATGCAGCGTCGCGCGCGGCCAAAACAGCGGCGTATGCCTTCTGTAGCCGATCGCCCGCCCCGGCAGATGGAACCGGTGGTTTACGCCAGATGAGAAGCCGCGTCAAGTCGCTGCGATAGCCGTCCACAATGGCGCCCCAGTCGAGCAAAAGCCATCCGCCAGAACCCGCTGTGCGCGTCGTTGGCGGTGCATGGGCCAGGGCGGACCGATCTTCGACGGCCGCGATCGTCTCAAAACTCGTCCCCCGCCCTCCCAACTTGCGGGCGAGCGCCTCAACGCGGTCGGCCAATTCCAATTCCGTGTCTTCGGGTCGAAGCTCGGCGCGGAACTGCTCATACACGTTCTCTGCCACCACGATCGCCCGCCGAAGGATGGCCAGCTCGCTCTCGTCTTTCACAGCACGCTGGCTCTCAACCAAACTCTGCGTCGGCGCCCAATTCACCGATTTGAGTTTTTCTTTAAGCGATTCAAAGTCGGCGACTGTGAGGCGCGCGGACTCGAAGCCCACGTTGCGGAGCCCCATCTTTTCGATCACGGTGCCGAGCGCTTCGAGCGTTGTTTCCTTGGTGGTGCGGATGTGGAGCGGCACGCCGGGCGCTTCATCGGCGATCTGCTCGGTGAACCGACCATCGCTGACGAGCATGTCGCCGGAACGGCCGACGATCAGATAACTCGCGCCGCCGGTAAAGCCACACAGGTATTGAACGTTGGTAGAGTAGCTCACCAACAGCGCGTCAATCTTCGCTTCGTTCAATTTTGAACGGAGTCGATCGCGGCGGGACAGGTGATTTGTCATCGGCCGTTGCCCTTGCGGGGTTTTGCGGGACGGGGTATGAGGCGTTGTTTGAGCAACATCGCGCGATGGTGAAAGATTACGATTCGAACCCCGCCGCTCAAGAGAGTGAACCATGTCCAGTCCAGCTTCTCCCACACCTTCGACCTCCGATTGGCTCGAAACCGGGCACGACGCACCCATGGATGCGGAGCGAATCGCCTTGAAAACCTCAGCTCCGGCCACCCCAACATCCGATGCCGCCGACAAGAAGGCGGCCGACGCCCGCCGATTGGCGCAACTGGAAAACGAGTTAATTGATCTGCGGAAACCTGCCGAAGCGAAGAAACCGCTGACCACCTCGGCACGCCTTGAAGCTATGGGCATCAACCCGGCCGCTTTCGCGAAAGAAATGCCAAGCAGCGCAGCACCGGCTTCGAACCCAGCACCGGTCAAACCGGACGCGACGAAGAAGCCCGCGCCGACGAAAGAGGTCGCTGCGCCGGTCGAGGCCGCCAAGCCGGCCGTCATCCGTGACCTTGATGCGGCGAAATATCCGACGCGACTGATGGGCCCCGAGACGGCGATCATGGGCGCGGCCGGGTATGCCTGGGTCGTGTATGCGATGCCGTACTTGCCGGCCAATTTCCAAACTCTCGAAATCTATGCGTCAGTGCCCGGCGCGATGTTCTTGTTCCAACTGGTGCGATTCTGTTTCCGCACGCTCGGCGGCGGCTACCGAGTCACCAAGACACAACTGTTGCGCACCAATCCGGGTCCAATCCGAAATCCGGCCCCGATCCAGTTGCATCAGATCTCTGGAATCAAGGTCGAACAGACCACCTGGCAATGGCTGATGTTTGCCGGCTGTCTTCGTTTGAGCTTCGACCGCAACGTTCATCCCGCGCTCTTGTTGGGGCCGGTGAACTTGCCGCGGCGACGTGCTCGCCTCTTGCAGCAAGCCATCGATGGCACTCGCGAGGGCCAAGTCTTCGCGGCCCGGGTGGCGGTGTAAAGCGCTCAAGATTGAGAACTTGCGAATATCCGTTTTGTTAGCCGGACGCGCAAGCGATAGAAACCGAGACACGCGAGTGGGGCAAAGTCTCTGGCTTCCCTAGCTTGCGCGTCGGGCTAACGGATACTTCGCCAATGACATTGATGATTGCTGCATGAACTCTTCTCTCCGCTAAGATGAATCATCAACATCACGCGGTCATCCATGGCTCATTCTGTCATCAATCTCGATCACAACGCGACCACGCCCGTGCCCGAGGCGGTGTGGGAGGCGATGCGGCCATATGTGTCGATGGGGAACCCGGCAAGCGCGCATCAACTTGGACGGTTAGCGCGCAAGGCTCTGGAAGATGCACGCGAGCGAGTCGCGGGCCGCTTGGAGGCCGAGCCGGGCGAAGTGGTTTTCACCAGCGGTGCGACGGAAGCCAACAATCTGGCGATCTTCGGGTTGGTCGGTGAATCGCCGGGCCACGTTCTTACATCGCCGATCGAACATCCGTGCGTGGTTGAGCCGCTAAAGGAACTCGCGGGGCGCGGATTTACTGTCGAGACTTTGCCGGTTGACCGCGAAGGCATCGTCGATTTATCCGACCTGCCCCAACGGGTGCGACCTAACACGAGCTTAGTTATCTTGATGCGCGTTAATCATGAGACGGGAGCGATTCAGCCAGTCGTACCGGCCGGCGAATATCTCTGGCACACCGACGCGGCTCAAGCCGTGGGCAAGCAGGCCGTCAGTTTTCGATCGCTCGGTGCGGCTAGCTTGTCTCTGTCGGGCCACAAGTTCGGCGCGCCGCCTGGGGTCGGGGCTTTGTTGGTGCGGCGCGGCTCTCGGCTGCGGCCCTCACTCTTTGGCGGGCATCAACAGCAGGGCCGCCGACCCGGGACGGAATCGGTCGCTCTGGCGGTGGGCTTGGCGGTCGCTCTCGATTTGGCCTGCGATCAATTGGAACAGAACGCCCGACATGTCCGATCCTTGCGATCCCGTTTGATTTCGCAACTGGAAAACACCGCGCAACCGCTCGTAATCAATGGACCGGCATCACTCGAAGCGGTCTCTCCCTACGTTCTGAACGTCTCGTTTCCGGGCCTGCGCGGCGATGCACTGATGGCCGCGTTGGACTTGGTCGGTGTTGCCTGCGCGACCGGCTCCGCGTGCTCCAGCGGTTCGCTATTGCCCTCGCCTGTGTTGCAAGCGATGAATGTCCCAGGCGAGGTACTGCGCTCGGCACTTCGCTTCAGCTTTAGTCACGAAACGACTTTGCAAATGATCGATGTAGCGGCCAACATCGTGGCTCGTTGTGCCCAGCGGTAACGAGCTGATTTCATGACTCATTAATGAATTAGATATTTATGAGGATCGGTTTGCGCACTGGTAAGAGAGCCGCCAAAATATTTAGGATGAATGTTCCAACCTAGTATTCAATGGACTTGAGATGTTTTTCGATGCCGAACAGTCTACGACTTTTGGACCACCTTCTTAAAGAGTCACACGCGAAGCGCGAAATCCACCCGCAACTGAAGCGGATGATTCTCGCGGCCACGCAGACGGCTCTGCGGTCCGTGGTTCCTGACAACTATTACCAGAAGTGCCAGGGTGCGGCGGCGGCGATCTTCATGATCCTGCGGACACTGCGGATCCGCTCGACGATCTGCGGCGGGACAGTCTCGTGGCTATTTGGCGGCGTCGATAAAAACGGCGTCGCCTGGCAATCGCGCTGTGGGTTCTGGTCGCACAATCCGAATCTGCCTACTCCCCACGCCTGGGTCATCACAGAGTTCGGAGGCTTGGTGGATTTGACCTGTGCCTATTTCGATCGCGTCATCCAAGCGACCAGGCAGGGGATGCAATCGCACGACATCCTTCCGATGATTTGGATGAAAACCGAGAATCTCGAAAAGCTGCCGACTGTGCAGTACAACATGACCGCGAAATTCGATGACATTAATTTGGATGCTTGCGATGAGCTAGCTCGGCGAGTTGTCGGCACGGCCCTCGCGGCGTTTTGGGGCAAGGCTTGGATTGAAGCGGTCATCCCGGCGGACATGGATCCTGAAAAAGTCATTGGCCAAATAAATTTTGACACGTTAAGCGATGCGAGCATTTTGGATGGGCCAAAGAGCTTGGAAGAGCTGCGCGAAATCAACGATTGGGTCGCGCGCAATAGCCCCATGCCCGGCGCTAACGCATTGGCTGCAACTCCCACGGCATAATCGAGCGATCGAGCCATCCGCCCGTAGGATGACCGCATGACGGTGATCCCACAGGCAATTTTCGACTGCGGCACAATTCTCGATCGCTCGCCCGGATTCGACGATCGACTCGCGAACGCGGTCTCAGAACTTCTCTTACGCTTAGAACCAAGTGCGGATGATACACTCGTTGCGCTCCCGATCGGAAAGCGCAACTGGGCGGTCGTGCAGACGCGCGGCTCAATGTTTGGTGTATTGGCTGTACCGAGCCCGGCTTATCAGCTTATCGCCGATCCATTTCTGATTGCACAGCAACTGCCGGCCGACTTCGGCTCTCGATTTCCCTTGTCGAATTTGATGTTGGACGTCAGTCCGCCACAGCGCAGGCTGGATTCACTCCGCGCCATTCTGAAGTCGGATGACGGCGCAACGCTTTTGGGCGCAGCGCAAGCACTTGTGGATGGTGGCCGCGTCGTTTTCGAGCGACCCAAACCGGCTCCAGAGACGTTGCAGCGCCTATGGCTCCTCCTGCCGGAGAGTTCTCGCGGCGAGCTGCGAGTCGCGACTTTCGCCGTGAACAATGAGCTCGGATTTGATCTACTCGTCACTCCGAAAGCGAAGGGAGCGAGTTTTGTTGGGTGCCTGACGGACACACAGGCTGGCGATTATCCGCAGGGCCGATATGAACTGAATTTGCAAATTGCAGTTGAGTCCGGCGACGAAGTGGGCCTCTCACGATTGCTGGCTCGGCGGTCGAGCCGGCAGGCGTTACGCCTAATGCTTCATATCTTGATCCTGGCGGTGATCGTCGGACTCGCATCTCGGATTTTGTTGCGATGAGCCAAGCGAACGACGAACAGGTTTTGGTGATCCCGGCCCAAAGCCTGGCCACAATTGGAGGGCTCACGGGCTTTTCACCCGACATTCGGCGATATCAACCGCTACTGACGTCGATCGCTGCGCCGACGTTTCGATCGCGATCAGTGGTGGAGAACGATCCAAGCTGGTTGCAACTGATCCCCTATCTGGTCCTCCGACACCGCAAACGGATTTTCCATTACACCCGGGGCCAAGCCGGCGGCGAGAAGCGACTGCATTCCCGGCGATCGATTGGCATCGGCGGGCATATCAATCCATGCGACGCCGAGAGTGGCAATCTCTACCGCGCGGGAATGTTGCGGGAGTTGCAGGAGGAAGTGGCGATCAGCGGCGAGTTCCGCGATGAGTTGTTCGGATTCGTGCACGACCCTTCCACGCCAGTTGGACAAGTCCATTTGGGGGTGGTGCATGTCTTGCTGTTGCCGGACGACAAAGCTGAGGCGCGCGACCCGGCTGTTATCGAGTGTGGATTCGCCGAGCCTGAGCAACTCATTGCAGAAATGGACATGTTCGAATCGTGGTCGCGTCTGGTTTTGCTCGCCATGAACTCGTAGTCGGTATCAATCGACGTACGGGTCGGCACCCAAGTCTTCGAGCGTCTCTTTTCGCTGCTTCTCATGAAACATGAGATCGAGGCGCTGACGGTAGTGCTTCTTCTCGGTTTTACGCTGGGCTTTGAGAAACAGTGGCTGATAGCTCTGCCAATCTTGATTGCCGCCGCGGGCTCCGCGCTCGCGAATCGCTTTCTGTCGTCGCGGCCCGAGCGCTTCGAGCAGTTCGTCATCGAGCGATAGGAAAAACTGACCGGAACCCGGATCGCCCTGACGACCGGCACGGCCAATCAACTGACGATCAATTCGCCCCGCGTCGTGCCGTTCGGTTCCGAGCACGTGCAAGCCACCGGCGGTGGCCACACCACGACCGAGCTTAATGTCAGTACCGCGGCCGGCCATATTCGTGGCGATTGTGACGCGGCCCGGCTGTCCAGCTTCAGAGATGATCTGAGCTTCTTGTTCATTCTGACGAGCGTTCAGAACCTGGTGCGGAATGCCCTCATCAGAAAGCAATTTCGAAAGCGCTTCGGAGACTTCCACCGAGCGCGTACCGATCAAAACTGGTCGCGCGGCTAGCGTAAGTTTCCGAACGTCCTCGACGATGGCCTTAAACTTCGCAATCTCGCTCGGGAAGACCCGGTCCGGCCGATGGTTACGAATGACCGGGCGGTTCGTTGGAATGCGCACGACCCAAAGCTTGTAGACGCGGCGCAGCTCCCAGAAGTTCTGCATCAACGTACCAGACATACCCGCTAGCTTCTTATAGAGGCGGAAGTAACTCTGGAACGTGATCTTGGCCGCGTGCTCGTTGGCGAATGTGATCGGCACGCCTTCTTTGGCTTCCACCGCTTGGTGCAGGCCATCGCGCCAATGGCGATCGGGCATCGGCCGGCCCGTATACTCGTCGATGATGACGATTTCTTTTTTCTCGTTAATCATGTAGTGCTGATCAAGCAAGAAGCGGTGGTGCGCCTGTAGGCCGCGCTCCACGTGCTCGAACAACTTATCCATTGCGTGCGAAAACTCGCCCACCGGTGGATTCGACCAGCGCACTTCCTGGCGGCCGCCTTCGGTGAGCTCCGTCTTGTCCTTCTTCTCGTCGAAGGTGTAGTGCTCATCCCGGCGGAAGCGTTTCGCCAGCTCGTTGGCCCAGAGGTATACCTCGGCCTCCTCTGGTGTCGCTTCGCGGGTGGGCATACCAATGATGAGCGGTGTTCGCGCTTCGTCAATGAAGATGCTGTCCGATTCGTCAACGATCGCGAAATTGAGGTCTCGCTGCACGCGTGGATCGAGTGCGACCGCGGCAGTTGGATCGGCCGACCAGGCGGCCCAAAACGGCGGAGCCCCGCCTTCGCCACCGCGCAACTTCATACGGTCGCGCAAAAAGTCGAAACCGAACTCAGCCGCGGTGCCATAGGTGATGTCGGACTTGTAGGCGGCCACGCGGTCCGGCTCCGACATATTCATCTGCAACACACCGACGGACAGGCCTAAGAAGGCATACACGGGCCCGATCCATTCGGAGTCGCGCTTAGCCAGATAGTCGTTGACCGTGGCGACGTGCACACCTTTGCCGGTGAGCGCGTTCAGAAATGTGGGCAGTGATGCGGTAAGCGTTTTGCCTTCGCCGGTCGAAAGCTCAACCAAACTTCGAAAGTGCATCGCCGCACCGCCGGCAAGTTGCACGTCGAACGGCCGCATCTTCAAGGTCCGCTGCGCGGCTACACAGACGAGTGCGAACGCCTCGGGCAACATCTTGTCGAGGTTTTCGCCGCCACGGGCGCGGCCTTTGAGTCGAGCTGCTATCTGCTTGAGCTCGGCTTCCGTCAAATTGAGGTACTTACTTTCCCAGGCGCGAATGCTGGGAATTAAGGTGGCCGCTCGGGCCAATCGCCGGCCCCAGGGGGAGCCGAACCAAGCTTTGAATTGGTTTGTGACCCGATTTCCCAGCCGGCCCGGCACCGACTGCGGCATTTCCAGCCGCTCGGGCGTCTCAACGACAATTTCTTCAACCGTGGCGCTCAATCTGCATCTCCGACGGGCACTTCACCAATGTACTGGACCGAGCAAGCCGGGTCAGCCTCAGAACCGCCGCAAGTCTTCTGTGCACGGCAATTTGTGCGGATCGCGAAACTTTAGCCGCATGACAGCCGGGGCACTCAAGGTTAAACTTGCGCAGTGCCATATTCCGATCATCCTTACATCGTTGACGCTGCGCCTTACTAACTTGTACGATTCAAACGGCAATCCAGGCGGTCTGGGAAAGCCGTTCGGGGCCCAAACATGGCCACAGACATTCGACTTAAGGATGAACTTCGGGAGATCACCGAAGCGCTCGTAGATACTTACGAGTCCTGTGGCCGTACGCACCATCTGGGTCACTCGCCGCTGCCGAGCCGGGAAGCCGTGCAAGAAATACTCGATGACCTGACGGACATCCTGTACCCAGGTTTTGCGCGCCGACAGAACCTGCACCATGGCAACGTCGAATATTACGTCGGGTCGCTAGTGGACGGCTTGCACGACAAGCTGACGGTGCAAGTGACCCGCGCCTTACGGCACGAGCTCGGCGAAGAGTCGCCGCACGTGGATTTTGAAGCACTCGCTCAGCAGAAGGTGATGGCGTTTCTTCGCCGGCTGCCCGAACTCCGCGGCATCCTCGAAGAGGATGTTCACGCGGCTGTTGAGGGCGACCCGGCCGCTCGCGGCCCCATCGAAGTCGTGTTCTGCTACCCCGGCATCGCCGCCATCAGCACCTACCGGCTCGCCCACGAGCTTGCCGCCACTGGCGTGCCTTTGATTCCCCGCATGATGACGGAAGTGGCCCACTCCAAGACCGGGATCGATATTCACCCCGGCGCGACAATTGGCACCGGCTTCTTCATCGACCACGGTACCGGCGTGGTCATCGGCGAGACCTGCGTGATTGGCCGAAATGTGAAGCTGTATCAGGGCGTGACGCTAGGAGCCCTATCGTTTCCACGGGATGCTGAAGGCCAAATCATCCGCGGCAAAAAGCGCCATCCGACGCTGGAAGATGATGTCGTCATTTACGCCAACGCCACGATCCTGGGCGGCGACACAATCATTGGCCGCGGATCAGTGATCGGCTCCAACGTCTGGCTCACGAATTCCGTGCCGCCATCGACACAAGTCGTGATCGAGAAGCCGAGCCTCCGTGTTCGCACCGGCGAAGACCCCGGCACGCTGATGTTTCACATTTGAATAGCGGATCGGCAAAAGGACCAGAAATGGGGTGCATAATTGCCAATGTCATCCTCCCAGGGCTGGCATTTGCGCCTCTATTCGGACTCGCAATTCTTATTTGCGAGGTGGCCGTCTATTGGGCGTTCTTCTTCCGAACACACAAATTTTGGAAGATTGTTGGCATCGTCATTCTGGTGAACGCCATTTCGACTTTGGCCGGCTGGACCGGCTTGCCACGCAACACCGGCATACCGCTATCGCACCCCGACGCAATTGTCGGATTCCCTGAAGCACAATCTGCTGAACAAAAGTCAGACGCTCGTTGGACTGGATTCAAAAAGTTCTCCATTGCATGCGCGTTGAGCATTTTGATTGAAACAGCTGCCTTATTGCTGTTCGTTACGAGCATGAAATGGCCACAGGCCGCCGCCGCTTCAACCATTGCAAATTTAGCCAGTTACACAGCTATGTGGCTCATCTACATATCCATTGGCAGTCCAAGCTTTCGCTAGAGCCAAACTTGTACTAAGGCTCCAAAACTCCCTACGCTGTAGGTATGCCGAAGCGCACCGGAGAGCGCGGACCATCCTGGTGGGGCGGTTCCCGCCTGCTGTTCTTGATGATGGGGCTATTGCTCGTCCTCACGTTGTTCGCCCGCGAGAACAGCGGCCAGCCGCTGCGCTATGGGGAATTCAAGAAGTTGCTTGGCTTACCGGGCGTGACCTTTCACAATCTCAAGGTTGGAAAGGCCGATATTCGCGGCGACATTGTCACGCGCGACCGAGTGTCTGGGGCCGATTCCAGCTCGGGAAACGAGGCCGAGGTCGGTGTGGGTCGGCTGACATTTCACACCGCACGCAATGGTGTTGAGCAAGACCCGGAATTGATCACCAAGCTCGATTCGATCGGCACTCCTTACCAGGCGGACGATGACGATTCCGCTTACCGTGGCCTGCTCTCAATTCTCGGCAGCATTTTGATAATGACCCTGATGCTAGTCGGGCTGCTCTTCGCCTTGCGCTGGTTCTCAGGCGGGTCCGGCGGCCCCTTCTCGGTAGGTCGCAGCAAGCACAAGCTCTACGCCCGCAAAGAAAATCGAATTACCTTTGCCGACGTTGCCGGCATCGACGAACCGGTCGAAGAACTCCGCGAAGTCGTGGACTTTCTCAAGCGGCCTGAAAAGTACCAAGCGCTGGGCGGCCGGATTCCCAAGGGCGTGCTGCTCGTTGGCCCTCCTGGCACAGGCAAGACCCTGCTTGCCAAGGCAGTCGCCGGCGAGGCTGATGTCCCGTTTTTCAGCATGTCCGGGTCGGACTTTGTTGAGATGTTTGTCGGCGTCGGTGCGGCGCGGGTGCGCGATTTGTTTCGTGATGCCGAGACCAAAGCTCCTTGCATCATCTTCATCGATGAACTTGACGCACTCGGCAAATCACGCGGCGGTGTGGCCGTGGGCGGTCATGACGAGCGGGAACAAACGCTTAACGCGCTTCTTGTCGAAATGGACGGCTTCGAATCTAACCGCGGCGTGATCATCATGGCCGCGACGAACCGGCCCGAGACACTCGACGCGGCTCTGATGCGGCCAGGCCGATTCGATCGCACCGTTGTGGTCGATCGCCCGGACATCGACGGCCGTGAGGCAATTCTCAAGGTGCATGCGCGCAACATCACGCTTGCGGATGACGTCAATCTCCGCCGCGTGGCCGCCCTGACTCCTGGCTCGGTCGGGGCCGATCTGGCAAACCTTGTCAACGAAGCGGCTTTGCTCGCCGCCCGACGCAACAAGACCAGTGTCGGCATGGCCGAATTCATCGAGGCTGTCGAGCGCGAAGCGGTGGGACTCGAACGCAAGAGCCGGATCATGAGCCCTGAGGAAAAGCAGCGCGTCGCGGTCCACGAGGGTGGGCATGCGCTCGTGGCACTGCACACGCCGGGCGCCGATCCGGTGCACAAGGTTTCAATTGTGCCCCGCGGTTTCGCCAGCGGATATGTGCTTCAGCGGCCGGATGCCGACCGCTATGTGCTAACACGTTCGGCGTTGGAGGGCAAAATTCGCGTCGCGCTTGGCGGTACGATTGCTGAGGAACTCATCTTCGGCGACATCTCCACTGGAGCGACGAGCGATTTGAATCAGTGCAATTCCATCGCTAAACGAATGGTCAAAGAATTTGGCATGAGCAACCTGGGGCGGATTTACTTGTTGGACCAGGAAGCGCCGCGGTTTTTAGCTGGCCTGGGTGACGGTCCCCGAGAATACAGCGAGCAAACGGCCCGCGAAGTGGATCTCGAGATTCGCAAGATCATCGACGCCGCCACCGCTGACGTGCGGGCCATGCTCGCCGCCCGGCGTACGGGCTTGGAGTTATTGGCGCAGAATTTGGTTCAAAAAGAAACGATTGAAGGCGAAGAACTACGCTCAATTCTCGATGTCGCGGATGTGGAGCGGAATGGGGAAGCGAACGTACGACCCGAAGTAGCTGCCACGCCGAACTTACCGGGCCACTGATTGCGTTGCCATCACTTTCAGAATTGATCGGTTTCGGCCCTTGGCTTTGGCTTCCGCGAGTGCTTCTGCGGCGAGGTGCCGGATTTGGTCGTAGCCCGCACTGATGCCGCTTGCAACGACCGCCATGCCGATGCTGACCGTCAGGCGAATCTCGGACTGCCCAAAGGGAGCTGCCCCGGATTCGACTTGTATTCGCATTCGCTCGGCGAGCAGCCATGCGCCATCTTCATCAGTTTCCGGCGCGACCACCATAAACTCTTCGCCGCCGACCCGACCCACGGTGTCCACCGTTCGCACGGCCGCGCCGAACGCTTGGGCCAACCAGATGAGTGCTTGGTCCCCACCGGAAAGTGAGTACACGGCATTGACATCATGGAAGTGATCGACGTCTAGCAAGCCGATCGCAAATGAGCTTGGATACCGCGTCCGCCGCACGATTTCGTTCTTGCCGAGCCGATCCATCGCCCGGCGGTTGGGCAAGCCGGTGAGCGGATCAGTTAACGCCATGCGCGTAAGCATCAAGTTCTTCTGATGAAGCAGCCGATTTGCCTCTTTGAGCTCAAGCGTTCGCTGGTGGACTTTCTTTTCCAACTCGAGATTGAAGCGGCGCAGTTCTTTGAGCAACTCCTCGTGGCTCTGCTCTAGCAAGCGCGACCGGGCGGCCTGGCGAATGGTGTAAAGTACCTGCTCGCTTTGCCACGGCTTGAACAAATAGCGATGCACCCTGCCGCAATTAATTGCCTCAATGGCATCTTCGAGGCGACTTATCCCAGTCATCAGAACCCCGATAGTTTGCGGCGATGACCGAGTCACATAATCGAGCAGTTGCACGCCTGACTCGCCGGGAAGCTGGTGATCCGCCAATAAGATGTCGAATTTTCGCTGCGAGAGGAGCTCTTTCGCCGCCTCCGCCGAATCGACGAGAGCGAGTTCAAACTCTGGCTCTAAAAGCAGTTGTAACTGTCGAAGAATGGCCGGATCATCGTCCACGATGAGGATGGAGCAACGATATCCGCCAAAGCATGCCATGGGCGTTCCTGTCGCATCGGTCTTAATGGTATGTCAGAGTATGCGGTCTGTGGCTTCAGTCCGATTGGTTAAGGTATGTCGATTTCGAGGGTGGGGAGACGTTTTTGTCGGACAAATCGATTCCTTCGGAAAATCTTGAACTTTTTGCAAAAGTCGCTTGAAGCGTCATTCGATAGCCTTTAGAATCCGGTAGCTAATAAACGGGACCGAAGGGGGCCATCGGCCGAACCCAACCCGGCAATTGTGCTGGGCCGGCCGAAATCGCCCGCGACTCTCGAGACTTGAGCTCCATTTTCTGGAGCGGACAGACCCGGCGACAACATCAATGCCACGGCAATTGATAGTTCGGGGTTTCTTGTCGTCTCGTCGCGGTGCATGCAATCACCCTTCCAAACATTCTTTCGCTCGGAAGGAACAACATGGCTGTTCAGCAGAAGCCACAACCGACACCCAAGAAGAACCGGCACCTCGTCACATCAGGCGTTAAGCATGAGACCTCGGTAGGAGTGACATTCTCCTCCGATCTTCTGACGCCGGAGGAAGAGCGAGAGCTGCTCACAAACTTCTGGGACTGCAAAAGCGAACTCGTCCGCACGATGATCCGGCACTTCCCCTCGATGCGGGCTCACCGCCCCGCCCTCGAGCCGTGGCCGATGGCCCAGTTCATCCGCGACAACTGCGACAAACCAGAAATCCGCTCGGTGACTTCAGTCCGCCGGCTCCACGATCGTTATGTCCATTACAAGCACCGGCTGGCCTCGGCCAACATTCGCTTGGCCGCGCACGTTGCCAAACGCTTCCGCCACCACGCCCTCAGCTATGCGGACTTGTTGCAAGAAGCCGTTTGCGGCTTGATGCAAGCGATCGACCGATTCGACGTGAGTCACGGCACCCGGCTCGCCACCTATGCCACATGGTGGATTCGCCAGACACTGCAGATCGCGGTGGCTCGCCAGAGCCATCTCGTGTCGCTGAGCCCGCACCACTTGCAAGAGCTCGGTTTGCTCCAGCAAGAATCCGAAGCACTCGCGCACGGGGGAAAGCACCTGCCCAGCCCGCAAGAGTTGGCTTCGCGAACGGGTTCGAGTCTTGAACACCTCACGCATTTGCAAACGGCCACTCGTACGCCGGTCAGCTTGAATGCCGTCCTCGATGACGACAGCGACTTCAAGCTCACCGAAGCGATGCCGGATACGAACACGCAAACGCTGCAAAACAACAATGAGCGGCTCGAAGCGCTCACGTTCCTGATGGAGAACCTCCGGCCCCGCGAACGCAAGGTCCTCGACCTGCGCTTCGGGCTGACCGGCACCGGTTCCCACAGCCTCCGGCAAATCGGCCACCTGCTCCGCATCAGCAAGGAGCGAGTCCGGCAGATTCAGAATCGGGCGCTCGAGAAACTGCGAGCTTCCGCGGAGCGTGTCGGCTGGGATCCCAGCTTGCTGCTCGAGTAGTTCGCTGGTGAGAAGAAAAACAGACGACCCCGGACTTCGTCCGGGGTTTTTTGTTGGTCTAGCCCCCCTAGCTGCTTTTGCTTGGCCTTGACCCCAACCCCTGATTCTGCCAAGTTATCCGGCCGGTACCGGCCTGCGCCGGGCGGTACACCTTTTCACCCGGATGGATCCGGTCATGGCCAAGGATACGGCCCGTAACACGCATCTCTGGCAAGTGCCCATCTTCCTGCTCGGCTGCATGGCGGCGGCGGGGATGTATTTCTTCGAAGGCGAAGTCGCCAAGCATAGCCCACATTCGCCGGACCATCTGCTGACCGAGGCGCGGGCCGCGCTGGCAGCAACACCGGTTGACCTTGAAGGCGCGATAGCGCGGGCCGAACAGATTATCGAGCGCACTGAGTTGCCTTCGCGTCTGCTCGGCGAGGCGCATTATTTGCTCGGCTGGGCCTATCAGGAGAAGAACACTACTGACGACACCGCAAAAGCACGGCACCATTTCGAAGAAGCGGACAAGAATGGCGTGCCCGAAGCGGATCGTAATCGATTGATCTTTCGGCTCTCGAAGGTTTGGTTGAGCACAAACGCTGACCCGCACCTTGTTGTCGGCGCCCTCAACAAGATCGCCGACGCTTCCGATAATCCGTACGACGCGTACGGCGTTCTGATCGAAGCGTATCAACGGCTTAACGATCAAGCCGGCATCATCGAGGCGACGAAGCAACAGTTGGCACACGCCCCACCGGGCATGGACCCCGCCAAGTTGGCCAACACTCGCTTGCGGCTTGGCGAACTCATGATCGCTGCCGGCAACGCCAAGGAAGCGCGGGTGGTGCTCAGCCGCGTCGGCCCCGATGCACCTTCGGAGATTGCATTTGCTGCCAGTATGCTCCTAGCGCGATGCTTCGAAGTCTCCAACGATTGGCCGGGCGCGGTCCGCGCTTGGGATGCCGTGAGTAACGATGCTCGTTTAAACCCC
Organism: Gemmataceae bacterium; assembly: GCA_045802605.1. Classification (GTDB taxonomy): domain Bacteria; phylum Planctomycetota; class Planctomycetia; order Gemmatales; family Gemmataceae; genus JBJMQS01. The sequence continues at coordinate 24,652 of JBJMQS010000037.1, read as the reverse complement.
AGCGACAAAGCTCACGCTCGCTATGGGCTGGGGCTGGCGCTGGCACATACTCAGCAACCGGTCGCATTATTGAAATTGGAAGAAGCGCAGGCAGTCGATCCAAACGGTGATTGGGGCCGGGCGGCCGCTATTCGGATCGCCGAGCTGTGCGCGATCTCGGATACCAAGCGTGCCATGCAAAAGCTCCAGGAAGCGGTACCGCCGGGAGCGACCTTTCAAAGCCAAGTCCTCTCGAGCGACGACTTAAAAGCGATCTTTGAACAAGCTTGCGAACAATTGAAAACTGCGAATGACTTCGCATCCGCCATTGAATTCGCAAATGTCTACAGTCGAGTGGCCACGGGCGGTCGGGCGATGGAACTTCGCGGGCAACTTTGTGCGGCGTGGGCCGATGCGTTCGTTCAGGCCGGGCAGATTGATCAAGCCTCCGTGCAACAAGTTGAAGCTGCCAAGGCATTTCTCGCCGCGGGGTCCGAAGCTGCGCGGGGGCCCGTCATCGTGTACCGCCTCTGGTCGGCAGCGCAGGCCGCTTCAGCCGGCCGCGATTACGCGATGGCACTTGATGCCCTCAATCGACTCGTGCCGTTGCACGGTTACGCCGATCCAGCTCGCGTCGCGGAGGCATGGTACGCCACGGGCCAGGTGCAGGAAAATCTCAAGGACCTAGTCGCTGCAAGGTCCGCCTATCAGAAGTGCCTCACCATGGATCCTCCCTGGCGGTTCCGGGCCCGCTATCAACTCGCGCAAATCGAACTCACCGATGCGCGCCGCGACGCTGCCATCAGTAATGATCCAAAGGTCGAAGAGGCGGTTCGCATTCAGTATGAGCTCGCCGCTCGCGTGAAGTTCGACGATGCGGAGAAGATGCTGCAAGAAAACTTGAGCGAGCTTCGACAAGCGGTTCAACCGGACCCGGCCGTGCAGGAGTTGACCGTCTACGGCATGGCCGACATCGCCTACGAACGCCAAGAATATGCGACCGCCGAACCCCGATTGCGTGGTGCTCTGCAAGAGTACCCGCAGAGTACCCTCGCGGTGCGCGGCCACTATCGGCTCGCACTATGTGTCTGGAACCGCGCCACCGCAGTTTTTGCGGAACTATCAAAGCTGCCGCCGAATGATCCGCAGCGTGAGTCAACGCAAAAGAAGTATTTGGACAATATCGCCGCTGCCGGCGAACAGTTCGCCGCCGTCGAAGCCGCCTTGCTTCCCAAGCAAATGTCACTCAACCCGGTGGAGGCGGAGATGCTCCGCCGTTCATCGTTCGGCAAAACCGAAATGATTTACTTCGCCGGCCGCTATGCGGAGGCGGCCGGCCTGTACGAAGAGCTGGCCCGCCGTTACGAAGGCAAGGTCGAAGGACTAAAAGCGCTGAAGGAATTGTGGAACTGTCAGTACACCTGCCTGAATCAGAAAGACAAAGCCCTGGATACGATGGAGCGTTTGCGAACCGCGTTGGACAAAATCCCCGACAGCGAGTTTCACGGCCAAAGCGAACAATTCGTCCGCGAATACTGGGTCAAGAAGCTCGTCGAAATGGCGCGGCAGAATTAAGCCGGCGTCGATGCTTATTTTCAATTGTTCAACAAGTCCCTAAAACTCACTTCGTCGCCAGTTGAGGTGTGAACATGCCACAATCCGCTGGAGCGCGGCTGCGTTCGGCACTGGATGCCGGACCGGTAATGCTGCCCGGCGTTTTCAACCCGCTCGTCGCCCGCATGGCGGAGCGAGCCGGCTTCAAAGCCGTGTACCTCTCCGGCGCCGCCCTCTCCGCTACTCTGGCATTACCTGACGTCGGCCTTGTCACGCTGACGGAGTTTGTGGAGGCGGCACGGGCAATCACCCGGGCCACTTCCCTCCCTTTGATTTCCGACGCCGACACAGGATTCGGCGAAGCCCTCAATGTCGAACGCACCGTGCAACTGTTCGAAGAAGCAGGCGCAGCGGGAATTCACTTGGAAGATCAAGTGATGCCGAAACGTTGCGGTCATCTGTCGGGCAAAGCGCTTGTTGAACCCGCCATGATGGAAGCGAAGATTCGCGCCGCGGTCGCCGCCCGGAAAGATAAATCCTTTTTCATCATCGCCCGGACTGACGCTCGCGGCGTGAACGGGTTCGCCGATGCAGTCGAGCGGGCCAATCGCTACCGCGCCGCTGGCGCCGACGCCATTTTCTCCGAAGCTCTGGAGACGGCCGACGAATTCGGTCAATTCGCCAAAGAATCGCCCGGTTTGCTGCTCGCCAATATGACCGAGTTCGGCAAGAGCCCGCTTCTAGACGCGGCCACTCTTGCCAAGCTTGGCTATCGCCTCATTCTGTTCCCGGTGTCGTCACTTCGTACCGCACTCAAGGCTGTGGAAGAATTGTTCGCCGAGGTCGCACGAGCGGGCAGCCAACAGGCCGCGGTGTCGAAGATGCTCACCCGTGCGAGCCTCTACGATTTGCTTAGCTACACTGGATATGAAGAGCGAGATAAGAGCTATTTCGGCAAGTAGGGTGGCACGCATAGACGTGATCACCTACGGGTTCAGACTAAGGACGGCCCCATGAGCACTGCAACAGAAACGTACTCCCCCGGCCTCGAAGGCGTCATCGCCGGCGAATCGGCCATCTCCACCGTTGAAGGTGGTCTTCGATATCGCGGCTATCCCGTGACCGAGCTTTGCGAGCATTGCAGCTTCGATGAGGTCGCCTATCTGCTCCTCTACGGCGAACTGCCGAAGGCCAAAGAGTTAGAAGCTTTTCAAAAGCGCATCGCCGGGGCACGGAAGCTGCCGGAGCCATTGCAAAAACTCTTCGGTGAACTGCCGAAGAACGCGGTGCCCATGGACGTGTTGCGCTCGGCCGTGAGCATCCTCGCGAGTTATGACCCGGACCTGGAAGACAACTCGACCGAAGCGAATCTTCGGAAAGCGGAACGGCTCTACGCTCAAATTCCGCTCGCCGTCGCGGCGCAATTTCACGCCAGCCGAGGCCGGCCCAATGTAGCACCGCGCTCGGACTTAACCTCAGCCGCTCACTTCCTCTACCTGATTCGCGGCCGCGAGGCGTCGCCGGAAGAGGTTAAGGCCTTCGACGTCTCGCTCATCCTTTATGCGGAGCACGAATACAACGCCTCCACATTCGCCGCGCGTGTGATTGTCTCCACCGAAGCCGACCTGCACGCTGGTGTCGTCGGTGCGATCGGCGCTTTGAAAGGCCGGCTGCATGGCGGGGCCAATGAAAAAGTCATGGATGTGATTCGGGCCGCCGGTGGCTCGGAGAAAGCCGAAAAGTGGCTGATGGATACGCTCGCTCGCAAAGAGCGAATCATGGGCTTCGGCCATCGTGTTTACAAGTCAGGCGACGTGCGGGCCGGTGTGCTCAAAGCGTTTGCCGCGCAAATGGCGACCGCAGCCGGGACGACGGATGCCGAGAAGACGGCTGAGATCATTGAGACCGTGATGGCCCGCGAAAAGAACATGTACCCGAATCTGGATTGGCCTGCGGGCCGGCTATATCACGCACTTGGCTTAGAGATCCCGATCTACACGCCGATCTTCGTGATGAGCCGAATCACCGGCTGGGCCGCACACATCATCGAGCAATCGGCGAAGAACCGCTTGATCCGACCCCGCGGCAAGTACATCGGGCAAGATGTACGCAGCGTCGTGCCGATTGCAAAACGCGGATAAGAGTTAACCGCAGAGACGCAGAGATCGCGTAGGAAATAGGGAGAAGAGTTCTTCTCTGGTTTTCCTCTGCGTCTCTGCGGTTAACTCTTACGACCCCTCGCAGGGAAGCCACAGTGTAAACTTTGTGCCTTTGCCCAATTCACTTTGCACGTCCAGCCGCCCACCGTGCGCTTCGACGATCTTGCGCGTGATCGGCAACCCCAGACCATTCCCGCCTGCCTTGGTCGTGAAGAATGGCTTGAACACTTTGGCCAACGTCTCAGGCGCTATGCCGGGGCCGGTGTCGATCAGCTCAACTCGCACTCCGTTTGAGTCGCAGGCCGCAAGAATCGTTAACTCGCCTCCGCTCGCCATGGCCTGCTCAGTGTTCAACAGCAAATTCAGAATCGCTTGCTTGAATTGCTCGACATCCAATGGCACGCACGGCAAATCCGCCGGGACGTACGACTTGATTGTAATGTTCGCTTGCTTCGCGGTGGGCCCGAAGAAATCGAGCATCTCGTCCATCACTTCGCCAAGCGACGTCGACTTGCGATCGAGGTCCTTGATGCGAGCAAACCGCAAGAAATCGTTGGAGATATCCAGCAGTCGCGTACATTCAGCCTGCAATCGATCAACGCGGTTGTGAATCCGCCGCTCGCGCTGCGTCTCAGGGTTCTGCACATCCTCGGCGAGCATTTGCAAATTGAGGCCGAGCGTCGAGAGATGGTTCTTGATTTCGTGGATGAACCCGCCCGCGAGTTCAGCCAACTCGGCATACTGCGAAGAGGAAACAGCATCGGTAGGCATGGCGCATCAACGGATGTAACGAGCCGGAAGCGTTAGCGGCGGTCCTGCTAAACACCGTCGCTAACGCTTCCGGCTCGTTTATTCCACTTTAATCTCGGCCGCGTGAGTGTTCACGTGGCGGGCGTCCGCCGCCACCGCCATGGCGCGGGCCACGGTCGCCGCGATCATCGCGCCGCGGGCCTCGCGGCCGGTCTTCCCGGGGCCGATCGTCGCGCTGCCGGTCGTCCATCATGGGCGGAGGCCCTTCGGCACCCATCTCGCCGCCACCGCCGCCGCCCTCTTCACGTAGCAAAGCCTTTCGTGAGAGTTTCACACGGTCTTGGTCGTCGATCGAGATTACTTTCACTCGCATGATGTCGCCTGGCTTGCACACATCCTCGACTCGGCCCACGTAGCCGTCAGAAAGCTCGCTGATGTGGCAAAGGCCATCGCGGCCGGGCAGGATTTCGATAAATGCACCGAAGTCTTTGACTGAGGAAACCTTGCCCTCGTACACCCGGCCCACTTGCACTTCTTGGGTGATCGCTTCGACTCGCAGCTTGGCCGCTTCCGCGCCGGCTGCATCCGAGTGAGCAATCGAGACAGTGCCGTCGTCCTGGATGTCAATCTTCGCGCCGGTCTGCTCTTGGATACCCTTGATGTTCTTGCCGCCGGGGCCGATGAGGGCACCGATCTTCTCGGGGTTGATCTTGATCTGCAACAGCCGCGGAGCGTACTGGCTGATTTCACCCCGCGGACGCATGATCGCTCGCAACATGTGTCGGAGAATTTCGATGCGAGCGATTTTCGCCTGCGCCAGCGTCGCTGCAATGATCTCGCGGTCAATGCCTTCGATTTTGAGGTCGAGCTGGATGCCGCAGATGCCGTTCTGCGTGCCGGCCACCTTGAAGTCCATGTCGCCGAAGTGATCTTCGTCGCCCATGATGTCGGTGAGAAGCTGGAACTCTTTGCCTTCTTTCACCAAGCCGATCGAGATGCCTGCGACGGGTCGCACGATCGGCACGCCGGCATCCATCATGGCCAAGGTGCCGCCGCAGACCGAAGCCATGCTCGAGCTACCATTGGACTCCAAAATGTCGGAGACCAAGCGGATCGTGTATGGGAACTTGTCCCCGGCGGGAATCACGCTCTTGAGCGAACGCTCGGCCAGCATGCCGTGGCCAATCTCGCGCCGGCCTGGCCCGCGAATCGGCTTCACTTCGCCGACCGAGAACGGCGGGAAGTTGTAATCGAGGTAAAACTTCTTGGAGTACTCATCCATGAGGCCATCGACGCGTTGCTCGTCCGCCACCGTGCCCAAAACTGCAGTGACGAGCGCCTGCGTTTCGCCGCGTTGGAACAGGGCTGAGCCGTGCACCCGGGGAAGTAACCCAACTTCACAAGCGATGTTGCGAATTTGCGTCATCGAGCGGCCATCAAGCCGCTTGCCTTCCAAGAGCAGATCGCGGACGACTCGCTCTTCGAGAGCGTACATCGCGGCCTTGACCTGGCCCTCGGTGTGTTCGCCGCCTTCTTTGACGAACTCGCTGACCGCTGTCTCGACGATCTCCTTGACCGCATCTTTGCGTGCGATCTTACCTTCGGTGACTTTCGCCTTCTTCAGCGAATCGTAGAAACGATTCTTCAGCAGTGCCGGCAGTTGGCTTTCCGGCTTCAATTCCGGAGCCGGGTGTTCGCCGATCCCCGCCTCGCGGCGCAACTGCTCGATGAGCTCGATCACCTGCACGCACGTCTCGTGGCCAAACATGATCGCTTCGAGCATCCTGTCTTCAGTCATTTCGCGGGCAAAGCCCTCGATCATTGCCACGTTTTCTCGCGTGCCTGAGATGATCAGGTCGAGGTCGCTCTCTTCGAGCTGGTGATACGTCGGGAACGCAATGAACTGACCATCGACATGGGCCACGCGGCACGCGCCGACAGCCTTTTGCAGCGGAATGTGCGAGACATACAGTGCCGCAGCCGCACCGATCATTGCCAGCACGTCCGGGTCATTGTCCTTGTCGGCCGCCAAGGTGCTCATCATCACCTGGACTTCGTTCATGTAGCCGGTGGGAAACAGCGGACGAACTGGCCGATCGCAGAGCCGCGAGGTCAGCGTCTCCTTGGTCGTCGGCCGGGTTTCGCGCTTGATGAATCCGCCGGGGAACTTGCCGGCCGCATAGGTCTTTTCGCGGTAGTCCATCGTCAGCGGGAAGAAATCGCGGGTCGGGTCCGCCTTGCCTTCGACGGCGGCGGCGAGCACCATGGTGTCTCCAAGCCGAACAACGACCGAGCCATGGGCTTGTTTGGCGAGTTTACCTGTCTCAAGGGTGAGTGTTCGATTGCCGAAGGCGTGGCCAACTTGAAATGCCTGCACTGAAACGTCCTCGTTGAGGCACGAGGCACGGATGCGGAGCCAGTGGTCGCTCGAAATGGAATGGCCCCGCGAACCGGGGCCAAGAGTCGATTACTTTCGCAGACCCAATCGGCCGATAACGGCCAGATATCGAGCCCGATCGTTATCACGAAGGTACGCCAACAGGCCAGAGCGCTTGCTAACCATCTGGAGCAGGCCGCGCCGACTGGCGTGGTCCTTCTTGTGGCTGCGGAAATGCTCATTCAGCTCGCTGATCCGCGCGGTCAACAGCGCAATCTGCACTTCGGGAGACCCGGTGTCGCTATCGGCACGCCGGTAGTCTTTGATCAAATCGGTTTTGCGTTCCTTCGTAATCGCCATCTCGGTCCTCACTCGCTTTCCGCCGCGTGTCACTCCTGCCGGGGTCTAAAAACTCTAGTTCCGTATTTACTCTTGGGCAATCTATGGTTTTTGGGCGGTTTGACAAGCGGACCTTATGGGTATTACCAAATTAAGCACTGACAGGATAATGATTTGCGACCATCGGCTCAACTCCATTAGTGATTGCGAGCGATATGATCCGCCCTGGGTCCTTCCGTTGTTTCCAAACTCTACCTACGCCGCTTTCGACTCGGATACTGTCGGCGTGTCGATGAAGAGGCTTGCCAGTTGATCCAGTTGCCCGCGAAGATTCGTTAACTGCCGCTCGTACGATTCTCGTTGCTTCGCCTCAGCCCGGATTTGTTCGTCGCGCTGCACGCGCTCGGATGCCACGTTCGCTTGCTGGATCTCGGCGGCGGCGAACAGGTCGTCCAAGTCGGCGACGCGCGATTGCAACCGCACTTCATCCCGCTGCAACTCGGCGAAACGCTGATCCAACCGCTCAGACTCGGTCGTCAGCATTGCCGCCAACCGGGCCATGTCACGCTTGGCCACCGAACACTTCGCGTGCCAGTGCCGGCGCAAGCGTTCCAACCGCCGGGCGCCCAATTGGGGATCGGCCGACGCATCAATGCACTCCTGGCGGTACTGTTCGACCGCCAGACGCTGCGCAGCAAGCTCTTGCTGTTCGCTCAATAGCCGGGCTTGGGCGCGGAGCCAGTTGGCGTGCAAGCTCGCCCACTCCTCGCGCGACGCGGCATTCGAAGCTTGTGCGTCGTTCAGCGCGGCGAATGCCGCGGTCCGGCGCCGGCCCCAAAAGCGATATAGCTCAGTCAACGACTGCTCGCGCCGAGCCAACTCGCGCGACTGGCCCGACAGGCTTTGCGCGATTCGCTCGAGCTCAGCCCGGCGCTCCGCCAATTCGGCCATCGCCTTCATGCGCTCAGCCTCAGCCCGGCGCGACAAAGAGTGCGCCACTTGTTCGTGCGAATTCGCACGGCCTTCCGCGGCGTTGATCTCAGCTTCGCGAATCGTCAGGGCTCCTTCACGGTTCGCCAATTCCGCAGCAGCCGCGTCGAATTCGGCCAGGGCTCGCAATCGCTCCTCTTCCCACTCCATGCGCACCCGTGCGAAGCGGTCCACTTGTTCCGTTAGCAATGCCTGCTCGTCGGCGATTTCGTCGGCCGCCCGCTCCAAATGCTCATCGTGAATAACAGGCGTCGCCGGCAACGCAGGTGTGGCCTGTTTGTCGAGGCCAAGCGTCTGCTCCAGAGCCGTCCGAGCACTGGCGGCTCGCGCTTCGAGCTGCCGAATTTCCCGCTGCAGATCCTCGCGGCGGGCCACCGTTTCGCGGTCTTGCCGAGCTCGGCGATTCTCCTCGGCCAGCAACTCCTTCTCCCGGCGAGCGAGCCGGCGTTCACGCAACTCAAAGCCGGCAAGGCGGTCTCGCAGGGTGGCTTCGGCCAGTTGCAGCTTGTTCCAGCCGTCCGTGATTTGCCGCTTTTCCAACTCCGCTTGGCCGTGAAATTGTTCGCGCTGGCTGGCGAGCGTCTCACGTTCGAGCGCGACTTGCTTCTGGCGCCGTTGCAACTCGGCCGCAAGGCGATCGCGCTCCCGCTGGACGTCGCGATGTTGTTTGCCGATGCGGTCCTTGAGTTTGGTCCACAGCCGAGCGAGCCGCACTTCACGTCGAGCGATCGCCTTTTGGTCGCTCTCGACTGTTTGCCGAGCGGCCGCCAGTTCCTCCTCCTGTTCGGCGGCTAGCGTCACGAATGCGGCCCTCTTGTCGCGCAAATTGGCCCTTGCCTGCGTGATCTGGTCCTGCAAGCTCAATAGTTGCCGGCGCTGATCTTCGAGACGCGAGGCGAGTTGATCCTCTTGCCGGGTTAAGGCCGCCTCGCGATCCGTCACACGAATCTCAAGCTCGATCAAAGCCGTTTGTTGGGCGGCGACGGCCGCTGCCTGGATTCGCAGCGAGTCATAAAGCGAATCATCGCCAGTGGCCTTGCCGTCCCAGCGGATTCGCAGCCGTGCGGGGCCGATGTCCAGGAGATCGTCATCATTCAGTTCCGCGATGCTCACGCGCTTGCCGTTGACACGCACGCCGTTTGGACTGACCGATCGAAGCGAAACGCCATTGCGTCCCGGTGTCAGCATGCAGTGCAACGGACGAATCGGTGAAACATCCACGCACACATCGCAACTGCCCGACCGGCCAATCAGCGTGACGGGAAATCGGAAGGGAATAAACGAGCCGGCCCCCGGACCATGCTCGACGAACAAGCCGCGGCCCGGAAGTGGGTCCACGGTGGGTTCATCGAGTCTCGAAGATCGTGACATTCAGGCCGTTACCAGAAGAACTACGGATTGCGCCGTATGTACCGGTATCGGCCCACGAAGCGAGCAAAATTTAATCTAAATTACTCAAGTTTCCCCGTCGAACATGCCTGAGGTGATTGTTCCCCAATCTAGTTGACCGGATTTGTTAGCCGGACGCGCAAGCTACGGAAGCCGGAGACGTTGCCCCATTCGAGTGTTTCTGATTTCTTGTTGGCCGAAGCAAGTGACGAAGCCAGAGATTCCCATGTGGGGCAAAGTCGCTGGCTTCCGTAGCTTGCGCGTCCGGCTAACACGAACCGGCTAACAAAACAAAAACCCTTAGCCCGCGATCGCTTTATCGAGCAGCTTGGTCAGCTCGGTTTCCGGCACCAGGCCGACTAACTGATGCAACGGCTTCTCGTTGCCTTTGAACACGAGCACACGCGGAATCGTCGTGATGTCGTATTTCAGCGCCAATTCCTGGTTCTCATCGACGTTCACTTTGCCGACGATCGCTTTGCCGGCGTATTGATCGGCGATGCGATCGACGATCGGCGTCAACGCCCGGCACGGTCCGCACCAGGGAGCCCAAAAATCGACCAAAACCGGTTTGTCGCCCGTCACGGTCTTATTAAAGCTGGCGGTGGTCAATTCGATGACATTCTTGCTGGCCATGAGATATTTCCTTTCTGGCACGTCCTAACTGCATTCTACCGGCCCCGATGGAGTGAACCAGGGTTCACTCTTTGACGTCAATTGGGTTGACGCTGACCGCTATGGAGTCCTACCATCCCAAAGTCGGTGTCTTTCACGGACATTGGCCCTGTCGTCTAGAGGCCTAGGACACGGCCCTTTCAAGGCCGCGACACGGGTTCGACTCCCGTCAGGGTCATTTTCCTCTCTCGCCCGCTTCGGCGGGAAAGAATCAAGATGCAAGAAACAAGAACCAAATAAGAATCAAAACCATTTTCCAAGGTCCAAATTGGACCTTTGACTTTGCCCACACAAACGCTTGTCATTCCGAGGCTTTGCGAGGAATCTGCCCGCAAATGACATTCGCAAGCAGATTCCTCGCAAAGCCTCGGAATGACAAACGAAAGCCTCGGACTCTCCGCGCGCAGTACTGCCTGGGAAAATGCGAGCGGGTGTAGTGGGCGTTTGAGTTGTTGTTGGTGAATCTTCCGCTTCGAGCAGGAGCACGCGCTCCTCTGAACTCTCGATTAAGAAGTTGACGAAGCTCGCCGCCTTGTTTTTAAGGGCGGCTTTGCCGGGCGAGCAGTGGAATTGGCCGCCCGGTCGTCGCTTGCGGTGGTGGTAGTAGTGGTGGTGTTCGTCTGCGACGACCGCAATTGGGCATGGGCCCCACAGAAGTGGAGCACCCGTCTCACAAAAGTGAGGCGATCGCCCGCTCGCATCCCCCAGAACAGTCCGCAGGCATTTGATGCTGACCTCAGCTGCGGCCAACAGGAAATGCCAAGAGCAAATATTTCACACTTTGGGGCGAAGGCAAATGAAAATGAAAATGGACCGTAAAGGGCGAGACAAATGCGCGTCCGCTGATTTCGTTGTGCTGTGCATTGGTAAGCGTTGAACCGTTTCTCCGGAAGAGCGTCGAGCCGTAAGGCCGACGTGCGAGACTCACCAACCGCAATAACAACAAACCACGTCGGGCTGACGCCTCGACGCTCTTTAAGAATAGCTGCGCGCCAAGGCGCGGCGCATCGCCTATCCCCCTCTTTCCCAAGCTTTCCTTGGAAACGAAGGGGCGAGTGAAAATCGCACGGATGGCAAATAAGGTCAGAATGTCCCACATTCGATAAAGACATTCAGAGATACATTTCTCGAACGTAAAGATCGTTAAGCGAACCTAGCGGTTTAACTGCGAGATGACATCGTGAAATCCAAGCTGCTTCCAGGAATTGTGGCGATCTTATTCGGTGGCGTAATGGGATTCCTGGCAGCCAGTGGAACATTCTCCGCGCCGCGAGCGGCGGCCGGTCCCAAGGGCAGCGGATCGTCAACGGCGGGCATTGAAGGAGTGCCAGGGTCTCCCGGCGCCACGATGACGATCGACGGCAAGCAGCTTCCGCCGCCGGTTCCGAAGTTTGACGGCAAGATTGATCGGACAGCTCAAACCTCGACGCCGTACTGGCCGCCGCGGGTCGCGCCGAAAAAGGGCGCGCCGAACGTGCTGCTCATCATGACCGACGATTCCGGCTTCGGCGTCACGAGCACCTTTGGCGGAGTGATTCCCACGCCGGCGCTTGATCGAGTCGCCAAGAATGGACTGCGATACACGAACTTCCACTCGACGGCGCTCTGTTCGCCGACGCGGGCCGCGCTAATCACCGGCCGCAATCATCACTCGGCCGGCTTTGGAGTCGTCTCCGAGCAGGCAACAGGCTACCCGGGCTACAACAGCATAATTACGCGCGACAAGGCGACGGTCGGCCGCGTGTTGAGAGACAATGGCTATCGCACATCCTGGTTTGGCAAGAACCATAACACACCCTCGTATCAGTGCAGCCAGGCGGGGCCGTTCGATCAATGGCCCAGCGGCATGGGTTTTGAGTATTTCTTCGGCTTCATGGGCGGCGACACGAGTCAGTGGGAACCGAATTTATTCCGTAACACCACGCAAATCTATCCGTTCGAAGGTCAGGCGCCAGGAACCTGGAACCTCACGACCGCGATGGCTGATGATGCGATCGATTACATGTCTCGGCTCAACACGCTCGACAGCGAGCAACCGTTTTTCCTCTATTACGTTCCGGGCGGCACGCACGCCCCGCACCACGCAACCAAGGAGTGGATCGACAAAATCAGCGCGATGCACCTCTTCGACGAAGGTTGGAACAAGGTGCGCGAGCGGATCTTCGAGAATCAGAAAAAGCTCGGTGTCATCCCACCGAACGCGGAACTGACGCCATGGCCCAAGGACTTGCTCAAGGATTGGGATCAGTGCACCGCAGATGAGAAGAAGCTATTCCTCCGCCAGGTGGATGTCTTCGCCGCTTATGTTGCCTACACCGACCACGAAATCGGGCGGGTGATTCAAGCCGTCGAAGATATGGGCAAGCTCGACAATACGATCGTCATTTACATCAATGGCGATAATGGGACGAGCGCCGAGGGAACGCCGATCGGCACTCCCAACGAGGTCGGCCAATTTAACGGCGTCAATCCGCCGGTGGATGTGCAACTCAAGCTCTTCTACGATCTGTGGGGCACGGAAAAGACGTACAACCACATGGCCGTGCCATGGGCCTGGATGTTCGACTGCCCGTTTTCGTGGACGAAACAAGTCGTGTCGCACTTTGGCGGCACCCGGCAAGGCATGGCGATCTCTTGGCCGAAGGTGATCACGGATAAGGGCGGCATTCGCCACCAGTTTCATCACGTCATCGATATCGCGCCGACCATTCTAGAAGCGACCGGAATCGCTCAGCCGGAGATGGTGGATGGCATTAAGCAAAGCGCGATCGAAGGCACCAGCATGGCTTACACGTTTGACGCCAAGAACGCGAAGGCCCGCACGACACATACCACGCAGTACTTCGAGATGTTCGGCAACCGCGCTCTTTACCATGATGGCTGGATCGCCAGCACAAAAGTCATGCGAGCGCCCTGGGTTTTAGTTCCGAGCAAAGTCAGTGTGCTGGACTATCCGTGGGAACTTTACAATCTCAACGAAGACTGGACCCAGGCGCACGATGTTGCCGCTCGGAATCCCGCGAAACTCCAGGAGTTGCAGGAAATGTTTTGGCAAGAAGCCGAGAAATATCAGGTCTTGCCGTTGGATGATTCGGTAATTGCTCGGATGGTGACTCCAAGGCCGAGCATCACGGCCGGGCGGGATGAGTTTACGTGGACCCGGCCGTTGACTGGCACGCCGAACGGCGATGCCCCGAGCATACTTAACACGTCGTACAAATTTAAGGCCGAGGTCGAGGTTGGTGGCGATGGCGGCAACGGCATGCTGATTACTCAAGGTGGCCGATTCGGTGGATACGGGTTCTACATCCTCAAGGGCAAGCCGATCTTCCTGTGGAATTTGGTTGATATGAAGCGAGTTCGCTGGGAAGGGCCAACCTTATCCGCTGGTAAGCACACGCTTGAATTCGAATTCAAGTACGATGGCCTTGGTGCGGGAACGCTGGCCTTCGGCGACTACAGCGGCCTCGGCCAGGGCGGGACCGGCGTGCTCAAGGTGGACGGCAAAGCGGTCGTCACCCAGACGATGGAACACACACTTCCGTTCATTTTGCCATGGGATGAAAGTCTCGACATGGGTTCTGACACATGTTCCGGCGTGAACGACGCGGACTATCTGCCGCCATTCAAGTTCAACGGCAAGATTCGCAAGATTACGCTGTCCATCGATCGACCCAAGCTTACACCGCAGGACGTTCAGAAGCTCAAGGATGCGGCGCGGGAAAAAGCCATGCGCGATTGATCACAGTGCATGTCGCCGGAGCGGGGCGTGCGCGTTGACGCCGTTAGCCCGCAGCGCTAGCAAGGGTTGTTGTCTCTCTCGTTCCCAAACTCTGCTTGGGATCGAGAGGGCAGGGGACTCAGACCGTCCCTTGACGCGCGGTTATTCTTAAGGAGCGTCGAGGCGTCAGCCCGACGTGCAAGACTCACCAACCGCAAAAACATACCACGTCGGCCTTACGGCTCGACGCTCTTTCGGAGGGAGGCCTTCAGGCAGCCCTGAGCGCAAATGAAAACAGCCCGCCGTGGATGCACCATGGCGGGCTGTTTTCTTTTAACTACGACCCAAGCTAATCGGTCACGGTGCACCGGCGAGCCGGTTGCGGAACTCAAGGTAGTCGCTTTGATCGACGTCGCCGGAGTTCTGGTAATCGAACACGCTGTTTGGTCCATTGGCTAAGGCATTGCGGAAGACCAAGTAGTCGGTCTGGTCTACGGTGCCGTCGCCGTTCTGATCGCCGTAGTAGCGGAACCACTTGTTGGCGGTGGTGCCGGTGACACTGTAGTTGGTCCCTGCACCGCTGCCGGAGCCATTGAGCTGGCCGCCGGCTCCGCTCACCTTCGAGGCATCGATCGAGAAGTTGTAGAGGCCATCGACCAGTGAGCCGGTGGAATCCGCAAACGTTCCCGTGAAGGTGATCGTCACCGAGCTGGCCGGGCCGGTGGCCGGGCTGGCCACCAGACTGACCTGGCCGGTCGTGCCGCCGCTGGTGCTCGCGGCACTGCGGGCCAGCGTGAAGGCGCTAGCCACAGAACCTGAGAAGTTCACTGCTTCCGAGAAGGTCACAACGATTCGGCGTACCTCGGATCGCTGGGTCGTGCCGTTGACACCGTTGATCGTGCCCCCGGTGCCCTCGTCGAGGACCACACTGCTCACCGTGGGTGCCGGGGCGGTAGCCACTTGAGCTTCGAACGCACCCATGTCTGTGCCCGAACCGCTGGTGCGAGCGAAGCCAGTGCCGCGCTGATCGGTGGTCAACGCATCCGGGTTCGAGCCGGTGTTCAGAGCTGGGCTGCCGGCGAGCAAAGCATGCGTGGGAGTCGCACCGCCATTGTTCGACAGGCTGCCCAACATCGGGTCGGTGCCGTCGGCCAGGTTGCCGCCGAGGTCGTTGGCCGAACCAGTCGGCGACTCGATCACGCTGTTCTTCTGGTTGAACCAGCCCGCCGTCGAAGACCCATAGATCGAGTTTGGCGACGTGCCGACGTTGCCCGACACGATTGTGCTTTCCAGACTCAGCACGCCCACTGAGTAAGCGGCGTTGGTCAACCGGAAGGCGCGACCATTGGACGACGAGTTGCCCGTGACTGTCGAGTTGCGAACAGTGATCGAACCGGAGCTGGTGGTGAAGCCGCCGATGGCTCCGCCGGTGCTTGCCGAGTTGCCCGACAGCGTGCTGTTGGACACCAAGATTTGCGACCCGCGGAGGAAGTAGATCGCACCGCCGGTCGAAGCCGAGTTGCCCGAGATCGTGCTGTTGTTAACAGTGATCTTCTGAGTGGACGGCGACTGAGCGGTATCGACGCCGATGCCGCCACCGATGCCGCTGGCCGTGTTGTTGGCCAACCACACGCCGTTGAGCGTGAGACTATCGGTGGTACCCAAGAGAATGCCGCCGCCCGCGCCACTGACACTGGCGCCCGTGATCTTGACGCCGTTGATCACTACGGCTGCCGATTTGCCGCTGGCGACGTTGAACACGCGAGCGCCGGTGCTGGCAGTGATCGCCAGCGACGAGGCCGTGGTCACATTTGTGTTGTTGATGATCACCGAGCTGCTGATCGGCAATTCACCCAATGTCAAAGTAATGGTTTGGGCGGTGCCGAACACGGTGGAATCGAAGTTGATGGTGTTCGACGAACCCGTGGCCGCGTTGGCCTTGGCAAGCGCCTCACGCAGTGACGTCTTGCCGTCGGTATCCACCGATTCATCGTTGGTGGCATCCACCACGAACGTGCCCCCGATGCCAACATTGAAGTTCCCCAAGAGAACCGGATCACCCGCTCCCACTGGCGATGGGCCGTCGGTGTCGTAGACCTGGTTCGGATTGAGCGTAACCGTGAATTGGCCATTGTTGTTCTGGGACCAGCCGCCCGCGACCGGGATCGTGTAGGTCACGGTCATGTTGTTGGCCGGGCCGGCGATCGAGTACGAGGCCGGGCTGACGCCAGCTCCGAAGCCGGGGCCGGTGACCTTCACATCGTTGACATCAATCGTCGTGCTGTCGATCCCCACGTTATCGGTGTAGATGACGCTGAATGAGTAGGTCGTCGCACCACTGGAAGTGATGCTCGGAGCCGAACCCAACGTCGCGATCGGGGCGGTGTTAATGCCTTCGAAAGCGCCCACGTCAGCAGCCGCGCCGAGCACACGAGGATGGCCCGTGCCACGCTGATCGAAGGAGAGACTGAAGTTGTTGTTGCCCATGTCGAGCGCCGGGCTACCGCTCTTGAGCGCCATCGTCTGCGTCTTGCCGCCGTAGTTGCCCAACGGCGAGAGCAAGGGATCGATCGGAGCGGTCGTGGACCCCAGTTGGTTACCGGTGCCGGTGAACGTGCCGGCCGAGATGCCGACCAGGTTGTTGTCGCCAGTAACAGTCCAACTGGTGGACATATCGCTGGTCGCCGTCGTCGAAGCATGGTTGCCGGACACGATCGAGCTATCCAACTCCAGGGTGAACGTGGTGCCGGCCGTGTAGATACCGCCACCCGTGCCGCCCGACGTGTTATTGGCAATCGTCGAATTGCGGACGACATAAGTCGAAGCGCCGGAGTTGTAGAAGTACAACGCTCCGCCGACCCCGGCCGCCGAGTTACCTGAGAACGTCGAGTTCGACACGGTGACCGTGCCGTCGTCGTACAGATACACCGCACCGCCGTCGCTGTTGGTCTTGTTGCCCGACAACGTGGAGCTCGTGATATTGATCACTGGCGAGCCAGTGCTGTGCAGGCCGCTGATCGCACCGCCAGTACCGGTGGCGAAGTTGTCCGCCAAGGTTGAATCCGTGATATCGACCTCACTGGTCTTGGCGCTCAGGAAGATCGCACCACCGTAAGTACCGGCTGTGTTGCCTCGCAGCACAACATCGTTCAACGTCACGGTCGAAGTGGCGCCAATGCTGATCGCACCACCGCTGCCCGCCGTGCTGCCGCCGGTCAACGTAATTCCGGAGATGGCCAACGTCTGATTGTCCGCGGTCGTGAAATGCGTCCCAGTCTTGTTCGCGTTCACGGTCAGCTTGTTGGCACCCGGGCCGTCAATCTCCAGGCTGTCGGCCACTGTGAAGCCCGAGGTTAGGTTGATCGTGGTCGCCGACGGGAAGCTGAACGTAATGGTGTCCAGGCCCGCGTTGCCATTGGCTAACAGGATTGCTTCCCGCAACGTGCGGTTGCCCGGCGTGTAGTTGCCGTCGGACACATCGCTCGCCAAGTCCACCGCCAGCGTGGTAGCAAACGCGGTCTTGAACGTGCCGAGGTTGCCGGCCGGGGTCGAGTTCGGCGTCGGTGTGTCGGTGTCGAAGACCTGGTTGCCATTCACGGCGACGACAAAGGAGCCGATGTTCCAGCCGCCCCAGCCGCCGGCGGGTGCCGCGACGGTGTAAGTCGCAGTCACCGAGGTGCCGCTGCCGGAGAAGCCAGTGAATGTCGCCTTCGCGCCGTTCAGGCCGGAACCGGTGACGGTGACATCGTTGTTGTCCAACGAGTTCGTATTGATGCCGACGTCGTCGGTGTAAACAATCGTGATCGTCTCAGGGCTAGTGCCTGCCGAAGTGATATCCGGAGCGGAGAGCAGCTTCGCCTTCGGGATTGGCGAGATTGGAGCCTCAAAAGCGCCGGCATCAACCGCGTTGTTCACAACGCGCGGGAATCCAGCACCTCGCTCATCGTTCGACAACGTGGAGAAACTCGTCCCCAAATCGGCGGCCACACTGTTGGCCTTCAGGCTCATGGTCGGAATCTTGGAACCGTCGGGCAGCGTGAAGCCGCCGTTATCACCGAGCGGATTGAGACCCGGGTCCTGAGGCGCGGCCGAAGTGCCCACCAGGCTGGTGCCGGGGTTACCCAGCGACCAACTGGCGTCCTTCACACCAATGACGTTGTAATCACCGCTGATGACCGCGCCGGTTTGCGTAAGAATGTCCGCAGTCGTGGTGCCGACGTTGCCCGCCACGATGGAAGTATCCAAGGTCAATGCGGTGCTCGACGAGCTCAAGAGAATGCCGCCGACGCCGGCCGAGGCGGTGTTGCCAGCAATTGTGACGTTTTGCAGAGTCAGTGACGGAGCGCTGGAGAGAATCGCAATGGCCGCACCGCTCGTCGCCTTGTTGCCATTGAATGTCGAGTTCGACACGGAGGCCGAGCTACCGCTCCAGAAGGCGATGGCGCCGCCAGTGCTCGCGGCAGAGTTGTTGGCGAACGTGCTGTCAGTGACCGCCAGCGTGCCTCCGGTGAAGAAGTAAATCGCACCGTGGCTCGAAGTGGACGTGTTGCCGGAGATCAAGCTCTTGTCGATGACGACCGAGCTAGTGGTCGTGCCGGCGACGTAAATGGCCGAGCCATTGGTGCCGCGATTGTTCGACAAGATGCTGGGATCAATCGTGAGCATCGAGCCGGAGCCGATGTAGATTCCGCCACCCGTGGTGCCGGTATTGGCATTGAGGGTCGAGTCCTGCAGCGTGATCGTGCTCGCGCCGCTGCTGTAAATCGCCCCGCCAGACGTGGCTGCTGTGTTGCTAGTGAGCTTGGTGTTGACCAGGCTCAAGGTGCCGGTCGTCATCGCGATCGCGCCACCGGTGCCCGACGTCGTGTTGGCGTTCAACACCATGTTCGTGAGCGTCAATGCATCGTCGGTCATGCCAATCGCGCCGCCGAGGCCGCTATTGCCCTTCTGCAGCGTCATACCGGACATATCGACCAATCCACCTGAGGGCAGATTGACGCTGAAGATTTGCACGGCGTTATTGCCGTCGAGTGTCAGCTTCGAAGCGCCCGCACCCTGGATCACGACAGCGTCGGTGATGGCCAAGGTCGAGCCCAGGGTAATCGTGGTCGGCGACGCGAAGGCCGTTGCGTCGAATGTGATCGTGTCGATGTTATTGACGTTCTGGTTGGCGAAGTTGATCGCCTCACGCAACGTCAGATGGCCGATGCCGTAGTTGCCGTCATCGACGTCGCCAGTTTGATCGACCGTCAGGGTCTGAGGAGCCAATGGCGCGGCAAAGGTGGCCAACTGCTGAGGTGCGACCACGTTATTATCTGGGTTGTCGTCATCAGAGACCGTACCGACGAACCACACGTTGTACAGATCGGTATCGGTGGCATCCCACTGACCCGCAACGCCGTTATCCGGTGCGTTGAAGGTGTACACCACGGTGACCGGACTCGAGACGCCACTGTTCGGAGAAGCCACGAAGCTCGCGGCATGCAAGGTCGTCTGGCCGCGGGCCGTCTTGACGACCACATCGTTGACGTCGATCGTGCTGACGTCCACGCCGAGGTCGTCCTTGAATGTCACCGTCACGTCGAAGGTTGTGCCACCGGGGCCCGTCACATTGGTGGCATCACCGCTAACGGTCGGGACTGGATTGGCGTTGGCTTCGAACGCACCGATGTCAGTGTCGGCACCAATGGTGCGAGAATGCCCAGGGCCCCGCTCGTCAAAAGTCAGGCCATTGGAGAAACCATTGTCACGTGCCTGACTGTTGGCGGTCAGGTTCATGGTCTGCACGACGCTGTTGTCCAGCAGCTTGAACCCATTATTGTCGGCCAAGGGAACGACACCAATTTGAGCGCTGGTCGCACCCACTTTGTTCGGTGCGCCCGAGATCGTCCAGTTCGCACCCTGAGCACCGATGAGGTTGTGATCACCTGAAATGGTGGCACCCACCGCGGTGTTAATGTCCGCGGAGGTCGTGCCCGAGTTGGCCCCGACGATCGTGCTCGACAGAATGATCTGATTCAACGAAGCAGTCGATGCCGAGTTGATGCCGCCAGCGCCCGCGCTCGCCGTGTTGTTGGCGATCGTACTGTTTTGGATGGTCAGTGTGCCAGTGCTCGATGTGGAGCTAAGGTTAATCGCACCAGCCGTTGTGCCGCGATTCTGGGCGAATGTGGACTGGCTGATATTCAGTGTCGGACTCGACGAGGAATTAATCGCCCCAGCTCCGGCCGAACCGGTGTTCGCCGAGAACGTGGAGTTAGTGATCGAGTGAGTGCCACCGGACGCAAAGTGAATGGCACCCGCGGTACCGCCGGTATTGCCGGAAAACATGCTGCGGTCGATCGTCAGTGTTGACGAGGTGCTGCCGACGTAGATACCGCCAACAGTCGTACCGGTGTTGTTGCTGAACTTCGTGGCGTCAATGTTGATGAGGGTACCACTGGACGTATAGAGAGCGCCCGCGGTGCTGCCCGACTTATTGTTATTGAACACATCGTTGGTCAAGCCAAGCGAGCCGGACGCGATGTAGATACCGCCGCCCGGGCTCGACGCAGTGTTGTTTTGCAGTGTCGAACCGGACACTGTGACATTCGCCGACGACCCGAGATACATGGCACCGCCGCCGGTGCCTGACGAGGTATTGCCGGTGAATGAGCTGTTGGTAACCGCCAACGTGGTGCTGGTCGAGCCGCGGATAGCACCGCCGCCGGTGCTGGCCGTGTTGTTGGTAAAGGAACTGCTGTCAACGGTAATCGTGTTGTTGGAGCCGCTGGCGTAGATCGCACCACCCGAGCTGCTTGATGTATTGGAGGTGAACGATGCATTGGTCAACGTCACAGAGGTGGCCGTGCCGGTGATCCCAATCGCTCCACCGCCCGTTACCGAGGCGGTGTTATTGCTGAAGGACACGTTGGACAACGAAACTGAATCGTTGCTGCCCAGCGACAACACGCCGCCTGCAGACCCCGCGCTGAAGCGCGAGAAGCTCAGATTCGAGACAGTCAATGACACGCCCGATGACACCGTGAGCTGTTGATTGGTCTTGTTCGCGTCGAACGTAAAGGAGGCGGTTGGCCCATTGATCACCAGTGAATCGGTGACCGCGCCCGCGCCACCGGTCAACGTAATCGTCATTGCCGTGTTAAACACGGTTGAATCGAAAGAGATGGTGTCGGTGAAGCCGGCATTCTGATTGGCAATGATCAACGCCTCGCGGAAGCTCAACTGGCCGGCACCAACGTTGGTGTCAACGACATCGCTTGCTTGGCTAACAACGAGCGAGGTCGCGAAAGCCGCCTTGAACGAGCCGAGCGTTGCCTGTGAGTTGGTGTTCGCCGTCGGGGTGTCCTGGTCGGCCACTTGGCCCTTGGTCATGGCGATGGAGTAGACGCCGACATTGGCGCCGTTAGGGCCACCCCAACCACCAGTCGGAGCGGGAATAGTGTAGGTAACCGTGTAATCTGGCCCGCTACCATTCACGACGAAAGACGTCGGATGTTGGCCGGCGCCATAACCACTGCCCGTTACGGTGACATCATTTACATCCAAGGTCGTGGAGTCGATGCCCGTGTCGGCGTCATGCCATACCACGTCGAAACTGTAGGCAGCACTGCCTTTGGAACCAACATCCGGCGCATTGACTAACGTGCCGTAGGGCCGGTGCGACACACCTTCAAACGCGCCGACGTCTACCACGCCACCGGAAAGCCGAGTGAAGCCGGGGCCGCGCTGATCTTCGACAAATCCGGGCGTGTTATTGCCGGCGTCAATGGCGAGGCTGTTGCCTGGCACCGCCATCGTCTTGATCTTGTTGCCGTCGGGCAGCAACACACCGTCGTTGTCCGCGAGCGCGCTCAGATTCGGATCACCCACGATATAGCTGCCGCTCAACGTGGTGCCGGCACCCATGCTGCCAGAGGTTGTACCGAACAAACTGTTGTTACCGACAAGCGTGAATGATGTTGTAACCGAATTGAAAAACTCGACGTTGTTGGTGCCGCCACCGGTCTTGTTGCCGGCGACGATCGTCGAATTCAGAGTGAGGGCGCCAGCCGCGGAGCGCAGGATACCGCCGCCGCCCACAGTCGTCGAAGTACTGCTGGCCGTGTTGCCGGCCACTGTGCTGTTGTTGATTGTGAGTGCAGAGGTGGACGTCTGCGCGATCGCACCGCCACCGGCCGTGCCAGCGGCCGTATTCTTGTTGAACGTGGTTTGATTAATGTTGAAGGTGGTCGATGCGCTGATCGCTCCGCCGACCGTGCCAGCCGTGTTGTTGCGGAAGGTGCTATTGTTGACGGTCACGGTGCCGGACGAAGCGTGAATCGCCCCACCGGCGGTGGCTGCCGTGTTGGCATTGAAGTCGGCAAAGGCAATCGTCGCGCCCGACGTTGTTCGAAGGGCACCGGCGACGCCTGAAGCATTGGTCGCGCGGTTGTTGGTGAAAACAACGGTTGAGGCATTTAGGGCGCCGCTGGAGTACACGCCACCGCCACCGCCCGAGCCCGCGGCGGTGTTACCCGTGAAGATGCTATTCGTCACCGTAGCGGAGCCGCTGTTGCGCAGCGCGCCACCGGCGCTCGCCGCCGTATTGTTAGTGAAGTTAGAAGAATCAAGGGTAATCGTACCGCCCGACATGTTGACCGCACCACCACTGCCGGTGGTCGTGTTCGATGTAAATGTCGAGCCTGAAATCGTAAGACTGCCGCTGGAGTGACGGACGGCCCCGCCGCCCGTTGAGCCGGCCGCTGTGTTGTTGCTGAAGAGGGAATTCGTAATCGATGTGCTGCCGCTGAAATTGTGAATCGCGCCGCCCTGGCCACCGGAGCTATTCAGACTAAACGTCGAGCTGCTGACGGTGATGTTACCCGATGTCCACGTATAGACCGCGCCCTGGGTGCCGACGTTGCCGGTCACGAGCGACTGGTTGAATGTCACGAGGCCCGAAAAGGCGCTGGGGGCACTAATGACGGCACCGGTACCAGAGATGGTGGCGACATTGTTGCTCAACACATCCTTGGTGAACGTCACGCTCGCGGTCGTGCTCAATAGAGCGACGGCACTGCCGCCGCCAACCGACCCACCACCAGTAGACTGTTTGCCGCCTGTGATCGTGAGGTTGTCGAAATTGACATTGATCGCTAGCGAAGCCGGAATCTTGAAAATCTGATTGGCATTGCCACCGCTAATGGACATGCTGCTGGAGCCACCGACTTCGAGGCCTGAGATCGTCATGTCGGCCGTAATGTCGATCGGCGCTGTTAGCGTGATGGTCGAAGCCGCACTGAAAACAGTTTGATCGAATTTGACCGTCGAGCCCGGATCCGAGTTGGCCAAGGCGACCGTGGATCGCAAGTCGCCGGCGTTGCCAAGGTCGCCCGGTGCAGTGACCGTGTAAACGGTCGGCACGGCTCGCTCTTCCAGCGGTAGAAAATTCAATCGTGTTTTGTCCCAACGGCTTGTTGAGCGAACGCGATTGCGCGTTTTGGAACTGCGGCGGAACATACGACTGACAAAGCGACCGCTGAACATTTCGTGCCTCTCTAGATGTAACGAGCAGGTGTCAGATAAGAAACAGCGCAGCTAGGAGGGCGAGGGAGTTTGGTGGGCGTCGTTGGCGGGCTTGTTTAGCGAGGCGGGTTGTGTGCGAATGTCAGTCAATGGTATGCGCGAGGGTCAGTGGAAATCAAATTCTTTGCATCCATTCGTTGACGATTCTCTGTATGCACACGAGCCATAATTTACTCATGAGTGATTGATGAATTTTTCCGGCACCTACAACGTTCATTGCAGTGCCAGCTCAACTCATCGAGCGTCTGCGAGCTGAAATCCATTTCGCGAAGTGCATCCGATGCAACTGTCTTTGGGCATGCGCTGAGTAGCAGCTTCAATAAGTTAGATGCGCCGAATTGTGAAAGGATTCTCGCGACGCTTTTCTCTTAAGAAATGGTGAGCGAACCGTTGAGTACTTTACCTACTGTGCAAAGCCCCATATTG
Organism: Gemmataceae bacterium; assembly: GCA_045802605.1. Classification (GTDB taxonomy): domain Bacteria; phylum Planctomycetota; class Planctomycetia; order Gemmatales; family Gemmataceae; genus JBJMQS01. The sequence goes on along the minus strand of JBJMQS010000037.1, from coordinate 726 downwards.
CCGAAAAAATTCTCTTATTGAAGTGGTGCACGATTCTCGTTTTTACCACGCCCGTGTCATCCGAGATTAGTATCAGACAAAAGAAAAAGGGGCAGGTCCCTGTCCCCACAGGAACTGCCCCTTTTTATGGCCGCCTCCTCCGCCGAGGATTCGACCTTGAAATGTGATTCGGTTAAGGAGGTCCATCCTTAACCGCTCACGATGGGAAGCGGATTTCCCCGCCCCCATCCGCCAAAATATTTTGGCAACGTAGTCAACCCCGCCGTGACCGCGAAGCACGTCCACGTGTGTAGTGCCGAATTTGTCGAGGATTAAATTTCCGATATGTCTCACTGATGTTCTTCACACCAAAGGTGTGAGATTTCTCAGCCCAGGGCGCAGCCCTGGGTAAGGTGACATTATCCGATGCAGGCTGAAGGCCTGCGACAAATCTCTCGCAGCCCTACAGGCTGCAAATCAAATCGCATCAGTACCCAGGGCTGCCAACATATTGCATTCACGCCGCAAGTGCCTGTAAGTAATGGATGCGGGCGGCATTGATGGCGAGCTTGGCCCAGACCCAGGTTTCGACCCGATGACGCCGTCGCACCCACGCCGGCAAGCTGGCGCTGACGCCACCGCCAAAAGCGCAGGCATTGCCGAAGTAACGCTCAATCGAGCGCCTATGCGCGAATAACGCTTGGCCAAATTCACTTTGCCATAGCGCAATGCCACGCCATCGATAGG
>JBJMQS010000036.1:0-323129 GCA_045802605.1 Gemmataceae bacterium | reverse complement strand
CCGAGCAAGATAGTGCGTGCTTTCAACGTAACGTCATTACCATCCCCACCAACGTAACTAATGGTGAATGGCACACCGCCGAAGGTCACGACCGCTCCTTCTGGCAAACCGTCGAATGTTCCAACAACTGGGTTCGCCCCATCTACTCGAATCAAAGAAAATACTTGATTGCTGAGTGGTGCAAATCCAACTGAGCCTAGCAGTATCGCGCCGTCGAGATCTAGATTTCCATCGACCACAAGGCGTTCGTAGGTTCCTACTATGGGGCCTTGTACGTCTATGTTCGCAATGGATCCGGCTTTCAGGACGAGATTGCCAGTAGTCAACCGACCGAAACTGCTCCCAGGTGACAGCTTGCCCACGGCGTTGACTGTGGTGATTCCGACCGAGCCGATGCCGCCGAGTGCTCCGTGTACCTGGACGGCGCCAGTCGAATTGAAAGAACCATCGACGACACAAGTCACACCCGTAGGAATAACAAGCGTGCCCGCGATATTACCCAAGTTGGGAAAAGTTGCGTTTTGACCAACGGCGGCGTCCAACGTGAGCGTGCCGCTTGTTTTCACAACTCCAACGAACTGTTGAATTGCACCTCCAGTCGTCAATTTGATGTTGCTTTTACCAGCGTCAAAATCACTGTTAAAAACAACTGCACCTCCGGTAACCAACACGAAGTTGACACCCGAAGAACGCGAAATAGCGGCACTCACTGTAAGCGCACCGGACGTTGAATCACCGATCTGTAGGGTACCCGCTGATACCCGGTCAAGTTCGTTGTCAGTTAAGCCTAGCGTCCCGGCAGAATCCAGTCCTCCAAGGTCGATTTTGGTGCCATTAGTCAAAGGGCGAAAGGAAACCGTCGAAGAAATCGGATTCGTCGAAATTGTTGCGGACGGGGCGATACTGACGCTATTTGCAACGAACGTGATTGCTCCAGTGCCGTTTAGCAAACTGGCACCGTTATTCAGTGTTACATTGGTTGCCGTGAAAGCAAATCCGCCGTTTCCTGCCGCGGAAAAATCCGCCAACGTAGTTGCCAATACGATGCTTCCCGGCGTAGATGCAGTCAACGATCTATTCGCCGCCATGTCAATCGAACTATTCGCAGTAATGCCGGTCCCCGATGTCAGTGAAAGGCTGTTTGAGTGAGTTATGAACCCCGAAACAGTGATTGAGCCCGAACTGAGGTCGCCGATTTGAACGGTGCCTGCCGTAATGCGATCGAGTTCAGAGTCCGTGAGACCGAGGACACCGGTCCCGTCTGCACCACCGACATCAATCGCAGTTCCGACTGTGAGTTGTTTCAGAGTGACTTGCGCTGTGTCGGCGTTCACGATGGCATTTGAGTCAAAATTCAAGCTATCTGTAATAAACGTTATTGGTCCATTGGAACTGTTGATGGAAATGCCTTGTAGTGCAATGCCGGAGCTCAAACTATTTGCAGTGCCCGTCATCGTTATTCCACCACCACCGGAATTGATCGAGGCCGGATTGATCCAAACTAACACTCCGTGGCTTGTACTGCCGGCACCGCCGACTCCCGTGATTGAGATATTTCCGCCGTTCGACGAAAGCGTCGCTCCTTGAATGTTAACGCCGTAGTGCTTCGTTGAGGAACTCGAATTACTCTGGCCATCTAGAACAATGTCGCCGCCCGCCGTAGCGATCGAGCCGGTATCGAGAATTATGCCATCGCCCCCTTTTGTCGTACCACTTGTGCCAGTAATGGTCACTTTGCCTTGGGCAAGGGCTGAGATTTGAGAGGGGACCGCCGTACTACCCGTCATATAAAAGCCGAAATTGCCGCCAGTTTGACTGACATTGCCAGGACCGCCACCCGTTGCAGTAATCGACACATTGCCGCCGCTCGATGTGATCGCGCCCTCGTTCACATAGACGCCGGTATTGTCATTGGCCGCAGTATTTCCACCAGTTCCAGTAACCGTGACGTTTCCCTTTCCCCCCGCAGTAATAGTCGGTCTTGTGAGTGAGTTGCCTTCGATAATCACACCGTAGTTTTTTGTCGCTGCCGCTGTCCCGCCGCCGTTTCCAATCACAGTGACATCGCCGCCCAATGATGTAATTTTTGCCCCGACGCCACTAATACCTTGCACGCGGACACCATTGTTGGAGCTACTCGTCGATGTCCCTCCGGTTCCAGTTATGGTGCATTTTGAGCCCGCGATGCCTCCCGAAATTAAGCTGTTCGTTGAAACGTTAACACCCGTGCCTCCCGCAACTCCACCTCGCCCCGCTATGGTCAGCATTCCGGATCCTGTGACTTTGACTGTTCCGCCAATACCCACGCCGGTAAAAGAGCCGCTAGTAGGGCCCCCCTGTTGATTGGCTAGGAGCGTCAAATCGCCGTTGACGGTCGAAACTATACCAACGACTGAAATATCTTTAGGCGCATTGATGCTCAGAGTGCTCGTGCCCGTGACGCTGATCGAATTGGTCAGTCTCACTTCCTCAACATTATTCGACGATAATCCACCGCTCAAAGCGAAGGCAGGGGTGCCCTTGAAGTCGATCAGTTGATCGTTGCTTCCCCCTGAGTCCTGAACCACAATCTTGGAGACACTGCCTACAGGAAACGATGACGTTCCGGTGAAGTTGCCCGTGAACACCATATTCGTAGCACCATTGGTCAGCGTCACATGTTCCGCCGTTGTGCCGGCAGCAGTGAAATTGACCGTCAACACGCCTGATGCTAGGGACGCGCTTGCCGGCGCAATGCGTCGCTCCAAGTCAAAGAGGGAGGGTCGGAATCGGAAACGGTCTCGCAATGATCGAGTGAACGACGCCATGGGCGGGGCCTCTTGGGAGAAAAGATGGGATTTCGCCATTCTCCGGTTTCAAGCAAGTATGTCAAGAGCCCCGTAATCTCGAGCACCTTTCGCGTCAGTCCCAGTTTTTAGCCTACCCTTGGTCAATAAGAAACCCGAGGCGCGCATCGCGAACGGAGGGTATCGCATCCGACCGATAATTTCGCACGACTTGTATACGCGGATTGGCCCGACAAGCGCGGCGACTCGGTTCGCGTTCAAATTGAATTGAGACCCCCATTGATTCAGGTCTCTGAAAACGAATTCGTCGGTGACACCGACGCCTTGAAGAAGGATGAAAAGAAGATCTCGGTTTTGACAACGGCCGGGTTTGTCGATCTGAATGCCGACGATCAGATCACATTCACCAATGAGCGATACAGCAACCCGTTCGATCGGGCGTTCGTGCCCAATCCCAAGGGCAATGTCAAAGCCAAGGAGTTCACGAACTCCAAGCTAGATGTATTTCGTCATCCGACCTTGAACGCGGCCGAGTACCGCAAGCGGATCTCCGACCACCTGATGATTCGATTTTCGATCGATGTTATCGACGATGACGACTAACGGCGAAGATTGGGCCTCGCGGCATCAATTGCATTTTGGCCGGCCGCGATGTTGTTTTGCACATTTTGGTTGACCATTTGCTAACTTCCACCTGCCAAATGAAGTTGGAGCGCCGATGTTTCGGTTACTGTTGGCCATGACTGTCACGATAGCAGTCGGCCTCGCGTCGCGGTTGTACCGTCATGGCATCTCAGGATACGGTCGCTCGTTCGATGCGAATCGCCCGACGCAATGGCTGGCAGCCTCTTCTGGTGGTGCATCTCCCCACGTTCGATCAAGAGGATGCCAAAGCGTTTCACCCAATCGTGCGCGCTCTGCGAGCGCGTTGATCTTGTCCTCGGTACCCGGCAGTGCGGTGGTTGGCGCGCCCGGCAACTGAGGTTCGGGGTGCTGCATGGAGTTTGAATCGGGCGCGCATGACGATCCTGCGCCATGAGTGGCGTCCAAGCACGTTTGAGGTTCGCGAGTTCAGGAGCTAACCGCCTCTCCCGAAGGGAATCGCTATTAACACTCTCTACCGTTCGCGCCGTAGTATCTTGCAGAATTAACCGACATCGCATCTGATGAGCAGAAGATTGCAAGATATTCACTTCGACTTGGGGCGCAATTCAAACTTGATCGGGCTTCCGACCTTTTGTAGTAACACCTCGCCACCGATTCCGAGAGCCTTCGCCAGACTCCAAAATGCGCTGAATGACGGTTCGCGTTCGTTATTCACCCGCCGTGAAATATTCGACGGTGACGCCTCCATCTTTTCAGCGAGTGCTTTCTTGGTCACACCTGCCGCTTCGATGACCTCGGCTAGGCGCGCACCATTCCAAACCCATTCCATGGAAAGACCCAGGGCCGCGATTTTTGGCCGACACCATGAACAGATCTCTGGGGATAACCACTTGTTGATGCACTTCGCATACCGACGCAGCAAGGTCCGCAACCGTCTCAATACTTATGGGGAAAACCGAAACCCCTAGGCTTTTGACCTAGGGGTTTGGCTGACCTGATCCCCCAACTAGAGGGTTAAGGCTAATTCTGCACGCGATGGAACCTGATGCAAGAAAAACACCCCTGGGTTGAGCCAGGGGTGAGGCTTGGCGACTAAGCAACGTCGGTACCGCAATTATGACCCGCACAGCCCCAAGCCGCAAGCGAAAGGGTCCGCTGCCGACAATATCCGCCGCGGCTGGTTAATTGGAGCCAAACAAACGGCGGCTAACACTTTTTCGGGCATCGATTGTACGGTGGCCAACAAACACCCAGCGCCCCCCCAGGCTAGGATCTCAGGGTTGGCGTGGCCACTGGCGGCCCAGGGAACAAGGCGAACATTCTGCCATCGTCCGAGTTCGAGATAGCAAGACATTTTGTGGGTGAAAATAACCTCCGGTTCCTCAGGTAGTCTCACCACCACTGACCTCCTAAGTGGCGCCGACTAGTTCAGACTCGGGTTATGGAGGGCGTGCTAAGACGCGTGAGCCCGAATTGCTGGCGAGGTGAACTCGGCGGCTATGCCATCGAGGTCGCCAAGCTCCACCGCTGGAATGCGTGGATCTTCGCGACGGCGAATGGCACGACGCGGTACACTCGGCTTGTGCTGACTGGTGATTCAATTGCCGACGTGGCCGCCAAGGCTCGCCAGTGGATTGACGAGAATCCGAGCAGCGAACATTGACATGCTGTGGCCGTTTACTCTCAGCCCGACCACGGTTGGCAATCGGACCTGCCTAGACCAGTCATTAGTCGTCACTGGTCGAGCCAACCCCCAAGATGTGGCGTCCCAGCCAGCGCGGTGCAATCCCCGGAGGCGTAGTCAACGAATTCAGCGGCGGACATCGTCATTGCGGCTAATTGCCGTTGTACGCGTCGACCGCTATCCTGGTAGCTCACTCGCAATTTCAAGATTTTAAGTCGTGAGGTGCGTCATGCGCCCGCTCGCCGTCGTCGCTCTATTGTGCTCCGTCCATTGTTACCTACCGTCAGCCTCTGCGGCACTGGTATTGGCTCCTTCGCGATCGTCGATCACAAATTGCCAGACAGTCAATTGGAATCAACGGTACTCTTAATTGAGAGAGCCAGAGAGTTCGCATGCGCCACATCCGCTGAGCGGTCGTAACACCCCGTTACACTCGTACCCCGGTCGATCTCTGCGAACAAAATAGAGACTTGTAGTTAACAGCAGAAATGCGCAAACGCTATAAACAAAGGGCTAAATAAAGCGACGCCAGAACCGAGGGATTCTGGCGTCGGCGGTTAACTCGTCGGACCCAAAAGTCCGCTCGTTCAAAATCAAGCTCCCTGGTCGTAACGGCTCGCGAACACGTTTAGCGTGCGCATTCGGAGAGAGATGCGCGCGCATTTCTGAAAAGGCCTATTTTCGCAGACTCAAATGTGCCCCAGCTTTCGCGCGCGACTTTTATTCCGCGTCTCACCCGGTGCCCGGCAGGGATTCGAACTGTCCTAATCTCAGTTAACAGCCTGTTAACTTGTACTCAAAAGTGTTCGTAGTACGAAACTGGAACACGGCAGTTAACAGGCGCGCGCATTTCTTTTGGACTCCGCTTGCCCGGACTTCGCGACCGTAGTCCGCTTCCAGGGTCGCCAACGCCAGCCAACCGGATTAGATTCCCGTCCCAGGCGTTCATCCAGCGCCCATTATTATGGAGGGACCTGGATGCAGCGGCGTCGCAGATGTTAAAAAATGATGTCGTCGGCATTTTCAGGCCATTTCGAGTGATACACCACCTATGAATCGGTTGTTCCAATCCTTCTTTCTCCTGCTGTCGACCGCCTCGGACCGGAAACTCGTCCGGATCATCGAGTATCTCAGGGCGGAAAACCGCATTCTTCGGGACCGGCTGCCGAAACGAATCATCCTCAAGGCACCCGAACGCAACACACTACTCAGATATGGCAAGCCGCTGGGCCCGGCTATCCAACATCTGATCACCATCGTCTCGCCGCGGACCTTTCAACGGTGGGTTCAACGCAGGGCTGGCGCCCAGACGAAACCGACCGTCGGGCGTCCAAAAACCGCTGAGGAAATTCGCGCCATCGTGATTCGCATCGCCGGCGAAACCGGCTTCGGATTGAGCAGGAGCGCCGGTGAGTTGCAAAAGCTGGGCATCCAACTCAGTCGGATTACGGTTCGCAATATCCTGAACGACGCTGGACTTGAGCCGAGTCCCAAACGAGGCATGGGCAACTGGATGGAATTCGTTGAACGACATGCTCAGACCTTGTGGGCGTGCGATTTCTTCGTCAAGAAAGTGTGGACACTCAAAGGCCTAAAGGACTATTTCGTACTGGTCTTCCTTCACGTTGGTAGCCGCCGGATCCACATTGCGGGCTTCACGACGCATCCGAATCCCGCCTGGACCGAACTCCAAGCGCGATACATGTTAAGAAGCTGGCCATCCAAGGCCCACGCGCCCACGCACCTCGTTCGCGACTGCGACAGCAATTACGGCCCCGCATTCGATGCCGTATTTAACAAAGCTGGCGTTAAGGTCATGCGTGTTGGTCCGAAAAAGCCAGTGCTGAATGCTCATTGCGAGCGTGTCGTTCGCACTTTGAAAGAAGAGGTGTTGAACCACTTCATTGTCTTTGGCGAAGCGCATTTGCAGCATTTGCTTAACGAGGCGATCGAGTATTATCACACGGAGCGCCCACACCAGGGATTGGGCAATCGACTGGTCAGCGGTCGTGACCCGCCGGCCATCAATCATGACGTGGCCAACGACCAAGTCGTGTGCCATACGCGGCTGGGCGGATTGTTGAAGAGTTATTCGCTCAAGGCAGGTTGAGCAGTGGTTTTTTGCTGCCGGCCTATCGAATCGACGCGAAGCCGCGCGCTGAATCGAAATCCTGGCCGCATCCGAGCACCATCTGACCTTGCCACTGCGACATTGCTCATCACACGGCGGTTCATCTGTTGCGAGACCCTTGTTTTCGGCGCGACGTCAATTTTGAATACTACACGCGCCGGCAAATGCTCTAGATTAGGCTCCTACCGCGGCTCCCCCAAGATGTCCTTCAATTCCATTGGGTCAACAGGCTTGACGAGATGGCAGTTGAATCCAGCGGCATTCGTTTTATCACGATCCTCATCCCGGCCATATCCGGTCATAGCAATTAGCCAGACGTTGTCTCCATGCTGCTCCCGGAGCTGCCGTGCAACTTGATAACCGTCCATGCGTGGCAAACCAATATCGAGCAACACAGTGTCAGGATGGTGTTTCTTGGCAGAATGAATTGCCGAAGGGCCGTCGTAGGCCGTCCAGACTATATGTCCGTCAAGTCCAAGCAGCATGGCAAGACTGTCAGCGGAATCGACGTTATCATCAACCACTAGTACGCGTCGAACTCTAAGGGGCTTGCAGCTATCTGCTTCGACTTTCTCGGCAGGGCGCCATCCCAAGGGGTGTGCCGGTAAACGAATCGTAAACTCGCTGCCTCGATCCCGGCCATCGCTCGAAGCCGTGACTTGACCATCGTGCAACTCGACCAGATTCTTCACTAGGGTCAGTCCGATGCCTAACCCACCTTCGGACCGGTCCAGAGCACGTTCATCTTGCGCGAAGAGTTCGAACACATGAGGTAGCATTTCGGGCCGGATGCCAATGCCGTTATCACGGACAGAGATGACGGCTTCGTCGTGTTCGCGGTGTACTGTCAGCCAAATGTGGCCGCCGGGGGCAGTATATTTGGCGGCATTGTTAATGAGATTACCCAAGATCTGAATAAATCGCGTTGGATCCACGCTCAAGAAAATGGGCTCATTCTCAAAACTCAAGGTCAACTCATGATGGCGGTTTTCAATGACCGGTCGCACTGTGTCCACGGCGCTAGCGACCATAACGCGGAGGTCGGAGTCCTCTTTATGCAAAAGCACTTTGCCGCCCGCGATCCGGGAAACATCAAGCAGGTCATCGATCATGCGGGTCAGTTGGGAGATTTGTCGGGTCATCATCTCGCCTAGCCGGTCTATCACCGGGTCATCCTGACACCTCGATCGAAAGATCTGAATACCATTTCGGACTGGAGCGAGAGGATTGCGCAATTCATGAGCTAACATGGCGAGAAATTCGTCCTTTCGGCGGTCGGCATCCCTCAGTTGGCTGATCCGCAATTCAAGTTCTCGCTCTAGCCTCTTTCTTTCAGCCGCCACGCCAAGCACATCCGATAGCGCCTGGACATACTTGACTTCGTCGTCGGTGAACGAATGGGGTTCCCGCGTATAAATACCGATCAAACCGAGCAATCTTCTATGCTGGTCTGCGATGCGAACTGCTAAGCCGCTCGCGATGCCATGTGCCCGTAGTAAGTTGTCTGCAGCGAAGTCCTCTTCGGTTAGCACATCGCCCACGGCGACGTCAATATCAGACGTGAGGAACGTCAGGGCCCGAGGCGCGTCCGATGCCTTGAAGTGGCCCGAGGGTGCCGGTTCCCACCCGAACGCATCTAGTAGTGTCCAGCTTTGATGATCCGGTTGGAATTCCAAAATCTCGACGCATTCGATTCCTTCACCCTGGCACAAGAATGCCACGGCTTCGCGAGATAAACCACCCAAATCAGTTCCGGAAAGTGCAGATCTGGCCATCGTCGCGAGGGCAGTCTGCTCATGCGCGCGGATGCGAAGTGTGGTTTCGTGAATCACGCGCTCGCTGACATCTTCGATGAGCGTCAGAGTTCCCACAATCGATTTTTCACTTACGAGGGGGACAATCCGGCCGGTTTGTTGCATATGCCGCCGACCAGGAATTTTATGTGGGGCAGGCAGCGGCAGAATGTACTCGTGGAGGAGTTGCGAAAGGACAACAGGCAACCCGGAAAGTGCTTGTCTAAAATACCGTTCCAATCCCCGCTTTTCCAAATCAGGAAAAAGCTCGAATAGCGGACGCCCAACAACTTGCTTTTCCTCAAGGCCGCTACGGGCTTGCAGCCACCCATTCCAACTGGTCACTGTCAGGTTCGCGTCAGTTGCCAGAAGCCCCCAATCGCCAAGCGAATCGAGCTGTCGCAGAAACGGCGCTGCCAAGGGCTTACCCACAATCCACCCGTGCAAAACTTATCGGTCTGGGAAAATCTCTCGCGAAGCCCACTCTTCGATTGCTTGGATGAACATGTCCAGAGAAGTTATTCCTAATACCAAAACGAGGCAACCCGTGACCTCATTGGATTGGAGCCGAAAACGCGCGCCAACTAACAGAGCATGACGCAGTGAATCTTCATCGATGGAAAGGGAGTCGATCATAGAACTTAGGCTTTCTAACTGCAATCGAGGCACTGTAAATGTGAAGCGCACGTGAAGTAAATCGCCAAAAACACCGAGACAAGCGTTCAGAAGAATATTGCCAACCTCGGATAGCACTTCTTTGGCTGACTCACCCATATGCGTGGTTGGAGCGCCAGCGTTCGTAAGAAGATCGATAAGCCGAGTTGCCCCTTCAATGTCAAGCAATAAAAACGCGTCGCCAGAAACAGGACCTCCAAAGATCTGGTGAACAGTGGCAACATCACCCCGTACAAACCGGCCTAAGGCTGGTAACAGTTCGCTGATTGGATGTGCCGATACTTCCGGCACTGTCAATTCCACGCGATTGCCGGTCAGTTCGGACAGAGCAGCCGCTGTGCGCGAAAACGCGATGTTAACCAATTCCGTGACAGCATCTTGTTGATCGATAGTTAGATTCATCGGACGCCTCCGCGAACAGCTAAGGCGTCTCTCACCGCTGCTAGGACACTCTCGCTCACAAAAGGCTTGGCGATAAACCCTACTGCGCCACGCGTCTCTGCCAAATTGCGAGTAGACGCTTGCACGTCGGCAGTGGCCATCACGACGCGGGCGTTGGGATCCAGGGCCAAAAGCTGACTTAACACATCTAGGCCGTTCATTTCGCTCATGGTGACATCCAGCAACACAATATCGGGCTGGATGAGTGCATATTGCTCCAAAGCCGCTAAGCCATTGGTAGCATCTACCACGAGATGCTTGTCATCTTCGAGAATTCGGCGCGAAATTCGCCTAGAGAGAGCCGAGTCATCTACGACAAGTATCTTCGCCATTACAACGCTCCGAGGATTGCCTCTGCCATTCTATCGAGGGGAATCATTCGATCACTCAGTCCCGCCTCCACTACAGATCGCGGCATCCCGTAAACGACGCAAGACTCTTCGGCTTCGGTGAACACTCGTCCGCCCTTGGCCTTGATCCACGCTGCACCGCTCGTCCCATCCGAACCCATACCAGTCAGTACCACGCTCAGTGCTCGACTTCCGAAGACCTCTGCCGCCGAGCGAAACATCACATCGACCGAGGGACGATGAAGGGAATCAGCCGGCTCCGAAGTCAGTCGCGAAATTACCCCGCCTCGGGTACGGGCAAAGGACATATGCTGGCCAGCTGGAGCCAATACTGCCGAGCCGGCCCGCAGAAGGTCCCCATCACGAGCCTCGGTCACGTTTATTTGCGCGAAGTCGTTAAGGTTTCGTGCAAAAAGGTCGGTGAAGCCAACCGGCATATGCAGCACCATCGCAATTGGCACTGGAAAGTTCTTAGGGAATTGGGGAATGATCCTTTTGAGGGCTTGCGGCCCCCCAGTGGACACTCCAATCAGCACAATATCGGTCTCCGTGCTACGGGGGGTCTGTTTTGGCGGACTTAAAGGTTGAACCAGGGTTGCGACCCTTGGTTTTACTCCAGCGAACGCAATTGCTTTGACTTTCGCAACCAAGTCATCGGCAATCTCAAATACCTTATCATTGGCGAGAGCAGTGGGCTTTCGAACAACATCGACGGCTCCCGCATCCAGGGCTTGCATGACGAGGTCGCCGGTCTCACTGGCATTGCTTAGCACGACGACTGGTATTGGCCGACGCTGCATTTGCGTCCTGAGGAAGTCAATACCGCTGGAACGAGGCATGTTGAGATCAAGCGTCACGACATCGGGATTGAGTTCCTCAACCTTTTGTAACGCTTCCTCGCCGTCATATGCAGTACCGACTACCTCAAGGAATGGGCTACGCTGCAACATTTGTTTAACGACTTTCCGGACAAAAGCCGAATCGTCAACAATGAGGACGCGTACGATTCGGCTCATGGTCTCGCCCAAGGCACCTAGCTCCGTAAATAGACGAAAGCTCCATCAACCTCTTGCAACACAAAATCACTCTTAATCCGCATAAGTGATTCAGACGCCCCCACAAAAAGATAACCCGGGTGAGGCATGCGTTCGCTCAGCGCGCCAATTACTCGACTAATGGTCGGCGCCGAAAAATAAATAAACACGTTGCGACAGAATATGAAGCGAGCCATCGCCAGCATGGTCAATTCTGATGGCTCCAGGAGGTTGGCACGAACAAATTGAACATGGTTCTGCAATTTCGAGGCCAATATCCAATCGTCACCTTGCAAGTTGAAGTATTTGGCACGCAACGCGGCGGGCAAGGCCCTTAGCGATCGCTCCCGAAACTTCCCCGCGCGCGCCCTCTCAATCGCAAGTGTGCTGATATCACTCGCCCAGATGCTAATGTCGGCTCTGTCGAAATACCCGGCCTCAGCAAGCGCGATTGCAATCGTATAGGGTTCCTCTCCCGTTGCACAGGCCGCGGACCAAATACGAATTGGGCCTTGATTGGCGGCTATGACTTGGGGCAATAGCACATCGACCAGCACTCGAATTTGGTCTATTTCCCTCCAAAAGTACGTTTCCTGAACCGAAAGGGCATTCGTCAAATGCGGCCATTCCTGATCGCGATCCGCGCCGTATTTGAGCAGATAATAATAGTCTAAGAATGAATGAAGACCGCGCGCGTGGACGCGATCCGACAATTTGCTTGCAAGTAGCTCGCGCTTTTCGTCGTCGAATGAAATTCCGATTCGATCGCGAATGATCTCACGAAGAATCAGAAACACGCCGATCGGCAAATCGACGAGGTCGGACCCAGCCAATGCCACCTCTTCTCCACTCTATGGTCGGCCGCTTGCTCCTCGCGTTTTGGCGCCACGACGACCGTTCAGCTTTTCCGCGATGTCAACCAAGGGACCCACATGTCCTTTCAAGTCGTCGATTGCGCGCGTAGACGCCGCAAGTCCATCTGAGGTTTTTGCGCCTGCATTCCGAATGTCAATCAGAGACCGCAATATCGCGTCACTTGCTACAGAGTGTTCGCGATTAGCCCGTGTGACTAAGTCTATTTGCTTTGAGATATGGTCCGCAGCAGTCGTCATCTCTTTTGTTGTACGGCTTTGTAGAGCCACAGTTTGAGCTATCTGCGTCGATTGTGCGCGCATTTCTTGGACCGCTTTGGTCACGTCAAGGGCCACATTGGCTTGTTCGCCCATTGACCGGCTGACATGAGCAATGAGTTGTGTCTGTTGGTCTAAGGTCTGAGCAACCGCATCGGCGGCTTTGGCCTGCTCCGCGACCGCACGAGCTGTATTCGCCGCTCCGGACCGCATTGAACTCAGCGCTTTGCTAATTTCTTCCGCGGCTACGGCCTGCTCTTTGGTTGCCTTGCGAACCTGTTCGGCAAGCGTACGAGTCGTTTGCCCAGCCTTGATTATGTCGCGTGCGGCTCGCCCTTGTTCACCCATGGCTTGAGCTGCTTGGCGGGCAATTGATCGCATTTGGGTGGTGGCCTGTAAGATGCCTTGAGCCGCCTTGGTTTGTTCGGCAGTCGCTAGCGACACTTCTTTGGATTGAGTTGCACTCGTATTAATTGCAAGCACCACATGTTGCCCAGCCTTTGTCTGCTCTTCAGTAGCTCGGGATATTTGAGCGACGATCTGCGACGTGTCCTGAACGCCGTTCAGAATTTTTTTGAGCCCCGACATGCCTTCTTCAGCCAGCTGACTACTTTCATGGATAACCTTTGCACCCTCAGTGGAAGTTGCCACTGCTTCTTGAACAGCGGACTGTAAGCCCTGCACAATGGTCGCAATTTCAGAGGTGGCTTGTGCGGCACGGTTGGCTAAGTTGCGAATTTCTTCAGCAACCACGGCAAACCCTCGACCTGCATCGCCTGCGCGCGCGGCTTCTATGGAGGCATTAAGCGACAAAAGGTTCGTCCGCTCGGCGATCAAGTTGATGGTTGAGACGATCCCGCCGATCTCACCAGCCCGTTTCCCCATCTCTTTGATAACGCCTGCTGACTGGGTCATAGACTCTCGTACCCGGCTAAGTCCTAAAATGGATTTTTGTACTGCCGCGCCGCCCTCCTCTGCATCGCGACTCGCGCGACGCGTCGTATCATCGGCTTGTCTGGCCATCGCGAAGACACCTGCAAGTGAGCGATCGAGTTCATTCGCACTCGAAGCGGCCGCGGTGACCGCTTCTGTGATCTTTTCAGCATTTTGGGAAATTCCGCTCGCTGATCGCGCCACTTGTTCAATCCCCGTTGCGACACTCTCCACTTCACTTGACAAACTTTCTGCCGTCGCCGCCATTTCTTCGGTCGACGACGCCATTTGATTAATGGCGGTGGCCGTTGAGTCTGCCGCGGTCGTCAATTCGTCGGTATTCCTGGCAACCCCTTGAACCGAGCGAGCCAGTTCCTCAATAGATGCGGCGCTTTCTTCAATTCCTGAGACGAGTGCAGATGTGTCTTCGCTCACGGCCTTAATTGAGGCAGCCATCTCTACCCCAGTACTCCGCAGTTCGATCGACGCGGTGCCAAGCTCCTGAGCATTACTACTCACAGATTGGATGGATGTGGCCATTTGCTCGATGGAAGCGGCGGATTGAGTAACTGCTACGCTGAATTGGTTTGAGGTTGCAGTCAATTGCTCTGTCGTAGCCGCCATCTCGTTAAGCGATGACGCGAGCTGAGTTGACGAGCCCGAGACGGCGGCGGCCTGGCTAGCTGTCTCTTTTAGAGAAGCCGCAATCTCGTTTGCCGAACTGGTTGCATCTTCTAAAGCTTGCGCTTGCACTGCAGAACCACCGGCCACCTGTTCAGTGAGGCGCGATAATGCGGAGGTTGTCGTCGCGATTAGAGACAATTCGTTTTGAAGCTTGGCACTATCTTTAGAAAGAGAAGCGGCCATCTTGTTCCCCTGTGATATCTTGTGCGGTATTCAACCGTGTGTATGGTCGATCGTCGTGAGGGATGGGGCGAGTCCCGACGCGCTCTCCAGCACTTCCTTAATGTCCAGGACCAGCACAATCTTGTCGTTGACGTGAGCCACTCCACTAACGTACTTGCCGCTCGTCGCAGCCAAGGATTCGGGCGTAGGCTGAATTGTATCGGACCGGATCGTCACGAACTCACGCGCTGAATCGACAACCAATCCGACTGTCCGACTATCCTGCGACACCACGATCAGGCGACTCTTGCTGTCGTACGGCCGAAATTCGAAACCGAATCGCTTCCGCAGATTTAATGCCGGAACAACGATTCCACGCGAAAAGACGACGCCATCAATAAACGACGGCGCGTTCGGCACCGGTGTTATGTGCTCGATAAGTTCCAATCGCTGTACGAGCTGACTTGGAATGGCATACGAGGTCGCCGCTAATTCGAACAATACGTACGATTCCGCATTGATCACGATACCGCTCCCCCGAATTCTCAAGCGTTCGATGACCGATTTTGACGAGCGAGACGGCTCAGCCCCATAGCGTCCAAGATCAAGACTGCGCGGCCGTCTCCCAACTCGGTAACGCCCGCAATGGCCGGCAATTGCAGCAACGGATCGGTCAGCGTGTGGACCACGATTTCGCGTAAACCCAAAATTCTGTCGACGCCGACTGCGATCGCTTGCTTGCCTGCTCCGACGATCATGGCTGGAAAGGGAACTGTTAGACGCTCAGTCTCAAACAAATCGGTCAATCGAATTAGCGGTAAGACACCCTCGCGATGCTGAAGCAATTCATTGTTTTCCATAATTATCGTTGCACCCGGTTCTACCTGGATGACCTCAGTGATAGCCACCTGAGGGATCGCATAGGTCTGCGTTCCAACGGTCACTATAAGGGCATCGGCAATCGCAAGCGTCAGCGGCAGCATTGCCGAGAATCGCGTGCCTTGATGTGGTATGGTTTCCAGCGAAAGATATCCACCGAGCGACTCGATCGTGCGGCGTACCACATCCATTCCAACGCCGCGCCCGCTTGCTCGGTCCGCAACCTTGCTGGTTGTGAAGCCGGGAGTGCATAGCAGATCCAGAATCGATGTCGATGTAAGCGTCTGCTCGGGCATGCAAAGCCCCAACGCTCGCGCGTGCGACGCAATCCATTCACTATCTATTCCATGCCCATCATCTTCAACCTCGATGAGCACCGCTCCACCGACTGACTTCGCACGGAGGCTCAATGACCCTTTTGCAGATTTGCCTGCTCGAGTGCGATCGTGTGGCATTTCGAGCCCATGGGTGACGGCATTCCGAACCATGTGCAAAAGTGGATCACTCAAGCGATCCACAATGAATTTGTCAATTTGCGTATCTTCTCCATGCAGTTTCAATTCGACTTGTTTCCCTGTTTCCCGCGTCAGATCTCGGACTACGAAGTGCATACGACCGAAGAGATCCCTCACGGACACGAGGCGGATGCGCATGACATCCTCTCGTAGTGCTCGAAGGTGGCGTTCAAGTATCTGTCCCGTTTCGAGCAGCTCCCGTCTATCCCGATCAGGAACGTGTTCCACCACCCGCTTTAGCCCATTGTCCAAACGGGCCCGTGTCACGACCAAATCGCCCAGCGTGCGCATTAGGTCATCGAGGCGGCTAAGATCAACCCGGACGAGATTAGCTTGTGCAAGACCGGTTGACGGGACTGTAATATCTTCGGGATTCTGTGGCAACGAGTCGAATATGACGGGCTCGACCGAAATACCGGCTTCCATTATTTGTGTAGTCAAATTATGCGACGCGGTCACAATGAACTCGAAGTTGAGTTGGCCAGGACCTGTGACGATTGGCTGCGCGCTGAGAATGTTTCCTTCAGATTGGAGGCGATCTCGCACCCAATTCACGTTGATGCCACGTTCCGCCATTGCGGCCGAGGAGGCGAACACTACTCGCCACGCGCGCTCGCCTTTCTCAATAGCGCGACGCATTTCTAGGCGTTTGTCAGCCGGGAGCGAAACGGCAGGCCGGGTCCCGGACCCTGCGTCCGATTTTGACGTGGATACACCGATTGCTCGGACAACCGGCTCAACGTCGGGTATGGCCCGCCCGAGTTGCCTCGCTGAGACAATGCTCTCAAGCATTTGGACGGCTTGAATCAGTTTCGCTACGACATTGACCGTCAATGTGCCTTCTTGCTGTCGCACCTGACTCAAATACGATTCGACCGCATGTGCCAGACGCTCGGCTTCGACCAAGCCGACCATCGCCGAGAGACCCTTCACGGTGTGAAAATTGCGGAATAACTCATCTAAGCGAGTGCGATCTAATAGCGCGGGAGATGATTCAATTGCGAGCAGCGTTCGACCCGCCGCCGTTAAATGTTCATCGCATTCCGCCACATAATCGGATAAATATTCGTCAAAATTGGAGGAGTCGTTGTCGGTCACGAAGTTCATTCGTGGGTCGAGGTACTATGGCCAAATCTATTGCAGTGCATTCCAGTTTACAGGGTTTCCATATTGAACAAAGGCTGCTCAACAGGGCATCAGTGCGACACAAGCCTTTTGGCGACCTAGACGTCATGGCCCTCAAATCCCTATTTGCGGCTAGCTTGTAACCAGCGTTCCTTAGAGAGATCCGTCAACAAAAACACAAATTCATCCGCAGTGAACTAGCGACTATCGCTTAGGACCTCGGACATTCGAGGGCCTGACATTCGTTTTAATCCATGTTCGCAATAGGCGGCGGTGATTGAGCTTGTATCGCACCGAGAGTAAATCCCAACGGGCGCAGTCATTAATCTCGGCAAAATGTTCTAGAATCGTATTCCCGTCCCCAAGGAGGATACGACGTGGTTTCGGTCGAAGTGCAGAAAATTCAGCGCGGTTGCCCAAATTCAGGCTTTGATTCTCGCGGCGTTGTGGTCGAGTTCATCGCCGACGGCGAAACTCGAGAACGCCGCTTTAACGCAGCCCATCTCATCGATACGCTTCAAGCGGCTGGGCTGGATGCCTCCGAAGTCGCCCCACCGCGCGCTGGCCGCGCCCGACTGTACGTCACCAAGCCTTGGGGCATGGTAGAAGAGAAAGACGTTTACCATGTCTTCCAAAACACCGAAGGTGTTGACGTAACGCCTATTTCGCTGGCTTGAGATGCAATTGGACTTTCTTTATCACGGATGGTCATATGGACCGCACCGCATTTGCAGGAGGCTCGCAATGAAGTCCAAGCCGCACAAGCGTTTCACCGAGGACATGCTCAAGCCCAAGAAGAAGCCGAAGCTTCCTCTGCGCGTCATTCAGGCGGCGCGGCATTATCACGAAAGCATTGTTGCGATGGAAGAGTCTCGGCGCGAGTTAGTTGCCGAGGTGCTCATTCGAGTCAACGAGCGACCCGAGGCCGTCGAGGTTCTCAGAATGGCGGCACGCGAATTCAAGTTGCCACCCTTTGGCGATGCAGATTTCGAATCGATCGACAAGACTAGGCCTTAGACCGGCTGCCATCCGCATTCGAATTGCCGGATGATCTGATACCTCCCTAGTCGTAACGGCTTGCGAACAGGATTTCGCGCGCAAGAGAAGAGAATTGCACCAGGAACCTCGTAAATGCTAACTTGAAGGCCTTATCGGCGCCCGTTCCACACTCGCGACAAGTCAAGTCCGTACCTCCTCTGAGGCTAGCTTAGAAGTCGAATCGGCCCGCATGACTGGGAATGAGTCATCGCAAAAGCCACTGTAATGCGAGCCTTTGTACGTCGCGGGTGGGCCAACGCATCGACCCGAAGACCATCAAAGATCGCAAAGTGATTCGACGGAAGTAATCGTGTGCCGCCCGGAAACCACGATCGAAGAAGTCCGCGGCTCCATGTGCCACCGCCGCATCCGCCACCTGCCCGTCCTCGACCGTGACAATAAGCTCATCGGCATGATTTCCATCGGCGACCTGAACACCTTGCTAGCGATGGATCAGGAACAGACGATTCACTTGCTGCAGGAATATATGTTTGGGCGGGTGTGAGCCGCTGCGACAATAGCCTAATTGGGCTCGGCCACTCCAAGGTCTCGCAGTTCGTTTAGGCAGTCGATTTGATGCTGGAAATGCCGTTTACCCTTCCGTTTTTCGGCAACCAGGATAAATTCTGGGTCGTTTGTCGACTCCAGACAGATGTCGATGACGATAGGCCAGTGCTTGTTGTTGGGAGACAGGCGACGCTTCCATTGTGGGGACATTGCTTTCTCACGTTTCACCACGACCTGACTCATCGAATCGCGACGGATCAGTTGAGAAGGAATGCCACGGCTACTAAAATACCGAAATTCTGCCTCCCGAATGTCCAACGCCCAGTCCACCTTTCTGTAATACTCGGCTTTAGCGAGATCAAAAGGACGTTGCGTCTCCGGACTCCTGTCGCTGTGATGAACGGACTCGTTGATTTTGACTTCTCCGATCTGGCCCCGAAGGGTCACATGTTTGAATAACGGTCCAAAAAGGATCAACATGGCATGTGTTTCCAAGCCATCAACCAATACATCTTCGAAAATTGCAGGACCGACACTTACATGGCCTACTGTGCAATTACGAACAATCACATGTCGTAGAGTTGATCGCAATTCGCACTTTGTACCCAGTGATAATCCACAATGGTCGAAGAAGCATGTGTCGAAGGAAAAGTCTTCAAAGACAACCCCCTCTCCGTCGTCAAACCAATTTTCACATTTTTGGTTATGAATCGATTTCATGGTTACTTCGGTATCCCGTAGGGAATGTACTCCACAGCCTGTCCGTTAATTGTCCGTGCACCTTTTCGAGTGACTTGTCCCTCCCCAGTCGCGACGGCTCGCGAACAAGTTTTGGGGGGCGCATAAGGGAGAATTGCGCGCGGACCGTCGTAAATGCTAACCTGAGGGTCTTTTCGGCGCTCCTTTACATACCTGCGAGGCTTTCTACGTCGCCTCGTAGGCCAACGCTTAGACCCGATGACCACCAAAATTCATGAAGTGATGCCCAGCGAGGTGGTCGTGTGCCGCACGGAAACACGATCGAAGAAGTCCGGCTCTATGGGCCACCGTCGCAGCCGCCATGGGTTAGCCGGTTCTGCAAATCATGCTCAGGGTTGGCGGTAATGGCATCGGAGCCGTCGGTGGCGACCACCTGGGTGAAGTTGCCGACGCTGTCACTCGTCCATCTTTGGCTGTGGCTGGATTATTGATCTGCGCCGAGAAGCTGCTGCTCAGAGTGCCGCGCGAAAACAATCAACTGGTCCTTGGCGTCTAGCAAGCCATTATCCGCGGTTCCCCCGTTCGTGACCTGGTTCGACATCGAGCGAAGCGTCACTTTGCAACTTGGCTCCAATCCAGCCAAAACACTTTTGTCGGAACATTCATCATTGCGAGTTTTCTTTGCGATGGCGATATTGCCAGATAATTCACGGGACCAAATGGCGTGACAATCCTGCCTAGTTCCTTTCCGTCTTTCAGAACGGCGACGAAGCCCGGGTCTGTGTTGCCGCCGCCTCCCGCTATCACTATGGAATCATCTTCCAAACCGGGACACATACAACGAATTGAGTCACGATGAACGTCGATTGATTTACTAAGCGTGACATCCGGAACTGTAGCAAACACGTTCATCGCGTGATGTGGATCAAGCACGACGACCTGTTTTCCTTTTTCCAGTCCAACACAAAGATGTAGTTTAGGTTTGCCAATCTCGCCTGCAGGCCGCATTTCGTCACATTGTCCAAACGTTTTGGTCCGCCAGACTCGTCCACTGTATGACATAATGTAGCACCATTCATTTAGTGCGGTCGCCACTTTCCGTTCTGCATCCAAGCTGAAATTGTGAATTTCTCCTTTTTCGATGTCGATTGTCGCCACATCATATGTTGCGTTCCGAAATAGTATGATACCCACATGAGTCGATTTGTTTAGAACAAAATCGCTGACGTTTCGCCTTTCAGAATGTCGAGTGTTTGTAATCCACGCTTCATGAGCTGCATCGTAAGATAAGAGATCTAACGTGTCAGAAACTGCAATTAATTGACCATTCATTGAGTCAGCGAAGATGATTGGGTGATCTAGCCGATAGGTCCGCATTGACCCTTTTGTCGGATCAATGACAAGCAGTTCTGGGGTGGCCGCAACACGACCAACAAGAAGTCGATCGCCGGATCCGCTGAACGAAAAAAAACTAATTGTGTCACATGCCGGCAATACAGTGCTGGTTAGGGAGTCATTCTCTCTGGTCGATTGAGTCTCCACGGTTTGTGGTAACGCCCAGAGCAGACATATGGTGATTACACTTGCTATCACAATGCTGAAAATGATCATCGCGATACAGATTTTGGGACGCATTGTCTCACCGGCTAGGAGCGCGTCTTAATTAATCGGACGGCCCATGGATTTCTATTGCGGGTGCGCCCTGGGTATCCCTATCGGGGACGGTGCCTCTGATCAAATTCTGGTATCCACGCATTGTAAGCCCCTTGCGCATACGCGCTGCAAAATCGATCAAAGGATTAGCATTGGCGGCTGAGTCGCAAGTACTTAATGTGAACTTAGCGTCCTTCCTGAGCTTATTGCGTAGAACTTGCATTGAAGCGTCGTCGTTTTGGATTTCTTCCAGCGTGAGATGGAGCTTATGCGGAATTAGTGTAAGACCACCGCCTTCATAGCCATGACCGTTCCAAACTAAGTGCGAAATGGAATTATCTGGCAACAGGGATATTTGGTTCATGAAATCCCCTTCGCCGATATTGTATACCGTAGTTCCGGGACCAAACCTGCTCCATGGCACATTTGGATCGAGAAGGTCGCGTTCGCTACTCGGCGCAACTTTAGGCTGAAATACATAGATTCCGTTTGGATTCGTAATGCCTGTGACAGGATCTTTATTTGCGGGAGCTGCAGAATCAAGGCGGTAGAGCGAAACAACGGCCTTTCTCTTACCTTGGGGGCCGCCCGGTGCCTCGACCAGCGGGTCTTCCATAAACAGTTTATAGAAAAGGTTCTCATAAGCGTACCTTTGTGGCTGTAACCCACTCGGATCGACATTGCTCCCCGGTCCATTACCCTCGTACTGATACAAGTTGCTCGTCCCACCCGCGAAGCTGATCGGGTCCTGCTCGATCCACCGCATCAGAGTCGGCGAGTAGTCGCGGTGGCGGAAATGGTACAGGCCCACCGCGGCATCCCAGCGGCCGCCTTGGTGCAGGTAGTTCCAGGTGAATGCGGTGCCGCCAGTCTTGGGCGTGCGATCGGCATTGAGCACATCGAAACGGCCATAGGGATCGTAAATGTAGCGCTCGACTACGTCGCCGGAGGTATTGACCAGCGCGGTCACGTTCCAGTTGGCATCCTGCACCACAAAGAGAGTACCGGTGTCACGATCGATCCTAGCGACCATGGCATCGACATAGACCGGGCTCCAAACGTACTGGGTGTGGTCCTGGTTCTCCGAGATCACCTGCCAGGAGAGCGAGTAAACCTTGTCTCCAGAGACTTCCCGACCGGCCGCGTCATAGCGGTAGGCCGTTTGGCCATTGACGGTCACCAAGTGGTTCCAGGCGTCGTAGCCAAAAGTATGCGTGCCGTCAGAAGTGAGGTTGCCGTTCTCGTCGTAGCTCAAGGTCTGTCCGCCCGCAGAGATCAGCCGGTTTTGCAGGTCATGGGTGCGGTTATCGGTGATGGTTGTCGAACCGCTCGTGGTCTTCACCTGGGTGAAGTTGCCCAAGGGGTCGATGGTCCAGTTTTGCGAACGCGAAGGTGTGGTGATCGCTGTATGGGCCGAATTGAGTACACCGCGAACAAAGTCGGTCAGCTCCCCTTGACCATCGTAGGCGACAATGTCCTTGTCGATTTTCGTGCGGTGATACAACTCGTCGAAATTGTGATTCATCTCGTTGGTACGCCAGATGACGTTGCTCGACTCGTCGTAGCCGTACTTGAAGTCCTCGACCGTGCCACGACTCGTCTGCCAGGACAGCTCGTCTACCCGGCCAAAATCGTCCAAATTCACTGTCTGACTCACGACGTCACCCTCCCTGGTCGTAACGGCTCGCAAACACGTTTACCGAGCGCAGAAATAGAGAGATGCGCGCGCATTTCTGAAAAGGTCTATTTTCACGGACGCAATTGCCATTGGACCATCGCGCGCGACTTTTATTTCGCGTCTCACCTGGGTGCCGGCAAAGATTCGAATTGTCCTAATTTCAGTTAACAGGCGCGGGACGGTGATTATCCTCTCCGCCCAGTGGTTGCCTAGAGACCTTCATTAACCCATAGATCAGTTTTTCAAAAGCCGGCCATTGATGAGTTCAGGTTGCCGACTAATTAGCCAAGCTACTCCTCAGGGATCATTGGAATACTTCAACAGTGCCACATGACGGGCAGGGCATGGCAAGCATGTTTCACTCCTGACAACTGCCGTGATTGTAACTCAATTCGATAAACCTAAAGTTTACAAGCGGCTACCGTCGTTGACATGGCACGATGAGCCGGCAAACCGGATAGTCGCGAACGCTTCGGCGATGCTGTCTGCAGTCTGCGGAAGAACGAGGGCTGACGCAGGAAGAGCTGGCAGACGCGCCAGGATCCACCGAACCTATTTGAGCGACGTCGAACGAGGATCGCGCAACGTCGCACTGATCAATGTCGAGCGAATCGCCGAGGGGCTGTCGGTATTTCTGGCTGGGCTGTTTCAGTGGGTCTCGTCGTCGTGCGAAGGTATTAACCAGTGTCCGAAATTGGCCTTCGTCTCGCACTCTAACGCTTAGGATCGAGTGTTCGGCACTTCGAGGTCAAGCGTGAACGAGACGAGATGCTCAGCGGTATGTCTCGCTCACGCTCAATCGGGTCGAAGGGAGTTGCGTAGCCTGTCGGTGCTCGATGACGACAGTAAGCGATTCGCTCAGTTCGCGTTGCCATTGTAATTGAGTCGATCATTTGTCTGAATTGGCAGCGTTGGGTTGTTATTGAGCTTTCTTTCGAGCGATTTCGACACGTTTTTTTTCAGCCGGAGTTAAGTCTTCCTCAAAACTTGCGAGCAACTCAATCACTTTCTTGAAATTACTTGCCCGCCACGCTTCCTCCGCGTCTTTTCGCGCATACTTCAACTGAGTTTGATGGTCAAGCAAATTGCAATCCCGTTCCCGTTGTTGGTCTAACGCGTCGAAATACTGGTACTCGCCGGCAAGAAGGGGTTTTGCGACCGAGCGTAGGATCGAAGCCAAATGCGGTAAATATTGTTGCACCTCTTCCGGTCTAACTTGTTTGACCGTGCATGCCTCAGGCAAATCGCTCACACCAAATAAATGGAGTATTTCCCAAATTTCGAACGGGCGTTCGACCTGATGTCTAATGCCCGCTGTTAAGCCAACCTTGACATGAATTTCGAGCGACGTGGCGATCTGATATTCCACGGCAACAAACACGTCCTTCGCGTCGAAACGGACTGCGTACCCACCTTGCCATGTGGAGGAAAACGAAAACTCCTTTTCGAGGAAGGAAAACGCATTAATCGCGTAATCTGCAAAAATGTCCGGCCTCATATTTATCTCCTCGGAGGCATATGCTCGCCCGTCTTTACATTTATTCGCCAATCTCGGGTCTCGAGAATGTACCGTTCCGCTCTAAGAAATCCGCTCGGCGAAGGTACTTGAGCGCCGGTAACTGGATCGCGAAATGAGTCGTAGATGGGCTCATCCATCGACATCTCGGCTCGAAGTAGGCCATAGTTCGTCTTCCAATTAGCCCTTGGGTTGCCCTGATTTGGAAAATCAATCATCTTGTCGCCTAGGCGCCAACCTTCCGGCGGCTCTGTTTGAATTCCTTTCCATTTGTAAAGAATAAGCCCTCCGCGATTGGGCGCCGGGTTGTACATGGCGCGTCCAGATCATTCAAACGCTCATCCTGAATTTCCGGAAATTCAGGTCTGCACTTACTTATGCCGTGACGGGTGGTGTCTTGTCATGTACACGAAAGAAAGTGAAGTTATTCAGGCTGTCGGATACCAGGACGGCCACTGGTATCACACGCTATGGCGATGGGTTTTCGGGTCCCGTTAGCCATTTCATTTCGTTTCAGTCGATTTCGTTTCGTTTTGTCATTTAGGAGCAAAGGGCTTTGTTCCCAAATCAAAGCGTTTTGGGTGATTTCGTTTCAGGATGGGGCAAAACGTTTTGAAGCGTCGTCACTGCTAGGGAGGGTAGTCGCCTGGCTTTGCACACCCAATCGCTTTTGCACAACATAGCCGAATCCTGCACAACGAATCGGGAATTCTGTGCAGGCTTGTCTCGCCAAATGCTTAATCTGCCATTTGCGGCACAGGATCATCTTTTCCAATGCCTTCGTTACGAATTCGCGCCCCGCGTTTAGCAGCTGCCGTGGCTGACTTAGCCCTTATTATGTTGTAACCCAGTAGATAGCAGTAAAGTGCCGCTGGAATGAACTCGACTTCGGCACCGTCGATTCGGGTAACAGAACTGACTGTTCGCGTAGTTACGCTGGCCGTGGTTAACTTGTGACTGCTGAGGAAGCGGCGCAAGCTCGCGAGTTTGGTCCAGTCCGACGCATATTCGTCACTCCATTTGACCTCAACGGCCCACATCGGCTTCATTCGCTCATCTATGTAGACGATGTCGACTTCGCCCTCAATATTACGCTCATTCCACCGTGAGTAATGCAGAGACGCATTCTGCGAGTGAAACCACTGCGCGAAAACGGCAGTTTCGACTAAATTTCCCATTGCCGGGTCATCGGGGCCCAATGGGGAAAACAACGCGCTTCGCATGCTAGGATTTGTCAAATAAACTTTGAAATGCGTAGCTCGCCGAAACCGCTTTGCAGTTCGATCAATTCGATGGACAATCTTGATCAAGAACGCAGCCTCTAGGTAATCGATGTATCGCTTCAGCGTGTTTTTTGCGAGTCCCGAATTTTGGGAGAGACCGTCCAAAGAGACTTCATCGCCGGTGTTGTACGCGAGAGTAGTGAACAGCGTGTTGAGTTCTTGAATGTCCTTAATACCGTAGAGACTAGGAAGGTCCCGCAGTAGCACCTTGTCGATAATGTCGTTGCGAATGTACCTCCCCGGATCAGACTGAATTTGTTTTGAGAAAATAACTTCGGGGTAGCCGCCGAAATTCAGGTAATGCAGAAACGCCTCATTGAGCGCTCCAATATCGCGAGAGGTCATCATAAAATCTGATGAATTATCCTTGACTACCGTAGCTAAATCGCTCTTCTTCAGCAACTTCAAATATTCATGAAATGTCAAAGGCGGTAACAAAAAATCAGTAAACCTTCCAGCGCCGGACTCGTTGCTTTTGAGTCGTAGCGCCGCCGCCGCACTTCCAGAGGCAACTACTTTTACACGCGGATACGCGTCTACCAACGTTTTGAGATGAACTTCCCATTCTCTCAAATACTGGATTTCATCTACAAAGAAATAAACCTCTTGATCTAACGCGATGCCGCTGGCCTCTGACGCCAAATTGAGCAACTCTTCTAGTCCGAGCCCATTGTAAATTGGACTTTCAACTGTGACGTACCACAGTGAACGAGGATCTGCCCCCTTCTTGATAAGCCGCTGTATAGCGTGGTAAATCAGAACCGTCTTTCCTACGCGCCGTGGGCCCATCAGAATGAGGGCGCGCCGAGGCATCTTTTCTATCGTCAGTCCGTAAAACTGACCGAAATATGCTCGCGGCTGCATCGCCTGGTAGTACGCATCTATTTGGTGTGGCGGCTTCCACCATGGATTTTCAAATTTGATTCGATCAATAACTTGATCGCGAGAAATTGTTTTCATGAGCGCTCCGGGCTCCAACAAGGCCAATTATAGCAAAATAAGATCAGTCAACTGATCTTAAGCCAAAATTCGGCGTAACATATGGATAGACAATAGTTTACGTAGATATTATTTCGCCCGCTCGAATTTCTTAGCGCGGTCCCAATTCGGGCTCTTACACCTAGGGCAGACCCGAGGTTTATTTCCCGGTTCGCGCGGTAGCCATTCGTGGCCGCATCGGCACCGACAGCCAATTAGCTGAACCATTCCGAGCGGTTTATTGCCTTTATTCACGACGATTCCCTCCAAAAATAATTTACCAATTGTATCTACTGCTTGTATTGACTGTCAATCTACTATTGGTATATACTACTAGGAGAGACAATTGGGGTTGGCACGATTTAGGGCCTGGGGTATATGCCATGACTTCCCGTGAACTTGCGGGTTTGGAAATTTCGGCACGGATGCCAATCGAATTCCGAAATGGAGTTTGGCTCGTGCCTTCACAATCCAGCGACAGCCTTCACCGCGTGCGTCTGACGCAAGGCGATCTCTTTTGCGACTGTGCTGACTTCGAGCTACGGCAAGAGCCGTGCAAACACATCCACGCTGCGCGGCTCACACAAGAGCGTCAGAAGAAAGTCAAAGCACCGAAGATCGACACGGACGCCCTTCCACAGAAGAAAACCTACGCCCAAAATTGGAAGGCCTACAATTTGGCGCAGACCACGGAGCGGCATCGCTTCCAAGTCTTGCTGGCCGACCTCTGCGCAGGCGTCCCCGAACCGGAGTATCCGGGCGTCGGTCGCCGACCTGTCGCTTTGCCGGATCGAATTTTCGCCAGCATCTACAAGGTGTACGCCGGATTGTCGAGCCGTCGATTTGGTTGCGACCTGATCGACGCGCATACTAACGGCCACCTGTCCCGGCCATTGCATCCGAACAAAGTCAATTGCTTCATGGCCGATGCTGACATGACAGAACCGCTCAAGCAATTGGTCGGCTTGTCCGCGATGCCACTGAGCGAAATCGAAACGAACTTTGCGGTGGATTCGTCGGGGTTCAGCGTCAGCAAGTTCATACGCTGGACCGACGAAAAATACGGGTCCGAGCGGAGCGGGCGCGATTGGGTGAAGGTTCACATTTGCACGGGCGTCAAAACCAATATCGTCACGGCCATCGAAATCAAAGACCGCGATGCGGCTGATGGGCCGCTCTTGCCGGAACTTGTGACCAGCACCGCCTTGAACTTCAAACTGAATGACGTTGTGGCGGACAAAGGCTATTTGTCGAAATCCAACGTGGACTTGATTGATCGGCTTGGCGGCACCGCGTTCATCGCGCCGAAGTGCAACACGACCGGCAAGAGTGGCGGCTTGTTTGAGGCGATGGTGAATTTCTATCGCTACAAGAAACCTGAGTTTTTAGAACGCTACCACCGGCGATCAAACGTCGAAAGTACATTCTCGGCCGTCAAGCGAAAGTTCGGCGACAGTGTCCGGAGCAAGACCCCGGATGCGATGGTCAACGAGTGCTTGTGCAAGTTCATCGCGTACAATCTGACTGTGGTGATCATGTCGCAAATCGAACTTGGCATTGAAGCCGAGTTCTGGAAGGATGATCGGCGTGACGTTTTGAAAATGCGGGGTAGGGCGTGAAGCGGCGACGTTGGATCGTCATTAGTGCTTTTCTTGCGTTAGCGATACTGGTTTTGTTTGCGCTAGTCGCTTTTGACAATGCCCATTCCTATTTGGAAATCCGCCAAATAGAAAAGGGAATGACACAACAGCAGGTCGAGGCCATTCTTGGGCCTCCCAGCATCAATGCAACTCATCAAGGTGTCAAAGACATAACACACATGTGGGCCTGCAACGATGGTTTTTGTTTTGTGATCTATACCGATGGCGTAGCTAGGACGTTTGGCGGGATGGCTGATTCGTACTGGTACGAAACAAGCTTCCGCCGACTCCGCTGGGGGTTCGGGTGGCGAATCGGGTTATGATTTCATTTCGTTTCAGTCGATTTCGTTTCGTTTAGTCATTTGGGAGCAAAGCCGGAGCAAAGCCAGCGCAAACCGCCGGACCGGGACTCCCCCGGCTTGCCCCGCTCCCCGGCCCATGCGACAATCACTAGCGGAAGGGGTGCAGCGCTGGGGATGGGAAAGTAAGAGGCCGCAATTGGAGTACACCATGATTGAGAAGTGTGACCCTAATGATCGCGATGCGCAGGAGCGATTGCGGACCTTTTTCAGCCCACAGCAAGTAGATCAGCAAATCCGACAGGCGATTCAGTTTTGCTGGATGGCTCTGCCACCCGACCAACAGAATGTCGATGGGGTTGAGAAGCAAATTCGAAGAATTGTCGATCGGGCACTCCGCGATTTCCGAGAAGACGCCGACAGTTTCAAACTCGGTGGCTCGGAGCTGAAAAGCAGTTAGCCGAAATTCTCATTTTCAAACTGAGACACTAACTGTTCCGCTACTTGCCCATCATTAGCCCAATGTTGGGGAAAACGATTCGGTGTGCAAGCCCACTGAACGGCTCGACTTGCACGGCAAGAGCCAATGCTGTGCAGGATTCAGCTATGCTGTGCAAAGGCCTTATGCCGTGCGAAGCCGTGAGCCGTGACGGACGCTCTGATGCAAGAGTCAGCAAAGTGGCAACTTTGGGAGATCGGCGTTTATTTCATGGCTGTTGCGCTACCCGCGATAGCGATCTTTGCGTTACTCATTGCAGTTTCTGACCACCGTAATCGTCGAAAACGCAAGGGGTGAGACGTGAAGCTGACGCGGCGTCGGGTACTTATAGCGTGTTTGCTGCTGGTTGCCGCGCTGGGATGGCTTGCGTTATTTGCTCAGAGCTACGCAGCCAAGTTGGCTAATCAGGTCCAACTGGGATGTCCCATCAAGAGGTCGAAGCTCTGTTAGGCACACCGGTAAGGTCAGCGCGGGGGCCGTTAACCGGCAACGGGCTCGCGGAGTGGGAGTTCTGGGACGAACAAGTAACAATCGTATTTCAACACGACTCTGTCTACATGAAACCAACGGTCAGGCGATATACACTGCGCGAATTATGGGACCGTTTTTGGAATTCAACCACTTTCTACTTACCGCCCCCACCTCAGACCCAGCTTCCGCCGACCACAAACTGAATTTTGAGGCAGAACGCGGAATTTTGGGGCAAAGGCAATTTTGAGGTAGAGCCTAGTGTCGTTTGCAGCTCGTCAGTTGGTTCGGCTAAACTAATCGCCAGCGGAAGGGGTGAGCCATGCTACAGATCGCGATACCCTGTTTCCTGTTCGGGGGTGCAATCGGCCTCTTTTACGTCATTCGTGAGTATTTGCGAAATCGCCCAGATGACTCAAGGGGTGAGTCGTGAAGTTGACGCGGCGACGGGTGATTATCGCGGTGGCCCTTCTTGCCTTGCTCTTTGGAGCGGCGATAGTCTTCGCTCCCCGCCATTTGACGATTGCCCAAGTTGAAGACGTGTCCTATGACGCCACCGAGTCGGAGATACTGGCGATGTTCGGCCCGCCCAACAAATCGAAGTATGAGCCTAAGTTCAAGGAATCCTGTTGGATCGCATCGGATGGCGTTATTAGGGTCGGCTTCGATTATGAGGGTCGGGTGCGCTTTCGCGGCAAGGTAGATGCGACTGGGCTAGAAGTCTTGAAGTGGCGGTTTTTTGGTCTGCCCTTCTAAGCGACTTTGCAATGCCCCACTTGCACACCATTTCCCGAATCATTGTGCAGGATACGGACTCTAGAGTTCATTTCGGGGTTCCGAGCCAGGCCCGCCCTTTCGCCCAGAGGTGATGGTACCTGTTACCTGCATCTTCGGGCACTTCGAAAATGAGGGAATATAATTCGATACGTCAAACGTGTTCGAGTTTGGCGAAGGAGCACAGCGATGCCAATGGACCAAGTCCGTGTCGGCGCGGCGATCACGAAAGCGGAACTTCACAGGCGTATCCGGAAATGGCTCGCGGAGACTGACGAGCACATCATTGGCCCTACTGGGACCGACGAGCGGACTGCTTGGATCCACGTCCAGGATGGCGGGTCGTGGTACAAGTTGCATGCAGATGCAAACCGCCCCGCGATTGCCGAGTACCTCCAACTTGTTGATGAATACGGCGACGACATCGAATGGCATGTCGTTGAGAACCAGCGCGGAAATATGAATGCGGTCGCCTTCGGGCCCGACGCCAAGCGACTTAGCAACACGCTCTACCTTTATTTGGTTGGAGGTTAGTGCTGCTCCACGTCCAGCCTTGACTGGGTATAGTTGCCTTAACATCAAGGCGAGTTCTAGAAGGATGACGGCGCAACGTTTTGAAGATGCGGGGGCGGGCATGAAGCTAACGCGACGAAAGGTCGAAAGATTGCTAGCCGTGGTTTTTGTCGTCGTATTCGCAGTGGGTCTGTGGCAGTATTACTCTCGTATTTCGATTTCAAAGAGCAGACAAATTCAAGTTGGGATGAGCAAAAACGAAGTGTTTTCGATACTGGGTGTGCCGGATCATGAAGGTGAGAGTGCAGTGCCAGAAATCGTTGCGCCTGGCGAGAATTATGGTAGATACATCCCAGATGGTTGGACAATGGGTTGGTCTGGTCGTGATGGTGAAATATGGGTCAACTTTGGGTTGGATGGCCGCGCGACCAAAACCACAACGCACACTTGGGACTTTGGGCAGCAGGTGTGGATGACATACCATCGCTTCTTGCAGTGGATTGGCATTCGATGAAAACCCATTTCGTTTCGTTTCAGTCGATTACGTTTCGTTTCGCCATTTAGGAGCAAAGCCGGAGCAAGCCGGAGCGGACTCTCGCGGCTTGCCTCGCTTTCCGGCCCATGCGACAATTGCGAGGGGGGGGCGCTATGGCCGCTAGATCGTATTCGTCCGCTGAGAGAAATTCTCTCCGCGCCGGGCGAGCCGTGGTGGCAATCGGATACCTCTTATTGGTGTTGTCTGTTGCACCGCTCTTGTATCAGCTTGCTTTTGGCGAGAGTCAGAATGATTGGCTGAAGCAATGCACGGTTTTTCAAGTAATTCTGGCCACCTTCGGGGGCATGTTGGGACTCGGAATAGCGTTCATCGGAACTGCCATCGTGCACAAAGCGCGACATGGTAAATGGCCGATTTGGTATTAGACTCACTGACTTGCACAGAATACCCGATTCGTTGTGCAGGGTTCGGAATCGTGGTGCAGGCGATTCGGTGTGTGCAAAGCCATCCCTTGCCCCGCTCCCCGGCCCATGAGACAATCGCTAGCAGGCCGCGAAGAAACGGGAGGCAACGTGAGGCAACCTTTGCCGCTGCATCTCTACGTTTTGTGGTTTGTGGTGGTTCTGCCCACGTATCCGTACACCATCTACCAAATCATCGTCCGTCCGGAAAAGCGATTGGCCTGGTGCGTCATCCTCGTCCTTATGATCAGTCCGACCGTAGCTATGTTCCTCTTGCATCGGGCTTACAAAAATCAGCCGCCCCAAAGCTAGGTGAGTCAGGTCTATTATTTCCTTCGCGAGGGGTGAGCCGTGAAGCTGACGCGGCGACGGGTTATCGTTCTGGGCATTCTGTTGCCGCTGTGCGTGGTCGGCTGGCTCGTCCTTTTCGGCCCGAGAAGCATATCGGTGCGAGATGCGCGGTTCATTCGGGAGCGGGACACAAGAGATCGTGCAATAGAGATTCTCGGACAGCCAAATTTCGAGTACCCTAGCCCGCTCCAATATCCCGGACTGCTACGCTGGGAACTTACTGATGGTAACGTATTGGTTTATTTCGATGACCAAGGGTGCGTGAGCCAGCCTGCGTTGGTTTACGAATGTGGCCGAATGGAACGATGGTGGGCTGAACTTCAATTTGTTTTTCGCCGCTGGTTTTGACTTTTGAGGCCGACCGGCGACCTTTGGGGCAAACGGTCAATCTCAGACAGAGTCCCATACGGATGTCCCTGCTCGCGACGCATCTAACCATTCGAGCGAATGCAAGCCGTCAAACCGGCCGTTGTAAACCTGTCGGAATTTGAACCCCCTCGCGGGCGAGGTACCTGTTAACCTGCGTTTTCGGCTGAATTGGAAATCAGGTATGAAAAGGTTCGAATTGGATTCAGCCTGTGTTATCTTGTTTCGCTAGGACTGCCTCGGAATGGCTGACGCGTTAAAGTAGAAAATGCTGCCTGGGGTGGAGTAAGCAAATGAAGTCGCCATTCTCGCACTGTTGCTCGTTCGAAGATACGATCGATGCGGTGTTTTCGTCGGAGGACATCCGAGCCTGTTTGAGCAATGATGTGCGGCCGCTTGGTGCGTTCAGCCGCAATCAGCGTGCTGCCACTGCCGCCGAAGAGATCCAGCACGTTCTCGCCGGGCTGCGAGGAATACTCGATGGCGCGTTCCGCCAATTCGACGGGTTTCTCCGTGAGATGGATCATCCACTGGGGAGCTCTTGGGAGTCATGGCATGAGTTAACAGGCGCGCGAGAGCTTGAGTTCCCTTCCTTACTTCCCTCACACCCTTCCCTGGCCGCAGCACATCTCTCTCCGAATGCGCGCGCTAAACGTGTTCGCAAACCGTCTCGAACGAGCTGACCGACCGGCTGATGTTCGCCAGCCCTAATCCCCGAAGCGTAATCAGTTCCAATTCAATTCCCCACGCCGCCAGCCAAACGGTGTGAGTGCTGTGGTGAGTGAGTTCGGCCGGTGTGCATAATCTCTGACCACCATTCGATCCGGTTGCTGTTTTCAGGCCCAATGTATGACAAAGCTCGTCCAAGCCTTCTTCCTCTTACTGGCTTCGGCCACCGATCGCCAACTGGCTCAGATGGTCGAATATTTGAAGCAGGAAAACCGGATCCTTCGAGCGCGGCTGCCTAAACGTCTGGTGGTTACTCCTAGCGAGCAGCGGCGATTGGTCAAACTGGCCCGACCACTGGGCTCCATTATCAATCAGATCATCGGGATTGTATCGGCGCGAACGATGCGGCGGTGGTTGGCACAGCCCTTGGCAAAGACGGTACGTCGAAAACTTGGTCGCACCCCGACCGCCACTCCCGTGCGCCAGCTCGTCCTCCGCTTGGCGGAGGAGAACCAATGGGGCTACACCCGTATTCTCGGAGAACTCAAGAAACTGGGGATTCGCATATCTCGCACGACGGTGATCAACATCCTGAAGCAAGGCGGGTTTGATCCGGGTCCGAAACAAGGTCGCGGCAGCTGGGCGGATTGGCTCACTCGTCATGCCAAGACGCTTCATGCCTGCGACTTCTTCACCCAGAAGGTGTGGACGCTGCGCGGTCCGGTCGACTTCTTTGTGCTGGTGTTTCTCCACATAGGCACTCGCCGGCTGCGCATAGTCGGAGCGACGGCCAATCCGAATACGGCCTGGGTGACGCAGCAGGCACGAAACTACACTCTCCATTGCGAGCAAGTTGGCTTGGAGGTAGGCCATCTCGTTCACGATCATGACACGAGTTTTTCCAGGGCCTTTGACGCGATTTTTCAATCCGAGGGAGTGGACGTGCGTCGTCTGGGTCCTGTCGCGCCCAACCTCAATGCCTATTGCGAGCGGGTCATCCAGACCGTTCAACAAGAGTGCTTTGATCATTTCACGGTGTTTGGCGAAGCTCACCTGCGATGGTTGTGCACCGAGTTCGAAGCCTACTACAACCAAGATCGGCCACATCAAGCGCTGGGAAATCGGCCGCTCTCAGGTCTCGATCCGCCTACCACCACCTTGAAGGTCGATACCTCAGTATTCAGCGCCGAACGACTCGGCGGGTTGCTAAAAAGTTATCGGCGTGCCGGTTAGCCCCCTGATTGCCGCGATGGGAACTCCCGTGCGCAAGGGAGAGTTGCGCACCTATCTGCGCCAAATTGCTCGGACATGCACTGCAACCTGATAGTTGTGGACAGCACCCTGGACATCACGTCAGAAGGAATACCGATGCAACTATTTCGGAGAACGCTTTTTTGGTCGGACAGAGTTTTTGACCAGGGCGCCTCGGTACATCCGCAGTTTCCCGGCCACAAGCCAATTTCCTTGAATGAGTTTCTTGACCACAAAATGCTGTCTTTAAACGGAAGGTCCTTTTCCGTTGCAGAAGTCATTGACTGTTTTGCAAACAAGAATGGAGGGGCGCACTATTCTCCTTCGATTCCACCCGAATTCGCTAACTCACTAGTCTTTGGGGACGTCAAAGGAGTGAATTTCTTCGCTTGGGTATTGCTTGAAATTGCTCGTGCAGTTCTCCGCGTGGGACATCATCTATTCAGCAGTTTGCTTGACTGGGAGCTTCACTTCGATTTCGCAGTGCCTGTTCTCCCCGCCAACCGAGCGGTATTGTTTGAGGCGTCCATTCCTGAAACTAGAATAAAATGGGGCCTTTTCATGGACCGTTGTGGAAAGCTGGAATTCCAAGCCGTCGGCGCCCAGGGTAATAGCGTGACAATGACTTCTGACCGAACGATGAATCTTGCCGAACCGCGGTATTTGCGCCTGACAATGACTCTCGACGAGAGTTTTTCCACATTTGCGGAAATGTCCATTGACAAAGTTCGTGTGGCGCGTGCCGTAATCACCCAACCATTGTTCGTCACGTCAGATCTCCTGCCATACGATTTTTGCGTGAATCGTTCATGTACGAGCGAGCCGCAGGCCTTTTCGTTCGCAATGCGGGGCGTTTGGTTTAATTCCCGCGACATGTGGGAAACGGAATTCCAGACGCAAGCACACACGAAACAAGATCGGTCCGCCGAGTGGCGTTTGTTTCAGCCTTTGTCCTTCATGCGTTCACTCCCGGACGAACGACTCCTGAAGCCATCTGGCAATATTACTGTGTCGCCCATGTCAGAACTCTTTCAAAATTGTGTCGATGGCACAGGCGCACCCTCAGTATGAGATGCAAACTCATCCACCTCCATCACCTCTTCAGGCGAACGGCCTGAGTTGGTCAGCCTTCGGCATCGCCCTAGGTTCCCGTAAGGAAAGCGACTCGTCCTTAAAAAGGTCACTCAGTCATCCGTTGAGTGCAGAATTTTGGTTGCAGGGAACCTTTAGGCAGAACTCATGCTGCCTCAAAAGTCTTGCGCTTGCCCCAGTCCGAAATCTGGAGACCTTTGTTAACTAGCAGGTCATCGGCTGTTAACTCGCGGGGATTGTTAATTGAGAGAGCGAGAGATTCCGCATGTGTTACGCGCGGTGTGCAGTCGAGAACCGGGGGTTACGACCGCACCCCGGTCGATCTCTCGAACATTGGGAGAGGTTTTGGTTAACGCGCCACGTTTGGGAATACTGCAAAGAAAGGGGGAAAATGAGGCGAGCAAGAACCACGAGATTCTGGCGTCGCCCGTTAACTCTTGGAACCGTAGGTCCGCTCGTTGAAAATCGATCTCCCCCGGTAGGATTCGAACCTACGACCCGCCGGTTAACAGCCGGCTGCTCTACCGCTGAGCTACAGGGGATCAGCGACAACTCTGTTTTATAAGTGCATACCCGGGCTGCTGCAAGGGACGTGACGCGGGCCGTTTTGGTTCGGCGGCTATGCCCGGCACGGACGCCGGGCATAGGATGCGTGCGGTTTCGGCCCATTTTGCCGCCGACAGGGGCACTGTGACGCGCCCCCGCCTTGCGGGCCATCGCCTGACCGCCGATAATCTTCAAAACGCGATGCCGAGATGACATCGCCATGCCAAGGCCCTGGGGACCGATGTGATCGGTTTCGAATTGCTCGAAAACTGTGCCCGTACCGACGTCGGCATTCGCCGAAGTCACAATCAGGACGCCTTTGGCGTCTCGATCGCTCCCGATGAATCGCGCTGGCGCGAGCATGGCCATTTGTTCGTGGTGGCGGATGGAATGGGAGGCCACGCGGTCGGTGAAAAAGCGTCGGCCAAGGCCGCCCGTGATATTCCGCATCTCGTCTCGAAATACTCTCACGATGGACCTGCGAACGCCTTGCGTAAATCGTACGCCGAAGCGAACGCCGGTATTCATTCCATTGGACAAGAGAATCCGGAGTTTCGCGGCCTGGGCACCACAGCATCCGCACTCTGGCTGCGGCCCGAGGGAGCCTGGGTGGCCCACGTGGGCGATAGCCGAGTCTATCGTTTGCGCGATGGCTTACTCGAGCAATTGACCTTCGATCATTCGGCCGTCTGGGAGATCGCCCGCCGTCAAGGAATTCGGCCGGACCAATTGCACGGTATCAAGTCGAATGTCATACTGCGCTCGCTCGGTCCGGAAGCATTTGTGGAAGTGGACATCGAAGGGCCGCACCCGCTCAAACCGGGCGACACGTTTTTGCTGTGCAGCGACGGATTGTCCGGCCAACTATCCGACTACGAGATTGGCGCCATTCTCGCGTCGCTGCCTGCGGCAGAAGCGTGCGAGTTTCTCGTCGAGTTGGCGAATCTGCGTGGTGGGCCGGACAACGTGACGGTGCTGATCGCGCGGTTGAGCGGCGATCCGGAACCCCTGCCCGCGAGTAAGCCGACTCGCTCGCCATTTGAGCCCATTCGCAAACATTGGCCCCTCACCGCACTTTTGGTTGGCATCGTTTTGGGAATTTTCGCGCTGGCACTGTTCGCATTACATTGGCCGGGCGGTGCGGCGGCTTTCTCACTCGCGGCGGCGGCCGTCGCCATCGGCTTGGGCGGGCTGCTGGTTCAATCGCGCACATTTGCATCGCAAGCTGAGCAGTCGGATGAGCCACGGCCATTGCATGTGTATGCTCGAATCCCCTGCCCCGTGGAGCCGGCCCTCATCGACAAATTGGTGCTGGCCGAGGATTCCGTGCGCGAACGG
Organism: Gemmataceae bacterium; assembly: GCA_045802605.1. Classification (GTDB taxonomy): domain Bacteria; phylum Planctomycetota; class Planctomycetia; order Gemmatales; family Gemmataceae; genus JBJMQS01. The sequence goes on along the minus strand of JBJMQS010000036.1, from coordinate 286,086 downwards.
TTGCCAGAATCGGATCGCGGCGATGCACTCGCGGAAGTGAAATCGCAATTTGACGAAGCCATCGCACAACGCGCGGCTGGCAAGCTCACCGAGTCGTTCCGTGCTCATTGCCGGGTGATGCACGCTCTGGTACGCCGCTTCAATCAGCTACGGCACAAAGAGGAAGTGTTCTCACCAGTTTGGGACAAGCACGGTTGATCGTTATTTCAGCGTGCCCTTTCGCACTTCGCCGGAGTGAATGACGAAGTACTTGAGTGGTCCGAACGACGCCCCGTCCGGGTGGTTCAAAACGTAGACCACATTGTCGATTGTCAGCGTTTCCCACTGATGCAAGCCAATCAGGATATCGCCACGCTGAATCCCTGAGCGAGCAGCCGGCCCTTCGGTAGACACATCGACCACTGTTAAGCCGCCGCGAAATTGGTTGTTGACCCGGGTTACCGACTCCGCTGCCGAAGGTGCCAGTTTCAGGCCTAGTTTCTTCCAAACCACGTCTGTCGGGGACGACGATCGTTCTTGGCTCGACAGCACCAATTCCGCAGGCCGCTCGGCACCGTCGCGCGACACCGCCAGCACAACCTTCTCACCGGGCTTGCGACCTAAAAGGGCACGCTCGAATTCGAGCGAGTTGGTGATCTTCTGATCGTCCACCCGTGTGATCACATCGCCGCGTTGCAAACCTAATGTGGAAGCTTGCGACACAATTTCAGTTTGATCGACCACCAAGCTGCGAATCGCAGGGCTCGAACCCGGCTCGACGCGGTCCTGCAACACGAGACTGTGCAGCGATTGAAACCGTTTCCGGCCACTGATCATATCGGCCGCCACGTGGATCATCTGATCGACGGGAATTGCGAAGCCAATACCTTGAGCGCCGGCTCGAATCGCGACGTTCACGCCGATCAACTCACCGTACATGTTGATGAGCGGTCCGCCCGAGTTGCCAGGGTTGATGCTGGCGTCAGTCTGAATCAATTGCTTGTAGCTGATCTCTTTGTTCAGCGTGACGTCGCGCTTGGTCGCACTGACGATGCCCATCGTCACCGTGTGCTCGTAGCCGAAGGCGTTGCCAATCGCGATCACGGTCTCGCCGATCATCAGGTCGCTCGCGGTACCGACCGGCATGACTTGGAGCGGAGTGGTTGGCTCGATTTTCAAAAGCGCCAAATCGGTTTCCGGATCACGGGCTACGATCTTGGCGGGATATGTGCTCCCATCGGCGAGGCGAACGCGCAAGAGTTGCACATCTTCGATGACATGGTGGTTGGTGATGATGTAGCCGCGTGGATCGACAATGATCCCCGTGCCCATGCCGTTGACACGGTTGGAGCCATGTGCGAAGACTTCTTCGGGCGCCGTGTGAACGGTTCGCTCGCTGTGGATGTTCACGACCGCGCCGCGGACGCGCTCCACAACATCAACGATGGGTGAGCGCCGTGGATTGCTGGGCAGAAGCTGCAAGCCGGGGCTCGGGAAATCGCCGGCGCGTACGGCCGGTGACCCGGCAATCGCCAGGCTCCAGATGAGAGCGCCGGCCGTCATCGCGAATGGCCGTCGGCATACCAAAGGGATGGCACGCAGGCGGAGCGGCTGACGCATGGAAGCCTCCGGGGGTCGGAATGCACTGAGGCAGATCAATGGCTCGTGTGTCATTTCGGCCAAGGCGTTCGGCTCGCTAGAGCCACAAGAAAGTGCATTGCCACGGAAGCCCTTGGCCGCTGCCTGTCAGGCACAACGTGCGGATCGGTACCGATGAACGAAGCCTGCGGATTGTTCCGGTCGTATCGGCTGTGCGAGTTTTCGCAAGGAACTGGCCTTTGGGTCGGCGAAATGTGTAGGTTATCTCGACAGAAACCCGCCCGGGCAGGATTTCATTTGATGGCCGATTCACCCAGGCTGCAACAATTGCAATCGCTCCTGGCCAACGAGCCGGGCGACCCATTTTTGCAGTACGCGCTCGCCATGGAGCAAATGAGCCTCGGCGATGCCGCGGCCGCGGTTGCGACGTTCACCAGTCTTGCGCAAGGCCAGCCGGACTATGTCCCGACCTACCTGATGCTGGCCCAAGCGTTGCAGAAACTTGGCCGGGATACCGACGCGGCCGAGGTGCTCCGGAATGGAATTCGCGCGGCCGAGAAAGCCGGCGAGTTACACGCGCTTGGCGAGTTGCAGGGAATGCTGGCTATCGTGGAATGACCTTTGGAGGAAGATCCATGCGACGAATATTTGCAGCCCTGTTCGCCATGACATTCGTTGGCGTCGCGACGGCGGCGGATGACAACGTCGTCGAAATTGACGGGCTCAAGTCGAAAGCGCCGGCCGCGTGGAAACGTGAAGAAGTGAAGTCCACGATGCGCAAAGCGCAATTCCGCATCGTCAAAGCCGAAGGCGACCCGGAGGATGCCGAGCTCGTGGTGTCGTATTTCGGCAAGGGTGGCGGCGGAGACAAGAAGGCCAACCTCCAGCGTTGGAAGGGCCAGTTCAAAGACGCGCCAGCCGAAAAAACCAAACTCGAAGAATTCAAAGTCGGCAATGTTGAAGTGACGTACTTGGACATCCAGGGAACGTTTGTCTCTCGCTCCATGACTGATCCGAATGCGAAATCGAGCGACAAGCCGAATTTCCGCGCGATCAATGTGATGTTCCAGAGCCCCAACGGACCATACTTCATCAAACTGATTGGTCCGTCGAAAACGGTCGAAGGGCAAAAGGCGGCCTTCGACGATTGGCTCAAAGCGTTCAAGTGAAATGCATGTTTCTGGATTACGAACTGCCTTCCGAACTCATTGCACAACACCCGGCCGAGCCGCGCGACGCGGCCCGACTGCTGGTAGTTCGTCGCGACAGCAATGCCGTTGAGCATCGACACGTCCGCGACTTGCCTGAGTTACTGGCACCCAACGACTTATTGGTCATCAACGACACGCGCGTCTTGCCCGCGCGTCTCTTAGGGCGGCGAAGCAAAACCGGTGGTAAGTGGGAAGGACTCTATCTCGGCACGAGTGCCGATGGCTGCTGGGAAATGCTTAGCCAAACGCGAGGAATATTGGACGTCGGCGAGCAAGTCGATGTTGAGCCAGGTCCGCTGTCTTTGACATTAATTGAACGACCGCCGGGGCGTCCCTGGAAATTTCAACCAGATCCGTATGGCGACGCAGTGACATTGTTGGGACGGCACGGCCATGTGCCATTGCCGCCCTATATCCGCAAGGGCCGCGATGAGCCCAGCGACCGCGAACATTACCAAACCGTTTTTGCAAATGCGCCCGGATCAGTGGCCGCGCCAACCGCCGGTCTACACTTCACGCCCGAATTGCTGCAGCGATTGGAGGGTAAAGGAGTTCGGCGAGCCAATGTAACGCTGCATGTCGGATTAGGCACGTTTCAACCGCTGAAGGATAGCGACCCCGAGCGGCACGTGATGCACAAGGAATGGTGCACCGTGCCCGCCACCACGGTCGCGGCTGTTCAGCAAATAAAAGTGCGAGGGGGCCGCGTGGTGGCCGTGGGCTCAACAAGCGCAAGAACCTTGGAAACCGCGTCGCAAAGTGGAACATTAAACGCATGGTCCGGGGAAACCGACTTGTTCATCCGGCCACCTTACACGTTTCGCACGGTCGATTGTTTGATGACGAATTTCCATCTGCCGCAAACGACTCTGTTATTAATGGTCAGTGCGTTTGCCGGCGAAGACCTGACACGCCAGGCCTACGAGACTGCGATTGCTGAGCGCTACCGGTTTTTCAGCTACGGCGATGCCATGTTGATTGTTTGAGGGAATGATGCCTGACCTGCCTGTGATTACGACTCAAATCATTCGGCTCAGCGCCACTATTGCCGAGGTGCTGATCCACGCAGACTTCGATCACGGCATTGACGCGGAAACCACATTAGCCGGCCGACTCTATGGTCCCAGGTGCCCCGGCACCGAGACGATTGAAATTGCATATCCGATTCGTGCCATTCCAGCGGAGCCAGCCCACCCGCAGCGCCGATCAGCGAGAGTTGTCATCCCAGAACCTAATCTGTGGGAAAAGCAGACGCCGTTCACCTACGTGGGAACAGTCGAAATCTCAACTGGTGGCACTAAGACCGCGGACATCCCAATCGAGCTTGGCCTCCGCCAAGGAAGCGAACACTAGACGCCCGCCAAGATTTCCTTCAAAGCATCCGTTAAGCGATCGATGTCGTCGTCCGTTGAAAATGGCCCTGGGCTCGCCCGAACCAGTCCATCCGGAAATGAACCGACCGATTTGTGGGCAAACGGTGCACAGTGCAAACCCGAGCGCACCGCGATGTCAAACGATTGATCGAGAATTGCGGCCAACTCGGGCGGGGGCAACTTGGGCGTGCGGAAACTCACCAGCCCAACCCGCTGTTTCGGATCGGCGGGACCAAAGACTTCCAAGCCAAGTTCCAACAATCGCGAACGCAACCGATTCGCCAGCGTCAGCTCATGCCGGCGAATATTCTCGATTCCATGTTCTTCGACATAAGCAATGCCGGCGGCCAATCCGCAAATGCCCAGTACATTCGGCGTGCCACCCTCCAAGCGGTACGGCAACTCGGTTGGCTGCGTTTCGCTCGTTGAGTCACCGCCGGTTCCTCCCTCGCGCCAGGGAGCCAATTGTGCGCGCGGCCCGACATACAGTGAGCCAGTGCCGGTGGGACCGAGCAAGGCTTTGTGTCCTGGAAACGCCATCAAGTCAACGGCGTCGGCTTGGAGGTCGATCGGCACTGCACCAACAGTTTGCGATGCGTCGATCAACAGCAGCGAATCACGTTCACGCACGATTCGCCCGAACTCGGCAATCGGCTGGATCGATCCGAGGACGTTGGAGCCATGCGTGATCGCGACCAGTCGTGTGTTCGGTTGCAACGCGCGTTTCAATACGTCCGGGTCGATGAGGCCGGAACCATCGTGCGTCAACCGGGTGACGGTGATTACGCCTGCCAGTTCCAAAGCCCGCAGTGGCCGGTTGATGCTGTTGTGTTCGATATTTGACGTGATCGCATGATCGCCCGGATGCAGCAGCCCCTTGATCGCCATGTTCAAGCCATCGGTGGCATTGAGCGTCAGAATGAAACGCTCGGGACCACGGCCATTGAGCAGTCGATTCAGTCGGTGCCGGCAATCGTCGATGATCCGCTCGCACGCCACCGCCATGCGATGCCCGGCCCGCCCAGGGTTCGCCAGTTGCTCGCGCGCGCAACGGTCCATCGCCTGGTACACCGACTCCGGCTTGGGAAAACTCGTCGCGGCGTTATCGAGATAAGTCACGCTGAAGCGGCCTCAGGTAAAAAATGCTTTACGAGCAACTGTGCCAACGGCTTGCCCGCGAGAACGACTGGTATCTGATCGTCCGCCAGGTAAATGGACCGCTTACGATAAGTGGGCTGAGGTGTAGAAACCGGATCGGTGTAAACCTCGATTTGCCTATCAACGAGATTTACGATCCAGTATTCCGACAGACCGTGCAGTGCGTAGAGCATCAACTTCTCATGGCGGTCGATGTCCAATGATGAATCCGCGACTTCGATCACCAGCAACACCTGCTGCGGTCCTGGATGGGATTGGCCGTAATCGTCGTCTTTCCCAGTTGCGACAACCAAATCAGGCTCAGGCTCACTGTCATCACCGAGAGTGATCGGTAGTTGGCATCGAACTGCGCATTCTTCGGGTATCATCTGCCCAAACCGACGATCCAATTTTGACAAGCAGATCGCATGAGGGGGATTGAGCGTCATCTTGGAAACGATCCATCCGTTTATGAGTTCGACCCGATCTTGTGGGGTCAGAATTCCCGCTTTCGCCATGCGGTGATAGTCATCGACAGTGAATCGGCGCGTCCGAAGCGGAGCCACGGAATTGAGATTCACCAGCGGTGACACGGTCGTACTCATACCATTAGCCTACCGCGGAAGTTGGCGTTCAATCAATGTCCAATGTACTGGGCGTACAAGGCCCGCGCCTTGTCCGGATCGTCAGTTCCCTGCACGATAGCTCGGCCATCGGGAAAGACCGTCAGGCGAAAATCGCCGACGTCAAATTTGAGCAGGAATTTGTTGAACGTGACCGCACCGGATGTGACGAGTTGTTTCGACAACTCTTCGAATCGCAGTGGCGACGTCGTCCGATGGCTGATTTGAACGGCATTTCGGCCACACAGCCGGGTCGTAGTTGCGCCGAATTTACCGTCTAACCAGTCGAATTGATGCCGCTTGCAACACGGGCAATCGACCTTCTCCCGAATCGACTGGATCTGGATCGGGCGATAGGTGTTTTCCCAGACATCGACGTACAGAAGTGCGCGATTGATCGCGTCACGCCGACCGGCGAGCAGCTTCAATGCTTCGGTAGCCTGCAAGCTCGCGATCACGGCGACGGCCGGTCCGAGCACGCCGGCGGTTTCGCAAGTGGCGCTTTCTCCGGGCCCAGGTGCTTCCTCGAAGACACAGCGCAAGCAGGGCGTTTCGCCAGGGAGGATTGTGATTGTCTGCCCGAGGCTGCCGATGCAGCCGCCATAGACCCAGGGTTTGCCCAACTTCACGGCGGCATCATTGACGAGGTACCGCACTTCAAAGTTATCGCTGCCGTCGAGAACGACGTGAGCGTCGCCGACCAGATCAAGCACATTGGTGCGATCGACATCGGTGACAACCGGCTCAATGGTAACCTCGGAATTGATCGCGCGCAACTTGCGAACCGCGGCCTCGGCTTTCGGCAAACCATCAGCGACATCGCGTTCATCAAACAGAATCTGCCGCTGGAGATTGTGTGTCTCGATGAAATCGCGATCGACGATGCGAACGAAGCCGACGCCGGCGCGAACGAGATGATTCGCAATGACCGTGCCGAGCGCCCCGCAACCGATCAGGACCGTACGACCCGCGGCCAATCGTTCCTGGCCCTCGGAGCCGATGCCGGCAAAGCGAACCTGCCGGGAATAGCGGTCAGCGTTCATTCTTCGTCCGCCAAACCAAAGTCCACCGGAAAACTCTTCAGAAATGCCGTGAGTTGCTTTGGCCAGCCCTGCTCCCGCGCGTAGCCACGTAGCACGGAGAGGTCCTCAAGAATGCGTTGGCGTTCTTTGCCATCGCAGCGCTCGACATAACCTGCGATCGCACCCAGCGCTTCGTCGGCCGCCGTCGGGTTTACGATCTCTTCAGCCGAGCCGCCGAGAAACACAACCGAATGCAACACCGCGAGTAACAGCGGATGCACGCCAAGCTCGGCGTCGATTGAGGGAAAAAATGCCGCGCCTTCGGGTACTTCGTCTTCGCTGTTTGCCATGAAGTGTAATTTACCGACAAATGCCTGCACATCAAAATGCGTGCAAAAATCCGATCCAAAGCTGCACGGGCGAAGACTCGTTGATGGTTTTTGCCACGTCGAGGCGGATCACGGAGCGTTCGATGAAGCTGAACCACGCCACGTCCCAACGGAGGCCGACGCCAACTGCATGCGCCACGTTGCTCACTTGCCGGCCATCCACGTAGATGGCGCCGACATCATAGAAGGGCGCGAGGTAAATGCCACGCAGGCCGGCGATATGGTCGCAGGTATCCCACTCGATGTGCCGAACGAGCGGAATGCGCCATTCGATGTTCGTGACCCAAAGGGCATTGCCCTGCCGCTCGGCAAGGTCGAAGCCGCGGAACAGAGTACTGCCGCCGAGAGCGTAAAAGAGTCCATCCCGTGGCGTGGCGTATGCCGCCGCACCGCGCATGGCGATCCGGGTATTGCTAAGCGGCCCCGTCCAACTCGGCGGCGTCTTGACGAACGTGAACTCCCCATCAAAGCGATGCGTGACTCGCGACTCGTCGAGATCCGCCACGCCGCCCTGATACGAGAGATCGGCCTTGAAGCCGCCTTCGGGATCCCAATATGGCGTGAGGTAATCCAAGCTCCAGTGAATGCCGGCAGTGGTCGAATGGTCCCAGCGAACGGCGCCCAATTCCGGGCGTCGGGCGAACGGCATCGCGTTGTCTTGGTACGTCGTGAAGATCTCGGCGTAATGCATCGGGTTCATGTAAGTCGATGCAGTGCCCGCAAACACATACCGGCTGTAAAGCACCGCGCGCGTGACGTCGTTGGGGCCTTCGGTGGCAAACGGGCCGGCCACCCGCTTCTCCACATGAAAGCCCAACTGCGTCTTTGGAAACGGCACGTGATCAACGAACGCGTCAGCCCCGGCCACGATGTCGTGGAAGTCGTTGCGATAGGCGAGAAAGGCGCCGCCGGAAAACTCCTGGGTCCGCACCGCTCCGGCCCGCAAACCGACTAATACTGAGCGCGCATACCACGGCTCCTGCGACGCGGCGGCGTAGACATAGGGCCCGGCCTGGAAGTTCCAGCAATCGTAATCGTTCGTCATGTCGGCGTCGTCTAGTTGCGTGTACAACGGCGTGAAGCGCCACTTCGCGGTGGATTTCCAATGGTTGTTGGTCGGATCGGCGTCCGGCAACACAGCGTCGGGATCGACGCTGATCTGTGCCGGCTCCGACGGCAGTTGCATCCGCACCCGGACGGCATGCTCATCGATCGGCTCGATCTCGCAGGGCGGATTGTCGATTTTGATCACACCGGCGCGTGGATTGATCGGTACACGGATGGCGTAGCCATCGCCGCCAGCGAGCTTCACACCGACGACTGTTGGCTCATCAATCTCTCGGGTCTGGCGAACAGTAATCTCGACGGCATTGTTCTTCTCCAGGCGAACCGATTCCACCTGCCAATCAGTGAGCCCGTGACCGTAGGCCCATTGGTCGAAGAACTCTTTCCATGATCGGCCCGTGTATTCTTCCAGCTCGCGTTGATAATCGGCCACGCGCAGGATGCGGAACGAGTATTTGCGAACAACGATGCGGGTGAAGTCGAGAAATGCGGTTTCGCCGAGCTTGTCTTCGATCATCATGATCAGCCGGCTGCCGCGGTCGTAGGCACCCGCGAACAATTCGTAGACATGGGCGTACTGATCCATCGGCTGCACCGCCGGCCCGGCCTCGCCGCGGCGCACCGAGCCAAGCCAAGTCGCGTAGCGATAGTTTTCCCGCCGGATGTTCGGCATCCATCCGAGCCCGTTTGGATACTTGATCAGGTTGTTGTTCTTCCCCACCTTGCGATCGATCAAGCGGTGCGAGAAGTAGGTCGCCGGCGCCTCATCCATGAACGTCTCTGCGTAACCATTGGTGCCGACGAGGTTGTACCACCACTGATGCGCAATCTCGTGCGACAGCAAATAATCGACATAAGCCTCCGCCATCTCGGGCAACTGGAACACGCGATGATCGAGCCACACCATGCCGGCGCACTCGTTGCCGTTCCACGGGAAGAACGCTTCGGCGACGGTGAATTGCGGGTACGGGTAAGGACCGAACCATTGCGAATAGACCGGGATCGCCTCACTGGCGACGCGCAGGGCGACTCGAGCGTAGTGATGGTGCTCGGGGAGGTGCACCACGCGAATCTTCACGCCGCCCGCGGTTCCTTCGAGCACCTGGAAGCGGTCGCTTGTCACGAGGGCGAAATCGCGCAAGATCGCGGGCGCCAGGATCACTTCCTTCAACCCGCCGCCGCAGTCGCGCTCGGAGACGATCTGCGAAGGCGCGGCGAGCACCTGGCCCGTCGGCAGTGTGATCGTGGCGGTATAACAACCCGCTTCGTTGAAGAACGGCTGGTGCCACGGGATGAACGGCGTCGGTTGCCAGCCATGGTCGTCGTAGAAGCAGAGCGTGGGATGCCAATTGGTGAGGAACGTCACGCCCTGCCATTGGCCCCACCGGCCTTGCACTTCGGAGAGCTGCATATCGAATGCGATATCCACCGTCACTGACTCGCCCTGATGCACCATCATCGGCAGCGGGATGACGATGGTCGTTTGGTTGTCCGGCTTGATCAAGACATTGAGTGGCCGGCCGTCGCTCGCAAGATGCGCGGTCGGTGTCTTGCCGGCCGCATCTTTGAGCAGTGCTTCGGACGGCGTTTGGCGCAGAATCTCAACTGTTTTGGCGAGCAGGCCGAAGTCTTTGTCCGGCACCTTAAAGAGCGGATAAACGGCGAGGACCAGTTCGTTGGTTGGGCGGGCGTGGCGGTTGGTCCAGGTCACGCGCTCTTGTAGGTGGACCTGTTTCTTTGCCGGGTCGATGGAGACGTGCATATCGTAGTGCGGCAGATCCGGCGGCGGTGTTTGGGCGCGCGCGGTCCCCGCCAACACCAACACGGCCAAAAAGCCGACAAGACACCGCCCGCTCATGGCCGCAGGACATAACTTTCCACGGCATTTGTGTCGATGCGGGTCGGATTCCACTCAAGGGGCGTAAACAGCTAGTTGAGGGAAATTACTTTTCGTGATGCGAACCCAAAAGATGGTTGCAAGTCCTTTAAGATTAGTGAGATGCGACCGACCGGTGGCTTCGAGACGAATTCACTTCCGGCGAGACGTGTCGGCTATTTAGCCCGGCAGGGCAATTTATCGATGGTGGGGCAGTTCGCGGGCAATTGAGCCTCGTCGGCCAGTAGGATTGGGAAACCGTCGCGGATCGGGAACTTCACGGTGCAAAACGAGCATAGTAAATGGGACTCTTCGGGCTGCGTCAGTTCCGCATTGCGCTTGGGGTCGATCGGGCAGCGGAGGATTTTGAGGAACTCGGGATCGACCATCGGGGCCTCGGAATCTCGACAGCGGCGCGACAACCTCTGAGAATCAATTTATGAACCGCGCCGCCATTTACTTGTTGTTTTCGGTTGTGTGGTTTGGCATCGCTGTCCTGGCCCTGGCGTGGAAGGGCTGGCACTTCGCGGCATTGATCGCCATCGTCCTGGGATTATTCAACATCATGCGTTGGCTGCTCCTTCGCCGGATCGCCGTGCCGCCCCCGCCACCCCCGACTGATCAGATGCCTTTCGAGAGCCGGAATCCGGATTTTGATTTTGAGTTGCGCAGCAAAGAGTTGGACCAGCGGACCGGCGAAGGGCCCTAACCGCTAAACAATCAAAGACCACTGCGGTACAATAGTGCATTCCACGACGAGGTTTTGACTTGTCTTTCGAACTGCATCGCGACCAGCTCAGCGTCAAGCAAGAAAAGGCCGTGCTCGTCAGCGTTGCGCTGCCAAATCGTCCCTGGGTGACCACCGACCCGCTCGAAGAACTTGCCGGCCTGGCCGAGACGGCCGGTGCTCACATCGTCGGCACACTGCTGCAGAAGCGGCACGATATTCATCCGGGCAGCTACATCGGCTCGGGCAAGATCGATGAGCTGGCCCAACTTGTGGAATCGACGGATGCCGATGTTGTGCTATTCGACAATGACCTGAGTCCGGGTCAGATCCGCAACCTGGAAAAAGCGGTCAACGTCAAAGTGCTCGATCGCTCCGAATTGATCCTCGACATTTTCGCAACACGGGCAAAGACGCACGAAGCCAAGCTACAAGTGGAGTTGGCGCAACTGGAATATGCGTTGCCACGGCTGCGCAAGATGTGGACGCACTTATCGCGGCAAGCGGAGGGTGGCATCGGTCTGCGTGGTCCCGGCGAAACGCAGCTTGAAGTCGATCGCCGTCTCGTGGGTCAGCGCATCCGTGAACTGAAGGACCGGCTCGTGGATGTGCAAGCACGACGAGCCCGCGAAGTCGAAAGTCGCAGACGTGAGCACACTGTCTCGCTGGTCGGCTATACCAACGCCGGCAAAAGCACATTGATGAACGCCCTCACCGGCGCGGGCGTGTTGGCGAAAGATCAGTTGTTCTCCACGCTCGACACTCGTACCCGGCAATGGCAGATCAAGGACTTCGGCAAGGTTTTGCTCAGCGATACGGTCGGGTTCATCCGAGATTTGCCGCACCATCTGGTCGCATCGTTCAAAGCCACCCTAGAAGAAACTCGGCAAGCTCGGCTACTCGTGCACGTCGTTGATGCATCGAATCCCACGGCAGAAGATCAGATTAAAGCGGTGGAAAGTGTGCTGTCGGAGATCGGCTGCGCCAAGAAGCCGATGCTGTTGGTGCTGAACAAGGCTGACCGGGTGAGCGATCACACGTACTTGGACGCACTTCGGAGCCGGCACCCGAAAGCGGTGACGATCAGCGCGGCCACGGGCCTTGGGTTAGACGATTTACGCGATGCGGTCGTTGAGTTGTTGACTGAGAGATTTGTGAAGGCCGAGGTGACGTTGCCCGCGTCCGATGGCCGGGGCCTGGCTTATCTCGGCGCCCACGCTGACATCTTCCGGCAAACATTTGATGACGACAAAGTGATTGTGCGCTGCCATTTGCCGGAGCATCTCTTGCCACGTTTGGCGGGGCCGGGGGTGGTGGTGAGGTTGTTGGAGGAGTGATTGGGTCTCTTTGCATTGCGTGTTAGTTAAAGTTGTTTGTGGCGCTCATGCATTTCGTGGCACCCTCGGAGGCCCCCTCATTTCGAGGCCGGCGCAGAGGCTACTTAAATTTCGTGGCTTGGTCTGAAGCTTCTTCCATTTCGTGGCCGGGTCTGAAGGTCGCCTCTGGCGACCGAAGGCCCGGTTGAACCCGCAAGCGCTTGCCACTTCTGCGGGCCTTCGGTCGCCAGAGGCGACCTTCAGACCCGGCCACGAAATGCTGGGACTCTGCTTGCGCCACGAAACGCAAGAGACTCTACTCGGGCCACGAAATGTAGGAACCTCAGAGTGGGCCACGATATCTGAAATCTTCAGACCTGGCAGGAAATGCAATCAGTGAATTGCGCCACCAAATTCAGACGACAATCACACGAACCAAGTCCACCGTCACTCCCCGCTCTCATCCGACATATCGCGATCGCGATCTTGAGCGGGCTGTTTCTTGTCGCTTTTGTTAATGACTAACTTTGCTTCATCGCGCAGTTGCTGCAAAACGCCCTTGGCGTAGTTCGCTTGCCGCTCGCTGAGAAACATGCTGAGTAGAGGATCGCGCAGCATTTGCGACGGAGCCATCGAGTTGCGGTAAACCGTGCGAAACTCTTCAACGGTTGGCACATCTTTTCCGAGCAGCGAGGCGACAAAGTAATTCGCCTTCGGCAAATCCGAGATCACCTTCGTCGCACCGTTCTCCTGAGTTCGGAGGTCCACCAACTGGGCGGCCATGTCGCCGGGGTAGGTCACCTTATCGCGTGGCACCGTGGGCCGACCGTATTGCGATGGGCCGGCCATCGGCGAGATCTTTGCATTCAGCCTGCCCATGGCGTTCAATTCCATAAATGGCTTGGGGCTGGTTCGCACCGCCAAATCGCGCAGCTTTTGCACATCCATCCCGCGCGCCTCGGCGGCCAGCTTTTCCGCTTCGCTCTTGGCAAGGTCGCGAGCCTTGGCGAGCTTCCAGGCCGCGACGACCTGTGGCCGGCATTGTTCGAATGGCACGACCTTCGGTTCACGGTCTTCGTTACGCCAGAAGATGTAAGAGACATCGAACGCACCTAGTTCCGAGGCTTGGAAGTTCGCCGGCTTGGCGCCCGGCTCTTGCAGGTTTTCCATGAGTTCCATCGCGAACTGGTCGCCCACCGGATCATCGACGCGCTTCCAGCTTGCAATCTGTTTGAATGCCGCTCGCACTTGGGCCAAGCCAGGATCGTCCGCCAAATGAAAGCGGTCGCGCAGGTCCGTCATGCCGCCACGTTGGAACTGCCGAGCCGATGTGAATTCCGCGACATAGGCCTCGACCGTTTTGCCATCGGCTTCTTTGCCACGCTTGGCCAACTCGGTTTCGAACGTCTCGATATCCTTTTTCAGCAATTTCGAGGCGGAGTCGTCCAAGATGCGGATCAGCAAGATTGGCCGCAATTGCTCGAGCGTGAGCGGCGCCGGCGTGACTGCCATGGGCAGAGCGTCGATGCCGAGCAGGTTTTCTGAGGCCCCGCTCAGGATGGTGGTTGCGCCAATGCGGGCGCGGTCTTTGCTTTCTTGAACGAACGCGCTGGCTTCCATCGCCAGCGGCCCAGCGAGCGGGTTTCCGGACGTGCAAGCGCCGGCCAATGCCGCGAAATTCTCGGCCCGTAGCACGCTCGAATCGTGCAGGCCTGCTCGGCCCATGCCGTAGCCATTCGGATTGGTCCAATTGGGGCTGTAGTTTGAATAGTAGTCGTACTGCTCGAGCAGACGTGCCGCCAAGCCGAGCGGATCAGCCGCTAAAACCGCGGCCGCGACTTTGCGGTGGAAGGCCGACTCTCTTGGCACAGCGAACCACTCAATTTTGACCTTGCTCGGCTCTTTGAATCCCGGCGTCTCACGAGCCGGGTTCGGCTCATCGTTTTTGTGCTTCGCGTAAAGTTCTTTGAGCGCATTTTCGTCGGTGGGATCGGGTACCTTGGCGGTGAATTGCTCCACCGGCAACTCGATCAGGCCGACCCGGACCAGCGTGCGATTGTCTTTGAACCACTCAAAGAATTCATCCGGCGTGGTCAGTGTTGGCATCTCGGAGCGAGTTTGGAACATCCGACTGCTCGAACCGGCTTCGCCCATGATCGCATTGCGTGCCGCACGCACGCGGAACTCTTGCCCCAACGCATCGGTCAGCATTTCCGGGTTGTACATGCCCCGGTATTCAGAATTCAAATGATTGTGAATCTGAGTGGTGGCTTCCGGCGTCAAATGGGACAGGGTCTCGCGCGTGACCGCTTCAGCCACGTCTTGCGGCGTATAATTGATGCCCAGTTCATCGGCCTTGTGCTTCCAGATAAGAAAATCGAGCGTGTCTTCGGGACTGTCCACCCGGCCGCCGAAGTAGCCATCCCGCGGTGAGCGACCCTTTTCGAGAATTACGTCTGAACTTTGGCGCAAGAAATGTGCGAAGTCGGCGGCGAGAGTGGCCTGCTCTTTATTGGACGCTTGGTCCGACTTTTGTTCGGTACTGGAAGCAAATTGTTGCTGAAGACCTTCAACCCGTGAGGCGAGAATTCGCCAGTTGTTGATGACGCCGAAATCGCCCAATTGGCGGACATACTGCGGCGGGCTGATGTACTCTTGAACGAGTTGCTTGAAACTCGGATCGAGCCGGTCGAAGCGTTCGAAAACCCGGTTCTTGATGTCCTGATGGCTATAGTTAATGGCCATCTCGATGTAGCGATTGGCGATCAGCCGGCGGCGCTGGACCGTGGCCAGGGTGGCTTGGTCGATGTCGCGGCCGTACAAGCTGGCAGCGGCCTGAGCGGTCGAGCCGCGACCGCCAAAATACTCGCCCCATTGGGTAAACCAATCGCCGCGCCCCATGCCGCTGGAGAGCACGAAGATGAACATGCACATGATCGTCAGGGCGGCGAAAAACTTCTTTTGATGCCGACGAAAACTATGGAACGGATTGAAAGCCATTACGGGACCTCAACTTAGGGCGGACATCCTGTCCTCGGCCGGCTGCGAAAGGCTTGACTTCCGGCCCCTCTATACTAATGAGGTTGGACGGGGGTATCCCCCGCAGCAAGTGGGATTGTAGCGACTCTGACGGCGGCAACAACCGCTGTTCCAGACGGGATTTGGGTGCCTAGGCGCCCGGCTAGCCGGCTCGGCAGGAGCCCCGCCCTCCCGAAACCTAACAACAACCTGCCAGCTTTAACCGAGAACCAGAACAGTGCCACCACGCAAGAAAACCGGTGATGAGGCCAAAACGCCGACTCCCCGAAAAACGACTCGAAAAGCTCCCGCCGCGGTCGTCGCGGACGGGGCTACCAAAACTGCGACACGCCGCAAGCTGAAAAGCGATGGCACGGGGCCGGACCTCGTGATCGTCGAATCTCCCGCCAAGGCGAACACGATCAACAAGTACCTGGGGAGCAACTTCAAAGTGCTCGCCAGCTACGGTCACGTGCGCGATCTGCCCAAGGGCCGTCGCCGGGAGGGCGAAGAAGTCGCCGGCGTGAACATCGCCAACGGCTGGCTGCCACGCTACGAGGTCCCCAAGCCAGATAAGAACTACGGCCGGCGTAAGACGCCGCAGCAGATTCTCGCCGAGCTGAAAAAGGAAGCGGCCAAGGCCGGCAAAGTCTATCTGGCGACTGACCCCGACCGTGAGGGCGAGGCCATTGCTTGGCATATCTTCGATGAACTCAATCTCGAAGATGATCGCACCTACCGGATCAACTTCAACGAAATCACTAAGAGCGCGGTCCAGCACGCCATTGCGAATCCGGAAAAGATCGACATGGATCGGGTGAAGGCGCAGGAGGCCCGCCGCATCCTCGACCGTGTCGTGGGCTATCCGCTGTCGGGCCTGCTCGGCGACAAGATCACCAAGGGCCTAAGCGCGGGCCGGGTGCAATCGGTGGCGCTACGCCTGGTTGTGGACCGCGAGCGCGAAATCGAAGCGTTCAAGTCCGAAGAGTATTGGAAGATCATCGCCGAAGTCGCGCCGACAGGCACCGTGCCGTTCGAGGCCGCACCGTACCGCGTGATCCCGGCCAAGAAAAAAGGCCCCGCTGAGCCGGCGGATGAAAACCAACCAGCGGAGAAGAACGAAGCTCGACCCGGTTCATTCCGCGCCGAGATCGCGGAATGGAAGGGCGAAAAGTACGCCGTCGCCAATGAAGCGGACGCCCGCTTGATCGCGGAGCAACTCGATCGGGCGACCTGGTCGATCGCGAAGCTCGAACAGAAGGATCGGGCTGAGAAAGCCGCCCCGCCCTTCACAACGAGCACGCTGCAACAGCAGGCGAACCTCCGACTGCGTTTCTCAGCCAAGCGGACGATGGACGTCGCGCAGAAGTTGTACGAAGGTGTGCCGCTTGGCGATGAGGGCCAGGTGGCCCTCATTACCTACATGCGAACCGACTCGACCCGCATCTCAAACGAGGCGCTGGCCTTGGTGCGCGGTTACATTGCCACGCAATTTGGCGATCGCTATCTGCCGGAGAAGCCCAACTTTTACTCTTCAGGCAAAAGCGCGCAAGAAGCTCACGAAGCCATTCGTCCAACCGACGTCGGCATGACGCCGCAGCGGGCGGCATCGCTTGGCTTGGCGCACGACCAACTGCGGCTTTACACCCTGATTTACACCCGGTTTGTCGCCAGCCAGATGACGCCCGCGGTCTTCGCGGTGACGAATGTCGAAGTGAAAGCCCGCACGAATGACGGGGCGGAAGGGCTCTTCAAGGCCCAGGGCAAGATTCTGAAGTTTGACGGCTTCCGCAAGATGTATTCGCATCACAAGCAAGAAGACGCAGTGCTGCCGAATGTCACGGAAGGCGCATCGCTGGACCGGCTCGACTTGATCGCCAGCCAACACTTCACCCAGCCGCCGCCGCGTTACAACGAGGCGAGTTTGGTGAAGGCGCTGGAAAAGGAAGGCATCGGTCGGCCTAGTACCTACGCGTCGATCATCGGCAAGATTACGTCGGAGAAACGCGGTTACATCGAGGTGAAGGAGCGTCGCTTCTATGCCACCGAAGTGGGCAAAGCCGCGACGGACCTTTTGGTCGAGAACTTCCCGGACGTCATGAACCTGAAGTTCACGGCGCACATGGAAGACGACCTCGATCAGATCGCAACGCGGCAAATGCAGTACGCCGACGTGCTCAACGAATTTTGGACGCCGTTCTCCAAGGCGCTGACCGAGGCGAAAGATAAACTCGGTGCGATGCGCGGTCAGGAGACCGGTGAAAAGTGCCCGCTGTGCGAAAAACCGCTCACGGTGAAGTACTCGAAGAAGACCGGCAATAAGTTCATCGGCTGTTCGGGTTATCGCGAAGGCTGCAAGTACATTCAGCCTCGCGAAGGCGAAGAGGCCCGGCCTGCCGCTGAGATGACCGACATCCCCTGCCCGACATGCGGGAAGATGATGCTCAAGCGCGTACCGCGGGCGGGTGGAGCGGCGTTCCTCGGCTGCGAGGGCTACCCCGAATGCAAGACGACGATGAACTACGGGCCCGACGGGACACCGGTGCTGTCGAGCAAGCCGACCGAGCATGTGTGCGAGAAGTGCGGCTCGGCGATGCTACTCAAGGAAGGGAAGCGCGGTCCGTTCTTGGGCTGCTCAGGTTATCCCAAGTGCCGCAACATCTGGAACATCGACGCCGAAGGCAACCCGGTCAAGCCGAAGGATACGGGCATCCGTTGCGAGAAATGCAAAGCGCCGATGATCATCCAGCGCGGCTTCCGCGGCCGACCACCGTATCTGGCATGCTCGGGTTACCCGAAGTGCCGGAGCTACAAGTCGATCACAGGCGATCTGAAGGAACAGCTCAAGGACATGATGCCGCCCGCACCGGTGAAGAAGGACATGCCGCAGATTGAAATCAGCGAGGTCTGTCCCGATTGCGGGGCGGCCATGAAGTTGCGTTCGGGCCGTGGCGGGAGTTATTTCCTGGGCTGCTCGAAGTATCCGAAGTGCCGCGGCACCAAGGAAGCGCCGCCCCAGGTTCTGGAGCAACTGGCTGCGGCGACGGCGGCGACGGCACCGGCACCAGCGTGATCTGAGAGAAGAACCAAGAACCGAAGAAACAAGAACCAAATAAGAATCAACTATCAAAGACCAATAACCAAATTCGAGGCGTCAAACCCGTTTTTGATTATTGAATCTTGATTTTGATTATTATTTGGTTCTTGTTTCTTCGGTTCTTGGTTCTTCTCTGATGCAAGTCAACCACTTCACAATCGCCCATTCTGCCCACGACCAACCGCCGTTGCCGTCGCGGCCGAGGAATCCCGTGTGGCCGCCGCTTGATGCGATGCGCAGCTCAACGTGCGAAGGTCGCGACATTGCTTCGAGAGATTCGACCGCGATGAATGGATCGTCGCGCGAGGTCAGAATTAATGTCGGCACGGTGATATGCGGCACAAGCGAAGCGCTCGACGCGCGGGTGTAATAGTCGCTGACGCCGGAAAATCCGCCGCGCGGAGCGGTGTAACGATCGTCGTAATCGCGCAGGCGCAGCCGGCGGGCCTTTTCCGGCGGTGCCTCTCCGCCGAAGATTTTGGCCCGCAGCCGATCGGCACCGAGCAGCTCGGTCACAAAGCGCCATTCGTAAAACCGATTCCGCCGTTCTTCGATACGAGTAACGCAGGCGTGTAAATCGGCCGGCGGATTGAGAACGGCCACCTTCGCCAATTGCGGAACAGGATGTTGCGGTAACTCCCCGGCGAGTTTCAGAGCAACGTTGCCGCCGAGCGATGTGCCGACGAGCCAGAGCGGCGAGTTGGGCGCGAGGGTTGAAACGGCCGCGAGCGCGGCACGTACGTCGCCCGAGCAGCCGGCATTGTAAGTCCTCCGGGCCACTCGCAGCCCCGCGCCTGCGCCGCGCAAATCGAGGCGGAACACACGCACACCTTGTGCGAACAAGTGCCGGGCGAGTGCGACGACACCGCTGGAGCGGTACGAGCCTGTGAGCCCGTGGATGACAATGGTGACAGGTACGCCGGGCTTCCATGTGCGCGGAGTGTTTTCGTGCAGCACGAGGCAGTCGCCATCGGGCAGGCGAACAACATGCCGGCGTGTTGCGCCGGGCACACGGCCGCCTTTGAGCCAAAGACTCAGAACCGTCTGCAAGTGTGCATTGGCAAGAAATGGCAACGGACGGAATTCATCATTACTCACGATTGAATCAGTGTATCTTTCGCGACGGCCACATTCCCCGGCGGCATCGTCACCGGGAAGAACCGCTGTACACTGTCGAGGAGTTGTTGCAAGCCGAACGGCTTCGGGAGAAAATCATCGACGCCCAAAGCCGCGGCGTAGGCGCGATGCAGCGGAGCGTCCTGGGCGGAGATCATTACGACTCGCGGCTGAAATTTCGGATCACTCTTGAGCTGATCGATAACGCGGAAGCCGCTGACGCCGGGCATGAGCATGTCAGTCACGACCAGGTCGGGCCGGTGTTCGTTGGCCATCGAGAGGCCGGCATCGCCATCAGGGGCCAGGAGAACTTCGTAGCCGTGATGTCGTAGAAATGTGCCGATCAGATGCAGTGTGTCGGCCGCATCATCCACGACGAGAATGGTCGGCGACGCCATGGGGAAAATAGAACTCCGGCAGGCGCATCGAGGGCGGCGCTTGCTGAAACTTAGCTGACTTCGGGGCGATGAGCAACCAATTAGTGCAGCGATTTCGGATGCCGGCCGAGTGGGACATTCACGCGGCAACGCTAGTGGCGTGGCCGCATGAGGTTGCGGATTGGCCCGGCAAATTCGGGCCAATCCCCTGGGTATATGCCGAAATCGTCAGGCGTCTGGCCGAGAGCGAGGCAGTGCTGCTTTTGGTGCAGCCCGGCGCGGAAAAATCGGTGCGTGCTCTCTTGGGCAAGACGCGCTGCGACGTGAAGCAGGTCACTTTTCTTGAGGTACCCACCGATCGCGTGTGGATGCGCGATTCGGGGCCGATCGGCGTGTTCGACAACGAGCGAATGACACTGCTCGATTGGCAGTTCAGCGCATGGGCGAAATACGAAAATTGGTCGCACGACAATGAGATCGGCAAAGTCATTGCGCGCCAGTTGAATGTCCCGACGCATGCGCCGCAACACGGCAATCGCGGTATCGTCCTCGAAGGTGGCGGGATAGACGTCAATGGCGCTGGGCTCGTCCTCACGACGGAAGAATGGCTGTTAAGCGATGCGCAAGTGCGTAATCCGGGACTGACCCGCGCCGACTACGAGGCAATATTCGCTGAATTTCTCGGAGCAAACACCACGATCTGGCTGGGCCGAGGCATCGTTGGTGACGACACGCATGGCCACGTTGACGACATCGCTCGATTTGTTGGACCACGGACCGTAATAACCGCCGTCGAGAAAAGCGCATCGGATCCGAATCACGAGTTGTTGGAAAACAACCTGCAGCGGTTGCGACAGTTTCGGGATGCCGCAGGCACGCTGCATGTGATCGACTTGCCAATGCCGGATCCGATCTTCTTTCGCAAGCAGCGGCTGCCGGCCAGCTATGCCAACTTTTACATTGCCAATTCGGCCGTGTTGGTGCCGACGTTCAACGATCCGAACGACCGTATTGCGCTTGGAATTTTGGCGGACTTGTTTCCGGCGCGGCGCGTGATCGGCATTCACGCGGTGGATTTGGTGTGGGGCCTGGGCACGCTTCATTGCCTGACGCAACAGATCCCAGCAGCATTGTGAACGAACTTCCGTGCCAAATGTCCATGAACTAGCCCAAGTGCGATCCGGCAGGGCTAATGCTGAAAATGCTGCCGGTTCTTGACACCATTTCTAAGAATTCAGGCACAAAACGCTTTGACTCGAATTGGGCTGCTGAATTTGCCGGGCGTAGCGATTGTAACGAATTGAATGAAGGCGCGGCGTAAGGCACAAACGGCCCCTAGGTGTAGAACCAAAATCACCTTGCGGCTTTTCGCGCCGAGCGAGAACGTGGTTTATGCTTCGACAGATGCGCACCACGAGCACGCTCGAAGGAGGGTAGCGGCAATGTTGGTCCTCAGCCGTAAGCTCGGCGAAAAGATTTACATCGGCGAGAATATTTGTATCACGGTTGTGGACATCGACCGGGGCAAGATTCGCCTGGGCATTGAAGCACCGCGCGACGTGCCGATTTATCGGCAAGAGTTGTTGCCGCTCGCGGGCCAGCCACGCCCCGACACGAACAACCCGCCCCCCAAAGTCGCCATTTCCTGAGGTTAAGCGAAAGCCAAGCGGCGGTCGCCGCTCTTATCCCATACTGAGCCGCTCCGCGCAATTTGCCGGAGCGGTTTTTTTGTTAGGCCACCACGTAGTCAGGTGTGGTTCGTGCCGGGACGATCAGCGGGCGGCGAATGGCATTGCGATGGGGTTTGGGGATCGGGTCGAAGTAACTCAATCGCGGGGCCGACGCTCCATTCGCCACGGCAATCAAGTTCTCTAAGGCATAATTGGCGGGCAATTGTTGCCGCAGGTCGTGTTGGGCCAACTGCTTGACGTAATAACTCGTCGCCTGTCCACGCAACACAACACGGCCGGGCCACACCTCGACTTCCAAGTCGCGGACCTGGCCCGTCGTGTGCATGTGCACCAAGCGCACGACTTCCTGTGGGTTGATCTGCGTCGTCGCAATCATGACGGGTCCGAACGAGAGGGGGCAGCCACAGCAAACTTACCTCGCGTGGCCGGCGGAAGTTGAATCAAATTCTCTCGCATTGGAATTTCATCGTGCCGCGCGCCGGTGTCTCCGGCAGGCTCGGCAAAAACCGTTTCCCAGTTGCGGAATGAACGGGCGTTGGCCATATCATGGCCATGATGCGGCCACTCACTTTACCGATCGCAATTATCGTAGTCATGGGCTGCGCATTGCCTGGTTTGGCGGGCATTTACGATCCCGCAAAACCGGTTCTGGACGTTGCGGAAGAACTCCCATTCGAGATGTTTCTTGATCGACGGGCAGATCAACTCCGCATCGGAATCGCGAAAACCAAGGAAAACGAGGCCGGAACCGCGGCTTTGGCGGTGCTGAAGCAGAAGCCGGACCCGAGTCCGGTCGAACTCGTGCGGCGTGGCATTCTCGAATTGAAGTTGCGCGAAACCGAAGCCGCCCTGACCGATCTCAACCTCGCTTATCGCCGTGATTCGAACAGCTTTTGGGCCTTTGCCGCGCGTGGCACCGCGTTGCAGCAAACCGGCCAGTTTGAAGAAGCCGTGGAGAATCTCGAAATCGCCAAAGGCTTGATGCCGCAGCCGTGGCCCATTTCCGCCGAAGCCACGGCTGTCAAACGGGATGAGGCGGCACAATTGAAGCTGGCCCGACTGCGACAACACGAGCAAGCCGGCCGTGGCAATCGCGTGGCATCGCGCGAACTCGACGCGCTGTTCGATGTCAAATTCGTTGGCAGTACTGGCCAATACGAAGCCCGCAACATCGCGCCGGCCGAGCTGACCAAGTTACCGGCCGATGCGATTGCGACCGTCCAGCAACTGCTCTTTTGGCTGCCCGATGATGCCCGGCTCTATTGGCTGCTGGGCGAACTCTACAACGCCAAGGGCGATCTCGATTCAGCATTTGCCGCGTTCGATGAGTGTGTCGCCCGGTATGACGCGCCAGATCTGCGCCGGCACCGCCAGATAGTTCGCGACGCGATCGCCGCCCGCCCGGCGGCCCCTGCCCCCGCAACTTGGGCACCCAGCAGTGAGCAAATCATTCTCGTCGCTGCTGTGGTAATACCGGTGCTATTCGTCCTGGTATATTTCCAGCTTCGAGTCGTCGCCCGTCGCATGCGCCGCCGAAGGAATCAAACGTGATCCGTCCGAGATATTTGCCGAAAGCTGAGACGCACCTCACTTCGTCCGATCCAATTCTCGCAGCCGTCATGGCCAAGGTGGGCCGCTGTGAACTTCGCCGTCATCGCGATGGTTTCGAAGCGCTTGTCGATACAGTGATTTCGCAGCAGATTGCCACCAAAGCCGCGAAAGCCATCAGCGCCCGTCTTCGCGATGGTTTCCCCCGCACAGGCTTAACACCGAAAGCGATCTTGCGAGCCGGAGTGGATAGGCTGCGTGCCTGCGGTCTGTCCGGCAACAAAGCGCGTACGATTCTCGCGATCAGCGAGCGCGTGTTGGCCGGCGAGATTGATTTGGAGCGGATGCCGCGGCAGTCAGACGAAGAGATCGCCGAAGTGCTATTACCGACGCCGGGCATCGGGCCATGGTCGGTGCATATGTATCTGATGTTCGGCCTCGCCCGGCCCGATGTTTTGCCGACGGGTGACTATGGACTGCGCGTTGCGGTCCGCAATTGCTTCGGTCTGTCTGAGTTGCCGGTCGCCGCCACCATTGAACGCATCGCCGAGCCCTGGCGGCCATTCCGCACCGTGGCGAGTTGGTATCTTTGGCAGAGTTTGAAATAAGAGTCGTATGTGAATGGCGCAGCCATTCTTGTTAGCCCGACGCGCTAGCGAGGGTGAAGCACGCGAGGCCTTGCAGGATTCCCCCTCGCTAGCGCGTCGGGCTAACAAAACCAACAAACGCCATCCAAAATAAATCTTGCTGGTCAATTCGAAACGCAAGCATACCAACACGGGTACGACTTCAGAGTTCACGTCTCGGCTTGGAGGCCCGCCATGTTTCGCTCATTGCGCTGCGGTTTCGCACTCTTGCTCATCTCTGCCGTCGGGTTCGCACAAGTCGATGTCCGACCTTCGATCAAGAAGGGTTCTTGGACATCCGACGAAATATTTGCACAACTGCAACGCCAACCGAATGATCCTTATTTGCAATACGTCTATGTGCAGTTGTCGAAGCGCGAGGGGAAGCCCGGCGACGCAGCGCGCATGACGAGTTGGCGCGGTTGGGACCCGGGCCGGCGACAGCGAGCCGACCTGTTCAGCACCTTTACGGGAGCGCTTGCAGTTCAAGAATCGCTGCAACTCGACACGCTTTTGGGTGAACCGGATAGCAGTGACCGCATCGTGCCGGCAGAGCCGGCCCCTGGTGCGCCGGCTGAGAACACGATCCCAGAAAAACCGGCGGATGCTCCCAAAGAGGAAACACCGGCCCCCGAGCCTAAGGAGAAAGCTCCGCGTCCGCACGGCAGGCTTCGCAATGCGATTCACAATCTCAAACCCAAGGCCGTGTCGATCGACACGCTCACCGGGCCGACTATCAAAAGCCACCCTTGGGAAAAAATGCTCGCGGGCCGCAAGCCGGATATCGGCCCATTGGCCAACTGCGTGCCACAGGATTTCTATTTCCTGGAATTCAAATCAATTGCCAAGCTGGTCGCTGCGCTGAAAGTCGGCGACGTGTGGGGCGACCACCTGTTCACGCAGATGCTCGGCCAAGCTTCTTCGCAAGACACCGAAGCCCGAATCAAAAAGCAACTCGGCATTGCCGGCATTCCGCCCGAGTTGATCGATGTAATGGGTGTCGAAGGCGTGGCGATCACCGGCAGCGACCTTTATCTCTCCGATGGCAGCGACATCACGATTTTGGTCCTCGGCAGCCAAGTGGTCCGCATGCGGCAATGGGCGGACTCGTCGCTCAATCGCGGTGGCAACCTCAAGCGCGAGGACGGTCAATTCATGGACGTGAAATACGTCCATTCGTCTACGCCAAATGGCGAACTGAACGTTTACACGGCCGACCCGCATCCTAACCTCCACATTCGCAGTAATTCGCTGCCGTCGTTTAAGCGAGTCTTGGAAGCGATCGCCGGCAAATCGGAGAAAGGTACTCCGGTGCAGCGGCTCGGCGAAAGCACGGAATTTGCGTTCATCCGCACAATTCTGCCGCGCGGCGATGGCGATGAAGACGGAATCATATACCTGTCCGACCCGTGCATTCGCCGCCTGGTCGGCCCGCGAGTTAAGCTCGGCCAACGTCGGCGACTGATGGCGTTCAATCACCTGAAAATGATCGAACACGCGGCCCTCATGTTCCGCACGGAGAATGGCCGAGCACCGAAGTCGTTTGAAGAGATGGCGCTATCATCCGACTGCGCCCCGGGCATATTCGGAAGGGGCAAGCTCGCGTGTCCTTCCGGCGGCACGTACACATTGACGGCCGATGGTATGTCCGCAACGAGTTCCGTGTATGGCGCGCCTGGCCGGCTGACGCCATTGTTGGAAGTGCCGATCGATACGGTCACCGTGGCAGAGTCGGAAGCGTATCGTCGATTTCTCGATGATTACAACCAGTACTGGCGCACCTATTTCGATCCGATCGCCGTGCGCGTCAAAGTGACGCCGCAACAGTATCGGCTCGAAACTGTGGTGCTGCCGCTGATCGATAACTCGATTTACACGACCATGGCCACAGCACTGGCCGGCCCACCCACGGCTCTCGATCCGCTGCCAGCAAGCAAGCGAGCAATCATGACGCTGGCGATGCGGCTGAACAAGCAGCCGCTCTTGGATTACGCTCTGCCGGTTGTGGGAAACCCACCGCAGCGCGAGCAAGACCCATTCGGAATCAAAGACGCCGTTGACACGGGCAAGCTGCGTCGTTTCCTGACCATGGGCATTGGCGATCAAATCGCTATCCACGTGCTCGACGCCGCCCAGCCGATTGGTACTGAGGTGAGCAGCGCGTTCGGCGGCGGCGCCATGATGCAGGAATTTGGACCTGGGATCAACATGCGCGAGATGGGCATGGTCAGTCTGCTCGCATCCTCACTGACGCATCCGGCATGCCTGACTATCCCGGTCAAAGACGCCAAGGTCGTGGATGAATTCCTCAACGAATTCGACAAGGTGATCTCCGAAAAACTGCTGCGCGATATGACCCGCTTCTTTCAGCCCGAGTTTTACAAAATCAGTGGTCGGCCACAACCGGTGCGCTGCATCGCTTTCAAAGTGTTTGGCTTCACTTTACGTCTTTGTTGGGGCCGAATCGGCGACTCGCTCTGCATCGTGAACCATCCATCGGTGCTTGACGACATCAGCTCCGCGGCGACAACGAAGGAAGCCGCAGGGCCACCAGCTCACGCGATGCTGCGAATTCGGCCTGAGAACTGGAACGCGGTGCTGCCGGTCTATCGCCTTGGTTGGGCCGAGGGCCAGCGAAACGCTTGCCAATCGAATCAAATGCGAATCGCCAATGTCGCCCGCGGCTGGCCCGAGTTGGTAAAGAACGGCGAAGTCACGCCGGAGTTATTGCAGAAAGTGTCGCAGCTATACGGTGTGCGGCCCTATTGTCCGGATTTAGGGCAATACAAGTTGAACGGCCAAGAGTGCAGTTGTCCGATTCATGGCGGCTGGCGCGACCCGAAACAGCCAGCCGCTCCGGCAGCCGACAGCGCCACTGCAAAAACCGTGAATGCCTTCGACGGACTGACCGCCACACTGACATTCCGCGAGAATGGACTGCACGCGGTGGTCAATATTCAACGCAAAGCGGTAGTGGAGTAATAATAGTCGTGGGCAACCACGTTCTTGTTAGCCCGACGCGCCAGCGCGGGCGAAACCTGCAAGCGCTCGCGTTCTTCGCCCTCGCTGGCGCGTCGGGCTAACAAATCAATCGTCATCCACTTCTCTGGGGATCACGAACGCAGCGCGTACCGGCGAGGGCATCCGGCTATGTTCCCCTTTCACGGATCGCCAGATTACTTCATTCAACAACAAATCATCGGCGGCATCTTCCTTCGTCAGGTCAAACGTCTCCGAGATCTTCGCGCCCCACGCGGCGGCGGGATTCGTCGCATCGCGATCGACCTTTGGCTGCCGTGTTACATAGGGCCGCAGGTCCGGCGCAGCGCGGAACGAGGTGTACATGGGCCGGGCGGCCGCGTCGAACTGGCTCATCGGCTGCAGGCCCAGAATTAACTCCATCGTCCGCAACATGCTGGAGGTGGAATACATCGACGAGTCCACCGTGCCACGCCGGCAATAGGGCGAAGCGACCAACGCCACCGTGCGATGAGCGTCCACATGATCCGGGCCGTTTTGGGCATCGTCCTCGATCACGAACACCGCCGTCTGCGGCCAGATTTTCGAGTGCGTGATCGCCTCCATGATCATGCCCAGCGCGAGGTCGTTGTCGGCGACCATCGCCGACGGCGTGGGCTTATTCGCGCGGGCCCCGAGCGTGTGGTCGTTCGGCAGCCGCACGATCTGTAGCCGGGGCATCTGGTCAATGGCTTCCAACCGCTTGAATTCCGAAACGAAGCGTTTGGCCCGTTTGACATCGGGATAGTTCAGGTCGAACGAGCGGTATTGCGGATCGAAGTGACCTTCAATCGCCGGCACCGATGCGGTGCCAGGATCTTCGGGGTTCTTGCCGTTGCGCACCCACTCGCCGTAACTTCGATAGCTAATGCCGGCGTCTTTGGCGCGGTCCCAGATGTAGCCACCCGCGGGTCGGGCGGCGCGATCGTGGGCACCCTCGGATGGGTATGTCAATTTGTTCTGCCGCGGTTGGCGATAATTCAAGGGCCAGAGTTTCTCGACGAAGTCGGTGGCGTAGGCGGCCATCGACCACTCGTGGCCATCCGCACTGACCTCGGCGTCCGCGTACAGATTGTCGAGCAGCACAAATTCATTCGCGATGGCGTGATGGTTCGGCGTGACCGACTCCGGAAACAGACATAACTGCGGATCGCCATTGCCGGCTTTGACGTCGCCGAACACCTGATCATAGGTGCGATTCTCTTTAATGATGTAGAAGCAGTACTTGATCGGTGACGCATCGCCCACTTTGGCGGGGATTGGGCTGTTCTCGAATGCGGTCTCTACCGGCGAACTGTCCGCTTTGAGGGGGCAACAGCGATAGGCGGTCTGCGTCAATTTGCCGAGCGACTCCGGCGTCGGCAGGTCGATGGAACTGACCGCGCCGCGCAACAAGCCTTGGATCTGTTCGTCCGAGGTGCTGGTCAGTCCCGGCTGCGGGCCATGGCGATTCGCTCGCGGCCAGATTCCTTTGCCATTGGCGACGTAGAGCTTGTTGGTCGGCGCACGCGGCTGACGCCGTCCCGCTTTGGAGTCTGTTGAAGGCTCCGCGGGTACCTCGCCTTCCCGTGGTTCGATTTCTCGCGCCGGAGCGAACCGCACGGCCGTCGGGTACCAACCGACGGGGATGAAACCCAAGGGAACCGCCTTCTCTTCTTCCGAGACGTTGAAAACGGCAATATTGTTGGCGTCGGAGCTGGCAACGAAGAGCATTTTTCCATCAGGCGACAACGTTAAGCTCGACGGCGTGTTGCCGCTCGGCGACTTTGGATGCAATGAACAGTTGAGCGTTTGCAGCGATTTGCCATTACGCGGGTCGATGACACTGACCTGCGTGGAGTTGGAACAGGCCACGTAAATCGCTTCGCCGTCAGGGCGCAGCGCCATCTCGGTCGGGTGGGAGGCAGTGGGCCAGCGGGCGACGATCTGCAAAGATGTTGCGTCAATGACTGCTACTTCGCCTTGTGCCCAGAGACTTACGAAGAGGCGCTTGCCGTTTGGCTCCGCGAGCACGGAATAGGGATACGCGCCGTCCTGTGACGTGGGCAGCGGGTCGGTCTCGTTTTCGCGTGACACCGGGCCCGGCATCTGCGTCTCGCCCACACCAGCGCCAAAGCTCACCAGCTTGACATCGCCGCCGGCCGCCGGAACGACAGCCAATGCGTTGCCGAGCAAACCGGTGGCGTACAACGTCTTGCCATCTGGGCTTGTGGCGACACCGCTGATGACGAATTTCTCGCTGGCCTTCGCGACGCGCAACTTTCGATGGTTACTCAATAATCCGTCGCGAAAATCAAACGCATGGATGACTTCGTACTCGCCGCCGGATGCGTAGAGTGTCGAGCCATCGGGCGAAAAGCACAGGCCGTAGAACGTTTGATCGATCATGACCCGGTTGAAGATGCGAGTTCGCGCCCCGCTCAAATCCAGAATCATGACTTCGTGCTCACGATACCCGGCATGAAGCACCGCGAGAAATCGACCGCCGGGATGCAGCGCAAGATTCACCGGAAAGTCGCCGACGTCGACATGCGTGCCCGTTGGCCGCAAGCGCCATTGATTCGGCAATTGCACAAAGCCATCGGCTTGGATGCCGGGCAGCACTCGTGCCGGCGGCGGTGCGACCGGCCGATCATCGTGCCGGCCATAACACAAGGCCGCCAATGTCAGGCTTGGCACGGCGACAAGCGCAAGTTGCGCGAAATAAGTTTGGAAGCGCATTGGCTGCCTTTCGAGTGGCTTAGCCTGCGGTGCGAACGTCCGCAGGGATTTCCGTCGTCTCATCTCCGGCAAAGTAAGCTTTGTCGTCGTCGTGCATCGGGCCGACTTTGAGCCAAGTGTTCCACCCGAGCCGAGCGCCAATCACATCACGGCCGCCTTCGCGGACGTGGCACTCCGGCACGTCAGAACCTTTGAGCAGGAGTTGCACTTCGAAGTCGAACTCGGGGCCGACATACAAGCGGACCAACTGTGATAACAGGAAAAACGCCTTGCGGCGCGGCCGCGGCGTGCGGTCGGGCAGCAGGTCCTGAAACGTTTCGAGATCCAGGGGGCCGATTCGCAATCGAAAGCTCGAGGATACGTCCCAAATCCGCTCGCCGGCGATAGCGTTGACGCCCAGTTGGTTGTTCGCGTCTTCATCGAGGCGGGATTGCTGCGATGCGGGGATATTGAGCCATTGCCCACTGAATTGAACCACCTTCACAGGCAGTCGAAAAAAGTCTGAAATGATGGCCGCCAGTGCGGAGGCGTTGCGTGGCCGTTGCGCGAAAAGTCCGCCGTAATGCAGGAGGGCGAGATCGTCGATACTAGCCAGACGCTGATGATCGATCGCCTCATCGCTCAAATCACCCGGTAGCTCGGCGAGCCGGACCGCGACATGCAATCGGTTGCGGAGCTTTGGCGGGCCTAAACCAACCGTGTTCAAGAGCGCCAGCGTAAAGGGGTCGGGCTCGGTCCGCTTGGCTTGCAGCGCGATGCTGATCTGCATCGTGTTCGCAGTGCCGGGAAGCCCACCCTGCGCGAGCGATCGCGCTCGCAGATAGCGAAGAAACGGAACGCCGAAGTGGTATTTTTCCCAGGCGCGGTAAAAGAGAGACGTGAGGCGGTGGTTGAATAGGTCGAGCCAGTCGCGCAGGGCAGTGCGCTCATCACCTCGGCCACGTTCGAGTTGTTTGATGATTGTCTGCGTGTAGTGCACCGGCAATGCGCCGTTGGGCCCGGTGAGGCCGAAAAACGCAACGGTCATCACGGGCGGAGGCATCGGACCGCGCTCGATGGCCGAGTTCTCCCGGCCTAACGAGTAAATGGAGCTCGGCGGGAAATTCATCGACGGCAGCGCGCGAAAGCGCACCGCCTCTCGGTCCGGCGGGCCCTGCAGACCGACCGACAAACGATCACCACCGGCCAGTTCCAATAGGTAAACGGCTTGGAAAAAGTCGAATTCGTAAGGGTGAGCGTAAAGCTCTTCAATCAATGTCGGTAACACACGACCTCACCAGAAAGCCGGCGTCGTTCCACCTACAGCATCGCCTGTTCGCCTGCGCGCGGCGGCCATTTCCAGGCCTCGGTATCCTTGCGGCGAGTGCGTGCGGTCAATTGCGTAAATGAATTCACCGAGACATACAGCGCGAGGAAACGCTCCAATACTGATGCGAACAAGTACGCCCCGACGCCTGTGTATTTCTCTTCGTCGAGCTCGATGTCGATCGCCACGCCTCGGGCATAGCCGCCGCCCGTTTGAGAGCCCGTGAATTGCACCGTTCGCTCGCTCCGCACCGATATCAGCCCTTCGACGGCTTGCGCCGCGACCGCTGCCAGTTGTGCATCGGTTTTCGGATCTGCGAAGTCGTAGAGCCGAAGATATTCCTGAATGGCTTCCCGACCCTGCACGGGATCGGAAAGCGATAGATAGTTCAGATTCATGTGCGAGAGCAGTCGCCAGAAAACTTGCTTTCGCAACGGCGGCCGAAGCGTAACCGTCGGCAGCCGTAAACACCGGATGCGAACTGGCGCTGCCGTCATCATTTCGAATTGCAGCCCCTCACCAGCCTCGCGCAAAAGCTTCGGTAAATCTCGGTTGAGGCAAGTGGTTCGGACGTTGACTGTCTCATCCGTCACATTGGCTGGGTTCAACGCGGGATCGATCAGCCTCAGATAAATGTCGCTACCCACCGAGGCCTCGAGGTCGGCGCGGCCATCGAGTTTCTGACGAAAACGGGGCCGACGGCTGGCATACCAGAATGGGGGACCCGAGCCCGCATTGCGATGATGGAACGAGTAAAACGGTTGGTAACTGCGCGTCTCGCCGTTGTCCACATTGATGGCGGTGACATCATCCACCGAATAGATTTCGTATCCGTGCGGATCGTGAACGTCGGCTTCGAGAGCGTATTCCTGTTTGCGATTCAGAACCTTGAAACTCTCGGACTGCTTTTCAAACAGATTAATAATGGGAACACAACCAGTCGCGAAGGTACCCTTGCCGACACCCTGGATCAACCCATCGCGAGGCGGCCGACTGAAGTAAAAGATCACTTCGGCGGTCCGGCCCGCCAGCCCGTTTGTTCGGGCTTCAGACCAGCCGCACAGATCGAAGAAGTTGAACCGGGCTGGGTAAGCGAAGAATTCAGTCAGAAGCCGATAGCCTGCAAAAGATTGATTTGGATAGGGCAATAACGATTCATCGGGATCAAAGCCGACTTGCCGCACGCATTCCTTCGGATTCACCCGGGTCGGCGGTAGCCGGCGATTCTCCGGCAAGATCACCACATGAACCAGTTCCGTGAACAGTGTCTCGTACATGGCCACGGTCATCTGGTCATCGCCGAGTATGAACAGTCGCAGCATGTCGAGCGACAACTGCTCAAACGGCAACCCGCCGGTGCACCGCAATGTGAGCCGCATGTAAGAACGCACGTCATTGCGGATCTCGGCCGGCGGCTCTAAGCCTGGCGGATACGGCGGCTCGCGGAACTTGGCGTCGGCCACTTCGATCGGCCAGAGCTTGGTGGAGTAGCCGGTACGATATCGGCAGGCCACGCCCTCGATCGGTGGCGCAGTCATTGGCGAGTGCTTGGGAATGAGAAAACCGTTGGGTGCGTCGGCCGCCCCCGGATTCAGCGCCAATTGCACGATGGCCATCGACGGCAACGGAGCGAGGTAGTGCGGATAGAGCACCGACAAAAGAGCATCGGTCAGCTCGGGGAACTCATCGTCGAGCTTGACCTGAACGTTCGCGGTGAGAAGCGCAAAGGCTTCGATGATCCGCTCGACATGCGGATCGGCGCTGGCGCCGCCGGCGTCGAGCGACAGGCGGTTGGCGACGCGCGGGTATCGCGCTTTGAAATCCAGCGCGAGCTGGCGAATGAACGTTAGCTCTTTGTCGTAATAGCCAAAGAGCCGCTCGCTATCGGTCATGCTCACGTTTCGCCCTGACGCACGATGTGGCGGCCTTGAGCCAGCTCCAAAACTGTTTCAAACGCTACCGGCGGACTGGGTTCCATTCGCAACTTTGCTTCGATGTGAAAGTACACGGCTAACTGCTGAAAATTCTCTTTGAGCTTTTCCTGCATTTTCGACGGATCGTGAACAGTGACTTGGACGTCGGCCAGTCGCGGCTCGAAGGCCGCGATGGCGGCTTCGACTTCGCGGGCAATCGCTTGGCGTGTTTCATCCGTCATACCTCGAGTATTCGAGAAATCCGGCAGGCCATATCCCACCACTGACGTTTGAACTTGCGTCAACCCTTCGATGCCTAATTCCCCGTACATCGGTCGCCGCGTATTCAGCAAATCTTCCAGATCGCGGCGGACCGCATCGAGAATTTGGGTTTCCGTATAGCCGCGGCGGTTCCCGGCGTTGGTTGTCTCACCCTCGATCAGACGATCCAACACGGACGGCTGGTAGCCGGCAATGAAATCAGACTCGGCCATGAAGTGATTCTACGAAATGAAAAACCCCGCGAGCCCTGGCCCGCGGGGTGAATTCTAAAAGGAAGCGAGTCCTTCCAATTAGGCTTTCTTGTTGGCCTTCACATCGTAGCCCATCTTGATGGCGTCGCCGGCGCTGCCGTCTTCCTTCTGAACTTTGAACTCCATGGCGATCTTTGTGTAATTGAACGAGATCTGGTCCGTTGGGTAGACGTCGCCGGACTCTGAGCCACCCGTTTGGAATGAGCTGATCAAAACGTCGTTAAACGTGATGGTCAAGTATTCCATTGGCTTGTCGCCGGCCTTGCGGCAGGTCAATTTCGCATTCTTGAACGGCGAGCCGCATGCACAAGCTAGGGCGAGCTTGGGGGAGGCTTTTCCAAATCGCATCACGAAGTGGAAGTCCTGCATCGCAACTTTGCCGGTGCCCGCACCGCTGCCGAATCCACCGGCACCACTGTTAGTTTCGCCCCAGCTCCACGAGAGTACTTCGATCTCGTCGCCGTGGACATCGTCCTTCGATTCGCCATCGATCCCATCGATATCCAGGAAATAATCGACCTGTGCCATGGAACTTTCTCCGCCCGGGATGATCCCGCGATTGTCTCCGGTAGGAGTCGGCTCTGGGCGACCATCGCCCGGGTTCTCCGCCCCACCGTCTTTGGGTTTGTGGCCCGTGTTACACCCAAACTACGGTGTCCACTGGAAACTGGATTTCCAGATTCCGGAAAATTCTGGTCAGTGGTCAGTGGTCAGTGGTCAGTGGTCAGTGGTCAGTGGAAGAATCGTATTTGTGGCTAAAAGATAAGACCCAGCCACGGTCGGCTGGGTCTTGGGTTGTTTTTCTGACCACTGATCACTGCCTACTGACCAGGCTCTAGCCCTTCTTCGGCGGAATCTCCGCGACGAGCCGCATGGAGGCGTCCAAGCCTTCGAGCTGGAAGTGCGGCCGGAGATAGGCCACGCACTTGTACCAGCCCGGCTTGTCCGGATTGGCTTCCACGCGAATCTCGGCGGCCCGCAGCGGGTGCTTGGCGCGCATCTCCTCGCCGGCGTCTTCCGGGTTGGAAATGACATAGTTGCCGATCCAGTCGTTGAGCCAGCGCTCGCAGTCCTTCGATTCCATGAAGGAGCCAACCTTGTTACGGGCCATCACCTTCAGGTAGTGCGAAAACCGCGACACGCACATCAGGTAGTTGACCTTAGTGGACAATTCCGCGTTGGCGTTGGCCGACGAGCTGAAAT
The DNA here is from genome assembly GCA_045802605.1 of Gemmataceae bacterium. Classification (GTDB taxonomy): domain Bacteria; phylum Planctomycetota; class Planctomycetia; order Gemmatales; family Gemmataceae; genus JBJMQS01. Next base: position 251,602 of record JBJMQS010000036.1, on the reverse strand, counting down.
ACGTCTGCGGCTTCTGGCAGCTCTGCGAACCCAAGAACGCGGCGAAATCCGTGTTCTTGCAATGCAGAAGCGGCATGAAGCCGAGGTTCGACAACTCGTTTTCCCGGCGATCCGGGATGAGCGTCTCGGTCGGGCACTTCATGGTCTTGCCGCCACCGACGTTGAAGACGTGGACCGGCAGATTTTCGACCTTGCCCCCGCCTTCGACGCCGCGGGTTCGCATGAACCAGCCGTCTTTGGCAAACGCATCCGTCGTCCGAGCCGCATAGGCCCAAGCCGCATTCATCCACAGATACTTCGAGTGATCCTGACCATCGACCGACTCTTCGTAGTTGAATTCGTCGATCGGCTTGGTGTCGCGGCCATAGGGCAGCCGAGACAAGACTCGCGGCATGCACAGGGCCACATAGCGCGAATCCTGCGATTCACGGAAGCTCCGCCAGCCGACGTAATCGGCCCCTTCGAAGATCTTGGTCAAGTCACGCGGCTTGTTCAGGTCTTCGAAGCTCTCGAAGCCGAACATTTCCGGTGCAGTCGCGGCCACGAACGGCGCGTGAGCCGCTGCGGCAACGCCGGATACTTTACGCAGGAACTCGATGTCTTCCGGATGCGAGCTGAAGTAGTAATCACCGACAAGCATGCCGAACGGATGGCCGCCCAAGGTGCCGTACTCTTCTTCGTAGACCTTTTTGAACAGCGAACTCTGATCGAATTCGGCAGCCTTTTCGAGGTCTTTCGACAACGTCTTTTTCGAGACGTTGAAGACTTTGACCTTCAGGGCCGTCCCGGTCTCGGATTGACTGACGAGGTAGTTCAAGCCGCGCCAGGTGCTCTCCAGCGTCTGGAACTTCTCGTTGTGCATGATCTCGTTGAGCTGTTGGCTGAGCTTGCGGTCGATCTCAGCCTGCCAACTCTTGATCGTGCGCTCCATGTCGCCCGGAATGACCTTGGCGCCGGCCATCGCGTACTTCAGCACTTCGCCGATGTACTGCGAATTGCGGTTCTTTTCGTCCGCAGTCTTGTACTTGGTCTGCTTGAGAATGTTCTCAAGCAGTTCGTCGGCCGGGGCCTCGGTCGTCGCGGCCTGACCCGCGGCTTGGGTTTTCTCAGCCATTGGAATCAAGCCTCCTTCGGCGGGTTGCCCGCCGCATCAACGCCCATTTGTTTAGCGAGTTCTTGGACCTTTTCGGTATTGGCCAAGACCTGCCCGAGCAGGTCTTCGAGTTTCTGACTGCTTTCCATCTTGCCGAGCACTTCGTTGAGACGCTGCCGTTCTTCGAGCAAACGGCGGAGCGGCTCGACCTGCTGCGCCACGTTGGCCGGCGAGAAGTCGTCCATGTTCTCGAACTTCAACTTCACCGGCATTTGCGAGCCATCGCCGGCGAGCTTGTTATCGACTCGGAAAGAAACTTCCGGTGCGGCCGCCTTGAGCCGATCGTTGAAATTGTCCCGATCGATCTCATCGAACTTGCGCTCTTTGATCGCCGGCAGATTGGCGGCATTGTCGGCCGAGAGGTCGGCCATGACGCCGACCACGTACGGCAGTTCCACTTTCTTCATGGCGCCGCCGTCTTCGACGTCGTACGTGATTTGGACCCGCGGGCGACGAACGCGGTCGAGCTTGTGTTGCAAACTCTCGGCCATGGTGTTCTCCCAAAAGTGCCCGGGGCCGTTCCCTCCACTTGGGGAATCGCGGCCACGAGGATAGCATTTGCCCAGCTTTCCGTCCGGTAGAAACCGGCGGTTTGCGTGATAGTCAGACTAATCCGGCGACGCGTCCGAAGCAAGGACCCCGTACAACTTTGGGTCGAAAACGCCCGTTGCCAGGGTGCCGAGCATTCCCGGCACGCGGATTGGGCGTAATCCGCCGAATGGCATGTTACCGACCCCAAGCGGCGCAAATGAAAAAGTGTGATACACGCCCCTCCCCCAGCCGTCCGGTCCCCGCTCCGCCCTCTGGCCCCTCCCCAGTATTTCCGGTCCCCTCCCCCCTCGTGGGGGAGGGCTAGGGTTGTGTTCGCGCTGCTGGCCGCGTGGCTAATGAGGATGGTGGTGTTGGCGACGCGATCACGCAGGAAAACATCGAGAGTTCCTTCAGTGTCAACCTGCCCCGGCACCAAGTTGGTCGCGGTACTGGCAAATGCGACGTAGCGTCCATCCGCACTCTGCGACATTAAGCTCGTGGCAGCGCCGGGTGTTACTGAAACGGGGCCAAATCGACGTGAAGCCAGTTGCGCCGTACCGTCTGAGAGATTACGAACATAGACATCCACGAGCCCATTGGAATCGACGAGATTTGAGACCACATCGGTCGCGGTCGTCACCCAGGCGACCGAAGCACCATCCGCACTCATGCCAGAATAAATGGCGTCCAGTTGGCTACTGCCGTTGCCACTCACTGTAGCGGAACCGTAATGCCCGCTTACAAGCGCACCGCGCCTGTGTCTCGGTCGTATCGATACAGGTCGCCAAACGCCAACCCGTTTTGATCGACAAAGCCGTTTACAAGGTTCGTGCCCAAATCAAAGAAAGCGACATAGCGGCCGTCGCTGCTGATCTTTGGAGGCCACGTCGCTATTGAGCCGCCATTGCTAGAAGTGGTGATTGAGGTGCTTTGGTGGTTTAGCAAATTAACTTGGTTGGTCACCCGATCATAGAAATAGACGTCGTACGCGGACGTTGAATGTCCGTTGACGTAATTGGAAACTAAGTTGTTGGCAAGGCTCCGAAACGATATGTATCGGCCATCGGAGCTCATAGCGGGGGTCAACGAAGAGCCGTTTCCTCCTGTGGTCGGCGCGCCCGAAGCATGTGCCACCAATGTCAGCGTGCCGGTCTGTACGTCACACAGGTAGATCTGATTTCCAGCAGTGGTAGTGCCCCCGAGGAGATTGGTCGCCGAGCTTTGCACCAGAGCCCAGCGTCCGTCCGCGCTGATTGCGCCACTGAAGCTTTTCGCATTGCCGCCCAGCGGCGTAGTGCCGCTATTATTCTGAGTCAATAGAACCAAGGCGCCGGTCTGGCGATCATAGCGGTACACGTTGCGCTGTGATGTGGTAGGACTCGCCAGCAAATTGGTTGCAGTGCTGCTCAAAAGCATGTACCGACTGTCAGAGGACAGCGAGTTGATGATCGCGTTCCCGTTCCCCGGCGTACTTGCGCTGCCGTTGGCACGATCCACCAAAGTTACCTGCGACGTGGGGACATCGTAGACGTAAGCGTGCGCCAACGTGGTAGAACTAGAGCCTCCAGGATTCGGAAATCCCGTCACCAAATTAGTCGCTTGGCTGATAAAAGTAATGACGTGACCGTCGGCTGAGATTTCCGGGGCCAATACGTTTCCGGACTCAACGTCATAGCTCGCACCGGTCAACACGTCGCCAGCGGAATGGGACACAAGCCGGCAGCTACCATCGCTACGATCGTATAAGAAGACGTTCGAGCCACTGTTCGCTGGCGCAACCATTCCTGCGATCAAATCCCGCGCGAAACTTCGGTACACGACATATCGGCCATCGGGACTTATCGTCACCGCCGAACTACCGCCGTTACCGGCGGCAACCGTCGAATTGGATTTGTGGCTGATGAGTTCGGTTGTGTTGGTCACATAATCGTGAACAAATACATCGCAATCGCCATTCGAATCACTCTGCCCAGCAATCAGATTCGCGGCTTTGCTCGTGAATGCAATATAGCGTCCATCGTCGCTGATTGTCCGAGTCAATATCTGCGCCGTTTGCTGCGGATCGTTAGCGATGTAGGACTGCCCGGAACCAGAATCACTAGAGAGCGTAGGTTCGGCAACACTGATGGGCGAAATTAGGCTGGCCGGGGCGAGACGGTCCTCGAGCTGGCAAACACGCAAGGAACTTCGGCGCAGAATTGATTGGTGCGCTCCGCGCGCACGCAAAAACGGCCATTTCACAAGTGAACTCCGACCAGATAACAGATAAATGACCTGGGCTATTTCCCCGCCGGTATCGAGTGCCCGGTTGGCAATCGCCAAGCCGGAAGATGAATTGGGGGAAGCTGGCCCATCATAGCACAACGCGCAATGCGGCCCGGTTGGCTAGCTCCTAAGACGTCTCATGCGCCTGAAACCGGACAAAAATCTTGGCCACTCGGACACACGCGGTGCACGGTCAGGCAACGCCGTCATCCCGAGGCTCCATTGTGTCGTACCGCGGCCCCACTGTGTCATCCCGAGGCTTGGCGAGGGATCTGCCCAGACAGATCCCTCGCCAAGCCTCGGGATGACACGAGGAAAAGCCGGATGAGAGGATGGGGGCTCGGGATGACACCTTCCATCCTCGTTTCCAAACTCTGTTTGGGAACGAGGATAAGAGATTCCAGGCCCAAGCGAGCGACGGTCCGGCGACTTAAGAGCGCGATATTTTTCTTTGACAACGACCGCAAAATATGAATAAGTTGATTGGCCGCATTCGCGCGGCCAACACTTCGCTCGCCCGGTACCACGAGTGATCAAAAGCCAAACCCTATTAGATCGGTCGAGGCGCGTCTCGTTCGCATTCTGATTGGCAGCGACTGAACGAGGCGAAGGGTATTAAGATTTATCCCCTCCCTTTTAGGGAGGGGATAAGAAAAAACGCAACCGCAGGGAAGCGCATTTGATCTTGTAGGAGACTGCTTGGGTGATGCGGGCGCACAACTGTTCGCCCTAAGGCGGTCGTCGCAGACGAACACCACCACCACTACTACCACCACCGCAAGCGACGACCGGGCGGCCAATTCCACTGCTCGCCCGGAGTGCCGCCCATAAACAAGGCGGCGAGCTTCGTCAACTTCCACAAAGAGGCGTGAGAGGAGCAAGTGCTCCCGCTCGGCGAGGAAGATTCACCAACAACAACTCAAACGCCCACTTCGTCCGCATCATCCCAGGCACCGCTGCGCGCACATAACCGGTGTCTCATCCCGACCGCTCCGATCTGTCATCCCGCGGCTTGGCGAAGGATCTGGTTGGGCAGATCCCTCGCAGAGCCTCGGGATGACACGAGGGGGCAGAGAGGATTATTTAAGTCTCTGACGCTTCGGCGAAGCAGAGCTTCGTGGACTTGCGTTCTTAAGCAGAGCTTGGGAACGAGGACGAGGACGAACGTAACCTCGGGTTGACCTCGGCGTTCATCCCCGGACAATGACCCGACCGCCTGGTCGTAGGAGCCCCCATGCGATTCGTTGCCGTCTTTGGGTTGGGATTGTTCGCCATGACTGCGTACGCCGATGAGGGAATGTGGCTGCTCAATGATCCGCCCCGCGAGCGTTTGCAGAGCCACGGCTTCACGCCGAGCGACGAGTGGCTCAAGCGGTTACGGCTCGCAGCAGTGCGGTTCAATAACGGCGGCTCGGGCGGATTCGTTTCGCCCGATGGCTTGATCATCACCAATCACCACATCGGCGCGGATGCCCTGCACAAACTCTCGACGCCCGGCCACGATCTGCTCAAAGACGGCTTTCACGCCAAATCGCGCGGCGAAGAAATTCGCTGCCACGATTTGGAACTCAACGTCCTGCAATCGATCGAGGATGTGACGCCACGGATCGAGGCGGCAGTCCGACCGGACATGAGCCCGGCCGACGCGTTCGCGGCCCGGCGGGCGATCATGGCCTCCATTGAGAAGGAGTCGCTGGAATACACCGGCTTGCGCAGCGATGTTGTGACGCTCTATCACGGCGGGCTGTATCACCTCTATCGCTACACAAAATACACCGACGTCCGGCTCGTCTTCGCACCCGAGTCGGCTGTGGCCGCGTTCGGCGGTGATGTGGGCAACTTCGAGTTCCCGCGCTTCGGTTTCGACGTCTGCTTCTTCCGCGCTTACGAGAATGGCGCTCCCGCGAAGGTGGAACATTACTTCCCGTGGGCCAAGACCGCGCCGGCGGAAGGCGATCTCGTGTTTGTGGTTGGCCATCCCGGTACGACCAATCGCCTTGAAACCTACGCCAAGCTGATGCACCGCCGTGATCGCTCGATGCCATACACGTTGGCGCGAGTGCGTACGCATGAAGCGGCCCTATCGCAATTCTCCGAGCGTGGCCCCGACGAACGCCGCATGGCAGAGAACGATCTGCACCGCGTGGCCAACGCCCGCAAGGCGTTTCTCGGACAGTACGAGGGATTGCTCAATCCCACTGTGATGGATCAAAAATTGGCGGAGGAAAAGAAGCTCCAAGCGCACGGCAACCACTCGGCTTGGGACGACATCGCCAATGCGCAGACCAAGCTCGAGCAATTCGAACTGGAATACGGCCTCTTGGAAGGCGCTCACGCATTCCCATCCGAGTTATTCACAATCGCTCGGCATCTGGTGCGGCTAACCGCGGAGTTGCCGAAGTCGAGTGCCACGCGGTTGCGGGAGTACCGTGACTCGGCTCTCGAATCGCTGCGGTTCCAACTCTTCTCGCCCGCGCCCATCCATGCAGAATTGGAGCGAGTGAAGCTGGCGTCCGGATTGATGTTTCTCGCTGAGAAGCTGGGTGGGGCACATCCGCTCGTGGTGAAAGTGCTGGCGGGCAAGCCGCCGGGGACGCGAGCGGCCGAGTTGGTCGCGGGCTGCACCCTGTTTGACCCGAATGTACGCAAGAAGATGGAAGCGTCGGGGCTGGCGGGCGTCGCTGGCAGCGATGATCCGATGATTCGCCTGGCACAATTGATCGACGATGAAGCCCGGAATCTCCGGCACCGCCACGAAACCGAAGTCGAGGAAATTGAACGGCAAGCGAACGCGAAGATCTCGAAGATTCGCTTCGCTCAGTTTGGCCGATCCGTCGCGCCGGATGCGACCTTTACGTTGCGCCTGGCATTCGGCGTCGTTCGCGGCTACGAGGCGGATGGCCAGCAGGTGCCGTTCTTCACCACGCTCGGCGGATTGTTTGACCGCTCCGATCGACTGGGCAACCGCGAGCCGTTTGAATTGCCCCCTCGATGGCGCGACGGCAAAGCGAAACTGAGTTTGACAACGCCGCTGAACTTCGTGTCCACAGCCGACACGATCGGCGGCAACTCCGGCAGCCCGGTGCTCAACCGCGCCGGAGAGCTTGTTGGCATCAACTTCGACCGCAACCGCTACGGCTTGGTGCGCAATTTCGTTTACACAGATGTCGGCGCCCGGCACGTGGCCGTTCACGGAGCCGCGGTGATTGAAGCACTGAAGAAGCTCTATGGGGCGGAGCAGTTGGTGAGGGAGTTAACGGAACGAAAATGATGCTGGATACAGGTTCCTTCAATGTATGGCGTACCCGCTGATCTACCCATCCAACGCTTTGTCGGTGATCATCTAGCCCAAGTTCGGATTGGCATGGACGGCATTCATTTTGCCTTTGGCAACACTGGCTCGATTTCGGCATATGGTACATGGGAATTGCGAGACCGATCAGGAAACTTGATTGATTGTTATCAAGATCAGCTTGAGCGTGAGTCCTACCGGGTTCATGTTATTTTCAACGAAACCGTCACGGTTGTTAGTATTGATCCTCCTCAATCGTTCTCGTTTGATTTTGCGAGCGGCCATCGGCTCACAGTTTTTGATGATGGACCGGAATATGAATCAATTATGATCATGCCGGATGAAATTGTGATTTGAGTTCAGTGATTCACATCACATCGCGCTGGAACCAGCAATATTTGGGTTTGCCGGGTTAACGTCGAGCGTGCGGGTTTTGGGAATCACGATTAGATCCATGTCCTCCATTGGGATCGCGCCAAGCAGAACCTGCTCGCCTAAAACCAGCGCCCCGGTGTAACCAACGCGATTGGCGAATCGCAATTCTACCGGCCCTACATACGGCACCATCTTGCGCGTGCCGTCGGCTAGCGTGGCCTCTTTCTGATCAACTTGTTCCAATTCCAATTGAATTTGGAGATGCTGAGGTATGCAGAGATGACTTGCGCCGGTATCGACGAGCACCGGCACCTCAAGCGGCTTCAAATCGCTTCGACGCGGATTTGCGATCATTACCTTGGCGTGGACAAGCCCCATTCGATCTCCTTCACAACTAATTCATCTTATCACGCATCGACCACATCGCCTTCTTCGGCCAACTGAATCGCTTGCTCCGTCGTTTGCGGGTCAACGGCGCGGCAGGACGCTGTCAATCGCTCGGCCGTGGTGCGCAGAAAGTCTTGCCATTCGCCGGGATCGGCGTTCGGAGGAGTGAGCCGGCGAAACTCGCCGCAGAGCAAGGCGAGCCGCAGCAGGTGGCGAAAGATGATGCCTTCTTGCTTAGTCAGATCGCGGTTGCGCACGTAGAGGTTGAAGTCGCCGGCATAGTTGTTGAGCAATTCGTTCGCGGTCCACACGGGCTGCACGGTGAGATCCGTCGCGTTCGGATAATGCGCCTCGTAGAGCAAGAACAATTTCTCCGCCAACGTTGGCGGGCGCTCCCACGGCGGCGCATCGTCCTCCTCTTCTTCTTCGCCGTCGGCCGGCGGCGGTTTCGGCGCGGCGATCAAGCCGCGCTGCAGTAACTCGGGGTCGAGCCGTTCGCTTTCCAGTGGGCCCGGCGGCAACTGGTCCGGCATCGGCACGCGGACGAATTTCAGAATCGGCTTGGGAATCTCCAGAACGCTTTCGAGTGCTTGCAGGCGCTCGACCGGCGTTGCGATGCCGAGGTGTTCGAGCAGGAACGCGCCATAGAGCGGATGGATGGAGCGGAAGGCGAGGAGCGTGGCGAGCTTGGCTGTCGGAGTGGCTGATTGAAAAGTATTCGGCGAGCGGGGTTGCGTAAGCGCCCCGAGCGCAGCGGAGTTCTCTGCGCTCGGGGGGCTTACGTCGCCCGGCTCGCCTAAATCTGGTGCTGGATCCAGCACGACATACCCTGCCTCGTGCAGCGTTAGCAACATCGTGTCCAGTTGCTTCTGGCCCGCGAGGATGCGGGGCTCGTCCATCAGGCGCTTGCGCAGCGCTTGGCGGACGCGGTTCACATCGGGTGAGAGAGTCAGCATGTAAGCCAGCAGGCGCCACGGCAGCGGGCCTTTGCTGTAGAGCTTGCCCGGCGTCGCGGTCTTGAGTCGATCGAACGTGCCTTCGCCCCAATACTGCACGCCGTCACGGCGCGAAGGCTTCTTGCGCTTCAGCTCTTTTTTCTTGCGGATCATCACCGGATCGCGGGTGTCTTCGGGAATCTGGTCGTACTTCTGTTTCCAGCGCAGAATCTTCACGTCGTCTTCGGGCGCCAGTGCGTAGACGTGGCCGCGATCGTCGAATTGGGGCCGGCCCGCTCGGCCAAACATCTGATGCGCTGACGACGGCTCGATCGGCTTCTCTTTGCCGAACGGACCTTTGACCAGTGACGTGACCACCACGGAACGGGCGGGGAGATTGATGCCGGCAGCGAGCGTTTCAGTGCATACGCATACCGAGAGTAATTTGTCGAGAAAGAGTTTTTCGACGACGCGGCGATATTTCGGCAACATGCCCGCGTGATGCACGCCGACGCCCCGGTGCAACATCTGCTTCAGCTTCGGGCCGACGCCTTGAGTCCAATCCAATTCGTTGATGGCATCGTGCAGGCGCGTCTTGTCCACGCCGGGAAGCAGGTCGAGTCCTTTGAGTTGCTCGGCGACCGACCAGCACTCATCGCGGTTGAAGCAAAACACGAGTGCCGGTGTAGTACGGCCGACGTCGCCGCCCTTGGCCATGTCCACGAGCAGTTCGTTTAGAAGTTGATCGGGCACCCAGTGGTAGACGAGGGGCACGGTGCGGTCGCGGCCCTCGACCAGCTCGACCTTCCGGCCATGCGAGCGTTCGAGCCAGGCGAGGAACTCTTGCGCGTTGCCAACGGTGGCGGAGAGCAGCATGAGCCGAATGTGCGGCGGCAACATCGCCAGAGAGAGTTCCCAGACGATGCCGCGCTCGGGATCGGCGAAGGAGTGAAACTCGTCCATGACGACGGCGCCGACCTGCGAAAAATCAAACGCGTCGTCGTGGTCAGTTCGCTCGGCTTCGCCGGGAGTTGCGTTTTGTGAATGAAGCAGACGGTTGAGGAGGATCTCCGCGACGACAACGAGCACCTTGGCACCGGGATTGACCTTGCGGTGGCCGGTGACGAGACCGACGTCGGTGGCCTTGAAGCCCCAGCGCTCGGCGGCGGCTTGGAGCTCGTGGAATTTTTGCTCGGTCAGCGCGATGAGCGGCGTGGTGTAGTAAGCGACTCGGCCAGTGTGTAGCGCTTCAAACAACGCAGCTTGCGCAATCAGAGTTTTGCCGGTGCCGGTGGGTGCGCAGACGAGAATACCGCGGTCGCCGGTGAACCACGAGAGGATCGCTTCTTCCTGAACGGGGTAAGGCGTGAAGGGAAGTTGATCGAGAAACCGCGTGCCAAGCTCTTCTCGGGTCGGTGGAGATAGCATAGCGCTCATGCTACTTGAGCCGTTACAAACCACCCATTCGCCAATCTACAGATGAACTTTTTTTGAAATGAGACATTTGTTCGGTAAATTGGTCTATTTTTCCGACTATTCCGATAGCGCAAAGGAAACACTTTGGGAGACGCAGGTTACGACAGTAATATTTTCTTACGATTCCATCCATGCCGATTAGGATGTTGAGCGACCCAGGGAAATGTACGTAATCTCGGTTATGCGTATTGCCGGCATAATCTGGCAAATGTAGCTTGTTTTGGAACAGCGAGGCTTAGAAACACTAAACGCAAACCCCTTCTGCCTTGCGTACACCCGGGAGGTTCGTCTGATGCGGAAACTTTGGATCGCGTGTTTATTCGTCTGCGGGCTGTGTACTACAGCCAGCACCCTGCAAGCCCATGGTCATCGCCGTGATCGCGATTGCTGCGACAGCGGCTGCGGCGTGAGTGCATGCTGCAACAACGGCTGCAACTCGTGTGGCAACAACAACTGTTGCGCTCCGGCCGTCACCTGGCAAGACAAGCAAGTGACCTGCACCCGCATGGTTACCAAGACTCGCATGGTTCAGCGCGAAGTGTGCGAAATGTGCCCGCGCCAAGTCGAGTGCGATGTCAGCTACTGTGTGATGGAGCGCGTCTGCACTCCGGTCACCCGTACCGTGAATTATTGCGAGAAGGTTTGGGTTGATCAGCCGTACACCTACACCGTGTGCTGCCCGGTCATGGTTCCCGAAACCCGCAACGTCACATGCTACGAAACGCGCATGACGCAAGTGCCGTACACGTACTGCGTGAGCGTGCCGCACACCGAGACCGTCATGACCTGCCGCACTCGCACCATCTGCGAGCCGCAGCAAGTCACGGAAATGCGTTGCGTCTGCCGTCAGGTTCCGGTCACCACGTGCGATCCTTGCACCGGCTGCCCGCGCACCTGCTGCCATACCGTTCGCGAAATGGTGCCGTGCTGCAAGACGGTCATGTGCCGTCGCTGCGTGACGGAGCAGTGCCCAGTTCAGGTCTGCCGCTACCACAGCGAGACCCGCCAAGGCATGCGGACCTGCTGCGAGCGCGTTCCTGTCTGCAAGCAAGTCACGGTCAACTGCTGCAAGATGGTTCCTCAGCAACGCACTGGCTGCCGCAAGGTCTGCCAGATTGTTCCGCGGACCTGCCAAGTGACCGAAAACTGCGTTTCCTGCCGCCCGACGACCCGCACCTGCAAGGTCTGCAAGACTGTGTGCGAGCCTGTCAAGCGGATGATCAACGTTTGTGAGAGCTACTGCGAGCCCTGCCAATTCACCTACACGGTGAAGGTTTGCGTTCCCTGCGCTCAGCCGGCCCCGTGCGCAGCGTGCAACACCTGCGGCCAGGGCTGCGGCGGTTGCGGTCAAGCGTGCGGCGGCTGCGGCAACGACTGCGGCCACCACGATTGCTGCCACCAAGACTGCTGTGACCGTGGCCATCGCCACGGCCACCGCCACAACGACTGCTGCGAGAGCGACTGCGGCCATGGCCGCCGTGGCCACTTCGCCGGCCGTCGTCACAACGATTGCTGCGGCGGTTGCTCCTGAGCCTCCCGGGTTCATTAGGACCTCGCACAAAGCCCACGGGTTGGATCCCGTGGGCTTTTTCGTTGCGCCGCCTGACCTATCATGACATTCGGCATTGGGTCGCTCGTCATACCTTTGCTCCGGCCCTCGTGGCCGCAGCAAAATTTCATCCAATGTCGCATCGAATCCTTTTGGAGAATCGCTGATGAATGCGTCGATTGCTTTGGCGGCCCTTTTATCTCTGAGTCCATCCCAGGCCGGCGGATTGGCGGTCACCAACCCTCACGTCACCTACCGCGACTTCGGCTCGACCCGGCCCGACGCTCGCTACCTGCCCGGCGACGTGTTCTTCCTCTCGTTTGACATCGACGGCCTGAAGACGAACGACGTCGGAGAGGTCAATTACCTCATGGGCGTCGAGGTGCTCGATAAAGTCGGTAAAGCGATCTTCAGCGCTCCCTCGAGCAAGAGCACTGTTCCATTACCGCTTGGAGGATCGAAGCTGCCCGGCAATGTATATGTGACTATCGGCCAGGATATGCAGCCGGGGCCTTACACCTGCAAAGTGACGATCTCCGACGCGGCAGTGCCGAACGCGAGTAAAATCGTCGAGCAGAAATTTGAAGTGCTGCCGAGAGATTTCGGACTTGTGGCACTTTACATTAGCCGCGATCAACAAGGCACCATGCCTAATGGGATGAGCGGGATTGAAGGCCAAACTGTCTATGTTCATGTCGGCTTGGTTGGCTTTGGCCGAGATGTTTCCCAGAAGCCAGATGCGGCGCTGGAATTTTCGGTTCGCGATGCGCACGACCAACCCACGACAAAAAAACCATCCGTCATCTTACTTTCTCGAACATTGTCAGAGACTGCGGCTTTCGAGGGGTTTAGTTTCGTACTCCCGCTTAATCAACAGGGGACTTTCACAGTCCAGATCAAAGCGGCCGACAAAGTGACCGGCAAGACTGCTACACTGAGCTTTCCGGTGAAGGTGTATCCTGCGAGCAAGTAATATGTCTCCACAGTTGGCCGAGCGAATCGAGCAGTTCCGCAAGATGACCGTCGATGACCCCGACAATGAGTTGGGGCACTTTCGGCTCGGGCAGCTATTGCAGGAAGGCGGCGAGCATGCGGAGGCGATTTCATCGTTCCGCAAGACGCTGATGCTCAGCCCGCAGTTTTCGAAGGTCTACCAACTCCTGGCCAAGAGCGAACTGGAACTGGGCAAGCGCGAGGATGCGATTCGCACGCTCAACGAAGGCTGCCGGATCGCCGACGCCCGCGGTGACCGGATGCCTCGCGAAGAGATGACGAAGATGTTGGCGGAGCTTGGCGAGAAGCCGCCGGAAGCACCAAAGAAAGCAGCCGGTACGGGCACGGGCTTCCCCTGCCAGCGGCCCGGCTGCTTGGCCGGCGACGCCGCGGTGCAACTGGCCAAGCCGCCCATCCCCGACGAGACCGGCGATCGGATCTTCAGGACGATCTGTGCCGATTGCTGGCAGGACTGGCTGAAGAACTACTCGATCAAAGTGATCAATGAGTTGCGGCTCGATCTAAGCCTGGAAGCCGGCCAAGCCGAGTACGACAAATACATGCGCGGGTTCTTTGGGTTTGAAGAAGCGCCTGCCGCGGAGGACAAATAATTGTAGTGCGTTGCTCCGCAACGCGTCTCCGGTCGCGGAGCGACGGACTACAATTTTTATTATGGAATACCTCGTCTCCCATGGCTGTGCCGGCTCGCTCGGGCGCTTTCGCGCGGCCGAAGCGATCGCCCTTCGCCGTGGTGACAACGTCGTGATTCGTGGCCGGCGCGGGCTGGAACTCGGCACGGTCCTGGGCCAACCGCTGCGAGCCAGTTTGCCGGATGAGTTCATTGGCGAATTGATTCGTGCCGGCTCGGAAGCGGATCGTAATTCGAGCGAGCGAAACGCCGAATTGTCGCGGCGAATTTGCGTCGAAGCGGAAGAGCTGATCGCATCCTCTGGCCTGCCATTTACTGTCATCGATGCGGAAGTATTGCTCGATGGCCGTTCCGCCGTTCTGCACGGCATTAGCCACGCGGCCTGCGACATGGGTCCCGTGCTCGAGCAACTCGGGATCGCACACGACCTCATCGTGCGGCTCTACGACCTGGCGGGCGAAGCGCCGACCCCGGAGCCCGCGGAGGATCACGAAGAGGCGTTCAAGTGCGATAAGCCGGACTGCGGTGAAGGCGAATGCACCGATTGCGGCACCGACGGCGGCTGCAACAGTTGCTCAGCCGGCGGTGCCCAAGAGCTCGCGAATCACTTTGCGGAATTAAGAGAGCAAATGGAAAAGAGCCGGGTGCGATTGGTGTAATAAGAGAACATTAACCGCAGAGAACGCAGAGAAAACCGAATCACGGTTTGGTTTTCTCTGCGCTCTCTGCGTTCTCTGCGGTTAGTTTGTTTTTTGGCTGTTCTTTGGGTCGCTTGTCGATGAACGGATCAGCCGTGCCTTCATTCAAATTGACGCCACCACCGTTGCCAGGCATCGGCGCCCTGCCCGCGAGCCAGATGCTCGTGAGCGCCAGAATCGCGATCGAAGCCGCGAGCGCAAATCGGCCCGGCATCGTCGAGGCGCGTTTGAAAACGCGCGGGGCCGGTGTAATGTCGCGCGGTGCCGAATCCGGCGGCGCGATGCGCGGCCAGGGTTGCGGCATCTCTTGATGGAAGAAATCCGTCAACAGTTGATCGACGTCGCCGGTTGACGGACCGTTTCGTTCACTCATATCGCTTCAGTCACTCCCAGGGCCGTGAGCCGCTCGGCCAATCGTTGCCGGGCCCGGCTCAATCGCATGTGCACCGCCGCCACCGAAGTTCCCAGCGCTTCGGCGATTCGCGGCACGTCATATTCGAGGGCGTAACGGTAGGTCAATACCTCGCGATCCTGCTCCGGCAACCGCTTCAATTCGGATCGCAGTTGCCGGTGGGCTTCGTCGCGGGTCAGTCGCCGGGCTGGCTCGTCCTCGCGCCCCGGCAGAGCAATCATGAAGTCCGAGCCTTGCGTGCCGTTTTTGCGGAAGGCGCTCTTGGCCAAATCCTCGGCCAAGTTGCGGGCCACCTTCATGAGCCAGGCTCGCGGGTTGCGGATCGCCTCGCCGGCTTCCCAGGCCCGCCAGAGCCGCAGGAAGGCCTCCTGCATGACGTCGCGGGCCAAGTCTGGGTCCATCCGCCGGGCGTACGCCAGGGCCCAGACCTCACGGCTATGCTGCTCGTACAACCGCTCGAACTCGGCGGCATCACTCATCGCATGCCGCCCTTTCCGAACATACGACGAGCGAGGGGGTTGAGGCTAACGAATTTCCATGGATTCCCGGCAATTGCGTCGGATTTCCGCTGCGGAAACGCGTTCCGTACCCTCCGCCCCACCGGGGCGGGATTACGTTGGCTTTGGAATCCACGGGTTGCGCTGCGTCCACCTTCGGCGGCCTTGCTCCACCCGTGGCTACAACCCTGCGCCCCTCCGGGGCTGAAAACCGAAACCCACAATGGGAAACCGGTTTTCACTCTGCATTCTGACTTCTGCAATCTTAAATCTTCCTTCATTCCAGGATCACCAAATTATCGCGGTGGATCATCTCTTCATACGGCAACTGGCCCAGGGCGTGCGCGATTTGGTCGGTTCGCAGACCGCAAATCCGCCCCGCTTCATCGGAGCCGTAATTGATCAAACCGCGGGCATATTCCGCGCCAGCGGCGTCGCACACGGCTACCACGTCGCCTTTGCCGAAGTTTCCAGTAATGCGAACGACGCCGATCGGCAGCAGGCTCTTGCCACCGACCGCGATCGCCTTTTGCGCACCGGAGTCGGTATGTAGTTTACCACGCGGCCGTGCGGTGTAGCCGAGCCAGCGCTTCCACGCCGGGATGTTGGTGCCATGGGGCAAGAACAATGTGCCCACCGGCTCACCGGCGAAGATCTGATCCAGCACGCCAGGTACCGAGCCATTGGCCATGATCACCGATTCGCCAGATGCGGTTACCAACCTGGCTGCCCGTAATTTCGATTGCATGCCGCCGACGCCAAGCGTGCTTTTCGTCTCGGCCGCGAGACCGGTAATCTGCGAATCGATGGCCGGCACCGTGGCGAGCAACTCAGCCGTGGCGTCGGTGCGCGGATCGGCGGAGTAAAGCCCATCTACATTCGTGAGCAAGACCAGCAGCGGCGCACGTAGAAGATTGGTGACCAGCGCGGCCAGTTGGTCGTTGTCGCCGAACTTGACCTCGGCCACGCTGACCGTGTCATTCTCGTTGATGATCGGCAGGCAACCCCACTCGAACAAACTCAGAATCGTATTGCGGGCATTCAGATACCGTGCACGATGATCGAAGTCACCGGCCGTCAGCAAAATCTGCGCAGGATGAATGCCGAAGTCGGCGAGCGCTTTCTGATACGCCCTCATCAACACGCTTTGGCCAATGGCCGCACACGCCTGCAAGTGCGGCAAATTCGCGGGCCGCTTGCCAAGGTTGAGTTGTCCCACGCCCGCGCCGATCGCCCCGGAACTGACCAACGCCACCTTGCGTCCCGACTTCATCACGCGAACGACTTGCGCCGCCAGATCGGCGATGCGCTCCGCATTGAGCCGGCCCGCGTCGTCGGTGAGCACATTGGTGCCGACCTTCACGACCACGGTGCGGGCCGTGGCAACGACTTCCTGTCGAATGGGGTCGGGCATGATTTCAACCCTAACGTCTTCGCTCGACTAGATGAAGACCGGATCTTATCCGTTTGGAACATTCATTTGAGCGGCAGATACTGTACTTGATTTGCCAATTCATCGGCAGTGCAACACGACAGAATGAGTGTCAGGTCTAGCAGCAACGCGCCAATGCCGGCGCTCATTTGATGAGCGTAAATTAAACCGTGAAATGACTTTTCTTGCAGTTGCCACTGAGCGGCGACGCGCAGCAGATCGTCGTCCTGAGAAAACAAAACTCGTCCGAGTGCGCTAGCTCGTTCTAACAAATGGTCGTCATTCCATCGATCGGTGCCGTCCTCCTGGCTCGTTAATGCGTCGATACCGCGTCGGCGCAGGCCTGCAGTAATCGCAGCCGGGACATGAACATCCATGTAGACCGGAATGGGCATTTATGGCGTCGGAGTCGATTGCCGTTTGAGCAGGTCATCGCGCGACAGCGTGTGCTGAACTCTCGCCTGTTCCGCGGCTGACGCAGACAACTGAAGCTGCTGAATCATCTCGTCGTAGTGATCGTAAAAGTAGGCCAATGCAGCGTAAACTTGTTCGGGACGCAAATCGGGATGTTGCCGCAATAATTCCTCGGCTGTCCACCCATGGTGAAAGTGTTCCGCCGCAAGGTGAAGTACCTTGTACCGCGTTTTGTCAATGCGTGCAGTCCCAGCAGCATCAATTGCAATGTGCGGATAGTCAGCAGCGGTGCTCATCGACGCCTCCCATGATGGCATCGCCATTGTGCCCGACAGACAAGTGAGAAGCAAGTATCCTTCACAACCACGGTAAGGGCCATGGCAGCGACTTTCCTGTCGAATGGGGTCGGGCATCGAAACTACCCTTCGAATCGCTCACCGACCTGCGGATCAAACAACTTGCAACCAAATTCGGCCGCAACGTCAATGAATAAGTTTAGTATCTCGCCTGGTAGACTGTACGAAGAGATGACAAAATACTGCGGCCCTATGCAGACCTGAAAAGATCCTTGAGGGCATTCATAGTTGTAATCGTCGAGTCGTTTCCACCCTTCACCAAACGTCTCTGTAATGTGATTGAGTATTTCGATTTTTGGCAACTCGCTCAGCCCTTCGACTACTTGTTCTTCCAATAATCGCGCGTAGGTAGCTTGGTGGTCGCCAGGTGACGAGGAATTCTGTTTCCAAAAGCACAAGTCGTAACTCATGGATTATCTCCTCAACCACCGCCTAGATTAACGAACGCTCCTTCCGCCGCGAGGGCATTTCCATCGCTACCCACCTCGAGCACCCATCGCCAATGCCGCCCGCTGGCCCGCGACCACTCACCGGGACCGAGTGGATCGCCATTTTTCGCGGCATCGCGATTGTTCTGGTCGTGGTGGGTCACACGGCGCGCGGACTCGACCACGCCCACATCTGGCACTGGACCGGCGGGTTTTTCGATCGCTGGATCTTTGCGTTCACGATGCCAGCACTCTTTTTCGCGGCCGGGCTTTTTGCAAACCTGCTGTTGCAACACGGGCCAAGAGCGTTTATCGAGAGCCGGTTCCGCAAAGTGCTCTGGCCGTATCTGATTTGGACCGGCTTCTATTTTTGGGCACTATTTTTGGCCGGCGAAATCAGGGCTCAAGGCAGCTCATTTGACTGGGAATCTGCTTTCACGAAGGCGACCGAGATTTGCTGGCTATTGCTCGCACTGTTTGCGATCAACATGCTCTATGTGCTTGCGGCGATTCCCAATTGGGGCCGGCGTGCGTTCTGGTGGATGAGCGTTGGCCTGTGGGCCATCGAGCCGTTCATCGATCCGAATGTGTTGCCGATGATGCATCCGATCATGAAGTACGCCATCTACTTCGCGCAAGGCGACTGGATCGCGTGGCGCACGGCCGACGGCGACCGGCCGCCGGACGATTGCCGGATATTTGCGCTGATCTCATTCGGGCTGATGACGATTCTGGTGGCCCTAGGCCGATCGGGCGAGGACGGCTGGTGGGCATTGCCGCTGGCACTCGCCGGGATTCAAGGGTTGTGGGAATTGTCGGTCGCCCTGGATCGTTCTGGGCAGAATCGCGTGTTGCGGTTTCTCGGCGAACGATGGATCGAGATTTACGTCACCCACTTCGTGGCGATTGAGGCGGTGCGGCGAGGGTTGGTAGCGGTGGGCGTGACGTGGTCGTTCGGGCACTGGGTGCTTGGGTCCGCGGCGGGAATAGCGGGGCCACCTGCGTTGTGGTGGGTGTGTCGGCGAGCGAAGTTTCCTTATTTGTTCGTAGCCCGCGACTCCGTCGCGGGCCACCTCGATCGAAAACCCGCGACGGAGTCGCGGGCTACGCATTCCGCCCCTTGAACAACTGTTTGCCCAAAATCGGGTCACGATCCGTGAAGGGGCCTACCGCATTGTCGCGCATCAAGCATCGCGCATACATCTCCAACTTCGCATCCAGATCATCCGCATGATGCAGGATCAAACATTCCGGAATGGCGGGCAAACGCGGCGAGCCCCATTCGGGCAGCGCAAGATGACTGACAATCAAATGCTCGACCAACAGCAACAACTCAGAATCCAAATCCGGCACGTCCCTCGCGGCCGTTCGCACCAAGTCGCGGCCCAACACGATATGCCCGAGTAATTTCCCCGGCACCGATGGTTGCGCGGTAAAAGGCTCCTCGATCTCCGCGAGCCGGCCAATGTCGTGCAACACCGCGCCGGCGACCAACACATCTTGATTCAATGGCGGCTGCAAGTCCGGATAATGGGCCCGATACCGCTGAGCGAGTTGCAGGCAACTTGTCGTCACTGCGAGCGTGTGTTCGAGCCAGCCGCCGGCGAAAGGGTGATAGTGCTTCATTGAGCCGGGCAACATTTGCAGGCCAGCTTCGTTGTCGTTCAAGAGCTTCAGCACTAATGTCCGCAATGGCTCATCGGCGATATTGGCCGCGACGAGTTCGCAAAGCTCGGCAAACATCGCGGCTGAGTCGAAGCGCGAACGCTCGACCAAGTCGAGCGAATCGAAGCCAGCGGCGCGATCGTCATCTTTCGCCAGCCGGATTTGGAGGATGGCGATTTGTTCGCCGTATTTCTCGGTCTTGATCAGATTCGCGCGGAGCTTGTAGCAGCGACCCACCTCCCAGGCCGACTCACACTCGGCATAGAGCGGTGCGTCGGCCCAAATCACAGTACCCAGCGATTTGCGCGAGTGCGGAATCGGCAACTGAAAAACGGCTTGCCATCACGGGTGGTATTGCGGGTGCGTTCGATGAGTTGTGCGAAGCAAACAGCTTCACCGCCGACGGCGAGGTCGGACAAGCGAACCGTGGGCGGCGAGGATTTCGACACGCCATTACTTTATGCGTCGCCGCCGAATCACCCACGCCGCCGCCCCGAGGCCGAGCAACGCCAGCGAGGTTGGCTCCGGCACGCCGACGACGGCCGAGCCATAAAAGAGGTTAGACACTGCGGTGGATTCGAACGCACCGGTCAAGCCGTTGTACACCTGGAGGTTACCATCAGGTCCGCTACCGCTGCCGATATTGGACACGTAGAAGTGGCCATTGCCGTACCAAATATCAGACGGATTGTTCAATCCTGTTGAGATAAATACCGAGTTGATATTGGGGTTACTCAGGTCATATCGCCGCACGACATTGGCCAGCACATCAGTCACGTACATGGCGCCATCGGGCCCGATCGTCATGCCTGTCGCGGCCACAAGGTTGCCGCCATCGGCGATGTTCGCGGCGAAGACGGTCGAAGTGTTGCTCACGAGATCGTACTTGAGAATCTGGCCCTGATAATTGCGAAGCTCCGCGATGTAAAGATTGTTGCCCGCCACTAACAGGCCTTCCGCTTGTGTCAAATTGGTGATGACCGGCGTCAGGGCCTGGGTCGTCAGGTTGTAGCGATACACGCCTCCGGTGCCCGGAGTTGTTGTCGGGTACCCGTGTTGTTGGGAAATAAAGAGATCGGGATTGGGCCCGGTACCGAATTTGATCCCGGTCGGATCGAAAGTGGGATCAACCGCTGCCAAGGTTGCTGAGCTGACAACGTTGGAGATGAACGCTCCGGTGAACGGGTTGTATTTGTCGATACTATTCGTCGCCATGTTTGAGACGTAGAGCATGCCATCGGGGCCGATGGTCATAGCTGTTGGCTGAGCGAGTGTGTTGTTGATGGATGAGCTGGCGGTCGTCGTTGTGTTGTAGCTGTAAAGGTTGCCCGTCCAGTCGGCGGTCAGGATCTGTGCCGACGCGGAGCCGGTGGTGATCCAAAACAGGACAGCGGCGACAAAGATTCTGTAGATGACGCGGCACATGCGAGGCCCCTTCGTCTCGATGAAACTTCAAAATGTATGGGCAGCCGTACAGACTCGATACGACCCGCGGGCCAAACAGGCCATAGGGATCGATAGGATATTTGAGGCTGTTACCTTGTGAGAAACGAAGAATGACCCGCCGGGCATTCACATTGATCGAATTGCTCGTCGTGATCGCGATCATCGCGGTCTTGATCGGTTTGCTTCTCCCCGCGGTGCAGCGAGTGCGCGAATCCTCGAACCGGACGGCCTGCGCCAACAATTTGAAACAATTGGCGTTGGCCCTGCATCATTACGAAGCGAATCGCGGACAGTTTCCATCGGCGTTCCCCGCCAAACCGAAAGGTGCTTACTCCAGCCTGCCGCCCTACTTCCACAGTTGGAGCGTGCTGGCACAGGTGAACCCCTTCTTGGAGAACGAAGCGATTTACAATCGCATGAATCTTGATGTGCCCACCTATGTGCTGCCCACCTTCAGCATCTCTTCGGAAAATCAATTCGCGGTGCAGCAGGTGGTCAAGATTTTCCTCTGCCCAAGCGATTGGATCACGGAGTTGAAAGGCGGCTACGGCGTGCCGGTGATCGGCCCGACCAATTACGCCGCCTGCCTGGGCAGTGGAGGGACGACCAACACCAAAAGCCCGATCGGCTCGCCCTGGGATGCCGATGGTGCCTTCAAGGCTCAGCAAGGTTTGCGTCCCGCCGACATCAAAGACGGCACATCTCACACGTCCGCGATGTCGGAGAGCACGCTCGGCGAGGGGCCGGAGAGTTTCAATGGGCCGATGCCCGCTCCGGCGCAAAAGGTGTATGGCTACATGAACCCCGGCACCGTGGTTACTCCTGCGGTGTGTGCGTCGGCCGCTCGATGGAACGTCGATCGCCGCCGTGGCTTCATGTGGGCCTCGGGCGAAATTCGCTGTGCGAGTTACAACCATGTGTTGTTGCCGAATGATCCCACGCCGGATTGCATCTCCAACATGATTTCGCCAGGCGCGATGAATTTGACCGCGTATGGCTTCCGGGCCGCCCGCAGCAACCATATGGGCGGCGTGAATGTTGCGATGGCCGACGGCTCGGTGGTTTGGATCACCAATCAAATCAAGCTCGACACCTGGCGAGCGATCGCGACCCGCGCCGGCGGCGAGACGGTAGATCTGGAGTAGGTCCCGCCTGCCGGGCGGGACGGAACCGGCAAGACCTAGGACCCAATCGAACCGGGTATTGATTTGCAAGTTTTCCGAATCGGCCCCTTTCGTTTGACTCCGCGGCGTCAGGTCCCGCCCAGCAGGTGGGACCTACTCATCTCTCGCATGATTCCTACCATGCCTCACGGTCGCCTGCGCCCGTTCGCGAGGGGAAAATGAGCGACGAAGAGTTCATGCGCTTGGCGATCGCCAAGACGCGCGAGGGAATCGCGGCCGGGCAATCGCCCTTCGGCGCTTTGATCGCGCAAGGTAGCCGCGTGGTCGCCTGCACGCACAACATCGTTTGGGCGACGACCGATCCCACGGCCCACGCCGAGGTGAATTGCATCCGCACGGCCGCGAAAGCTCTGAACACAATTGATCTCAAAGGTTGCACGCTTTACTCGACCACCGAGCCCTGCCCCATGTGCCTGGCTGCTATCCACTGGGCCAAGATCGAGCGGGTGGTTTTCGGCGCGACCATCGCGGATGCAGGTACGGCCGGGTTCGCCGAGTTGTATATCCCGGCCAAAGAAATGGCGCGCATGGGCCGCAGCCCGCTGAAAGTCGAGGACGGCTTGCTCGCCAAGGAATGTGCCGGCCTGTTTGACGAATGGAAGCGGGCGGGCGGGAGAGCCTATTGAAAGAAGTCAGAATTCAGATTGCAGAAGTCAGAATGAAGAACGAGCTTCCGTAAGACAAATGCCATGGGTACCAACAGCGACGAAATTGTTGAGTTAAGGGAAGACCTCTCGGGCTCGCCGTATTACAACCGCGACATGGCCCCGGTTCCGCGGAGTGAGCGCAAGTGGGGCATGAAGGATATTGCCGCGCTGTGGATTTCCATGGCCGCCTGCGTGACCACGTACACGCTCGCGTCCAGCAGCATTAGCCAGGGTTTCAGTTGGTGGCAATCGGTCCTGACAATCTTCATCGGCAACGTGATCGTGCTCATTCCAATGGTGCTCAACGCACACGCGGGCACCCGCTATGGAATTCCGTTCCCGGTTTATTGCCGAGCATCGTTTGGCTTGTTGGGCGCAAATGTCCCGGCACTGTTGCGCGCATTGGTCGCGTGTGGCTGGTTTGGAATTCAATCGTGGATTGGCGGCTGGGCCATCTACAAAGTGCTGGAAATGAATTTCCCTGAATGGCAGCAACTTCCTTTGATCGATGGCCTGGGAATCACGTGGCCGCAGTTTGCCTGCTTCTTGTTTTTCTGGTCGATCAACATTCTGATTATTTACTTGGGCATCGAATCGATCCGGATCCTGCTCAATTTCAAGGCCCCGTTGCTCATTGGTTTAGGGCTTGCACTGTTGGCATGGGCGGTGTTACAAGCCCGCGCCGTGAAACCCGACGCTGGCTTTGGGCCGATGTTTGCCGAGCCATCGCGGCTGCACGGACGCGAATTCTGGCACTTCTTCTTCCCGGCTCTGACAGCGGCGGTAGGTTACTGGGCGACACTGTCTTTGAATATTCCCGACTTCTCGCGCTACGCCCACTCGCAGCGCGATCAAGTCCTGGGCCAAGCGCTCGGCCTGCCCACGACGATGGCCCTCTACTCGTTCATTGGTGCCGCGGTGACCTCGGCGGCCGTCATCATCTATCCGAATGTCGCCGCCAAAGAGTTGTGGGAACCCATTAACTTGATAACTCGATTCGCCAATCCCATCGTCTTGGCACTCGCGCTCTTCGCATTGAGCCTCGCCACGCTGGCGACAAACATCGCTGCAAACGTCGTGAGCCCAGCAAACGATTTCGCCCACGTCTGGCCGCGATACATTGGTTTTCGCACCGGCGGCTTGATCACGGGCCTGATCGGCATCGCGATCCAACCCTGGCGACTTTACAACGACCCCAGCGGGTACATCTACACCTGGCTGATTGGGTATTCTTCTCTGCTCGGAGCGATCGGCGGAATATTGCTTGCAGACTATTACATCATTCGGCGGACCAAACTTGATCTCGCCGGCCTTTACCGCAAATTAAGCCCGTATTGGTACAGCGGCGGATTCAACCTCGTCGCCATCGTGGCGCTCCTCGCGGGGATCGCCCCGTGCGTGCCCGGTTTCCTGGCCACCATCACCGAGTTGCCATTTTGGGAGCGCTTCGCGGGCTATCCGCTGGTCTTCACCAAGACATCTGCCCTCGACGCGATTGCAAAAACGTACGAACTGAAAAATGCTCACATCATTACCTTTTCCGATTTCTGGGTGGACCTTTATAGCTACGCCTGGTTCGTCAGCTTCGGCGTGGCTTTCGTGGTTTATCTGGTCTGCACGCCTGTATTTCGAAGTAGCGCAAGCGCCAAAGTGATCCCAAAGACCTAAACCTTGTGCAAATCCAAGGTCCTTGGCAAATCATCCAATGACTTCAAATGGAACAGCTCCAGGAATCGCGGCGTGGTGCTGTACGCGCTTTTCTCGCTGACCGAGATCAATCCCAAACGAACGAGTTGCCGCAGCAGCGATGAGCAATCCTGATTGCACAGCGCGTCGATCTCTTTGCGAGCGACCGGCTGTTTGTAGGCGACGATCGAGAGCACATCAAGTTGCGGCTGCGTCAACTTGGCCGTGCGCGGCTTAGCGCCGAGTTTTTGTTTGACGTGTTGGAAGGCGGGCTTGAGCGCCAGCGTGTAACCCTTCGGGTCCGAGCGCACGATGTAGGGCCGATTTTGTTTCCGATATTGGCGAGCCAGTTCGTCCACGGTGGTCTGGAATTGATCCGCGGTGAGGCCGCGAATCGCGGCACTGGCGATCTGGGCCGTGATCGGCTGGCCCCCGGCGAAGAGCATTGCTTCGATGATGCGCACGAGCGGCGGCGGCGACTCGGGCATCGCCGAGGCACTTTGGAGCTTGGCCGCGTACTCGCCGGCGTCGTGCGGCATGGTTTCCTCAGGGCGCCTTGTGCGGCAAAAAGCCCACACCTGTGATAAACGCGCCGATCCAACAAATGCTGAACACGACAGCCAGTGTGTAATGCACGCGCCGCCGGTGCGTTCGGCCCGTGTAGTACATGATCGGCAACAGAATCGTTGACGGAATCGAAAAGCTCAGATGTATGGCCATGATTTGCCGCGTGGCTTCATCGAAATAATCGAACATTTTCGGGTCATAAAAACGGATGATCGTTTCGAGCCCGAGCACCGCGGCCAACGTCAGCACCATGAAGACGAGGTTGATGCGGCCATGCAGCCGGTAATTGCCACGAAGTAGTGCGATGAGTGAGGCGATGAGCAAGAGCGTCACCGCGATCACCGCAATCTTCAAAGCGAGAATGACGTTGGGACCAGTGAGCACAAACACCCCAGGGTCGGTTGAACGCCTAACGAGCCGGAAGCGTTAGCAACGGTGTCTATTCCGTCGCTAACGCTTCCGGCTCATTAATATGATTACGCCGCGACGGCCGGCTTCGCCTTGCGGACGGGCGGCTGATGCTTCCAGCGGCGGTGCAGCCAAAAGTATTGGCCGGGGTCGCGCCGGACCAGTCGCTCAATCGCATGAGTATATCGCTGTGTGATGGCTTTCGCCGCATCGGGCCGATCGGCGTACTCGGCCGGGTCGATGAAATCCTCGGCCACCACGTGATAGTACATCGGCGGCGAGATCTTCGGCGTGCCGATGACAAGCAGCGGCACGTTGTATTCCATCGCCAAAAGGGCAATCGATTTGAACGTGGAGGCGGGTCGGCCAAAGTAATCGACGAACAAGCCGCGTGGCCCGGCATCCTGATCGGCGAGCGTGGCGATCGCCGCGCCGGCCGTGAGCAAGTCCTGCATCTGATCGAAGTCGCCCTTCTTGGCCAAAATCGTCTGGCCGGTCTTTTGCCGGAACGACTTCAGAAACTTTTCCAAGTGCGGATTGTCGAGCACCCGCGCCACGGCGTAGGTCTTGAAGCCGAGCAAGCCGAGCGCGAAGCCCGCCAACTCCCAGTTGCCGAAATGACCGGTGACAATCAGCAGCGGCCGGCTCGACGTCAAGCCGTCGAGAATCAGATGCCCGTTCTCGAGGTCCATGTACTTGCGCCAGTTGTGCGTGTGCAATTTGCGCGGCAACACCGCGATCTCGACGACAAGCCCCACGAAGTGGCGGTAAACGTTCTTCACAAGTTCATCGAGTTGGGTGTCGTCGTATCGATTCGGGAAGGCGTGACGGAGATTCTCTTTTGCGACATCGCGGTGCCGGCGATCGACACGGAATGCCAGGGCCGCCAGCATGTTGGCCAGACCGCGGGCCCAAGTCATGGGCAGCGCCTGGATCACGCCGACGACGGAGCGCACCGCCAAATAGACAAGGTAATCAATAACCGGCCGGCGCTCCTTCGCCATGGCAAAACCCTCATGGATTGAGCGCCGATGGTAACCGATACGGGTGTTGGCGACAATTGAGCTTCCGGCTCATTATCAGGGGAGGAAAACGCGAAGCAGAGCTTCGCCGCAGTGCGTTCCCAAGCGGAGCTTGGGAACGAGGGGCGTTAGATATGCCGCAAAATCGCAATCGCCTTGATGACGTACTGCAGGCCGCTTAACGCCGTTGCCATCACCATGGCGTAGATCAGAGCCGGTTGCAAAATAATCCAACGCCCAGTGTCCCATGACAGGGCGACGAGAATCGCGATCAGCGCGGCGCATTGCAGGACCATTTTCACTTTGCCGAACATGTCCGCGCCGAATTTCGTCGCGCGGGCTTCGAAGTAGCCGCGCAGCCCCGTGACCATTAATTCCCGCGCGATGACTAGTGTCACGATCCAGGGCGTCAGCATCGAACCACGGACGGGCAACAGGAAAATGAACGCACCGCCGACGAGGATCTTGTCCACGAGCGGATCGAAGTTTCGGCCAAACGCGGTGTTGAGTCCTTGCTTGCGAGCGAGGTAGCCGTCGAGCCAATCGGTGAAGGCGGCGATGATAAACAGAACGAGGGCCGTTTGCCAGAGTTCGAGCGCGATGCAACCGAACAAGACAAACGCCATGCCGAGGCGAACCGTCGTCAATGCGTTGGGGATGTTCCAGACTTGGGAGGGAGCGATTCGAACCTGCGGACGTGGCGTGTGGGTAATCACATCCATGATTTAGTTACCAGGCAGCGCCAATGGCCCGTGCGGCGAGATCATATCCGTCGGCCGCCGTGATTTTCGCCTTCACAAAATCGCCGGGCCGGAGGTTCTTGCCCTTCACCCGGATTTGGCAATCGATATCCGGTGCATCGGCCGGGCTGCGGGCTAGCACGTGGCTCGGGAATTCCGGGTCCGGAGAATCCACGATCACCGGCACCTCGCGGCCCATCTGGGCCGCGCTCCAGGCGAATGCCACTTCCTGCTGCACGGCCATCAACCGATCCCGGCGTTCGTTCTTTAGCTCTTCGGGCAAGTGATCCGGCAGCCGATCGGCTGGCGTGCCCGGCTCGCGCGAATAGGGAAACACGCCGCAGCGTTCGAACTTCGCCTCGCGGACGAAACCGACGAGCTCTTCGAACTCGCTCTCGGTTTCGCCCGGGAAACCGACAATAAACGTGGTTCGCATCGTCAGGTTCGGAATTGTAGACCGCAAACTTCCTAGCAACTTTTCAGTGCTGCCGCGCGTGACTCGTCGCTGCATACGCTTGAGCATGCGGTCGTCGATGTGCTGCAGCGGCATGTCGAGATAGGGAATGATCTTCTTAGCCGAGGCCAGCGTTTCCATCAACTCGGGGGTGAAGTGTTCCGGGTAGCAATAGAGCACGCGGATCCACTCGATGCCATCGATCCGATCAAGCTTACGGAGCAACTCGGCCAGGCGAATCTTGCCGTAGAGATCGAGACCGTAGTAAGTGGTGTCTTGCGCAACGATGATCAACTCGCGCACGCCATCGGCAGCCAATTCTTTGGCTTCGCGGACGACTTCTTCGATTGGCTTGGTGATGTGCTTGCCACGCATCGCGGGGATCGCGCAGAAGGTGCAGAGCCGATCGCAGCCTTCGCTGATTTTCAAATAAGCGAAGTGCCGCGGCGTGATGCGCAGGCGGGCGGTGTCTTCGAGGGCTTTGACGGGCGCGGGGCGGAACAGGCTGCGTTGTTCGGCGACGATCGACCCTTGCTTGCGTGCCGAGCTATCTAGTGCGCGATCTAAAACTCCGACGATTTCCTCGCGGCCAAAGACGCCGACGATTTGATCGACCTCGGGAACGGATTCGAGCAGCATGTCTTTTTGCCGCTCAGCGAGACAGCCGGCGACGACGACCGCGCCGACTTTGCCCTGGCGTTTTAGTTCCAACATCTCGCGGATAACGCCGAGCGATTCTTGCCGGGCCGGCTCGATGAAGCCGCAGGTGTTGATAACGACGACGTCGGCCCCGTCGGCGTCGGCCGTCAGCGCGTAGCCGTCTTGGGCCAACTTGCCGAGCATCCGCTCGCTATCGACAGTGTTCTTCGGGCACCCGAGCGAGACAAAAGCCAACGAACGGGGATTTACGGAAGCGGCCGGCATGGAGGCATTCGTGAGTTCAGAGTTGGGACAGGTTCATAATACAGCCGGCGTCCAATCGCGGCGTGCGGTGTAGGCGATAATTCCGCCCAGTGAAATGGGGGGCACCCCATCCCAGCAGAATCGTTTTTGCTGGGCGGAATCCCGTCGTTGAATGCAACCTATTGTTTTCACGGAAGTTATGTCGTGCTGCGCCCGGTGGGCAGAAAGTGGATTTGCCGCGCGGTCCGATCGTCCCGTGGAAGCGGTGTGTCGAATGCGCGGGGCAAGCGATTTTAAAAAAATCGAAGCAAACGCAGATAATTGCTTCGCGCCGGCAATGCCGACATAATCTATCCTGCATCCGTCGCTTGCCCAAATTGGTGCGGGCACCAGGCGGAGAGATGACGTGGCTCTAGTGCCGAGCGACCCCGATCCCGGGCTGACCGAATCGCCGGATGAGATTCTGGCGAACATGGCGGCGACCCGCGCACGGTTAGATCGAAAACTGGCCGCGCTCAAAGACCGGTTGCTCGGGACCAGCGAAAACACTCACGAAAGGGGACCGACCGTGGCGAAGTCCGCACGAAAGAAAGCGTCCAAGAAAGCCAAGCCGGCCCGCTCCGCCAAGCGTATGACGCGACCCGCGAAGGCCAAGGGTAAAGCCAAGTCGGCCAAGGTCGCAAAGGCGAAGGCGGGCCGCAAGGGCGCGAAGGTGAAAATGGCGAAGTCAACGGCTCGCTCGAAAGCCGCCAAGCGCGGTGGCGCCACCAAGACGATCAAGCGCGTCGCGAAAACGACAGCCAAGACCGTTCGCAAGGCGACCCGCAAAGCCACGTCCACCGTCAAGAAGGCCGGCCGCGCAGTGGCAAAAGAAGCCAAGGTCATCTTCAATGACGTCTTGGCCGGCGCAGCTATTGGTGCCGCTCGCGGCGCCAGTGAAGCGCTCGGCGAACACATTCAGCCGGTGTTGGAACAGATGAATGCGATGAGCGAACGTCACGAAGAGCATCGCTCGGAACACTCCGAGCCGGAACGCCGCGAGCCGGAGACACCGAGCCTCTGGCACGGCGACGAGCACCACGACTAAGTGAAAAGAAAGACGGCGGGGATGAACCCCGCCGCTCTTTTTTGTTTGTGTTTAGGAGCGGCGGGGTTTATCCCCGCCGGGCTTTTGCAGTTCAATCGCGCTCGACCGAATTGGCTTGCGCCACGTCGCCCAGAATCTCCGGCCCCGGCATCTTGCGCGGGTCGGCCAATCCGAAATCTGGAATGGGATCGCCCGGCTTCGCAGGCTCCGGGATCGGCGGTGCCTCCGGATCAGACACCACCGGTTCGGACGGCTTCGGCGCGGGCTCCGGGCTTGGTGGGTTTGGTGTCGGCGGGGTTTCTTCCAACATGGTCCGCTCCTTCCGGCATTGCCGCGGATTGGAGGAAGGACGAAACCCTACTGACCTGCAAATCACTTGCCGAGAAATACGAAGAGTTAACCGCAGAGTACGCAGAGAGCGCTGAGGAAAACCGGAAAAGACTTCTTCTCGGTATTTTCTCAACGCTCTCTGCGTACTCTGCGGTGAACTCTTGCTTTGATTCTAAATCACTTCGCCATCGCGAACGACTGCCCCGCGCGGGATGACCACGATGCCTTCGCGAATCACGAAATTCTCGCCCTCGGCTTCCTGAATATTTTTCGCATTCGTGATCTTCGCGCCGACGCCGATCCGGCAATCCTTGTCCAAAATGGCTCGCTCGATCACCGCATCGTCACCGACGCCGATCGCGGGCCGGCCATCGGCACAGGGTTTCCCCGGCTCGCGGTCATATTTGTCCGCGCCGATCATCACCACTTCTTTCATTCGAACATTGCGGCCGATCCGGCTACGAATTCCCACGATCGAATGCTCGATGTGAGCGCCTTCATTGATCATGCAGCCATCAGAAACGATCGCGTGATCGAGCACGGCTCCCACCACCCGCGACGGCGGAAGGTTGCGCATCCGGGTGTAGATCACGCCATCGGACGAATGAAAACGAAACGGCGCATCGTCGCCCGTGAGGTCCATGTGGCACTGGTGGTACGACTTCACCGTACCCAGGTCTTCCCAGAAGCCGTCGAAAAGATGCGTCTGGATGTGATAGCCTTCGCGGACACAGCGCGGGAACACCTCTTTGCCGAAATCGGTCGCGGGCGGCGGCGACAGCAAAAGATCGCGCAGCGTTTGGCGATTGAACAGATAAATGCCCATACTCGCCAGAAACTCGCGGCCCTTCGGCTCGATGCCCTGCGATTGAATGAAGTTCGCACCGACGGTGAACGGCGCGAGCTGCTCCTCCGTAGTCGGCTTCTCCAGAAAGCTCGACACCCGGCCCGTTGAATCGACTTTCAAAATGCCAAACTGAGAAGTGTTTTCCCGCGCGACCGGCAGAACGGCGATTGTCACGTCCGCCCGGGTCGTGCGGTGCCGTTCAATCATCGCGCGAAAATCCATGCGATAAATCTGATCGCCGGAGAGGACGAGAATTTCCTCGGATTCCTCGTTGTCGATGTAGCGCAGGTTTTGCCGGACGGCGTCGGCCGTGCCCTGGTACCAGTCGGCCGTTTCGTTGGTCTGCTGGGCCGCGAGGATCTCGACGAAGCCCTGGTTGAACATGTCGAACTTGTAGGTGTTGGTGACGTGGTTGTGCAGGCTGACGGAGAGGAACTGCGTGACCACGTAAATGCGGTGCATGCCGCTGTTGATGCAATTGGAGATCGGGATATCGATGAGGCGATACTTGCCGCCGACCGGCACGGCTGGCTTGGAGCGGGAACGGGTCAGCGGATAGAGCCGCGTCCCACGTCCGCCACCGAGAATGAGGCCCAGGACTTCACGCATGGGGGTATCTTAGGAAGAAATTTGAACCGCAGAGAACGCGGAGAACGCAGAGGAAGGCAAGATGAGGAATTCTTTGTTTTTCTCCGCGCTCTCTGCGTTCTCTGCGGTTCAATCTTCTCTTCTTGGACTTGTCATATGCCTCTGCCAGTTCGCATCGTCGCGCTCGGGGAAGTCGCCGCGGAAGTGGGCGCCGCGGGATTCGTTGCGCTCGGTGGCCGCGATGATCATGAGCCGGGCCAGCGCGAGGAGATTTTGCAACTCCCACTCTTCCCGATTCTCAAACACCCGCGGCAACACATATTGGCACCAAAAATCGACGTTGCCCTGGGCCTCGGCCAAACTCGGGGCCTCGCGGACGATGCCCATTTGCCGGGTCATCAGACTCCGAAGGGCGTTGGTGATGTCTTGGGCATCGAGTAGGTCCCGCCTGCCGGGCGGGACCGGTCCCGCTCGGCAAGCAGGACCTACTGGAGGGACTTGCAAATCATCTGGCGTCTTCGCCGCCAACTCGCCCGCCAATCGTCCACACGATTCGCCGAACACCAGCCCTTCCAGCAGCGAGTTCGACGCCAGCCGATTCGCGCCGTGCAGGCCACTGGACGACACTTCACCGGCCGCCCAGAGGCCCGGCACCGTGGTCGCGCCGTTGCGATCGATCGTCACACCGCCGATGGTGTAATGAGCGCCGGGCCGGACGGGGATGCGGTCGCGGGTGATGTCGAGGCCGAACTGAGCGCACACTTTGCTGATGCCCGGGAATCGCTGATGCACAAGATTCGGATCGAGGTGCGATAGATCGAGATAGACGTTCGGGTATTGCGTGCGCTGCATGGTCGCGAAGATTGCCCGGGCGACAATGTCGCGGGTCGCCCGCTCGGCCCGCGGATCGACGTCGAGCATAAAGCGCTTGCCATCGCGGTCGCGCAGATACGCCCCTTCGCCACGCACGGCCTCCGTGATGAGGAATCGCGCCGACCCGGCGACATAAAGCACCGTGGGGTGGAACTGCATGAATTCCAGATCGCGCACTTCCGCCCCGGCTCGCCAGGCAGCCGCGATGCCGTCGCCGGTGGCGACCGGAGGATTGGTGGTCTCGCGGTATACCTGGCCCGCGCCGCCGGAGGCGAGAATCGTCTGCTTGGCCCAGACCAGTAATTTTTGGCCACTGGGCCGGGCGAGGATGGCACCGACACAAGCTCCCTGATGCGTGGTGAGGTCAATCGTGAATGTGTCGTCCCAGATCGTCACGTTGGGCGTTTGCTTCGCTTTGGCGATGATCGCCCGCATGACCTCCCAGCCGGTGCTATCACCCAAGGCATGCACTATCCGGCGATGACTATGCCCGCCCTCACGGGTCAGCGCAAGCTGGCCCGCTTCGAGATCAAACTGTGTACCCCAGTCAATGAGGTCCTGGATCGACTTGGGCGCTTCACGAACGACATGCTCGACAACTTCAGGATCGCACGACCCCGCCCCAGCCGAGAGCGTATCCTCGATGTGATTCTCGAAGGCATCCTCCGGGCTCATCACTCCCGCGATGCCGCCCTGAGCGTAGTACGAATTACTCTCGCTGATCCGATCCTTGGTCACAACGAGCACGGAGAGATGCGATGGCACCGCAAGTGCCGCCCTCAATCCCGCGATGCCCGCTCCAATGACGAGCACATCGGCAAACCGATGATCGGTGTGTTTGGGATCGAAGGGAACGAGGTATCGCGGGGAGGAAGGCATGGAGGGATTGTACGCCGGGAGCCTGACGCGCAAGCAAGGGAATCAGAGACCGGCGATCGAAAGTAAACGGCGATATATTGCTGTCCAGTCGTCTTGCAAGTTAAAGGTTCTAGTTTTCACTTTCCCATCATCGTCGAAATAAAACCAAACTTCGCCATCTGACGTGTACCAGCAACAAGCTTGCAGTGTTCGTCCGGCCACGAAAGGTGGTCCACCGAGGACAGGATTCCCCAAAATATGCTCAACCTGTGCGTAAGACATTCCCGTTTTGATTTGCTCCGTGTCCTTCATCGAAAGCGAATGCGGTCCGAAAATGATAAACGAGACAAGGCAGCTAAATGCAAGTAAGAGCGTTGCAAATGCAATAGTTTTGCGGCGAGCGAGTTTCATGCGACGACCCGGTTGCGCTTTCAACATTTCCTCGTTCCCAAGCTCTGCTTGGGAACGAAGAAAGAATTGGGCTGACGCCTCGACGCTCCTTAACTGACCACTGACAACTACTTCTTCTCTTCCTTCGATTGCTTCTCGGTGAACTCGCGATATTGATCACGCACATCGGCAGGCGCTTGGCCGCGGTTGCCGCGGTCCACTTTGGGGCCATTGGCTTGGCCTTCGACCTTCTTTGCGCCGGAGTTGGCGGCCGAACTGCCTTTGGCTTCGCCGCGGACGCGGTCGCCGGGTTGGGCCTTGGCTTCTTCCTTCGTCTTCTGCACGAGCTTCTCGTAGGCCTTCAGGAATTCCTGATACTCGGCTTCGCTCATCTTGGCTTTGTCGAGCACTTTGCGATCGACCTTCTTGCGGAAGTTCTCAAGTTGCAGGTCGCCGGACTTGGCCAGGAAGTTCTTGTTCGGATCGGCGAGGCCTTCGCCGGGCGTGGGGTCAATGTCGCCCGGTTGATCGCCGCCAGCTTTGCCGGGGCCGGGCTGTTTGCCGTTCTGCTCACCGCTTTCGTCTTTCGGCTTTCCACTTTCGGGTTTTGACTGATTGTCAGCCTCGCCGTTTTGTTGATCGCCTTTTTTCGGTTCGCCCTCACCTTTGTGTTGATCGTTGGGTTGTGCATTCGGATCTTCGCCGGGCTTCGGTTGCTTGGTCGGATCGACTTTCTCACCGGGCTTGCCCTGCTCTTGCGTCTGGTCGTTGGGCGCGGAGCCGGGCTTATCGGGTGAAACTTTCTCGCCCGGCTTGGTCTGAGCGTTGTCCTTCGGCTTGTTGCCGGCCTTGCTCGTTTCCTCGCCGCGGCACTCTTCCATCGCTTCCTGGGCCGCCTCGCGCTCCTGCGGCGTAGACCCGTTCTTCGCCTTGTCGGCGAGCTTGTCAGTGATTTGCTTTTTCGTGTGCGGATCGGCCTTCTTGTAATCGTCGATCATCTTCTGAATGTCTTCGGGTTTCGGCTTGCCCGAACCCTCGCGCTTCTCGCCCTTGGTGCCCGCCGGCATGTCTTCGCGCTTGCCGGGCTCGTTTGATTTGCTCGTGTCCGGCTTCGCACCCTTGCTATCGGTGCCGGGCTCGCGCTTCTCGTTTGGATTTCCCTGGCCGCCCTCGGCGTGCGGCGTGTCGGACTTCTGCTTGTCGCCGGGCTTGGCGTTCGGATCGCTCGCGCCGCTCTTGGCTTCCTTCTCCGCTTTGGTGTTCTTTTCGCCGTTCGGTTTTTGCCCGCCGCGCTCGGAGGAACCTTTGCCTCCCTCGGCCTGGCCCTTACCGGGGCTGGTCTTCGGATCCTGATCGTTGGGCTTCGTGCCTTGACGCTGACCGGGTTGCTCGCCGGTGCGGTCAGTCTTGTCCTTGCGGTCGGCGGACTGGCCCTCGCTCGGCTGCTTCACATCGGCTTTCGGCTGTCCGCTATCAGATTTCGGCTGACTGCCATCAGCCTTCGGCTGACCGTTTTCGCCTTTTTGTTGATCACCCGTTGGTTGACCCTGATTGCCTGGCTCTTGTTTGCCGCCTTCGCCTTTTTGCTGATCTGCTTTTGGCTGACCGTTCTCAGACTTTGGCTGGCCCGGATTGCCATTCTCGCCCTTTTGCTGATCGGGCTTCGGCCGACCCTTTTCGGCGCTCTGTTGGTCGGACTTGTCGCCGTTGGGCTCTTTGCCTTTTGTCTGTGGTTGATTGCCCTTCTGGCCCTCGCTGGGCTTATTGCCATCTTTGGATTGCGGCTGGCCGGCTTGTTGGTTCCCCTCGCCCGGCTTATCGCCCTGCTTTTGTTCGGCTTGCTTGGCACCGTCGCCGGGCTTTTGTTGTGTGTTCGATTGCTTCGGGTCGGTGCCGGGCTGGTTCTTTTGTTCACCGGGTTGCGACCCGGATTTCGATTGATTGTCGTTGCCACCGTTTTCGGGATGTTGCTTTTGCTCGTTGCCTGACTTTTCTTGATTGCCCTTCTGGTTATCGCCTTTTTCCTTCGGAGATTGTTTCTGTTCGTTGCCGGATTTCTGCTGGTCGCCTTCGCCACCGGGCTTCGGCTGATTGTCCGTGCCTTTTTGTTGCGGCGACTGGTTCTGTTTGTTGTCCGGTTTATTCTGTTGATTGCCTTGCGCGCCGCTGCCATCCGGCTTTTGCTGTCGCTGATTTGATTGGCCGGGCGGCTGTTGTTGATTGGCGTTCGGCTTCTGTTGCTGGCCCGTGCCCGATTGCTCGCCGGAATTTTCGTTGCCTTGCGGCTGGTTTTGCGGCTGACTCTGCCCGCCGGTCTTGCCGCTCTTGTCCTGCGGCTGGTTCGGAATCTTTTCCTTCTGCTGTTGCTGCGGCTTGTTGTGTGGCTGCTGAGGCTGTTGCGGTTGTTGATTCTGTGGTGGTTGCGGATTTTGTTGTTGCGGAGGGTTCGCCTGCGGTGGCAGCGGGTTCTGCTCCGCATCGCGAATCGCATTGTCGAGGTTCTTCGCCGCGTCGAGCGTCTGCTTCTCTTCCGGCGTCAACGGCTTTTGCTGTTGATTCTGTTCCTGGCTTTGCGATTGGTCTTTGTCCTGCGGTTGTTGTTCGCCTTTGTCCTTGGGGTGCTCGTCCGGCTTCGCCTGGCCGGGCTTCTGCTGGTCGGCCGGATTTTCTTGCGGCTGTTCTTGCTGTTGCTCCTGCTTCACCTTGTCCGCGGCCTCTTGCTGCTGCTTCTGCTCCTGTGGCGGCAGCGGCTCGCCAATCGTCACCTTCTCGAACTTCGACCGGCCCAGTTGCGGCGACGGATTGTCGTAGTTGTCTTCGACCTCGAAAGCGTATTCGATTTGCATCTTCGGCTGCCAAGTTACCTTAGCACCGGCCGCGTCGCGCAGCGAATCCAGCGGCACCGCTTCCTTCAATTCCAAGAGCCGCGGGAATTTTCCATCGGTTCGAGCCAACAACTTCTCGGCGCAAGCGACGGGCTGCAACGGCTCGGGCGTCGCGCCCTCCGCGCCATACATTCGGAAGACGAGCCGAGCCTTGGTGAGACCAAAGTCATCCGTCGCGCGGCCATTGATAAAGAGAATTCCATTGGGCGCGGCACGTTCGGCGGCCTTCTTGGTGATCTCCACCTTCGGCGGCAAATCGGGCAGCACGTTGATGTCGAACGGTAGCGTCTCGTCGCTCGGCTCGCCATCGGCCGCGGTGAACTGCAAGCGGTACTTGCCCGACTGATCGAGCGGGAAGACGAACTTCAGCGTGTCGGGCCGTGCCGGCATCATCTCCGCGGCGAGCGGCGGCGGCGGAGCGCCTTCGTTCGGCGTGAACTTCAAAATGCCGGCCCGCACCTGGCGATTGGTCTTGGCGAGCAGCGTAACCTGCGTTCCGTGCACGGCCGAGAGATTCGGGTCGGCCCGCACATCGTCGGTGTAATGGAGATACGGCCGATACTTGTACGTGACCTCGAAATCGCTGACGAGCGGCTTGGCGATGACCCGCACTTTGTAAATCGGCGTGGCCGCGTCGCCGCCGACGATCTGATATTCGAAACCGGTGCGCACCTGGGCCGACGCCACGCGGGTCATCCATTCGCTGGGCCGATCGGATTGCTCGAGCTTGCGCTCCTCCCACACCGGATCGCCCGCCTGATAGCGCATGCGTAATCGCAGCGCATCGGCCGAGTCCGCTTTTGGCAGCCGGCCATCGACTTCCACACGCATGGTCACCGAGTGATGCACGGGCACCGCGACGTCGCCGCCTTTGGGCTCGACAAGCGTGATCTGCGTTTGAGCCGCAATGGCCGTTGAAGTGAACGGCAAGAAGGTTCGTTCAACGAGCGAGAAGAATTGCGTCGGCCGAAGGATCGCCAGCACCACGATGAGGGTCACCGTGAGCATGCCGGCAACCGCGCCCGAGCGCGAAAGCCGGCGATCCTTGATGGCTTCGTTCAGATTGGCGTGGCTCAAATCACCCGCGGCTTTGCGGCCCAGCGCATCGCGAATCGGTTCGGCGAGCGGCCGATCGCGCAGATCAAGCCAGTTGACGAGGCTGTTTTTCGCCTCGGGCATGACGTGCTCGACTTTGCGCGCGGCGTAATACGGATTGACCTGGCTCCGAATCGGCGTGAGCAATACCCGGCGGATGTACCACACCGCGCCGGCAATGAATGCGACGAGGCCCAGTTGGCGGGCGATCGCGGGCAGATGCAGCCAACGGTCGGCCAGCACCATGACCAGGCCGTAGGCGAGCGTGAACGCGAACAGGCCAATGGCCCCGACGCCGATGTCGGCCCAACGCACCTGCACAGCGGCCGAATCGAGCCGCGAATCGAGAAACGCCTCGTATTTCGGCTTGGCCCGCGGTTCCTGCACGATCGACATAAACGCACTCCGGCGTCAACGGGACGCAG
Organism: Gemmataceae bacterium; assembly: GCA_045802605.1. Lineage (GTDB taxonomy): Bacteria > Planctomycetota > Planctomycetia > Gemmatales > Gemmataceae > JBJMQS01. The sequence goes on along the minus strand of JBJMQS010000036.1, from coordinate 213,660 downwards.
TGCAATTGTACCCGAGCAAGACGAGTCCGGAGTGGAAAAGGCGGGCGGTGTGTAACTTGCGCGCAACGGACCATGAGGGTTCTGGCATTTTGGGGGCGCACGGCGGGGATAAACCCCGCCGCTCTTTGTGTGTTTTGATTTGGTATTAAGGAGCGGCGGGGTTTATCCCCGCCGTGCTTACAATGGCCAACAGCTAGGAATTCCACACATGACCTTGGTTGCGAGCGAGGCACCACCGAAGAAACGCCGCCGCTGGCGGTGGGGGCTGTACGCTCTGTTCGCTGTCGCCGTCATCCTCTCTTTCCTCTTCTTCCTTGCCAACTCCGAACTGAACCGTGCGATCGCGGAGACCGATGCGCTCGATCCGGGTTGGCGGTTGGAAGAAATCGAAGCGGCACGAGCCGTCATTCCCGACAGCGAAAACTCGGCCCTTGTGATTCAGAAGGGCATTGCACTTATCCGCAATCAAAAGCAAATCGATGCGCTGAACCTCGATGACTACCGTGACCATCCGGAATGGCGGCTGCGACCCGATGAGCTCGCACAAGCTCAAGCGATCCTGGCCGCAAACCCCGAGGCTTTGGCCGAGTTCCGCAAACTGAGCAACATGCCGCGCGGTCGATTTCCTTTGACCATCACGCCCAACCCGACTAATGCCTTGCCGGCGGCTTCGATGACAGCTCGCAAGCCGCTCGACTTGCAGCGGCTCGATCTTTATGACCGGCTGGAAGCGAATGACGTTCCAGGGGCCGTGGATCGCCTCCTCGCCGGACTGAACGTCGGCCGATCGATCGGCGATGAACCATTTTTGATTTCCTTACTCATCCGTATCGCCATAGACATCTCTAGCGTCGGCCGGATCGAGCGATTTCTGGCACAATGCGAAACCGACGACGCAACACTGGCCAAACTGCAGCACGAACTTGAGCTGCTCGAAACGGAACCAATTGCTTTGTGGGGGTTGCGCGGCGAGCGCGGCTGGGGATTTGGCCAGTTTGAATATCTCAAATGGCACCCGGGTTCATCACCCGCTGCCATGACGAACACGTGGCGAGATTACCTCTTTTATTTGCCAGGGGGAGCGAACCATGATGAGGCCGACTATCTACGGTACATGAATCAGATCATTGGGATCATTCACCAACCTACCGAAACCTGGTGCGATGCAACGGACGACCTTGAGCGCGCGACGCAAAAGATGTCTTTGCTGGCGAAACCAAAGAACGTACCCATAGTCATGCGCGTATCCGCGCGGCGAAACGCATTTGTGAGCGCAATGATCGCCGCGTTAGCGGCCGAACGTTACCGCATCAAGTTCAATAAATGGCCCGAAACATTGGATGATCTCGTTAAGAATAAGTTGCTCGCAAAAATCCCGCTCGATCCATTCGACGGCAAACCGCTGCGATGGAAGACTGTTTCCGGTGGGCGAATCGTCTACTTCATTGGAGTTGACCGCGTCGATAATAAAGGCGATCTGATCGGCTCATCCAATCCGGTTTTCACGCGGGACGATGGCTGCCGCCTCTTCGACCCTGACAATCGCCGTCAAACCCCGCCGCCCAAACTACCAAAAGCAGAAACAAACATAACGGAAACTACATTCGAACCATGACCACCGCCACCCTGCTCCTCGCCACCCTCCTCGCCTCGGCGGACCTCCGCTTCGAGGCGACGACCGCTTCGAACGCCAAGACGGTCGCCGGCTCCCTCGATGTGCTCGCGGCCAACTGGTCGGCGTCGGTCGGCGGGACGGCGATTGCGGCGGGCGATTTGGTCGAGTTGCGGCAACTGGGTGTCGAGCTGCCGGCGTTGCCGGGTGGGCCGCAGTTGTTGCTGGCCAATGGCGATCGTTGGCCGGGGCGGGTGATTGAGATTGCCAACGATAAAGTTCGCTTCGCGCCGGCGTTCGGGGCGAACGCCGAGCTGACAGTGCCGTTGACGGCCGTGGTGGCGATGTGGCTCGGCGATCCGCCCTACCGCGATGATCCGGTGCCGACCGATTTTGATTTGGTCACCGCCAAGCGTGGTGAAGACATCATCCGGCTCGCGAATCACGACACGCTCATCGGCACCATCACGAGCCTCGATCGCAACACCCTTCAGATCGAAAACAAAGGCGTGGTCACCAAAGTGCCCCGCGAGCGCGTGGTGGCGCTGGCGCTATCGAGCGAGTTGACCAAGTTAGCGAAACCGAAGGTGCCTTATGCGCGAATAGTGTTAACGAGTGGTGCGCGAGTCACGCTTCTCAATGCGGAGTTCCACGATGGCCGGCTGACTGGAACGAGCGCCGCGGGGCCAGCGATGCGCGTGTTGCTCGGCGATGTGGCCTCGCTGAATATCCACAACGGACCGGCCGTCTATCTTTCGGAGCTCACGCCGACGAAGTACGAGCACACGCCGTACATGAGCGTGAGCTACCCGTACACCGCTGATCGCTCGGTCGCCGGCGGCCCACTGCGGTTGAGTGGCGACACCTTCGATCGCGGCATCGGCCTGCACAGCAAGAGTCGGCTGGTGTACGCAGTGCCGGCAGGTGCCACGCGCTTCGAATGTTACCTCGGCCTGGACGCGGTCAGCGGCAAGTTGGGCCAGGCGCTGTGCAGCGTACAAGTCGATGGCAAAGATCTGCTGTCACCGGCCGTGATGACGGCGACGAACACGCGGCACTTGATTCTGCCGCTTCGCGCTGACGCAAAGGAACTGGTGCTCAACGTGGACTTCGGCCCCGGAGGTAACGTGCAAGATCATGTGAATTGGGCCGACGCGCGGTTTATCAAGCGGCCATGATGTCTTTTGGATTTCGTGGGCCGGGTCTGAGGTCCCTGTACTTTGTGGCCGGCGCAGAGGCCACTTAGATTTCGTGGCTTGGTCTGAAGCTTCCTGTATTTCGTGGCCGGGTCTGAAGGTCGCCTCAGGCGACCGAAGGCCCGGTGCAGTGGCAAGCGCTAGCGGGTTCAACCGGACCTTCGGTCGCCTGAGGCGACCTTCAGACCCGGCCACGAAATACAACGACTCAGTGCGGCCACGAAATGCAAAGACTCTGCTTAGGCCACGAAACACACGAGCCCCGGGCGACGCCACGAAATGCAAGAATCGATACTCGAATCTCGCCGCGGGGTTATAAAAGAGGCTTACCCGAGGATTCCGGCGCTGTGCCGGGCCCGGACGTTCCTGGGTTGTCAGACAAGTTCGAGGAGAAGAATCGATGTTGCGTAAGATGTTCGGCGTCGCGCTCGTGGGCTTGGTCCTGTGTGCGAACGCGGCGCTGGCTGACGAGATCAAAGGCAAGATGACGAAGGTGGATCCGAAAGACAGCAAGATCACCATGAAGGTGGACGACAAAGAGACCGAGTACACTGTCGCCAAAGATTGCAAGATGCCGAGCTACAAGAGCAAGGACGGGGTCGAGAAGACATCGACGCTGCAGAGCCTGCACAACATGATCGAAAAGGGCAAAGGCGGCGTGGAAGCCACGATCGTGACCACCAAGAAAGATGACAAGGACGTGGTCACCGAGATCAAGATCGCCGAGCGGAAGAAAAAAGACAAAGAGAAATAAAGATTTGAACCACAGAGAGCACAGAGAAAACGCATTTTCTCTGTGCTCTCTGTGTTCTCTGTGGTTCAAATCTTTATTTCCTCATTCGCTGCCATGATCTACAATTGACGCAACTAGCCCCTTGATTGCGTAAGGATCCACATGGCCTCCCGTAAAACCCCGAAATCGTCGATCGTCGCCTTCAAGGTCGAAGACGAGCTCGCCGAGTTCCTCAATAAGCTCCCCAACAAATCCGCTTTTATCCGCAAAGCGATCGTCGCTCAGCTTGGCATGGCCTGCCCCTTGTGCGGCGGCACCGGCGTCGTGCCCCGCGGCCTGCACGAGCACTACGCTCCGGTCCTGGCCAAAAACAATATCCGCAAATGCGACGGCTGCGGCGACAAGATCACCCTGCCGGCCGACGTCCTGCACGTGAGCGAGGAAGAGCGGCCGCGATTCGAGCAATTCTTCCACGGCGGCCACCTCTATTGCGTGGCCTGCTACAGCAAGCAGCCGCCCTGCGACGATTGCGGCATGCACGTCGCCCCGGAGCGATTCGCCGAGCATCACAAGAAGGTGCACGTCAGCTAGTGGTTAGTGGCTAGTGGAATTGTTTGGCCGCTGGCCATAAGTCAAATCTGGGGCTTTAGTTCTCAACTAGCTACTAACCACTAGTCACTAGCCACTTTTCACCGCGGAGTCGAGCGCGATGGAGATTCTGATCCCGGCGGAGAAGATTCAGGAGCGCATCGACGAGCTCGCCAAGCAGATCATGCACGACTATGCCGGGCAACCGGTCACCATGGTCGGCGTCCTTACCGGCAGCTTGCTCTTCATCGCGGACCTTATGCGGCGAATTGATCTCAAGTTGCGAATCGCTCTCATCCAGGCTTCTAGTTACCGCGGCACCGCGACCACGGCCGGCGAATTGCACGTCCAGAAAGACTTGCTTCCCGACTTGCGCGGCCGACATCTGCTCGTGCTCGACGACATTCTCGACACCGGCAACACGCTGGTCCGGCTCAAGCAAGAGCTCGATCTGATGAAGCCCGCCTCGTTGCGCTTCGGCGTACTCCTGCGGAAGATTGGCCGCCAAGAAGCGGCGTTCGAGCCGGACTATGTGGGCTTCGAGATTCCCGATAAGTTCGTGATCGGCTACGGATTGGATTACAACGACGAGTACCGGAATCTGCCATTCATTGGTGTGCTGACGCCGTAGCCGTTGACTCATTTCAATTCGACACGAGAAGCACCGAAACAATAAACTCTGTTTCATGCGCGTTCTCTGGCTGCTTCCGAATCTCGACTTCACCTCGGCGGCACGGCAAGCGAGCCTGGTGCTGCCGGAGTTGGTGCGTGCCGGCGACGAAGTTCGCGTGGCCGTACTGCAAAGTGGCGGCGGATTCACCGGGCTATTGAAATCCACTGGCGTCGATGTCACCGAGTTGGCCTCACCGCACGATTTGACGTTGCGCGCTTGGTGGGCATTGGATCGCTTGTTGCGCGACTGGCGGCCCGACGTGATTCACGCCTGGCGATTGCCGGCCATGCGCGCGCTGGGCCTGTTGCGTACCGTGTGCGGCAAACGGGCGCGATACGTTATGTCGCAGTCACAACGCGGCGGCGGAATGCATGGCTTGGATCGCTGGCTGACCTCGCGTCTTGGTGCCAGCGATCCGACAATTCCATTGGCAGTCGGTCCGTCGAGCTTAACGCAAGAACGCGATCCGTGGAAAATCGTGTGTATGGGCCGGTTTGACAAATCGCATTCATTTTTCGATGCGGTTTGGGCCTTTGACGTACTGCGATTCGTCATGCCAAATTTGCGATTGGAGTTAATTGGCAGCGGTCCCGAGCGTGCACGGATCGAAGCTTTTATCCACGCGGCCGGCCGAGGACGGACCGGCGTCCAGATGCACCCCGCGAGCACCGATGCAATTGAACGCCTCGGCTCGGCGGCGATGGTGTGGGTGCCGAGCCGAGCGCCGGCCGGCGAACAAGTGGCATTCGAAGCGCAGGCCGCCGGCACTCCCGTGGTGGCGAGCAGATTGCTCGCGAGTGTGGTCACTGATGGCGAAACCGGCGTGCTCGTCCCCCCGGGCGATCCCGTGCAATTGGCCAAGGTCACGCGGCGATTGCTGGAGCACCCCGATGAATTGCGCCGACTCGGCAATGCGGGCCGCGAGCGCGTGACACGCGAAAAATCAGCAGCACTGGTGGCGGCCAAATGGCGCGAAGTATACCAGCGCACCGTTTAGCGGCGCACCCGTAGGGTCGGCGGTTTTCTATGTCCGCAACTTCCCCGAGAACTTCTTCCGGAACTTCGCGACCTTCGGATTGATCACCGCCGTGCAATAACCCTGAGTCGGGTTGGTGCGAAAGTAACCTTGGTGATAATCCTCGGCGGGGTAGAACTCGGTCAGCGGCGCGATCTGTGTCACGATCGCGCCAGGCCAAATGCCTTCTCGCTCGACTTCGCGCATGACTTCCTCAGCGACCTGCCGTTGTTCATCCGAGTGGAAGAAGATCACCGAGCGATATTGCGTGCCCACGTCGCCGCCTTGCCGGTTGAGCGTGGTCGGGTCGTGGATCGCGAAAAAGATCTCCAGAATCTCGCGATAGGAGACGATGCTCGGATCGAACGTCACCTGAACCACCTCGGCATGGCCGGTGGCGCCGGTGCATACTTGTTCATAGCTGCACGGCCCGCGGCCGCCGGCGTAGCCGGAGACGACGCGTTCAACGCCGCGGATTTGCTCGAATACTGCTTCCAAACACCAGAAGCATCCGCCGCCCAGAGTTGCTAATTCTTGTGCCATGTTCATCATTCTAGCGAGGCGACGGCACGTCGTTCGCTCGCAATTCTGCTGCACATTTTCGGGAGAAAGCCATGGCAGTGTCACTCAAACCATTAAACGAACAGGTGATGGTCATCACCGGCGCCTCCAGTGGCATCGGCCTGGCGACTGCCCGGATGGCGGCCGAACAGAAGGCCCGGCTAGTGCTCGCGGCCCGCAACGGCGAGGCACTGGGGGCCATTGAAAATGACATCCGGTTGGCCGGCGGCGAGGCGACACACGTCATCGCCGACGTCAGCAGTTCGTCGGACATCGAGCGGATCGCCGAAACCGCCGTGAAACACTTCGGCGGCTTCGACACCTGGGTGAACAACGCCGGCGTCTCCATCTTCGGCAAGCTGGAAGAAGTGCGCGACGAAGATCATCGTCGCTTATTCGACATCAACTTCTGGGGTGTCGTCTATGGCTCCCTCACGGCCGTCAAGCATCTGCGCTCGCGCGGCGGAGCCTTGATCAACCTCGGCAGTGTGGCGTCGGATTTGGCGTTGCCGATTCAGGGCATGTATAGCGCCAGCAAGTTTGCGATCCGCGGTTTCACCGATGCGCTGCGGATGGAACTGGAAACCGAAGGCGCACCCATCTCGGTGACTTTGATCAAGCCGACGTCGATCAACACGCCGTTTCCGCATCATGCGAAGAACTACATGGACCGCGAGCCGAAGCTGCCACCGCCGGTCTATCAGCCGGAAGAGGTGGCCCGAGCAATTCTTCACGCGGCGACACACGAAGTGCGCGACCTGTATATCGGCGGCGGAGCGCGAGCGATGAGCTCGATGGGGTGGCATGCCCCGCGGACGATGGATAGAGTCGGCGAGAAGTTTATGGTGCCCGAACAGTTGCGCGACGAACCGCCGCGCGATCCCGAGGGCACGCTGTTTTACGCCGGCCACGATGGTGAGATCCGCGGCGACCATCCGGGCAAGGTGCGTGAGCGGAGCTATTACACCCGGGCGGTCATCCATCCGGCCCTGACTAGTTTGCTGGTCGGAGCGGCCGGTCTCGCCGCGCTGAGTCTGTTTTCGGCTTCACGGGACGATTAATCAGTTCGAGAAATCGCGCGACGCCTCTCAATCGTCGGATAACATAGTGGCAACGCCAAAAGGAGTGACCGCTATGGATCGCCGCCGGTTTCTCGCCGCCATCCCCGCGCTTGGTGCCCTGGCAGCGGCTGCACGTTTGCCCCAATTTGCTTGGGCCGACGTGGGCGATCCGCAGCCCATTGTCGCCGGGGCGGCGGCCTTCGGCTTTGACCTTTACAATCGGTTGCGCGAGAAGCCGGGCAACCTGTTCTGCTCGCCATTCAGCATTGAGACCGCGCTGGCTATGACCGGCAGTGGTGCCGCCGGCGACACGCAAAGCGAGATGAGCCGGGTGCTACATCTGGCTTTGGACAAAGGCGAGGCCGTCCACTCCGGCTTCGCCGCGTTGGTCAAAACACTGACTTCGCTCGAGGGCAAAGGTGCGCCCGAGCTGCGCATCGCGAATGCACTTTGGGGCTCAGCCAATTTCACATTCAAACAGGAATTTCTCAACACGCTGAAAGAATATTACGGGGCCGGCTTCCAGACCGTGAACTTCGCGGAGGCCGAGGCGGCCCGACAGAAAATCAACGGCTGGGTCGAGGAGCAGACCAAAGACAAAATCAAAGAGCTTTTCCCGCAAGGTGTGCTCAATGAGATGACACGCCTCGTTTTGGTGAACGCCATCTACTTCAAAGGCACATGGAAAACCACCTTTGACAAAGAGGCGACCCAAGACGCGCCGTTCTATGGTGCCACGGAAGTTAAGGTACCGCTGATGCACAAGACCTTCCGCATGCAGTACGCGGAAGGCGACGACTGGCAGGCGGTGGAGTTGCCTTACCGCAGTAGCGATCTCACGATGGTGGTCGCGCTGCCGCGCAAGCGCGATGGGCTCGCGGGGTTGGAAGCGAAACTCAATCCCCAATCGTGGGCGAAAGAGACGAGCAAACTGAATCCCGAGATGGTCGCACTGAGCCTGCCGCGATTTAAGAGTGAGTCGGCCTTCGCATTGAAAGACACACTCTCAGCGATGGGCATGGCGGCAGCCTTTTCGCCGGACCGGGCCAACTTCTCACGCATGTCGGACGAGAAGCAATTGTTCATCCAAGCCGTCATCCACAAAGCGGTCGTTGAAGTCAATGAAGAGGGGACCGAAGCAGCCGCCGCCACCGGCGTGGCCGTTGGCGCACGGAGTGCGGCCCCGACCCGCGAACCCAAAGTCGTCACTTGCGACCACCCATTCCTGTATTTCATTCGTGACACGAAAACTGGCGCGATCCTATTCATGGGCCGGCTCACCGATCCGAAAGCGTGATGTTCGAAGAGGCGGCGAATCCGACCGCATTAGTCATCGGCCCCGCGCGGTCTGATGAGCGTCTCGCCGCGTTTCGCATGGTCTTCCCCGACGACGACGACGTCCGTGGCCGGCTCAAGCGAGCCGAGACACTGATGCAAGCCGGACAGTTGAATCCTGACTCGGTGCGTGTGGTGCGAGATTCGATCGGACTGGCCGCCGCGATGATTGCGGCCCCGCTGTCCGGAGCGGCCGCCGTGGTCTGGCCGCCGCGCATTCGGCCGAGTTTGCACCATCCGGGGCCCGTTGTGCAAGCATTGACCGCCGACGCCGTGGCTTGGTTGAATTCGCAACACGTGCGGCTGGCCCAAACCTTACTGGCGCCGGAAGACGATCACTTGGCCGAGCCCCTGCTCGCGCAAGGGTTCCAACACACGACCAGGCTCGTCTATCTCCGCCATTTCCTGGATCTGTCGTTCGCTCAAATGGCGACGGCCGAGCGATGTGGCTATCAGACTTATCACGAAGTCGGCGACCAGCGATTTGCTGAGGTGTTGGCTCGCACATACGAAGGCACGCTCGACTGCCCCGAGATCAACGGCGTGCGAAGTCCGGCCGAGATTCTTGCGGGGCACCGCGCGGCGGGCCCGTTTGATCCTGAGCAATGGTGGTTGGCCACTCGGAATGGCGAGCCGGCGGGCGTCGCGCTGGCGACGATGCCGGAAGACGGCGCGTGGGACGTGGCTTATCTCGGCGTGGTGCCAGAGGCGCGGCGCAAAGGAATTGGTCAGGAGTTGGTCCGCAAATTGCTTTTTGAAGCCAAGGCCGCGGCGATCCCGATGGTGACGCTCGCGGTGGATGCTCGCAATGAGCCCGCCCGGCGACTGTATCACGCGGCTGGCTTCGAGCCCTATGATGAGCGCGATGTGTATCTAAAGATCTGGGCATCATGAAAACCCGCGTCGTTCACTGCAAGAAATCCAAGTACGACGTTTACATTGGCCGCCCCTCAAAATGGGGAAACCCATTTCGCATCGAGGATTGCGAATCGCGCGAGGAGTGCATCGCCAAATACCGCGCGTGGATCATGCAACAGCCCGAGTTGTTGGCCGCTGTGGTCGAGTTACGCGGCAAGACGCTCGGCTGCTGGTGCAAGCCGCAAGCGTGCCACGGCGATGTCTTAGCGGAGTTGGCGGATGCGGATGAGGGTCCGTCGGTGTAAGATGACGGACGGGAAAGAGATTTATGAAGCCAACTCAGGAATTGATCGATCAAATTTATCGCGAAAAGGTTCTGCGAGCGCGACAAATGCCGCTGGAGGACAAACTGTTGGCTGGCCCGCGCCTATTCGATATGGCGTGTGAATTTGCAAGGGCCGGAATTCGCCATCAATTTCCCGATGCGACTTCTGAAGAAGTGGATCGCGAGCTTCAACGTCGGCTGCGAATTCAGCGTATTCTGGAGTCGCAATGACCAGCGACGAAGCAATCGTCAAAGTGATCCAAACTTTGGAGTCCCTCGGCATCCCTTATATGCTGGTCGGTTCGCTCTCGAGCAGCACCTACGGTATGCCACGGTCGAGCCAGGATGCTGACGTCCTTGTGTCATTTGAAAATAATGCCGTCGTGCGACACCTCGTCGATCATCTCGGCCCCGAGTTTCATTTTGATTTGCAAATGACTTTCGAGGGCGTGACTGCGACACATCGACATGAAGCTGTTGTCAAGGAGACCCAATTCAAAATTGAGTTCTTCCATGTCGGCGAAGATCCATACGACTTGGAGCGATTTCAACGGCGTGTGCGGCTCGAAATAAAGTATGGGCCCGCTTGGTTGCCTACGCCTGAAGACGTCATTGTAAACAAGCTGCGGTGGGCGCGGTCCAAAGACCAGGCTGATATTAAAGACGTCATTGCTGTAAGAGGAAAGTTTCTGGATTGGAATTACATTTACTCGTGGGCCGATCGGCATAATACGCGCGAATTACTCGATCAGCTCCGCGCCTCTCTGCCCGCGATCGACTAATCCCCGTACTTCTGCCGCAGCCGCGGCGACAAGCGCAGCATCCACTGCACGCGCTCGAATTGATCGAGCCAGTCTTGGATCACGCAGGCGAACGCATCATCTTTCGCACCAACGATACCGCTGGCGCACGTTTCGCCGGTCTGTTGTTGCATCAGTTCGCGATACTTGCTCAGCGTCCGATCGCCGAAGCGGGCGACTTCGTGGCCGTCCTCGCTGAAGAACACGACGACGGGCACCCTCTTGCCGCCGTTGACCAAAAGTTCATCCTGCACCTGCGGATAGGCGTCGCGGTCGAGATAGCGAACGTTCAACAGCGGCGCGGCGACCGCAAAGTGATCGAAGATCGGACACTGGCTGACGCAGTCGCCGCACCACGCACCGGCCAGAACCAGGACATTCGTCTTCCGCCGAAACTGGCTCAAAAGCGCCTTTTGCGGGTCCGATAGCCGCACTCGATCCGAAACAGTTTGCCAGCGGCCGCGATCCGACGGCGACCCGAACTGAGCCAGGAATTCGGTCACCGGCAGAGCGTTTTGGAACGATTCGAAGAGCTTCATAACCGTACAGGCCTCCAAGATGTTCTCATGATATTGACGCAAGTCGATAAATGCCAATAGTTTCGAGCATTTGTCAGTTTCAGCCGGTACGACCTGACATTCCGGCGGCATAAGGCCTATCGATTGGGCAAGCTGAAACATCTTCGCCGCAATTTCCGTGCTAAGTTTGTCTGACATCGGTTTTTCCGGCAACGCCCAGGCTGCGCAGGGAGCACGCAATGGTGAAGCAGTTGATCCGCCTTCGGGGGATTAGCGACGAAGTCAAAGGCAAGGTCTGGGAAGCCGACGTCGTGCTCCGCGCGGGCCGGTTGGGCTCTCTGGAGATCGTGCTCGACGACAGCTCCGTCAGCCGACGGCACGCCGAGATCAAATTCAATAATCCGGGCGGCTGGGTCGTCCGCGATATGGAAAGCACCAACGGCACGTACGTCAATGGTGTGCGACTTGGCCAGGGCGAGAAGCCGGTGCGCGTCCGCGACATTGTGCAGTTCGGCAAGGTGGCGATGATCGTCGAAGCCACCGAGAATGGCCAGGCACAAGAAAACGGCGTGCTCGACAAGATCCTCGTCGAAGCGACGGCCAACTCTTCGTGGGAAGATTTGCTGCGCGGCTTCGTGTTCGATCGCAATCGCGGTCTGCGTCCGGGCGAACAGCTCATCGCCATGATTCGCGCGGGACATCACCTCGTGCATATCGAGAGCGAGGATGAGTTGCTCACGCTTATCCTCAACGACGCGGTGCAAGTGCTCGACGCTCAGCGCGGCGCAATCGTCTTGGCCGAAGGACCCGAAGGCAAACTGAAACTGCGCGCGCTCGCTACCGGCCGCGGCGAAACGAACCCGGGCCGATTCCACTTTAGCCAGAAGCTGGCGATGCGCTGCTTCTCCAGCGGCGAGTCGGTATTGTGCTGCAGCGTGTCAGATGATCCCGAACTGGCCAACGCGCAATCCATCGCTGACGGCGCCATGGCATCCGTGCTCTGCGTGCTACTGCGCACGCCGCGACATCGTTTGGGCATTTTGCATCTGGACCGTTCCTACTGGCAGAAGCCGTTCAACGAAGATGATCTTCATCTCGCCGATGCGATGGCGGCCAACGTGTCAGCCGGCATCGAGGCGGCGCAACTGCTCCGCAAGCAACGCGGCCTATTCCTCGACACCATCAACGTGCTCGCGCAAGCGGTCGAGTTGAAAGACGAATACACCGGCGGCCACACTCGCCGCGTCACCAGCTACGCCATGATGCTCGCCAAGCAATTGGGCCTCGAGAAGAAGGATCTGGAACTGATCGAGCTTGGAACGCCACTGCATGACATCGGCAAAATCGGCATCGATGACGCCATCCTGCGCAAGCCCGGCAAGCTCACCCCGGAAGAGTGGGTGCAGATGAAGACGCACACCACCAAGGGTGCGGCCATCGTCAATACGATTCCTGACCTGCGGCCTGTTTGCCCGATTGTTCGCAATCACCATGAGCGCTGGGATGGCGGCGGTTACCCGGACGGCTTGGCCGGCGAATCCATTCCGCTACTGGCCCGCATCGTCACGGTGGCGGACGCCTTTGACGCTATGACATCGGATCGCCCGTATCACAGCGACAAGAAACCCAAGACCCCGGAAGAGGGTTTTGCCGAGGTCATCCAACAATCCGGCAAGCAATTCGATCCCACGGCCGCCGCCGCGTTCATCGAAATCAAGGATCAGGTCATTGAGACCTTCTCCGGCGACCACAAGACGACCACCACGATCCCGCTCGTGAACGGCGTGGCGAAGTAAATCGGTCTTACATATTCATCCTTATCGATCGCCGAGCCCACGATCGATCGTCGGGTGGCTAGGGTGGAGGCTTTGCGATACCGCAGCCCTGGGGCTTCGAAGACTCAGCCCCAGCCACCCAAACCAGATTCAAAGAAACGGATCTCATACCATATTTCGGTCCCTAATCTCTACTGTCTCAAGTCTTCAGGCCAACGGCCTGAGATTTCTCAGCCCAGGGCGCAGCCCTGGGTATTCACGCAAATTGTTTTGCAGGCTGAAGGCCTGCGATAGACTTGTCGCAGGCCTTCAGCCTGCATCGGATAGAGACACATTACCCAGAGCGTTGCCCTGGGCTGAGAAATCTCACACCTTTGGTGTGAAGACAAACAAACTGATCCACGAGCCTATTACGCCTTGGCTGGCACGTCACTCATCTTCCGCCTAGAATCGCATCACGTCTGCCCTTGATCGACCATCTTGCGGAGGTTGGCCCATGACGAAGAGCCCGCGCGGCAAGTTTGCAATTCTCTGCTCCTTGCTGATGGCGAGCCCCTGTCTCGCACAACCCGCTGCCAAAGCCGATGGCAAACCGGAGGGTCCCCGCGTCGTCGCCACCTCAACCGCATTCAGCTATGTCAAAGCGGACACAGCGCGAATCACCTTCACCGTGACCGCCAATGAGCCGATCGACCGCAGCGCCCGCGAAGCCAACGAGAATCAGGTCAAGAAAATTCGCGACGCACTGACCGCGCTGCCGCTCAACAAGGTGGAGATGGACGTTCAAGTGGTCCCCGCGGCCATGGGCGTGATGGTGACGGGCCAGGCAAATCTTGGTGGTCCATCGGTGCAATCTCGCAAGGCACAAAGCCTCTTCCAGGTGACGGTGCGCGACACAGATTTCGAAAAGCTCCGCGAAGCGGTGTCTCGCATCGCCGAATCCGCTTGCGAAAACGGCGGCCGAGCGCCGGCCGAAACCGACTCCTCGCCGACTCGCTCGTGGCGCTTGCCGCGCATGGTGGGTGGTGGTGCCGAGGAAGAGCCGGAGGCTGTCGCCGGCCCAAGCATCGAATGGCTCGCCAATGCCACGGAGGCGCCACGCCGCGACGCCATTCGCCGGGCAGTGAAAGAAGCGACCGCCGACGCGGAAGCCGCCGCCGGTTCGAACAAGCTGACGGTGGTGGAAGTGATGGTGAATTCAGAAAACGCCGCCGAGCACTACACCTGGATGAGCACCAATACGACCCCAACGCCGAAGGCCGGCTTGGTGCGGGTCGCGGTGCAAGTGCGCGTGACCTGTACTTACTGAAAAGAATTTGAACCGCAGAGTACGCAGAGAGCGCTGAGAAAACACCTTTTTGGTTTTCTCAGCGCTCTCTGCGTACTCTGCGGTTAACTCTTGTCTTGATTCTTAGTACTTCAGCTCGGCTCCGAAGTTGAAGCCCTGAGCCCAGAAGTCACTGTCATGCCACGTGAAGGTCGGGCGGGAAGCACCGGCCAACTGGCCCGGAGGGAACTGCGTCGGATTGACAGACGTGTCGATCACGTCGCCCGGCCGCGTCACGTTGCTCCAGTAGACGAACGAGTAGCCCACGAAGACTCGCAAGTTTTCACTCACCTCATAGCCAACGTTGATGTTGAACTCCGGCACCACCGCGAAATCGTTCTTGCTGTAGTGACCCATGTTGGTCGGCAGGGCCAAGATGCCACCGGCATAGGAGGCGGCCGCACCGGAAGGCTGCGTGATCGTGGTCTGGCCGTCGATGTAGACGTCCTTGTGCGTCGTGCCCATCGCGACGGCGGCTCGCCAATTCATGAAGGCCTGGCCGCGATGATGCTCGCCGACGAGCCCGAGCTGAGCCCCGTAGAACTCGTTGCGAGTGTGAATGTTGTCGAAGATCTGGAACCGAGTGCCGACCGGCAGGGAGGTGGTATTCGGATCGACACCGGTGACGCGCACATCTTCTGAGACTGTCAATTCGTCGTCGAGCTTCCAATAACGGAAGCCGACAATCCAGTCCGCACGGTTGCAGCAATCGTGGCGGAGGTTCTTGCGAACGTTCACGTCGAAGCCCGTGAAGCTCGTGTTGCTGTCTACGTTGAAGTTGCCCGAAACGATGTTGGTAGAACCTGGCACGGTGCCTGGCACATTGATCAACTGGCAATCGTCGCGGTCGGTCGCCGCATTGTGGAACGGGCGAGCGATGATATGGCTATTGGACGGCCCATCCGAGAAACTGTCGCCTTCATCGGCCAAGAACAAATAGCTCGCTTCAATCCCGCAACTGTGGCAGCAGTCGAGCCAAGCGCCCAAGCGAAGCCGGAAGCCCGAACGAATGCCGTCGTTGAGGCCGTCATCGCACAGCGGGGTGCCGTTGGCACAAACCGCGGCGACCGGAGTGCCGGCCGGTGCGCTGATCCCGAGATTCGGAACCTGGAAGCTGCGCGTCCACCAAAGAAGGTATTCACCGGAGGCCCAAACCTTGTCGCTGGGTCCGCATTGGGGACAAGTGTTACACGTCGGTGCCTGGCAGGCGCCGCACGCAGGACTGCCGCACGCACCGTTGGGGCACGATCCGTTGCAAGCCCCATTCGGGCAGTTGCCGGTTGGGCAGCCTTGATTGGGCTGAGGGGCCGCGCCTTGTTGCTGAGCGACCGCCGGGCGGGCATTGCCCGGTGCCGGGGGGCCACCGCTGGATTGCACGGGCACGTACTGGATCATCGGAGTCGAGGTGATGGATCCATTCGTCGGCGCGCCGGGTTGAACTGGGACATATTGGCCCTGTTGAACCGGGACATATTGAACCGTGGTTTGTGACGGCGTGCTCGGGACCGGCGTCATTGTCGGCGCTTGCGATTGCGACATGCTCGTCGATTGCTGCATCGGCGCGGAATCATTGGTCAGTGTTTGATTGGTCGGTGGCAAAGTGCCGGACACGCTCGGCTGCACCGGGATATAAGCGGCGCTGGCTGATCCATTGGAGTTGCCGGCCACTGGCTGCACGGCCACGTATTGGCCGTTGCCCATCGACTGCACCGGCACATATTGCACGGTGATCGGCGATTGCGCCGTCCCCGAACCGGCCGGTTGCACCGCGACATACTGCGTATTTGCAGGCCGCCCAGTGTTGGAATCGCCGTTGTGAGTGCCGAAAGGCGTCACATAGCGCACTGGTTGCATGGCCGCGGGTTGTTGCGGCGGCATTTGAGCGAGTGCGGCAGCCGTCGCCGCCAGCCAGCCTCCGAAGGCCACTTTGAACTGCCGACGCATGGGTATCCCTCACCTGATCTGGGCGTGGAACGGTCGTCATCCCCCCGATGAACGAACCGTCGTTCCACGGCATCGCCGTTACCACCGTTTTTTCGGCACAATCGGCCTGACAAGATAAGTCGAATCTGCCGTTCTTAACGGCTTTCCGGGTTCTAAGCCTGCGGCCCACGGGCATCTAGAATAGGAAGAGAGGCTGGGTAAAAAGACTAACCACCGAGGCACAGAGACACAGAGAAGAGGTTTTCTCTGTGTCTCTGTGCCTCGGTGGTTAGTCTTTCGAGGCAAACGAAAATGGCCGAGCGACTCGAATTCAAAGCGGAGCTCAAGCAGCTTCTTCATCTCATCACCCACTCGCTCTATTCCAACCGCGAGATCTTCCTGCGCGAGCTGATCTCCAACGCCTCCGACGCGATCAACCGGCTGAAGTTTGATTCGCTCTCGAAAGAGGATCTGCTCGAAGGTGACAAAGACTGGCAGATCGAGATCATCCCCGACCGCGAAGCCGGCACGCTGACCATCAGCGACAACGGCATCGGCATGTCGCGACAGACCGTGATCGAGAACCTCGGCACCATCGCGCAGAGCGGCACCCGCAACTTTCTCGAAGCCGTCCGCGTGCAAGCCGAGGTGGGCCGGCCCGAACTCATCGGCCAGTTCGGCGTCGGCTTCTACTCCGCGTTCATGGTCGCGGACAAAGTGACCGTGCTCACCCGACCGGCCGGCGAACCGAAGGCCGGCGTGCGCTGGGAATCCGATGGCCAAGGCGAGTTCACGATCGAGTCCGCCGACAAAGCGCGCCGCGGCACCAATGTGACTTTGCACCTCAAAGAAGATGCCAAAGAGTTCCTCGACGAGTGGCGACTTCGCGGCCTCGTGAAGAAATTCTCCGACTTCATCGAGCACCCGGTCGTGATGAAAGTCACGCAACTCAAGGAAGATAAGACCGAAGAGCAAGTCCCCGAGATCCTCAACGCCCGCAAAGCCGTCTGGCTGCGCAAGAAATCCGAAGTCTCGCCGGAAGAGTACCGCACCTTTTACGAGACGATAGCCCACGCCAATGGCGACCCGGCTCGCATCATTCATTACGGCGTCGAGGGCGCTCTCGAGTTCAAGGCCCTGCTCTTCATTCCCGCCAATCGGCCGATTGATTTCTATTGGGGCGAACCGAAGGGCGGCCTGCGGCTCTACGTCCAACGCGTGCTCATCACCGAGCAGTGCGAGGAATTGCTGCCGCCCTACTTGCGCTTCGTCAAAGGCGTGGTCGATTCGGCCGACTTGCCGCTCAACGTGTCGCGCGAGCTGTTGCAGGAGAATCCGGTCCTCGGCAAGATTCGCCGCAACGTCGTCGGCAATATTCTCTCTGACTTGGAGAACATGCGCGTCAACGAGTTTGAAAAGTACACGCAGTTTTTCAGTGAGTTCGGCCTGGTGCTGAAGGAGGGCGTGGGCCGGGATTTCGAAAACCGCGATAAGCTGGCCAATTTGCTGATCTTTGAGTCGATGAACAACGAGGCCGGCAAGTTCATCACGCTGAAGCAATACACCGAGCAGATGCCGGTGAGCCAAAAGGAGATCATCTATCTCGTCGGCGAGTCGCGGGCGGCCCTGGAGCACGCTCCGTATCTGGAGGCCTATCGCGCCAAAGGCTGGGATGTGCTCTTTTGCACCGACACGATCGACGAACTCGCCATCCCGAGCCTGCGCGAGTACGACGGCAAACCACTGGCCGCCGCCGACCGCACCGCCCCACCGGAAACCGAAGCGCCAAAAGCGTCTGACGAATTCGGCAAACTCGCCGCAAAGCTGAAAGACCTTCTGCCCGGCGTGAAAGAAGTGCGGCCCAGCGGCCGGCTTGTCGATAGTGCCGCCTGCTTGGTCGCCACCGAAGGCGCTCCGTCGGCGCATCTCGAACGCATTCTCAAATCCATGGGCCGCGGCGATGAATTGAAAGACGCCGGCCGGATCCTGGAATTGAACCCCAATCACCCGGCCGTGCAGAAAGTGGTCAGTGTCTTCGCGGCCAACGAGAACGATCCGCGCGTCGAACAATTCGGCCGATTGTTTTACGACCAAGCCGTGCTCGCCGAAGGCAGCCGCCCCACTGACCCCGCCGCCTTCGCAAAGCGAATCAACGAGTTGATCGTGTCCGTGAGTTAGCCCGTGCCGTCTTGTTACTGGTTTTGTTGGCCGCGTTTGTTAGCCGCGTTTGTTAGCCCGACGCGCAAGCGAAGGAACGCAGAGACTCTGCCCCACTCGCGCATCCTGTTTTCCTGTTAGCCGGACGCGCAAGCTACGGAAGCCAGAGACTTGGCCCCACTCGAGTAATCCAATTCTTTTTGGTGCTCGACTCCGACGACGAAATCAGAATCTCCACCTTGGGCCCCAGCGTCTGACACCCGTAGCTTGCGCGTCCGGCTAACAAAACCCGGCAACATCTCCCTCCGATTTCTGCTCTGGCACTGCGCGCCCCCAACTACAGCGGCCTCCTCCCGACAGCGCAAATCCATCCCTTCCTACGTTCCTCGAGCACCGTAATCTCCGAATACCCGGCGGCAGTAAACAAATCGCCGTGCTCGCTCACGCTCAAGTACGTGGCACCAAGAAGTTTCATGATCGGCCGATAGAGGAAGTCGAAGCGTCTGCCTTTGTAGGTTTCGGCGATGATCACCAAGCGCCCACCCGGCTTTAGCACCCGCAGGATTTCACGCAGATCCGCCGCCAGATCGGGCCAGTAGTAGTGCGTCTCGATGGCGGTGACAACATCGAAGGTGCCGTCCGCATAGGGCAGCCGGGAAACACTCCCTTGTTGGATCTCGACGCGTCCGACCTGAATCCACCGCGCGTTGGTCCGTCTGGCGGCGGCCACGCTGGCCGCGGAGTAGTCGATGCCGATGACCTTTCCTTCCGTGGCGATGGCCGCCAGCTTATCGATCGTTCTTCCCCCACCGCATCCGACGTCGAGTATCGTGTCGTGCTTTTCGAGAGACACTTGCTTGAGGCCCCAGTCGGTCACGCTGGAGTGGCGCACATTCATGGTCCACAGAATAAAGCGACCAGGCCACCACGTCGGCTTGCGGCATTGGCGTGTCAGCGCCACGACCGCAGCAACCGTTAACGTGGCCGTTGCGATGTCTACTTGGAGTTGAGACATCATTGATCCGATCAAGGTCCCCGCGTCGGCCGAACAATGAAGGTGAGCTCACGGCATCGGCTTCGCCACCGGGGACACCGTGTGGGCATCGCGGGCCAGGAGCCAGCGGCCGTCGGGTTGTTTGCGGTAGACCGTGAGCCGATGACCGGCGAACTGCATCGCTTCTCCGCCGGCGTGCGGGGTCATCGACACCGAGTCCCGGCTCAGCGTGTAGGCGACGTCGCCGACGACCACGACGTCTTCGAGCGCACTGATGCAATGAATCCGACCCTGTTCGTGTCCGGCCGAGAAGTTTGCGGAAAACACGTCCCGGCCGAACGGGGCCTGGCCCGGATTGACAAACACAACATCATCCGCCATCAAGCTCAGCACGCGATTCAAATCGCCGGCGTTGACAGCATCGATCCAGGTCGAGTGTACCTCGCGGATTGCTCGTTCATCAGATCCCACGCGCAACCTCCCCTGCCGAACGACAAAGCTCACCTACTGGGGCTCTCTCGGCTGCCATAAAACTACATAACACACCCGCCCCGGTCAGGTGTAGCGACGCGCTATCTGCTCGCTGACGTGCCGGGTTCAAAACCACGGGTCCAAATCCAGGAGAGGGATGTTCATCGCCTTGGCCGCTCGCGTCGGGTCGAAGTACTCGCGCAGGTGAGCAATCCGCTCGTCCTTGGCACGCAAGAACACCACGTACTCTTGCCGGTAGATGCGCCCGGTCGGCCGAATCAGCGCCTCCGCCTTGACCTGCGCGACGGCCGCCAGAGGATCGGCGAAGGCCGAGATCTTTGGCTCGATGAAGCGGAAGCCCTCCACAGCGCCTAGGAACCAAGCCACATGACGCACCACCTCGTCCCGGCCACGCAGCCGCGCCGGGTGGCCGAGCGCGGGGCATAGGCCAGTTCCCACACAATGTCGTCGGCGATCAGCGTTTGCCACCGCGCGGGATCGGCAACGAGTGTCTGAAGGTGCCGTTCCAAGAGATCGCACGCGATGCTCATCGGAGAACTCCGTTCGGACACCCGTGCAGAAACGATGCTCAGTTGCGGCGCGGCACCGGTACGCGTCGAGTCACAGAAAACGATTCATACCCGCAGGGCTGCGGCAGCGCCTGGTCCGGCCTCTGTATCCTGAGCAAGCAGAGTGGCGAGCGACCGTTGCGGGCTGCTCAAAAATCCTCGCGTCACTAGGTAATGTTCGGTTTCTGTGTAGGCGACCTCTCGAATGCCCTCGCCATCCAGTTGGTAGATGCATGCGTCTGGGTAGGCCATGATAATTGGGGAGTGCGTTGCGATCACGAATTGCCCGCCTCGCTTGACGTAGTCGTGCAGCAGCACGAGGAACTCAAGTTGCCGCCTCGGGGACAGCGCCGCCTCCGGTTCGTCCATCAGATATAGACCGTGATCCCCGTATCGGTTCTTGAAGAGAGAAAAGAATGACTCCCCATGCGACTGCTCGTGCAATGACTGTCCGCCGTAAGCGTCGATGATTCGCGGACCGCCTGACTCGCGGTCCAGTCGATCGATTTCGGAGGCGACGTTGTAAAAGCTTTCGGCTCGCAGAAAGTAGCTGTCGCGGGGAGTTGCGATCGCTTTCGCTAGGCGGATGGACTCGGCGAGCGGTGAGTGCGAAGCACGGGTGGCGAAGTTGAAGTTTCGACTTCCACCCTCCGGATTCAAACCGCATCCGACGGCGACCGCCTCCAAGAGAGTCGATTTACCTGACCCGTTCTCGCCGATGAGGAAGCTGACCTTTGGATGGAACGGAAGGGTGGTCAGCCCGCGGACGGCCGGCAGGTTATACGGGAACTGGTTAGCGTCTGGGATGCGATCGCGAAGCAACTCCAAGTGCAGCAGGTATGGTCCGGGTGTACTCTTCCGCTTCCGCGCCACGCACTGCTCTCCCGTGCCGAACGCTTCGCTTCATTTGGGCCAATCGCCCGGCTGACTACACCCGACACGACAGTCACCCCAGTGAGCCGCAGGTCTGCGTCTCTGTTAACTCTTCTTGGTAAAATGCTATTATGTCTGACGCCAAACGTATCGCCGAGCTTCGCCGTGAGATTGAGCGGCATAATCGGCTCTATTACATAGACGCCAAGCCGGAAATTACCGACCGCGAATTCGATAAGCTCCTCGCCGAACTTCAAGACCTAGAAACCAAGCACCCTGAGCTAATCACAACCGATAGCCCAACGCAGCGCGTAGGCGGTGCCCCGATCACCGGATTCACAACTGTCCGGCATCGCCGGCCAATGCTATCGATTGACAACACCTACAACCGAGATGAGCTTCGCGAGTTCGACGCCCGCATCCATCGGTTGCTCGGGGAGGAACCGGTCGAATACGTCACCGAGCCAAAGATCGACGGCGTGGCGATATCGCTCATCTACGAAAACGGGCAACTTACGGTCGGGGCTACCCGCGGCGATGGCGAGCATGGCGACGACGTGACTCACAATCTGCGCACGCTCCCCGAAGTGCCTCTGCGGCTGTCGCTGAAAAACCCACCACCTCTATTGGAGGCTCGCGGCGAAGTTTACATGACCCGCGATGAACTCGTGCGCGTCAACCGCGAGCGCGTCGAGGATGGAGAGGAGCCGTACGCCAACCCGCGCAACCTCACGGCGGGCACATTGAAGCTGCTCGACCCTCGTCACAGTGCAAAGCGGCGACTGCGATTCTTCGCCTACGATCTCGGCGAAGGCGACGGGATTACGGTGACTTCCCAGAAAGACGCATTGGAGTTTTTGGCGGAGGCCGGCTTACCAGTGAACAAGCTGGCCCAATGCTGCAAGACTATCGATGAGGTCATCTCGGGAATATCGGAATGGGAAGGCCGCCGACACGAGTTGCCTTACGACATCGACGGCTTGGTGGTGAAGGTAAATAGTCTCACTCAGCGTGGCCGGCTGGGGTTCCGCAGCAAGTCGCCGCGCTGGGCCGTCGCTTACAAGTTCGCGGCCGAGCAAGCACTCACACGGCTTAACGCCATTGATTTACAAGTCGGCAAGACGGGCAAGCTGACGCCAGTCGCCCGGCTCAACCCGGTGCGGCTTGCGGGCACTACAGTGTCGAACGCTACTCTGCACAACGCCCAGGAGATCATTCGCAAGGACATCCGCATTGGTGATATGGTCCTAGTCGAGAAAGCCGGCGAGATTATTCCCTATGTCGTGCGCAGTGAGCCAGACGCTCGCACTGGCAGCGAGAAGGTTTTCCACTTTCCGGAGAAGTGCCCGGTCTGCAATGGCGTGGTCGAGCCAGACGAGAATGAGGTCTTCTATTACTGCACCAATCCGTCATGTCCGGCCCAACTGAAAGAGCGGGTTCGGTTCTTTGCCACGCGGGGCGCGATGGATATCGAAGGCCTCGGCACGGCGGTCGTCGATCAACTTGTCGATACCGGACTCGTGAAAACCTTGCGCGATCTCTACCGGCTCAGCGAAGCACAGATCGTCGATTTGAAGCTCACCGGGGAAAAAGCCGCCCGTCGCCTTGGGCCGAAGAATGCGAAGACGCTTATCGATGGCATTGCGGCGAGCAAAGATCGCGGGCTCACTCGATTGCTCACTGGGCTAGGAGTCCGCCACGTGGGCGAACACGTCGCCGATTTACTCGCACAGGAATTCGGGTCGGCTAACGAATTGTTGCAAGCATCCGAGGATCGACTCGCCAAGATTGCCGGCATTGGTCCGCAGCGAGCTGCTAAGATCTTCGCGTTTCTGCAATCCGAGCAGGGCCAGAGTGTCCTAGAGGAGTTCCGAAAATTGGGCGTACGGCTCGATGAGGAACGCCGCGGCCCGGCACGGGGAACCTTGGCGGGTAAATCCGTAGTTGTCACGGGTACGCTGGAAAAATACAGCCGCGAGGAAATCGAAGGGTTGATCAAGCAGCACGGCGGCAAGCCGGCCGGCAGCGTATCGAAGAAAACGGACTATTTGGTGGCTGGCGACAAAGCCGGCAGCAAACTGGAAAAGGCGAAACAACTCGGCGTGCCGGTGTTGAGTGAAGCGGAGTTTGGAAAGTTGATCCAGGAATAAGAGCTAACCACAGAGACACGGAGGCACAGAGAAAACAATTCTTTGTGTTTTCTCTGTGCCTCTGTGTCTCTGTGGTTAGTCTTCTTCCAAATCTAGTGCCCGCAAAATTGCATCTCTGACCGCCGTCATCGGCACCGCGCCCGCGCCGGGCTTCGGCCCATCGCCGATCCAAACGGGGCGATCGATGTCCTCCTTTGCCGCCAAGCCGTGGCTGCCGCGCACGATCGACGCGTCCAGCGGGATCACGTCGAATTTGGTCCGGAAGCCGAGTTTGCTCATCAACAGCTTTCGCGCGACCGTGAGTTTTGGCCACCGTAGCTTCGGATCGAAGAACAACTCGCACGGATCGAAGCCGGGCTTGTGATGAATGGCGACGGTACGAGCATAGTCCGGCGCATCACGATCATCGAGCCAGAATGGATAAGCAAACCACGCGTCTGGCTTTGCGAGCGCGATGATTTCGCCCGAGCGTGGATGATCTAACTCGATCTCAGCGCGTTCTTCGCCGACGTAAATACGATCGATCCCTGGCGTGCCTCGTATCAAGTCTGCAACACGCGGTATGTCGGCAGGATTCGCGACGTAAACGTGGGCAATTTGGTGATCACACGCAGCGAATGCCCGGCTCGCGAATAGATCAAGTTGTTCGCCGAAGGGCCCGGGACGAACGGCGACCAAGCCGGCATTCCTCAACACTTTGTTCAGATAGACGGGCAAGTTAACATCGCAGTGCGCATATTCATTGACGAGCCACACCCGTTTGCCGAGCGCTCGAAATGTATTTGCGAGATCGCCACAAAAAACATCAAGGAAGTTAACTTCTTCTTTGAGATCACAATTGGAGGGGCCTTTACGTTGGGGGTTGTAATCCAAATGCGGAATATAGATCATCGCAAGATCCGGTGATCTATCGATGGCTGCGATTGCAGTGGCGCTTGTGATCCAAGCAGAACTGATTCGTTCCGATAATGGACCCCAAAATTTGGTAAATGGAAATGGGCCGCAACGGTTTTTCAATTCGTTGGATAGTTCAGGTGGCGTTGTGGCGATGTCAAAAACCTTGCTACCTTGGATCCCATAGTAGGGCTTAGGTGTGACACTGTAATTGACCTGCGCGCCTTGGTTAAACCACCAGAACAGTTTTGCCGATGTGAATGACCGGCCACGCCTCGCGGCCCGCCGCTTCGCCGTCGCATACACAGGTTCCGTCTGGATCAGCCGGTTCGACTGTTGCCAAAAGCGCACTTCGTTGGTGTCGCGGTAGAGCCAGCCGTTGGCGACGATGCCGTGCTTGTTCGGCGGCACGCCGGTGAGCATGGTCGCTTGCGATGTGCAAGTCACGGCCGGCAATGGCTCGCGCATCGGTACGGACCAGCCGGATTTGGCGAGCGCGGCCAAGCGCGGTGCGTATTGCAACATGCGTGTGGTCAGGCCGACGGTGTTGATGATGACGAGCGGAGCGGGCATGAACTTGAATTAGTACGTGTGCACCAGCAAAACCACGCCGTCTCTGGTGATATCGATCGCCACGCCGTTGCCTTTGCGATCCCGGCCACGAATTTGATAACCGCCGGCGGGCGTGCGGAAGCCGCTGTTGTGGAATTTGACGTCAGGCCGTTGTGCCCGCGCTGCGTTCTTGACGCTCATCGGGATTTCGTTCCAGGGCACATAGGGTAGGGCCGAGAGGGGACTCGGATTCTGGGCATTTTCCTGACCCGTTGGGCCGCACCCGGCCACTAGTGCCACAGCGGCGAGCCAACTGTAGAGTGCGATTTTCGGCATCAATGTGTCATACCGTTTGCGTCGGCGAGCTGACCATAGCCACCGCGTGCTTCAGCTCTTCGGCCAGTCGTTCCAGGCTGGAACAGTCCGAATCACCGTGCCATTTTGCCAGTGCCCGGTCCACCGTCGCCGCAAATTTACCGTTCTCGACCATTCGTGCCACCAGCATCACGGCTAACTCGTCGAGGGTCTCGGCCTGCAGGCCGACGCCGGACGCCGCCGCCCGATTCTCGCGGCGGATGTCATCCTCGGCACAGGCCCAGATGGAGTCATCCCAATAGTCATAGCCGTCCGAGGCCCAGAGATGCACTCGATCGCCATCGGACCAAACGTAGGTATCGCCTCGCATGAACGCCATGATGCCACCTCATTGGGCCCCATAATCTTTGACGAGCTGGCGGGCCGCAAATTCAGGACCATCCGCAGAATCGAAAATCGCCGCGCCGGCGACCAAGACATTGGCACCATTTTGGACGCAAGCGGCTGCTGTTTTCATATCCACGCCGCCGTCCACTTCCAATTCGCAGGCAGGATTGTGCCGATCGATCATTTCTCGCAGGGCCCGTATCCGTTCCGGACTCCCGGAAATAAACGCCTGGCCGCCAAAGCCGGGATGTACGGTCATGCACAGTGCCAGATCGATCTCGGCCAAGTAAGGTTCGAGCCGCTCGACGGGGTGCTCGGGATTGACCGCCAACCCGACCCGTTTGCCGCGCTGCCGGATAGACCGGAGCCAAGGCCGGGGGTCGGCCAGCACTTCGATGTGGCCGATGACAGTGTCGGCGCCCAGTTTGAGGAAAGGCTCGGCATACGTGACCGGATCGGTCACCATCAGATGCACTTC
This sequence comes from Gemmataceae bacterium, assembly GCA_045802605.1. Lineage (GTDB taxonomy): Bacteria > Planctomycetota > Planctomycetia > Gemmatales > Gemmataceae > JBJMQS01. The sequence continues at coordinate 187,520 of JBJMQS010000036.1, read as the reverse complement.
GAGGGGCAGTTTGGTAATAGGCCGAAGGGCTTTGACGACGACCGGGCCCATGCTGAGATTGGGCACAAAGTGGCCATCCATGACATCGACATGAATGCGATCAACGCCAGCGCGCTCGACGGTGGCTACTTCTTCGCCCAGGCGAGCAAAATTCGCGGACAAGATCGACGGGGCGATCTTCGCCATCGTGGCTACTCCGAGGGACAAGGTTCATTGTAATGCGTCCCTTGGTTCGATCATGCAAATTTAAGTTCCACGTCCCTGCCGAGGAGTTTTTGTGTGTCTTTCGGCGGAAATTTGATCTAGGCAAGCCCTCGCTCTCTCGTTATAGCCCCGCGTTGACACGGAGCGCCGGGCAGATTTTGCGCGGCCGCGGGGGCTGTCATGGCGGAGAAAGCTGATCTGGTCGTCGAAACACTTCGACTGACCAAGATCTATCAAAATCGGCAGATCGCACTGAACGATGTCTCCTTGAACATCGAGCCGGGTACCGTCTTGGGTTTGCTTGGCCCTAATGGTGCGGGCAAAACCACCCTATTGCGACTCATTCTTGGCCTGCATCGGCCCACGGCCGGCAAGGTCATGCTCTTCGGCAAGAAAATGACGACCAATGGCGGCGTGCTTCGCCGCCGGGTCGGTTACATCCCGACCAATCCGCGGTTTCCCAAGGGGATGACCCCGATCACTTATCTGGACTATGTCGCTCGCCTGTTCGGGCTTTCACGAATGGCCCGACAGCCGCGGTTGGCGAATCTGATCCGGGCGGTCGATCTCCTCGCCGCATCGGGCCAAAAAGTGGACAACTTTTCCAACGGCATGATCGCCCGGCTCGCTGTTGCCGCTAGCTTGATCAACGAGCCGGACCTTTTGATTTGGGACGAGCCGACGCATGGCCTCGACATCGAAGCCCGCCGCTCGATGCTGGACCTGATCAAGCAACTCGCGGCCGAAAAAACGCTGATCATATCGAGCCATAATCTCGCCGACGTGGATGAAGTGTGTAATCACGCCGCGGTGTTGAGCCGTGGGCATCTAATATTCTCCGGGTCGCTGACCGAGCTCAAGGGCCGGATTCGCAAATCCCAGTTCGAGATCGATCTCGATGGCGACCAGAAGTCAGTCACCAAAGCGGTCGGCACGCTGAAGTCCTCGAACGAGTTCAAGAGTGTGGTAATCAAGCAGCGCCGGCTCGAATTGCGATTTAACGACGAGGTCTTTGCTTCGTCCGCCCTCGCCAACGTTTGCATGGTGCTTTCGGACAACAAGGTGAACATCCTTGCGATCCGCACCATGGGCCAGCAGACCGAGCAAGCATTCCTCGACTTGGTGGAAAAGGAAGAATCTCGCGGCTTCACCCGGCTCTATACGCCCGCTGAAGCAGCGTAGTAGTCCGGTCGCTCCGCGACGGGAGTCGCGTTGCGGAGCAACGCGACTACAATTGGAAACTGCCATGGACATGATGCCGATCCTGACCGCAGCCAAGTATCATCGCTGGCTGCCGTACTATGCCGTGCTCAAGACTGATCTGCGTTCGACGCCGCGCAATTGGGTCTGGCGGACGTGGGTCATCGCATCGCTGATTGCAACTTCGCTCTATCTCACGCACAAATTCGCGGTGTATCGCGAAACGCATATCGTTCAGACCGTGGACAAAGTGGTCGGCAATCTGTTGCATTGGTCCGCGCTAGGAACAACGACGCTGGTCATGGCTTTCGCGGCCGGGGCCATCGCGGCCGAGCGTGGTTCGCTGGCTGACTCGGTGCTATGTCGTGGCATTAGCCGGTATCAATTCTTCCTGGCAAAACTGCACGCACGATTGATCTCGGTGCTTTGCACGTATCTGTTTTTTGGCGGCGGCATCCTGATCCTGTGCGGCTATTTGTTCCCGGGCCTGGTGACCTGGACGGGCTGCGCCGCGGCCCTTGGCGCGCTGGCGGCAATGCTGGCAGCGATTGTGTGCTGCGGTCTGACGGTGAGTGCGCTTTGCAACTCGCAAATGCTCGCGCTGAGCTTGCTTTGGATCGGCCTCTACACCGTGGGCTTCTTGCTCACGTTCTTGCCTTCGAACTATTTGACACCCGATCGGCTCATCGAGATACTCCCATCGCTACTCCGCGGCGAGTTCGACCGATTCGCCCTGTGGAACCTGACGAAGTACTCGCTATATGTGGCGATGGGCGCGGCACTGGTTGGGATGGTGGGCTTTTCGCGCAAAGATGTGTGATCAGGGATTAATCAATAGTTCAAAGTTCTTGATGAAAACGGTCATGAATTTTTCGTGCACTGCATACGTGACAAATAGTGGGGCAATTCCTCCCATTCGCACCTGCTGCTGAGTGTGCTCTAACTCATAGAGCGGCTCACCGAAACCGGTCGCGTTAATCCGCAACTCGCCCAAGATTTGCTTCGAAACCGCAATCACTTCTGTCGCGACTCCGAAAACTTCCGCAACATGCAGAGTTTCAACGAACTGGTTCTTTACCGCCGTTGAAGCGACGACGCGAAACAACCGACTTTGGCCGTTTCCACCGCTCAACTTGCATTTCTCTTCTTGCGCTGATACTCAGCGTGAATCCTCTCCATCTCAGCGATGACGTCTTCAAATGGGATGCCCGATTCGTCGATTTTCAGACATTCCTCTAGGTCTTCTTGCGTTAGTTCAGAGCGAATCTTCGCATAAGCCTTGCGATAAAATTCTTGCAGTTCTGGGCTATCCGGCGGGGGCCACTTCGAGGGCTCAGGCGTATCGGCGGCCATGGGAACCTCCTAGACGACATCCAAATCATACCACGTCCGATTTGAGAAAATCCACAATTGATTCACAGGCAGTTCCGACGCCATCTTCCTTTCGAATCAACTCACCCAACAGCCTTGCTCGCTCAGCATATTCCGGCAATTCCAATAGTCGTTGCACTTCGCTGCACGCTCGGGGCAAATGGTATTTCCCGATCGGCAGCGCTCGTCCCACGCCGAGGCGAACAATTCGTGCCGCGTTGTCCGGCTGATCGTGCGCGAATGGCACGACCAATTGCGGCACACCCGCCACGAGCACTTGGCCGGTCGTGCCGACACCGCCTTGATGCACGACGGCTGCGGCGTGGGGGAACAACTCGGAGTAAGGGGCGTAGTTCGCCACGAAAATGTCCGGGTGGGTATTGTCTGGGCGGATGCTTTCGTCCTTTCCAGTAAGCAGCACCGCGCGCACGCCCAGCCGGCGTGCAATCTCGAAGCTCACCCGAAAGAACTCGCGGCCCAACATGACGGCCGAGGAGCCGAGTGTGAACACGACGGGTGGTGGCCCGGCATCCAAGAACATCCGCAACTCAGCGCTCATGCCCTCGCCGGCCTCATGGCGATCGAAAAAGAGGAAGCCCGTCGTGTGTGTGTTTGCCGGCCAGTCGGCTTGCGGCCTGGCAAAGTGGCGCGAAAAAAGCGCGAGATTGAGTCGCGGTGCGAACTGGCCCTCGAAAATCGGATGACCATTCACAGCCGGCAGGCCAAGCTCGCGCCGCAGAGCCCGCACGGGCTGGCACCAAGAGCGCGAGAACAATTTGGGCAACCAATACAACGATCGCAAAACCCGAGGTCCCAGCCACCGCCACCAGGCCAGCGCGGCCGGCGGATCGATTGCCGACAGTAGCACCATCGGCTGCAATACCGACGAGGCCCACGGGATTCCGGTTTTTTCCGCTAATACCGGCGCGGCATAGGTCAGGGGATGCGACACGAGAATATCGGCACCAACGCACGCTTTCTGCAAGTCCTCGTACGATTGCTTTACCCACGGCATCGCGAGATCGCGCACCACGTAGGCCGTGCCGTTTCGCGGATCGCTCGCCCGTCGCAAAACCTCAAATTCATCGACGCCCAGGTCCGCCAATTCAGGCCGCATCGGCGCGAACTCTACGCCTGCAGATTCGATCCGTCCTTGATACACCGCCGTCGTGGCGATCACGGGGCGGTGTCCACGATCGCGCAGACCCTGGGCCAACGCGATATAGGGGTGCAAATCGCCGAGGGAGCCAAACGTGGCGAGCACAATGCGCTTTGACGACATATGATCGCGTCTTGTTCTTGTCATTCCGAGGCTTTGCGAGGAATCTGCTTGCGACCGTCAGTTGCTTGCAGATTCCTCGCAAAGCCTCGGAATGACACTGAGGCGTTTTCATATCTATACTGAACGTCCGGAGGTGCGGGTTCTCGATATGTACAAAACCGTCATCGGCCTGGAAGTTCACGTCCAACTGCTCACCCGCACGAAGCTGTTTTGCGGCTGTTCGACCAAATTCGGTCTGCCGCCGAATTCCGCGACGTGCCAGATATGCTTAGGCAAGCCCGGAGTTTTGCCGGTAATGAATCGCCGGGCGTTCGACTTGGCCTTGCGGGCGGCTCTCGCGCTCAATTGCAAGATTGCCGGCTTCACCAAGTGGGACCGCAAGAATTATTACTATCCGGACCTGCCGAAGAATTATCAGGTCAGCCAATACGATTTGCCGTTCAGCGAACACGGATTTCTCGAGATCAATGTCGCGGCCGATCCGAAGAAAGAGTTCACGCCCAAGCGCATCGGCATCATTCGCGCTCACCTCGAAGAGGATGCCGGCAAGCTGATGCACGACGAGTCGGGCGGCCGCGGCGACAGCAAGGTCGATCTTAACCGGGCCGGGACTCCACTTTTGGAAATCGTCTCCGAGCCGGATATGAGCAGCCCGGAAGAGACAGTCGCGTATCTCAACGAGATTCGGCTGCTCCTTCGCGAACTCGGCATCTCCGATTGCGAAATGCAGGAAGGATCGCTCCGTTGCGATGCCAATGTGAACATCCACATCCCGCAACCCGACGGGTCGCATGCGGCCACGCCGATTGTCGAGGTGAAAAACCTCAACAGCATCCGCTCGGTCGAACGAGCAATGAAGTACGAAGCGGGCCGGCAGTTCGAGGAATTCCAGAAGACCGGCAAACGCTTTGGCGAAGTGCCCAAAGCCACGGCTGGTTGGGATGACGTCCGCGGCGTGACCAAGGTGCAGCGCCGCAAGGAAGAAGCGAGTGATTATCGCTATTTCCCCGAACCGGACTTGGTGCCGGTCGAAGTCGATGACGCGTGGCTCAACCGCGTGAAAGCGGAACTCGGTGAATTGCCCGGCGCGCAGCGCACGCGGCTCGCCCAGCAATATGGGCTCTCCATTTACGATTCCAATGTGCTGACGCATCAGGGGCGCAAGGTTGTCGCGTATTTCGAAGAGCTAGCGAAGCAGTGCGGCGACGCGAAGACGGCGGCCAACTGGATCACGAACAAACTCTTGGCGGCCTCCAAGCCGGACATGGATTCCGAATCGGTGTTCCCGATCACGGCGTCAGGTCTCGCTGGATTGCTCGCCGAGCAGAAGTCGATGGGCCTCACTAAACAAATCGCGGAGCAAGTCTTCGACCTGATGCTCGCCGAGCACATCGACGCCAAAGCCGCCATCGCCAAGCTCGGCATCACGGCCGTCGATGAATCCAAACTCGCCGACATCGTCCGCCGCGCGATCGCCGACAACGCCAAGGCCGTCGAGGACTACAAGAAAGGCAAAACCGCCGCCGCCCAGAAGATCAAAGGCGCAGTGATGAAGGAGACAAAGGGGGCGGTGAAGCCGGACGTGGTGGATCGGCTGCTGGCGGAGGAGTTGGGAACGGTGTGAAGTGCGTGGGAGGCAGATCAATGACTTTTAAGTGGTTCCGTCTGCATTTGCTATGGATTTTCATCGTTGGTACAGCAGTCACAATCCAAGTTCCACATGCGTGTGCTGAAGATACTCCATTTGATCGACTCCGACGAATCGGCGGAGAGATAACTGGCGAAGACAAGGCTGTCGAGACGGTCTATGTAATTGATCTGTCGAAAAATCGAAATCTCACGGATGACGACCTTAGAGTCTTGTGCGAGTTCCCTCAGATCAGAGCGCTATGGATTAGCTCAGACCGAATTACGGACGGTGGAATCAAACGTCTGTCAATCTTAAAACAATTTGGACATCTCGAACTAACGTCCAATTCGATTTCAGATTCCGCATTCTCCGAATTTCCAAAGTCTCAGTTCGACATGCTCTCCATTGCCTCAAATTCTGTCAACACAGCAATGTGCAAAACGTTAGCTAAATTTGATCAGTTAGCTAGCCTGAGTCTGATATCGGATTCGATTCGTGACGACGACGTAGCATTATTCATCGAATGCAAGGAGCTACAGGGCGTTTCGTTGAGGGGGAATAAGCTCACAGACGAATGCACAAAGCACATATTAAAGATGGACAATCTGACGGGAGTGACTCTCGGCGGCGAGAACATTTCGGACAAGACTGTAGATCGGTTGCGAGCATGTAAGAACCTGACACACCTTGGAATTGATCGCACCAAATTGACTCGAGCCTCGGTGAGATCTTTGGCAGATTACCCAAGCTTCAAAAACTCTTCCTAGACCGCGTTGGATTAAAGGATGACTGCATTGATGACCTTTTGAAATTGAAACAACTCAAAAGGCTGTTTGTGGCGGGCAATGAATTTTCCGACGCCGGGATTCAGCGAATTGAAGACGGATTCCGGGGAATCGAGTTGACAACCCGTATTGGGCCGGCCAAAAAGACCGCTCCTTAATTTGGCACCGAACCTATCGCTTCTCTCCCCACTCTTCTCCCATACTCCGCTTTGGCGTTGGCCGGGCGGCGCGGTGGGCCGATTCATCATCGTTGCCGACGCCGCGTCCCGTATCCGGGTTCGAAACCATGTCGTGGCGAAGTAACCAGGGTTAGCTCAATTGGACAGAGCACCAGGCCCATAACCTGGGTGTTGCCGGTTCGACTCCGGTACCCACACGCGCTGAAAACGCGTTCTGTGAACTGCCCGTCGGGGGCGGTTGACGTTGTCGGCAGTCTCGCCTGAGGCGAGACAACCGCATCCGTGCGCACGACGCCCGGTGCAGGCCGAACGCCGGCTTGCGACTCTCGCCGAATCCAACTCTCAGCCGCGATAACGCCCGGTTGTCGCTGAGGAATTTGGTTCGTCGAAACTCGCGATATCCCACGTTCGGCCCCCACCAGGCATCCCGCATGGCCGCGGGCCGAAGGCGTCGCCGCTCACGATGGGTTTTGAAAACAAGGTGATAGTTTCCGTGTCATTCCGAGGCTCTGCGAGGAATCTGCTTGCGGGTGGCACTTGCAAGCAGATTCCTCGCAGAGCCTCGGAATGACACGAATGAAAGGAGGCCGCCCATGTTTGGTCGCATCAAGATTCGCCAGTTCGAGTATGGCCTCGTGTTTTACGAGCGGGAGTTCCGCGGTCTGCTCGGCCCGGGCATCCACTGGCGGTTCGATCCGCTCGGTCGTGAGACCGTCACCGTTGTGTCGCAGCGTGCGCCATGGCTCGAGCACGAACAGCTCGACTTGATCATTCGCTCGGGCGTCCTCGACGACAAGGCCGTCGTGCTCGAGTTGAAGGACTTCGAGCGCGGCCTCGTTTGGATCGATGGCCGGTTCAGCGCACTGTTGCCGCCAGGCCGCTATGCTCTGTGGACCGGTTTCCGCAAGATCCGCACAGAGGTCGTGGATGCGCGCTCCGTGCGCTTCGAGCACCCGGACCGCGAGGCGATTCTGCAGGCGCCGTGCGCGGGCCAGTTGCTGGAAGTGCACGATGTGCCGGCCGATCATGTGGCCGTGCTATTCGTCGACGGCAAGTACCAGGAGACGCTGGCCGCGGGCCGGTACGTGTTCTGGAAGGACATTGCAGTCGTGAAGCTCGTCCGCGTGGATCGGCGCGAGACGGTGCTGGAAGTGCCGGGTCAGGAAATCCTGACCGCGGATAAGGTCTCGCTCCGGCTCAACACGGTGGTGATCTACCGCATCGCCGATGCGGTGCGTTCGGTCACTGAAGTCGATGACGCCAAGCAGGCATTTACCGGGAGGCTCAGCTTGCGCTGCGCTCCGCGGTGGGTGCTCGCACGCTCGATGCTTTGCTGGCCGACAAGGAATCGTTGGCCGCGGAGTTGACCGAGCGGGTGAAGTCGCGGGCTGCTTCGTTCGGCATCGAGGTGTCGGCGCTCGGCGTGCGGGACGTGATCCTGCCGGGCGAAATGAAGGAGTTGATGAACAAGGTCATCGAGGCTCAGAAGGCTTCGGAGGCCTCGGTCATCACCCGGCGTGAGGAGGCGGCCGCACTGCGGCATCAGCTCAACGCCGCCAAGCTGTTGGCGGAGAACCCGACCCTGCAGCGGCTGCGTGAGCTGGAGGCGATCGAGAAGATCGCGACCAGCGGCGAGTTGAAGATCATCCTCGGCGAGAAGGGACTCTCGGAGCGGGTGATCAACATGTTGTGATGAGCCCCGGCTCGGAGCGCAAGTGCCGGGCCGGGGTTTATTAATTTTCCACCTTCGCTGTGCTAACAACGATTTCACATGTGCACTTGAATATCGAATTTTGCGCAGACTGGTTTTGCGCAGTCGCGCGATAACTCTGCTAACAATTCTTGCCTAGGTTCCTTGAAAAGTGATGTGCCAACAAAAAACTCCCGGATGAAGATCCGGGAGTTCTTTTATGTCAACGCGGGATGTGTTCGCTTAGAACTGATCCAGCCAGAAGTGGCTGCCGCGATAATATTTTTGACCTGAGAACAAGTCGTACCGCCAGTGCTTTTCTTCGAACGGCGGGTAGGCCATGTATGCCGGCGGCCGTTGATACGGTTGGCCGGGGCCTTCCGGATACGGCGGGCTGTTTTGCGGCCAATAGCTGTGGGGATAGTAGTAGTACGGGTAGTAATAGAAGCGGGGGAGCTGCGGGTTCGGGTATTGAGCGCGGGCCGGGCCGTTGAGGCTGAGCCACCCGATCACCCCAGCGAGCAGTACGAACAGGCTCCGGCGCATGATCCACTCCCTGGAAAACGTCCCGACGCTCCGGGACCACGGCATCCTTGTCATTGTCCCTATCGGCCAATGCGACCCTGGGGTCAGAAGTCAGAGGTCGGAAGTCAGAAGTGAAATGTCGGAGAACATCGGAATAATCGGCACGTCTCCGATTCCGTGCATTTGTAACTTTTGCATTGGGGTTGAGGATCCAATCGCCCGCATCGGAATTGAGCTCATTTGAGATTCGGCAGATCAACTTCGATGCGCTTGGCGATGCAGAACTTGATGTTCTCTGGAATCCGATGCAGTGAATTTCACACAAAAGTTGGTTTCGAGGCCCTAGGCGACGTCGTGCCGGCTTCGAACGTGTTGTGCAAGCCGTTAACTCAATCCAAGTCTATGCCATCGTCTTCGTCTCCGACCGAGTCATAAACACTTTCGACAAATTCCTGATCTTCATCAGGCATAGATAAGCTCTGATTGAACTCAAGTGCTTCGACATCTGCCAGATACTCCACTTCGCCGTGATTTTGAACAACCAACCCTTGGATTTCTTCGATGGTTGTCTTAAAGAACTCTTTGCGAACGTTAGCCTTGTTCACTCGACATTTATGCAGACATTTGTGAAGGCTGTACTCAAGTTTCGGAGCATCTTCACAGGAGATCATCATGTGAACATCGAAGGGAAACGGAACTGCGGCGCCACTCAACTCTCTAATGCGATCATCAGGCTCCAAGCGACGTGTAAGTCCAATCTTGAATACTCCTTTTCCAAACGACCCGATATTTGAAATAACGTAAACATGGCCTGCCGTGTAAGTTGCGCTTGAGAGATCGCCCGCTGCGATCGTTCCTCAGCTTCTGCAAGGCGCTGTCGTAGCAGATCGACTTCGGCGCTGTGTTGATCGCGAGCTTGCGCAAGAGCCGTGTCCAAAGCCAACTTGATCGCGGCTCGCTCGCGTTCCAATCGTTGAAGCTCGCGTTCTCGATCTCGTTGGAGAAGTAATTCTTCTCGCATTCTTGCTTTTATTCGCGCTTGTTCCTCTCGCTCGTGGACGGCTCTCACGACTTTCTCGTATTGTGCTTTCAGCTCGTTAACCTGGTCAAGTTCGTCATTAGCCGAGACTGGAAACCCGATCTTGCGGCACCAATCGATTGCTGTGATCAGACGCTGTTTACACAGCGTGTAGTTGTTCCGACTGAGCGAGGTACCAATCCACTTGATCGTCTCTCGGAGAGCCTCCACGATAGAAGAGGAAATCAAATTGGTCTTCCCGCAAGGGGTAGAGGAGATGAGACCCTCTGATCCTTCGCGTACCGCTTTTGGGCATCCCCAGGGCCAACCGATCTGGTCGCGATTTCATTTGCCTTTTGGGCGTTTATGTTGGATACCTGTAATGGCTGTAGCGAAGGCGCCGTCGCCGCGGTCAACTGTTTGGGTGATGCGAGCGGGCTAACCGACGGTCATTGCCGGGTTGGAAATATCGAGCCAACCAAAGCCCAAGGCATGATCGCATGTTCGCCCGAGAGCGGTCGTCGCACGACGAACACCACCACTACTACCACCACCGCAAGCGACGACCGGGCGGCCGATTTCCACCGACCACCGTCCGGCAAGCCGCCCATGAAACATGGCGGCGAGTTTCGTCAACTTCACAAATCGAGAGTTCAGAGAGGCGCGTGCCTCTGCTCGAGGCGGATGACTAACCACAACAACAAAAACGACCCCCGCTCGCATCGTCCCAGGCAGCGCTGCGCGCGGATTGGTTAGCCCGACGCGCCAGCGAGGGAAAACCGAGACTCCGATCTGTGGCATAGACTCTGTTTTCCCTCGCTGGCGCTTCGGGCTAACAAAACCTAGACGGGCACACTGCGTCTTGGCGGCCAACTCTTTACAACAAACTCCATGGCCCACCTCAACTACGACAATCCGCTCATCACCCGCTATGCCTCGCGGCAGATGGCCGAGCTTTGGGGCCCTCAGCGTAAGTTCTCCATGTGGCGGCGATTGTGGCTGGCTTTGGCGGAAGCGCAGCACGAACTCGGCATGCCGAGCGCCGATAGCAAAACGCCGCGGATCAAACCCGAGCAGCTTGCGGAACTTCGCCAACACCTCGACGACATCGACTTCGATCGGGCCGCGGAGCACGAGAAACGGCTCCGCCATGACGTGATGGCTCATATTCACACGCTCGGGGAAGTCGCACCCGGATGCAAAGATATCATCCATCTCGGGGCGACCAGTTGCTTCGTCACCGACAACACCGATTTGATTTTGATCCACGAAGCACTGGGGCTGATCCGCGGGCAACTGGTTGGCGTGATTGACGGATTGGCCCGATTTGCCCAGCAGTTCCGCGATCTGCCGACGCTGGGGTACACCCATTTTCAGCCGGCCCAACTCACGACCGTGGGCAAACGGGCGTGCCTCTGGTGCTTTGACTTCGTGCTGGATCTGGAAGAAATCGAACGGCGAATCGCAGGCTTGCCCTTCCGCGGCGTGAAGGGCACGACTGGCACGCAGGCGAGTTTTCTGGCCCTTTTTCAGGGTGATCACGCCAAAGTGCGCGAACTCGATCGCCGTGTTGCCGCCAAGATGGGCTTCGCCGATGTATTGCCGGTCACGGGGCAGACTTACTCCCGCAAGCTCGATAGCCAAGTGATGGATTTGTTGTCCGGTATCGCTCAATCAGCCTCGAAGTGTGCGACCGATCTTCGGCTCTTAGCGCATGAACAAGAGATCGATGAGCCAAGCGAAGCCGAGCAGGTTGGCTCCTCCGCGATGGCCTACAAAAAAAATCCGATGCGAAGTGAACGTGTGTGTAGTATCTCGCGATTCGTAACCGGGCTCGCGCCAATGGCTGCGGAGACGGCCGCGACGCAATGGTTGGAACGCACGCTCGATGACTCGGCCGCACGGCGGTTGTATCTTCCGCAAGCATTTCTTGGCGTCGATGCTGTGTTGCGATTGATGCTCAATGTGGTTGGCGGCTTGAAGGTGAACCGCGCCATCGTCGAACAACATGTGGCTGAACAACTTCCCTTCATGGCCACGGAAAATCTGCTGATGACCGGCGTCGCGAAAGGCGGCGATCGGCAGGCGCTCCACGAACGCATCCGCATACACAGCAACGATGTTGCGTCGGACCGGAAATCCGGTGTCGCGAGTGCTTCGTTGCAGCAAAGACTTGCGAACGATCCGGCCTTCGCCGGCGTCGATGTGGCTGATGAACTCGACGCACGGCGATTTGTTGGCCGGGCACCGGAACAAGTGGATGAGTTCATCGCGACAGTGGTCGAACCGATTCGCGCTCGGTATCCTCAGCACGTCAATCAGTCGGCAACGACTCACGTCTGAAACATCAGCGCATCGTCATATCTGTGAATGTGAGTTGGTTGGATAAAGTAAGACCTTTCTCAAATCTGAGAAGTTTGGGCAATCTAGTGAGAGTTTATCGTGGCGGTTGGGGCGCGCCCCGGTATCCTACTTCGAACGCCCCGTTGTTGATTGGTCCGGAGTCGTCCAGCCGGATCCCTCACAAGTCTCGTCTTAAGGAGGCGACGGATGTTTCGATTCGCGTTTGCAGTGACTTTCGTGGCATGTCTGGGCACCAGTTCAGCCAATCTTCCCTCGTGGGAGATGAGCTACCGGCAAGCAAAAGACATTGCCGCCCAGGCGCAGAAGCCTTTGGTGGTCGTCATCGGGACCGGCTCGGCCGGCTGGGGCGACGTGGTTTCGATGGAAGACCAAGCGGCCTCGGCCGTGCGGGCCAACTTTGTTTGCTGCTACATCGACAGGAACACTGAGCGGGGAGCCCAGCTCGCCCGTGAGTTTGAAATGGTCGAGACCACCGGCGTCGTGATGAGCGACCGCACCGGTGAGCTGCAAGCCTTCCGCCGTACCGGGAAGATGGAAAGTGCCGAGCTTCACCGCGCGGCCCTTCGCTACTCCGACCCGGCCTATGTCGTTCGGACAACCGAGACGCAAGTCCCGGTGCAACAGGCGAACTACTACAGCAACTACGCACCGCCAACTCAGGGCGGCTGCCCGAATTGCCAGCAAGGGAATTGCCCGAGCTGTGCGAATGGCAACTGCCCGATGAGCCGTCCGCAGTACAACGGCTATCAGCAGCGGTAGGCCGAACAAAAGAAGCCCCGAGCGATACGTCGCTCGGGGCTTCTTTTTTTGCTGCCGTTGATCAACCGACTTTCAGCAATTCCACCTCAAAATGCAGCGTTGCGCCCGGCGGGATGACACTGCCGGCGCCGCGAGCGCCATAGCCCAGATCCGGCGGAATGACGAGCTTGCGCTTGCCGCCGGGCTTCATACCAGCAACGCCTTCGTCCCAACCTTTGATCACTTGGCCTGCGCCGAGCTTGAAGCGGAACGGCTGTTTACGATCAACACTTGAATCAAACTTTCGGCCATCGGGGAAGGTGCCGGTGTAATGGACTTCGACGTTGTCGCCGGCTTTGGCTTCCGCGCCTTTTCCTTCGACCGTGTCGGTGTAGTCCAGTCCAGATGGTGTGGTTGGCATGTGCGATCCTCCTGGGTGTTTGGTATTGGCAGAGTATTGAAAAGAGTAAGTGTTAACCGCAGAGACGCAGAGTACGCAGAGAAAAATCGGAGAAGACTTCTTCTCTGTCTTTCTCTGCGCTCTCTGCGTACTCTGCGGTTAACACTTTTTTTACTCGGCCGTGCCGAATTGGCGGTCGCCGGCGTCACCCAAACCTGGCACGATGTAGCCGCGCGAATCGAGATGGGAATCGACAGCCGCGAGATGAATGGGCACGTCAGGGTGAGCGTCGCGGAGGGTCTTCACACCTTCGGGCGATGCGAGCAAGCCGAGGAATTGAATTCGCCGCATGCCCCAGTTCTTGAGGATCTCGACCGCCGCGACGGCTGAGCCACCAGTGGCGAGCATTGGATCGAGCACGAGAGCGCGATCGATGGTCGGCTTGGGCGGCAGCTTGTTGTAATAGGTCACGGGCTGCAGGGTTTCGTGATCGCGATAGAGTCCCAAGTGCCAAACTTGTGCGCCCGGCAATAGATCAAGAATCGCCTCGGCCATGCCGAGCCCAGCTCGCATGATCGGCAGCAGCCCGACTTTTTCGGCAATCGTATGGCCGGTGTATTCGGTCAACGGCGTGGGCACTTTGTGCTCTTCCAGGCGAAGATCGAAGGCCGCTTCGAAGAAGAGCAGTTGTGCAAGTTCCCGAACCAAAGCACGGAAGGTGGCGGAGTCGGTCCGGGTGTGCCGCAGCATCGTTTGCTTATGCCGGACCAGCGGATGCTGGGAAATATGGACGTCGGCCATGCGCAAATTACTCCGCGATCAAGATACCAGCTAGCGATGCATTAAGCAGCGTCGCAAGGAAGCCGCCAAACAGAGCCTTTCCGCCTAGCCGCGCCAAGTCATGTCGACGATCAGGCGCCATCGCGCCGATACCACCGAGTTGTATTCCGATCGAGGCGAAGTTTGCGAAGCCCGTCAGGGCGAAGGCCGCCAGCTTGAATGAACGGTCGCTCATGAGATGTTTGGGCAGGTACTCCGTCTTCATTCGCAGATAGGCGACGTGCTCATTAATGGCGAGTTTTGTCCCCAACAAACTGCCCACCTTGGATTGGTCGGCTGGGTCAACACCCATGAGCATGGCCACTGGCGAGAAGAGCTTGCCGAAAATCCATTGCAGCGAAAGCGGCGCGTCAAGATGCCATGAGGTTGGCCACCACGATTGATGATTTATCCATTCGAATGGAATCAGCGCGAGCAAGCCGTCGAACATAGCGACGAAGGCGACGAACACAATCAGCATGGCCGCGACGTTGAGCGCGAGTCGCAGGCCATCGCCTGTGCCGGCCGCGGCGGCATCGACGGCATTGACGTACGGCGACTTCGTGTGTGCCTCGGCCATTGCACCGCTGGTTTCCGGCGTCTCAACTTCGGGCAATATCAATTTGGCCAAATAGAGACTGCACGGGCAAGCCATGATGCAAGTCGTAAGTACCGAAACCGGGTCAGCGCCATAGTTGATGTAAACCGCCATCATGCCGCCGGAGATATGAGCCATGCCACTGACCATCAGCGTAAACAACTCTGACGTTGTCATTCGTGGCACATATGGCTTCACAATGAGCGGCGCTTCGGTCTGGCCCATGAAGACGTTGGCGGCGACGGAAAGTGTCTCGGCACCGCTCGTGCCCATGAGATAGACCATGACCTTCGCCAATAGACGCACGCAGATCTGCAACAGGCCATAGTGGTAGAGCACAGTAAAGAACGCCGAAACGAAAAGAATCGGTGGTAACGCCTTAAAGGCAAACATGAATAGAAATTCTTTGCCGGGATTCAGGGCAATGTCGCCGGGTCGAGCGAGGTTGCCGAAAACGAATTCCGCGCCCTTGTCCGAATAGCCAATGAATGCCTTAATGCCGTCGCCGACGCGTTCGAAGGCCAAATACACGGGCCGGACAAAACGGGTCGTGGGCGGTTCAACTGCGACGATCGGCAAGATACTCACGGGGCCGGTCATGCCGGTACCGATCATTGCCGCGGCCCGTTCTGCCTGTCCTGCTTGCAACTCTTCGGCAGACAGGTTTCTCGTGTATCCAACTTTCAAGATGAGGATCGCCAATGCGAATTGCAGCACGATGCCCCAGAAGATCGTTCGCCAGTTAACAGCGCGCAAGTTCTTTGAAAATAGAGCGCCGATGCCAAAGAAAGTGACGATTCCCACGCCGGCACGGCCTTGAGAGCCGAACGACTGGAACGTGTAAGCGAAGGCGACGAGTCCGACAACAGCGATCAAGATGCCTAGCCGCCAAGTCTTGGGTGTGCCGGCCGGGACGTGCGAGGCAGTCGCGTTTTGCATGTCGGAAAGACTCTCGGGGGTTGTTGTCCGAGAATATCCGACGAGGCGGGTCTCTGCCAGTAGCGCGGCGAAAAAGAACCAACCACAGAGACACAGAGGCACAGAGAAAACCGGTTTTCTCTGTGCCTCTGTGTCTCTGTGGTTGGCGTTCTGATTAGTTCTTCCCGGCTTTCAGCTTGAGCCGGGCCATGCCGATGGCTGCTTCGACGCGGATGCCTGCACTCGGATCGTCCGTGAGCTTTTCCAGGGCTTGCATGACTTCCGGGGTCGCACAGTCGGTCCGGACGAGGGCCTTAATCGCGGCTTTTCGGGTCGATTCCTGGTCACTGCCGCTGGCGACGGCCACCAGGGCGGTGGCCAAATCCGGGCAGCTTGCCATGTCCGCCGCGGTCAGGCCGGCGGCAGTTTCTTCGCGAACCGAGGCGGGCGTTGCGTCACCGAAGACCTGCAATGCTCGCTTCGCGACCGGCGTCGGGGTCTTTTCGGTCGTCGTCGCCGGCTTCGCGTTGGCGGCCGGCTCATTCGGCTTCATGGTCTTGTGTTCAAGAGGGGGCGTTTCACTCGCCATCGCAGTGGGCAACTTGGCTGGGGCTTCGACCTTCTTCGGCTTCGCCACCGAGATATCGCCGTAGGGTGAGACCACGATGTCCGATGGTTTGAGCGGCTTGACCATCTCGGGGGCTTGCAGCGTGTTGTTGTGAGCGATTTCCTTCGGCATCATTTTGACTTCGCTCTTGGCTTCCGGCATTGGCTCAGCCTTGACCATCGAAGGCATCTGAGCCGGAGGCATTGGCGCGGGCGTCTGCATTGGCTCCGGCATCTTGGCGACTTCGGGAGCCATTGGTGGGGCGGCCGTAGCTACCGTCACGCTGCGGCCGATGGGAGCGGACGAGGGCACTTGGCGATCCAACATTTCCCACAAGCTCTGCGGGCGCGGCGACAGCACTTCGGCGCGAGTGCCATTCGCGTCGGCCGTTGAGCCCGGAGTGGCCGAGGCGCGTTCGACGATCTGCACCAGCGAATTTTGTCCGGCGAGCACAGCCTGGTAGCGGGCCGTGGAGTTGTACTTTTCAACGGCCTTGCGCGCTTCTTCAACGATCAAGTGCTTCGGCACTTCGTCGATCTTCGCGTAATAAGCGCGGCCCACAGGACGTTCGATCTTGGTCTGCGGCTTGGCCTCATCGCCGGCTTTGATTCCAGGCGGCGGGGGAGGCGGCACTGGCACCACTTCAACATTGGGCACCGCCTCGCCCTCGGGTCGGCGGCCTTCCGGTAGCTTTTCGGGGACCGGCACCGGAGGAGCGATGTAGCAAGCCAGGCAGTGCTCAAGCGCGGCGACTGCGGCGGCGCGAACACGGTTGGATGTTTCTTTTGGGTTGCCGTCGGTATCAACGCACGACGAGGCGATCCGGAGTGCTTCCATCGTCTTCTTCGTGCAGCAGCAACCATTGCCTAAGGCGAGCGCGGCCTCGAATCGCACGCACTCATTATGATCGCCGCGAAGTCCGTCGATCAAAGCGGCTTCGGCTTCGGGCCAGTAATGGCAATCGACGGTGCCGAGATAACGCATCGCTGCGCGGCGAGCGGCAGCGCCGGCTTCATCGGCCTTGATCTTGGCGGCCGCGCCGACCGCGCCGGGATCAGCGAGATCGGCCGGCGATGGCAGAAGGTTATCGCACTTCGATTGAATGAGGCCGCCGCTCATGAGCACGAGCGGCATCTTCAACTGATTGAGAAACTGTCCGCACGGCTTGGCACAGCATTGCCGGTGACATTCCTGCAATTGAGGTTTTGAAATTCCCAAGAAGCTCCAGAGCGTTCCGGGTTGAGCCGGAGCCACAGCCGCAGCGGCCGCGGGAGGCCCGGCGATGGCCGGAGCGGCCGGCGGTGCAAACTGCGCCCACACCGCCGAGACGCCGGACAACGAGACGAGCCCGGCCAGGATATACTTGCGTGCCTTCATGGCGTTCTTTCACCTCGTGTGCGGCGGATGTCACGGCGCGGCGCTGGAAATGCGCCGTGTCTGCACTCTACTTTCGGTTGCCGAATGCGCCGGTCTTGAGAAGTGAAGCAATTTTGTCGGTAATTCGGGTGCTGTGTGTTCTGCCATGTTTGTGGAATCTATATAGACGCTGGTTAATCCGGGATTTCGCGGCAACCCGGGGAACCACCAAAGCCGGGTTAATGAGCAAAGACGCGCTTTTCGTCAAAGACGGCACAGCTTGCATGCCGATGGGTAAGGCACGTGATTCACGCAGGATCGCGCCCCTATCGGCCAAGTCCTGCTACCCCCGCCTCGGGCCGGTTTTGTATCGAGGATACCGCCATGAAACGCATTACGTGGGTGTTCGCAGCCTTAGCGACCATCGGCTATTGCCATTCCGCGCGTGCCGATGAGCCTACCACTCCCTCGTATGCTCAACGCATCCTTGAAGGCAAGACGCCGGTCGAGCCGCAATCTCCGATCCAGCAAGCCGGTTGCTCGAGCTGCGGCGGTGGCATTTCCGCCATTACGTCTTCCATTGGCGGAGGCGGCGGATGCGGGTGCGGCAATGAGGAACAAGAGTGCGGCAACGGCTGCCCCACCGGGAAGTGCAAGCCTGGCCGCCGCTGCGGTACTTGTTACGGCGACTTCGAGCGGCCCGATGAATGCACCGGTAAATGCTCACGGCTCTTTGGCGGGATCTTCGACTGTCTTTGCTGTCCTGACCCTTGCTACGAACCGTGCTGGCGGCCCGTCGCCAACTCGGCATTCTTCACCGATGCCGCTCGGCCGCGATCGACCATGATGTTGCGCTACGACGCCGGCATGAACTTCACCATGCCCGATCGCAACGAATATTTTTGGGCCCGCACCGGCACCGGCGGCAAAGGACCGCCAGCCGTCGAGTCGCGGCTCAACTATCAGGAACTGAGGCTTTACACCGAAGCTGGCAACGGTGGATTCAGCGCGATCTTTGAAATGCCCTATCGCGTCGTTGATCCTTCAGTGAATCCTTACGACGCTGGCTGGGCCGATCTCATGATCGGTACCAAGGCACTCATGGTAGACTGCGAGTTGATGCAAATCGCTTTCGAGTTCAAGACGTTTATCCCCACTGGCAGCTCGCGCCAAGGGTTCGGCACCGGCCACGTGAGTCTCGAACCCTCGTTGCTAGGCACTCTCAAGATCGCGCCGAAGACATACTTGCAGACTCAGATCAGCGAGTGGATTCCAATCGGCGGCGACAACGATTTTGCCGGATGTATCCTGCACTATCACACCAGCTTGAATCACGTACTCTGCTGCAAAGGCGCATTCCAACTTGTGGGAACGTCAGAGTTCTTCGGCTACACGTTCCAAGATGGACTGACGCACAACCCGCCGGGTCTGGGATTGCCGGACGTTGTGAAATCAAGCGGCGAGTCGATTTGGTACGTCGGGCCAGGCCTGCGACTCTTCTACTGTGACAAGTACGATGTTGGTTTCAGTGCCGCGTTCTCGGTATCGGACGATCACTTCGCCGATCAGTTGTACCGGCTGGAATTCCGCTACCGGTTCTAAGAGAAATGCCCTCGCTCAGAAGCCTACCCATGTCATGGGTGGGCTTTTTTCATTCCCCGCGCAATGCGCTCACAATCGGCGCACGCAATGTCGGTCGCAGCGCCAACAACCCCGCAACCACTCCAGTGACCAAGACCGCGGCCAACAAGCCGGCCAACCGGCCGACAGGAATCGACGTGGGCTCGCCCACGAATCGCTGAGGCAGCACCGTGGCCAGCGCGGCGACGATCCCAATTCCTAAGCCGGCCCCGAGTAAAGCAAAATTCTCGCTCAACACCATGCGAGCAATGGCATCGCGGCGGAAGCCGACCGCTTGCAGTAATGCCAGTTCGCCGCGACGCTCCCAGGCCGAGCGCATGAGAACCACGCCCAACCCGCAAGCCCCCAAGAGCAAGCCGAAACCGCCGAGAATCTGAAACGTAGAGAGATAGGTGTTCTCGATTGCCAGATATGACTGCAACCGATCGGCGGTCCGCTCGAGCGCAATACCACGATCGGCATAAGCGATTTCCAGAATATTTCGCAGTTCGTCCTCTCGACCAACTGGCGTACGAGCCAGAAGTACCGAGAATCCCTGAAGATTGGGATAAAGTTCCAAGAGCCGCGGCTCGGCCATGACCAATTCGCCTTGGAAGATACTGTCTTGTAATAACCCGGCGATGCGCAACTTGACGGGTTGCTCTCTTTCATCCGTGATTTCGATGGTGTCGCCGAGTGATTTGCCCAGCATCCATTGCACGGTGTTGGCTTCGCCAAACACGGGAATGTCCCCCTTACTCTTGGCGAGCAATCGCCAGGGGTTTGCCTCCCCATCAACTGTCGTCGCCAGCGTACTGACAAAATGAAAGCCGCCCTGGTCAATGAAGCGGAAAGGAACACCGTAAATACGCGGCGAAGTCGGTTTGTACAAGTTTCGGCAGCCGGCCTCATCTCCGGTTTTTGACCTGAGCGCTATGAGACGGCATCGCTTGAGCAAATCGGCCGCGGCGGCCAATCGAATTGTCTTCGTATCCGGATCCTTTTGGTAATGCTTCTCGAGTGAGTCGAGGATCTCCTGCCGGCCGGTCGCAGGGTCCTCCGGATCTTGATAGAGCTGCAAGTCGAATGACGCGATCCACTGATAGCCACCTGACCCCCCACGGTACTCGGCGAAGTCGGCACCCGGCGTGCGACGAAATGATTCAACGGCAACCAGCAAGAACGCCGCCGAGGCCAGGAGCCCGGCGGTGAGCAAGCTGCGCGTCGGATAGCGAGACGCATTGCGGATGCCGAGCTGAATGATGGTGAGATCGGGCGTGCTTGTGGCTTCGTTGGACCGGAGTTTTTGCCGCATGAGCAACAACCCCAGAGCTAGGAGTGCAGCTCCGCCGGTGAAGAACGAGCCTGCCCGCGATTCGGGGTCATGGAGAAAAGGTCCCGCGACGAGTGCGGCAATCGCCACGAGGCCCAGGGCAATGGCTCCGACGAGCCACCACTTCTTTCGACTTTGCCGCCCACCGTCTGCGCCGCTGCCCCTGCCGTCTGCTTCCCTTCGCTCCTCGCCTTTTTCCCTCGCCCCTGCCTCCGGTCCCCTCCCCCCTTGTGGGGGAGGGCTAGGGTGGGGGGTAGAAGCATGAGAGGGCTCAACCCCCCACCCTAACCCTCCCCCACAAGGGGGGAGGGGACCGGAACTAGTGGGGAGGGGACTAGTGGGTTGTGGGGGGGACGAAGAGGGCACGGAGAAGGCACCGGAAAATTCCGGGACGGAACAAGAGGAAACTCCGCGGAGTAATAGCGGTGCGGGAACGCGAGACAGGGCGCGCAAAGCGAGTGCGATCGTCAAAGCGCTAACAATTGTGGCCGCGATAAAGCCGATGCCCAGACTTCGACCCGTGATATACAGCTCCAAAAATGAGCCAATTTGTCCTTCGGGCCACATCGCCCCGAGGAGTCGCAACATCAGTGCGGCATAGCCAATCGCCATCAGCAAACCGATAACCGCACCGAGCACTGAAAGAAATAGCCCCTCGGCCAACAGCAGCCTTCGCACGGCACGATGGCTAAAGCCGAGCGCGAGCCACAGACCCACTTCGCTCGCACGGTGATCAAGATTCAAGCGCACCAAAAGTGCGACAAGAAGCAACGCAGCCGCGATCAAGAAGAGCGAAAATCCCGAAAACAATCCACTGAAATTGACGCTGCCTTCCGCGGCATGCAGAGCTTGCGCTCGCACGTCGCGGAACACCAAGCCAAAGTCGGCCGGCTTCAAATGTTGTTTCAGGGCTGCTTCAAATGCCGCGGCATCTGCATCGATCTTTTCAGGCGACGATGGTGCGATGCGGACCGAGGTGGCCTCCCCGAAGCGGCTGCCGAAAAGTTTTTTGCCGACGGCCTCATTGAAGTACGCTTTGGGTGTGCCGCGATAGCGATGCCAATAGTCTTCATCGCGCTTGGTGATCTTTTTAGGGTCGTAGGGGAATGGCGGGTCCCAGTCCGCGAGCGTGAGCTTGTCGGTAATGCCCGGGAATTCCGGCGTCAGATTCGGATCGGCCGTGGGACCTGTCATCGGGATCTTCGCACGCAGCTTGAATGTGGCTGTCGCCTCGGTGGCTTTGCCTTCCGATTCGGGAAGGAAGTAGCGCAGGGTGATTTTGTCACCGGTCTTGGCAGTGAGCGGTGACTCGGCCCAATCAGCGAGCAAAATCTCGTCGTCAGCCAGAGACGGTTCGCTTGGCGAGATGAACGGACCTAATGGCGCCCGAACTTGCGGGTTCAATGCGGCCACGACGGAGTAGGGAATCTCGTGCGTGCCATCGGAAATGCTGTTGGCCAGGTACACCATCGTGGGTTCCGCGGCCAGCTTCATTGAGGCTGCCGCGGCACGAACCGATTCAATCGCAGGTGCCTGAAGCACGAGTGAACGGCTCTCAATCGAGATGTAACTTGCGCGTCTCTGAATCCTCAGACCATAATCGGGCAAATCGAGAAGGGAGCGCAGGTCGGCGTCGGTGGGAATGGGACTACGGGTCAAGAGGGCGTTCAGCGGCAAGGGCCGTTCCTCACCGTTGCCTCGATAGAAAACGGTATGCGGCCGATCAAATCCCGGCGTTAGATTGAATTCATTCCACGGCTTGTACACCGCATCGTTGCGGAACTGTGCGGGAAAGATGAATTCCTTGAACAACTCCGAACCGGTTTTACGCCCCAAGGTGCTGTCGCGCGGCACCGCGCCAGGGATAGTTACGCGCAGCCGGAGCCGATCACCTAGTGAAGCATTGAGGTCTGTTGCGAGTTGTGAACTGATGCCCGGCAGAGCGAACCAGCTTGCGTTATGCGATGGTTCAATGAACCAGGCCAAGTCGTGATTGGGGCGATCGCAGATGACCGATACGCCGGAGACCGAATGTTGTGGCTGATTGTGGGCATCGAGGGCCGCGATGGAGCCGGTCGCGACCGAGACAGCGAGCAAATCGAATCGATTCTCCAATTTGTCGCACGTTTCTTCTGAAATCGGTTGCGGTGAAATCAAGATCTGCTCGACGCTGCCGAGTCGCCGCAGAGCGCGCGAACGCAAGCTGCCGTGCAGCGAATCGCCGACGAGCAAAGCACCGACGAGAGCGGCCGTGCCGACGGCCACGCCGAGCATCACGGCGAAGTTGCCGCGAAGATGGTAACGCAGGTTGCGGTGAAGAAGGGTTCGCCACTTCATTGCGTCACGGCTAACCATTAACCAGTTTCCCGTCCACGATCTCCATCCGGCGAGGGAACAGCGCGGCCAATTCCGAGCTGTGCGTGACCGTCACCAAAATGGTCGGTCGTTCGCGATGCAATTCCATGAGCAGCTCGCCGACCAACTTGGCGCTGGCACGGTCCAAGTTGCCCGTCGGTTCATCCGCCAACACCAGTTCCGGGCCCGGAAATAATGCTCGGGCGAGCGCCACGCGCTGGCGCTCGCCGCCCGAAAGCTCGGCGGGGCGATGATCGAGCCGAGCGCCAAGGCCTACTCGTTCGAGTAACCGT
The DNA here is from genome assembly GCA_045802605.1 of Gemmataceae bacterium. Lineage (GTDB taxonomy): Bacteria > Planctomycetota > Planctomycetia > Gemmatales > Gemmataceae > JBJMQS01. The sequence goes on along the minus strand of JBJMQS010000036.1, from coordinate 164,235 downwards.
TTCGCTTGGTCCACTAAATCGGCCGGCTTGTCTTGGCGAACGATGAACGGCACGAGAACATTTTCCAGAACCGAGCATTGCGGCAACAGGTGATGATCCTGGAACACGAAGCCGATTCGCCGGTTACGAAACTCAGCCAAGGCTGGTTCGGCGAGTGCAAAGGGATCGACGCCGCCGAGCGTCACGGTGCCAGAACTTGGTCGGTCAAGCGTTCCCAGGATATGCAGCAGTGTGCTTTTGCCAGAACCCGACGGGCCAATTACGGCCAGTGACTCACCGAGTTCGAGGCGGAGCGACACTTCACGCAACACGGCGAGCGGCCCCGGGCGCGTGGAATAATCTTTGGTGACGTTGTCGGCGATGAGCATGTGCACCTGCTTCACGCGGCGGCCTATCGCCGAGTGCTTACATCGCAAGGACGCGACGGCTAAGCAGATGTTATCGAATTATTTCGCGGGCCAAGCGCGATCGAGGATTTGATCGGGAGAATGTGAGCAATCGCCGTTGCCATTGGTCCATTCATGAGGCATGTGGGCGAAGTGGCGCGGGTCACCCGTGCCGCCCCAGAGATCGAAGCGCACCGCCCAGGCGACAGGTCCCTTCACGGCCGGGGGCTTCAGCGCCGCGAGACGGCGGATCAGCAAGTTGGAGCCCGCCATGTTCAAAGGATTAGGCTGGCACTCCAACCAAAATCGCGCCTTGTTTCCGGGACGGATGGCACAAAACACGGTGAGCGCTTCGCCATCCGCGGCCGGCAGATCAGCAAAGTGATCTTCGACGATGTTGCCGACGCGGCGATCGAACCAAGTCATTTCATCAGGTTTGATGCGCGAATAAAGCGTGCCCACATCCAAATAGAAGTGAGCGCCGGCACGGCGAACGGAAATCGTTTCGCTGGCCAGCCCAATCACCAGTGGGACGGCCGGCGCTTCGGCATGGATGGTCATCGGCTCGCGGGCAATCAATGCGTGCCGGACCTTTTCCCACGTCGTTGCCTTCAGCTTGACGGCGAATCCATCCTCGCAAATGTGCGCGCCTTCGGGGCCGGATCGCGTCGGCACCATCGCGAAAAAGCTGCCGGTCATCATGGCGTCGGGTCGCGGGTCACTCGTGACGGCTTCGACAGAAGTGCCTGGCTTCCAGACCAGTCGCCCTTTCGCCGCTGGGTCGGGGTCCGTGATCATGACGAACGCACCCGGTGCGGGGAGTGCCTTAATCGCAGCATCGAGCCGATCGAGGGCCCGTTCATCAACCGCGTGGATATGGACTTGCCCGCGATGGCGACGCGTGAAGATGCCCGAAGCGCGAACCTGCGGCAACTGACCCAGCAAACTTTGGCGTAGGTCCGCGGCACTGAGCAGCGTGGGCCGGTCGCGCTCCGACCAAAGTGGATACGGAAACACGTTCGCCCGCTTGCCCAACAAGCTGAGCAAGCGATTGGGACCGACTTTTTGCACCGCTTGCAGTTCTTCCGACGTGATTAGATACGCAGCGAGCAATTTGTCAGGGAAGTTCACGCCTTTGAGCGGCGTGGCATTGATCATCACAAAGGAGGCGGGGCCGTCGCAGCCGAGGAAGCCGCCGTCGCGCGGGAACTCGATCGTGCCGCCCGCTTCAATGAATTGGCCGTTTTGCGCGCGTTCAAAGATGTGCGATACAAAATCGACGGGATCTTGCGGAAATGCATCGGTGTCGTCAGGCCGGCGACGGAGCGTGAAGACAATCTCTTTTTGCCCAAGTCGTCGCAAGCCATCAGTGACATAGGACCAGCAAGCGACCGGGCCGTCGGGCGTCTCCACCGAATGGCGGAAGACCCGGAGGTCCAGTTGCTCTGGCACCAGTTCCACGTAACTGGGCACAAATTGATTGCCAACGGTGGCGGGCATAGCACTTCCGCGCGTACTGGGGGCCATTCCGTCGCCACAAGCATAGGTCAGGAATGCCGGCGATGCGCCGCCAACTCAAAAACGCCGAAAAGTGTGCTATTTTGCCGTCAACTTGCTGCGAAACGTTTCGGGAATCGGAATCGATTCGACCCGGCCTTCGGTGTTCACCCTGCAACAGACGGTGACGATTTCGCCCTTGGCAACCAAGTCGGAACCGCGGCGAAAATCGAAGCTCAATGTCAGGGACTTTTCACCGACACGATCGACCGTCACATCGATTTCCAACTCATCCAGATAATGGGCGGGCTGAAGGTAATCGCAACTCGCCGAGACGCGGGGGAAACCGAGCCTCTCATCGACATCGTTCCAAATCACCCGCAATCCGCGTGAGGCCAAATACTCGTGCTCGGCCGATTCCATGAACCGGAAAAAGTTGGCGAAGTGCATCATGCCGGCCATATCGGTGTCGGAGAATTCGACGCGGCGGCGAGCGGTGAAGTGGTTCATTTGATTCGGCCCAAGAGATATTTTTCTAATACGGCCTCTGTATTCGAGGCCATGTCGTCGGCGTTGAAAATCTCTTTGACTGCGGCCTGACCGCGTTGTCCCAACTCTTTCCTAAGTTGTGGATCATGTGCAAGCTTTTCTAGACCGGCCGCCAATGCTTGGTCGTTGTTGGCTTCGACCAGCAGGCCGCCTTGAGTCATACCAACCAGTTCTGGGAATGCTCCGCTCGAGGGCTGCACCACGGGTACTCCGCTTGCCATCGCTTCCAACAGGTAGATGCCCTTCGGCTCATGAAATGCGGCCGGCACACTGAAGATATCGACTGATTGAAGAAACCGCACTTTGTCGGCCAGGGTCGGCGAGGGGATGTACTCCACGCGCTCCTCATATTGCTTTCGGAAGTCAGAAAGGCATTTGTCGAGATAGCGACGCTGCGATGCTCCAAGCCAGCCGGAGATTCGCAGGCGGAACGGCGGCAGCTTGGCAGTCAACAGTGCCGCGACTAACCGGTGCAAGCCTTTCTCCGGTGCAATTCGAGCAAAGAAACCAATCGTCAGCAGTTCATCACTGGGGCGGCCGACTGCCGTTTGAAAATTCTCGACCCGAATCCCGGGCCGCACGAGATGAATGTTTGCGCGAGCCAGGCCTAGGTACTTCGACATATGTTCGGCGTACGAAGCCGAGGTTGCGATGCTGCCAGCAACAGCCACGTAATTGGATTGGATCTGTAAGATTGCGGCCGACCGGTGTGTCGAGGTCAGCGAATCCAGAAACAGATCGTCTCCCTGCAGCGTTGCGATGATCGGCGCGTCGAGCCGCCGCTTCAACGCGGGGGCAATGCCGGAGAGCAGCACGTTGGACAGGACGACCACGTCGGGCTTCACGTCGTTGGCCAAATGCTCCGCGAGTTGAATAACGTGTTCGGCTTGCCGGCCCGCTTCGCCACGGAGCATCGAGAGTGTCAGTTCGCCCAGCTTGGCGTAGTCGCCGGAGTTGGCAAAGCGAGTGACGAAGCGCAGGAGCGAAGGCGCGTCGAGCCAGCGCTTTGCGAATCGCGGCAGCCAGCGCGAGAAACGGTATTCGTCCAGGAAGACATTGACGCCACCAAGGTAGATCGGGGCCGTCGATTCGTCGGGCTCGTCGAGGGTGAGCGGGGTATAGGTCGGGATCAACAGGCAATCATGGCTGCGAGCGATCAAAGCGCCTGCCAGCGTGTTGTCCTTCAGACAACTGCCGCAATACATGCCGGCCGCCCCAGCGGTGATGATCACAATCCGCATGACAGGATGATACGTAGTTTCTTTGCGTGACCGAAGTGTCCCCTCCTAACGCTGAGTACTTCGAACATGCGAGCAGAATCTATGTCGCTCATCGCCGAATTATCCCGTGGGTTGGTCGATCTGGTCTATCCGCCAGTCTGTCTGGTTTGCGACCGCCCGGCCGCACGGTATTTCTGTTCAGCATGTCGTGATCAACTGGTCGGTGATCCTTTTCCAACATGCCCGCGATGCGGTTCGACGATTGGTCCGCACACCGCATCAGTGAGCGGGTGTCCACGATGTCGCGCCGAACATTACGCATTCGCGGGCGTGTTGCGGATGGGTCCATACGAAGGCATGCGCCGCGACCTGATCTTGCGCATGAAGCACGAGGAGTTGGTAGCGCGGGCAGTTGGCGAAGAGTTTGCCGAACGTATCGTCGCGTGCATGCCCCAAGTCGAGATTTCTTGTGTAGTTTCGGTCCCCTTGCACTGGAAGCGACGCTGGCAGCGCGGTTACAATCAGGCTGAAGTTCTTGCTCGGGCGTTGGCAGAAAAACTCCGAGTGCCCTGTTGGCCTCGACTGCTCAAGCGCCCAAGGATGACCATTTTTCAGGCCGGACTGCCACCCACTTCGCGGCGTGAGAACCTGCGAGGTGCAATTATGGCCCGGCGTTTGCAAATGAATTGCCTCCAGGGCAAGGCAGCCTTGCTGGTAGACGACGTATTCACGACAGGTTCAACCCCTCATGCAGCGGCTGTTGCACTGAAGGCAGCAGGTGCCAAGTCGGTTTATGTCGCAGTCGTTGCGCACGGTTAATCCGATGCGCGAAGATGTAACGTTAGCGAAAGGATTATCGCTTCCGGCGACCCCTATGGTGATAGGGGCGGAACTGCCTTCGGGTTTGTGCCCAGAGGCGTTTCCCATGGCGCGTGTCGTCGGTGGGTTCGATACTCTGCAAGTCGGTCATAACCCCGCTTTTGGGCCTGGTCGCTCCACCCCGCGATCCGCTGCCTAAAAGCCACGGAGCATTCCGATCCTTATGCTACGTATTGGCTTCTTGACCTTCGCGGGACTGCTGTACGGCGTCTCGCCGGCGCTGGCTGCGACCTGGGGCGAGAGCCTCTTTGATTCCACGTCCCACGATTTCGGCACCACCCCGCGTGGCCCGCTGCTGACACACTACTACCGAATCACCAACAACACCCAGGCGCCGATCCATGTCGCCGGCGTCCGCGTCTCCTGTGGTTGCACCCAGGCGAACATCCTGCAAAGCGACATCGCCCCCGGCCAATCGACGGCTGTCGTGGCGCAGATGGATAGCCGCCGCTTCACCGGCGCAAAGACCGTCACGATCTTTGTGACGTTCGATCGGCCGCAATGGGAAGAAGCCCGCCTCTCCATCTCCGCATTCGGCCGTGATGATCTAGCTCTCGATACCGAGGGCATGTCATTCGGCACCGTGGCCCGTGGTAGCGCTGGCACCGCGCGAACCACTGTGACACTTCGCCAGCAGTACTGGGCCGTTCAACAAGCGACCAGTGAAAGCGGCTACGTCATTCCCAAGGTCCGCGAGCTCAACCGCGGCCAGGGCGAAGTGACTTATGAAATTGCTGCCAATCTGAAGCCTGGTCTGCCGGTGGGCAAGTGGACGACCGAAATCGTTCTGACCACTAATAGCCCGGTGGCCCCGATAATTCGCCTTCCGGCAACGGTCGAAATCACGCCGGCTCTGACGGCTTCGCCCGGCGAAGTAAAGATGGGTGCGGTGGCGATTGGGCATGCGGCTGAGTCGAAGCTCTTGGTCCGCAGCTCCAAGCCATTCAAAATCAAGGAGATTCAAGGTGCCGACGGCATCGTGACGGTCAGTGCGACCATGGCCGAATCCCGGCCGGTGCATGTGGTCACGGTGAAAGTTGACCCTAAGGAAGCGGGCGACTTGGCCCGGAAGATCAAGATCGTCACCGATTTGCCGAATGAAAATACTCTGGAAGTGGCTGTGAAAGCCACGGTAAACGGCAAATAGAGCGGACTTAAAACGTTTGCTATAACCAATTTCCGAGGGCGGATTGATCCTATGGTCATTCAATCCGCCCTCGGAAATTGGCATTTACCGAATCTTCGCGCAACGCACGCGCACTCCCGATAAAACAACCTTGTCCCCAATCACTCGAATCGAGGCGTGAATCCGTGTCCACGCTCGCTTTCACAGCGATTTTGACTGACCGCGACCTCAGCGGCCGGCCGGTCGATAGCAAGGCCAACGTCCGCCAAACCAAGTTTGGCATCCGTGGCCTTTCATTCTGGTACGGGCAAACGCAGGCACTTTTCGACATTTCAATTCAGATTCCGGAACGGTCTGTGGTGGCCTTCATTGGACCCTCCGGCTGCGGCAAATCCACGATGCTCCGCTGCCTGAACCGGATGAATGACCTCATCGACGGCACCCGGCATACCGGCAGCGTCGTCCTAGACGGCGAGGACATTTATCGTCGTAACACCAACCTCGTCGAGCTTCGCCGGCGGGTGGGCATGGTATTCCAGAAGTCCAACCCTTTCCCGAAGACCGTTTACGAGAACGTGGCCTATGGACCTCGCGTGGCCGGCGAGAGGAATGTCGGCCGGCTCGATGCGCTAGTCGAGCGTTGTCTGCGGCGGGCGGCTTTGTGGGATGAAGTTAAGGACCGCTTGGATGCATCGGCCCTCGATTTGTCTGGTGGTCAGCAACAGCGGCTTTGCATCGCCCGGGCACTGGCGACCGACCCCGAAGTGCTTCTGATGGATGAGCCAGCCTCCGCCCTTGATCCGCAGAGCACGCGGCGCATTGAGGATTTGATCTTCGAATTGAAGCAGGATTACACGATCATTATCGTTACGCACAACATGCAGCAGGCCGCCCGTGTCTCCGATTTGACGGCATTTTTCCTGCAAGGCCATCTCATAGAAGCCGGCGCGACGACGGACCTGTTTACCCGGCCGAAAGTGAAACAAACTGAGGATTACATCACCGGCCGGTTCGGCTGAAAGGGACGTCGGTCATGTCGAAGCATCTCGAACGGGATCTGGAACAACTGCAGCACGACATTCTCGATATGGGCACCGCGGTGGAAGAAGCGGTCACCCGGGCCGTGCGCGCGGTGCTCGATCGCGACGCCGATCTAGCGCGAGAAGTGATCGATGGTGATACGCCAATCGATTTGCAGGAAAACCAAGTCGAAGAAGACTGTCTGAAAATCCTCGCTCTACATCAACCGGTCGCCGGCGATCTGCGACGAATCACCGCGGTGTTGCTAATTAACACCGATTTGGAGCGCATGGCCGACTTGGCGGTGGAGATGGCGGAAAGAGCTGTCGAACTCGCCGTACCGCCGTTGATTCCTGTGCCGGAGAACTTGCCGGCAATGTCCGACATGGCCACTTCCATGCTCAAGCAGAGCTTGGATGCATTCGTGCATTTGGACCCCAAGCAAGCCCGCCGGGTGATTCGTCTGGACGACGAAGTGGACAATTACAATGTCGAGATCATTGATGATTTGATCGCGTTAATGAAGAAGTCGCCGGAGTATGTCGCTCCTGGTCTATCGCTGTTTTCCGTCGTTCGCCATCTTGAACGGATTGCCGACCACGCGACCAACATTGCCGAGGACGTCGTGTATTTGGTCGAGGGCGAAATCGTCCGCCATCGGCCGGTCGAGCAAGAGTAAATCGCGCAGCAATTTTTCCAAAAAAATATTTGTCTTGGGGGCTGATCAAAAGGTGCCAAATTGGTCGCTAGGTCACTTTTTTCGCGTTTGCTGGCTGTTTCTTAGCGTCGTCAGCAGTTGATCCGCTCATTTCGACCGCACAACCGTTACCACTGCTACCACTCCAACCATTTTGAGTCCAACGCGAGGTCGCGCTAGTTCCGGTCGTGCGGGCGCGCACGGAAATTGGCGCGATTAGAAAAGCTAGGAAGGATTTACAAACGCGCGGAAGAACGATTATGCTGGCGTCCCTGTCGAGCGTTCCCCACCTCATCGCTTGACAAACTCCCGTCCTTGATTCGGACGCCAATGCTGGCCGGAGCCCGGCCGTCCGATGTGCACCCCGGCCTCAAGAACTCGACGGGTAAGCCATCATGAAATCTCTGCGATCACTCCTTCGCCGGTGGATTAATCGAACCGCCACGAGCGCGTCGCAACCCACCCGCCGCCAACGTCACACCCAACTCCAACTTAGTCAGTTGGAAACGCGGCTCACTCCGACCGGAGCGTCGCTTGGCGACTTCGTCTGGAATGACGTCAATGGCGACGGCATCCAGAACACCGGTGAATTGGGCATCTCCGGGGTGAAAGTGAATCTGCTCAACACCTCTCTCAACGTGCTCAAATCGACGACGACGAGTTCAACCGGCATTTACCACTTCACGGATCTGACCGCCGGCACTTATGTCGTTGAGTTCGTGCAGCCAGGTGGCTATGCGATCAGTCCCGCGCTACAAGGCCCCAATGGCGCGATCGACAGCGACCCGGCTCGTGCGACCGGCCGCACTCGCGAAATCACACTCGGCGTCAATGAAATCAACGACTGCATTGACGCGGGCATGCAGTATTGCCCCGCGGCTCTCGGTGACTTCGTTTGGCTCGACAAAAACTGCAACGGCATTCAGGACAAAGGCGAAGCTGGTGTCGCCGGCGTGACCGTCAACTTGCTTGACAGCACCGGCAAGTTCATCAACTCCACGAAGACCAACAGCAGCGGTGCTTACTCATTCAACAATTTGAGTGCCGGAACGTTCACGGTCGAATTTGTGTCACCCGATGGGTACATCTTCAGCCCGCAAAAGATTGGTACGGATGGCGCGATCGACAGCAACCCGAACGCCAAAACGGGCCGCACCGACGCGATCACGCTGGCGGCGGGAGAGACCAATATCTGCATTGACGCAGGTCTGTGCCCGCGGGGCAAGCTCGGCGATTTTGTATGGCTCGACACTGACTGCGACGGCATCCAGGATGCCGGCGAAGCGGGTGTGTCCGGTATCACCGTAAAGCTTTTGAACGGAACAGGCACGTTCATCACCTCGACGACCACGAATGGAAGCGGGGCGTACTCGTTCGACAACCTTGACGCTGGTAACTACATCGTGGAGTTCGTGCTGCCAACCGGTTACACCTTCAGCCCGGCGAAAGTCGGCACCGATGGCGCTATCGACAGCAATCCGAATGTCTCCACCGGCCGAAGCGACGTGATTACGCTCGCCCAGGGCGAAGTGAATGTCTGCATTGATGCTGGCTTGTGCCACAACAAGGCCAAGCTTGGTGATTTCGTATGGCTGGACACGAATTGCAATGGTCTCCAGGATGCTGGCGAGGTCGGTGTCGCCAATGTGACCGTGAAATTGCTCGATAACAGCGGCAATTTCTTGAAATCGACAACGACCAACGCCAACGGGCTCTATTCCTTCGACAACCTCGATGCCGGGACTTATTTGGTTGAGTTCGTGTCGCCCAGTGGCTACATCTTCGCTCCGCAAAAAGTCGGGACCGATGGGGCCGTTGATAGCAATCCGAACGTTACGACCGGCCGCACCGACGCAGTAACCCTCGCCTGGGGCGAAAACAACCCAAGCATCGACGCTGGTCTCTGCCACCCGAAAGCCAAACTGGGCGACTATGTGTGGCTCGACACCGATTGCGATGGCGTTCAAGACGCCGGCGAAACCGGTGTCGCCAATGTCACTGTGAATTTGCTCAACAGCACCGGTAAGTTCATCACGTCAACCAAGACCAGTGCCACCGGGCTCTATTCGTTCGACAATCTCGACGCGGGAACTTACACCGTCGAATTTGTCTCGCCCAGCGGATATATCTTCAGCCCCCAGAAGGTTGGGACTGATCGCACTGTTGATAGCAACGCAGATACCACCACCGGGCGTGCAGACCCAGTAACACTGGCGTGGGGTGAGACAAATCTCACGATCGACGCCGGTCTGTGTCATCCCAAGGCCAAGCTCGCGGACTTCGTCTGGCTTGATACCAACTGCAATGGCATCCAAGACCCCAATGAGCCGGGCGTTGCCAATATCAAAGTGAATTTGCTCGACAACTCGGGCAAGTTCCTCAAATCAACAACGACCGACGCGAACGGCTTGTATTTCTTCGACAACCTCGATGCCGGCACCTACACGGTCGAGTTCATTGCTCCGAGCGGGAAGATCTTTAGCCCACAAAAGGTTGGCACCGACGGCGCGATCGACAGCAATCCCAACACCACGACGGGTCGGACCGATCCAATCACTCTGGCTTGGGGCGAATACAACCCATGCATCGATGCGGGCCTCTGCAATCCGCCAGTATCATCCATCCGCGGCACCGTGTGGTGCGACGCGAATAACGATGGCGTGCGAAACAATGGTGATTTGCCGATCGGTGGTGTACTCATCACGCTGCTCGGCAATGATAACACCGGTGCCGCAGTCAGTCGGCAACAGTACACGGGGGCCGACGGAACGTACATCTTTACCGGCTTGACCAACGGCACTTACCAGGTCAACGAGACACAACCGGCCGGCTTCGATCAAGGCTTCAACACGGTCGGCAGTGTCGGCGGCAGCATAGTCGGCGATTCCATCAAAGTCATCCCGCTACCGTCGGGAACAGACGCTTACGGCTACGACTTCGGCGAGAAGTGCCCGAACGTGTCTCACGGCAACAAAGAAGATTTGCTGGCTTCCGCAGGCCCGAGCAGCCCAACTCTGTTGGCAGAATCGAAGGCGTTGCCCTACGGTCCGCAGTATGCGAATGGAGTCGTCACGACTAGGTTGGCTAACAACTCGATCATTCGCATCGCTGCGACCGGACAAGCGACGGGCGGCTCGGGCGTCCGAGTATTCGATTACACAACTGGAGTGACCAGATTTGAGTTCAACGCCTATCCGGGCTTCACGGGCGGCGTTCGCGTCGCAGTCGCGGACGTCACCGGCGATGGCGTGCCCGACCTCATCACCGCTCCGGGTGCCGGCGGCGGCCCACACATCAAGGTCTTCAACGGCAAGGACGGCTCGTTGGTTTCTCAGTTCTACGCCTATGACGCCAGCTTCCACAACGGCGTGTACGTCGCCGCGGGAGACGTCAACGGCGATGGAGTTTCGGAAATTATCACGGCCGCGGGTGAAGGCGGCGGACCTCATGTCCGCATCTTTAACTCGACCGGGACTGTGATTCGGGAGTTTTTTGCGTACGACCCGTCCATGTCCTCGGGCGTTCGGATAGCAGTCGGCGATGTAAACGCCGACGGCAAGGCCGATATTGTCACCGCCCCTGGAGCCGGCGCGAATCCGCACGTGCGTGTGTTCAATGGCAACACGGGAAGTGTGGTCAATGAATTCTTCGCCTATAACGCCGGCTTCCTCGGTGGCTTATTCATTGCGGCTGGCGACGTGGATGGCGACGGCAAGGCCGACGTCATCACCGGCGCTGGCTCCGGCGGCGGGCCGCACGTGCGCGTGTTCAAGGGTGGCACGAACGGAGCCATTATCAACGAGTTCTTCGCTTACGAGCCGACCTTCTTGGGCGGTGTTCGGGTCGCGGCACTCGATATCAATGGTGACGGGAAGGCTGACGTGATCACGGCCCCGGCGTCGAATTTCACATCGTTTGTCCAGGTCCGCGACGTGAGTCGCGGAGCCAGCATGGAAGCTTTCCTGGCCTACGATTCCAATTACCTCGGCGGGGCATTTGTCGCCGCCGGCACTCGCCGCAATCTACCGGAAGCGATGGGTGGTTGATCGTTGGAGAAGGAGTACGGAAGGGGGACCGGCCCGGGCGACTCGCTCCGGGCCGGTCTTTTTCTGTCAGGCTTTTTTGTTGCCGGACTTCGCCTTTGCCTCAGTCGGGAAACCCGACATCAAGAAAGCAAATCGCGATTTGCACGACGGGCAGGTCAGCAGCACTTCGTCTGCTTTGTCGCCTTTTTGATCTGGCTCAGAAGCTTGAGCCGTAAATCGACTTTTGCAGCGTGGACAATTCACCGTAACAACCATCGCCAATACTCCGCAGCATTTGGAACCGCGGAGATTCTGCAAATGGCGGGCCGCAACAACCCAGGTTCGGCGAGCAACCGTACAGTTGCCCGCCGACACCTTCCGGAAAGGCTAAAAAATCCGTGCCATCGACAATGTCGCCACTATCCGGCGTGCAAAGTGCGAGCAGCACTTGCGGCGAAATCGTGTCGCGCCGGAAGACCGCATGTCCATCGCCAAAGACGGCCAAGACGCCGCCCGGATGGAAGCTGAACGGCTCGTCATTCGGGCCACAATTGTTCGTGCCCCATGGGCAAGAAGACGGGCCGCCTCGGGGCTGAGCGTTGTTATTGATTCGGGCCTTCTTATTGGCCGTGTCCTGATGGGGACCGGACACGCCGTTGCCCACATCCGGCTCCGCCCACCGATAGTTGTTCTTTCTGCCGGTCGGCGACTTATCGACACAGCTCGGACAGGTGTCCATGTAATTCGAGACCATGAATGGCTCGAAGCTCTCGTGCGACTTACCCACATCTTCAATGATGGCAATCGTTGTAGAAGTGCCGTCGGTGACAGTGACCACCTGGCGTGGCGAGCGGCGGGCGAGCTGTCCGCTGCCATCAGCGTTGTATCCGACGAGTTCGTTGTGCAACGTGAGCAACCCCGGCGTGCGGTACTTCTTGGGGCTATTCAAGTCGCGCTCGCCAGTCGTCGGGTCAATGTCGGTGTACGACACCGGCATGTAATCGCATTGACCGTAGCCTTGCGGGTCTTCCCGATAGAGGGGATTTGACGGGCACAAGAGGATCTTGAGTTCTACCTTCGCACCACCCATGGCAACATTGGTCGGGTGGTTGTAAGGATACCTCAAGTCGATTCGACTCGCGGCCGCCTCCGCCTCGAGATAAGGAAGCAGCATGGTGTAGGTCGAATGGAGATCGAACTTCGTCGATTGATTTCTGTCGAGTTGCCTTCGCCGCTGGTGGGGAAGTAACCCGCTCCGGATTCGTAATTGTGCAGTGCAATGCCCACTTGCCGCATGTTGTTCGGGCAACTGGTGCGTTGCGATGCTTCGCGGACCCTTTGAACTGCGGGCAACAGTAGCCCAATCAAAATCGCGATGATCGCGATCACGACGAGCAACTCGATCAAAGTGAAAGCCATTCGTTGTTCATTCTTCCGCATGGTCATCCTCGCTTTAGGCGGAGTGTTTCACCACGCGGTTAGTCTGGTTTTTGCAATGAAGGAACGATGAAGGGCGCGCGAGGATCGCGCTAGGATTTGTGAAGTCGGATGAATTGATCAATCTTCTACAGGAAAATCCGATGTCTGAAATGTGACCTCGAAGCCGCAAAAGGGGCATGTGGTCTCGACAATCGCCGGCGCGTGTCGATTGATGATGCTTGACGATTCTGCGACTACGTCGCGAGCGAACCGCTCGTGGCATTGAGGGCAAGTCAGACAAACGAGCACGCCGGACTTTGGTGGAGAAACGGGCGGCACCACAAACGGACGTGTGGCCATGATGCACCTCAGGTTAGGCACGAGCGTATTCAGTCTTCGTCCAGAAAGTCGCTAGTGACCGCGACAAACCGGTGCCCGCAGTCCGGACACTGCCGATGGATTTCGACGGGATCCAGCTCATCCAGGACATCCCGCGGCATGGCGAACTCGTCATGCAGGAAATGCCCGAAACACCCGGGACAGATGAGGCCAACGGGCAAGATCCACCCATGGCTCGGCAGCGGCACGGCGCAAGGCTCTGCGGACATAACACATCTCAGTTAGTGCGGACGGGATGAGGGATAAGGGGAGCAAATGAGGGGCCGCTGGCAAGAATTGCAGACCGATTAAGACTCCGAACAAGCGGTAAATCCGTTACGTCCAACGGATGGGGGCTGAAGTCTGATCTGACTCAGTACGGTGCCCGGCATTTTCGTTAGTGATGTGAACTAAGCTTTCCCATTCGCCGGGATCCTTGTGAGCTCGGTGCGGCCCCACCTCATTTGAGTTGCCCATGTCAAATTTGCCCCCAATGCCCTGCCGCGCCGAAGACATGCCGAAGACCGAGCGGATTCGGTTGCGGGCGAAGGTGGTGACCCAAGCCTCTTTTGAGTTACCCGATATGCCCGCTCCGACGCAGGCAGTTCCGCCGCGGGTCGCTTTGGGAAAGGGGCCGCGATTGGTGGTGGTTTATGGTGAGACGATGCATGCCGAATACTCGCTCCATGAAGGTTCAAACGTGCTTGGACGGTGCAGCACCGAGTCCGTGGACATTGATCTGACAGAGCAAGAGCCGCCACACCTGGTTTGGGCCAGCCGACGTCACGCGGCGGTTCACTTGTCGAATGGGAATTTAGAAATCGAAGATCTGGGCAGCCGTAACGGGACGATCGTTAATTCCAAGCGACTCGAGGCCGGCCAGAAACAGATATTGCACGTTCACGATGTCATTCAAATTGGCGTAGTGCGATTGCGCGTGTTGCCATAAGCGAAGTGCGACCAGAGCTTACTTCACCCACAATCGTCGATCCAGTGTCCGATATCCGATTACGCTCGATAAACTGAACGACAAGGTAGTCCTAACAAAGTGATCCGAGAGGAGTCGAAATGACGCCGGTAATGCAGCGCGATTGGGTAGCGAAATGGTCGGCTCACAACGCCCACCATACAGAAACCGCGCCGGCGTACGCCTGTGGGGCGCACGTCTCACCAAAGGCGAGCATGGATCAGGCAGTCCTGGCGCAGAATAGTAAGCGGCTCGACGCCAGGTCGGGTGTATGCCTGCTTATCGTGGTCTACGTGCCAGTGGAAAGGCTTGGGGCGATTATTCACCTGTGGCGGAACGATGAGCTTTGGCCAGAGCAACAGGAACTCATTCGCAACGTGTTCACACAGTTCCCGCAGCTTTGCAAACACCCGTATGTCGGGTTTGTGTCCAACAAGAAAGTCGAGCGTCAACAACCCCGGCCAGCGATCCAAGCAAAAGAACTGGTGCGGTCGTTGGCCCCGACTGCGAATATCGAGAACTTATGGGTAAACTCGCCCGATCACCCTGACTTCGAACCCGAGTCACTGGAAGCTGAGCTACTTGCATTGAAATGTCCGATGAGCGTGGAGGTCTGTCTTGCCACTTGCACCGGGAAGTTGCTGATTGCTGACGACTACGGTGAACCGCGGATCATCGAACTCCATGAATGACAGGTTTCGACGATTTGACGCCACGCTGGTCGACTTCCTACTCGCGGCTGGTTGCGTGCACGCCGGCGCTTACACTGTGAACTTTTTCATGACGTAAAGCGTCCTTTACTAGGCACCTGCTGCGGACCCCTGTCCAAAACGAGAACGCGATGCCGACGTTCCTTCCTCCAGTATTTAGACTGGGACACGACTTGGCCTTCGCGCTACACGATCTTCTCGCCGAATACGTCGTGGAAGGCGAACACGCTGGCCTGTTGAGATTTGAGGTGGCGCTTAACCGCCCCGAGGACGGGACGGCGATGGCGGGATTGAAAGGCGAAGAGTTCTGGCATTGGTGCGAGGCAAATGGTTACCGGCACATTCTCGACGAGCACTCATATCGCAACCTAATCTTCGGACTTCTCTCCGACATGTGCCACTTCATCTATGAAGGATTAAAGTGCTCGGAGAAGGCAAAGCTGTCGGTCGCGTTCTCCAACTTCCGCAAGCCGCTCCAGGACAACCTGTTTTATCTCGAATGGATCTTGGCGGATTGGCCCGGGTTTCTCGCTCGGTTCCGCCAAGGGCCGGAGCATATTGACCTGAGCAAGTTGAATAAGGACATCAAGAAAGCCACTCGGATAGACATCATCGGCCGCGCAATGGATAAGACCCCAATGACGCGGTGGATCGACCCCGAGTGGCTCTACGAGCTGCGCTACGAAAAGGCGACTGACGTCGGCCTCGACCCAATCTTTAATCACGCTCTGCACCTTATCACGACGTTCAAACACTACACCACTTCACCAGAGAACATTAACTTCATCTTCTGTGACGATGACGACCGCGTCGGTCTCTGGCAGCACCTTTATCTCCTGTTGCCGCCGGTGCTCATTCATGCGCTCTACGTCGTGCGCGCCCTGTTCGAGACGTTCGCGCCGGACTTTGAGCCTCGTGACGCGCTGACCGATCTGTGGTTCACGGCCGGCCTGCTCCTATGGGCCAAGCAGATCGAACAAGATGATAGCAGGGAGGCGATCAATGCAGTGTTCAATGACATCCTTCAGGAAGTACCGCTCGACTGCCCGCAATGTAGCACAAGACTCGGTTTCAGCGACGACAACATGCAGCTCTTTTGGGACCGCGGCGAGGTTCGGTGCTCGACGTGCGACATCATAGTTCCGCTCTTTGAGCCTCGGCATGTTGTTTTCGATGACGACGAGTCGGACGAACAGCCCGAAGTCTAATCGCAATGAAACGATGAGAGTTTCGGTCAGACCGTTTGCACCGAAAGATCACCGCTTTGCCGGAGTGCATCGCAGAGATCCCCTGGAAGTCCTCCGCACAATCCAAGCTCCTTTGGAGGCCAGCCTGACCAATCGCTAATACGCTTGTATGTGGCGGTCCCGCGAGCAAAAGCACCGTTAGAACCGCCACCGTTGATCACGCAGAGTCTGACTCTCGCATCCAGTTCCTCGTCAGGCAGCGCATCCGTCGACAATCGGACACGAAAGAGCGCCTTGCCCGGCGTTACGACACGCAACCGCTCAACGAACCCTGCGTTCACAGCATCTTCGGGAAAAACCCAGAACATATCATTCAGTATGCGAAACCACTCTTCGCGAGTCAGTGCGGCGTCGCCGGGCCGGTTATCACTGAGTGGAATGGTGGTGCCTAGGCATTGCCCGTCCCCCAGCGGAAAGTTATTCCCAAGGACATAGATTCTCGTAGCATCTTGTGCATCCTGCACAATAAGGCAGCAGCCCGCTTCCCCTGCTCGCCTAACAAATCGGGAATGTGTCTTCCAATAGTCCACGGGGTACGATTGAAACTCAGTTTCGTGCCGGAACCGTGCTAGGACGAATCCGTGCTCATCAGCGTTCCTATCTAGGATCTGAGCCGCGGTGAGCAAGCCGAAAGTGAGATTAATCTGCGGCGCGTAATGGACCAAATAAGGACAGCGCTTTCGGAACTCTGCGAGGATCATTTGGCCTCCGCAGGCGATCGCCTTATACGCCGAACGCCCTTTCACATACTCAGGGCATTTGATCCACAAAGCGACTCGGATAAATACGAGGTCACACGCTTTGCATCAATGGTATGAATGTGCGCAGAAAAATAGCCGAGGTGATCACGTTAGTAGTCATCACCTCGGCCTCGGTCCGACGATCGTCGGCCGGACTGTGGCACCCGGCGGAGCCGCTGCCGGAAGGAGTGCCGTTACCGCACGTGTCGGTGCCGGAACTTCAACCAGTTGTTCCAGGCGTCTTGGCATCGCTGCTGTATGGCCTCCGGAGATGTCATTTCCCGGAATCCATAGGTCGCTGCGATGTCCAGGATAAGTGGAATCACGGCATTACCGGTCTCGAAGGCAGGCCCACAGGAGAGTATCCAACCGTCGATCGCTTTGCGGGCGGTTCGAGGTGGGTCTTCACTTTTGTGGGCTTCGTCGAGGGCTTGGCTTAGGTGGTCGATTGATCCCTGTCCGGGGCCGTAGACCATTTCTCCATCCCGCCATGTGAGCGTGAAACCCAGTAAGGGGGTTTTGTCGCCCTCTCTCAGGTTGATCACCCTATCTGGACCCTTTAGGGACATCCCGAGCGGTGTCAGACAGTTGGCGATCTCGGCCAATACCTCGCGTCCTTCGTGCATACTTGGGCATACATAGCAGAGATTATCTCCGAATCGGTGCCCAAGCAGATCTTTGATCTTAACGCGCAGAGGTAGGTCAAGCCATACATGAAACAACGCATTCATGGACAGCGGTGAGAAACAGCTTCCCTGGTCGATGCCGCGTTGACGCTCTTTCCTGTCACCTCGCAACACTGTGTCAATAAGCCCGTTGAGGCGGTCATGATGCTGTTCAGCCTCACGTCGTAGATTCTGTGGTAAATCGACTGCCCGTAGCTCTCGCAGCAGCTCCGCGTGACACTCGACAATCTTGCCGATCGGAGCGGTATCGAAGGCAGTACGCACGTCATCAACGGCGAGCACGGTCCAACCAGTCGTTTGGAGGGCTTTTTCGATTGCACAGAGCATTCCCCACGTGTTTCGCCCCGGCCGCCATCCCCATGAAGACGGAAGGAACCTTCTTTCCCAATATGGTTCGAGCAACGCCGCCAGCGCTTTCTGGACGACTCGATCCAGAAGCACGGGAATCTGCAACAATCGGTAATCGCCCGCGTTTCCTTTGGGAATAGACTGCGGTCGGGTTGCATGAGGCAGGTACTCCCCCGACTGTATCCGCGCCGCCAGGTCACCGAGCAGCTCGCCAACATTGGCCGGATTCAGCAAATCAAACGTCAACCGGTCGAGACCAGCGCCATGCCCACCATCCTTTTTGATTTGATGGAAACGATGGATTAGCTCGTCGCGAGTCAGAAGCGTAATGCTAGTCTGGCTGCCGGTACTGTCGACGCAGCGGTGCTCCCGCCGACGCCGACGTGCCCAAAAGTATTCCACTGCTAGTCGCGGCCCTTTGGGCCGGTTGACCCAAAAACCGCTCATCGCCAAAACACCCTTCGTCGTGCTTCGAAGCGGGCCAACGTCGAATGATCTCTATCAGTACCAAGAATGTTCCAGCCAGATTCGCGGTATGCTACTTTCCGTGAATGAGAATGTGCCAACAAACGACGGTCGTGGTGATCGTCAAAGTCGATCAGAACGACTCCACTTTCGCTATCGTTTGGCTGAATGACTTGAAGCGGTGAAACCGGAAGCAAATCGGTGCCCCCATCGGCACGAATCAATGTTCCCGCGAAAGGCAGCGCAGCAAGGCCCCCAAAGGTCGCAATCGCAAGCCGCGGCCAGGAAAGTGCCCGATTTTGCATTAAGCGAAGCAGCTCGCGATCTGCTGTTGATAACCCTGCCTCGGTCACGGCGCCGCCGCAAAAAAGACCTGCGTCGGGCAAATGGCGACCCAGCGCCAGCGCATGTTCGATGCCTTCCACCACCAACGCAATGCGGTCTTGGAAATGGCTTCCTTCGATACTGCCGAGGTCTGGGAACTCTGTCCTGACTCGGTTCATGTCATTTGCGGTTAGCAGTCGAACCAGTTTCACAATACGACGGTTACGGAGCGCATGGTGCCAGATCCCCTCGCGTTTCAACTGGACGTTGGCACAATCTGGCGCAGGTTTCGATCCGCCGACGACGTTGAGAAAAACGGCCGTTCGAGTTCGGTCTCGGAAGCCGTGGCGATGGATGCAGATTTCATCGTGCCCGAAAAGGGATCTCAGGCGCTCATCGAGTGCAGGCGACAACTTCGTGCCGCACGGCAAGAAGCCATAGATTCTCGCCTGTCGTGCGCTCAGGAAACTACGCCTGGATTGATCTGTCGCGAACAACTCGGTCGGGTTCATTGCCAGATAAATGTCTCGCCGTTCAATGTCGGCACTCGAAGCGGTCGAGTAGGCGTACGTAGCGACAACGGCCCGAGGAGCGAAATAGGGCGGATGTGTCCACGGTGAGATTTCGAGTTTCTCCGCCAACAGCGAGGCCAGCTGACTCCGAAGTTGCCGCATATGGGCCTTGCGGGTGGCGGTCGCGATGATGGAACGATCAGGCCATGCTATTGCGATCTCACGAATAAGATCGGCCGGGCTAACCTCAACGGGGTCGTGCCAAATGAGACCGCGATCATGCTCACGCACGAACTCCAGTAGCGTTCGATCACTGAGCTGAACGTCACGCGGCGGACCTAGGCAAGATGGTCGATTGCCAAACTGCTTGACGACAAAGTGATGACGTTCGAGCCATTCCAGGATCAGACGCTCCAACCCAGCCAGCGTCATTGCCACCTCGATCTTCCCTTTGGGGATGCATGGGCCGACAGAGGAGGTCGAGAGAAAGGAACGCTCTTCTTCAAAGAGCCAAGCGCGCTGCGTCCAAATGAGGGGCGCTGGCACCGATACCGCCGCGGAAGTAGCGCTCAGCGCATACGTGGGTACCGTGAAGGTCCTCATTAGCAATGGCATCGCTGGAAATATGAGGACATGCTGCCCGATGCGTCGAACAATGGCTTTCTCGGCGTTCAGGGCTTGGACAGCAGTTTGTGTCATCACTTTGACCTGCACGAGACGTCAAGCACAGCGGCGCTGCCAAGTCTAGGTTAGGGCGAGTTCATCAATCCAACAACCATCAGGTGATGAAAACCGGTTTTGATCTCAAAAACACTTTTGAGATTCGTCCCTAGATTCAGTCTCGCTCGCGGATCGTATTCGCGTGCGCATGAACTATCGGTCTCTTCAATCGCCTCAATGTCAGACTTTGAATCGTTTTCAAGTGCATCCGCAACTGGTCTAAAAGACCACGCAGGTCAGCGTTGGAATCTCGAAGCAGGCCGGATCTATCGAGCCACATCAGCCATCGGTTCCAAGATTCGCACCGCTGCTCAAGCTGACCATAAAGTTCCTTGACGGTCCGGGGCACTTTCGGAGCGCGTCCTCCCGCTCGCCGACTTCCAAACCGCACGGCTATCGCCGATTCCAGACTCGCGAGTGACCAGCCTTGTTCGATTGCCGCATGTTGCAGAGCTTCCCGCACTCTTTTCTGGGGCACAGAAAGCAACCGTATCAGGTGCGTCCGGCCAAAGACCGAACGGTGACGGCACTCCGGTTTTACTCGCCCAGCTGCATCAAGAATGCGTTCTTCAACTTGACGACACAATCGACCCACGTCTTGCACCGAATACATGGCTGCGAATGCGCGGGCCTTCCTGCCCGTATCCTCGTTGAGGTTGTGTTCGGCAGCGAATGCCTTCATCGCCTTGGCACCGTAGGTCGCCGCCGGCGAGCCAGTCTTTGGCGCTAAACCGCCGATCGCATGAAATCGCTTTATGGCCGCGACAGCATGTTTCACATCGCGAGTGCGGAGTTCTGACATCTTGGTAGGCAGCATGGCTCGTAGAAATCGTTGCTCTTACGTTAAGCGGAGCGTTCGACATCGTCAGGGGCCTGCCTCGTGTTTGTGGCAGTTTTCCTTGGCTGAACAGACGATGCTATGGCCCGATGTGCTGTTGCAAGGGTACGATGCAAGGCTGGAAATGATCCACTGGAGTGACAGGATGTCAGTCCCAAACATGGTCCCCGCGGGGGTCTTTCACAAGCCGATCACTCGATGGGAGACAGCCAACAAGGTCGCGCAGGGAACCGCGCCGTCCGATGATCGAAGCGATAGTCCAACTCTGGCGGCGATTGCCCATTTGAAGGGTTCATCACCAGATAACGAGGCAGTCGCATGCGCTGCGAAACTGCACCAATCCGGGCAGGTTAACAAGATTCAGAGCTATCTCTTGACTGACCTGACCTTCGCAGAGGTTGGCAAGCGCTGCCAACTCCACGAATCAATCGTGAACACATACCATGATTTGTTTTTTGACGTTCGGCCGCGACTAAAGCACCACGATTGGGTGATGTTGTTTGCGGTTGGGGACATCCTTCTCAATAACTTTCAAAATGCTGGTCCTGGTGCTGCGCTACGTTTCATTGGATTTCGCGGTGGCTGGCAAAACTTGGACTTGGCATTCGCCGTCATAGAGAAGACGCCGTTGCCGGGATGGTGGAAACCTCCGGCTGGCATCAACCGTGATGTCGCGGAACGAAAACTTCGCATCGACATTCGTCTAGCGTTGCTAGACATGACCGCAAAAACGAATGCGGAAGTGGCTCGCGTATGTCAGTTGAAGCGCGAGGTCATTGCGACGTTCGATGACGACGGACACGATCCACTAAAGGAACGTCTGCGCTTGTTCGAGAAGTTCTTCAAAATGAAAGGTCTCACGGCAAAGAGACGGAGAACACAAGGTAAACAAGCGAAAGCAAGATGCGAGACGATAGATCTCTGCCACCAGACAAAAGGCCATGAAGAAATCGGCACCCGCCAGAACAAGAGGCTTCTATGACTCGGAAGGCTAATCACCCGGCGCAAAAGTCAGATAAGGCGGTACCGGCGACGAATCAGAATGCGCCGGGCGATAATGGGGAAAAAACAAATGCCAAGGCCAATCCCCCGCGCGGCCTCGATGCCGAACGGCATGCAGCCGCGCAGAAGCGCGCTCAACAGGCTGACATTCTGCGGAAGGGAGTATTCGCGGCGCTCATGGCCGACGCGCTAGCCATTGACCCGAGCTTCGAGGTGGGTGCGTATCGAATCTACCTTCAACAACTGATTGCAGATGCCGGCAATCCGACCGATCCAGTCGAGGTCATGTTGTTGGAGCAGTTGGCACTCTCCCATTTTCGGATCGGCCAACTGCAAGTGCTCGCCAACACTTGTAAGAGCATCGAATCAACCAAGATACTGACCGCCGCTGCATCGCGACTTTTGGGTGAGTTCCGGCGCACCGCATTAGGTTTGAAGTCGTATCGAACTGAGTCACCGAAGCGCCAGGTACCCGCGTCACCCAACCTGAAGCTGTTCAAGATGGCTCAGTAAAAGGATTCTTATGCAAAATGGTGTCACCGAAATGGCGAGTAAGCCACGATCCTCGTACCCTAATCCGCGACGTGTGGCGGCCGGGCGTCAAAACCGAGCAAAGGCCGGCCCAATCACCGACACGACACGCGAGTTATTGCGCCAAGCGGCGTACAGAACGCAGCCCTGGCGATTTGCAACCGGGCCGAAGACTCCCGCGGGCAAAGCCCGCTCGGCATCGAATGCCAGAGTTCTACAAAAGGGATTGTTCAGTGTTCGAGAGCTACGTCGGGACATCGCGGATTTACATAGTCTCGTCATGCAAATGAGGCAGACGCGGTCTTCCGTCAAGCGCCTGGTGACCGATGCCCAAATGGCTTCATCAACGTAAACATCATGGCAGCCAGCGCTGGCTGCAAAGACTCGTCAATGACCATCCAGATCGCTTAACCGAAGCAGTCCGTTTAACGGCCCGAATGCCCTCCGACGTCAGTGTGCAATGGCTCTCGCCATTGCGGGCCGACGACTATGCCGAGTATCAAGACGACAGTTTTTTGGAACGGCTTGGGATCGTGCTTTCGACCCGAAGTCTTAACGGGTTTTGGCCTCATCGGGGTCCCGTATGGGACGGGCTTGGAAAGAGCTGTCGCGGTGACATCTTTCTGATCGAAGCAAAATCTCACATCGCAGAAATGCGAGGCAAGTGTCGAGCGGGGGAAGAATCACGGGGACTCATTGACAGCGGTCTGGCTGAAACCAAGGGGGCACTAGCGGAAGGCTCTCAAATCGACTGGGCCGGCACTTATTATCAGTACACGAATCGGCTTGCG
Source organism: Gemmataceae bacterium (assembly GCA_045802605.1). Taxonomy (GTDB): domain Bacteria; phylum Planctomycetota; class Planctomycetia; order Gemmatales; family Gemmataceae; genus JBJMQS01. Next base: position 141,158 of record JBJMQS010000036.1, on the reverse strand, counting down.
CATCTTTATTTGTTACGGCATTTGAATCAAATACCTGCATACTTAGTCTTCGCCTACTTCATTAACGACGCTGAAATGAATGGTCCAACCAGCCAAGCAAAATGGTTAGCCGCGATTCAGCGATTGCGGACATCGCTCGGGCTAACTCATACTCCGCTCTCGCCGTTCATTGCCGATGTGTTCTTCGACGTTAACGATCTGGATTCTGCGGGAGACCCCGATGTTCAAGGACTGGCCTCCTGAGTGTCGTGAGATTGTAATGCGTCTTCGGCCATTGCTTTGCCGCGCCGGGGCCGATTTTTATTCAGTAGAAGTTCCCAAGCAGGTGCGGGTCGGCTGGGTCGGCCAAGGCCAAAAGAATCGTTGGCTTGCAATCCTCACTTGGAGATCCGATTCTACGGTCACCTTTAAGCTGCGGATAAGCCGCGAGTGCCGTTGGCTAAAAGCCAATGGTCCGCTTCAACGGTCTGCGGATGCGGCTCGTTCCGATTCAGAGAAGGACACGGGTTCGACAGTATTGTCCGGAGGTTTACCCACGAAGTTGACTCGCTGGGTTGATGACGCCTTTCAGTTTTGCAGCAGCAAGTACGGTATAGCCCTTCCTTCCCCGCGGGCGCGAACCGGACGGGCTAAATCATCACAGTTAGCCTCTGCTCAAGCATCGGCGAAATCGCCCAGTGAGCGCCAGTTTTGGACCTGTCATTGGCGGTTCGAGTCATGGCGGCCCGAAATCAATCGTGAGGGACAGCCGATCTCAGGCTGCGGCAGCGATACTTTTCGGAAGCGCGGGGTCAAAGTCGGCGATGTCGCATACATCGTGTCGCTCTCAAATGGTCGGCTTTTCCTTGGCGGACGGATGAGGGTCGCCGACATCGTGACACGCGGCCAAGCGATCCGACTCTTGCGCGACGACAATCTTTATGACGCGACCGAGTGGATCGTCGATCCATCGGGGTCCGGCTCCGCACTGAAGCTGGGTCGCTGTTTGGCTGCGGAAGTTACGAACCAACTGATGTTTGCATCGCCGTCTGGACCGCGGCCCCCATGTTTCAGGTCCGAAGGGGTATTAGATAATCAAGCCACCCGAGGGGTTCGGCGCATCACGCCGGCGACGGCCGCTTTGTTGGACAAAATCATCAGCGCGACCGATGGCCTCACCGAGGACGGTAGTTTGCTCACCGTCACGGATCGTTTAATACGGACGATTGCAAGTCAGCGGGACTTTCAGTCGCCCGATGAAGTGCCGACCGACCTTGTTTATCGAGAGGGAGCGGTCAGCCGAGTCCTGGTAAACCGTTACGAGCGGGACCCCGACGCCCGGCTGGCCTGCATCGCCCATCATGGGGCGACTTGTTCCGTGTGCGGCTTTGACTTCAGTGCCGTCTATGGCCCACTGGCGCAAGGGTACATCCACGTTCATCATCTGAAGGCTCTTTCTGACTGCCAAGGCAACTACGACGTGAACCCGGTCAGTGATTTGCGTCCGATCTGTCCGAACTGTCACGCCGTTGTGCATCTGGGCGGAGCGAACCGTGAGCTTGCCGAGGTCCGCGGCCTTATGCAGGCTAGCCGCAGCGGATTACTCGAATCTGCTACCAGAATCACCGATGCTTGCGATGTGGCCGTCCCTTGATCAAGTTGGCCCATCTGTATCTGGCTGACCTTGATCGTCATCGAGATAACCAGCCGTAACCAAATCAGGTTCTTCCGCCGACGATCTCACTGTCGACTTTCCGGTCGCCTCCTCGATCCGCCGCAGCAGCGCCTCTTGACGGGTTGAAAAGAACTGGTCGAAGTCATCCGAATGGAGCAAAGATGGGTCGATTTGGTGGGAGTGGAGAAGTTCATTCATGCGTAAGTCGCTGATGTTGGCGCTCTTCTGGAGGCGAGCCAGGTAAAGGCTTGGAGCATTCCCGCCGATCATCCGATTGGTCTTTGACGAGATTGCCGTCTTGTTGACGATGGAATCACAACGTCGCGGGTCCATGCCGTTGGTTTTGCACCATGCCTGCGGAAAAATGTGATGAATGTCTATGCGCTCGTCAAAGTACGTCTGCACGTCGTAGGGGTAGCCAGTCCGAAAGTCGAGCGCGCCGTCTCTCATCAGCAGGGCGTGTACACCTTTGTACGCGGCACTATTGCGAGTTCGCAGCGTCAGCAGCCGGCCGGCGACAAAGTTGGCCTCGATGACAGTCGAAGGCTCTGGACCACCGTTCACCCAGGCCAACAACTCGGGCAAGTCGCGGGCGAAGCGGGATTCGATGGTGCTGCCATAGAGTTCACCGAAAATCCCGCACCAATACCATCGGGCGAGTTGGCCCCGAATACTGTCGTTTTCACCATTGTTTCCCAAAGCAGCAAATGTCGCCGCCAGCGGCACCAGCTGGGTCCGATAAGGGAGGTCCCGACTGTCAAAGATCTTCAGCGACATCAAGAACTTCGCGGCCGTGTCAAAACCGGTCGTAACGCGGTCCACCCATGTTTGATAGTCCGCCAATGTGATCCTCAAGACGTCGCGCCGTTTGCAGCTGATGCCAGGCGCGTCCGCCGGCGGCGTCCCGGTCTCGATTGCGTGCTGCCGCCGCCGCCAGGTCGCAAGGAGGCTGACCGCCTGGAGCAGGTCGGTGTTTTCCACCGACTGGAGTACCGGGCGTTTGCGCAGCTGCCGCTCGCGCTGAGTCCAGTCGTCCCGTAGATTGAAGTCGTCGGCCGCAAAGGTGGCAGTCAGTAGCTCAAACACATTGAGTGAAACGCCCCCGGTGTTGACTTTCTCAAAGACCTGACAAACAGCTTCCTTCGGCGTCTCTTTGCGTAAGAGGATCAATGGCACTTGATACTGTTGGTAACGCTGAATCACCTCCTGCAATAACTGATTCCAGCGGTTGAGGCGTGCCTCCATTTGTTGGCGGTCGGCCTGCAAATAACGCATTTGCCAGTCAGTCAAGCCGGCAGTGTCCAGGACGATGTGCAGGGGGAACAACTCGGCCGCGCACTCGCGTTCGGGCGTTGAGTAATCCTTGCCCGGCAGTGGTTCCCCACGAAAGTTGCGGAGAATGCGATCTTCGGGCAGCCCGACGATCGCCTCCTCGCGGTCGGCGTCTGGATCAAGCGCTTTCGCGACGTCCACGTAATACCAACGTCGGATTGCCTTTCCTCGAATGTCTCGCGTGTCGACCGCCCGGCCGGAGTAAAGCGCCTGAAATAACGAAGTGATGCGCTGCTGCCCATCGAGGATGAGTCGTTCTGGATCAGTTGATACCGCGTGCCGCTCGACGCCCTCGACCGTGCGCGGCTTCAATCGCATTTCCGCATTGCCGGTTTGCAGCATCATGACTGCACCGATCGGGAATGACAACGATACGCTCGCCAAAAGGCTGCGAACATGGTCGTCATCCCACACCCAGCCGCGCTGGAAGTCTGGCAACTGAGTTTTTCCGTCCCGCACGCTGCGAAGAAGGTCGATCAGGCTTTCTTTGGTGCTGTCGAACATGGTGACCGCGGGCATAGCAACTCCTTGATGTCGGCTTCCGTGTCTTGTTCTAGGAATGGAAACGTGCTGCGCACCCGATTTCATGGATGCGGTGGGTATAGCTATAATGGGGGATGCCGCCAGTTCGTGAGCTGGCGATCGCAGGTGCCTGTCATGCCCTCGCTCAATACCGATCAGCCGACTCCCGTCCGCCAGGTCACCGGCGTCGCTCAACTCATTGCCGACATCGGAAACCGATTGGCTCGCGCGTACCCGTCCTACTTGTGGGTCAAAGGCGAGGTATCTGCGTATCGAAATCCGGCGGGTGGGCACCATTATTTCAACCTAGTCGAGCAGCGCGAAGGCAATGACCCGGCACTTTTGCCGTGCGCCATCTGGAAAAACACTTGGCCGACGATCCAACGGAAGCTTGCAGCCGCGGAGATGTCACTCTCTGACGGTCAAGAGATCCTCGTACAAGGCCGGCTGCGGCTGTATGACGTTCGTGGCTCTCTAACGTTTCACGTCACCGACATTTTTCCTGAATACACCCTTGGCCAAGTTGAGGCCAACCGGCGGGCTGTATTGAATCGGATTCGTGCCGAAGGACTGTTGGGGCAGAACGGCCGGCACGAACTTGCCGCGGTGCCGTTGCGAATCGGATTGATCAGTAGCGGCACGGCGGCCGGCCGCGAGGATTTTCTCCAGGCTATTTCACTCAGCGGATTCGCCTTCGAGGTTTATACGGTCGACGTACCGATGCAGGGCCGAGAAATGGAGGCGGCCGTCTGTCGAGCGCTGGAGAGCCTGACCCGTGCCCACCGCCGATTGGAACTCGACGCGATCTGCATCGTTCGCGGCGGTGGTAGCCCCACGGATCTCACGTGGTGGGATAGCTATGCGATTTGTGTTGCCGTCGCCCGGGCACCGGTGCCCGTCATCTCTGGTATCGGTCACGAGCGTGACCGACTTTGCGTCGAAGAAGTCGCTCACACACGGACGTCAACTCCCACCGCTGCGGCTCAGCTCGTCTGTCGGACGGTGAAGGAAAGTCATGACGAACTTTGCCGGATTCAGGCCGATGTCAGTCGTCTGAGTCAATCCCGCGTGGATGGTCTTCGTCTGGACCTAATGGCTCGCGGTCAACTCGTTGCACGATATGCTGCCGAAAGACTCAGCTCGCAAAAGCAACTGGTTCCACGGCGTCGGGCTGAGTTGTTGACTAAGGTTCAGCAAGCGCTTCAACCTCACCGGACCACCATCGCTGTTCTCTCTGCCTCTTTGCGCCGCGACGCTCGACAGGCGATTGACGTGGCTTCCAGTGCAATCGTTCAAAGAAAATCCGGATTGTGCGACGCAGCGCACTCCCGGATTGTTGCTAGATTCAACGCGCTCAGCGGGCGGGTCGATAGGCTGATCTCACAGTCCGTGACGATTGCAGAGGCAGCATTAAGGACTGTTCAGGTTCTGTCCGCGAACTGCAATGCGGCATGCCGATCTTCGATTCGCGCTTGTTCGACACAGCTTCAGCATTATCGCGCGCTGATTCAAGCTCTCGACCCGATGAACACGCTGCGCCGCGGCTACACTTTAACAATGGGACCGGACGGCAAAGCTCTGCGAAGCGCCGCATGTTTGCAGAGCGGCCAGATTATCGTGACGAGGACGGCGGACGGTGAAGTTGTCAGCCAAGTTACTCAGGTGACCTCGGGAGGTCCTGTCGATGCCGGATGAAACAATGACCTACAAAACGGCAATGAGCGAGTTATCCCAGATCGTCAACCACTTGCAGAAGCCGGACGACGTTGACGTTGATGACCTCGTCACGAAAGTCACTCGTGCAAAGCGGTTGATCGCGTTCTGCGAAGCAAAGGTGACTCAGGCCGATGCTCAGATCAAAACGTTGGTCGCGGATCTCAGTGCTGATGACTCAAAGTCCTCGGTCATGAACGAGGAGCAACTAGAGCGAGATGGCGCGCCTGACGAGCAAATCCCCTTCTAAAGTCGATGGCCTTGTCACGGCGTCACGTAATGTCGCTTCAAGCGTGACTAACGTCACCTCAGGCAGGCATCGCGTCGTTTGTGAAGCGTCGTCCAAAAAGCGACTGTAACTGCTCGGTACCCTGCCGCCTGCTGCACCGATCGGTCTGAACCCTGACCGAGTGAAGCTACGGCCGGAGAGCGGGCATCGCATCTGGGTCTGCTGGGTCAGTTGGCGGAATCGGCAACTTCGTCAGTTCTTCATAGCTCCGTTCCCCGCCTTTGGGACAGCAGACGAAGATGGGGTTGCCGTTGGCGTCGGTACCAGCCGCTGGCCTCTTGCCACAGTTCGGGCACGTGTAATATCCAGCCACAGCCATTCTAGTACGCCTCCCTCGCCGTCCGCCGGCCCAGCGCGGGGCCACTGGACGAGTTACACATTTTCAGAAACCGATGTCATGGCTACGGCCTAAAGTCGCCGATGGTCAGGCGTGCTTGCAGGTGGGGCCGATACTCGAAATATGCGCATGCAGTGGTCAGCTGGCAGTTCCGCGGCGAAGACCCTCGTGACAACACACTCCGAAGCAAACGGATCGACCAGCGTTGTCAGAGTCCGCGAATACCCCTGAAAGCTCGTTGGCCCCAGTGCGTGCTCGGTACCCTCTGTTAGGTCGAACAACCCGTGCAGGCGGTTGATCTGGTTACGGAAGTACCCAGCCATCTCTCTGTCGGTGACGTACACGAAGTACTTGGCCGCGGCCACCTCGGCTGGGACCTTTACCAGCCGGAACAGGTCGATAAGCGCCTTCGCGGCCCGTTGAGTCCGGTTCTGATTGGACCCGCCGGGATTGGCCCGGTCGTACTTGAACTCAAAGGCAGCTGACTCTCGCCTCGCAGCCGCGCTGATGACTGTATCCACTTTCGCGCCTGACAACGTCGGGTGCGGGTACTCCAACGTGAGGTCGGTATGCTTGAGTCCGCCGGTCGTGGTTAGGGCTACGTAAAGGGTGTAGCGGATCGTATCCTCGGTCGTGAGGATGCCAAGCGTGAGCCGTTCCCGCAAGAGTCGGCCGAACTCCACGAATGCGCTTCCAAACTCCATGCCCCCTCCGTTCGCCGGAACGACCCGCACAGGAGAGATTGGTTCGGCGCTACGAAACTACTTGCTGATGCCGCCATGTTGGCGAACGAGACCGACATCCAGCTCGAATGTGCGGCGCTATTGCGACAATGCTCATTGCGCAGAGTCATCCGCTTCCGACTCTTGAGAGTCTTGCTTGCGCTTTTCGGATTGCGTGGGAAGCTCTTTCCACCGCCGACCCTGCTGGTTCATCTCGCCCTTCATCAGTGACTCGCATTCTGGGCAAAGGAAAACAATCACTTGCCCGCACGTCATCCGACGTGTCGCAGAACCCCCACAAACCTGACAGCTTTGAGCCATATTCGCAATCTTAGACTATCATGTGGGGGCGACACCGTCAGTTCGATTGGTGAGTGGATGTCGAGCCTTGTGCGAGCCATTATGTCTCGGAAGATCAATACGCGATTGCTCAGGCAACTTGCCGAGGATTTGGTCGATCGACTCTGCGAAGAGATGGAATGCTTGGAAGAGCAAAAGATTGACCTAGCCACATCGCTCGTACGGCAGTGGATTACCTACGACGGTAATGCGACGCCTTTTTTCGAGGACGTTCAAGCCTACCTCGTCTTGGGCAATACACCGCTTGGCCAAGCGGCTCGACCCGCCCGCGACGTTTTGCGTTGTCAACAAGCCTGTGTTCTGTCCGAAATGCACAGCTGTTCTGAGACCCTGGCGGGGCGGCGAGCACCAGCAAACCTGTCACATCTGCGAGCACATCGCGACCGACAACTGAACGGTCACGAAGATTCCTGGCTCGCCTCAATCAGATGTCTCGATTCAACGAGCTTCTGAAACTCTCCGTGGAACTCAGGATGGCGTTGATTTAAGTAACGATTGATCCGCGTGTTCTCGACCAACTTTCTCAAAAAGCCTAGAACAAGGACCAGATTCAACACGTCCTTGCCATAGCTTTCTTCGATCATTTTGAAGTCGCGGGCTTGCGACTCCATCTCATGTTCCATTCGAGTCAGATCGTCCGGTGATATTCCATTAAGTTCCTTACCTCGATCGGCGTCCACGAGCTGATCAACGGGTGTGATTGCGACTAGGCACTTCACGTACCCAACTGAGTAGTTCGACGCAGCGCACATGACCTCTGCAATCTCAATCTGGCGCATCGGCTTCACCTTGCGCAGCTCGCGAAGAGCATTGCCAGTAGCGCGCCGGTCGCGGAGAAGCTGCACCGCTTCCGGGCATATCCCTTCGAGTAGTGATCGTTTCTGGCGAATGCTCGCGACGTTTACATTTAGCGATCGGGCGATGCGTTCCTCGGCCACGCCGCTTTTGGTCGCCTTCAAAATCATGAAGTGCTCTTGGATCGCTGAAAGTCTGTTAACTTTGTGATTGAAAGTAAAACTTTCATCGTCGGAAGCGATCAAGCACTTCACAGTCAGAACGCCCGCAGCTTTGAGAATCAGAAGGCGAACGTGACCGTCGAGAAGCAGAAAATCGGTCCCCGACTTCGATTGCGGAAAGACAACGAGCGGCTCGATCAGTCCAAGTTCGCGGATCGACGCTTCGATGCAACAAAACTTCGCCGTCTTGCGAATACTATCTTCTAGCCGGCGCGTCGGCATGATTTGCTCGATCGCGATCTCTGCGACTTCTTGTTGACAGGCCAATCGAACGCGATTTGTCATGCGACGTTCTCCTGCTTGTGAACACGCTCAGCCAGATATTGCGGCAGCGAGTCGAGACCTTCAGCGCGCAACAGTGTTAAGAAATGGTCGTCTTGAAACAGCCTCTTTAATGCGGACACGGCGAACAGCAACCGAGTTTCAACGATCTTCGCCTTTTGAATCACCATTCGTTGCCGAGCCGTTTCCTGCTGGAAGGTCCGCAGCAGCGTTTCCGCTGAAACGGGATCGTTGTTGCGGCGCGGTCCGCCGCGTGGCCGTTTGCCACGGGCACGCCGTTGTTCGATCAGACGTCGTGCCCGTAACAGCGATTTCCCCCGTAGGTCATTTCGTTCGTACGCCTCCTGGAGTGCGCGCTGCACGGCTTTGTCGTCGGCGGTTGCGATGATTACAGCGATGCTGACCGGAAGATGGCCTTTTTCAACGGCCTGCAATAGACGTTCTTCGCCGCGATCAAGCAGTTGCAAAATGCCTCGCACATAAGTCGTTTCGAGATCAATCTTGCGGGCGATTTCGGCAAGTGAATACCCGCGCTCTTTCAGGGAACGGACATCCCGAACCAGTTCAACGGTGGAGTGCTTCCGCCGTGCCAGGTTTTCTGCCAGACTCATGAGCATTAGGTCTTCACGACTACATTCGATCACGATGGCTGGAATCTCGGTTTGGCCGAGTTCGATGTAGGCTTCGAGCCGACCCTGGCCGCAAACGAGGTCGAATCGCGGCTCATCGCCTTTAGGTTCCGCGACGGCGACGGTTACCGGACGCTTTAGCCCCAGCTTTGCGATGTTACTGACGATTTGGGCAAACTTTGCCCGGCCCCTGGACCGAGCGTTTAGCACGTTGATCTGCGCTACGGGGATTGTTTGAACCCGAGATTGATACTTCACACTCATGCAGCCTCCTCGATGCGACAACGGGCACCCAAGCTGGCAAAGTAGTCGAGCGTATCGAACTGATAGGTGTCCAGGTGGACGCCGTTTGTCTCGCACAAAATGAACTGAGGTGTTTCAAAATCCATCATCGGCAACAAATAGTAATCAACCGGTGTATTGTTCTGGACGTCCATGCGGACCAAGATTGTGATGTCCGGCGCAAGGCGCTGATTGATTCTGACCAGCCAGCGAAGCGAACCCGCTTCGGTCTGTCGGCATCGAGAAAGGGCAACGACCGCGGTGTATTCACCATTGATGACGAGAATATTGCTGAGCGGGTTGCGGGCGACCTGTGCACCAATCCTATCAAGACGCTGTTCGAGGTCTGCTAGGACACCCGGATACAAGGCCCGGAGTCCGCGATTGATTCCCACGTATTCATAATCCCGCAACGGCTGTAGTCCCGCCTGTCGGTACGCTTCCAATAGGCTGCCAAATCGTGAACGGTATGCAGCACTACTGGGCATGGTCTCTTCAGCGTCGATCAGTTTGGCCGATAGGTTGCGGTTCATTTCGCCCAGCCGCTTCAAACGTGCCAGCATATCTTCGGAGGATATTTTGCGCTGGCGCTCGGTGATCACGCCACGGGCGGTATAGAAAAGGTCGGCATTCACAATCGGGTCGAACGCGCCTTCGGATCGCACCCACATGTCGGGCGTGTTCCGGACGTGTTTCTTCTTGAGTTTGAATGAAGTGCGGTTGTAGATGTTGTTACCGATGTACTTCTCGTTGGTCAGCACCTCACGAATAGAACCACGGCTCCATGGACGACCGAGGTCGGTTCGGATGCCTTTGGCGTTCAGTTCGGCGGCGATTTCGCCTTCGTGGCGGCCAAGCGACGTGAACTGTTCATAGATCCATTTGATGATGGCCAGTTCTTCATCCGGGCCGGGTATCAGAATCACACGGTCCGTTTGCAGACTCTTTCGTTCTCCGCGCGTTAGCACGCCTTTTGATTCACCGGCGTGGCTGACCAACATTCGCCGCAATCCGTATCCGGCGATGCCGCCCTGTCGATAGCCAAGCTCGATCAGTCGACATTGTCCTTGGAAGACCTTGGCCGAGAGTTCCCGGCTGTACTCGCCGGCCATCGCGCGTTTCACACTTTTGATGATGGTGGCCGCAGGACCTCCGTCGTTCTCGAACTGCTCCGCGCAATAGCGAACCTCGATGCCGGCGCGCTTGCAGAGGTACTCGTAATAGGCGCTTTCGTCGGCGTCCTGGAACCGGCCCCACCGGCTGATGTCATAGACGAGGATGGCGCGGTAGGTTGCCCGGCCGCTCTGCACATCGTCAATCATGGCTCGTAATGCGTCACGACCGGCTATGTTTAAGCCGCTGCGGCCCTCGTCGGCGTAGGTCTTGATAATGTCGAAGCCACGACGAACCGCGTAGTCTCGAATCGCATCTTCCTGATTGGCAGTCGAATACTGCTGGTGCTCGGTTGACATACGGACGTATTGAGCCGCCGGCACAGATACCGCATCACGTGGAGAGTCGCTGGGTATTGGCATGTCGTTCTCGCAGATGTCTACTTCCAGTGTCATGCCATGATGACAAAGTGCTGTGGCAAACCGCGGCAGAAAACTGTGTGATTTCTGTGTGATCTTGGTTCACTATTTCCGGATGCGAAGTCGGTAATGCCGCGCAACCGAACCATCAATCGCCGACGCAAGCTCCGAAAGGCCCGCAGCGCGCAAGCGATGACGCACAGTCTTGGCCACGCTCCGAACCGCGGAGTCAGTCCGCATGCCTCGCCAAACCTCCGACAAAAGATCCTCGTACGCTACGTAAGCGTCAGGTCGGCGCGCGAGGTGGACAAGAAACCGGAATGCCAGCGTGTTACCGAGGAAGCAGGTTTTGCCGCGATAAGCCACGGTCAGACGTGACCGATCAATCTCGACCTTGCCGTTGCGACTAGATCGCCCGTTACCGGGAAACGACCCAATCAGCGCATCGGACGCCGGTTCACAGAGTGATAACATGGCGTCCGCACGTTCCAGAAGTTCCATGAATGCGGCGCAACTTGCTGCGAGGTTCCGAAGTGAACTTCGGACGACATCATGGGTGTGATTCTCCATAGGCCAAACTCAGTATTAGGATGAATGGTCCAATACTGGAGTTTGGCTTTTTGCTGACAACCATGCGCCATTTGGCGATATGCAGTCAAACTTCGGGTGATCTTCCGACACCCGTGCTACAGGACGAATAATGCAGCTCTACGGATAGTGCGTGCGTCGCGTCGTAAACGCGGGTAACGAGTTGAAAAAGATGGTCAGATTGCACGAATCCGACTTGCTCCATCCGACTTCGCAGGCGGCCGAGATAGCGCAACTTTCGACCGATGACCCGGCCAAGCTGTTCTGCCTGCCAGCGCTCCAGCCGCATAACTGCCTCCGTCTGGGACTTTAACGACATTGACTCGGTCAGTCGTTGTCAGTTGGTAACGTCGCCTATGGAGAAATCTTGAGAGCAGTGCTTTTCAACTTTTCAGCACGGCGCAACTTCCAGCGCTGTACACAGCAGACAAGGTCCGGCGGTGCATCACTTTTGCCACCCAAAAGCGTAATCGGTCTGAGTTTTCCCAGACTCCGAGCCAAGTTCCATGAAACATAAACACAAGCCCGATTAATCTGATAATATTTGATCCGATAAATCGTCTTGGGTTCGGCTAGTTCAGTTGATGTGAGTCATTCGGAAATATGAGAACATCTGCGCCGATATTTGGGATCGCGACAGTTGCCAACGTGTTGGATCAACAGCCGTTCCGCCAAGTAGACACCGATGTCATTGCGTTTTGGACTGCGTTGTCGTCAATGGCGGGGAGAAAAGCCGCCAATACTCAGGCCGTGCTAAGGACCGCAAGGCACTACGATCAGTCCGAGAGCGGCATTTACACTCAAATCGCCGAGTTCCGACTGGGACTGAGGGATGCGCTGATTGGCATTTGTCACGATCCAGAACAAGTTGAGTTATTTTGCAGCCAAGTTTACGAGGATCGAGGGGCCAATCAAAGACTCCGTTTTGAAGCGGCGATTGCGTTAGCAGCAGCGCATGCTCAAGTCCTTGGCCTAATCACGACTGAACTGGGTAATGATCTTGCATTCATTCGAGGCCCTCGATTCCCCAATCTGAATGGGGCGCATTCTATTCTGTTGACCGAAGATCGCTTCACGCAAACTCAACTCGTGAGGCTGGCTCAATCTTTGGTGGCAGCAGCACACGCTGCCATGACAGGATTCTTGCGTGCGACTGGGGCTAGTGAAAGCCTCTGCCGAGCACTTTCGCAGAAGTCCACAGATAGCATGTTTCGCGATTACCATCCCGTGAGTAGTTGGCTCGCGCAAGTTGGTTTGAGTTGGTTGCCGTATGTTTGCCGGAACGAGGTACTGGCAGCGCATATGAAGAAGCTGCGTGGGCTTGGTTATCAAACCATTGCATCGTCATATCGCCAGATCATCGCTTATCGGCGGGAAAGGCGCGAGCAGGCGCGCTATCTCTCACAGGCAAAGCGTTTTGCGCTTAAGGCACGGCAATGCAATATCAAGGGTGGAGTCTCAGCGCCATTTGTTGAGACATTCGACGTGCTCGAAAACCCTGACCACTTTCAGTCATTGCCGTGGAAGAAAGAGAATCTCGGTCTCACTGAAGCACTCGAAGTTGCGAACGCGGGAATATTGTCGACGCATTTTCGAGAAGCGGATCAGGTTCTTGAAAGCATAGCGGACAAAATACCCCCTTGGCACTTACCAGTTCGATCTCGTAGCGCCCGACTGGAGTTTGCGTGCGACCTAGCCCTTGGAAAACGGCATCAGCGTTCCCGGGATCTAGCCCATGAGTTATGTGCACTTCTTCCGCACGACTACCACATGCTCAAATGGGTTGAAAGAACTAAAGGCGAGCTGCGCCGGCTCTATCGTGGATGAACATTTTGCGCGCGATCTTTCCAAAAAGACAAGATTCACGCCGCGTCGTCTTTGATGGATCATGGACTCTGGTGATGACGTGTCCCCTTGGTCCCAGAGTATGGAGAGAACATGATTGAGAGCATTTGCTTGCCAGAGCGAGTTCTACAGTACTTCGCTGTACAAGAAGCCCTTTCGCTCGCCGAGTCCGAACAGCGCTTCGACGAACTCGTCGACTACCTCGACCGCTGCGTAGTGACAAGACAGCCAGTCTGCCCGTCAATGCGGGTTGATGCAGCTTGGCACACATTCGTCCTCCACACCAAGCAATACGCAGAGTTCTGCCAAGAGCGTTACGGTCGGTTCATCCACCATAACCCGTTCCCACTCAACACCCGGGACTTGGAGGGGGCCTCCATAGGTGTTGCTTCGTGTAACGACGGTGGCGGTACCGGCAACTGTAGCAACAACTGCGGCGTCGGAGATTGCAATAGCGGCGGCGATGGGGGTAACAACTAGTACTGCGCCCATAACTTCTCAACAAGAATATCTTGGCGAACGCGGACCACAGACTATAAAGTCATTGCCTGTTGGCTCCGTTCTCGGTGACTGGGCGACACCGAAGCGGCGTCACCGGGCATTTTTTTTTCACCAGATTCTTGGGGCGAACTGAGATCACTTTTTTCACGCCTCGATACTTCGCGAGCAGCGTTAACAACGACTAACTGCCTTTCAGTCCCCCGCAATCCGAGTCGCAGCGCTTGATCGAGATTAAACCACGTCTCGCTCGGGCATTCATTCACCGGCCCCGAACGTCGGCATATCGGCCACGCCACGCCCCCGTTCGACGCCGATGCGTATCAGCCCAGCCAAGAATCTGTTTTTGGGTCAGCGGCGGTGGGTGATACCGAACCGGCACGCTTCGGTACTGCCAAAGCAGGTCGGGCAATGACGATCCGCCCGACAGACCGCGACGCCCGCTCTTCGAGGCTGAATCGACCGCGTGCCACGTTTCGCCGTCGCATCCGAGATTGGTCCCGACTCGCGGGTTGGCCACGCTCGCATCTTGCGATGGTGGGCCTCAGCCCATTGCAACAGCTGCTTGATTCTCAATGGCGGAAGTGATCGAAAGTTCCGATGGCCGCGTTCGCAAGCGAGCAACTGCGCCAATGAGCGGCCGCCGGAAATCCCGCGTAATCCATAGCGAAGAGCGTTGTCAATCCGTCGCCATTTTTCTCCGAGTGATCCGGGAATGGAGCCTGAATACTCTCGTAGCCACTTGCCCGATTGTCGACGCCATTCATCCGCCCAGTGCAGTATTTGCGGCACCGTTAGTTTTGGAGCCGGCATCGCACGACCTCGCTCGACGGACGGTGACAATGAACTCCGAGTGGATCGACGCCTTTGCGACTGTTGTATGAGCCGATCGACGTGTGAGCTTGAGCGAATCTAGGCGCGGCGGGGGCAACGTGAATCAACTTAAACCTGGCGACAAAGTTCAGCGATTGATGTAGAGAGTGCTCGGGCCAAACGCTCGATGTTTAACAAACTGACGTTGCGACGACCTCTTTCAATATCAGAGAGGTAGGTGCGGTGCATCTTGGCTTTCTCTGCTAACTCCTCTTGCGTCATCTCTAGGCGATCGCGGTGAGTACGGACGGCCTCGCCAAAGCGCACAAAAACATTCGATTTGCTCGCTTTCTTCGCCATTGCGACGAGAGTAGCGGCCGCATACTATAAGTTACCATCGACTTAAAGTGGCGCTCGGTATTTTTCGCGGTTTTCTCAACAAGCAGAATCGGCCTCAAAATCGACAGCACTGGGTGGAGGAAGTTGCCGATGAAGAAAGACAACTACTCGTGGTTGGCCGGAATCGCTGGCATCGGGATCATTCTGCTGGCGGTCAAAGATTGCGGCAGCAGTCCAAAAACACCGGCCAATGCCGGAACCCCGCCACAGTTTTCTCCAGCCGGGCCGTATCCACCAGCCGGAGCTGCTAACTCGGCAGCTGCCCAAACTTTGGCTTATTGGCAAGGCTACAGCCGGATCTTCGCTGAGCTGGTCGCGAACATTAAGGGTCGGCCGAACCAGGACATGGCTGCCCACCGGTTTGCGGCCAACCAATGCCGGTCGCTACCGACCCTTGGTGTGGATCGCGATCTCGTGAAATGGGTGCTCGACGCCGCTGAGGTGTTCAGTCTTCGGGCTGATCTCTTGGAACGATCGTCCGACCCCGCCGCCCTCATCGAAGCGTTTGCCCGCATCGCCAATGGCGAAGGTGCCAATGTGGCCATCGACGTGAGTCGTTCCGCTCAAGAGTGGTGGGCGCTGAGCCGCAGGGTCTTGCGAGACGGGGGTGCCCGAATCCGATCAACGATGACCGCACGATACGGTATTGAGTTTCCACAACAGTAGAGGCAATCCCTCTCTCTCGTTGAAACGGGTGCCACTGTGAATCCTGACTATTACGCCATTCTCGGCGTGGCTTCAACTGCGACTCCGAGTGAGGTTCGCTCGGCATACCGGCAACGGTGTCGTACCTGTCATCCCGACCGTGGCGGCACTCACGCGCAGATGCTTGAGATCAACGAAGCCTGGGCGGTTCTGGCGAATCCAGGCTCACGCCGTCGCTACGACGAACTCCGTACAGGAACATCTACCGGCCAGGAGCGTGAAAACGCCGAACGTGACCGTGGAGACGCTCAGCAAAGAGCACAGAACTATCCGCGGCAATGGGACGATTTCGAGCGTTGGCTCGACGGCGTTACCGCCGATTTTGCCCGGGCCAAATACGAGTCGGTACGCGGCTCGTTTTTCTCGTTTCCCACGGCCGGTGAAAGCGTTTCGGGGTGGACGTTCATTATCATAGGTGCGTTATTGGCCGTCATCGTAGTCTCGCAAGCTGGCATTTTGGCAAAGATGAAGAATCCAGTATTGGCGTATGCCATAGTGGCGGCTGGTGGCGCTTGGTTAGGTCGCATCATTCATGAGATCACGCGCCACACCTTGAAATCGGTGAATCGAACCCCTGAATCAACTTCCTCACCAAGTTTGCCGATCGTGCTGGCATGTCCCCAATGCAGCCAAAAGTTGCGGTTGCCGAATGTGCGCGGAGAGGTCGCCGTCACATGTACAGGCTGTCGTCATCGCTTCAGCCATAGATTTGCGACATCTGCCGATCCACCTACTCAGGATGTATGGCAGCTCCGCCAACAGCTTGCTCAAGACCCACATAATCATTTGCTGCGAAAGTCGTATCTGGCAGCTCGAACGGATCTGGTGCAGTTCGTTGATAATGGCGGGCTGCGCCGAATCAGTTATCTTCTCGCGTTCGGCGTCGGGGGTGCCGGCGTCGGGGCATTCACCGCAACCAATCCGGCAGCAACAAACGTTACTGCGGTGATTGGAGGTATCATCGGAGTTGTTTGCGGAGCCATTATTTGTGGCAAGGATGAAAAGACTCGTGCCTACTTCAATGTTCGGGGAGAGCTGGGGCCACTTCCTGACGATGCACCTACGGATCTTGAGGCTGCTCGCCAGCAGTTTTTGCCGCCTGACCCATAAAAAAAATACCTGCGCTAGACCGCCCGTAGGCGGCCCCAACGCAGGTTCCCGTCATTTCTAAAGGCGGTCCAGCCGGGCGAGATGGAATACGACAGTGATCGCTGCGATGACCGGCACCATAATGAGCCAGCCGCCGGTAGCGACAAAGGTCGCGAGCAAGCCAACTATTACTGATGCCGTCGCTAGTTTGCCGAAAAGGCTGGGACTATACATTTTTCCTCCAATGATCTAATGCGATTGCCACGTCACATCAACGCTTTTTGGGCTTCAAGCGGATTTCGTCGGCAAGAACATTCCCAATCAGCAGGATGGCCGCGGCGAACACGAAGATGGCCCACGAGCTAAATGCGACACCCAAGAGCGCCGCCACTACGATCGAACTTTGGAAATAGGCCCGGTTGAGCGTTTCGCGTGCTGACATTACTACCTCCAAGATTTCCGAACAGTTACCTTCCGATTTTGATTCGCAGATTTTTCAGCTCTGGCTGGCATTGGACTACATTCCGGACGGCGGTCGCCAGTTGCTCTCGAAATGCCCGCGACTTGATGAGGCGCGACATGATTCTCACTGCCTTGTCCGATTCCGCGCTCTTCACCAACAGGCTGATCTGAAACTCTTCCAGCGTAACGAACACAACACCTCCCTTGTCGGATTCCTCCACCCCAACCCAGTGGCGCTGGCGCGCCAGCGCCACTGGCCCAACGTGCCGCAAGACTACCCGATTTCGATGTAACCCTTGCCCAGTTTTTGCGCGATCAGCTTGTCCGCGTGGCGCTGTGCGGAAGACGGATCGGGAAATGACTTGGTCAAAGTTTGTCCGTCCGTACCGTTGCGGCCGTATCGAACGACGACATCGTTTCCAACGACTTCGATCTGGTAAAACTTGTCACTCGAACCAATCACATGCTCGAATCGACGTGCTTTAGTTTGTCGAGTTTGAGTTGCCATGTATTGTTCCCCTGTGAATGTTGAAGGAAGAATCGGAAGCGAGCGAACTCTGACATAGATCGGAAATCTGGGGATGCCCCCATCGGTCAGTTCTTGAAAGCGGAATGTCACCAGGGCACCGACTGGCGGTGGACTTGACCGATCAGCATCGGACATGCCACTACCGACCGCGAACTTTTTGCCGTTGGGCAGCTCTAGCAGCAGTGCACCGAGCCGGCCGCGATGCCGACCTTTACCCGCCTCGTGGCCAACGACTCGGCCCTCGTCCGTGTAAAACGATTTCACTTTCAACAGCGTCGGCGAGCGGCCGGCGATATAGAGTGAACCTGGCTCTCGCAACATGATACCTTCGCCGCCTTGAGCCTCGATTGCTGCCAGTTCACGACGCAGGTGATCGACGCCAATACATGCGGATTGGGCCAGTGCCCGGGCGTAGGTCGGACGATTGGTGCGCATGATGCGCTCGATCGTTTCCACACGCTTCTCGAAGGTCGCTCCGTTTTCCGGAGCATCGAACGCGACGAATCGCACCTGCCGCCAGTCCTCACTTTGGTCATGACGGCGGACGACACTGACGGTTCGCTGGAATGTTTTCCGCGCAATCCATAACTCGCCATCCAGCGCCACATTTGGCAACCCAGCAGTAAACCAATCCGGGGCATGCAATCTGTTGCCCAAACGCGACAAAAACTCAGTTCCGGTCCAGAACGCCCGCACACCATCCATCTTTTCACTCATCCACCAGCCGGCCGGGTTGGCCTCGCCGTCCCAACTCTCCGCGAGCAAAAGCGGCGGAGCAGTTGGCTTCGGCTTTGCCGCGTCAATCATTCGAGATGAGGAAGCATCGCCGACACGCTTGTGTTCGGCTTGATCGCCCCGCATCTGTCGCAGATGCTTGCAGGTGCGCCGCTCAATCGGAAGTGATTGATTTCGCCACGCAGGGCATGAACATGAGTAGACTCCGCCCACGTTCTTGAGAACGTAGGGACGACTGTTTGAGCCTTGGACTTCCAATGACTCACCGTCACGCAGATCGCGCATGATGGAACCTCATTCTGGAGTGAAGTGGAGTCGTTAGAAGCTTCGGTGATTCCATGCCGGGCATCGCTGCCTATAAGGGCAGCGTGGACAATAGATGGGCGACGGGTTCGCGGGGAACTCGCCGCTTCGGATCGCATCCCAAGTCCGCGCAACCATCCGCAAAGTCTCCGACACGGCACACACATCGTTTGCGACCGTGTGCAGTGAAACCTTGGGGCTGCGTTTGGCTTTCGTTAGCACAGCGAACTGAAGACGCAGTGGTTTCCCATCGGCGAGTGAGCGACCGACCTGGCCATAGAGATGCAGTTGGGCTGCCGACTGTGAAACTGTCTCGGAGTTCCAGGGGCGCCGTGCCGTCTTGAAGTCGATCAGTTGCATGGCATCGCCTGCGTCGATCACGAGATCGAGCCGGGCCAAGAGATCCGGGCATCCCGGCACGATTGATCCCGTGATTTCCTCCTCGATGCCGATAATCGTCCCCGTAGGCGCAGCAAGATCGCTCGCGAGGAATGCCCGCAACATCACTTCCACCATGCAGGCGACCGTGACGACACTCTCATCGCGATTGAATGCGATCCGGCTCGCCGGTTCACGATGCCAACGGTCCCAGAAGACCTGCTGAAGTTGATCAAGGCCGGGCGATTGGCCGTGAATCATGAAATGTTGAAAATACTCTTCAAGTGAAGCGTGAAAAGCTGACCCGAAGAGCAAACTAGAAGGGATCATCTCTTCGGGCAGTCGGTGAATGTACCTGAACTGAAACCGAAGCGGGCACTGGCGATAAAGGGCGATCTTGGAGTAACTGAGGTGATCGAGATTTGCGGTGCCAGGCCAGTGCCTAGGATAGTTGGCGTCATTCACCGGCCCACTCCGGCCACCGCGTTGGCTGATTTCAGTTCGTCAATCGCGACGCTCGCCTGTTTGATCGAAAGCGCTTCCGGCCGCGACACCCGGAAGGTCTGGTGCAAGTATTCGCCAAGATCGACGTTGTTGTTGCGCGCGATCGCGCGGAGCGCCTTGATCTGAGCAGATGTCGCCGGTCGCGGCCGAGTTTCCTGCGCCGAATGACCATTGCTATAGGCAGGCGTCGCCGCCGACCGATCACCGTTGCGCGTTGAAGAAGCCGCACTGCCCTCGCTCGGTGCGTTGCCATTCAGCTCCTGCTCCAAGGCGGTGCGCACGAGGCCGAATACGTGGCGGACCTTTTCTTGCAGCTTTGCCGAATCTTGCAGTAGAGCGGTGTCGAGTTCGATCTCGAAGTTGACCGACGCGCCTTTGCTGCCATAGTTGTTGTCAGTCACCTTGCGGGTAGCGCCGATATTTGCTTTGAGCATGCTTGTTCCCCGAGTGAAGTGCCCCGTCACCGATCTGCCCCATTCAGAGCAGATCGGTGACGGGAAGGATTTAGGCGTCGATAACGTGAAGTTGTTTGAGCGATCGTAAGGTGGAAGCAGTCAATCGAGCCTGCTTACGGTGCCGCTTCAAGGTACCCGTCAGTCGATTCGCTTTGCTGAACATCTCTCGGGCCGATTCCTTGAGGCGCTGGGCTTCCGTGATCAGGGTGGCTAAGGTGACCCGCCCGTTTGATTTGTTGACGGATGGACTGCGCTGCCGACGCGATGTTTCTTCGTGATCGACGCCATTCGTTGAAGGCGTGGCCATGTGTTTCTCCGGTTTGGGTTTGAAAGCAGTTGACGGCATGTTCGCAGAGTTGACTTGCAACACATCAGCGCTTGGCGTTAGAGCGTCTTTCGCAGTCAACGGCATGGTGACGTAAGTTCGACGCTCATCGCGAAAAACCAAAGGCCGGTCAGGATTAACCACCGTCAGCTCGCGGAAGCCGAGCGAGAGTGCACGATGCAAGTGATCGCGATTCAGATTCAAAAGGCTTGGTGGTCCACCACACGCCGAACGAGCCAAGACCAACTCAGTGGTCTGAGGCTGATCGGTGGCTCGACTCCGAAGAACGACGCGGCCATTCAAGGCCAGCGTGATAGGATTCGGTGATTCTTTGCCCGGCAGTCGCGGCAAGGCCCGCAACAAGAATGCGGAATCCTCGGCGTCGAATCGACAGGTCGCGGCATTGGCTGAGCGACGTGGAATAACGCTCTCAACGTCCGGATACCGGCCAACGGTGTCGATTGCCAAAGTACACGTCCAAGGGCCACAGCGAATCGCGACATGATTTTCGGTGCGACCGATCTCCACGAGATCGGTCTCGCCAAGTTCCGCCTGATTGAACGCCATGATCCTCGGAATCAATACGTCTTCTTGGAATCCGAAGTCGAATCCACCCGCGATGAACAGGTTTTTGCTGTCGGTGCCCACGACTTTGCCGGCTTTGGCGTTGAGCTGGATTCGCTGGAGCGCAAACCGCACCGAGTCGGTCGCCGTCGTCCGCGATGCCTCGTCGATTGCCGCGAGGAGCGCCGGTGGATTTGCCGTCCATTGTTCAGGCAAATCTGGGAACGCTGGCATTCCCTTCGCGTCGGGAACTAGAAACGCGGTGACCTGCGGCACATCACGATCAGTCCAGGTGGCGACGACTTGGCCAGCCGCGCCGGGGCGCATTGTGACCACCGTTTCGTCACTGCCGGCGACCGCAGCCAAGGTTTCCATTGAGACGACGAGATCAGCCCGAGGAAATGATCCGGCGTGACGGTACTCAACTGCGATCTCGGTATGCCGCGCTTGCACGATGAGACCATCTCGCCCAGCGGCGAATGCAATGACTGGTGCGACTTGATAGGGCTTGCGAAACACACGACGCAAGACGCCGTGAATGCGCCGTGCGAGTTTGCGTGATAGTTCGATCATGCTTGGCCTTTCGTGAGTGATGAAGTGCCGCGACGTGACAGCGAGCCACGCCGCGGCGGTAAGAATCCGATGGCGGTCAACTCGCAATCCGTGTTGCCGACTCCGTACGAAGTTTTCTGGCATTGCGCGCGAGGCGCGCACGTTGATAAAGTCCGCTGAAGCGCAGCGGCATGAGGCGTGGCATGGGCATCTCGCTGAAGCCCGTCCGTTGCACACGGTCGATGGTCTCGCCGGTGGCGCGGGCGATCGCGCAGTCGAGCTGTTGCTGGGTCATGGAAATCACTCCTGTAAGTGAAGGAAGGGACAGAGGGAGGTGAAAAGCAGGGGCGACAGAAATGAAGCTCTAAATCGAGCGTGGTCAGTGGCCTTCCAACCAATCTCGTTCAGCCTTCAGAGCGGCCGTGCGATGCGAAAATGGTCCGAGTTTTGGTCCATCAACGGGTGAGAGGTCGGCAAACCAGTTGCCGCGAGCGTCCGGTTCAACATGGCTGGCTCGGCGGATCGTAAGTGATCCGAGCCTTGCGAGATCTATGATCTCGTCGTAGACCGCGTGGACGACGCCCGAGCGGTCAATAACCAGTTGCATCATGCCCCTCCAGATCGTGCTGAGGGCCGGATGATCGAGCGTCTTGGCCTCTCGATGATCATGGCGTCGACTTGTGACTGAACAACTGACATCTCGCTGGCAATCCGGGAACGGAGATCGTCATTGCTGCGCAGCTCATGGGGCGTCACGCCGGTAACAAGCTGACGAGCCTGATCAACCAAGTGATCGAGGTCCGCGTTGCTCCTGATGTTTAGTGCCCGGAAGCGGTTGAAGAACTCGCTGAGATTGGTCACCGCAGAATCACGAAAGACCCGCCGTTCACCGTCGTCACCGTCGCGTAAGCGTTCGGTCAGGTGACTGAGCAGCCGGGTGAACTCCGTCATAAAGGCTTGCTCGGCGAGTTGCACGGCCTCTTCAAACCGCTGGCCAACGCGCTCTTTCTGCTGCTCGTACACGTCGGGCGCTAATCGCATCAGGTACGCCGGAGGCTCGACCGCCGGGTAATCCCAGTCCAGCGCGAACAGCCGGCGAATCTCCGCTGGATAATCAGTCGCGTCGTACAGACTGCCAAGCCGTTTTCGGGCATCGGTCTTGATCTGCTCGAACGCTGCTGACAAACCGCGTTCCGCGTGAGCGAGATCGTTACGGAAGCCTTCCATCGTGAGATTGAAGGCAGCCACGTCGGATTGTCGTATCAGCCGTACACCGGAGTCGACGTACGGCAGCGTGACCGACCGCCAGTGCTTCACCACTTGGGTGCGCACCGAGGTCAGACGTCGGAATGCTGGGTGGGCAACATCCACGATCCGTTTGCCCGCGCTGAGCAAGCGGGTGTCAGCGCCCGTGGCTTCGCAAACGGCATCCTTCTGGTCGCCGGTCAAAGCGCGATGAGTTCCCCACCACGTAAAGGCGACACGGACGGCGGCCGCGATTCGGCGAAGTCGATCGGCCGCGCTTGTGGTCTCCAAAGGGATCTCAGTGAACGAAGAAACAGTGCTCATCAGCACCTCCCGGCCAGATTTCTTGGATTTTGGATTTAGTGAGCGAAGAGAATGTCTCAGAGGACCGCCCAGGATCGCTCAGGAAGCGTTTAGAGGGTTTCAGCCGACCCAGAGGTCAAGTTTGAAAACGCCATCTAGATCCTTTGGGCTTCTAATGCGTTTGGCAAAATGGGCAAGATAGCTCTCAGTTCGCGGAAGGGCCTCGATACACCCGCCGGCTCGATTTGACTGACTCTTCACCAGCACGGCGATAGATGCCGGCATAGGACGCGGACAGGCATCGTCCGCTCGCCCAAGCTCGCAGCCGCTCGACTTGCTCGGCTGCTGTCACCGCAACGGGCACGACATTGTGGGCTGCCTCTTGAAGGCTAACTCCCAACAGCGCCGCTAAGCGACAGCAGCTTTTGATTTCCGCGCCAGTCCAAGCGCCATCGTCGGGCTGCGCTTGAGATTTCGGTACCGCATAGGCGCTGCGATACATCGACCAGATTGCTTCTTTGTCCTTGCCGGTTGGAAGGTCAAGGAAGAACACGGCATCGAAGCGCTCGGCCCGCGCGAACTCGGGCGGCAACTTACTGATGTCGTTGGCCGAGCAGGCGAAGAACACATCGCTCTCATGGTCCGCCAACCACGTCAACAATGTGCCGAACATCCGAGTGCTCACACCACTGTCGCCATTACTGCCGACGCCAGCGAGCGCTTTTTCGACCTCGTCGCAGAACAAGACACAAGGACTCATCGCATCGGCAATCTGCAACGCGCGTCGTACATTTGCCTCGCTGGACCCGACCAGGCTGCCCATCAGCGAACCCAGATCCAGTGTGAGCGTGGGCCGCCCGGTTTCATTGCCCAGTGCTTTGCAGAATGCACTCTTGCCCGAACCTGCAACTCCAAGGAGAAGGACTCCCCGGGCTTTAATCGAGTTGCCCGATCGTAGCGCCTTCTGACAAAACTGCTTGAGACTGGAGAGGCCACCGAGCGAGTCAAAACGCTCATTGCCGCGGTGAAGCGAAAGTAGTGCGCTCTTTTTCAGCGCCTCGGCTTTAAGGCCAGAGATGACATCGGGGCGGATCGCGTTGTGAGTCGTCAGGCTCAAAGCGAACGCGCCTTCGCTTTCGTATCGTGTCAATCCTGCGGCGGCGTCCAAGACTCGGTCTAGTTCGTCGCCCTTGGGTAGATCGTCGGGACTGTCGCTGGTAAGTTCCCGAGCGATGGCTTCCAATGCCGCTCGGTCGGGCAGGTCATGTTCGAGCGTGATGAACACTTTCTCTAGCTCCACCGGGATCTGCACGACCGGCGACAGCACAACCAGAAAGGTTCGCGATTGTTTGCCGGCGACGATTGCATTGAACGCTGTTTGCACGACTTCGGGGTTGTTGAAAAAACGATGCAGGTTATGCACGACCAACAACGCTGTTCCATCTTTCTCGACCAAGCCGGGCAATGCGCGCAGGGCCGCTAAGGGATCGCCACCGGGGCTGGCAGCTTCGTTGTGGCCGGCCATGCGAAGTCCGTTAGCAACATCCCACAAAGCGACCTTCCATTTCGAGGTGCGGGCGTGCCGAAGAATCTCACGTTCGGCTTCGTCGGGTTCGTTGGTACGAATCCATAGTCCGGTGAACGCGGCCGCGACGAAGCTGTCCAACTTTTGCGCAAGGGACATGAAGGGTCCTTTTTTTTAGATGTCAGATGGGAAAAAGATCGAGCGATCATTGCGAGACGTGTTGGTCGCAGTTCGTTTCGTTAACGTAGTATTCGGATGTTTTGTGTTCGACAGCAACAGAGCCAAGGGCCTGCTCCAGGAACCGGCTGGCTTGCAAACAGTCGGCACCGCTGAAACCGCGTGTTTGCACCGTGGTCTCACCCGATTTCGAGACGACGATCTCAATGATTCGATTCATCAGCGTCCCTCCAGGGTGGTGAGTTGTTTCGTGATACGTTCGATCCGCTGTTGCAGCTTGTCGGTTGTTGTAAACGCTCGTCGCAGGCGACTTGTCCAACGCTTTAGCGCGGCTTGTTCGCCGGCGAGTCGCTGGCGAAGTGTTTCGACGCGGCGCTGCCTCTGCTGGGTGACTGCGTCGCTCGCCGGCGTCGGGCGCATGAGGCGTCGTCGTGGCGTGGACATCTCAGGCCCTCTCAGTGATCTGGAGTTTGATACTTCCGTCTTCGAGCGCCTGTTCGGCAACGGCGTAGCCCTTGCTGCGAGCTTCGAGCGTCGCCTTGGCCACGGCATACGCTTGGAGGAACCTATCGAGTTCCGCTTGCTCGCCCCACGCGCCGGCGTAGTTGTCGAACCGGACGTTACCCGTCCCAGTGTCGATGACGGCCGGGTACATCCAACCGGGAAATCGGATGATGGTGCCGGAAACCTCGCCCTCAAAGAGCTTCGCGGTGCCGACCTCGGGTTGTTGAAGCCCGAGCCGTGCGCAGGCTTGAGTGATTGCGTGTTGGTCCGTTACCTTCGTTTGGACTGTGACTATATGACTCACAGCGACCTCCATTTGTGATTTGTCGAGCGCGCAAAGCATCAGCCGACGCTCGAATCGTCAGCTGAAAACGAAGGGAAATCCCTCAGATATTCTGGCGCAAAACACGCGCCGATTTAGATTTTCGGGGTCATCGGCTCATAATCCAGTAGTCGTGCCCGCTTGTGGTCTGCGTTGCCAGGAGGCGTTGTCGATCTTTGGGCGGCGCATTTCGTCGAATCAAATCAAACATGTCGTGTAACAGCGCTTCCGCTTCAGCGTAGTAGCCGTGCCCTAGTAACTCGAACACATTGAAATGAGGTACTTCGATCGTGTCAACACCTGGCACAACCGTGACCGGCGGTGTCAGGCCCGCTCGTGGATACCGATGAATCCACTGAGAAATGGCCACCGCTCGATCGGCGGGAGAAGCATACAAAGTTGTCCGCTCTCCAAACTGTGGATAAAGATTGGCTAGGCCCGAAAAGACCTGGGCATCAATATCGGGCGCGGCCAGGATGATTTGACCGAAGGGAATCGCCCGAGCTTCGGTGAGCCTTGTACCAAGTCGCTGCAATGCACGAAGAAGCCCGCGATTGCCCATACTATGTGCGACCAGGTGCACCCTACTCAAGCCGGACTTAGTCACAAAGTCTTGGAGAAACTCGGCAATGTATGGCTCGCTAGCTTCGATACAGCTTTCGTCGGCTGGATACGCGGCGACTGTTCCGCATGACGGCCAACTGAAGAATGCGGTCGCGCCAGGAACTTTCAGATCGTAACCGATTTGAGCAGCACGGATGGCGGCGGCATCAAAATCGACGTTGTAACCATGTAGAAAAACGAGTCCCTGACGTTCCTCCGGATCAAGATCGGACATCGCTTGTGAGAGCTGTGCCCAGAACTGGTCCTGTGTCATGCCAGTTCGCTGAACAATGCGCAGCCGATCATCTGTGCAGCGGAGCCATCGTCGCCACCATTTACTACCGATAGAGCCAAAATGGTGTGATCGAGGGATTGCAACTTGGCATGTGCCATGATGGATTTGGGTATCCCTTGAGATCGAGAATCCTTTCGTCATGTCGTTTCGATCAGCTGGCTGGCGATTAGTTCCGTACCAGACGGTATAAAGACGGGGAGCATTGTCCGGACTCAGTTCCTCGCGCCGACTCGCTGGTCTACTAGGTAGGGTCGGCTCCGCCAAATCAAACACGACGTTTTTCTTGGTGGCGACAAAAGCCGCGGCTTGATGTGGACTTGGCTGTAGCTGAAGTCCAAGGAGTCGCATGACTGCATTGAGAGCATCGCGGTTTTCTACGTCGGCATCAGCAAAGGGAACCCAGGCCCTGAGCGGCAGTGCCATCTGTTGGGCCAGCTCCAAGACCATCTCGGCGAGCTTTCGTGCGTAGCCTTTGCGACGATGACTAGGCCATACGAAAAGTTCTTCGAGATCAAGGTGATCGTCTCGCCGAACCGCAAATGCCCATGCAATCCTTTCGCCCGTACTCGCGTCAACGATTTCACGACCGTGAGACCCGTCGCCGAATCCGGATTTCCAAAGCAGACAGACCAGCCCCGAGGAAGAAATGATAGGCGGTTCAAGTGCTCGCCCGACCAACCACCAAGACTCGATTAGATAACGATCAAACATCGTCTCCGGAAAGCTGCCCCATCCATTGAATCCCCACTGTACCCCCCACGAGTTGGTGAACTCAAACCTCCGTGTCTCAGGGTTGAAATGAACAATCGGAATCGAGTGCGCTCCTAGAGTCGGAGAGCCGGGCATTGGCTCCTTAATCTCGCCATTCGGGGGATCGAACCATTCCTCGGTAATGCTCAGAGCCAGGCGAACATCCTCGTTTCGTTCCCTAGCGATTCTTTGGCACTCCTGGGCATTCCAAACTCGGACGTAATGATGAAGGCGAAATCGACGTGCGAGGGCTTCGACATTCAAGGGCCACGTCGCCGGATCAGAATGCCACGGACAGTGGACCTTACCGGGGTCGCCGAAATATCGTTCAATGCGGAAGTGGTTGACCGGCCAAACTCCTTCAGTTTTCGGCGCGTCGGCGCGGCCTTCCATCTGGCGGGTTTTGAACCAGGGCCACTCGCTGAAAATAAACTCGTCGATCCTAGCCTGGCTGATTCCGGCCGGGGCGCGGGGCTTAACATTCCGCTTTCTGTCGCCATGCCTCTGATCTAACCCGCGTTCCTCAAAGTAGTCGTACATCAGTGTGCAGAACCCCTTGTCCAGATTGTTCGATCCAACCACCCACCGATTTTCAGGAACCCAGCCGATTCGTGGTAAAGCTATCCCAAACCCGTTTTTACTCCATCATTGTTGTGGCTCGCGAGTCAGAAACCACGACGTCGTTTTATTGGTTCGCCATGCCGAGCCTGATCGAAAACTCGCGGCCGCCAAGAACGATTATCATCGGTGTTCTCTAAGGTAGGTTGGAAGAAATGGAATAGGCGGAGGTTGACGCCTGCCAATCGCCATTGAGAGGGATAAGCGGCCGCCTTCAAGTATTCTGTCGCGATTCGATGCGTCCTTTAGCGGCCCGTGCGTTGATTCAGTCGGCCGGGACACGCTGCTACAATCACTGATTATTAGGTGCTCTGTGCCGTAAACGGTCGAAGGTGTAACAATGCCCCGATGTGCTGAATGTGGATATTTGGGATTGCGAAAAAGCCAGAGTGGTTCTCTTGATGAAGCCGATGAGCGCTTTCGCAATGAGATTTTCGTTCGTGGTGCTCCGTCGATTCATGACAGCGTGCCGTCGTGTGGCATGGGAGTGCCCGAGTTTCGAGAAATGGTGCGGTCAGGCCACAAGGACGCGATAACGCAAGCTCTGTATCTCGATCGGCAATGCGACAAGTTTGTAGCGTGGCGACGCGGCTACACTCCAAAAGACCACGCGGATTTGCAGCGCGAAGAGTCGATTCGAGCAGACAGTGAGAGACGTGACCGAGAAATGCGGCAGTGGCAGGAGGGACAACAACAACGATTAGAGATGTTGCAAGCCAAGCTCAGTACAGATGGCATCAAAGCGATGCGAAGATCCGCCTACATTCAAGCGGGAGGAACCATAGTTGCGACCATCATTGCATTCGCCTTGGCATTGGCTTTTCGGAACCGCTAGTTGGTGACAACTATCACTCCCAGTGTTTTGTCTTGAAGCCAAGGCTATTCGCATTCTCACTCACGGCTCGTCGGATGGCCTCGGATGCGCCGTCCGGAAACTCTGCTTCAATCTCGACCGTGACGCGCACCGTGGCGTCGGGGTCGGAAACGAGCTGGCTGACGATTTCTTCAGCGAGCTGAACCAGGCGCATCTTTGCAGTCGCGGGCGGCACATCGACGGTGCCGTGGAACAAACTCACCCTTGGTGCCTTGGGCACGCCGGCGACGATCGGCGGCGATCCGCCCGGGCCAGTGGGCGATCTGAGATTTGGGCGATCTCCTTCGGGTGTCATCCCTTGAGTGAGTTTTGTGATCTCGACCGCGTATGCGTTGGCCGCCTGGGGTTCGATCAAAAGCAGCGTGTCGTTCAGCGTAACGACGCCACCGCCGAACTCGAACCCGTCAAACTTGCCACCGGTCTGCCCCAGCGCCGTGCCAAAGAAATCCCGGCTCGCGGTGCCGGTCCGAATCGCGTGTGCGAGTACGTCACGGTCGCGAAACCGCGGAAGGTACAGATAACGCAATGAATCTTCCCAAAACGCCATTGCCTGAACCGCGGCCCGGCCATCCTTCCAGTAAAGTTCCTTGAGCTTGGTACGCAAATGGATCGGCGACCAATCTGTAATCACTAACTCGTTTTCCTTGCAGACTCGCTCGATTTCACTTCCAACCGATCCGCCCGATGTGTTCAGCGGAAGCGCTTCGACGATGGGCTTCGGCTCGGTTGGCGTTTCTTGAACCGGGCAAAGAAGCCACCGGTAGCATTCTCGTGCTGTTCGCGGCAGTACTTCTTTCGCGGCTTGCAGCTCTTTCTCGGCTTGGCGCTTTTGCAACTGGTCAATGATCAGGCGATCGTTTTCGACATCTTCAACAATCGACGCCCATGCCAGTGCCACTCGCGCCGCCTCGCGCATTCTCGCGAGTATGCCCTGGTCAGGCGCTAAAAACACCAACCGGTTAGCTCGATGTCGAGGTTGGCTCCCGTGGTTGCGCAGATATTCCGCAACCGCGTCGTTGGCTAGCCGGCCGTTCTCTCGGGAATACCAGTCCTCCGGCGACAACACCACGAGGCGAAGAGCGGTGTCGTCCGGTAGGTCTCCATGCGGCGTGAAAACGTGAGTGCCGTCGAAGAGTGATACATTGGCGACAAGTCGTTGCAGGACTGCTTCGATTCGATCGCGCACTTCGGTCTTGTCGTCGAACCGCCGCTTGCGATCCTCCATCTCGCGTCGCAGGTTGGCCCGTGTGTCAAACCAGAACCGCGTCGCATCCTGGGCCTTATCACCGGAACTGTTCAGGTAGTGCAATCGGTCGGCCAAGCGATTGAGGGCGTCGGAAAACACCGATGCCGTTTGACCCGGTTGCAGGCAGCCGAGCAGGACTCGTGCGCGATCGAGTCCACGAATGCCGGGCTTTGTGGCCATCGACGCTGGCGCGGAGCCAAGAAACAATGTCCTCGCCACTCGGCGGGCTGCGTTGACTTGACCGAATCGCGGTTCCTTCGCCTCCAAATCAGTCGTCTCAGCCCGCTCGCCGTCGATGTCGCCTTCAATCACTGGGTCCCAACCGACCGGCAACAGATACGTCAACTCGTTGCGCGTGTCGCCGTCATACATCGGCAAGCTGCTCGGCAAGATCATCAAGTCCCTGTTGTCATCCCTCCAAAGTCGGCTGATGACCTTGGCCATCAGCTTCAGCACGCCCCGGGTTCGCTGAAAGCCCTCGATCGTGGACCAGTCTTCGTACAGCCGGTCAAACACTTCCGGATGAATCGGGTAGGCTTTGCATAAGCGATCGAGGTAGCGGCTCTCTTGGGTTTCCGATGGCAGTTTCGCACCCTCGGCGACGTAGGCGTCGGCGAACGCTCGACACACAGTGTCGCGCACTTTGGGATCGCGAACCGGCTCGAAGAGCCGTCGTCGAACAATCTCGAACGCTTCTTCGGTCGCCACCGGCTTCCACAGCGCCTGCACCCGCGCAAAAGTTTTTTCCAGTGCCCTGAGCACCTTTACGCCATGAATGCTGCCCGCCTCCAGATCGGACTCGGGCAACGAGGCCAACACGACCGCCGTGGGCACCAGCTTGGTCGCCTCGGTCAG
Organism: Gemmataceae bacterium; assembly: GCA_045802605.1. Lineage (GTDB taxonomy): Bacteria > Planctomycetota > Planctomycetia > Gemmatales > Gemmataceae > JBJMQS01. The sequence goes on along the minus strand of JBJMQS010000036.1, from coordinate 110,427 downwards.
TGCCTGAATGAATGAGATGTTGCTGTCGTAACTACCGCCGCTCAGTTGGCCGTCTTGAAACTGACGGATATACGCCACCAGCTCATCGAGCAACACGACGCAGGGCGCATTCGCTGCCAGCAGGTCGCGCAGCACATCTTTTCCAGGTGATGTGCCGCTGGCGTCGGCGTCCTTCACCATTGCGTAGCCATCGGCTTTGCCAAGTTGCCAAGCTAGCTCGCCCCATAACGTTTTGATCGTTGTCTTGCCGCGCTTCCAGGGTTGGCCGGGCGCATGGGCCGTGCCATCGAGTACCGCGACATTGGCGGCCGGCACGTTTTTGAGTCCCGCTTTTTCAAGGAGCGGTGGGATGCCGGGAAGATCAGCAAGCGATGCCTCGCGTTTAGCGAGATGCCAGACCGCCAGCATCGTGTGCGTCTTGCCACCGCCGAACGCAGTCTGCAACTGGATGACCGGCTCGCCGCCGTTACCAGAAAGTCGCTGAGCAACCTGCGTTAGTAAGAGTCGCATTCCCTCGGTAATGAATGTGCGATCGAAAAATGCGACGGCATCTTGATACTCAGTCGGCGCTTTGCCGGAGTTCACTGCGGTGATGTCAGCGGCGAACTCTGACTGGAGGAATGTGCCCTTCAGCACGTCCGAATGGGGGATAGCATTCTCACGCCAGGGCTTCATCGGTTGGGCACCTCTATTGCTCAAACATTGACTGTTGAGCCGGCTTCGCTTCTTTCACTGCCGCGCTTTCCATACCGCTCCAGCTTGTGACCACTTCGTTGTACGCCCGGGCATCCTCAGACCAGCCGGCGCGTTCACAAAGTGTGTAAAGTCGGTATGCCAACTGTCGGGCTGCTTCGGCTTTGCTGGCCACGCCAGCCAGTACACGACCGGCCCCGGTGTCACCCTCATTTCGAAGAACGCGAATCAGTTGATGCAGGACTTCCCAGATTGGCAGTCGTTTATCGGTGGCGGGGTTCCAATCCTCTGGATATTCGGCCCATTTGAGCAGTCGCACCGAACCGCCGACGGACTCGATGACTCCAGCATGCTTGACACCATCAACGCTTGTACCTTTGGCCCGCGCAAGCGTATCAGCCTCACCAAACTTGCCAAACTCCCAGCCGTGCTGCTCAAACCAATGCAAACAGAACTGGGTGTCGGCGTCGAAATCGTCTTCAGCTAGAAACCGGTTGATAAGTTGCAATGCCGTCTTAACGGTCATTGGCTTACCGTCTGCTTCCAAGACGGCGTCGTATTTGCTGAAGATTGCCATGCCGGGGCCAATGATTGCCTGAGACAAGTCCACGGGCGCGACAGGTGAATGCAATCCCTCACTTTGGCGGGTCATCGCGTCGAGGGCCAACGGCAGTGCTTCGTTGAGTTGGCGGATGAACTGCCGGCGGGAGATTGTTCCCACGTTCTCAGCCCGCGGCCGGCACACCAGGATAATCGAGGAAGCGAGTGTGTTGTTACCAGTACTCATTGTCCGATTACCGAGTTCTGTACGCATGGGCCAAGTGCCAGTTAGAGCCAGTCCAGATTTTGATACGGCATCGAGGAATGTCTCCCAGCCTGTACTTGAAGTGCCATCTGTGGTTTCTGTCTCAGATTGTTTGAAAGCATAGTAAATGGTTAAAGGTGCCGCCGGATGAGCCAGCGTAGCGAGATTATGCAGGGCTTGCGTCATTCCTTCGAGAAAGAACTTCTCGGCATTATCTTTGCCCCCATGGCGATACGGCGCGGCAACTAGTTCTTCGGCCTTTGGCACTGAGATCGTGGCCAACAGTTGCGTGAAAACAGATCTCAATGCGTGTCGGAGCCAAACGTAAAAGAAATCCGAAAGATCTGCGTAGCCGATGTTGTCGTAGTAGGGTGGATCAGTCGAAACAAAACTGCGTGAATCTGTTGTCAGTTTTTGGGCAACAGCCTGTTTCGCCACACAGCTTGTCGTTCCCGGAAACATGTCAATAACTCGCGCTACCCAATCGAGGCTCACAAGCCAGCTTCCACTGGAATCACTAAATGGACTGCCTTCTACGTAATCCCATGCCATCGGTATCGCTTGACGCGCAAATACATGGCCAATCCCTAGGTTTTTTGGATCGGAGCGCCATGTGCAAATGCTGCTCCAATAATCTGATGACTTTGAAATGTTGAATGCCAAATACAAACTGACCGCTTCGGCATACGCTCGCGCTCCGGTGCCACCGACGTCGAGGGGCGTATCGTCGTCGGGCAGGTTGGCCGCGATCGCGTCTCGGCGAATACGCTCCCGCGCCTCGCGGATCAAATCGCTGAACGTCGTCAACCCCACCAACTGCCTAGGGGTGAAGAGATCGCCGAATCGGGTCAAACCATACTCGACTACGTTAGTTCTTCCTGGCCAGTGAGATATTTCAACGTCTGGCTTCCATTCGGGCTTCGCCGTTCTAGCAATCTGCTCATGTTCCATGGTGGGGGATAAACAAACACGCCCTCGCGTACCCTCAGCAACAATCGCCATAAGTCGCTGACCGAGCCTCTGAGCTTGGCCTTCCGATCGGATGTACTCGAATGAAAGTGGAACTTTGGACATTAGACAAAGATGGCTGGTATGGCTCCCGCCTGACTTCGTTCCCGCCTTGGCCTCGGCGGGAGGCTTCCCGACCTTCACCATAAACGTGTAGCCGGACTTGCCGACGACCGGCTGAACATACGCCTCTTTGCCTCCCTTACTGCTGAGGACGAACGTGCTGGCCAGCGGCACATCGACATTGCTGAACGCCGGGTTTGGGCTTTTCACCGTGCGTGCCCAGAGCCAGGCGATGACCGTGAGTTTCTCACCTTCGTACTGTTTCAGGTCGGGCCGTTCCTTTACCATCGCCTTCGTGATCTCAATCGGCGGATAGAGATGGCCGATGCGTTTGAAGGCTTCATCCCGCATCCACTGGCCGTAGCGGCGCACGTCCTCCGCCAACCCGGCCGACCCGCTCCATGAAGTCAATGCCGTGTTCGCCCCCGAAAACACCGGCGGCTTTCCCGCGAACTTCGGCGGAATCTCGATCATTGCCTTGTTGATCAGCACCGCGACGGGGTTGAGGTCGCTGGCAAACGCCTCCAGCCCGAGTCGCTGGGCTTCGAGCGGGATCGCCCCGCCGCCCGCGAAGGGGTCATGCAGGCCCGGCATCTTCGTGGGACTAAAGAGTTCCTTAGCTTGCGGGTGATCCTTGTTCAGTTCGCAACTTTCTCGCCAACTTTGACGAATAGCCTCGCGAGCTTTTTCCAGCACCATCTGGTTAGTAGTGTTTTCCCACTTCACCAGATCTTCGATGATAGCGAACAGCTTGGCGCGGGCCTTGGCCCAGTGACCTCGTTCCTGTTGATTCGGTTCTCTGCCTGGATTCTTGCAACGCCAGAGATCTTCCGGATCGTGAACGAGTTGGGCAAATATGATGCGCCCCGGCGCGGGTAAGAAGATCGTTGAGGTGATAGTTAATCGACGAAACGCCCCAGCCCGGTTCACTGTCGAACGGCTTACGGATGAAGTGTGGGCCGACCGTCGTGTCGTCATCGTTCACGAAGACGACGGCCAGAACGAACTTTTCAGCTTGGTTGAAGGCGTAACGAATCTCATTGCTCGTCACCGTGATTGTGGTCGCATCCTTGGCCCGGCCTTTCACCTCAATGTGTCGTGGCTCGGGCAAGAAGTCACCTTGGGCCGGCGGGTAGGACGTGAGATCCCAACCACATTTTTCATTTGACACATCTACGACTCGGCAGCCGCGCGCCTCTTCAGCTCGCCAAACGGCTTTCATCGCCAAATCTTCGATCCGCGAGCGAGCGATCGCATCAGCAGTGGTCGGCGCTGGAGCCTCGCCACGAAGTTGTTGCAACAATCCAATGGGCACCACCAGTGCACCACCCAGCACGACCGGCGTGCCGTTCACCACGTGACGCATCGCCTGAAGTTCACGCTTGCGGTTTTCCAGCCGGCCTTCAAGATCTGCTAGTGTTTTGCGAGCGTTGTCCACGCTGACGCGAACGTCTTTGCCCGCAGCCAGGTCTTCCTTGAGCTTGAGCCAACGGTCGGAAAGGAAGTTGATTTCCTTAGTTAGCCGTTCATGAACGGCGGCGAGCGTCTTATCGACGTGCGAGATCCTACGGTCAGCAACTTCTTTGAAGTGTTCGGGCACCAGCGTCGCGGCAGCCAAGCCGACAGCGCGAGCTTCTTGATCTGCACGAATCCACGGTGACGCCAGCAGTCCCTGCAAACGGGGGCGTTCTGCGGCATCCAGCGGTTCGAGGTCCAGGTGTGGTGCCCAACCCGCGTTTGCTGTCGAGCCATCAGCGTTGACGCGAACGAACTGCATTCGCTTGGACAAAACCGCGCCGTCGCCGGATTTCACTTCGTGTGTGAGAAGGAAGAGCAACCACGGCTCACCGCCTTCGTCCTTGGGGTCCACGAGGATTGCGCCCTGGCGCAATAGGTTGGCGTGTTGTTCCAAGATGATGTCACTGACGGCGAGCATGAGCGGATGACCGGGGTGCATCAGCACGGCGGGCACGGTGCCCGGCCGATCGAGCAGTTTGATGGCATCCTTGGAAAATGCGATGCGATCGTAGCGCTTGAGGATTGGCTCCTGCTCGCGGCGATTGCGGCCGGTCAGCCGGCGTTCCCGCTCGCGAATGGCTGAAGGCACATGGGTAATCTCGAATCGCTCCGACTCACGCGGGTAAATCGAGCCGCCAAGTTGGCTGAATGCTTGGAGGAAGAACGAGCGAACGAAAAACGGCTGAAGCCGTCGTGCCTCGGCCTTTTCCATGTCGTCGCGAACCTTGAATAGCCGCTCCGGACTCATGGTCTCTTGCGCGAGTGCATTCCGTTCCAGCAATGACTTGAGGTGCGAAGGGTCAAAAGCGTGTTCGACTGTTTTCTTTAACTTGTCACGGACCTCCGGCTGATCGCCGTACCGGATGGCCTCGATCATCAACTGCTTCAGGCTCATTTCCTCGAAGACATCACCCAGGACATTGAAGACGCGGCCCTTCAGAGCTGTGCTTTGGACTTCTAACTTTTCGAGCAAGCGATGATAGACAGCGCCTTCGCGCGTTTCCTTGGCGACGAGGCTCCAGAGGTGGCATACCTCGGTCTGGCCGATGCGGTGGATACGACCGAAGCGTTGTTCGAGCCGGTTGGGATTCCAAGGCAAGTCATAGTTAACCATCAAGTGTGCGCACTGGAGATTGACGCCTTCGCCGGCCGCATCGGTGGCGATCAGGACGCACAGGTCGGGGTCAGATCGAAACTGTGCCTGCGTCTTGAGCCGCTCATCACGCTTGGTGCCGCCGTGAATGATGGCGATCGCATCCGGCTTGCCCAAGACGTCGGCAATCCTGCCATGCAAGTAGTTCAGTGTGTCGCGGTGCTCGGAAAAGATGATAATCTTGCGCTGGCGGTCGTTGGCGTCGCGCATCTCAGGTGTGTTCTGCAATAGCTTGGACAGTTCTTCCCATTTGCGGTCTTGTCCCGATGCCACGACAGCCTTGGCCTGTTCTTCGAGACCGTGCAAAATGCGGATTTCATCCTCTAGCTCCGCTACCGTTTCGGCAGCGGTCTCTGCGTCGATGAGGGCCTCTTCGAGATTTTCCTGCTCGGTGGCGTTAAGGTCGTCTTCGTCCTCCGGCACGTCATGCAGCGTCTCGGCCAGAACTTGACGGCCACGCATGCCGAGCTTTTCATCGCGAACCCGTATTTCAAGGCGATGTTTTCGACGCTTGAGCGATTGGAATATCGCCTCGGGACTAGACGCGAGCCGGCGCTGGAGACCCGTCAGTGCAAATCCGACAGAACTTTTACGCTTCCCGTCGAGTTCGTCGGCCTTGCCCATTTCGGTCTGCACGTACTTCGTGACCGATTCATAAAGGCCCGCTTCAATCGAGGAAAGCGGATAGTTGACAGTGTGCGCTCTGCGTTCCGGGAATAACGGCCGGCCGTCGAACTTGACCAACTCCTCCTTGATCATCCGCCGCATTAGGTCTGAAGCATCCACTTTGTGAACACCATCACGAAACTTGCCGTAGAACCGGTCGGAATCGAGCAACGACATGAAGAGCTGATAATCCTCTTCTTTGCCGTTGTGCGGCGTAGCAGTCATCAAAAGTAGGTGCCGGGTGTTTCGACCAAGTTCCTCGGCAAAGTTGAACCGTCCGGTTTTCTCGATCTTGGTTCCATAGTAATGGGCGGCCAGCTTGTGGGCTTCATCGAAGACGACCAGATCCCAGCCGGCGGCGCAGAGCTTCTCGCGCAGCCCATCGTTGCGGGCCATTTGATCGAGGCGGACGATAAGTTGGTCGCACGCTTCAAACGGATTGGCATTGGGCGTGGCCTGCTCCAGTGCCTGGCAATAGATGCTGAACTCCAGTCCGAACTTCTCGTAGAGTTCATCCCGCCATTGTTCGACTAGACTGCCGGGGGCCACGATCAAGGCGCGGCGAACGTCAGCCCGCATGATGAGTTCGCTGATGTAGAGTCCGGCCATGATCGTTTTGCCGGCACCGGGATCGTCGGCCAGCACGAATCGTAATGGAGTACGCGGCAGCATTGACTCGTAGACAGCGGTGATCTGGTGCGGCAGCGGCTCGACATTCGACGTGTGGACGGCCATCATCGGGTCGAAAAGAAAAGCGAAGTCGATTCGTTTGGCTTCGCAAGCGAGCCGGAAGTCCGCACCGTCACCATCGAATGCCCAGGGCCGCTCGGCCGTGGCGAGGCTGATGTTCTCCTCGTCGGAGACGCCGATCATTCGTTCCTTGAGCGAACCGTTCGGCATCTTGTAGACGAGTTGCACGGCACCATCGGCAATGGGCACCACGGCGACAACCGTGGTGACGACAGCCGGCTCCAGACCCATGATCGACTGGCCGGATTTGAGTTCGGAAAGCCGCAGCATCAGGCGTAACTCCAGCGGATGAAATCAGCCTACCGTTGCCGCACGAGCGCGAACAGCCATTCAGCGCGGACTTGGGGTCGGCATCAATGATTATCCCAATCCCGGGAACCGGCTCCGAGCGGTCGCCGACGACTTGCGAGAAATGGCGAAGATCCTCTCATCCTGCCGCCGATGGCGAACCTAGATCCGGTCCATACTATGACGCAAAAGGCAGCTTTTCATTTAGCGCGACGACGCGCGAGGCACGTCGGCACATTTTGCCTGTGTGGCTTACCTGCGAACTTGTTGAGGAACTCCAGCAGGCCGTGGGGACCGGTCGGGCCGTCGTCGACTTTGTCAACTCGCTCAAAAACACGACACTTCCTGGACTGGTCGAATATGGCTGTGCGAGATGGCAAAATCATGGAGTCCCGCCGCTACCAGCCGCAATCTGCACATCGCCAATCGGGCGCGCTTTGCACGAGGTCAGGTGTGACCTCGGGCTGCGAACTTACGGCACCCAAAAGCCCAGATCCAAGTCAATCAATGCAATGGCGCAAGAGTTCTTTGTTCTGGAGGGAAACGATTCGCCAACGACCAATGATGACTGGTTGGAGTATCTCGTCCGCTTCCGGCAATCAATAAAGTGCGTTGGCTTTGATTTAGATAAGGCGAAAGGGATTGCAGCTGCTCTCGGCGAAATGGCTGACAACGCGACCATCCACGCAAACTCACCCGCCGGCGTGCTGGTTGGCTACCAAGTCTCGGAGGGTGTAACAGTTTGCTCTGTAGCCGACGTTGGAATCGGCGTCTTGCAAAGTCTGACGAGCACCGATGCCTATCGGCATCTTCGGACACATAAGGAAGCCATTAGGCTTGCCCTTCATACCGGCGTGAGTCGGTTTGGTCCGGGCAACGGTGGGACCGGATTTTACAGTGTGTTCAAGGCGCTGGCGGCGATGCGCGGAACGCTTCGCTTTCGTAGCGGCGAAGGCGTCGTGATGATGGACGGCACAGATTTCGACGCCGATAAAGGCGAGGAAGGCTACGTGATCTTCCGCCCTGGCTTCCAGTTGACCATCTGCTGCCGCACTTCGAGCGGCTCCGATCCATATCCGTTAGTCTGAAAAAGCGGACATCGTGGCTTGCCTTGCCGCGACCCTAGTGTACTATGTTTAGTAGACGGTAATGAGAATCGTGAGGGAAATAAATATGGTGGAGCTTTTACGGGTAGCCGAAGAGCTTGGTCGGACCTTGCAGGGCCGTCCCCAAGGGCGTAAACACTTTCCCCGTTTGTGTGCGGCCCTCGCAGAAATCCCGTCCGGGGCGGTAGCGCTCCTCGACTTTGCAGGGGTCGAAATCATCACTGGCTCTTGGATCAATGAGGCTCTTGTGCCACTCCTGCGCTGGGCGGCCGACGAGCGGAACGACATCTTTCCCGTCTTGGTGAACTTTGACCCAGATTGGCTTGATGAACTTCAGATGGTCGCTGAGTGGACGCACACATGTTTTCTAGTTTCGCGCGGCAAGGCCGCCCCAAAGTCCGCATGCCTTGTAGGGAATCTCGACCCCGGCCAAGAGGCCACGCTGGAGGCCGTAGTTGATGGTTCCGCGGTGACGGGCGCTTCACTCGGGGGCCAAGACGGTATCAAAGGGACGGCTTGGAATAATAGGCTGAAAGACCTTTACGAAAAGCGCCTAGTTCGACGGGAAAAGCGAGGACGAGAACAGGTCTACTCGCCCGTCGTTGCGGAGATCAACTTCGATGGGTGAAAACGTCTTAAAAGGCCAGGTCGAGAACTTCAAGAAGGGTTCCGACCGCTCGCTCAAGAATATGGCGACGCCGACGCTTTTCGGGCGGCCGGACATTATGTCCACGGTCTACACAGCGGCCCCGTTGGGAGGATCTGAGGTAGCGGCTGGCGACCATCTAGAAGGACACGCTGCTGCCAACGGCCGGTGTATTCATCTGGTGAACGGCCACAAGGTCATAGGCAAGATCGACGGTGACGGTGCTAAGTCTTTACTCGATGCTTTGAGAGCGCCGGGGCATCCGGGAGTTACTCCGATGATGGTGCGTAAAGTTTCGTCTGTGTCGGGCTTCATTGAGGTCGTCGTCGATGACGGCACGAGGGCCGCATGACAACGAACGGCCGGCTGCGACTTGAACTTCGGCCTCCCGGTCCCGTCGCGGTAACTTGCCCGGACTGTTTCCTCTACGAACCTTGCGGCGGACTGAGGAATGGCCGGTCGCTATTTAACTGCTTCGATCAGTTCTGCTGCGGGACCAATACGTGCGACCACGTTTGTCCTTACAAGCCCGAAGACTATCGGCGGCGGATGTGGGAGATCGGCGGCCTGCGATTCGATGACCTCCCCGCACTTCGTCAGACACCCTTCGCGCTACCACGTTATGTACCGATGGTTCACCACGCCTCCAGCCGGGTGCGCGCATTGAAGGCCGGCGTCGTTGCGCTCGACCCGTACTCGATCTTTGCCAACCATGATGGACGATACTGTGCCAGTCCGAACGAAGCGACGGCACTGCGCCGGCGGTTTAAGGTCGGCGACCATGCCCAAGTCATCCTGCGAGGAACCGCAAAGGACAAGTTCTTGGAGCGGTATTGGGAGTTTCGCAAAATCGACGGCGTCGCGGCGCAAGTTGCCCGACTTGACGCCGCGCTCTTCATCGGCCCGAACTACTCGCATTTCTTAGACGTACCCAGATCAGATCTCCTTTATAACCGCAAACGCCAACTGGTGTGCTTGGCCGAGTTGTCGGAGGCAGGCGTTTCCGTCGTCCCCAACCTAAGTGCCGTGATGCCCGCCGACTGGGACTTTTGGTCTGCATTTCTACGGGACAACTCACAGTTGTTGCACGTCGCGGTCAACTTTCAAACGGGCTACCGTAGCCGCGACGAGGGCCTCAAGGCTATTGCGCGGGTGCAGAGAATGCAGGACGAGATTGGCCGCGAGCTGTCTTTGATCTTGGTCGGCGGCGCACAGTATGTGCGATACGCCGCAGAGCGATTCAGTTCATTCACTCTGATCGACTCGCAGCCATTTAAGAAATCGGTTTATCGCAAAGTATTCCATCCAGACGGGGGCCGGCGGCGTCGGTGGGACGACTCTTGGACGGCGGAAGGACAACCTATCGACGACCTTATGCAGCAGAACGTCGAAGCGTACGCTTCGTGGGTAGAGACCGCGGAAAGACCGATTATCGGAAGCAGCTGAAACAGACATGGGAACAGTATGGTAAGGATGAAGCGCATCTCCTCAGTCACGCGAGCACGAAATGCCAATCAGCGCGCGCTCGTCATTGGCATAAGCGATTATCCCAATCCCAGGAACCGGCTCCCGGCGGTCTCCGCCGACCTGCGGGAAATGGCGAAGATTCTATCTTCCCGCCGCGGAACCTTTCGATCCAGCGGAGTGACGGTGTTGGCAAACAAACAAGCGACACGGCGCAACATCGACGATGCGCTTCGCGCTGTTTTGCTAACGACTACCCAGGACGAGCCGGTGTTTGTTTACTTGGCTGGTCACGGAATCTCGGTGGGCGGGCAATACTACTTCGTCGCCTATGACACGGTGGACCAGGCGACGGGGTTGCCGCTAGCAGAGATTCGGTCGATGTTCGATGAATGTCGGAGCAAGCGGGCGTTTTTGTGGCTTGATTTCTGTCACTCTGGCGGAATCGTGGCGCGAGGGCAACTGGCCGGTGATAAGCAACTAGTGCGTCGAGAACTTGATGTCGTTCGCGGCGAAGGCAAGATCATTGTTGCGGCATGCACTGCCCAACAGTCCTCCTACGAAGATCCCTCAATCGGACATGGACTATTTACGGATGCTCTCATTCGTGGGCTGCGAGGCGAGGCGAAAACACAACACGGTGATGTCACTGCAAACTCGCTCTACGACTTCATCGCCCGTCACATTCAACACCCCGACCAACAACCAATGTTGTTCGGACACATGACCGGAATCATGGCGTTAGCCCACTATCCCGCGCGAGGTCTTCTTGGAGCCAAGACCAAGGTTGGGAAGGCCCAAAACAGAGCTGGCGCGAAGAAACGAGTGCCACTGGGTAGGCTCTGGGTGATGCTCGGCGATAACTTCTTCATCGCCGACACCGTACGACGCAGTTCTGATAACAAAATCGAGATTACCGCGACGAGTCAGTCGAGCGCCGACACTGCGATGCTGAACTCGTTTCGGTCAGATAGGCATCGCCACGGCCAAGCTCTACCGTTTGCGTTCAAGAACGAAGCACACTCGGCCCGGGTCGGCGACGTGCACTCGGAGGCAACTGGAAAACAAGAGAAGTGGAAACTTCAACTGAAGATCGAGGAAGGTCGATTTGGCAACCCCTTCGAGGGGTCTTTTGGTTATGGCGGCAAGACTTACTCGGCGGATGACATTGCTCGATTACGCGCCGGCCGCGTGCTGCTCAATGACCCGGCCCCATGGACCTCTCGGGGCTGGGGGCATGACGGCAACGCCGGACTGATGAGTTATATCGAAGGGTCAGGGCAATACACGATCAAGAACTGTGTGATTCGAGATGCCTTCGTGACGTTTGGTGGTGGCACAAACTGGAAAGAGAAGGCTCGCTTAAAGGCTCTCTTCCTCTTGAAGGCGGCGGGCGTGGTTGACCAGGTCTTGGAACTCGTGCTAGGTCAAGTTCGCGCTAACAAGCTGTCGGTCCGATTTCGCGGGATACGCCAGCCCTCTCGCAATGAAACAACCGAAATCGCCATCGAGGGTGAATGCCCCCTTGATCTCCCGACGACAAAACATCAAAGCTCCAAATGATTGCGAGCCATCGGCGGCTGCTCAATGCAGGACAAGGTGAAGTGTCCGTCGCGTTTATCGGACGCCCACAGCGACTTGGCTCATTTTGTCGCAACTGAGTTTGAACCGAGGTCCAGCTCGGCTAAGAATGGTCGGTTGCTGAAACTTCTCACCGAGGATGCGCCCATGATCACGGTCACGATCGGCAATGACCGCCGCCAAGATGACGGCATCACAGATGGTTGGATTCAGGAACAAATCGGTCGGCGTCGGGCGGACGGCAACATGCCGCACGTCACCGTCGAAATAGCAGGCCGCGCAAATGTCACGTTGAGCATTCCGAGTTATCCTGGCGGAGTAGGTCGCCGGCCTAATGACCTCGAAAATCAAATCTTCGGATTATGGCGGGGACTTGAACTCGACTCGCCGATCTTCACTGCCAATGGACTGGTCGCCTTCATCAAAGGTGCAAGGCGTCTCCTATAGAGACGGTGCGCTAGCTTTCGAGGAAAGTACGAATCTGTTCCTCAGCGATCTCCAACTGCTGCCGTGGCGGCACGGCCATCATTGCCCCGCGTTTCACCATGGCCTCCTGGGGGCGCACCTTCGTTTCCAAGAAATGCGCTAGCTCGCGCAGGGCAATCTGATTCTCATTGAGTTGTGCCGGCTCCACTGCTGCTGCTGCGGCCATTCGCTTCGGCACCTCGATGTGTGCTATCGTGTCCGCGTCCCCGCGCCGGACATCAACAATGGCGTTTTCAATACTCGTGGCTTGTGCGACTCGATCTCCCAGGGGGCCAAGTTTCCATTTGTCGGTCAAATATCTCAACAAGCTGGTGTGATCGAGCGTCTCTGAAAATACCCCGCGGCGCACCCACGGCGAAATGAGCAACGCCGGAACACGGACACCGAGCTGATCAAAACGATAGTCGTCACGAAACCGGTCTGGTCGCACGGTTGCGGGCGGGCAAACGTGGTCGAAGAACCCGCCGTGTTCGTCGTAGATCACAACGAGCAGCGTCGATGGCCATAAATCTGGATTCGAGCGAATGGAGTTGTAAACCATCGCGAGAAGCCGCTGCGCCTCCATCGTATCGTTGGGTGGGTGGTCGTCGTTTCCGCCCGCCTTGTAGCAAGGCTCGATAAAGGCGTACTGCGGAAAAGCCGTAGCGACACCAGCGGCGTCGGCTTTGAAGTCTTCCATTGACTGGTATCGCTTCTTATTCTGGCGCTCTTGCTGGTGGCTCAGTACGAGCGATTGCGGCAAACCATCGTGATAGACCTTCCATGACACGTTGCGTTCATTCAGACGGTCGTAAAGGGTCGCCTGATCGTAGAGGTGGAGTGCGGAAAAGTCCTGCCATTTCTCAGGCGTTGAAGCACGACCCCGTGAGGTGCCCGTGTGAACATAGCAACGGTTAGGCCAAGTCGACCCAGGTACCGAAGCGAACCAGTGATCACAGATCGTGAAATCGAGAGCTAGGGCGTGTAGCGCCGGAAGAAACCCACGGGGAAAATAACCCATGACCTGTTGGCGCTGATCGACATTGGTCTTTGGGTGCTGCTCCGAATACACAGCGGCGAAGTTCCCCTGATAGACTGGAAGCCCCATCCGAGCGACCATCCTGCGTCTTACTGGCAGATAGGAAAGTGCCACTCGGAAAATCCAGGCAAAAAACCGGCCGACTCGCTGGACGAAACTGTAGCTAGGAGTTAGATCATTCGGTTCGGGCAAGGGGCTTTCGATCTGCGTCAAAACACTAATCAGATCATGGTTAGGATCTGGATCGACAACTGTTTCTTGCGTTTCGCGTTGTTCGATCCGATTGCCCTCGTGATCGAGGTTAGATCGTGGCGGCGCGTTGGGATCAATCCCGTCGAGACTGGGATAAACCGTCTGGAGAATACCCAACATTTGATCGAACGATCGGTTTTCAAACATCAATACGACTACGTGCTGAATAGGGTCGTTGTCAGCGGGCATGATGATTCTCCCTGAGCGGTGCTCTTCTCCGAATCCGATCGCCGGCCGCAGCGGGCCTGACTCGGACGATCGCACAGTATGTAGCTGGAGGCGCAATAAACTGTCCAATGCGGATAAGCGCGACAGGCATTGGTTTCCTTAACCGAATGACAGGTTTGGAAATCTGCGGCGAGCCACAATCATGGGTAGCGTCAGCATTACTTCATTACGCTTTTCCTGATCTGATTGAGCGCACGGTCCATCAAATCGAAAATCTTGCGCCGCCTGGACTCCATTAGTAAGTGACGGAACGAGAGGGTCGGGTATTCCTCGTCCTCTTCGCGTTCCGGATGTCGAAACGCGATAAACTCCTTTCGGACATCATCTCGGACCCATTTCGGCGTTTGGGCCACGTCATCTTCGAGGGCGATGAGCTTGGCGTCTTTCTTTTGCTTGCGGGGGTAGGCGATCCAAAATACTTGATCAAGGCCCACTACGCGAAATCGTACGACATCCTGGTCCCCGGTTCGCGGACAGTGATAGAGCTTGTCCGAGCGCTCAAGGCTCCATTCAATCAAGTCGTCAATGACTTTCGGATACAGGTAGGGGCGGTCGTCCGTAAACTCATATACCCGCTGGAGAAAGGCATCGCGATCGCGACGAAGGTCAGCAGAGATGGTGGTCATCCGCAACTCCCTGAGTGACGGTCATATCGAAGTTATGCTAGCGAGCCGTGGATAGGGTCTGCACAAGATCCGAAAAGAGCGAAGTTGCTTTTCATCCAACATTGGAGGTAAGCCTGGTACGTGCCGTTTTGTCGCCCCGAGATTCGTTTCCGAACGGTTTTTCAGTCGATAAGTACTGGGCCGATTCACAGGCGGGGGTCAACGGGTTCGCTTTCCAGCGCCAATACGCCGAAAACGCATTCGTGTACTCGACGCAGTGGCTCGCGGCGGACGAAGCGCTCCAGCGCCTCGATGCCAAGGGCAAACTCGCGCAATGCAAGTGAGCGCTTCGCTCCGAGGCCCCGATGGCGGAGGCGGGTAAGGTTTTCTTCGGCGGTGTAGTCCGGGCCGTAAATGATGCGCAGGTATTCGACGCCGCGACATTTCACTGCCGGTTGCACAAGTCCCTTGCTACCGCGTGCGATGAAGTCGAGTGGCTTGACAACCATGCCCTCGCCGCCACCCATAGTCAGCCCACTCCACCACTCGATGGCGGCTGATTCGCTCGCTGGATTGGTCGTGTCCACGACCTTGTACTCGGTGGCTAGCAACATGCCTGGGTCGACTACGCAGATGCCAGCCAATGTTTCCATGTGCCAGACGTGATCGCGATCACTATGAACTTTGCCTTCGGTCGCCAGCAGGTGAAACGGAGCCAACTTGAAGTCATCGAGAGATTTGACCTGCCAGCAATAGTTGCGGTAGGCCGCTACAAACTTCTCGACACTTCGTTCCAGTTCGCGATACTTCCGAAGCGTCGTTTCGACCTGCGCCCCCGAATCGCCTCCGAGCCGGGCTGAGGAGTGTTCGAGCGCGGTCACCACGAGTGGCAGTGATGCCACGCCAGCCGACCCCACCGCGGCATATTGAGTGCGAAGCAGTTCCTGCGCTTTGGCTGACCACGGCATCAACTCACAGTCAAAACACGCCCAAGAAGTGTTGAATCGCTCCCAAAAACCGGACGCCGTACAGGCACTTCGGAAGCGGTCAAGCAGTTGCTCTTCCACCTCCTGATCGTTGAAGAATCGGCGACCAGTGCGAGTGTAAACGATTCCAGCTTCGTCCTCGACGATTCCGAACCGCTCCAGCGCGGTTTGCCGGTCGCGACACAGCACCACCACGGCTCGCGACCCCATGTGTTTGCGTTCGCAGATGACCTGCGGTACACCCTGGTTGCGGTAATATGCGAACGCCTCCGCCGGGTGTTCGAGGTATCTGTCCTGCATTGAAGTTTCTGATGGTGACATGGTCGGCGGCAGATAGATCAACCACTTCGGATTGGCGGCGAAACGGCTCATTACTTCGAGCGCAGCGGTGGCATTCTCCTCACGGATGGTCACGTTATGGTGTAGCCGAGTCGAGATGATTCGTTTACCGAACACATCCTCCAGATCGAGCACATCGTCATGCTCATGTTGGGCCGTGAGTGCCCCAGCCTTGTGTTCGTCCGCCAAAAATGGACGCGCCGGTTCACAATAGGTCGCTGTTGCAGCCACCGAAACGAACTCCATCTCCGGATACCGCAATGCTGTGAGACGGCCGCCAAAAACGCAACCAGTGTCGATGTTGACCGTGTGGTTGAGCCATTCGGATTCGGGGACCGGCGTGTGCCCATAAACGACGCGAGCCTGGCCCCGGTATTCCGCAGCCCAGTTGTACCGTACTGGCAAGCCGAACTCATCAGTTTCGCCAGTGGTCTCGCCGTAAAGAGCGAAGTCCCGCACCTTGCCCGAGCCGCGGCCCTGCATCGCCTCCTTCATGCCGGCGTGAGCGACCACCAGCCGTCCGTCGTCGAGCACGTAGTGGCTGACCAAGCCGTCAAGGAACTCGGCGAGCGACTGGCAAAACGAATCGCGGAGTTCGGTCGGGATGGCGTCGATCTCCGCCAGTGTATTTGCGAGGCCATGCGTGATCTGGACATCTCGGCCCTGCAACTTCTTGAGCAGTTTCATGTCATGGTTGCCCGGCACGCACAGTGCGCTGCCACGGCGAACCATGTTGCGGGCGATCTTGACGGCCTCCAGGATCTTCGGTCCGCGGTCAACGAGGTCTCCCAGGAAAACGGCCTTGCGGTTGTTCGGATGAACGTAAACCGAGTTACCCCACACTTCATCTACAGCGCTATTTGTCGGCTCGGGGGTCAACTCCATCTGATAGCCAAGGGCCGCGAGCAAATCCTTTAGTTCGTCAGCACAGCCGTGAACGTCACCAATGATGTCAAACGGACCGTGGTCGGCACGGCGATCATTCCAAAGCGGCTCGCGCATCATCGTAGCCGCTTCGACATCGGCGGGGTTTGAGAGAATGAAGACATGTCGAAAGCCCTCGCGGCGCAGGCCCTTGAGCGACCGCCGCAGTTGCGACCGTTGCTGGCGGACGACATGCGGACCGAATGCACGGTCGTCTCGGCCGCGGTTACGTTCCTGACAGACCACCTCGGGGGTATCCAGCACAATGGCGACGGGCAGGCAGTGGTACTTGCGGGCCAGTTGCACGAGCGGCGCGCGGGATTCGGCCTGGACATTCGTTGCATCCACGACGGTCAAATGCCCGCGTGCCAATCGCTTAGCAGCGATGAAATGCAAGACCTCGAAGGCGTCACACGTCGCGGCTTGATCGTTCTCGTTGTCGCTGACTAAGCCGCGGCAGTAATCCGACGATAGCACCTCGCTCGGCAGGAAATGCTTGCGCGCGAATGTGCTCTTGCCTGACCCGCTAGCGCCGATCAATACGACGAGCGACAACTTTGGAATCGTTATCTGCATTGGTGTATCACGAGTCCATCAATGTTCTTGCGAGAGGGTTTGAAGTTGAGCTACGTCGAACACCGCCATTTGTGTCGGCGCACCGACCACCGGATCTTCTGGGCCGACAGGAAGAAGACGTACGGAGTAGCGGTGCGTCGCGACGATCCGCTCGGCCCACGCTCGGAACTCGGCGCGGTCCCACTCGAAGCGGTGGTCGGGGTGGCGGAACTTGCCGGCAGGCAGTGATTCCCATTTCGCGTTGTACTCGCGGTTCGGCGTCGTCACAACGACTGTTTTTGGACGCGCAAACTCGAACACGACGCGCTCCAAGGCCGCGAGCCGGGGGGGATCGAGGTGTTCGATCACTTCAACGACCGCAGCAGCGTCGAATCCTTCCAGGCGTCTATCTCGGTAAATAAGAGAGCCGTGAATCAGCTGGATGCGTTCGGCCTGTCGGTCAGGCATGCGATCGAGTTTGAGCCGCCGTGATGCGATCTCCAAGCAGCGGATCGAAACGTCCATACCCACGGTTCGCTCGAACTGATGGTCAGCCATGAGGGTTCGCAGCAGAGTGCCCTCGCCGCAACCGAGATCCAAGACTGTCCGAGCGCCTGTCGACCTCAAGGCCGCCAGAACTGCGCCATGCCGCTGCTGATTGAGACTGATTGGTTGTTCGAGAACATCTTCCGGCGGTGTTGATGCAGCTAAATCGTCGATTACGGACGATGCTTCCTCTTCAATAAGCCGTGCAAGCGCTTCACGCACCAAACTGGGTTGGTGTCGCAAGTAGCGTCGGGTAATGAGATCGCGCTCGGGATGCCGACTGAGCCAACCTTCGCCCTTAGCGAGCAACTTTTCAATCTCGTCGTCGCCGACGAAGTAATGCTTGGCGTTGTCGAATACGGGAATCAGTACGAAAAGATGTGTGAGCAAGTGGGCCAGTGTGGTCGTGGCTTGAATCGTGACTGAGTAATACGAACCTTCGCCCCACTCCGGAAACTGTTCATCGAGCGCGTGCCGAACTGCTTCGACTTGATAACCAAGCGGCTCGAACAACTGATGGATCAGATTTTCGCCGCCTCGCACGGGTAGGACGTCGATTCGCGCCGTCAGCGGAATCGGAAGCGCGGCGAGGTCCGGCTTATCCTTGCACTTCCCCGACAAGGCCGAACCGAACACCTGTGAAATCGCGGTGCTCATAAAAGACGACGCGACGAAAGGACGGTCATTGACGTATTGCGCTAAAAGAGAGTTTTGGTTCCGGCCTTTGCCCCTGACCATGCCAACTGGATCAACCTCAAGCAGCAACGCGGCCGTGCACTTATCCTCGCTAACTTCCGGATAAAACGTGTGAGCCTTCCCGAAACTCAGATCGAAGGACTGAAACCGGCCCGGGTGCTTGTGCAGCAGATAGCCCAGGTCAGTCGCTGGAACATGCGTAGTCGAAATCGTTAGGAGCACGATTGAACCACTCTCTGGATGTCTAAGACTTGTCCTTATTGGAGCGATCGGCGGTGCAATCGCCAGGGCTACGGTCGCGCAATAATGTCGCCCGCCCAGTAGGCCCGGGCGGGCTGATTATTCTTCGCGGTCATAATACTGGCGGTTCACTCCGTCAAAAGCAGCCGCGGGCGAGGCAGCACTTCTTGAACAGTCTGCCGGAACCGCAAGGGCATAGGTCGTTGCGGCCCAACTTCTCTTCGAGCAACTTGTTTCCGTGGACAATGCGCGCTCCGCGCTTCACCCGTGTTTCGGAGGGGAAACCCCGACGTCGTTTGCTCATCGGCTCGAAAACACGTCTCGGTCGTCGTCGTGCTCATATCGCATGTCACACCTCCACTGCACTAGAACGAGCGAAACATGGCTACTGACAATCAATCGCCGCCATAGGTTCGCCACCACTCACTTCCATTGGCTTACCACTGGTTCTTTCGTTTCCTGGGCGGTGCACAGGCGCATCCCTTGCAAATATGTCACTGGCGAGTTTTTCCGTCTCTGGCGGCCCGCGCTAAGGGCTGTCAGCGCTTTGGCTTATGAGATTCTAAAACTCCTATCATTAACCCAGACTCCCAAACGGTCCAAAAGTTCAGCCATACGCAACCATGCAGCGCCTCTCGTGCTGGACGAAGGGTGAGCACTTAGATGCACAGGCTTTCGGATCCGCGACGAACATGGCATTCTTACTTAGTTGCAGTTCTAGCTGTCGCTATCGCGGCATTGTTTCGCTACTTGTTTTGGACTCCATTGGGTGAACAGACTCCTTTTTTCCCGTTTGTCTTGGCTGTATTAATCTCGGCTTGGTACGGCGGCCTAGGCCCAGGTCTACTGGCCACCATTGTGGGAGCAATCATCGGTTCCTCGATGGCGACGCCGCCCTTATTCCGCCATCCCAACGGGCACTTCGTCATCGCGATTTATTGCGTGATTGGCGTGACCGCAAGCTATCTATCGGGTGCGCTGCACGCAGCCTATCGCCGTGCCCAGAGCAAGCAACAAGAACTCGAAAGCGCCGAAGCTCGACTGCAATCTGTTGTTACTCGGCTGCGTTTTTTGACCGATGCCGGCGCGAGCTTAGCTACCGTCAGCGATTACGAAAGCACTTTGCAAAAGATCGCTGGTTCGGCCGTGCCGCAGTTCGCCGACTGGTGTGCGGTGGACATGGTCGAGCGCGGCGGCGCTATCAAGCGCGTCGCAGTTGTTCACACCGATCCGGCCAAGGTGGCAATCGCTTGTCAGCTTCAAGAGAAATACCCGCCTGCGGCCGATGCGCCGCATGGCCTGCCCAAGGTTTTGCGCACTGGCGAAGCCGACATGTTAGCTGAGATCACCGACGCGATGATCGACCAAGGAGCAAAAGACACCGAACATCGACGTTTGTTGCAAACGCTGGCTCTCAAGTCTTACATGTGCGTACCGTTGCGCGGACGTGGTGAAGTCATCGGCGTCATTACGTTCGTATGGGCGGAGTCGGGTGGCCGCTACAGTTCGGAGGACTTGGTCTTTGCCCAAGAACTGGCCAACCGCGCCTCGATAGCAATCGAGAACGCGCGGCTCTACGCCGAGATGCGTGAAGCGGATCGGCTCAAAGATGAGTTCTTGGCGATGCTCGCGCATGAGCTTCGTAATCCGCTGGCGCCAGTTCGCAACGCCTTGCACCTCATGCGACAGCCGAGTGTCAGCACGACGGCCGGGAATCAGGTTTGGGAGATGGCGGAGCGGCAAGTCCAGCAGATGGCCCGCCTGCTCGATGATTTGCTCGATGTCTCACGTATTAGTCGCGGCCGCATTGAGCTACGCAAAGAGGTTATTGATGCCGCCGTGATCGTCCGTCGTACCGTAGAAGCCACTCGCACGGTCATTGAAAACTTCCAGCACGACTTTCAGGTCGAGATTCGTGACGAACCGCTTCCGGTCGAAGCCGATCCGGCTCGATTGGAGCAGATCTTGACGAACCTGCTCAATAACGCCGCCAAGTATACGGAGCCAGGTGGGCGCATTTTGCTCAGGGCGTTTCGTGAAGACGACTGGGTCATTTTCAAAGTCAAGGATAGCGGTGTCGGGATCGAGCCTGAGACATTGCCGCGGATTTTTGATCTGTTTGTTCAGGGGGATCGAAGAACACAACATCCACGTGGAGGCGTCGGGATCGGGCTGACCCTGGTGAAGCGCCTGGTGGACTTGCATGGCGGCCAAGTCTCTGCCGCGAGCGAAGGAGTTGGTAAAGGCAGTGAGTTCGTCGTTCGGTTGCCATTAGCTCGTCAGTGGGTCCCCCCAAGCACATCTCCTGAGCAAAAGGTGAGTGAAGGGCCGTTGCGGAAACGGCGGATACTTGTCGTGGACGATAACCACGATGCGGCAGATAGTCTTGCACAACTGTTGCTTCTCTCAGACCAGGACGTGAAAACCGCCTATGGCGGCGAGGAAGCCCTGGCACTGGCGAAACAGTTTCAGCCGGAAGTTGTATTCCTCGACATCGGCATGCCCAGAGTTGACGGTTTTGAAGTTGCCCGTCGTATTCGTAGCCACGACGAGCTGCGCGGGGCGATCTTGGTCGCCTTGACCGGTTGGGGCCGGACTGAAGACCAGCAACGAACTCGCGAAGCTGGCTTCGATCGCCATCTGGTTAAACCGGTTGAACCGAGCTTGCTGCAGCGCTTACTGCGCGAGACACCTTAAAAGCGGATAGGCTCGCACGAAACGGCTCTTCGGAGCGGTTGCCAAAAATCCCTTGTTCCGGTGATCCGGTACAACCGGCGAGCTGAGCCGGTCTCCATTGCACCGTTCCCATGAGAAACGGCACGACCTTTGCCCGGTTTTCCAGTGATCGACCAGATCACTGAAGGATTGGCGTGGCATGAACTGGCATGGATTGAGCTGCGACGAAATGAATCGACTGCTGCGAGCATGTGCTCATGTAAGCGTTCCCGAACGGCCGATCAGCCTTTTTCAGCGCTATCTCGTCGGTCGTTTGCATAGAGCCGAGCCTGAACTTTCAAATAAGATTGCGCAACTCGACAGTGAACACTGGTGCGAGCTATGTCGTGATCTGCGTGATATTCAGGGAGTGGCCGCCACCGTCTAGGCACTTGGCGGACTTTTCTGCGGCGCTCGCAATGCTCAATCACATCGTTGTTAAAAGATAAACACAGGCGGATTTGACATCTTCTTCACCAGAGGTCGGCTGTGGCCGACCATCTGGAGCACGTCGGGGAAATCCCGGATCTCAACGAAAGGTCTAACAAATCGACAGGAATCCCGAGTCTTTCCACCATCTCCGAATCGTCCTCCCTCCCTCGGTTTTCCTACTTTCATCAGACGCTCGTACCTCCATATGGCGGACTAGCCCAAAAGGAGCTTCCAGATGTAACGGTCCGCCTTCCCTTCTTGCTGGTTATTACACAGAGCTTTAGCGATCTGTTGGATCTCCGAATCGGTGGCGGTGTCCTCGGGAATAAGCCTCACTTGTCCCGTGCAATATCGACCTTGGGTCTCGACCTCAAATGACTTGCCACCTTGAACCTGGAAGTCGACAAGGCTTCGCTGATCTGCTTCGCCAAGCGGAATACCGAAGAACTCCAAATCGCCCTCCACGACTAAACGCTCGCCTACTTCCCGATATAACCGCACTCGCGCCATGGTTTCAGCTCCTCGTCAGGCGCTTTGGGCGTCACGAGGGGGAGGTGCAAGCGGTATGCCGGGTCAACAATACGGCATGACGGTTGCTGTGTTTGGAATGGCGAACGTGATTGCCGCGGGCGCTCGGAGCCAGTGTCGCCCGAATGAATGGAGCATTGCGGTGACAATGTGGGTCATCTATCAGGCATGCGTCCCAGGCGATCCAGCCTGTAGCGATAACACAGCTGTCTGTACTGAGATTGAATGGAAGCGAATGGAAGCGGCTCGGCCTGGACGCCATCGAATGTTGCGCGGCGGCATTGTGTCCGAGGGCGAAGCCGAGCGTCTCGCGCGACAGCGGGTGCCTGAGCTGACCTCAACAGCGAGCGCTTGAACGCGAACTTGGACTCAATCAACGTCGGTCGGTTGCGAGGCGGACAAAATCGCCAGTTTTGAAGCAAGCCGCGGCCACGACACGATAAACAATCCCACTAAGCGCTGCGAACGAGCGACATCCGGAGATCTCGGGCATCGACCGGTTTGACGAGGTGATAATCGAACCCGGCTTCCCGCGATCGTCGCCGGTCCTCATCTTGTCCATAGCCTGTGACGGCGATAAGCCGTACCGCTGCTGTCATCGGGTCATGCCGTAACTCGTCCGCGACGCCGTAGCCGTCCAGGCCCGGCAGGCCAATGTCGCAGAGCACCACGTCTGGACGCCAGTCGCGGGCTGCCGTCACTCCATCGCGCCCGTTGTAGGCAACTCGTACCTCATGTCCTAAAAGCTCCAGCACCATACGGAGACTGTCGGCAGCGTCGCGATTATCCTCGACAACCAAAATGCGGAGTTGATTCGACGGCAGCTTTGGTGATTCAGGCAACACCACGCCTACGGCAGGTACCTCGTCGTTCAGTGGCAAAGTGACTGTGAATCGAGCGCCTCGACCAAGACCTTCGCTTTCAGCCCTGACAGTCCCGCCGTGTAGCTCGATGAGACCTTTGACGACGGAGAGTCCCACCCCGAGACCGCCACGCGACCGGTCCAGGCTTTCATCGCCCTGCGTAAAGACCTCAAAGAGTTTGGGAAATAGCTCAGGGGCGATGCCCATTCCTTTGTCACTCACTTCGATGACCACCTGCCGGCGAAGCGCGTCAACGGCAAGACGAACGGAGATGCGGTCTCCGCCATTGCGGAACTTGACAGCGTTGTCGAACAAGTTATTGAGCACCTGTGTCAAACGAATCGCGTCCCCCAGGACCCAAACCGGCACGTCGTCCACCTCGACATCGAGCGCCATGCCGACCGATCGGAGGAGGTGCCGGCGATCCTCGGCAGCCACGCGCACCAGGCCCGCCAGATCGAGGCGCTCCCGCCGAACCGGAACCCGACCCTGCGTGATTCGCGTAACATCCATGAGGTCGTCAACTAGTCGGGAGAGGTGGCGGATTTGCCGCTCCATCATGATGCGGACTTTTTCGACCGCTACTTGGTCGGCTTCGGACAACTCCAGGACTTGCAACCCATGCAGGACGGGCGCAAGGGGGTTGCGCAGCTCGTGGGCCAGCATAGCCAGGAACTGGTCTTTGCGCCGCGAGGACTCCGCGAGGCGCGCATTGGCGTCGGTTAACTCCTGTGTCCGGTGGGCCACGCGCACTTCCAGTTCGTCGCGAGCGCGCCGAAGCTCGTCTTCGGCCCGTTTTCGTTCCGTCAGGTCGCGCGTGACTTTCGAGAATCCGCGTACTACGCCGGTGTCGTCTCGGAGCGTGGTAATGACGACATTGGCCCAAAAGGTTGACCCGTCTTTGCGGACGCGCCAGTCCTCATCCTCAAATCGGCCGTCGATCGCGGCCCGCTCCAACTCATACTCGGGCCATCGTCGATCTACCGCCTCGCGGGGGTAGAACCGGGAAAAATGCTGACCGATGATTTCGTCAGCCATGTAACCCTTAATGCGTTGCGCGCCTAGGTTCCAGGAAGATACGCGCCCTTCGGGGTCAAGCAGAAAGATGGCATAGTCAACCGTCCCCTCAACCAACTGGCGGAACTGGTCTGCCTGTCGTCGCGCTTTTTCTTTGTCCTGAAACAGGTCTACGAATGCTGCGACCTTCGCCCGCAGGATTACTGGTACGAGCGGCTTGACAAGGAAGTCCACCGCGCCGAGTTGATAAGCCGCCGTTACCAAACGCTCATCGGCCTCATGTCCCGTCTGGAAGATAATCGGCGTGTGTTGGGATCTGGGATTGGCGCGAATGCGCCGCCCCGTCTCGAAACCATCGAGTCCTTCCATATGCACGTCGAGGAGGATGACGGCGAACGCTTCAACTTGAAGTAAGCGTAATGCCTCCTCGCCAGACCCGGCCCGAACCAACTCTTGCCCGAGTTCATCGAGGACCGCCTCTAGGGCCAGGAGATTCGCAGGCTGGTCGTCTACCAGCAGGATCTTCACCTTTGTCGATGCCCCGCCGTTGCGAGAAAGTGCGAGTGGCTGGTCAGACATCGTTTGCCCCGCATGAAGAAGATTTATTCAATGTGGCAGCCAAGGGTCCGCCGGCTAGGTGGCGTAGCCGTGCGCCCTGTAGGCAAATGGTTGGCGCTCACTCATTTTACGAAATGAGTCATAGGTGTGAGGAGATTAGCTATGTGAGTCACTAGAACCGTTGATTGTTGCGCGTGAATCACCGCGGCCGGACGGAGAAGCACGGTAATGGACCGGTGACATTAGTCCGCGAATGCCGCGACCAAAAAATAGTATCAACTTTAATCATCAGCACGTACTTGACATCACATCTACGCCGGTAATAATGCACGCGGAACACGAGTTGGCCTCGTGTGGCCGGAGCGAGAGCAAAGTTCGCAGTCCCGGCTGAAATGGACGCAAGATCAAGTCGCCCCGGAAACAGGGTCTACGCAATGGGCGGGGATTAAGCCGCTGTGACGGGCCTGTAACCGATAAAATGAAAGGCCGAGGTTCGAGACCTCGGCGTTCGACAGCGAACCCCATCAAAGTCGAACCTGCTCACTGCGATACGTCGCAGACTGAGCAACCACTTTTAGAGGGCATCACAGCCCAGCGGCTTCGAGGAGCCGCGACCAACCCCAGGGTAGCTGGGGGAAATCTAGTAAGCGATCCGAACAGAGTAACCGCAAGGGACAGCCGCGCGCTTATTCCCTTGCTACGAACGCCAGCCGACCAAATCACTGGCCGGTCGAGGCGCGACCTCCGCCCAGGAAAAAGGAGAGCAAACATGACAACTAAAGTTTCCGATGGTCGATTCGATGCAGATCACGCTCAACATGAGTTTGTGGAAAATCTGGTACGGCTGGACATCGGGGTGTCGGAAGTATTCCCTAACGAGGACAAGAGAATCAGTGCCGCGTTCCCGTGCATGGGCTGTGCGCAAGAGTTCCTCAGTCTTGTGTCGAAACACACTGCCCGACAAATCATGAACACTGACGTATCCCGAGCGGAGCGGCGAAGCTGGAAGCTGTTCGGAAAGCGCATTGGTGGACTGACTCGCGATAGATGGCTCCTTAATATCAGTCCCAACAGTGGCGCTGCCGAATCTTACGGCGCAAAACGGCTTGCGAAATGGCTTCGAAAGTTCAGCGTATTTGAGCACTGCGGATTATGCGTAACCTTTCCCTACTCAGACTTGTCGCTGGTAAACGAATGCTTGGATGCGTTCCAGAGTGAAAATGGCGAAGACGAAATCACTGAGCGCGAGGATGACGAGACAGATGATTGTCACGGCGACGCCGCATTGCGGCAGGACTCCGGCGAGCGGGCCGGGACCATGTGGGCCAGGCACGATGCGGACGGTGAACAGCTCGGTCGCTTAACGCACTGGCACGGCCAAATGCAAGCAGCCAGTTATGGTGACTTCGATGCAATGATTGATGGAGCCACTGCATATTGCCCGGCTGAACAAGTTTACTTCACGATCCATCCAGAAGATGAAGGTGACCGAACGGCCGCCCGCCACTTTTGGCAGGGATTCTTTGAAGGCATTGACGCAGGACCACTGGGTAACGTCGATTTTGTGAAAGGGTTCATCGAAGGAGCGATGATAGTAGCTCGTACTGCCTAGCGCGTGATTGCTGTCGCAGGCCGCGCGCAGCCACGAGCTGTCCGCGGCCGCGGCGCTTCAATCAAATCGCCCGCAAAGCAAACAACTAAGTTTGCAATCCCCGCATCCATGGGTTGAACTAAAGGACACTTATGAATACGAACCAAAACACCGCACAATCGTCGCCAAGCACATATCGAGCAGCTAAAGATTTCTCGTCGCCACGTGGGGGAGACCGATGTGCATGGTATTTGCGAGTGAGTACGCCTCGCCAGAAACTTGAACACCAACGCGAGTCAGTAATCAGGTTCTGCGACGACCTGAATCTGATCGTGCCCGAAAACATGCGATTCGAGGACAAAGAAAAACGTCATAAGAGCGCTAAACGGCAAGAGTTTCAGCGACTCTTGTCACAAGTCCGCGCCGGTGCGCTCGACTGGATCATCATTTGTACATTCGATCGTTGGGGAGTTGCTGATGTCGAAGAGTTCTTTGAGTTCCGGCAGATACTGCGCAAGAACGACGTACAACTGTGGTCGGTTGTCGACGGATCGAATCTAACCGGCATCGACGAAGGCGACTACTACCGTGTCGTTTCCATGGCGATTGGTGCAAGTAAATATGTCGAAAGCATGGCCGAGAAAAACGTGCTCAAGATGATCGAGATGGCCAAACAGGGATGGGCTGCGACTGGAAATGCAGCGTTTGCGATCGACCTTGTCTGCTATCCTCTCCACGACCTGACTCGGCCACTGTTTCGCGTTGTGCGAATGCGTTACATGCGACCCCACCTATATCGGGTCATTTATTACACTCCCGAAAGCCGGGTCGAACGCGACGCTAGCGGCCTGATTGTTGGCTCCAATCTAACCGTCGAGCGAGAAGAGATCACCGAACGAATGCCCCTCCGGGACAAAAAAGCAACTGGGTATAGGTTTGAACCCTCGATCGAGATTGATCGTCTGCGGACAGTTCAGCTGCTTTATGAAATGTACGACTCGGGAATGGGGTTTGCGCAAATGAGCCATTCTCTTCATGCGCAAGGCATGCAACGCTACGACAAGCCGTTCGTTTCCCACGCGATCGAAACGATTCTGTCAAATCCTGTCTATCTCGGCGAGCCGGCGTGGGGCAAGATTGGAGTGGGTGCCTACCGCATTCTCCACAATGGTCAGCCCATCAAGGTCCGCAGGAAGGCGAAAGATCCTTTTGTTCTGCGCAAGGATGAGTCGCAACATATACGCCCGTTGCGCCCGGCATTTGCGCCTATCGTTGCGCCGGACTTATGGCGACGGGTTCACGACCGATTGGCCGGCCGTGCCCACACGAACCCTGATTTTGGCAAGCGTCGCACTCGTGACCGCACCTCGCATCCCCTCAATGGAAAGCTGATTTGTCCTGAGTGTCGAGTTCCGATGGTATTAGGAAGTTCAATCGCCGCAAAAGGAAAACGTCGCAAGTCCACACGTTGCTTCAACTGCGGTACATACCGCAAATCTGGCCGTCTCCAGTGCCATTCAAACGCTGTTCCTTTTGATCTTCTTAATCAAGCGATCGCTCAGCTTCTCGGCACCGTAGCAAAACGAATCGACAACCTAGTGGATAACCCACTTAAGACGCTGAAGGAAGCTGAATGGATCAAGGAATGTGAGCTAACTGCGGCATTTCAACAGATCCAACGGGAACTATCAAAGGGTTTGGATAATAACCTCATTGAAAATGAGCAATGCCCAGACGCCGACGTCCCAATCTTTCAGCAAGTACTCGCAACTTACAACCGCTTGCACGCGCACAAGACTAGACACCTTCAAAAAGAGCGAGATCAGCTGGAAACCGAAATAAAGCGACTAGGCGATCTCATAATCGCGCGCGTTCCATCCCAGATCGTCATGAAAATGCTATATGACGAGGTCGCCAAACTTGAAAAACGCAAGCGGGAAATGGAAGAGGTAATGGTGCCGGCAACCGCTAAGGCAGCGATGGTGTTGGACCAACTGCGTGCGATCCGCAAATCCGCGGCAAACGCCGACCAGGCCGCTGTGGGGCGCCTATTGGACCAGTTCGTCGAATCCGTCGTGCCGCATTTCGACGTGCAACAAGTCGGCCCCAACAAGACACGGAGGGCACACCTGAAATCCGTCGAGTTTGTGCCCCAGAAGACTCAGATTGCTCGGAACATCTTGCCCGACGTAATGGAAATAAGCGCTGCCCACAAGGGCACGGATTCATCGAAGCGACGAGCACGAAGCTCGCGGGGAACGTCGTCGAGGTAAGAGCGCGAGAAATCGTTACGCGTCCTTCTTCGAGCGGCTGACGCAAAACTTCGAGACTGCGGCGATTGAACTCAGGCAATTCGTCGAGGAACAAAACCTTCGGTCGGTCAAATCCTAAGTAGTTCGAATTTCGCCGTAAAACACGCCGCCAGTGAACCGGAAGCTTGATTTCGGTTCTTTCCGAACATAGAAGGGGAAGGCGGTTAATTATGCTCGTTTATTCCTACATCCGATTTTCTTCGAAGCAACAAGCCGACGGCGATTCCAAGCGTCGGCAAAGAGAAGATGGGGATAAATGGATCAAAAGAAACGCATTCACAAAGGCAAATTTGAGCTTCGAAGA
The DNA here is from genome assembly GCA_045802605.1 of Gemmataceae bacterium. Lineage (GTDB taxonomy): Bacteria > Planctomycetota > Planctomycetia > Gemmatales > Gemmataceae > JBJMQS01. The sequence goes on along the minus strand of JBJMQS010000036.1, from coordinate 81,491 downwards.
TTTGGGTTGTTCAGCATTTCGCGGGAAGAACAAGCATAGCGGGGCATTGAGTCGCTTCTTGCTCGAAATCAAAGAAGGTCGGATTCAACGCGGCTCGATCTTGTTGGTTGAAGCTTTGGATCGATTGTCACGACAAGGAGTCGCCGAAGCTCAAGCCTTGTTCCTGCAAATCCTGTCCGCTGGCGTTAAAATCGCGGTTTTGAAACCTAGCGAAACGATCTATAGCCAAGAGTCAGTCAACGACTTAACCGGCTTGTTACTCCCGCTCGTTCACTTCCATTTGGCCTACGTCGAATCGAAACACAAGTCGAATCGAACCGGCGGTTTTTGGGAAGGTCGCCGGGCTGAAGTCGCTTCCGGAAAAGTTGCTCGATTCGACCGGCGAAAGCCGGTTTGGGTTGATTGGACGACCGAAGGCGGTTTCATTCTGAACAAGTGGGCAACCGCGATCCGGTTCATTTACGAAAAAACCGTTGAAGGAACCGGCCAGCGGGAAATGGCCCGGCTCCTAAACGAGAAATTCCCCGGTCGGAATTGGAATAGTTCGATGGTGCATTTCGTTCTTGGACATCGACAAGTTCTCGGAGAAAGGCAACCTTTCAAGTTCAACGAAGACGGGGATCGTATTCCGGTTGGTGAACCGATCAAAGGCTATTACCCGCCGGTTCTCGCGACTAAGGACGGCAAGCCGGACGAAGCTCTTTGGCTTCGTGCTCAACATGCAAAGAAGATCAATCTAAAAGCCAAAGGACCGAACGCGGATTTTGTGTCATTGACCAAAGGCTTGGTCGTTTGCATGAGCGACGGGCATACGTCTCGAAGCTCCTAACGTCACGCGCTGTCCTTTCGACGCGACGATTGGATGGACTTCCGAGACCGCAATAGGATCTCGATGAAGGCCGGCGTTCCCTTCAAACAACTTCCCAAGGTCGTTGCGAAGGAACTATGCGACAACGCCTTAGACGCGGCGGGCAATGTCCGGTTCGGTTTGCTCAAAGTCGATGGCGACGAAGTCTCATTCTTTGTTGAGGACTCTGGCGAAGGCCTGGATGGAACGGACGAGCAAATCGCTAAGTTATTCTGGTAGTGGGTCATTAGTGTGTTGATCCGGTCAAAATCCAGTAAGGTCTTTAACTCTTTGTCTGAATAGGTCCCATTGGGTCCAAGGTACGGCAAGGAATGAGCGGACGCGGTCGTTCTCGTCGAAAAATACGGCCACTCGGCCATCCCTGAGTTGCCACAATCCTGACGTTTCGTGGTCAGTCAGAGGCGTGCCGAGGAATGCTCGTGCGTCAGCCCGCGACATGCCAATCGTAATGTTCTTTTCGACATCGGCTGTTGTCGGCAATCGCTCGTAATGCAACCAACCCAAAGCCCAGATCGCTATAGCCCCGACCAATGCGACCACCGCGAACCGTCGTAGGCGTGTTTTTGACATGCCTGACCGCTCTTGTGACCCGAACGCTTGGGCGAGTTCGACCCATCGAATTGTATCCCGTCATTTTTGAAGTGCCCGAGAACGCAGGTTAACAGGTACCGGTACCTCTCGCGCGAGGGGGAGGGTCTGGTTCGGTTTCCGACAGATCGCCCCGCATGGGTCCCATCTGCTTGACAGCACCCCTGGGCAGTCGCCCGCTCTCAGGAGTGCATCATGAACGATCTCGTCACCATCGAAGGCGTCTTACTCACCGGCAATGATGTCTTGCTCACCTGCTCGAATGAGCTATCGACCGAGTATGCCCCCATTCTCTGGCACTTGTTTGGGCCGGAGTGGGTGCAAGACTGATGTTTACTCAACCCGATCTCTATTCGCCGATGTTCGCTCGCACCTCGACGGTGCAGCCCGAGCTATTCGACGAGCGCGAATGTCCGGACAGCGACCAGCGATGCCCCGAGTGCGGGGACTATTTAGCGATCACGCCATCGGGCTATCTGTGCTGCCCTCGTGGGCACGGCCGTTTGACAGTGCCCCATGTCGAGGAAAAGTGATCGTTTTTTGAATGTCCGCAGCTTGCTTCGGACTTTGCATTTTTGAGTGATTTCCCGGCATGGTGCCGGGATGAAATGGTGAGGCCGGCGAGTGCTACGAACACTCCCGGCCTCGTGGGAAACCCCTGGTTAGAGGAGTCTCCAATGAGTGTTTTAGTCAATCGTCCGCTCCCCGTTCTCCCAGATTGGCATTGGGTCTTTCGGCCCAGTTACGATGCCAACAACAACACCTCGACCGGCTACATCCGCATCGGCCAGACGGTCTACCGCGTCCGCGAGGTGATGTTCACTCACCAGGACGGCAGCGGTGACCGTCTCTGGCAACTCACCAAGACTGACCAGACGCAGTACCAAATCGTGCCGAACCCTGAGACGGGTTTAGAGTGCGATTGCCCGGATGCGGTCTATCGCGAGCGCACCTGCAAGCACGTTACCGTGATCCGCGCAGCGTATGGCCTCATCGACGTTTTGAACGCGCTGGGAGGATGCCATGTGTCATAACTCCCGCGCCGAACTTCTGCGCCGACTGATAGACACCCAGACTATCGGCGACTGGTGCGATCCCTCAGCCGCGCCCAGTGACAACGTCGTGCCCGCTGACTTGCAAGCGCAGATTGACCTAGCGCCCCTCAGTGACCGCCAGAAGCGATTGATTGAGGAACGGCTGAAAGGCCGAACGCTCGGGGACATCGCCACGGACGCGATATTTCGCGGTGTGCACGGGCAGATCGTGACCCGAGCTTACATGCACAACCAAGAGCGCCGGGCCATGGCGATCCTCGCGCCGGAGATTCGCACCGTCGATGCCTGGTTAGCCCAATTCCGCGCCGAGAGGGCCGACGTATTCCGCTCGCGAGCCTCGTTGGTTCTGTGCGGTGAACTCTCCTACGATCCGAACCGGCACGGTCTGCCCTTGCGGGATGTTCGGTTGTGGGAGGTCTGCTCATGACCGACGAACAGCGAGCATTCCTCGGTGCCGTCGAGAGCTTATCGGGCTTGGAGCATGTCTGGGGACGGCTGCGCTGGCAGGACTCAAGGACCGGGCGAATCGTCGCGGTGCCTCTCGCGGGGCCGAACGTGGCCCCGCTCTCTGACCCGGACAGCCTGAGCGCCGCCGAAAGGGACACGCTGGCATTGTTCCAGCCTGACAGTGAGTTGACGCGGCAGCAAGTTAGGCAGGCGTTGGACGACCATGGGACTAGCACGGTCGATCACGCACTAGCCCGGCATGTGCGCGAAGGTCGATTGATTCGCGTCGGCCGCAAGGGACCCTATCGCCTGCCTTAAGCCGCATGGCTCGCCACGGGTGGCGCATCAGGAGCGCCGCCCGTGTGCTTTTTCACTCCTCGACATTCAAACGACATCATCCAAGCCGGCACATATCGTAGACCAAGATGGACGTTCTTGGGAGCGGGACCATTGCTGATGCAGTCGGGCGGAATTGTCGGATCGTCGGGATGCCAAAGCTGAAGATGTTGGGCGGCGCGTTGAATCAGAATCTCGACCTTTTCCGGCGAACCCGGCTCGGCCGCAGTCTTAAATTCGGGGAGTGGTCGAGTGCCCGTGAAATTTGGGACGCCACGGTGTGCCCATTTGCTCGTCGAAGGGTACAGTTCTGGCACCCCAGGAGTGTAATAACATTTGAAGCACAAACCCTTGGGCCGGTGCACCCGCCCAATTTGGCAATGCCGACATAACGGCTCGCCCGGAATCAAGAACACGCGTCGCGGGCGGTTCTCGACGTGAAGAGGGTTCTCCGCGATGTGCTTTTGATCCAATGCCCATTTGAACGCGGTGCGGATCGACTGAGCGATGTTCTTTCGATTCACCGGGCTTCGCCACTGTGGATGCGAATCAACCCAAAGTGTGATTTGGGAAAGGCTGAGCCCGACTGCCGATAGGCTTCCATGGGAGACGCAAAAGAGCCTCAGCCGTCGCGCATTCTGAAAGTGGTTGTGCTTGTCGAGCGGCTTGGTTTCGCAGTGTTCGAGGTATCGCGCAATGAGTTCAGCGACTGTCAATCCGGGCGATTCCACCAGCGCAGCAAGCATCTCACTCCCTCCCCGAAGCGCAACTTCCGGCCCATGCAACGGGCATCGGCTACCGGGTTCCTGGCGGTTGCGGTAGCTAGCGATCTACTCGGCGCATAGTGCGCTGAGAGTTTTGAAGTTCTCCAACAGAAAGGAACGCTCCCCTAAAACTAGCGAGGGAACTAGGAAGCCCATTCCGAGGCCCGGGTGCGGCAGATGAAAGCTGCGCCCGGGTCTTTTTCTACATTTTCCAGTCTGATAAAACCCTATCCGGTGGTTTGATTTCACCTCCGGAACACCAACATGTCTTATGTCTTAACGATGTCGATTATGGAGAGCTCACGCCAGGCCGATGGGCGTCACATGGCGCTGCGAGAATTAGGGACGGCGTGCTATCTGGGCGATGGGTTTTTTGTCACCGCAGGTCATTGTCTGGAGGAAGTTCCTAAACCTGAATCGTTTCGCGTATTGATCCCTACTGGCAGCAGTGAGGCGGGGCCTGCGCCAGCAACTTCGTATTCCATCGTGCAGTTCGAACGAAATACCGATTTTGACTTTGGTATTTTTCGAGTTGAAATTGACATTGCCGCGAAACACTCCAATTTATGGCGTTCGAAATGGTCCCTTCATGAACGCGCGCCGGTACTTACCGACGTACTACTAGTCGGGCATCCACACGCCTTAAGTGCCAGAGAGTTTGGGGTCTACGGTGTCCGCGGCTACAAAGGCCACATCGTTACAATGCTTCCGCATCGACTTAGTCCAGATGGGCCACCCGTTTTCTGCTATGAGCTATCTTGCGCCGTACCCAAGGGAATGTCAGGCGCCAGTGTTCACCTGCAAAACCGCAAAGGTCCTAACTTCGGCTCGATAATCGGATTTGCCATAGGGACAAAGGAAACGGCGTTCCAAATGAGAATCGAGAAGGAGGTGGAAGACGACGGCACATCGAAAAACACGCTAATTAGGTCGCAGATAGTGAACTATGGCATCGCTGTGCCATGTGCAGCCGTCGCAGACATTAGGTTTGAAATGCTAGGAGTTACGATTCGAGAATATCTTCAGCGACACAACCTGATTGAAACAAAGCGACGCCCGCGACTGAGAGCACCCAACAAGCCCTCATAGCTTCTGAGGTTTAGTGAATTCTTCTTCGATCCACTCCCGCGCCTTCCGAGCAACGTCAGCAATCGAATCACCGGTCAGCACAAGCCGGGTATATGCCGTCGTGTTATTCGCCGTGGCGAAGATCCAGCACGTCCACCCGCTGCTGAGCTTCGCCACCTCGATGCGATAGCCGCCCAGTTCACCCCGCCAGCAATTGGCCGAATGCCGCTTGAGAACGCCTTCCATAGCACGAGTTTGGCCACGGCCTGAAGGCTGTTGCCATGTCGGTATGCGAATGCAAGTGATAGTTTCATCCCTGGGGATTCGCCCCGCGTGTCTCAAAATTGCGGCCCTGGGTCATGCGATGAAACATATCTGGAATGGTGCGCGCCTGGCCGAGGTCATTGACCGCTCGGGCCTGACCAAGAAGGAAGTCGCCGACAAGGCTGAGATTTCGCCTTCGAATATCACGCGCTGGATAAGTAACACACGCCAGCCTTCAGTCAGTGCGTTGTGGGCGCTTGCGAAAGCGATCGGAGTTGATTGCGAGGTATTGCTTCACCCGGTCGGAAGCCCGATCACGTTTGAAATGCGCCCCACGCCGAAGTAGGCATCTCGATATCCGTAGCACGCAAGCCCTGGAATCGCGGCTTTTGTCGGCGTAGTTCGCGGTCGCGCTGGCTAAGCAGTTCTTGATACCGGGCAAGAGCCTGCACATATTGGTCGTCTGCCGTCTTCCACTCCGAATAAACCGGATGCTCAGGGGTCAACTCACTTGAGGACAGCTTCGTCACTTCTGCAAATGCTTTTTTGACGAGTTCGAAGGCCGCGTGTGATTGGTCAAATGCGGCTCTGACTTCTTCTGATGTTGTCATGCGGACACGCTCCATCGAAACGATGCCGCAATATCTGTACCGGCAGGGCGCTTGTTTCAATATGCGGTCCATGTTCCGAGTTTGCGGGCAACCAGCACCGCGTATTCATGTCGGTACGTAGTTTTTATCTGGACGCTTCGGTAGGCCGTTCCAAAAATCTCAGGATGCCCGCGCCCGTTCTTATCGCCGGCCCCTATCTGCCTCCGCGTTTGCGGAAGGGCACCCGCACAACTTGCCTCTATCGCGACGCCGAAGTTGTCATTACCTCGATGTCGAACGGTCGGGTCTCTTGGCCGCGTTGCCGGGCGATCGGTTCTATCGGTGGGTCGGGTTTGCTCGTGGATGACGAACTCGCGCGAGCAGTCCGAACTGAATCGGCCGAGGCCATTGGTTATTGGTGGGGAGTTTCTTGCTCGACCGTCTGGCTTTGGCGTTTGGCTCTCGGAGCCGATCGGCTGAACAACCCTGGTAGTCAGCGGTTGATTCGCCGGAACGCCAAGCTCGGTGCCGAAGGGATTAAGCGGAAGGAGTTCACGGCGGAGGAACGCGAGATCAAACGGCAGATTTCGGTTCGATTGAACACCGCGCAACACTTGAAGCCCGGATATCACGGCCGCTGGTGGACGAAGCGGGAGCTCTCTTTGATTGCCAAGCTGCCTGATCGGGAGGTCGCTCGACGAGTGGGCCGCAGTGAAAGCGCCGTGCGAACCAAGCGATGGTTCATTGAGAACGCGCAATGACTGACGGCACGCTTGCGGAGATTGAGGCCGGGGCCTGGAAGGTAGCGATGGAGCAGGCGAGTGGTTTGCATGTTGCGTGACTGACGTGGGGTTTGTGTCGAAAATACCGCTTTCCGAATTGGCCCACGAACGGTGAACGCTTGTGAATGCTTGCGGTCACCAAGCCGTGCGATACGATAGCACTGTCACTAGGTTCGGGTACCACATGTTTGCCGACACACTCGACATGGTCAATTCGCGGATGCGTCTTGTTGAAGCAGAAGCCCAAGCGCAGATAGCGCGCCTTGACGAAGTTACTGAGAATTTAGAAGCGGCATTGGTGCAACAACGAGACGAGATAGATCAGCTTCACAAGAGTTGGGCGGCCGGGGTCGAAGATCTCAAAGTCCTTGTGAGCCTAGTTGTAGATTTAAGAAACAAAGCCGACATTTCAGCAATTCGGGAAGTCGATCAGCACATAAAAATGGTTTGGAATCACACTGTTGAATCGCTGCGTACAAGCAAAGTTATTTACGCCAGAGTCTGCACGCTAACAAAGCAACGCCCGAAATTCAAAACCTTAGGAGTTTTGAAAACCTGCTGCATCGATGTAGCTGACCAAATGCGCGTAATGAGGCTATCGTTTCCAAATGTAGACCTCATAGTGCCTGATGATGTCATTGACGACTACAGGACGATTTACATTCCGGCGATGGGGTACCTTAAGTCTGTCGTCGCGGCGGTTTGCAGTGCGATACGTTTCCCGTTTCGCGTATCGGTCATCGACCTAAGAAGCGGCAAGGTACTCCACCGTGAGTGACACGCCTGCGGCCGCGCCACCTCCATCCAATGAACCGGCACCGCGCCAGACATTTCCTGTCATGGTTGTGAACCGCATGTTCGTATGGATTCTACTTATCAACGGTGGGATGTGGTTGGCGACATTTTTTGCGATGTGCTGGACCTCCAGTGATTACGATCCAGCTACAGGAGAACTACGGAAGGCCAAACAAAAAATCTACGACACCTGCTCGACTGTTTTCATCATGACTTCGGGCGCATTTGTTGGTCTAATCGGTGGCCGCACCGGCGCACCTGACAAGTTGAACGTGTGACATTCAGTATGGCACTGGGTAAGGCTTTATTGCCTCCGCCCATGCATTAGCTTGGTGGTAAACGCCGGCTCCCTTCTGCTTCTCCGCCAAAGCCCGTAATACCTGCAGCCGACATGACACCAGCGACCGTTTTTCACCGTCAAACTCGACGCAGGGACGGCGTTAATCGCGTCTGTGCGAATTGCTGGAGGCCGGCGTTTACTCCGTCGAGGTGGCAGCTTGACGGACGGACCGTGCGCTGAGAGGGCCAACTGACTGATCCAGCCAATGTCGACCGACGATTCTGACCGGAAATTGAATACTTCAGTTGTCGCCCCGTTTTCGTCGTTTGCTGGACTTTTTTGACTTGGCTATTTGCTCGTCGAAGAAGTTAATGATCTCTTTAGCGCTCTTGAGCGGCATCCGGTCAGTTTTCTTGGGTTTCTTGGGGTGAGCGTTCTTCACCCATTGAAAGGCCGGTTTCGACTTCCTGGCTGCCATCCCGTCTAACCTCTTGCTTTATTTGTCCACATCATCAAGACGTTGTGGCCGCCAGCCGCGGCGACCACGAGCGCCCGCTTGGCAAACTCTTGGCCACGCACATCTGCAAAGTCGACGTCGTAATGATTGAGTTTGGCGAATTGCTCTTCGACCAAACCGCCGGCGAGCGGATCGCATTCGATCTCCCCGGTGAGGAAACCGACCGCGTCGCCAAGCGTGCCCAGGCCGTAGACTTCAATGTCTTCAACCACTGCGGCCTCGGCCGCGTTGGCCGCGGGGACGAGTAATCGCTTCATGCCGAGTTGTTTAGCAGCCATCGCCATAGAGAGTGCGCCTTTGACCGGCCGCACACTGCCATCCAGGGCGAGTTCGCCCACCGTTGCGGTGGTTTCAAGCGCTTCGGGGCGAATTTGCCGCGTGGCAACGAGCATTCCGAGCGCGATCGGTAAATCGAACGCGCCGGCGCTTTTGGGAAGATCGGCCGGCGCGAGATTGATCACGGTGCGGCCAAAGGGGCGCTGATAGCCAAGATTAGCCATCGCGCGTTCGATGCGGTGGATGCTTTCGCGGACCGATTGCTCGGGTAGACCGACCATCAAGGTCTTGGCTATGCCACCGCCAACATCCACCTCCACCTCGACCGGCACCGCGTCGATGCCAACCAGAGCAAAGGTGTGCAGCTTCGAGAGCATGGGCGTACGCCGAGTGTTAGTGATCCGTGGTCAAGTCGAAAGGGCACCGATCAAATTACCCGATTTTGCGATATCGGCCACTGATGCCGCCATCTCTGCCCTGATCACTCTTCCTTGTCGATCTTGAGATGCTCCTCGGGCAAGAAGTGGAAGAACAAACGTTTGAAAACAAACTTGCCGCACTTCCAACTGAGGAAGAGTCCTATCACGACGAGCCAGAGTTCAATGCCAGGGTGAAACATGAAACCGACAAATTGAACATTTTCGTTTTCGAGCGACAAATATTCCCATCGATCTTTGGCGAGCTCAGCGGCTGCTTTGCTGTCGAGGACCACCTCGGGCAGCCAGTAGTGGTAATAGATAAATCCGCAGACCATTGCGACGATAGCGAGGAAGCAACCGAGCGTCGGCAGGTGCCACATGACGAAATCGCCGGCAGTGCGTTCATAGACCTTCTTAGAGGCCACGCGGCCGCGCTGCACCATGTCGTAGCCACAGTTGAGGCAGATGCGGGCATCCGGCGGGTCGAGCTCGAAGGCGCAGAACGGGCACATGGGCGCCATGCTCATTTCTTGCACGGCGTAAGGATCTCGGGCAATTTCTTCTTCCAGCCGCTGAGCCGCGAGCCGCTTTTGGGTTTGCTCGGTAGTCAGCCGTGTGTCGGCCGGCTTGTCCTTCCCTGCAGGCACGGGAACCGCGCCCTTGCAGCCGGGGCAGCGAATTTTTTTGCCCGCCGTAGTCGCGGGCACTTTCATCTGTTTTCCGCAGCCCGGACAGGTTATGAGAATGGTATCGGCCATGGTGGTACTCAGTGGTCAGTGGCTTGGGCGGTATGAATTTCCAGGTTTCCAATCACGAATACTGATAGCTTCTTTCTAGCATAAGGATGGCATAACGCCTCATGCAAGCAACTGTGGAAGTGCAAGCGATTAATAGTTCCGCTCTGGAAGCCATCGAGGCCGGTCGGCCAGACCATCGGATGCCGGCTGGCCGGCTGCTAATCTCATTGGCGACTTACAACGAATGCGACAACGTGGTGCCATTGGCCGAGGCGATTCAGGCTGTCGCCCCTCATGCCGATTTGCTGGTGATTGACGACGGCTCGCCGGACGGAACTGGCAAACTGGTCGAGAATTTGTCGAAAAAAGACCCTCGCGTCCGACTGATGCAGCGCGGCAGCAAGCAAGGCCTGGGCACGGCGACGCTCGCGGCGATGCGCTACGCCATCGAGCACGATTACGATTACTTGCTAAACCTCGATGCTGACTTCAGCCATCCGCCACGCTACATCTCAGCACTTTTGGATGGGATGAAGGATTGCGATGTTATGATCGGCTCGCGCTATGTGCCCGGCGGTGGCACCGAGAACTGGCCATTGTCGCGGCGGATGATCAGCCGTTCGGTCAACGGATTCGTGCGCACAATTTTGCGGATGCCAGTGCGAGACGCCTCCGGTGCCTTTCGATGTTATCGTGTGGATCTGTTGAAGAAAACGCCGCTGGAGCGCGTGCGATCGCGCGGTTACTCATTTCAGCAAGAAGTTTTGTTTCGCTGTCACCGAGCCGGCGCCCGCATCGGCGAGCATCCGATCATCTTCGAAAACCGCAAAGCCGGAATGTCCAAAGTAAATCTGAAAGAGAGTCTGCGTTCCATCACGATGTTGACGTGGCTCGGGCTGCGCGCTGCCATCGGCCTAGAGGGGTAGGTCTTCCGCGACTTCAATTCGTCGGCATGTTGCCGCTTTCGATGAGCTTGTTGCGTTCCTCAGCACGGCGTTCGGCGTCAGCCGCGTTGATCTTCGGCTGCGGTTCCGCGGGCGTGTTGTTGCAGCCGATCGCAATGAGCACCGTCAGCATCAAGAATGTGCGAGCCATGGGGCTATTTCCTTGCGTTGAGAACTAGTATCAGATAACCGCTTTTTCAGCTGGCCGTCAATGTTCATGTGCCAGAATGGGTGTCTGCAAACGCCAATTTAGCTCCGTCGCAAACGTGCGAACTCGGAGTCCTTCGCTGCCACTGGAGAATGTCACTGCACCATGCGGCCAGGTTCCCAGATAGCGACAGCCGGCCGATTCATACATTTTCCGCACACTATCGGTGCGATCCATGGGACCCTGGCAGGCCACGACAACCTCCGGCCGGCACCAATCGGGCAAATCTCGCGGATTGGCGGTTTTGCCGCCGTGATGCGGTGCCATCAAAACGTCCGTCAGCTCCCGTCGGCGATTGAATAAGCACGTTCGGCCCTCACCATCGAGGTCACCCGTCAACAAAATCGTCCGTGCGCGGTACCGTACGGCCAGTACCATGCTGCGATTGTTTTCCGGCCCGCTTGGCCCCTCCTTGGGTGGGTGCAACACGTCGAGTGTCAGTTCGCCAGCGGTCAAAACGTCCCCTGCCATGACGATGCGGACCGGGACATTCGACAGTGCGAAGGCCTTGATCACTTCATGCACACCAGGCGATGGCTTGCTTGAAAAACTCGGCGTCAAACTCATCCGCCCGACCGGAAATCGCTCGATCAAAGCTGGGACGCCATTAAAGTGATCCAAATCTGCATGCGAGAGAAAAATCTCGTCGATCCGTGATATGCCACGATGCCAAAGGAACGGCGCGATCACGCGCTTCGTGATCTCCGGGCCAGACATTGATCCGGCAGCGAACAAAAGCACGCGTCCATCGGGCGTCTCCATGACTGTGCAGCCGCCGTGGCCTACCGCCAGGAACGTCGCCTCCAGACGCTCCGGCGTCGGGCGATACAGCGTCGCCCCCAAGCCAATGCAGGCCCAGGCCAAAATCACAGCGAATGCAGTGATCGGTCGGCGAACGATGCCCTGCACCCACAAGAGCGCAGCGATCATCGCGACGAACACAACCAACCACCAGATCGGCACGTCGCCCACATAGAAATGGCTGCTGGGCCAGCGATCGCTCCAATCGACAATCGCGGCCAACGCGGAAAGAGATCCGCGCGTCGCAACCGCAATCCACGCCGCGACGTTCGGCAGTAAGAGGCCGACGAGGAGTTGGAGAAATCCACTGATGAGGGCAATCGATGCCAAAAGAATCACCGGCGGTCCGATCATTAGACCTGCGAGTGGGATCAAATGATAATGTGCGGCTGTTAAGGGCATGACGGCGATGCCGAGAATCACCGTCACCGCATAGGTCATCGCCACCCATCGTCCGACCCGGCGCAAAAACCGCATCGGCCATGATCGGGATGCCTCGGCGAGACGGTCGAGCGGATCGACCGGACCGGGATCGAGCCATCGGGCGCAGCCCCACACCAAGACGGCCACGCAGAAAAACGAGAACTGGCACCCTGGGTCAACAACATTCGCAGGATTCATCAAAAGCAAAACGATCCAGGCCAGTGCAAACGTGTTGGCAGGGCGGCTCACGCGGCCCAAGATGGTCGCTCCGCATACCGCAGCGACCATCACAGCCGCCCGCATCACGGGCGGGCGCGCTCCGGTCAGAGCGGCGTATGAGCAAATCAAAATCGCAACAATGATCGCTGCCCATCGCCGTACGAAGAGCACGCGCAACAAAAGCCAAACGAAGGTGGCGAGCACGCCCAGGTGCAAGCCCGCGATGATCAACACATGGACGACACCATTGCGGATATATTCGTCCCACTCGCTCTGACTCATGGCCGCACCATCGCCAAGCACGAGCGCCGCGGCGAGACAATCCAGTGGCGCGGGCAAATTCGCGGAGAGTTGGTGCCGGCCCCAGCCGCGAACTAATGCCAGGGTTCGGTGGAATGATGGCCGGTCATTTTCGGGATGAGCATGAATGGTTTCTTTTTCGCCGCGGATGGTCATCACGGCGCGAATTCGTCGATCCAGATATGCCGAGCGTTGGTCTTTCTCGCCGGGGTTGCCTGGCGGATGTGGCCGCATGAGCCAGCCGACCGTTTCGACCGTTTGTCCGGTTTGCAGTTCCGGCCACGCTCCCATAGCCGACACGGCAACGCGGCCTGAGATGGCTTGTTCATGCCCGTCGTTTACGACGGACTCGGATTCCAAGACGAAGTGAGTCCGTACCGCTCCCTGAACGGATCGCAGCGGATCGCGTAATGGCGGCCGATCAATCGCCGGGCCGTCAACGAGCCGGCCCCTAAGCCGGACGAGCCGTGCGTCGTCGGTTGCGATCCAGCCGATATCGTCAGCCGCGAATACGTTGCGATGTTGGTAATGGTGCAAACCCGCCAGTCCGACAATGCCCAGTGCCAATCCCGCCAGCCAACGCCTCGGCGTAACGATCCAAAGCAGAATTCCCAGGCCGGCCAAACCAGCAAAAAAGAACCAAGCTGGACTGAATAGACGATCGGCAGCTATGCCAGCCGTCATAAGCAGAGCGGCCGGAACCAGGGGCGCACGGGCGATGATTTGCGGGCAATCCATGGCAGAAATTGTCGCCCGGCGATGGTTGGGACGCAAGCGCCGAATCGTCTATGCGGGAAGGCTCGCGAAAAATGGCCGGCCAGTGGCAAAAAGCTCGCCGTACTATTAAAACGAGCCAGAGTGCCCTCCTTCACGAATGACCCGAGAACTGCCATGAAACGATTGCCGCTGCGACTATTTGGTTGTGCTCTGCTCGCGGGTTTGATTGGTTTTACAGCGAGAGCGCAAGACACGCCTCCAAAAACCGAGAAGACTGAAAAAACCGAAAAGTCGGAACGCAAGCTCGCCACCACGAAGGCGGAACGCAGCCCGATGAAGTCGGAGACGAGCTTCAAAGGAATGTTCGAAGCTTCGGACATGACTGAGGTGAGCGTGAAACTGGAGGCTTGGGGAGGCATGACGGTCCAGAAGGCCGTCGAGGCGGGCACTAAGGTGAAGGCGGGCGACGTCCTCGTTGAGTTCGACACCGAGAAGATCGACAAAGCGTTGAAAGACTCGGAAGTCGATCAGCGGTTGGGTGAGCTTGCACTGAAGTTGGCAGACTTCGAAGTGCAGTTGGCGGGCAAGGCGAATAATCTGGAGTTCGATTCGGCCGAGCGATCGTTCAACAACAGCCGCGAGGATTACAAGAAGTACATGGAGGTGGATAAACCCCATTTGATCGAGAGTGTGGAATTCAGTCTGAAAGCATCGAAGAGCCATCTCGAAAATCAAGAAGAAGAATTGAAGCAGCTCGAGAAGATGTACCGTTCCAAGGACCTCACGGAAGAGACCGAGCAAATCGTACTCAAGCGGACGCGGTTCGCAGTCGAGCAAGCGAAGTTTTCCTTGAAGAGCGCCCAGTTGCGGCATGATCAGGTTCTCAACATCGATCTGCCTCGCCGCGATAAGGAGTTGAAAGACGGCCAGGAACGTGCCGAGATCAACTGGACCAAGGCGAAAGAGACAATTCCGCTGAGCCTCGAGCAAAAGAAGCTGGGTCTCGACAAAGCCAAGCAAGAGCGAGTGCGGTCGCGCGAGAAATACGAAAACCTGAAGAAGGATCGCCTGCTCTTCACCGCCAAGGCGCCGACCGATGGCATTGTCTATTACGGCAAGTGCGTGCAAGGCAACTGGACCGGCTCGGCCACCAAACTGCAAAAGGGCGGCACCGTCTCCAGCGAAGAAGTGTTCATGACCATCGTCAAGCCTGGCGACCTCTTCGTTCGCGGCTCAGTCGATGAAAAGGATTGCCGGCTCTTGGAAGCTGGCCAGACGTGCAAACTCACCGTGCCAGCCTATCCGGATGCGAAGATCACCGGCGTCGTCGAAAAGGTCGCAACAGTTCCCATCGCCGGCAGCTACGAGGTGCGGGTCAAAGTCAAACATCCTGATGTCAATGTTATCCCTGGCATGACGTGCCAGGTGAAGGTCATGACCTTTGAGAAGAAGGATGCCCTCACGGTCCCGTCCTTCGCGGTCTTCACCGACGAAGGCGAAGACGATAAGCCGTATGTCTATCGCACGAGCGCATCGGGCAAGCCGCAGAAGACGTCGGTCAAACTCGGCAAGAAGACCGGTGGTAAGGTAGAAATCGTCGATGGCCTGAAGGAAGGCGACGAGATTCTGCGTGACAAGCCGTCGACGGAGAAGTCGGCCGAGAAGAACGCGGCATCGACGGAAAAGAGCAGCGAAAAGTAACGATAGGAAGGACCCGGTCATGCGAAAGATCCTTGCGCTCGCCATGGGCCTCGTAGTCCTGGCGTCGATGCGGGCGGCAGAGCCGCTCCCGCCGCCGCCGCGCCCGGGCCCTGCGCCAGCCTTGTCGCCTGGCGAGTACCGGGGCTCCATCGAACGCGGCGTCGCATTCCTGCTGAAGTCGCAAAACGCCGACGGATCTTGGGGCACGCCGGAAAAGACCAAAGCGCTCAATATCATGGCCTCCCCGCCGGGATCGCATAATGCGTTTCGCACGGCCACCACGTCTTTGGCGCTTTCGGGCATGATCGAAGTTGGTGGCGATAGTGAAGAAGCGAAAAAGTCGATCGAGCGCGGCGAAGCCTGGCTCATGGAGAATCTGCCCAAGCTGCGCCGGGCTACGCCCGAAGAGATTTACAATGTGTGGGGACATGGCTACGGCATCGAAGCCCTGGTGCGCATGTATCACCGCCTGCCGAATGACGCCGAACGCCGTGCCAAGATTAAAGCCGCGATCGAAGAACAATACGAGCTACTCAATCGCTATGCCTCTGTCGATGGCGGTTGGGGCTATTACGATTTCGAGATCGGCGCCAAGCAGCCAGCCGCCTCATCCACCAGTTTCGTGAACGCGGCGATTTTGGTGGCGCTTGCGAAGGCCAAGCCAATCACCGTTCCACCGGAAAAGTTCACCAAGCGCGCCTTGGACGCCACCAATCGCCAGCGCTTGCCTGATGGCTCGTTCCTCTACGGTGAATATCTGAAGTGGGTGCCGCAACACGGCATCAATCAGCCGGGTGGCAGCCTCGGGCGGACGCAAGCTTGCAACCTGGCGCTACGGATGTGGGGCGACGAGAAAATCACCGATCAAGTCGTCATCGATTGGCTGGACCGGCTCATCACGCGCAATGGCTGGCTCGACATGGGCCGCAAGCGCCCCGTGCCCCACGAGTCCCATTTCGCGGTGGCTGGGTACTTTTACTACTTCGGCCACTACTACGCGGCCGGGTGCATTGAGCTATTGCCGCCGGAAAAACGCGGGTTCTATAAGGACCACCTCGCCAAGATCATCATCAGCAAGCAGGAAGAAGATGGCTGCTGGTGGGACTACCCGCTTTACAATTACCATCAGCCCTACGGCACCGGCTTCGCCCTGCTAACCCTCGCCGGCTGTAAAAAATAAGAAGAAATTGAACCGCAGAGAACGCAGAGAACGCAGAGGAGAGCTCTTCTCTGCGTTCTCCGCGTTCTCTGCGGTTCAAATGAGGAGCGACAATGGATTCGGGTCAGTACATCTACACAATCGAGCAACTCACCAAGATTTACAACAAGCGCGAGGTGCTCAAAAACATCTGGCTGGCGTTCTATCCCGGCGCGAAGATCGGCGTCATCGGGTCGAATGGCTCCGGCAAAAGCACGCTCTTGCGCATCATGGCTCAGGTTGATCAGGATTTTCTGGGCACCGCGAGGGCGGCGCCGAATATCTCCATCGGCTTCGTGCCCCAAGAGCCGCGGCTAACGCCGAACAAAACAGTGTTGGAGAACATCGAGGAGGCGGTCGCTCCTACGCGGGCACTGCTTAAGAAACAGGAAGATCTCGGCGACAAGATGGCGACGGCCGATCCGGAGCAATTCGACAAGCTCATGGAGGAAATGGATCGCGTCCAAAGTGCGATCGACGCCGCTGACGCTTACAACTTGGATCGCATGCTCGACATCGCCATGGATGCGATGCGCCTGCCGCCCGGCGATGCGCCAGTCGAGCAACTCTCGGGCGGCGAACGCCGGCGTGTCGCCTTGTGCAAAACGCTGCTGCAAAAGCCGGACTTGCTCCTGCTCGACGAGCCGACCAATCACTTGGATGCGGAAAGCGTCTTCTGGCTGGAACGAACGCTGCAGCAGTTCCCGGGCACGGTTGTTTCGGTGACACACGACCGCTATTTCCTCGACAACGTCGCGCAGTGGATTCTCGAAATGGACCGCGGCGTCGGGCATCCGTTTGAAGGCAATTATTCCGGTTGGTTGGAGCAAAAGAAAGCCCGGCTCGAGAAAGAAGAAAAGCAGGAGTCGTCGCGGCAGAAAGCGTTGGCCCGCGAATTGGAGTGGGTGCGGACATCACCCAAGGGCCGGCTAGCGAAAAACAAGGCACGCTTGGCCGCCTACGAACGAATGGCCGCCCAAGACTATGAAGAACGCGACGAAGACATCATCATGCAGATCCCGCCGGGGCCGCACCTGGGCGATCTGGTCGTGCGGGCCGAGGGTGTTCGCAAGGCCTACGGCGAAAATGTGCTGTTCGAAAACCTCACGTTTGATCTTCCGCGGGGCGGCATCGTCGGTGTCATCGGGGCCAATGGCGCGGGCAAGACTACGCTCTTTCGCATGATCGTCGGCCAGGAGAAGCCGGACGCTGGCACGCTCCGCGTCGGCGACACGGTGCAACTGGCCTACGTCGATCAAAACCGCGACGCCCTCGACGATTCCAAAACTGTTTTCGAGGAGATCACGGGCGGCACCGACACCATCTTGCTCGGCAAACAGCGAGTCGCCTCGCGCGGTTACGTGGCCCGATTCAATTTCCGCGGGCCCGATCAGCAGCGCAAGGTCGGCGAGCTTTCCGGCGGCGAACGCAATCGCGTTCACCTGGCCAAGCTCCTTCGTTCCGGTGGCAACGTGCTTTTGCTCGACGAGCCGACCAATGACTTGGATGTGGACACGTTGCGAGGCCTCGAGGAGGCCCTGACCAACTTTGGCGGCTGCGCGGTGGTGATCAGCCACGATCGCTGGTTCTTGGACCGCATCGCCACTCACATGCTGGCATTCGAAGGAGATTCAAACGTCGTTTGGTGCGAAGGAAACTATCAAAACTACGAAGAACAGCGCCACCGGCGGCTCGGCGCAGAAGCCGATCAGCCGCATCGGCTCAAATATAAGAAACTGCATTCGTGAGCCATCAGAGATTCGGCGAAAGGTTTCAATGGAAGACAATCCAGGCAGGTCGCAAAGAGATGTTTGCGAATCACAGAAGTAGTCTGATGAGTGGCCTTCGTGACTTTCCAGCTGCTCAAATAGTCCTGTCAGGCTTCAAACTCTCGCTCAAAAAACTGTTTGCCCGCGCCGGTAAGCGGCGCAAGCCATAACAAGTCTCCATGCGTCACTCCAACCGCCGGGCCGACGAACTGCGGCCACTCTCATTCACCCGCAACTATCTTGGTCACGCGCCGGGGCGCGTGCTCGTGCAAGCCGGGCGCACGGCCGTCTTGTGCGCCTGCTCGGTCGAAGCCACTGTGCCGCCGTTTCTCGTTGGCACCGGCAAAGGCTGGCTCACGGCCGAGTATGGGATGCTGCCCGGCAGCACCGCGGGTCGTAAGGCCCGTGACAAAGCTGGCAAAGTCGATGGCCGGTCGGTCGAAATTCAACGGCTCATCGGGCGGAGCCTGCGGGCGGTTGTTGACCTCAAACAACTCGGCGAACGCACCCTTTGGCTCGATTGCGATGTGCTCCAGGCTGACGGCGGCACGCGGACGGCGGCCATTAGCGGAGCGTTCGTCGCATTGGTCGACGCACTCGTAGCCGTGACGGCACAGCCCGCACTTACGCAACCTTTGCCGTCGCTGAAACAGATTCTGCGGGATAGTGTTGCCGCTGTTAGCGTTGGCATTGTTGAGGGGACGCCGGTCGTTGATCTCGATTACATCGAAGACAAGGACGCCCACGTGGATATGAATTTGGTGATGACCGGCTCGGGCCGATTCATCGAAGTGCAGGGCACTGGCGAGGGCGCGACGTTTGGCCGCGAGGAGCTCGACCGGATGCTGGATCTCGGCCGGCAGGGTATCGCCGCAATCACGGCAGCCCAAAAACAGGCATTAGGCTCTGATTGGCCCCTTTAGCGACTCGTCTTTACGTCAATTCTCCCGTCTGTTATTTCCGCCGCCGTGACCGCGAATGCGCTCGGAGGGCGGACCATGCGCGCTTCTTTGTTTCTGGCTAGTTTGGCCGGCTTGGCAATTATCACAGCACGGCTGCATGCGACATCGTACCCGGTGAAGCCGGACGCCGGGCCATGGTTGATTCTGGTGCAGAGTTATTACGGCGACGGCTCCGGCCAGCTCGCCGAGGAATTGTGCACGAGTCTGCGGCACGATTATAAAGTCAACGCTTTTGTGTTCGATCACAGCGAGGAAGCGCGGCAAAAGGAGCGCGAGCGGATCGCCGAAGAACGGCGCAAGTTGCGCGAAAAAGCCCGGGCATCCGGCGTGCCCGATGATGCCAAACTACCACCCGTGCGGACCTACCACATCAACGATCAGTACGCGGTGCTAATTGGCGGGTGGAAGGATCAGGAGACAGCACGCAAGGCGCTTGATGAAGTCCGCACGCTCAAGCCGCCGCCGGAAAAGTTCCAAGACAAACAAACGATCGCTGAGAAGCAACCCAACGGTGAATTCAAGGTGTACCAGGCTGGGGTAAACCCATTCAAGAAAGCCTTCGTCGTGCGCAACCCGACGATTCCGATTCCGCCGGATCCAGAGAAGGGTAAGCTGCAAAATCTCAAAGAATACAACGACAAAGAAACCCTGAGCCTTTTGAAGTGCCGCAAGAAATACACGCTGATGGTGAAGGTTTACCAGGGTGCGACACAGGTTGCGAATGGCAACGTTCAAGCCAGTTTTGCCGAATCACTGGGTGGCAGCAAGCCCGGCCAGTTGCTCAGCGCCAGTGGTCAACAAGCACACGCCTTGGCCGAGACGTTGAAGTTGCTCAAGGATGCCCGGGGGCACGCGCTGATCTCGACCGACGTGTTTGTGCTTCACACGGAGCACTCAAGCTACGTCACCGTCGGCGCATTCGATCGTCCTGACGATCCGCAGGTCAAGCAGTTGCAAAAGACGCTTGGCGGCTTGCAGCTTGGCCCGATGGAGCAACTCGTCGCCCAGCCGATGCCGATGGAAGTGCCGAAACCATAACAGTGGTCAGTTGTCAGTGATCAGTGAAAACTGATTTGCTGGCAACTGACCACTGACAACTCTTCTTATTACTTCGCTTGGCAAGCGCCGCAGCATTGGCAGTTTGGACCGCAAGCGTCGCAGCAGCCGTCACAAGCACAGGGATTGCAACCGGATGCCTGGCAACTCGGGCAACTGGCGCAGCAGTTCGCGCAGCAGCCGCAGTTGGTCATGGGCTTCGCGGTCATGGCCCACGCCGAGCCCAAGCCCAATGCGAACACCCCGCTCAGTAACAGTGTCTTAAACATTATCCATCTCCCACTTGTCGTTTGAAAATCCTTAAGGCACGGCGTCATGATTCCATGTTTGCCGACCGCGGCATCCCGTCCGCGGATTTGCAGGTTCTTGGGTCAATCGAAGGGAGTTCAGATTGCGTTAACAGCGCAAGACAGAAAGTAAACTGAGTCGGACTTGGAGGTCAATTGGAATTGGTTTCTCGCGAATTTCGGTGGCGTGGTCAATCGCGACATACGTATGCGTCATTTCGAATGCGCTGTAGCTGTCGAGATTCTTGACGAGCGGAATCTGTGTCGCAGACAATTTTGCCACGACCGCCGGCGGTTGCCCTTCGGCTCGGCAGGGGCATTGATGTTTCGTTGGTGCAGGGCTCGGGGCTGGTTCCGGCTTGGCCGATTCGTCGCAGCAGCAGCATGTTGCACCGATGTGCGTGGCGGAAGTTTCCGCCGGCGCGGATCGCACCAGACAGCAGCAGATCCACGGCCCAGCGAGGGTCGCGAATGCAAAATACAGGGTCAGCCCAAATCGAGTCATCTCACCTATTTTCGGCGGGTCGGCCCCGGGCGTCAACACAATTCTCCCCCGGCCAAATGGCCCGCACCCATGGCGGGAGCGTCCGGGCCATGATGGCCCCTCGGGTTTCACCCAAATAAATCTGGTCATTTGGCTCTAAGGTGATGTTAGTCTGCTGGTTACCGCGTTCGATGATTGCTTGCAAATCCACCGGGAAGACCTCGGGTCGGCGGCCATCGGCCACGTGGGGCCGGACGACGTGCATCGAGTTATAAGCCGCTCCCGGCGCTAAACCCCCGGTGCGTTGCAGCAATTCGACAACGGTTTCTCCACCCTGATAGGGGATGACCCGTTGCGAACCGGCCGCTGGCCCAAACATCAGCAAATGCCGGCTTGCGAAAGACGTCACCGAAACCTGCACCTGCCCCGGAGGCAGCCGCGTCATCCGTAGCAATGTTTGCTCAACGTCGGCAACGGTGGTTCCATCCACCCGAACTCGGCCCAGTTCACCTAGTGCCGCGCAGCCATCGGCTTCAATGCCATATTCCCCATTCAGCCTTGGCCGTGCGTCGCACTGCACCCTAATGCGATCCGGGCAAGCCAAGGCGTATGTCCGCATGGCAGTATGTTCGGACCCGGGTTGGCTCAGGGCCTGGCGGATCCGTTCAGGGCAATGCGCGCAGCCTGCCACAGCGACGCAGATCGCCCCGGCGAGTGCCCATTTGCGCGCAGAATACCCCATCGGGGCGCAGCCATAGCGTGGCCCCGGAGTTTGTGCAAGCGCCTAGTTCGAAAGAGTTACTCAAAGAGTGCTGCGACATACGTGTCCGGGTCAAAGGGTTCCAAGTCATCGATCGTTTCGCCGACGCCGATGAATTTGACCGGCAGATTGAGCCGCTGCTTGATGGCGAAGATCGCGCCGCCTTTCGCGGTGCCGTCGAGTTTAGTGAGCACAATTCCCGTGCACTGAATGGCCTTGGAGAACATCTCGGCCTGGGTGATAGCGTTTTGTCCGGTGGTCGCATCGAGCACCAGGAGCACTTCGTGCGGGGCACCGTCGATATTCTTGCTCAACACTCGGCGAATCTTTTCCAGCTCGCGCATGAGATGAGTTTGCGTGTGCAGCCGTCCGGCCGTATCCACGATGACGATATTCAGGCCTCGAGCCTTCGCCTTCTCGCAAGCATCGTGCGCGACGGCGGCCGGGTCGCTGCCGGGCTGAGCGCGGGTGATGTCGCAGCCAATGCGTTCGCACCAGATCGCCAGTTGATCGACGGCCGCGGCGCGAAAAGTATCACACGCGGCCACGGAAACTGTCTCGCCGTCTTGCTGAAATTTGCGAGCGAGCTTGGCGATGGTGGTCGTCTTGCCGGAACCATTCACCCCAGCGATAAGAACGACCGTCGGGCCGGATGTCGCCCGTCGAATTGGATCGGGGGTCGCGAGCATATCACGAAGCTGGGCGCGAACAAATGTTTGCAAATCGCCCGTGATTTCCTTGTCGAGGAAAGACTGTCGAACTTTGCTGACAATCTCGGCGGTGGCCGCCGTGCCGACGTCGGCGAGATAAAGCCGCTTTTCCAGCTCATCAAGAAAGGCCTGATCGACTTTGCCGCGGCCGGTGAACAGGGCCGCCATGCCGCCGAATACCGCACGCGTCTTGGCGAGCCCCTGCTTGACCTTGGCGAAGATCGCTTTGAACATCAAAAACCTCAACCTACGTGGCTCGATAGTGTCATCCCGAGGCTCTGCGAGGGATCTGCCCAACCAAATCCCTCTCAGAGCCTCGGGATAACACTATCGGGGCTCGGGAGGGAATTTAAGCGCTGCGGGATGTCACGTTATCGTGTCTTAACACCAACACCTAGTTCTCTCAGCGCACCCCATTCTTCCGTCGAAAGGCTGCACGCACCGACCGTGCGGCTCCGTTCATCTGGCCCATGGCAGTCGCTGCCGCCGGTGATCCCCAGCCCCAAGAGCGCCGCCCAGCGTTTTAGTTCATCGCGGCGTGAACGCTTGAAGCTCGGGTAGACCGCTTCGATGGCCCGCAACCCCATGTCCGCAAGCCGTCGCAATTCCGGCAAATCCAAGTCACCGCGCGGGTGCGCACAACTCGTCAGCCCGCCGGCCTCGCGCACCACGGGAATGGCTTCCGCCAGGGGTATTGATTGTTTGGGAACGAAAGCTGGCCCATTCTCACCGAGGTATCGATAGAACGCCTCGCGCACCGAACCGACTTTGCCCGTCTCTTGCAGAATCATCGCCAGATGCCGCCGGCCCAAGGAAGTTTCATCCGGTGGCGCTGCATCGTCAGAAACATCGACACCACATGAGCGAAGGCGGCGGATCATTTCGCGGAATCGTTCGGCCCGATCCTGGCGCAGTTGATTCAGCATTTGCATCAACGCCGTGTCTTCCGGATCGAAGAAGTAAGCGAGCAAATGAAACTCGCGACCCTCATGCTCGGCGGAGATTTCGACGCCAGGCACAAGCTCGACACCGGATATGGCAATCTGTGTCGCGGCTTGGTAGCCGGCGATTGTGTCGTGATCGGTGATCGCGATTGCGGCGAGACCACTCCGGCGGGCCAGATCCAAGAGTTGCGCCGGCGTGTACGTGCCATCGCTTGCTGTCGTGTGCATATGCAGATCGGCCCGGCCAACGGATCGCGGCGTGTTCATCGCCAGGCAGAGTCGGGTGAACGGTGCGGCCGCCGGCATCACGCTCCCTCCAGCGATGTGCGAACTTTATCCAGCACACCGTTGACGAATCCTGGTGACTCAGCCGAGCCATAACGCCGGGCCAACTCGATCGCTTCATCCAAGACGACCGGCGGCGGCACTTCAGGATCGGCGGCGAGCAGTTCGAATACGCCGAGCCGCAGGACATTGCGATCGACAGAGGCCATCCGCTGGATTTTCCAGTTCTCCGCGGCCTGCGTGATGTGTTGATCGACTTCGGCCGCGCGACTGGCCACGCCATCGACCAATTTCTGGGCGTAGTCCTTGGTGCGTTGGTCGCGGAGCCGTTCGGTCAGAAACTGGCCCACGAATGCCGGATCTTCCGCTCGGTTGGCATCGCGTTGACAGAGAATTTGCAGAGCCACTTCCCGGGCTCGGGTTCGTCGGTACATGCTTTTATCGTAGGGTGGGCACGGTTTTGGTGCCCGCCGCGTCTGGTTTTCCTTCGTGGAGCACGCAAAGCCGTGCTCCCCTACATTATGATGTCCGTATGTCTTGGGCCGTACTAGAGCCACTGGTGCGCACCGCGTCGCCAGAAATTCGCGACGCCGTGCGTGCCGTCGCCGATGCGGCCAACTTCCGACTGCGCCGGCAGACAGTGCGCGATCTGGTCCGCCGGCTTGGCGGCAATTCAACCTCACTGGCATTAACGCTTGCTCACTCCAAAGCCACGTCCGCCCGGAGACTGGCGCTCGAAATCGTCGGTCAAATCCGCTACCCCGGAAATGTGGCTCGCCGTGGTGTCCGGTATTTGCTAGCCGATCGATCGCTGCCCCTCTCCGCCCGACTCGCTGCGACTCGGGCACTGATCCGCGGACTGCGCAGTGATGAGCAGGGAGTCGTTCGGCTACTTCATCACTTTGTCGCCGGGCTCGGCCGATCGAAGGCAATCCAGCGGCTCGACGCGGTCGCGCCGCGCCTGGTTCGCGCCGCGGCGGCCGTCGCCATCGTGCGTTCCGAGTTGCTGAATCGCCAGCGGATGCGCTGCCCGCGCTGCGGCGCGATGCGGCGGCGTAAGCGCATGTCCCGCCACCTTTGGCGACACCACAGTCTGCTCCTCGATGGCGGCCGGGCACACACGCCATGGCAAGCGCTCGACCTGCGGCTGCGCGACACCGATCCGGTTGCGACTCTCGCGCAATTCCATCGCGAGATTCTGAAACAGGGGCATTCCGATCAGGAGGCAAAGGCGCACCTTCTGGTTGAGGCGCAAACGCGGCATGAGTCGATTTGTCCGCATTGCTTCGCGGCAATTCGAGCCCCGGATGCGCCGCCGCTCAAACCGATGGAGACGTCGCGCGGCCGGCTGACTGGCGAAGGGTACGCTGTGACCGTGAGTGAATCCGCCCTCTGGCCCCGGCTGCGAATTGATACACCCTCCGGCGTGCTGTTCAAAGGTGCGGAGCCGATCGCTGGAACGACTGCCATCGCTTTGCATTGGGCGTCATTGTGTGTCGCAATGACCGCTCTAGCGGCGGCCTTTATCATCAAGCCGCCGTGGCACGTGCTCACAATGATCGCACTTCTGATCGAGTTCGTGCTGTTAGAGGTTTGGGCCTGGCAAATCGGCAATCGCCGGGATGACCCGCTCGATCGCGCGATCGACCACGCTTGGCAAGCACTGGTGCCGACGATGCAGCCGGGCATTGCGCTAGGCCGGCTGGCGCTGACCAGCGTTGGCCGCGGCGATCCGCAAAAACGCGTGAAGCAACTGCAGCACCTCATCGAAACCAATGAAACTCTCGCACCGTTGTGGTGGTTGCGGCTCATGGACATGCGCGCGGTGGGGCAGGATCCGCTACCCGAGTTGGCATCGCTCTTGGGCCGATGCTTCGCGGGGCAAGCGCCAATTGCGGTCGCTGCGGATGTCTTGGCCCTCGCACAAACCGGCCTGCACGCGAGAGCCGATCGTGCGCGCCTGCGCATCCTGGCAATCGAAAAAGCATTCGCGGCCGGACTGAGCGTGCGCGATCTGCAAGAGCTAGGTCGCGTGTTTCCGGCGATAGGGAATATTCTGCGCACGGAAGACCTCGAAGGAATCGCCGGGTTGCGTCTGATCTGGGATGAGCGGGAAAGCCGGCCCTGGCGCGCTTGCGGTCCCGCGACCACGGTTTTCCAACTGGCGCGATATCCGGTGCTCGGCGGACAAGTGCTCGCGGCCGAGCCGGACGCGCTTCTCTATCAACCGCTTCCTCCCGCGGGGCAATTCGACGATCCCGCGCCGGTGATACTCTGCGGCCGAGGCCTGGTTTTCCGGCACGTCTTGGTCCGCGAACTGCCGGAGCATGTCTGGGCGTGGGAGCGGCCCGTCTGGCGCGGCGGCGGCTTTGAACTGCGGATGGGTGAGCATCGGCTGGAATATGACGATGACCCCACCGAACTGGCCGCGCGATTGAAGCGATGGGCTGACTTCTGGCTCCGCGAGTTTTTGCCGCGGGGCGAATATGTCTTGCGCTACCGGGTCACCGAGCACCTGACGAAGCTACTAGCCAATCACATCGTGTCATGCCCCGGTTGCGCAAAGCCGGTGATCCCAGTCGCCGGCAAAATTGCGATGGAGCCCACGAGTTGACGCTACATATCCTGCACGTTCCGCGCTTGCTTCGGGCCTGAAATCGAAATCACGCCGCCTGCCGCGCACATTAACTTGTCGCTCGCCAACAAAAGGCGCTGATCGTTGGCCTGCACGTTCTTGGCCGAGCCGCGCAGCCAGGGCGCGGCCGTGGCCGGAGTGCAAGGGCCGCCGGTGACTTTGCACGTCCCATACGTCGCAAGATTGACACCCGGCGAGTGATCCAGGACCGTGGCCGCGGGCTGATCGTCGATCATCACCTTGCGATGATTGGTCACGACCAGTGGGCAGGGTTGGCTGCCCTGCGTGCACACCGTCAAGTCGCCATTGATTATTGCAATCGGCATGATTCATTCTCCTTGCTTCAAATTCCGCCCGATGCGGGAATGCGCGGTTGATCGTTCGGTTCGTCGGGATAGAAGATGGGAGCGCCGGGATCGCCCAAGCCGCCCGAGGGAGGAATCAGCACACCTTTGGGTTCCGGCTCGTCAACAGGTTCCGGCCCGCGCGGCACATGGTTCTTTCGCATTCCCTTCCCTTGCTTCTCGGGCTTGGTTTGCCCGCTCGGCCGGTGAGCAATTTTTGCACCCGGCGCCGACGGGTAACCGGTCACGGCTCCGTCCGCCACGCTCGCATATTCCGGGACGGCTTCCATGGCGTCAGCCCCGGGGACCGCGGCGCACGCTTCGCCACTCGGTGCACTTCCTCCGCCGCAATTCAGCTTGATTTCGGGTCCAAAGATCTCGACACCCGCCGGCGAGACGTGAACGTAACTGCCGCCGACTCTCAATGTCACGCTAGCGATCGATTCGAGGACCAGCTTCTCGCCGGCGAAAAAGCTCATCGACGCACCGGACTGCGCATTGAACTGACCCTTGGCGTATTGATCCAGGTTGTCGCCCACCCACACTTGCTTGTGCCCGTCCACGGTTTCGGATGCGTGCTGGTGGCAAGACGTATAGAACGGCCCATCGATCGTGTCCATTCGACCGCCGCCGACGACGTGATCGAAATCGCCGTGGATGGTGTGCGCTTCGTTGCCGTCGATGTACTCGAAATAATCGCCGGCCACGATTTGGTTCTTGTTCACACAAACAAACTCCATCTAATTGCCGCGGACAATCAGATGGCGATCGTTGCCCACATCTTCGAGTGAATCGCCGCCAACTCGTTCGTCCTTTCGCGACTGGGCGTGGAGAAACACTTGCTCCTTGCCTTTGGTGTCGTCGAAGCGAAGTTCATTGAAACCGTCGCCCCCGGGCGTTGAACAAGTCTTGATGCCGCTGAGTTTGTTGTCGAAGGGATGGTGTTTGTCGGGCCCGTCGCCCTGATACGGCGGCATCTGCTCCGCGTTGTAGACGCTGCCGACGATGATCGGCGCATCGGGATCGCCGTTCTCGAATGCGACCACGACCTCTTGACCCACGCGCGGCCAAAATGAAGCGCCCCAGCGCTTGCCCGCCCACACCTGCGCCACTCGCACCCAGCAGGAGCTTGCGGCCGTTGATTGCCCTTCGCGGTCCCAGTGAAACTGCACTTTGACCCGGCCAAATTTGTCCGTGAAGATTTCAAAATCCTGCGGCCCGACGACGTGTGCCGTCTGCGTGCCGTAGATCAATGGACGCGCGGTTTTGCGCAATGGCCGATACGCGATGCCCGCGGGAATACAGGTGAAGTCCGCGCGAAATTCCGCATTGGTGCTGAGGCCGGAACGAAACTCGCCGGACAATTGCGCCGAGTAATCGACGCTCGTCAGCAGATAAGCGCCGTCGGCATTGTGATGGCCGCGCAGAGTGAATTTGTGACCGCATGCGAGTGAGCGGCATTTGCCGGTGCCACGAATCACGACGCCGGGCACCGTCTCTTGCTCCATGCGAATTCGCGCGGTCCGCTCTTTGTCTTCGAGCATCGCCGTCATCTCGCCGGGCCGTTCCGCGCCGCCCGGACCGACGCTGTCGAATCGCTTGCCGTATTCACCGGGGAAGTCGAGGACGTCCAACTTCTGCCCGGGCAAGAGCCGCAGCCGATCGACGCTCTGGCCGACGGCCACATCTTCGGGCGCCCGTTGCTCCGCTTGCAGGTGATCACGTGTCATCTCGAGGCGATGATCCCAGAGGCTGACTTTGGTCGAACGGATTTCTTGCGTCCGCTCCCATTCAGTGATGCGCTCGCCGGGCCGCGTACCGCCGATCACTTCTTCAAACGTGATGGTCGGTTGATCCGGTACATTCGGATGAACACCGGGTGTGACGCCGAGCACCATAGTGTGCCGATCGGCTTCGTGCTTGAAGAAGTAGAAGATGCCTTCCTCTTCCATGAGCCGGCTGGCGAAATCAAAGTCTGACTCGCGGTACTGCACGCAGTAATTGCGCGGCCGATATTGGCCGCGGGTGCCGTATTCAATGTCGAAGCCCGCGAACACCTGTTTGAGAATGTCGATCACGGAGAGTTGCTGGAAGATGCGCGATCGAACCTGTTTGGTGAGGAGCCAACATTGCGGGACAACCTCGGCCCAATACTGAGTGAATTCGGTTTCCCGCGATCCTTCCGAGAACTTGCTGACGATCCCGTGGAAGAATCGCCGTTTCCCGGCGGGAAGGGCGATATCGACCGTCATCGGCTGGCCCAACAGTTTGTCGAATCGCACTTCCGTATCGTTCTTGGCCAGCAAGTTGAGTTCGTAGCGAAACAACTGCGACATCGCCTCTCGGCCCGAAAACCCGCTCAAAAGCAGCTTGTCTTTGCCCAACGGCGTTCGAACCGCAATCTGACGAGTGGCCTGCACGATTCGGGACCATGGTCTCACTCCCGGCAAAAGGCATAGGCCGCCGAGGTCATCCGCTCGGCCGCTAAACCCCAAAGCCCGAAGCGCGGGGATTTGGGCCGCGGAAAATTTTTGTCTGCGCGCAGCGCTGCCTGGGAAAATGCGAGCGGGTGTAGTGGGCGTTTGAGTTGTTGTTGGTGAATCTTCCTCGCCGAGCGGGAGCGCTTGCTCCTCTCACGCCTCTTTGTGGAAGTTGACGAAGCTCGCCGCCTTGTTATGGGCGGCACTCCGGGCGAGCAGTGGAATTGGCCGCCCGGTCGTCGCTTGCGGTGGTGGTAGTAGTGGTGGTGGTGTTCGTCTGCGACGACCGCAATTGGGCATGGGCCCCACAGAAGTGGAAGCACCCGTCTCACAAAAAGTGAGACGATCGCCCGCTCGCATCCCCCAGAACAGTCCGCAGGCATTTCTACTGGCCTCAGCTGCGGCCAACAGGAAACGCCAAGAGGAACTATTTCATACTTTGGGGCTGAAGGCAAATTTAAAATGGAAATCTGGGTTCGAGATGTGCGACCCCTTCAGGGTCGGCCAAGGTGGTCCATAAGTTTCCGGTGGTGTCGCTCGGCCGCAACCGCCTGACGGCGGTTTTGCCGAGCTCAACCACCGGCTAACATCTGCGACCCCTCCGGGGTCAAAACCGAATCGCGTCCTGATCTGTCCTGTGGTGGGCGGGTTTCTCGACCCAATCACTCCATCGATCGAAGCTCTCCCACCGCAGGGAGGAGACCTTCGGTCGGCCGGACGGCAGCGTCAGGAGACCCGCGCCGAACGGGTTGCGCAACCACTGCACCGCATTTGGTTTTCATCCCGGAGGGATGACAGATATTAGCCGGTGGTTGAGCGCAGCGCAACGACCGTTAGGTCGTCAGCGCAGCGACACCACCGGAATGGAGCGGCACGCACCTTATCGACCCCGGAGGGGTCGCACAGGTCCTTTGGACCGCGAAAAGCAGTGCAAACCCAAACTGACACATTGCGGCAAACCCCTCCCTAGCCTCAGAATGGCCAAGCGGTTACGATGATCGTGGGCATCCGCGGAGTGAAGAATCGTGCGTCGCTGGGCTATCGGACTGTGTCTTTTGGGGCTTGTCGCGGCGGCTGCGCCGGGGCAAAAGTCGGGGTCCAGATCCAAAGTCAACGGCAATATCTATCAGAAAGCGCTGAAGTCAGTCGTTTGGATCTATAACGCCGGCGAGAGCACGTCAGGCTCCGGATCGCTCCTCGATGTCAAAGATCGGATCGTGATCACCAACTACCACGTCGTCGGTGAAGAGAGCGAAGTGGTGGCGTTGTTCCCGATCTACAAAGACAACGCGCCGGTGAAAGAGAAGGAAGCGTACTACGCCAAGGTTCGAGCCGGCACCGGCAAAGCCAAGGTGTTGGCCCGCGAATCGAAGCGCGACTTGGCCATCATCCAGTTGGAACAACCAGTCAAAGACAATCCGCCGCTGCATCTGGCGAAGAACGGCATCGGCCCGGCCGACGAGATTCACTGCATCGGTAACTCTGGCGTGTCAGCCGGCCTGTTCGACTATTGCCGGGGCGACGTCCGCAATGTCGCCCGCAAGCACTTCCGTCCCGAGGGCGGCCATTCATTTGAAATCGATACGCGGATGATCGAGCACACAGCGCCGACCAATCCCGGCCAAAGCGGCGGCCCCGTATTAAATAATGACGGTGAAATGGTCGGCGTGACTCAGGGTGGCTCCTTTAGGGAGGGTTCAAGCCCGATGAGCATCGCCGTCGATCTCTCTGTGGTGAAAGAGTTTTTAAAGGCGAACAAATACGGCCGGATCCTCACCGCGCCGCCACCCGGCAAAGAAGTGGTGTCGAAGGAGGCGAAGGAGACGCCGACCGTAACATCGGCTCCAGCGACACCCGACCCGAAAGCGGAGGCCGAAAAGAATCAGCAGCTCGCGGCATTCAAATTGACGTTTGCAAAGGCTGCGATCCGCGACGGCAAGAAAGAGCTCGCGAAAGAACGATTGGATCAAATCATCAAGGACTATCCGGACACACCGGCTGCCACGGAGGCAAAGCAATTGCTTGAGACTCTGAAATAAGCCGCCGGGGAAGGAGGAGCCATGCCCGACGGTGCGCGGTCGTTGGCCGTTTTTGTCGATTTCGAAAACATCGGACTGGGTTTCAACAATCGGCGTGACCGGTTCGAGGTGAACCGCGTCCTGGAACGCCTCGTCGAAAAAGGCAAAATCGTCGCCAAGAAGGCGTATGCGGATTGGAACCGCTTCGCCCATTACACTTCCATGCTGCACGAGGCGGCCATCGAACTGATCGAGATTCCTCGCCGGGCACTTACCGGCAAAAACTCGGCCGACATTCGCCTGTGCGTCGATGCCATGGACTTGGCGTACTCGAAAGAGCACATCGACACTTTCGTGATCGTCTCCGGCGACTCGGACTTCTCGCCCTTGGTGTCGAAGCTCAAAGAGTTGGGCAAGCATGTCGTCGGTATCGGGATGGCCGATTCCACCTCCAATTTGCTGCGCGACAATTGTGACGAGTTCATCTATTACGAGGATTTGGGCAAAATGCCGGCGACTTCTCCGGCTCTAACGCCCGAACTGCCAGAGACGAAGCGCAAGGCATTTGCTTTACTCTTAGACTCGCTGCTCGCGCTGCGGCGTGAAAACAAGGACGTGATCTACGCCAGCAACGTCAAGGACACGATGAAGCGGAAGAAGCCGTCGTTCAACGAGACGTACCACGGCTACCGCTCATTCAGCGAACTGTTGGAGGACGCGGAGAAGAACGCGCTGTTGGAACTCGAGCGCGACGCCCGCAGCGGCACCTATGTGGTGAGCCGCTTTGGCAACGAGATGCAGGGCCCGCCGCGACCCCGCAGTGTTGTTGATAATGGCCCGCGTCATCCCGGCAACCGGCCTCGACACAACCCGCGCCGCGGCCCCGGTGGCCGCCCCGCCGGACCGGAAGACATCACGGAACGGATCGAATCGCGATACGAACAGTTTGAGGATTGATTTTCTTTGTTAGCCGGACGCGCAAGCTACGAAAAGCGGAGACTTGGCCCCATTCGCGAGTCTCTGGCTTCCGTAGCTTGCGCGTCCGGCTAACAAGACGTGAACCCAGACAGGGAGCTCCTCGGTGCCCGCACTTTTCGCAGTCACGCTCTTCCTCAGCGCGACGCTGCTTTTCCTGATCCAGCCGATGATTGCCAAGATGCTCATGCCGCTCGCCGGCGGGACGGCCGCGGTTTGGAGCACTTGCATGGTGTTCTTCCAGGCGGCACTTCTCGGAGGATATTGGTACGCGCACGCCGGGCCGAAGCGCATGGGCGCGCGCGGCTTCGCCAAACCGCATGCATTCTTGCTGCTACTGCCACTAGCGGCTCTTGCGGTGAGCGCATATTTCGGCTCGCCGCTGACACCAATCAAGTCATTGGCTCCGCGCGGCGAGGATTATCCGTTCTTCAATCTTGTGTTGCTCCTCGGTGCGCTGGTCGGGTTGCCATTCTTCTTCCTGGCGACGAGCGCACCGTTGCTGCAGCGCTGGTTCGCGGAGACAGATAGCCCGTACGCCAGCGACCCCTATTTCCTTTATGCCGCCTCGAATCTCGGAAGCTTGCTCGGGCTTGTGGCCTACCCCGCATTTGTTGAGCGCTATCTACCGCTCAAGCAACAGGCTTGGCTCTTCGCCGGCGGGTTTGCACTGTGGGTCGTGCTGATCTGGATCTGCGCGAAAGCGATTGCTGCATCGCAGCCGAAAGCCCATGTCGAAGCGGCAGCTGGCCCACCGATACCGTTGGCAGAGCGATTGCGCTGGATGATCTTGGCCGCGGTGCCGTCGTCTTTGATGCTAAGCGTGACGAGTTTTGCCACGGTGGATCTCGCGCCGATCCCGCTATTTATCGTGGTGCCGTTGGGCGTGTATCTGCTCACCTTCGTGATCGCATTCGCCCGGCCCGGAGAATGGCTGAGCAAGGTCATGGGCTTGGCGGCGCCGGTCGCGCTATTACTTCTGGTCTTCATGCAGGTATCGGATACCAAGCCGAAGAACCTGATGCTCGGGCTGGGCATTCACGTCGGCGTCTTTTTCGTCACTGCGCTGGCGTGTCACGTCGAATTGGCCCGGCGGCGACCGCCGGCGGGCCGGCTCACCGAGTTTTGGCTGTGGGTCTCGTTCGGCGGCGTGGTCGGCGGCATGTTCAACGCGTTGGTCGCCCCGGTCATTTTCAAGGAACACAGCGAATACATCCTCGGGCTTATCATGGCCTGCTTCCTGGTGCCACGCGGCGTCGCCGCGAGGTGCGAGGGCCAGCCCGTTTCTTTGTTCTTCGATGTGGCCATTCCAGTGATCGTCGGTTGCGCGGTTTTCCTTGCAGTGCGATTTTGGAATGTATCGCTCTCAGCCTCGATCGGCTCGTTGAAGGACGTGACCCACGTCACCGGCATTCGCGACTGGCTGCAGGAACACAAATTCGCCGTCAATGAAGAGCAGATCAAGACGATCCTCTGCTACGGCATCCCGATCCTGATCGTGTTCGCGTTTGTCGAGCGGCCATTGCGATTCGGCCTGAGCGTCGCGGCGATTTGCTTCGCGGCCACGGCGAATCTGTATCAACTCGAATCCACGGACGCGTTCCCGTTCGTGAAGGTCTCGTCGCCGGACGACGTCAAGCTCCGCTCGCGCAGCTTTTTCGGCGTCTTGAAAGTGACCCAAGAACCGTCGCACCCCGCGGCGATCGAGAACATGTACTATCGCCTGGTGCACGGCACCACGTTGCACGGCATGCAGCGTCGTGAAGTGGTCGCCGACCAGGCCACCGACCTCATGCACTGGATGTTCAACAATCAGTCGGAGGCGCAAGCGTATTACGAGGACATCTGGACGAAGGCCGGCTCACCCGAAGCGGCACGCAAAATTCTCCAGGAAGAACCGCTGACGTATTACCATCGCCGGGGGCCCGCGGGCGAAGTCTTCTCGCTCACGCCGGCCGGGCAGTCGAATAAGCCCGTGGCGTTCATTGGCTTCGGCACCGGCTCGTTATGCGCCTA
The DNA here is from genome assembly GCA_045802605.1 of Gemmataceae bacterium. GTDB lineage: Bacteria > Planctomycetota > Planctomycetia > Gemmatales > Gemmataceae > JBJMQS01. The sequence continues at coordinate 47,469 of JBJMQS010000036.1, read as the reverse complement.
TGCGAAGCCGGAGCAGGCGGTCACGATTTACGAGATCGACCCGGCCGTGCGTCGCATCTCGACAAATCCCGAGTACTTCAGCTACTACTCGGCGGCCGAGAAGCGCGGCGCGAAGTTGAACATGATCATGGGCGACGCCCGGTTGCGGATCGAAGAGGCCGCCCCGAACACTTTTGCCGTCATTGCTGTCGATGCGTTTAGCTCGGACTCCATTCCGATTCATTTGCTCACTAAAGAAGCGATTCAACTGTACTTCTCCAAGCTCGCGCCCGACGGCGTGCTGGCGCTGCACGTGTCGAACCGGTATCTGGAACTCGACAAGATCGTCGCCCGGCTCGCCGAGGATCTCGGCAAGTCGGCGTATCAGTGGAAAGATCAGGATGAGTGGTCGGATGGCAATTGTGCCGTGAAGAGCCGATCGAACTGGATTGTGTTGGTGAACAAACCCGAACATGCCGGCGTCTTGCTCAAGGGCACCAAGGTCGAAGAGGAAGGCATCAAGTGGGGCAAGATGACCGCGGACCCCGCGGTGCCATTGTGGACAGATGATTTCTCGAACATCTTGAGCGTAATGAGCTGGAAGGAATAGGACGGAAGGAAGAAAGATCTACCGCAGAGAACGCAGAGAGCGCTGAGCAAACCAATTCAAGTTTTAATTTTCTCCGCGCTCTCTGCGTTCTCTGCGGTTAAATCTTCTTTTTCAAACTCCGGACGAAATCCAGAGCCGCATCGCGGTTGCATAACACACCATCCAGCTGGGCATCGCGCACCTCATCCAAGATCAGTTTGAACTCTGGCCCGGGGTTCAGGCCCATCGCTTTTAAGTCGTCGCCGGTGATGAGTGGCGGCGGGTCGAGCACCTCCGGCGGCCAATCGGCGAGCCGAGCTTCGCAGTAATCCGCGGAGCTCGCATGGCCGAACGCCCGGTGCAGTGCGATCAACTCCCGCGCGCCGGGATGGGCCAGGAGCGGCTTGAGCGTGTGCAACGGTAGCGAAGCGGGGTTCACGAGCGTGCCGCGGTGATGCGAGAACCACAAGAGGCCGGCACGTTCAATGTTGGAGAGCCGCAACCGATCGGCGATATCGTTCAGGTCATCGTCGGGCAGGGCACCCAGAAGCGTGGCCAGCGCCAACGGGAAAGACGGCACTTCGCCAAGCCGGCCCGCGGCAACCACCGCGGCGTCGGACAACAGCGGTAGTTCCGGGAACAAAGTTCGCCACAAGTGAGTTTCCGTCAGCAACTCGATGCCGCGGGCCCGATTCGCATGCGTGAGCAGCTTGCGCAGTTCCTCGGCGATGCGCTCGCCACTGACCGTAATGACCTGCATCGCCATGGCGCGAATGGCTGCGAAGGTGGCCGGCTCGATTTCGAGGTCGAAGCGTGCGGCAATTCGCACCGCCCGCAACATCCGCAACCGATCTTCTGAGAAGCGCACGGCCGGGTCGCCGATCGCCCGGAGGATGCGCTTTTGCAGATCGGCCTCGCCGCCGACGTAGTCGATAATTTTGTCCGCGAGCGGGTCGAAGAACATGCCGTTGATGGTGAAATCGCGCCGCAGTGCATCTTCGCGGGCCGAGGTGAACTCCACCTTATCGGGGTGCCGGCCATCGCTGTACGAGCCTTCAGTGCGGAACGTGGCGACTTGCACCTTGAGCGGCTTGGGGCCCAACACCTCCACGACGCCAAAGCTCACGCCGACGGCAATCGTCCGGCGAAACAGTTGCTGCACCTGCTCGGGCCGGGCCGACGTGGCGACATCAAAATCGTCCGGCTCCATGCCCAGGAGCATGTCGCGCACCGAGCCCCCCGCCCACAGGGCCTCGAACCCCGCATCGCGCAGCGTGCGGACCACCTCGGTCGCAAATTCCCGCTCGGTCATAAGAGCGATTGTAAGGAAGAAGGGAATTACAGGCTTCGGGGAGCGGTTTGCGTCTACCCGGCTTCCAGATTCCCACCGCACCTAGCGGAAAGCAGAGACCCGAAATGGAGCAGAGATTCGGCTTTCCGACGCTGGCGCGTCGGGCTAACAAGATCCGGCCAACAAATTCAAATCAAATTCAAACCCTGGAGCATCCCATGAAAGTTATGGTCCTTGTCAAAGCCACGAAAGATTCCGAAGCCGGTGTGATGCCGAGTGAGCAATTGCTCCGCGAAATGGGCAACTACAATGAGCAACTCGTAAAAGCCGGGATCATGCTGGCTGGTGAAGGCCTCCATCCGACGTCCAAGGGCAAGCGCATGCGCTTTGAAGGTAGCAAGCGCACTGTTATTGATGGTCCTTTCGCGGAGACCAAGGAACTGCTGGCCGGCTTTTGGATGTGGCAAGTTAAGTCGATGGAAGAAGCCGTCGAGTGGCTCAAGAAGTGCCCGAACCCGCACAACGAAGCGTGTGAGCTTGAAATTCGCCCTGTCTTCGAAATGGAAGACTTCGGGGCGGACATGACACCCGAACTGCGCGAGCAAGAGAAGCGCGTGATGGCCGAGGCAGCGAAACTGCGAAAGACGTAAACAAATGAAGGCGCCGGTCGATTTCACTCGCCATTGACGCTACCTGCCTCACTTCGCTATATCCCGCCGGTCGCGCATCCGTTGCGCGCCGGAGGGTTGGATGGGCCAAGGTACCGCTGCACGACCGCGACGCCGATTTGCTCGGCTGTTCACCCGCAGTCTGGCGGCGCTATTGGTGTTGGCAGCGGTCAGTGCCGGGGTCGGTTTCCATTACTGGACTGATCCCGTCACGGTTCGACGACTCGTGCTAGAACGCTTGCGTTTGCAATTCCCCGGGGCTGAAGTGGCCCTCGATTCGGCGCGCGTTTGGCCCGGCTGGGGCATCGCGGTGACGAATCTCACGCTCTGCCGCCGCGACGATCCGAGTTTTACACCCGTGTTGCAAGTGCCCACTGGCCGCATCGAGGCGGATGCCGCACAACTGGCGCGAGGCCGTTTGCGTGTCCGGCGAGTCAAGTTGGAACGAGCCCGCATCACCGCGGTTTGCGATCGCGATGGCAAATGGAACCTTGACGGCTTACTCGCGCCGCCGCTGCCGAATTTGCCGCTACCTACGGTGGTGCTGGAACATGGCACGCTAGTGTTGCGAGTTGCCACTCCACATGGCGGCGAGAGTATTTGGGAGATGGACGGCGCCCGGGCCGCCTTGCTCGAAGACCGGCCCGGCCTGGCTCACTTCGAGTGTCGCGGCGAATCCAGCCGGCTTGGGCCGTTGAATCTAGAAGGCGCATGGCGGCGGCATCGCGGTGAAATTGACCTCGCGATTGATCTGTGTTCGGTGCCGATGAATTTGGATTTGGTTCACGAACTGGCGCGCTTCGCGCCACTGCCGGTGGAATCGGTGCGGCACTGTTCGGGTGTGGCCCATGTTCACCTCGATGCCCATCGTCGGCCCGAAGAAAAACCGGTCTGGCAACCAGAATGGCGATTGGGACTCACCAACGGCAAACTCGGCCTGCGTGAGTTGCCCTTGGATCTCGACGCCATGGAGATCGACGCCCGCATTGCCGACGGCAAGTTGGTCGTGAAAGAAGCACATGCGAAGGCCGGCAATGCGCCGGTGCATGCGACCCTGGCCGCCAAACTTCCCATCGAAAACCCTGCGGACGCCATCGAATCGGCCACGCTCTCGGTCGAACATTTGCTCGTGACGCCCGAGCTATTCGCGCGGTTGCCGGAGCGGGCCCAGCGCTTTCACCAACGCTTTGCTCCGGTCGGGCGCATGAGCGCCGACTATCGCTTCACTCGCCGAAAACAGTCCGGCTGGGATGCGCACTTTGAATTGAAGCCCGAGAACATTGCCGGGCGATATCACAAGTTTCCGTACCCGCTGCGGCAGGTCCGCGGCATTATTGCCAGCGAACTTGCGTCCGATCATGCGGGGCGACATCACGTCGATGTGTCATGCGAGATGAACGGCGGTGGTCGAGCCACGATGCGAGGCACCGTCACCGGCGACGAGCCGCATCCGGAAATCGATTTGTGCTTTGCGGGGCCGGACGGGACGGGTACGGCGGACGTTGATGTCGATGAGGACGTCATCACCGCGCTACCGCCCAAGTTCCAGACACTGGCACGGTCGTTCCATGTGCGCGGCAAGTGCGCCTTCCGTGGCCGCATCCATCGTCCCGCCGGCCAACCTGCGGGCCACGATCAATATGTTCTGCGCTGCCACGATGTGGATGTTTGTTACGAGGCGTTTCCAATCCAATTGGAGCGCACTTCCGGTCAACTCGATATTCACCTGGGCCCCGGAATGCCCGATGACCCCAACACGTCGGACCATTGGGTGCTTCATAATGTGACAGCCAGTCATGGCGGCGGGCGGTTGGCGATCGAGGCACACGATGAGATTAGCTCAGCCGGAAAACGGTTGGTCATCGATGTCGGCGGGCAGCAAGTTCCGTTGCGCGAGCCGATCGCGAGTGCGCTCGCCAAATATCGCATGGGCCCGGTTTGGGAATTGCTTTCTCCGACCGGCAATGTTGATTTCACATCGCGGCTCACGCTCACTGATCGCCTCGATGGTGCTCCCGATGCTGAGATTACCCTGGGCACCAGCGGTGCGAACTTGCGGCCGGCGTTCTTCCCGTTTGCGCTAACCGATATGACAGCCCATTTGCATTCGGCCGGTGGCCGGGTGCTGCTTGGGGAATGCACCGCCCGGCATGGCGAGACGACGCTGCGATTTTCCGGCGGCGAGGTGCGTACGCAGCAGGGGCTTTGGATTGATTTGCGCAATATCGTGGCGTCGGCGCTATCCGCGGATCAGGAATTCGTGCGAGCACTGCCTGCGACATTGCAGCGGGCGTGCGCTTCGCTGGAGCCGCGCGGGACGTTCGGCGTCGATGTCAAGCGATTGGTCTATTACGACCCGCCGGCGATTCCGGGCCCGCCCGGTCCGCCGGTGCTTTATTGGGATGGCTCGCTCGCCCTGAACGATGTGGATTGCGATACCGGTGTGACGTGGACTGGCGTGGCGGGCACCATCGCATGCCGCGGTTCGGTGCGCGGCAATCGCCTGGAATGGCTCAATGGCCACACCGCGATTCCCACCGCAGCCGTCTTGCAGCAACCGTTGCGGCAACTGCACGCGCAACTGCTGGTGGAACCCGAGACGCCCGACGTGCTGCAGATCCGCGGCGTCACCGGCAAAGCCTATGGCGGCGATCTGACCGGCGAGGCGCGCATCATCTTCGGCAGTGGCCTCGATTATGCCATGGACGTGAAACTCTTGGGCGCGCAGTTGCAAGATTTCGGGCAACAAAACAAGCTTGGCGAAGGCCGGCTCAACGGGAAAACTACCGCGCAGCTTTACCTCGCGGGACGCGGCATGGGCTTGGACGAGCTCACGGGGCGAGGTGAGATCGACGTGCCGAGTGGAAAGATTTATGATCTGCCGTTGCTATTGGAGTTGCTCAAAGCAACCACACTGCGTGCCCCCGATGGCGTGGCGTTCGATGAAGCGCATGCGGTGTTCAAGATTCAAGGTCGCCGGATGGTGGTTGAGCGAGTCGATTTGCTCGGGACTGCGGTGAGCCTCGGTGGTCACGGTGCCATGGACCTCAATGGCGAGCACGTGGATCTCGACTTCTACGCCGTGTGGGCCCGCATCGCGCAAGTGCTGCCGGTGGGATTGCGTGAGGTGCCGCCGTGGATGAGTCAGCAGTTGCTCAAGATCAAGATGCATGGCTCGCTGGCCAAGCCGACTTTCGCTGCTGAGCCGGTGCCATTTGTGGTTGACCCGGTGCGGCACTTGCTCGAGCGAGTGCAGAAACGAAATGGCCACTCGACAGAAGCCAAGTAGGGTGCGCGGCGATTTTGCGAAGCGCAACGGTGTGTGTGACAAACCTTTCACACACCCGGCAGGAGTATGAATGTTCGGAACGTTGATTCAGCGAAGTGTGTTTGGTCAGTTGCTGCGGGTGTTCCTGCTGGCACTGGTCGCGCTCACCGGCTTGTTCGTGATGGCGGGCCTATTCGCCGAGGCGGCCCAACGTGGCCTCGCGCCGTCGCAGATCTTTGCTGTGATCCCGTTGCTCATTCCGAACACTTTGCCGTATACACTCCCGGCGACCACACTGTTCGCGACATGTGTGGTATACGGCCGCCTCGCGGCGGACAACGAGGTGCTGGCCGTCAAGTCTGCCGGAGCCCGGCTGGGCGGACTCCTGCGTCCGGGACTTTGGCTCGGCCTCGGCGCAGCCGGCGTGACGATGTGGATGTATTTCACCTACATTCCACAGACGCATCGCATTCTGCGCACACAAGTCATCGGCGACGTTGAAGAGTTGCTCCTCACCATTCTCAAGCGCCACGGCTGTTTGCGACATCCGAAGACGCCCTTTTCCATGTGGGTGCGCGAGGTGCAGGGCAAGCGGCTCATCGACGTGGTGTTTAAGCAGAGGGATGAGAAGGGTGGCTACGATGTCGTGGCCCGCGCTCGCGAAGCCGAGATTCACTACGACGCCAGCCAAAAGCTCATTAAGATCGAGATGCCTAATTGTGTCGTCATCGGCGAAAACGGCGGCAGCGGCATCATCGGCGAACGCACCTGGGAAGTCCCGTTGCCACAAGACATGCTCTCGGCGGACTATCCGAATCGTCCCAGCGATCTTACTTGGCCCGAGTTATGGGAACGCCGAGCGGTGGTCGTGGAAGAAATGGGACGGCTCCAACGGGAGCTCGATCATCCGGAACTGAATGATCCGCCCGAAGATGGCCTGCCGCCCGATCGCCAAGAGGATTTGGCTACTTATCGGCGCCATGCGATCAAGAGCCACGTGCGGGACGTTCACTGCATTGATGCCGAGTTACACCAGCGGCCGGCTCTTGCGGTCGGCTGTCTTTGCTTTGTCTTGGTCGGTGGGCCGATCGGTATTTGGTTTGGCCGAAGTGATTATCTCAGTGCGTTCATCACCTGCTTCTTGCCGACGGTGTTTATCTATTACCCACTGTTGTTGGCCGGCACGAATATGGCCCGCGACGGCGCGGTGCCAGCGTACGTCGGCATCTGGGCGGCGGATGTCATCACGGCCGGCGCGGCAATCACGTTGCGGATGGTGTTGTTGCGGCGATAAATCAAAAAAAGCCCACGGGGTTAAACCCGTGGGCTTCGACCTCTAACCACTGACTTCTAGTCTCGCATCAGTACTCGCTCTTGGAACAGGTTGCTCGGCAGCTTGATGCCCTTTTGCTCCAAGCGCGGCACAAAACTGGGCCGAACGCCAGTCGATTCGAACTGACCATACGCCCGCCCATTTTGATCGACGCCAAGTTGCCGATATTTGAAGATGTCCTGCATGATGATCACGTCTTGCTCCATGTTGAGCACTTCCGTGATTGAGGTCACTTTACGAGGCCCGCCTTGCAGACGATTGGCCTGAATGATCACGTCGATAGCCGAGGCCATCTGTTGCCGCATAGCTTTGATCGGCAACTCGAAGCCGCCCATCATGATCATGGTTTCGAGACGCGACATGCCTTCGCGCGGATTGTTGGCGTGCAGCGTGGTCATGGAGCCGGCGTGGCCAGTGTTCATGGCCTGGAGCATGTCCAACGACTCGGAACCGCGGCACTCGCCGATGATAATTCGCTCAGGACGCATACGCAAGGCATTGCGGACAAGGTCGCGGGTGGTCACCATGCCCTTGCCTTCAATGTTCGGCGGGCGGGTTTCCAAGCGGACGACGTGCTCTTGCTGCAACTGCAACTCGGCTGCGTCTTCGATCGTAATCACGCGCTCATCGCCGGGAATGAAGCTCGAGAGCGTGTTGAGCAGCGTGGTTTTACCGCAACCGGTACCGCCGGAGATGAGCACGTTGAGCCGGGCTTTGATGATGGCTTCCATCAACATCGCCATTTCCGGCGTGAAGGCTTTGTAGTTCAGCAGGTCTTCCAGCTTGAGCGGGTTTGAGCCGAATCGGCGAATGGAAACCGTCGGCCCATCGAGAGCCAGCGGTGGAATGATGGCGTTTACGCGTGAGCCGTCGGGCAGACGGGCGTCGACCATCGGGCTCGTTTCATCAATTCGCCGGCCGACTTTCGAAACGATGCGGTCAATGATTTGCAGCAAGTGATCGTTGTCGCGGAATTTGACCTCGGATTTTTCGAGCTTGCCGCGGCGTTCGACAAACGTGTTCAAAGGGCCGTTGATCATGATGTCCGAGATCGTCGGATCTTTGAGCAAGATTTCGAGCGGACCGAAGCCGAGGGTCTCATCCATGATCTCGTCGATGAGCCGCTCGCGCTCCATCCGGTTGAGCAGTGGATTCTCGGTGTCGCAAAGGTGCTCGACGACGCGGCGGATATCCTTACGAAGCGCGTCGGATTGCAGATCTTTGACGCGCGAGAAGTCGAGCTTTTCGACCAGCTTGCCGTGGATATGCCGTTTGAGCTCTTCGAAGCTCTTATTGCCGTTGGCGCCGTTCGCGCCGGAGCCGGACGCACCGCCACCAAGCCCAGGCTTACCGCTATTCAGTTTGGAAAGACCTTGCGACAAACGGGACATAGCAAACTCCTAGGTGCGTCAACTCAGGGGCAATTAGACCTTCGTCTTGAACAATCCGCGCAGAAACCCACCGGACGTGGTGGCCGGCGCTGGTGCGGCCGTGACCTTGTTGGTCAGGGAGGCGGCGAGGCTTTGGATCGACAGCCACGCCCGGCTTCGGGGAGCGTAAGTTACAAGGGGCACGCCTTCACTGCGAGCCCCGTTAACCGCGCGCGGGTCAAACGGGACTTGGAAGTGAAATTGCCGGCCGATGATCTCTTCGGCTTTCTTGGGGCTGATGCGGTGGCGTTCCTCTTCCGCTTCTTCAGCTCCGGACTTCGTAAGCACAACTTTCAGTCGCTCGCCGATTCCATCCACGGCACTCAACGCGGCAATGACCCGTGTCGTATTCAACACACAGGCCAACTCGAGTTGGGTGACCAAGAGGATTACGTCCGCAACCGCGAGCGCTGCCATATCGACCGGGGTGAATCGCTTCGACAGGTCGAGAATGAGGTGCGTATAACTGAGCTTGAGCAGGTTGAGCACGCGCTCCACGTGAGCACCTTGAATGCCTTCGAGGTCACTGATTTGTACAGGGCGATCGAGCACCGACAATCCGCTAGTTTCGTGCTTGACCATGGACCGCTTGAGGAAATTGAGATCCAGCTTGTCGATGTTGGCGGCCAAGTCCGACATGGTGTAGTGCGGCGTGATGGCTAAATGCACGCCGGCATCGCCCAAAGCGAGGTCCAAGTCGATCAAAGCCGCGGCATGTTCGGGCTCGGCTGCGATTGCACAGCCCAGATTCACGGCTAGCGTGGTGGAGCCGACGCCCCCGTGAGCGCCTAAAACCGCGATGACGTGCGAGGTCGTTGTCATTCGCGGGATATTGCTGCCTGAGCTGTTGCTGGCTTGTGGGCCGGTGTTGTTGGCCGTCAATTTGCGCAAGGCCCGCAATAGATCTTCGAGTGTGAATGGGTCGGTCAAAAACTGCTTGGCACCGGCCTGCAGCGCTTCGAGAATCGCACCGTGGTTGCGGCTCACCACGATCTGTGGCACCTCGGCGAAATTGGCCGAGAGTTGCGCGACACATTGCAATGACTTCTCGCGATCGCCGTCGAGATTGATAATCGCTAAGTCCGGTGGATTACCGTCGGCGAGGATATCGTAGAACGCGTCGTAGCGCTTGCATTCGGCATCGAGAAAGGCGAAATCGATGCCCAAGAGCATGCCGCGAAGGTGTTCGCGAGTCTCGTCGTTCGGGTCGCAGATGACGATGCGTTGCATGTGGGGTCCATCTCCGAAGGTAAAAACAATGCGGCCGGTCGCCGCGAGGACGACCGGCCGCCAGATTCCTTCCCGGCTTGCCTAGTGCGAAGCGGGCGGACTCGAAACGGTGATGGTCACAGGCGTGACTGTTCCCGATTGAGCCGCGTTGCAATGACCGCTTGCGCATCCGCCCGTGCCGCAGTTTCCACTGGGGCATCCGCCTGCACATTTGCCGCCACCACAGGGCAGCTTGTCGGCAGTCGTGGGGTCATTCTTCCAGGCCGGAACATAATGCCGGCCTTGGAAAACGTCGCGCTGTCCGCGCGGCGCTTCCAGGATCGTTTCCAAGAATAGTTCAAAATCGTCGGGCTTGCGCGTTTCTGTGCCCGGAAGTTTGCAGGGAGCCTGTTTGCAGTCCATCGGATCGACCAGATAGGGCGTTACGAGGATGACGAGTTCTTCCTCGCGGTCTTCATAAGAGATCGAACTGAAGGCCGCCCCGATAAACGGCAGATCCCCTAGGAACGGAACTTTGTTCGTCGTGGAGGACGTTTCCGTTTGGATGAGACCGCCGATAGCGAAGGTTTGACCAGCTTCCATGGTCACTCGCGTGCTGACGCGCTGCACCGAAAAGCCCGGCACGAAGCCGGTTGAAGTGCTGATGCCGTTGGCGTCATCGCGGCCACGAACTTCCGGATTCACTTCGAGGAAAATCTTGCCATTGTCCAATACGATCGGCAGGAAGTTGAGCGTCGTGCCGACGTCCTGGAACACGACGCCCGGGCCAGTGATGCCCGAAGAGGGCCCGATCACTGCCTGCTGGCCGCCCGCCTGAAACACCGCGGGGTGACCGCTCATGGTGACCAGTTTCGGCTCGGCGAGCAATTTGGCGAGGCCCTCGGTTCGAAGTGCCTGCATCAAAACGTTCACGTTAGCCGGCACGATGCCGACGACCATGTTGGTGCCGACCGTGCCTGTGGAAAGTAATGGCGTCGCCGGAGCACGAACGTTGAGAACGCCGGGTCCAGTGCCGCCGGTGGTCGGCGGGCTCGAGCCTTGTTGGAGCAGGCCCGGCAGCAGGCTGCCGAACGATACGGTGTTGCCGTCGGCGATGATGTTGGTGTTGCGGCGGCGGGCTTCTGTGCGATTGACGCGAGCAATGGTCACGTCAAGTTGCACCTGACGAACCCCGCCGACGTTCATGGCGTTGTAGACTTCGCCGCCGACGACACCCTGAGCGATGCGAAGAATCGTCTCGATATCTTCAGGGTGGGCCACATTGCCGGTCAGCACGATGCGATTCGTGCCGGCTGGAATCGGCGTGACATTGGCGGTCGGAAAAGCGTGCTTGATGACCGTCTTAACGGCATCGACGTCGAGCTGGACCAAGACGTCAAATGACTCGGTCTTGCCATCGATGTCAGTCAGCGTGATTTTGCTGCTGCCCGCGGTCAGGCCGAGCACCATGACGGCGTTCTGCTCGGTGGCGAGCGGCTGAATTCGGGCCACCGCATCTTTTTCGTTGATGACGGAGCGGATCGCTTTTTTGCTAGTGAGCTGCAAACGTTGAGCGCCGTTGATAGCGACAACGATGACGGCTCCGCTATTCGCATCCGCTGAAGCGGTGGTGGCTGTTTCGGGCGCCGGCGTCTGGGCTATTGCCGAGCTGTGCAAAAAGCTGGCAGCCAAAAGTCCGAAGGCTGCTCGTTTGAGGACGTGACTCGTCCGGCGCATCCTACACCTCTTTCTTGCAATGATCAGTGTCCGGTGGTCAGCGGCCAGCAAAGCTGTCCACTGATCTTCCGGGGTGTCGGAGGTGGTCCATCCCTGGTGGCCACCCCCGCGGCACCCGTCAGATCCGCCTAAGGCGGACCCCCCTCCGTGGTCTTACTTCTCCGACTTCGTAGCCGGAGCCTTGTCTGTCTTCTCAGTCTTCTCAGTCTTCTCCGGCGCGGATGGCGGCGGAGCGGTTTTCGGAGCCGCTTCGCCTGCCAGCATTACGCCATCCTGGTACATCACCATCTGCGGCTCTTTGCCGAGATTTTGAATGTAGAGCATTGAGCGAATCGGTCCGGCTGGTGCCACGACAGCATTCGTCGAGCCTTTCACTGGCGCTTCGAAATGCTTCATCGTGGCCAGTGAATCCTTAAACAATGGCACCATGACCGTCAGGTCTTTGAGCTTGGCCAAGTCTGGCTCCGCGTAACCGCGTTCTGGCATCACTGCCACGGGCACGGACTGGAAGTACTTCGCTGGATCATCGATGACTTGGCCCACAGGAAGGTCCTGGATAGCCGCGAGTGCTCGGACGATGACGTCACTTGAGCCAGGCCCGAAATCCACGGCGTTGCCATTCAGGTCCCGGGTCGAGGACATGTGAGTGATCGTGGTATCGTTTTGATCGCGCAACAGGAGCCGAACCGTGCCACCGCTTTTACGCAGAGCCAATTCGAGCTTCTGAGCATTTTGTGGCGTGACCGCCAGCGTTACGTTGTTGATCGTGTCCACCGCCGATTGGCCATCGGGCCGCACGGAGATTTTGTCAACGGCCAGAACTTCTTGGTTTTGCAATACGGTGATCACTTCGGGCCGGTCGCGAGAATCGACGATCGTGGCCATCACATCGACCCGCGAACCCGGCATGATAAACCCTCCAACGGCGGCGTCAGCGGTGACCTTGATGGCCATCGCCTTGGTGCCCTTGGGTGGATTGATGCCGAAGTTACTGCTGAGGTCTTCGATATTGATGAAGTTCCCAGCCCGGACGGTCCGGGTGACGATCTTGTCTTTGAGCTTTTCGATTTCAGTAACGGCACCTGGAGCGGTGCCCTTCTTATACTCAGCCACGGCAAAGAGCTTTTCCGGATCTTTGATGACCGTGCCAATTTTGATTTCGCTGGTGGCGACCAACACGTTTTCGTTTTCTTCGGTGCTCTTGGCGGTTAGTTTGGCGGTCGTGTACGCCGCGGCCAGGCCGCAGGCCATCGCGACAACCATCAGGATGACGGATTTCGACTTCATGGTGCCGAACCTCAGGGGAGGGTGAAAACACTCGGGTAACCCCGGGCCGCGCCATGCGGTCCGGCCAATCGGGCCCTCGCGGGGTCCGTGTGGATTCTCTCCCCACTGGAATTTCGGCCAACCGTGGTAGCTGGCTTAAACTTTTCCGCTTCTACCGGGTGCACCGGTTGTTCCGGTCTTCACGATCTTGCCGGTATTGCGGAAACAGGGAAAGATCCGTTGACTGCGTCGTTCCCAGTTTGCTCCAGGCCACCGAGCCGGCGCACTGTGGAACAATCACACCGTGGCATACAGGTACACGAGGTACCCCACGAACCCGATGCACAGCGGGATTCCATAGGGCAGCCGATGCCAATATGGCCGGCGTTGTTTGGCGCGGTCGGCCGCATACTTCGGACCGGCGACGGCCAAGACCTTGAAGTCCGTGAGAATCTCGCGGAAGTTCTGCAAGTTCTTGTGCAATTCGCCGCGGATGAGCATCATCGCCAAGGCGATGACCCCGCCGACCATCATGCCGCAACAAACCGCAAGCGCGATGGTCCAGCCGCCTTCATGGCCGCCGTAGAGTGCGCCCACCCAGGAACCGAAGCCCATCTGCATCTTCACATCGCCTTGGCCCATGCCGCCGACGAAGAGTGCCGGGAAGAGCATGGCGAAGCCGATGGCTGTGCCGAGTACCGCAGCCCCAAGCCCGCCGCCCAATGGCGTAGCTGCGGCATAGTCCGCAGTGATGGGACCTGGGCCAACGGCGATCTGCGCACTGTGCAACAGGCCGATGATCCAGCCACTCACAATGAGCGGCAGGGTCAGCCAGTTTGGAACCTTGAACTTCCAGCCATCCACCACCGCCGCGACGATCATGCCGAGGCAGAGCAAGACGACCGGGACATAAGGCGAGATCTGTTGTCCGAGCCAGGCGGCTAATGTAAAGCCGACGGCAATAAACGGAACCCGGGCCATCTGGATCACGAAGGCGCGATCGATGCCCAGGTCGGAGGTCCGCGGAGCGGACGCTAGTGTGGCGTGTGTCATAAAGAGGGGGTCTCTTCGGGTTGAGGGTGCCGTTTTTTCAAATCAACCGCGAAACGGGAACCGGGAATCGGGCCATCGCAGAGCGAGCCCCGACTCCCGTTTCCCGGTTCCCGTGTCGCAACGCGATCAGCTGGAAGCGCTGGTCGAGAGCTTGCCGGACACGGTGTTGAAGGTTGAGTTGGCGTTGGTGCCAACCGCCGCGATTGCCGTGAGGCAAACCACGATGATGAGCGACAACATGACCGCGTATTCGACAGCCGTCGGGCCGTCTTCACGCTTCAGGAACTCGACGAAATTCTTTGCGAAACGCATGGCCAGGTCTCCGTGAAAAAGAAGGACAGTGGGTCGGGGTCTTACAAGGGTCAACTCGACGCCGATGTCGAGAGCTTGCCGGATACAGTGTTGAACGTGTCATTCGAGCCCGTGCCAACCGCCGCGATCGCCGAGAGGCAGACCACGATGATTAGCGAAAGCATGACCGCGTACTCGACGGCCGTTGGGCCATCTTCATTCCTGAGAAACTCACAGAGTCCGTTGACTAACCGCATGACTCGATCTCCCGCATAGGCGACATTAAGTGACGTAAGCTCGCGGCGTTGCTCTTCGGCGAGTTAAGAGCTTGCGGCCGTCGTCATCGACGACTGCAACGCAGGGTTCTGAAACGACGACTTCGTTTGCGATCCGATATTGGAGATCGCAACAAAGCACACGGAGATGATGAAAGCCAGCATCACCGCGTACTCGACAGCCGTCGGGCCTTCCTCAGCCTTCAGGAACCGGACTACAGTATTGGTCACAGAGCGCAGCACGTGCGGCTCCTCACAAGGAGGCGGGGGCTCACCATTTCTGGCTCGGTGGATGATTCGAGAAATCCGCATCGGCGGATTTTCGCTCCGGGAGCTCGCGGCTTTGACGGGGTGCCGCTCGCAATTTCGCAATCACCAGCGGGCGGGTCACCGCAGGTTATTGCACCAGAGATCGAGTCCGCCAAAGGCGGAGTCATCACCTGACACAGTCATGTGCTTGCGGCTGATTCGAGCCACCGTTAACCGGCGTCTGTTGCAGTCCCAGGCACGCCACAAACGTAGGTCGGGTTGCACAAGCTGTCAAATCGTTGTCAAGGTTTTTTTCGCATTTTTCCTGAGAATGATTTACCGTCTCCCGCGCGTAGATTGACTCCATGAATCCCCCACCGCAACGTCGTAACTGGTTTTTCACTCTGCTGATCCCGGCCGGCATCGCTTTCACGGTGACCGCCGTCGCCTTAGCGATCATCCCCGTGATTGAGGATCGAGCCGCCCAGGCCGGGCACGCGGCTCCGCCTTCGGGATTCCGCGAAGCTCTGCGGCGCGACGGCTGGCTCTGGCTTTTGATCGAAACCGGGGTGGTGATTGTGCTGGCGATCGCGGCCATGGTCTGGGACTGGATTACCCGGCCTGAATAAGAGATGAGTTAACCGCAAAGACACAGAGGAAGACCGAAGAAACTATCGGGAATCTCGGGGAACAAAGCGGTCACTGCCTCTGCTCCACATCCTGTACTGGCCAACAGTAACTCCTTCGACGCCGGCTACCAATCCTGGGTGATACCGAGTCAGGTCTTGTGTGAGGCGAACCTTGATACTTCGCTCCACAACTCTCCCGCCGAACGCCCTCCGCCGCCAAACGCCTCATTCACCTGCCGGGACATCATCCGGCTGCGATCCAGCTAAGTCCTAAGCTCGTTTGGGGTCAGGTGCAGCCGGATAGTTCGGCTTATTCGACATACGGTTTGTCGTGCCGCAATTTATTCCCCAGGCGTCTCAGTCGGTGTGCCTTCGGTCAGCGATGTGTCGCCCGTGGACTTGGCACGGGCGCGCTTTAACCAAGTTCGACAGGCAAACCCGAGCGAGGCCGCGGCCAGCACCCCGAAAGCGATAAGTTCCTTCAGCTCCCCGGCTCGAAGTCGCTCGTAGCCGGCTTTGATCTCCATGTATTCAGGCCGGTCGCCGCATTTCTCGATTTCGCGATTGAAGTCTAGAAAACTGGATGCGCTCATGGCGAACATCCAGGCCCAGCAAGCGAAGGCGAAGAGCCAACTGTCGAGGGTCACACGTTGCCACCATCGCCCAATCGCTTCGAATTTTCGGGCCAACGCTTCCTCCATTTTTTGTGGCTCCCTAGGCCGAATGCACAGGCTCGCGTGCCAGGGCCGCCGTGCACTGCCCCGGCGGGCTCCGCCCCTAATCAAGTTTGTACTGCTCGCATGTGCTCATCGGGAAGTCTGCTGCCCGAGCTCTTGCGCGAGCCCGATGAGAATTCCTTCGGGCCCCCGGATGTAGCAGAGCCGATACGTGTTTTGGTACTGGACCACTTTGCCAACGATCTCGGCGCCGCGTTTTCGGAGACGAGCGAGCGTATCGTCGATGTCCTCCACGGTGAACATCACGCGTAGGTAACCCAGAGAGTTCACCGGTACGCTGCGGTGATCGGCGACCACTGGCGGCGCGAGGAATCGGGATAGCTCGAGCCGACTGTGGCCGTCCGGCGTACGCATCATGGCAATCTCGACGCGCATGCCGCGCAACCCAGTGACGCCGTCCGCCCAGTCTCCTTCGATTGGCGCTCGTCCCTCCAGGCTGAGACCAAGTTCGGCAAAGAACTCAATGACCGCATCGAGGTCTTCTACCACGATCCCGACGTTGTCCATCCGCTTAACCGTCACGATGTCTCCTAGGCGTCAGCTTAGTGATGGCGTCGCACCGCCGATCAACGGCATCCGGCTTGAGCTGGCGCAGCGGATGGTTCGGCACCTACACTAACTTGAGTAACCGATCATATTCTGCATGAGTACCGATCCAAAACCAGATGATCGTATCGCCGCCCATGACGCCGACTGCCCGATAGCCAATACCCACCCTCGCTGAATAGGTCGGCGGGTCATCGTGAACTTTCTTGAAACGCAACCCGGGGTGCGATGGATTCTGCCGAAACAACTCGTAGGCACTCCTCGCTTGAGCGCGCACACGAGTTGACAATGCGGCCAGCAGCGCGCGAAAGCCTTGAGTCGTCCGCGAATTCATATTTTTTTCGGGTCGAGCGGTTCAGTCTTGCCGGCACGATAATCCGCGAGCGCTTGGCGCGCAAGGTTGGCAAGTTTGTCGGATGATGTGGCAATGGCACGATCGAAATCATCTTCGGCAGCCAACTCAGCCAATAGCCGTGACGCGAGAACTTCTTGTTCCTGTTCCGGCAGCTTTGCGGCTTCGTCAAACGCTTTTTGAAGCAAGGTCGTCATGGTAGTGCTCCCTATCCCCGCAATCATACCATTCGATTTGCCACACCGCGTAGGTGGAAAGCCCAAGACGACCATCGCCGCTACGATTGGAGCGACAGCAGCGCACCCGGAATCTTCTTCGTACATCTTCGCCGCTGAGAAAACGGTCACGCCCGCCGGTCACGTGCAACCCCTGGTTCGCCGGCTCTCACATGTAGTCGAAAAAACGATACCACCACGTGGCTTCGCCGCCGACCCATTGGTCTAGCTGCTTCAGCCTCCCGTCATATCGCTCGGCAAGCGACTCAGCCGGAATGTACTGAAAGCCGTTCTGCCCTAGCAGATCCGCGAGCCGAGCCACCGGGTAGTTGCCGAGGTCCGAGGCCGCCGAATTCGTGTGGATTGTCGCCATCCTTCCGAAGGTCGAGAACCGGATGGCGATCTTAAATACCATCGTCATCACGCCATTCGGTCCGACCGCTCCATCCTCAAATACGAATAACTCAGCGAAAAACGACGCATCCTGAACTTGATCGCTCAGCTTCAAAGGCTGCCCCAGTATTCGTTCGGCACCCGGCTTCAGTGCTTTCACTGCCGCGATCGACGCCTGCCAATCGAATCCGGGTGGAAACTCGACATCCGTCGAGCTGTCGTTCTGCAACAGGATGTTGTGGATGCTAGCGTCCATGTTTGTCGGCGAACACTCAGGCTACCTGCCAGGGCAATTCTCCGGCTCAATACAAACTACACGATGCGCCCGTCCCGATCAGAAAGCGCGGATGGTTGGCCCTATAGAATTGGGCGTTCGCGCTCGTGAGAACTCATGCGCCGGACGAGAAGAGCCTTTCAAACCCAGAGTAGGGAGCGAGCGGTACGACTTCGAAGTGGATGAGCTTGTGACGAACCAGTGGCAACGACTCGAGGACCTCTCGCGCACGCTCTGCGTCGGAGCATTCCAGGACAAGCACCGCGGCGTGGCGGTCCGTGCGGAAGTACGCCTCGCGCACGATGCCGGAGAGGTAAAGCTCCCACAGGGCCTTGGCCTCTTCCTTGAGGTGAGAGCGAAACGCCTCTGGCAAGGTACCGGCTTCTTCGACCTCAAGTGCGAGTAGTTTCACGAGGAGTGCTCCGCGAGTGTGGGGTTTGGTGCGGTGGTCTCACGACCCCCGCTCATTTGCCGGGGCAATCGTCAACTGACTTCAAAAGTACACGCTGGGCCGCCCCGGTCACGTGCAGCGCCTGGTTCGACGGCTCTCAATCGGAAGGGGCCGACTCTAGCTCTAGCCATTTTGGATCATCGAGATCCCGCTCCACATCGTCGACACCTGCGAAGCCGAGTTTTGCAATGCGCTTGTACCATGGCGCGTAATCAAATTGCCCATCACAATCCCATGGGTGTAGGTTCCATATCCGGACAGACATCCACGGAATCCAGCGCGGCGGGGGCGGCCATTTCCGAAAGTAGTCCACTCGCTCTGGTTCCGACCAATTCTGTTGTCCCCACCACTCGTCGAACACCATCATCATTGTTTCGCCAGAGCCCATACGCCAACGAATGCTGTGGGGATGGGAATTGTCGGCATAAACCCACGGTGGTGGAACAGCGCCGTATTGCGCGGTGTAATAAGAGAGGCGTTCCATGTACCATTGCCGATCCGCGTATTTGCCCATCAAAAGGTATCCTCGCGGGATTTGAGTCATCGAACGCCCCGCTCACCTGCCGGGGCAATTCCCCGGCTGACTACAAACTACATGATGAGCCCGCCCCGGTCATGTGGAGTGATTGGTTATGCCGAACCATTCCTACATCGCCTGTAATGAACCCGATTGAACAAGGGGGTCCATGCGACCTCGCGCAAAGACAGTCAATGGAAAAATCTCTTCACGATCGTCGCTAATGGCGACTCCAATGTCCATGAGAACGATTGACCCATTGCCGGTAAAGTTGTTTGCCGATTTGCGCAGCAACATGTCCTTGCCATCTGCGGAATTGGCAATGAGATCAGCGCCAAGCGATAAGTGGCAGTACGAAGAGAAGGTCATTTCAACCAAACGATCACCTTCAAATTCGACGTTTACATTAGGATAAATGAGCTTAGGTTGTCCCAAAAAGTTCTTCGTCTTTGCGATCGGTGGTCCCAACGTCCGTTCGACTTGCGCAGAACCCATGCCAAACGCCAAGCACCCGACGGTCTCGTACGGAACAATCTTGAGTGGGTCAACCAACGCATCCCTCTTGCTTTAAGCCAACGTTCCATCGCTAAGGGTAGCGACACCGCTCAGGAGCCGCGGCCGCATAAGAGAGCGATGAACTTCCAGAAACGAATCATGCGGCCCCGTCAGGTCCAGGGGTTGGTTCGACCTTCGTGCCTCTAGCGATTGTCTGCGCCCGTTTCGCGCCGAAGCGTATAGGAAAAAGCTCCGAGCAAATCGCCGACCTTGGCATCATGACATAGCTGGCAGGACTTCACGGCACGTATTGCCCCGAGCATTCGCAACGTTTCGTCTTTGGATGCGATGAACAGGTCTTCCCCGTCGCATAACTCAGGCAAACCCACTTCTTCAAATAGGTCAAGCGTTCGCGTCTTGCCCAGGCAAACCTGCTCCATGCTTGGCAGCTTGTCCGTCAGGTAAACGACAGGCTCCGCGTGGGACAAAATCCCAATGAGTTGGACGTTCTGGACACGCCACTGCCAGCTTTTATTTTGCGGCTCTCGAAGGAAGCGAAACCCATGCGACTTAAAGCCGGCCACGTGCGCGCGATCCTTGACATAGCCAAATCCGGTCGGATAGAGAAATTCCCAGAGCCTGTCTTTATGGTGGCCGAAGAACTCGTCATTCGGCTCAACACGTGAAAGGGGCTCGCCGGCGGAGACAGGGAAATGAGCAGCCTCTCCCGGCTGGTTCACGCTCCTGGGACCTCCATCATCGTCCAGGAGAATCTGTTCCGGCGTTTCACTCGAGCGCGAGGAACCCTGTCCCGGGCTTTCGATGAAAAACTTGGTTGTCTTCTCGTGCAGCCCCTTGAGCAGCATGGCACGACGACCAGCGGAGAAGTGAATGTGGAGATTCAGTTCTTGCCAACGCTCAATCGATTTCGAGTCTAACGTTTTTTTTTGGCGAGATGGGCGTTCCCGTGGGCAGACGCTCAACCAAAGACTCGAAGGCCAGTTTCTTACGGGCGTTCTCCTCCTTCTGTTCGCTTGTCTCTCCTGTGAGAAAAAAGTATCCGACCGCCCCAAGCGATAGTAGGAAGACAATAGCCACCGAGATTTTAATTCGCATGGAACCCACCACACTCGCTGGTCGAAAGCCTCGCTCACCTGCCGGGGTAATCTCCGGCTGACCACAAACTACACGATGCGACCGGGCTGGTTAGGTGGAGCAGGTGGTTCGGTGATCATTGCCGCTACCTAGAAGTTAGCCGGACTTTCGCCTGCTGAATTGCCGTGATCGCTTCTTCAAGTGGAAACACCCATGGTGTGCCATCGCGCCGACTATAGACTTCCAGTACGAGTGTATCGGACTCTTGATTGATTTCTGCCCATTGCTCATTTTCAAAGTCGATCATTGCGACAAGTCTGTCGCGATCTGGCGGGCTCGCTATCGAGACTTTGAACGACATCTGACAATCTCTTAGATCACCGAACGCTTCGATCACCTGCCGGGGCCGATCGTCCGGCTGCATTCAAACTACATGATGCGACTGTGCCGGTCAGATTCAGCCGATGGTTATGCATGGTCGTTGCGGAAACGGCGCCACGCCTCTCCGACTCCTTCTCGCCAAGCGGTCCAGCCAGGTGGAAGGTCGCTGATTGATCTCAACGTCGGATCAAGTCGCAGCACCTCTTCCATCGGAATGACGCGGCCGTCCTCTGGTGCATCGGTCGTACCGCAAACGAAGGCCCAGTCATGATCGTCTGAATAGTGTGTGACGCGAAGAACCGGCAAACCATCAAGCACCTGTCGCGTTGTAACCGCTGCAACTCGGGGTCCTTGATCGAATGGCCACATAGTGTCAGGCATAACATTTCGCTCACCTGCCGGGGCAAATCTCCCGCTGGCCTCAAACTACACGGATCGCCGTCCCGGTGAAGCGCAACGGATGGTTCGCTCGGCTAACATTGTCGAATTACTTGGACCGTCCGGCCACTAGCGATTCCGAGAAGTCCGCGATCCAGCGACGTTGTTCAGGAGTTTCGGGAACTGTGCAACCTCGGGCCGCACCGACCTGCTTTGTGGCAGTCGCTGGCTCGATTCCCGACGCGACCAAAACGCAGATCGCAATCAGAGCCGCGCGACCGATGCCTTGGCGACAATGAATGGCAACGTTCTTGCTGCTTGCAAGTTGTTCTGCAATCTTCGTAATCAGTTCCGAAAATGCTTCACGCGACGTTGGTATCCCTCGATCGGTGATCGGGAACGACACATATTCGACTCCGTTCGCGCGACACACCGCCTCTTCATCAATTAGATCTAGCTCAATCTGTTCTTCGTTTGTGAGTAGATCAACCACGACATCAATGCGAGCTAAGCGCCAGGACTTGATTTCTTCCTCCAACCAGTCGCCGCCGCGAGGACGCGGCATTATCGCCATCCGCCCTAACCACGGTCCCGGAATCCAAAACAGTTCGGTTCGCATGTTACTATTCTACCCGGGAATTTGTCGTTACGACGGGTCCGGCATAGCATCTTTCGGAATAATCTCACGTGGCAGCGCATCCACCTGAATGCCGCGATCGCGAAGAACCTTAATTCGATGGTGTCCATCGATAATCGTCCCGTCGGGCCGAGCTTTCAGCGATCCTGTTTGCCCCGGCTTCAAGGAATCAATCAACTCCTGATCAGGGAGCTTGGTGTATTTCTCGAGTTTGGAAACGATCAAAGTACTGTCGGGATGTAGCGGCCGAAGAGGCGGTAGGTTGCTACTACTCATGTCTGTCGCGAACCCACCGAGTGCCACCAGACCGGATGCTTCGCTCACGTGGCGGGGCAATCGTCCGACTGTCTTCAAACTACACGATGCGACTGCCTCGGTCAGGTGGAGCAGATGGTTCGGTGATCATTGCCGCTACCTAGAAGTTAGCCGGACTTTCGCCTGCTGAATTGCCGTGATCGCTTCTTCAAGTGGAAACACCCACGGTGTGCCATCGCGCCGACTATAGACTTCCAGTACGAGTGTATCGGACTCTTGATTGATTTCTGCCCATTGCTCATTTCCAAAGTCGATCATTGCGACGAGCCTCTCGCGATCTGGCGGGCTCGCTATCGAGACTTTGAACGACATCTGACAATCTCTTAGATCACCGAACGCCGATTACCAGCCGGGGCACTCCTTCGGCTGCCTTCAAACTACACGACGTGCCCGCCCCGGTCAGGTGCCGCGGATGGTTTGGCAATATTACCGGGTCGCCACATGATCCTGATCCATGTTGCCAATAACGCCAAGGTGACTAAAGGAAATCCGACTTCGTGAAGTATCCGAAATCGCAATTGAGAATTCGGTTCCGCGCCATCCACGTAGCCTGTGGCAGCGGCAAAGAAACAGCCGCCCAGTGCCCGCATACCAGGATGCATCGGCAAAACATGTTCTTCAAAGTCACGCCTGTTCCTAGTCCCCAAAACACACCCATCGATACGGCTGCCGCCAGCCAGGCGACAATTACGAATGTGTGCCCCAACCACCGGTGAACTCCTGCAATTTCAGAGTCGGATGTGCGAAGAAGGCCGGTCAGTATGCTCGCCGCCCAAAGAACGGATAGTAGTAAAACCATACCAAAGGCGAATTGGCGCGCTGGCGTCGGCCGATGGCGCGTCCACAGTGCCGCCCCGGAAAGTGAAAACACAAACAGTAATATCCGTAGCCATTCAAACATGACCGATTACGCCGAACGCCTCACTCACCCGCTGGGGCAATTTCCCCGGCTGCCTTCAAAACTACACGAAGCGGTTGCTCCGGTCAGGCGGCGCGAGTGGTTATCTCGCATTCGCTGTAATACAAAACACGGCATCAGTCTTAACATAATCAATCGACGCCGCACGCAGTGCCCGAACAAGCTTGTCGCTCTGATCGGTTGGCACAAGACGACCGCCTTCGTTCATTTGATGTGAATCGATTTCCACCCACTCTACTTCTCTAAAAAGTACAGGGCCTATCTGGCCGGTTTCAAGCATGCCATCGACTGGCATGATCAACCATGGATTCCAACTCGACGCTTCGTTGTCTCCAGACCACTTCATTCGCACGGCTGGTCGAAGGTCTTGAATGTCCTGAACCAATTTCGACCACGGATATGTCGGAGTGCTCATGCGGGCTAACGGTAAGTGCTCTGCGGCGAGTCACGCAACGCAACAGAAAACATGATACCGAAAACAAACTTTGGACGCGACACGGACCCGTCCACGGCGGCATGTGGTTATGCTTCGGCCGGAGGGCGCTTGACGCGGATTCGCTTGGGTCTTTTATCTTCCGCTAACACCCGAGATTGGACAGACTTGGCGAGGCTCACAGACATGCCTGGCATTAGGCGGATGAAAAACGTGTCGCCGCCGGGCGGGATGTTCATCTCGAGGTCATCGGGGCCGAACACGAATTCGCTCAGTGGCCGATTGCCGTCGAACAACCCCGTAGGCAGCGCGAGGGTTACCTCGTCCACTGCGGTTAACACCGCGCCCTTCGGCCATGGAAACACCGCGTCGGGAGGCTGTGCCACGACCACCTCGCCGTTGCTGTCGAAGGTCGCCTTTCGTTTGAACCAGCCGAACATCATACCTCCGACGCATAAATGACATCGCTGAGCAGCGGCGGTACTGGTGAGCTATGAAATCCCCGACGTCTATCATCTCCCGCCCCTCAACTTCAGCCGTCAGTTACGCTGGCACTTCGATAGGGCGCATGGCTGTAATACTTAGGCCGATCATCGAGCCGGACGTGCAACCACGACACACCAGCCCCCGCAGTGCTGAGCCAAACGGGGTTGGTGCCGAGCCGACGTTGCATCGCCGCACCGACCAACTCCCAAAGCGAGTGTCTTTGTTGGTCGGGTGCCTGCCGCAGAAATGCCCCGATGTGCGCATAGGCGGTGATTGGGCCGGTCGGACACGGCACCACCATGATCGCATCGTTGCCGAGATTCGGAAATTCGACGACCCCGCCCTCGCCCCCACTCCTGAAGTGTTCAGCGAACGCCTCAACATCAGGGTTGCTTACCAGTTCAGGGCTGTCGATGAGTACGAACTCAAAGGGGCGGTTCGCGGTCGCAACTGTAATCGGCGGAGTCTCCCATCGAAACGCACGAAATGGCGAATCAGCCAACAGTCCCATGAACACTGAGCGGAAATCGGCATCGTCCTGCCAAAGGCGCAATACCTCGGCGTACGAAACCGGAGATGCGCCGAGGTCGATGGCGACCCGAATCACGCGACCATTGGCCAGTTGCTTGCTTCGCGGAGTCCACACAACGCATTCACCCGCTTAACGGTGAAGCTCAGGGCGGCGGACCACCGGTGAGCGATGGGTTGCAGAAATCCATTCATGCCCCGCCGTCTGTTGCTGCGTTTGGTTCGACCTGCCTTTGTGCCAACTCGGCTGCCTGTGGGTTCTGTGACAGCGCGATCTCCGCCCCATCGCCGAGTAACACGATCCACGCCTCGAGCACAATACCCAGCGCAGGGTAGTCCTCGAACTCTATCCGCCGCTCTCGCGCCCCGGCCATCTCGGGCACAAGAAGAAGTGCCGGATGAAGTGCAGCGATGTCCACCCAGACGCCGAACGGCGCGCGCGATGACCTCGCCACGGACCAACGACCCGACCGACAGCCGCGCACGATTCTCGGACCACCGGGCGAGGGCCGCGTCGGTGCCCCAATCGGGGAACCGCGAGCGTATCTGCTCCCGCCAAGCATCCTCCACGTCCGAAGCCCTCCCCAGCCGAACGGCCAAGCTCACCAGCGAGCACTCTCGTCCGCCTGCCTTCAAACTAACGACATGCCCTCCGGGGCAGGTGGAGTGATTGGTTTTGTGGGAAGACCCAGCAGTTGCGCAATTTGCGAATGGTCAGCGGCAAGAGCGATACAATCGTGCGCAAATTGCTCGACCATCTCGACTGTCTGTAGGCATTTCGATTTGGCACCGCCAAGCGCTTTCGGGTCGCGCATCACTCGGTTGCTCCCTAAGGCGGGGGAAGTACTACAGGCGGCCCATCAGGAGCATGACGAGAAGGATAAGAAGCACTAACCCGACAAGACCGCCGCCCCCCGCCATGATGTTGTTGCCGCTGCGGTAGCCGTAACCGCCGCCGCCGAGGACGATAATCAAGACCACGATCAAAACCACTGTCAGCATGTTTTACTCCAGAGGCATGCAGGGACTGGCGCTGCAATACCATCCATTATCGAAGGTGAATTATTCATTCTACTTACATTTCGAATTGTCAGGTGAGAAAGCTGCCGCGGGCCCGTTGCCCGCTAAATGGGATCGGACTGTGATTGCAAATATCCAAATTCGCTACTGTTGCACATTGCCGTTCGTCAACTGAGCGTGGGGCGTGAGCCCCATGAGCATCCCTCATGGAGCTCACGCCCCACGCTCCGAAACGCGCAAACTGAGACGCTTGCAACATTCCCATTTTCATTTGCATTCCACCCCAAAGTGTCGGATATTTGTTCTTGGCATTTCCTGTTGGCTGCAGCTGAGGTCAGCATCAAATGCCTGCGGACTGTTCTGGGGGATGCGAGCGGGCGATCGTCTCACTCTTGTGAGACGGGTGCTTCCACTTCTGTGGGGCCCATGCCCAATTGCGGTCGTCGCAGACGAACACCACCACCACTACCACCACCGCAAGCGACGACCGGGCGGCCAATTCCACTGCTCGCCCGGCAAAGCCGCCCTTAAACACAAGGCGGCGAGCTTCGTCAACTTCCACAAAGAGGCGTGAGAGGAGCAAGCGCTCCCGCTCGGCGAGGAAGATTCACCAACAACAACCAAAACGCCCACTACACCCGCTCGCATTTTCCCAGGCAGTACTGCGCGCACAGAGCGCGGCCTTCAAGGCTAATAGAGACCTGAACCGAACACATTTTGCCACGGCCGCCCGCAATTCGCCGAGGATTCATGGAATGCAATCACTTCCTTTCCGCCCCACTTGCCCTAGCCAGATTTTCGCAAATCCGTTCCAATTCAGGGCCCGCGGCCGGGCGGTCGCGGCATGGATGCCAACCCCGGACCCCGCACGCGCCATGGCCAACACCACTCCCGTCCGCATCGAACTGCGACAGCCGGGCAATCGGCCCTCATTCCACGAGGTGACCGGGGCCGAGTTTCTGCTCGGCAGCGTGCTGGGCTGCGACTTGATCCTGCCCGGCGGCGATCTGCCGCCGGTCTTCGGCGTCATCGCCCGCACCGACGACGGCATCCGACTGCGAAAGCTCGCGCCCAACTTCAAGCTCATGCTCAACGGCAAGCCGGTGCAGCACGCACCGCTTGGCAACGGCGACACGATTGCGATCGGCAAGGCCGAGATCGTGATCCACATGCCGGCGATGGCAAACGTCGCTGCGCCTCCGGTCGCGGTTGGTGTCGGCGCATCGACGCCGCACCGACCATCAGCGGCCGAATCGTTGCGCAGTTCGAACACATGGAGCAGCGAAGACCCGTCCGCTCCGACAGCGCCGCGATCCCGAATTGCCGCGGAGGGCCGACCAACTCCGCGCCAACCGATCTTTAACTCCCGCGATCTCGAAGCACGCCAGCGCGACCTCGAAGCGCGAGAAGAAGCGTTGGCCGGCGAACGGCAGCGTATCGATGCCGCGATTCGCGATCACCGCGAGGATCTCGCTCGGCTCGATCGCCAGCGGGCGGTCATCGAAAGCAGTGAGCGCGACATTCAGAGCCGGCTCGCGTCCGTGGCGCAGCGCGAGGAACAGGTCCAGCGCGACGCGATCTTAGTGGACGAAAAAGCTCGGCAAATTACGCAGGCTGAGATCGCGATTGCCGAAGAGCAAAAGCGGCTCGATCAAAGCCGGACCGACGCCGGCACCGTCCAAGCGCAAGCCGAACTGAAGTTGCTGGAAGCCGATCGCCGCACCGCTTTGCTGCAAGGTATGGAAGCCCGATTGCAGCGCATGCGTGAGGAACTCGACCGCGAGGCGCTTTCGCTTTCCGAGGAGCGCAAACAGCACGATGCGCGGATGGCGAACCTGCCCGCACGCGAAAATCAGCTCAACGCGCGCATCGTCCAGATCGAGAACACCGAACGGGCTCAATTTGAACAGCAGCGGGCGCTTGACGAGCGCGAGGCCGCGGCCGGCACCCTGGCCGCGGAATTGGCGACGCGGCAAGCCTCGTTCTCCGAAATCGATGCGGATTTGCGGCATCGCGAAGAGCAATTGGCTCGCGATCAGCAGACTCTCGCTTCGGATGTGCAGCGGTGCCAAGAGAATCTCGCCCGGCTCGATCGCTGGCGCGACAATCTCGAAAATCAACAACAGGATTTAACGGCTCAAGAATCGCAGCTTGCAGCTCGCAAGATGGAGTTGGACGAGCGGGCTGCCCAAATCGAGCGCGAAGCGGCCGCACATCACGAGCAATCTCGGCGAGTCTCCGAAGCCGAAGCCAAGCTGCAGGCAGAACTCGAACGCGTGCGGCAGTTGCAGATCGAACTGGAATCAAATTCCACCAAGCTCGCCGAGCAAGCCGCGACCAGCGAAGGCCAGCAGACCATCCTCGCGAACCTCCGCGCCAAGATGGAGCGGATGCGCGAAGAGTTGCGGACGCAGGCCCGCGAGTTAGATGAGCAGCGCGCCCGGCAGGCGACGGTGGAGCGGGAATTGGCCGAGAAACAGGCCCGGCTTGAGGCAGAGCAAAACGCCCGTGACCACGGTCAGGCGGAATTCACGGAGCAAGCGGCCGCTCTGAAGGCGGCGATCGCCAAGGCCCGCGAATTGCAGGACCGTGTCGCCGCCGAGGAGCAAGCGCTCTTCGCGAAGGCGGCGAACACACAAGTCGAGGCGGGGGAACACGTCGAACAGGCGAATACCCTTCGCGCAAATTCCGCGCAGCTCCTGGCGATGCACCATCAATTGGAAGCCGAACGCAACCAACTTGAAGCCGACCGAGCCACGTTCAAGGAGCGCGAGCGGTTGCTGTCGCAGACCGAAGAGTCGCGATCCCGATTGCAGGAGCAATTGGTCCAGCGGTCGCGCGAACTCGACGCGATGCGGATAACGGTCGAGGAACAGGCGGCGACCATCGCTCGCGATCGTCAACTTGTTGATTCCGATTTCGGCGGACTTCGCCACGAACTCGACGAGAAAGCCGCGGAGTTGCAGCAACTGGGTCAAGAACTGGCCGAGCGCGAAGACCAACTCCAGCATCGCCTCGAACGGCTCAAGGAAATTGGCCAGACCCTAGCGGCCGAACGGAAGCACCGGGCCGAAGCGAAGGCGCAGTGGGAAGAGGAAACTCGCCAAGCCGCCGAAGACTTGGCCCGCATTCGCGCCGAGTTGGAAGCGTATCGCGGCGAGGCGCTTGACAAAGCCGTTGAGCTCCAGGAGGTTTTGCCGGAGCTGGAATTGCGCGGCACTACCGCACTCGAACGTCTGAGCCATGCCCGGGAGGAACTCAAACACCACGTCGCGGAGTTGCACGAGGTCGCCCAGCAGAGCCGGGAAGATCTCGAATTGCTCCGGCAAAAGGTGCAGAGTGACACAGAGCGGCTCAAAGCGCAACACAGTGACTTAGGCAAGGCCCGCTTCGAACATCGGCTCGCGGTCACCGCATTCCGCCAGCAGTTGATCGATTGGCAGGGCCGCGTCGGCGAAATGAAGCAAACATTGGTGAGCAACCGCTCGCGCAGCGAAAGCCCACCCAGCGATCTCGACGCCGCCGCTCAGGATATCGACGCCACCACGCAGTTGCTGGCTCGCCAAGCCGAACAACTGGATCAGCCGCGCGAGGAAGTGGCCTATCACCTCTCCGGCATGCGCGATTGGTTCCGCCGCAAGCTGCGCGAACTGGCGTACTCCGGCGCGAAGAAAGGCCCGGCGGTGCAGGCTGGAGCGAATCAAATCCTTTCGATGCGAGCCGAGCTCGATCCCGGCGATCGCACGTTGGGCGAACTTTTGCGATCCCTCGAATTGGTGGATGATCAAACGCTCTCCGCGCTTTGGCTCGAGGCCCGCCGCCAACGCCGCTCACTGCGGCAAGTCTTGCTCGCCAGCGGCAAATTGACCGTTTACCAGATGGCGCTCATCGAAGCGGGCAATGTGGACAATCTCTGCATCGGGCCACTCGGTGTCATTGACCGTCTGCGCGTGACGCCGCACGAAAGTGTTTACCGTGTCATCGATCCCCGGCCCGGCAACCTCACAGGACCGCTCGTGCTTCGGCACCTAGCCGATGTCGAGATGCAGGACGCGGTGCGGCCCGACGAGTTTCGGCAACGATTCGCCGCGCTCGCGGAACTCCGGCATCCGCACATTGCCGCTACGATTGAAGTGCTCGAGATCAATGATCGCCCGGCCGCATTGCAAGAATGGTTGACGGGCCTGACCGGGAGCGACTGGCCAAGCCTCGCGGCATCGCCCGGCGTGTGGTACCGGCTCACCTGTCAGGCACTATTAGGTCTGGCGACGGCCCACCAATGGGGCCTGATTCACGGCGCCATCTCGGCCAAGGCCCTGGTGCTGACGCCCGACGGCCTGGTGAAACTCACCGGTGTGGGCGAACCTGTTTGGCTGACCGGAGCCGATGTCAACGCCACAGCCGCTGACGATGTCACCGCACTCGGCCAAGTCGCCGCCTCATGGGCCGCGCTGGTGCCGAAGCGCAAAGGCGCAAAGCCGCCGCGACCGCTGCCCAAAGCCGTGCGTGCCGTGCTCGACAACTGGGCCGCCGGTGGTTACGACTCCGCCGCCGCCGTGCTCGAAGAGTTGGATCGCTCCGGCAGCGATGTCCCCTCCGGCGTCGAAACCTGGGAGCGGCTCGTCAAGTTCGCCGGCGAGAATAGCAGCGAGGGCGTGACGTGGCGGAAGTCGGCGTAGGGCCTTCACCGACAGCGTAGACAAGCTTGAGGCGATCAATACCATTGGCGCACGGCCGACATCGCAAGGAGTCGCAGCATGTGCCGACGATGGATTGTCCAGGGGAGTATCTTTGCCCTTCTCGTTGCCACTCTTACAAATTGGTGGCCAGAACACCCCAATACCACTCCGCCGGTTCGAATTGGAAACATCGCACATGACGGCGCGTCATGCCAGGGTCGGGACGTCCGCATACCGCTGGTTCGCCACTACGATCAGAAGCTATTTGTTCATGCGACCATTGCGGGTAAACCCTGCGTTCTGCTGGTTGATACTGGTGCTTCTGGTACTTGGCTCGATCGCAATACGACAGGTCGGCTAGACTTGACTTGGAAAACTGTCGCCGCGCCTGAAATGCCATCGCCGGCAGATATTTCTACAACTCCGCTCCCTGCACCCATACCTCCCGTAATGCAAGATCAGGAAACTGACAATGCCTCGCTCGATGTGCTACCGGCGTCGTTGTATGTACCGCTGCTTCCTGCGCGACCTGTTGTTGTTTCAAGGAATGGAAGCGACGACCGGTGGGATTCGTCGATCGAGTGTGTCGTCCCTGAAATTCAAATCGGCAGCATCAAATTGTTCAACGTGAGAGCAAACAATTTCAATGCCAATGGGTGGAATGATGCATACGCTCGACGGGGCGACCAGCAAATTGATGGTATACTTGGCAGCGAAATTCTAGAGGCACGACAGGCGGTTATTGATTATGCGACACAGTCGCTTTACCTAAGATCCGACGAGTCCCTTGGAATTTATCGCGTCTATGACCGTTCATTTGAATTACCAATTACATCAAACGACGAGCGCCTATCTTCAGTTATGTGCGTGCGTTTGTATGAATGGAAGTACGGCGATAGAGAATGGAAATACGTGAAAGATTTTGCTCCATCGGATCGCTCCGTGAGACATACCGTAAATGACGAAGGCCATTATTGGTTTGCAGCGCAATGCGTCATGAGGGACAGATCGCTTTCGCCACCTGATGTGCACGCCAAAATGTACCCGTTTGAAGTCGCCGTAATGCCGGCCAGCGCTAAGACGGATCAGACGTCGTTCAAAAAATAGAGCTGACAGTGCCACAACGTAACCGGAATTACTCCAGTTCGCCCAATCGCCTTTGCAAACACCGCCGCTCGCTATCATGCGTCACCAATTCCACGGCGCGGCGATAGCTCATTGCGGCATCTGCCGTCGCGCCAAGCCGGCGCAACAAATCGGCGCGAGCGGCGTGAAAAAGAGGATACTGTTCAAGGTCATCTGCCAGCGCATCAACGAAGGCGAGCTTGCCCAACACGGCCGAAGTGACGTGTTACAAATTCATGAGTTGTGCCAAAACCCCTATTCGTTTTACAACAAGCGATTCCGAGCAAGCGGGGTCTGTGCATCGGTGACATGAATTGAATTGCTCCTCGCGCCTAATCCTTCACCGGGAAATCGGAGGCGACAAACGAGAGCGCGTGTCCGCAGTGGGGGCACTTGAAGCGAACGGTTTGTTCGTCGTCGCCGTCGTTCTTTTTCTCGGTCTTTACCTGAGCGGCGATGCGGTTGCGGCATTCGGACAGGTGACGCAAACGAACACGTCGGACCGGTTGGGGTCGGGATGATTGACACAGGGGTTGTTCGACATGTTCGGCTCCCGCAAGGACCGCGGCACGCCGACTGCATCGGGGGCAACGAGATGCAGCCGGCGGCCTCTGGGAGTGCGGGCGATCCCACTCGCGATGCTGGGGCGACCTAGTTTGAAGCGGCGGAAGCCGCACGGGGATCGAAATTGGGGCGGCAGATTATCTGCCCCCACCCTTAGGCTCCGGTTTTGCCAAAAGCGGACACCTAAATTTCGCGAATTCTGGAAATTCCCTCCACGGGCCGGCCAACGCTGCCCAGGATCGGTTAAATTCGTTAGCCTAAACAGCATCAAGTTCTAACGATTTTGACCCAATTTGCCGTGAATCGGGATTTTGGGTGTCCGCTTTTGGCAAAACCGGAGCCTAGGGGTAAGGAGCCGCGTGATGGAGGACGACCTGCAGCCTTTCACCCGCCTCCTGGCTGACGCGCGCGGCGGCTCGTCGCCGGCGCTAGGCGAATTGCTGACCTCGCTTCGGGAATACATGAGCGCCGTGGCAGTCAGTGAAGTGCCGCGCAACCTGCAGGCACGGATTCCGCTATCGAGCCTGGTGCAGGAAACCTTCGTGCGGGCGTGCCGCGACTTCAATCGGTTTCGGGGCGGGTCGCGCGATCAACTCCGAAATTGGCTGCGGTCGATCCTGATGCATCGCATGATGTCCACGCTCCGCAAACGAGAGTTTCGCTTGGGGGTGAGCGGGTCCCCTACGGCGAAACCGGCTTGCTGGCGAATGCAACTGATGACGTCGCAGCGATTTCAGAGCGCGATGAAGCTTTAGCTGACGCGCTGGCCCGTCTTCCGCGCAGCTACCGGATTGCGATCGAGTTGCGGCAATTCGATCAACTATCGTTCGAGGAGATCGGCGAGGTGCTCAACACCACCGCCGAGGGCGCCCGCAAGGCGTGGGCGCGCGGCATCACCAAACTGAGCGAGGAGCTCAAGTCGTTCCATGCCCACTGACGACGCCGACCCGATGGACCAAAACCTGGCTGACCTGCTCGCGGCCGTGGACCAAGGTCTGGTCAACGATTCGCCCGGCGGCTCGGCCGAAGCTGATTTGTCGCCAGAGCAACTGAAGCTCTTCAACGAGGCGCGCGAGACAATGGTCCGGCTGGAGCGCCAGTGGCCGCGGTCGCATCCAGCACAGATGAACACGCTTCCTTCTCTGCACTCGGGCCGGATCGGCAAATATCAACTCAAGCGTGAGTTGGGCCGGGGTGGCAATGGCGTCGTGTATCTGGCCACGGATTCCCAGACCGGCCAGCAAGTCGCGCTGAAGTTGCCGCGGCTCGAAGCGATGCTCGACCCGCGGGCGATTGAGCGATTCCAACAAGAATCGCGCATGGTCGCGCTCTTGAAGCATCCGGGCCTGCAACCGGTCTACGAAGCGGGCGAGATCGATACGATCTGCTACATCGCCACGTTTTACGCGGGCGATATCACGCTCGAATCTTGGCTGGATGAATTGCAAGGGCCCGTGCCGGTACGCACCGTCGCCGCGTTGGTCGCAACGCTCGCTAAAGCGGCCGACTTTCTTCACAATCATCAGATCCTTCATCGCGATATCAAGCTGAGCAACATCTTGCTGGGCCCCATTCCGCCCGGCTCATTTGCCGATCCGGATTTGGCGATCTGCGGCATGCCTCGATTGACCGACTTCGGTCTGGCCCGGTTTTTTGACGTGGCTGCGTCGAGTGCATTGCAGCATCGTACCACCGGTGGCGGGCCATCCAATGTGGGAGTCGGCCGGGCCTCATGTGGCGGATCAGCTCGTCACTGAGCCGGGTTTCCAAGCCGCCGAGTGGATTGCCGTGCTTTCGCCAGTACGGTCGCGATTGATCCCGGAGTTGCGCGAGCTGTTCGCCGCCGAGTCGCGCCCGCTGGCGGCGCGCAACGCTGCTGCCGCGGCGCTCGCAGAGTAGTGTGCCGACGATTTGCCAACCCTCGTGCAATTGCTGGCGATTAGCGATGTACCGCAGTTTGAGTTTTTCGTGTCGCGATTAATCACGGCACCCGCCAGCACAATTCCGTTGGTGCAACAGTCGCTGCAGCAATTGCCACGCGCTGAAAGCGAAAGTGCCAAGGAGCGGTCGGCTCGCACTCGCGCGAATTTACTTCTGGCCCTCTGGCGGCTGGGCCGCTCCGAGACCGCCTGCGGAGAATTGCATGCCAGCACCGATCCACGCTTGCGATACCATTTGATTCACGGTCTCGCGACGTGCCGCATCGACCCGGCGTCTGTTGGCGACGCGTTAATACACGGTGGAGACGCCTCGGTGCGGGCGGCCTTGATTCTCGCCCTCGGAGATTACGACGACGAAACGGTCCCCGCCGCAGTTCGCAGTGCCGTGCTGACGCGATGCGATGAATCGTATCGCACGCATCCAGATACCGGGGTGCACTCGGCCGCGCAATGGTTGATGGCGAAATGGGGTTATTCGGCAGCGCCTGTCCAACACCCGCTCGAAACAGCCACCGCCCGGGGGACCAAGTGGTTCACCAACAGCCAAGGACAGACGTTTGCAATTTTGCGGCATCCCGAGAATTCCAAAGTCGTATCCAAATCGTTCGCGTTGAGCACAATGCCGGTGACGGTCGCACAGTATCGTGCATTTCGTCCCGAGTATTCGCCGGACAAGGGACTCGTCCCCGAAGTTGACTGTCCCGTGAACATGGTTTCGTTTTACGACGCGGCAGCTTACTGCAACTGGCTCACCGAGCAGGAGCGTTTGCCGCTGAGCGAAATTTGTTATTCGTTCACATATTCGGCCAAGGGAAAACCGACTGCGGCCCAGGTCTCGCTCAACCGCCGCGGGTATCAGCTAGTTACTGAAGACGAGTGGAAAATCGCATATCGCGCGGGGGCGACTACAGGGTACTTCTTCGGCGAACAGGCAGACTATTTGCCCAGATACGCACGCTTTTATGACAACACGCAAGGGCACGTTTGGCCTGTCACCAGCGTGCGGCCAAATGCATTCGGCATGTTTGACATCTGTGGCAACCTCGCGACGTGGGCTCACCGCCTTACGGCCAACCTCGAACGGAAAGAGGAAATCATGCTCGGAGGCACATGGAGCAGCCAGGGTAAATATCTTCGTTGGGACGAAGAACGAATTGGGACAGCAGGGTCGTTCTACACGAATTAAAACGGCTTCCGCATCGCTCGATCGCTCGATCCTTAATTGATAATGTCATACGTGTTTTGCAACTGGGGGTCTGCATATGGCTACGTGTGTTTATGAATACACCGATAGAGGATGGACCAAGACCAGAGATTGTCCGGGCGACTTGATTTGTCCGCCGCCGCCGTCGGCGCCTCCTCGGGCAAACCGGGAAGGATCGATGCCAACCGACACAGCGAATTACGAATATCAGGAGCGATTTCGCACAGCGCTGGGCGACTCTACGTTTGCCTTTGCTAAGCGAGATGTCATCGAATACGAATGTCAAAATCCCGGCCCAGGTGCGTCTAATTTATTCAGGAAGTCGAGATGCCAAGTTTCGCGTGAAATCATGGACTGAGGGAATGCCGGATCTCGAATTGGTGTCTTAGCCAAAATTGTGATGCGAGCGAAGTGGGGTTCACCGGCGAGCGGCGTTTTGGCGCCGCCCGCCGGATTCCCAGGTCCCGCCGTTGCCCCCAACGCGGAACTACGCTGAACGATTCGCTATCGCGAACCGTCGTCAAGCGATGGAATCGATCATTGTCCGATTTAGCCGAACTGAGGAGCTCAGGCAATTGGTGAAGTGTCTATCGTTGAAATGACTTGGTACGGTTTCCGACGGAAACCAAGTCCTGCCCGAACCGGGCAGGACCTGGTTTGCACTACGCTACCGGTGATCTGAAGCCGGTTTCAGCGACTCGCGGTTGTCGCCGTCGTCAGCATTGCGGTTCGCTTTGCGAACCATGCGGGCATGTTCCCGCAAATTCGGCAGGGTCTTCTCCGCGAATTGCTTCAATTGCGGGTCTTGACCCATCTTCGCCTCTTTGCGGAAGCACATGAGTGCCTCCTCATGCGCGAGCACCTGCATGCCGAGGAAACACTCATCGAAATCTTCGCCTGTTTCCGAGCCTAGCTTGGACAGCATTGCTGTATGCACCTGGTCGGGCTGCTGCGGCAGAGTCATATTCTTTGCCTGGACGATTTTCATCAATTCCTGATTCGCTTTTTGATGATCGTCGATCATCTTTTGTGCGATCTTCTTAACATTCGCATCTGTCGAGCGTTCCATCGCCATCTGGCTCATCGATACTTCAAGCATGCCACCGCTCGCCGCGTCCATGAGGAACTTTTCATCGACCGACATTTTCCGTTGTTGATTCATCGGCGCCTGGGCCCCTACGGCCATCGCCAGAACCGCCACCGTCAACACCGACATCACTCTCGTCATAACCATCTCCTTGAAACTGCGGAAATCCGGACTCCGTTCGCCAAAGGCGCGGCAAATCCGGTGCCAGGAGCGGTGCGAACCCGCGGCATGGCTTCGTTAAACAGCAACGACCGGACAACCAAACCACCTATCATTCCCTCATGCGTATCGCCACTTACAACGTGAACGGCATCAATGCCCGGCTGCCGGTCTTGCTCCGTTGGCTCGCCGAGTCGCAGCCAGACATCGTTTGCCTGCAAGAGCTCAAAGCGCCGCAGGAGAAATTCCCCGTCACCGCGATCGAGGCGGCCGGCTATAGCGCGATTTGGCACGGACAGAAAAGCTGGAACGGCGTGGCCATCCTCGCCCGCGGCCAAACGCCGGTGGAACATCGCCGTGGACTGCCCGGCGACCCCGAGGACATCCATAGCCGTTACATCGAAGCTAATGTCGGCGACTTGCTCATCGGCTGCATCTATCTGCCCAACGGCAATCCCGCGCCAGGACCGAAGTTCGATTACAAGCTTGCCTGGTTCGCCCGCCTCACCGCGCACGCCCGCAGCTTGATCAAACTGAAGACGCCCGTCATCCTGGCCGGTGATTACAACGTCATCCCGACCGACCTCGATTGCCACAAGCCCGAGAGCTGGAAGAACGACGCACTTTTCTTCCCCGAGTCGCGGGCCGCCTACGCCAAGTTGGTCGCACAAGGTTGGACTGACGCGCTGCGTGAATTGCATCCGGACGAAAAGATTTTCACCTTCTGGGACTACTTCCGCAACGCTTTCGCCCGCAACGCCGGCATCCGCATTGATCACTTCTTGCTCAACGCGCCGATCGCAAAGAAACTCCAATCAGCGGGCGTCGATCGCGACGTGCGCACCTGGGAGAAGACCAGCGACCACGCCCCAGTGTGGATCAAGTTGAAGGATTAACAGGCGGCACTTGGCCGACTAGAATAACGTTCCCGTCGCCCGCAATCACTTTTCGGTGCACTATGCCATATTCCACCAAACGCCGCTTCTATCCCGTTCTCCGCCGCCTCGAAGCGCGGATCGCGCCGGCCCTAAATGTTACTGAGGTGGCCATTCCTGCTCCCAACAGCAGCCCGCGTGAGATTGTTTCATCCGCTAACACGAGTTACTTCACCTCGCCCGGCGCGAACAAGATCGTCAACGCCGACAAGACGGGCTCGTTCATTAACGAACTCATTGTGCCGACCGCGAACTCCGAGCCGTTCGCCATCGCCGCGGGGCCGACCAACAGTGCGGTCTGGTTCACTGAACGCACCGGGAACAAGATCGGCTCGTTGGATACGCTCAACGCCTTTTCGGAAACTACCATCCCCACCGCCGGCAGCGAACCTTACGACATCATCGCCGGGCCTGACGGCAACATGTGGTTCACCGAGCGCACCGGCAACAAAATTGGCCGGGCGAATCTTAGCGGCAATACGGTGACATCGATCGACGAGTTCCCGCTGCCCCACGCGGGAAGCTTGCCCGCGGGTATCACCGCCGGGCCCGACGGCAATCTCTGGTTCGCCGAGCAAGCCGGTCGCATCGGCCGGATCACGCCCGCTGGCGTGATCACCGAGTTCTTAGCCAATGGAATCAACCCCGCGCCGGACAAGATTGTCTCGGCTCCGGACGGCAATGTCTGGTACACCGATCCATCGCAAAAGCGGGTGGTCAGATTCAATACCGGTGGTTTTCAAACTGGCGCTTTTGATTTGACGAGCGCCAATGTCCAACTGACCGACATCAGTGCGGGACCTAACGATGTGTGGTTTACCGAGTCGGGCAGCAACAAAATAGGACGAATCAATTTACGCCAGGCTGTGTTGATCGAGTACGACATTCCAACAGCGAACAGCGGGCCGCAGGGTATCTCAGCCGATCAACAAAACAACGTCTGGTTTACCGAAGCGACGGCGAACAAATACGCCTCGTTCACTGTGCCGGCTCAGATCGTGACAGGGGCCGACGCTGGCGGCGGACCGCACGTCAATGTGTTCGACAGCGCGTCGAACTCGCTACTGTACGGCTTTTACGCGTATGACGGCGGTTTCACTGGCGGCGTCCGCGTGGCCATAGGGGATGTCAACGGCGACATGATTCCCGACGTGCTCACCGGGGCAGGCCCGGGCGGCGGACCACACGTTCGCCTCTTCGATGGTAAAACCGGTACGGTGCTCAGCGAGTATTTCGCCTTCGACGCCAGCTTCCATGGCGGTGTTTACGTGGCGCTCGGCGATCGCGTGAGCACCAAGTCACCCGGCGGCAGCTTTTGGGAAACCGTTGTCGGGGCTGGGCCCGGCGGCGGGCCCGACGTGCGCATCTTCAAATCGCTTACCGGCGAACAACTATCGGACTTCTACGCCTACGATGCTGGTTTCCGCGGCGGCGTGCGCGTCGCGGCCGGAACCGGCCTCAACGCCGACCCGATCATCATGACCGGTGCGGGACCGGGTGGCGGACCACATGT
This sequence comes from Gemmataceae bacterium, assembly GCA_045802605.1. Lineage (GTDB taxonomy): Bacteria > Planctomycetota > Planctomycetia > Gemmatales > Gemmataceae > JBJMQS01. The sequence continues at coordinate 8,824 of JBJMQS010000036.1, read as the reverse complement.
GAAAGTCCTCGCCTCGGACGGCAGCGTGATCCACAGCTTCTTCGCATACGACGCCTCATTTACGGGCGGGGTCTACGTCGGCATCACCTACGATCAACAAAACGGCGATCCCACGCTGATCACCGGCGCCGGCGAAGGCGGAGGACCGCATGTGCGACTCTGGAACGGCACCAATGCGCAACTGCGGAGTGAGTTCTTTGCCTACGACCCGAGCTTCCGCGGCGGCGTGCGCGTCGCCGCCTCACCACGCCTGTTCGTCCAAAACATCTTGCCGATTGTCACCGGTGCCGGGCCCGGCGGGGGCCCGGACGTGCGAACCTTTGATTCCCAAACACGGCAACAAAAAAGTGACTTCTTCGCCTACGACCCTAGCTTTTTGGGCGGCGTGTTTGTGGGGATTGGGTAACTTTCTGTTTCATGCAAGGAGACTTTTTATTGCGATGAACAACTTCGGAGCTTGCGTTGAGTGGTCCGCCAAGCCGCAATGACTCCCGTCGCAAACCACCCCGCTAATAGTAAGCTTGATGGTTCTGGCACAGGCGTAAAACCGCTCACAACATAAACGGCTCCGGTGACGGACCATTCCGAAATGAGCAAATCACCCGTCAAGTAATCGAAAGACATTCCAACCGGTACGTTGGTGAAACCAGATATGAAAGTCTGTCCGTTTGCAGTAGTGGGGAATCCATTTGCATTCAGCGAATAGGCCATCACACTGTTCGGACTACCTAACGCCGTCAAAACGTGCTGCGACGAACTGCTGAAAATAGGCGCACTGTTCGGGACCCAGGCGAAATTCTCCAACAACGTCGGAAGAGTTGCGATGTTGGAGACGTTTGTAATGTTGAAAGTGCCTAAACCATCGGGCACGACATCGGCTCGATACATTTTTCCTGAAAGATACGAACTAATCCAAAGCGACCCCGCGCCTGTAAAGCCAGAAGGTACAAATGCGAGTCCTCCTGTTGAACCGTCAAGGCCGAGCGAAGTTAAATTGATAATCTTGTCCGGCGTTGTGCTTCCGGACTTATATTGCAAAATCTTGTTATCGTTATACGTCGTCGCAAACAACACATTGCTCGGTCCATAGGCCAAGCCGGCATCAATGTTCGATGCGCTCGCAAAGACGCTTGCAGAACCCGAGAACCCACTGATGTGACCGCCAGCATTGCGCGTCAAGCCAATCGAGTAAATCGCTCCACTGGGTGTATTTGCGTTTCCGCCGATGAGGAGAGCATTTGAATTACTAATCTGTTCCGTCAAACCGGCAATGGATGTCGGAACCCCCGCTGCTAATCCAATGTTAGTAATCGTGTAAGTACCAGCAAACGGCGCGGCGAGGACGGGCGAGGCATTTGCTGTGGCTACAAGCCCAAACGTCGCGACGAACGCCCCGAGCGTTGCTCTAAACGCGCATTGAATCATGGGACTTCCTATCCGCAGAGCCAGACTCCGCTAGCGTCGCGCCTACGGCGAACCGGAAAGGCGATTGCGAAACTCCAGGTAATCCACCTGATCCACGCCGGTGGAATTGTCGAAGTCGAAGACGGAGCTCGGCCCATTCGATAACGCATTACGGAACACTAAGTAATCCACCTGGTCCACCGTGCCATCGGCATTTTGGTCGCCGTAGTAGCGGAACCACTTGTTCGCCGTCGTGCCGGTGACCGTGTAGTTCGTTCCCGCCCCGGTGCTATCGCCATTGAGCTGACCATTGGTGCCGCTCACCTTCGACGCATCGATCGAGAAGTTGTAGAGGCCATCGACGAGCGATCCGGTCGAATCGGCGTAGGTGCCGCTGAAGGTGATCGTGACCGAACTCGCGGGGCCGCTGTTCGGCGTGGCCGCGAGGGTGACGGGGCCCGTCGTCCCGAGGCTGGAACTGGCCGCACTGCGCGTGAGCGTGAAGGCGTTCGCTGTTGCGCCAGTAAAGCTGACCGCTTCGGAGAAGTTGACGATAATTCGCCGCACTTGCGATCGCTGAATTGTTCCATTCACGCCGCCGATGTTGATGTTGCCCGATCCTTCGTCGAGAACCACCGAAGTGACCGTCGGCGCCGCCAGCATCTCGGCAGTGAAGAAATACTCGCCTCGGCTCAGAGCAGCGCCACTGATTTGGACCAGATACGTGCTGCCTGGCGTCAGGTTGTAGTTTGTCAACGATTCATTTCGGCCATCCGGCAATGGGGTGCCGCTGGCGAGCAACGAAGAACCGTTCGCATTGTAAAGGCGAATCGCCGGGTCCAGCGTGTTGACGAATTCGCCCGCCCCATCGCCCGGCGTACTGGTCTTCAAGGTGAGCCCGGTGATGCCAGCCGGCAGGGTAACGGAATACCAATCGTCGTTCGACGTTTGATTGAACGAAATGTCATCCACGTACCAGCCTTCAAAGGCATTCTGAATGTTGTCGAGTGTGTCGAATGAGAATCGCACTTGGGCGGTTTGCCCCACGTAGGCCGAAAGGCTCACACTCGCGGGGCTCCACACCGAGGTGTTCGCCAGTGGCGTGGCACCGGTGGTACGACCAAGGATGGTTGTCCAATTCGTGCCGCCATCGACTGAGATTTGCACGTTGGCGTTGTCAAACGCCGTCGAGGTCTCCGTGTTCAGCACGTAGTTGAATGCAAGCGACATCGTCGGGCTGACGATGAAGGGCGCGGACGTGACGGCACCGGCATTTGCCGCGCCGGTGTCATATGTCCCGGTATCAGTGCCATAGTGGAAGCTGTGGGTCTGCGAATGGCCGGCCTCAGTGCCGCGGCGCGTCGTGAGACCCCACAAGCCGGTGCTGCCGTTGTTAATCGTCCAGCCTGCCAAGCCCGATTCGAGATCAGAACTCTGGGCCGTTCCGCCACCGACGACATAGCCCATCGCGCCGCGGGCCGTGCCGAGCGGCTGCGCCGTCGCGGGGGTATCGTTGGCCTCAGTGTCGAAGACGGCATTCTTGGTGACGACCAAATCGTACGGCGAAACACCGTCTCCGGTCACGCGCAGATAATATGTGCCGGCAGCGCCTGTGAAGTTGTTGATGGTCTTGCTGAAGTTCGTCGCACCGCCGGTCGCGGTCGCAAGTACCGCATCCGCGCTATTTCGCAATTCGAAGTTCAGGAGACTCGTTCCTGAAACAACAATCGATGCGCTTTGATTGGCTGCGAGTGAGAATGAATAGTAATCCGGCGTCAATGGCACCGAGAGCACCGTGCTCAAGCCCGCCCCGACGAGCGAACTGGCACTTTGGCTATTGCTCAGGAGCAACCGCTGCTGGTTGTTGCCGGGGCCTTTCACGCCAGCCGTCGCGGCGGCGATCGCCGCGGCTGGGACTGATGCATCGTAATTGAATCGAATCGAGCCATCTTGCGACAACACGGCCTGGAACGTGTAGTAAGCCGTACCGCTGTATTGCCGGGCATTATTCCATTGGATGATGAGTTGTTCGTTCGCGCCGCTGCCCACGAGTTGCCAATAAACATTGCGGCTCGTGGTGCCCGTGCCGGTGTTCTCCATGACGAGGTCATCCCACAACACGGCGATCGCCGGCTCCGGTGGGGAACTGCTGAGATCGGTATTGAGATAGGCCGCGTCGGCGGTGGTAAAGGTGATCAGCCCGTTGGTGTTGAACGACAAACTGTTATAGGTCGCCCCGTAATAGGGGAATGCAAACCCGGTCAGTTGTGCGGCACTGAGCGTATCGGTGTTATCATCGCCCACCGCCGTTGCGCTCTTGTTGCCTGTTGTGCTGATGTCGGTGAAAGCGGGCGCGGCTACGGCCGCCGCGTAATCGGAGGGCGGGCTCAGTAGTGTACTCAGGCCCGCTCCGACTAATGCGCTCGGCGCTTGGTTGAAACTGAGGAGCAGCTTTCTCGGAATGTTGCCGCCCGAACCCTTCACGCCGACCGTTGCGGCGTTGATCGCTGCCGTCGGAACGTTGGCCCCATAGTTCAGTTGAATCGTCCCGTCGCGCGACAACACCGCCTGGAACGTGTAATAAGTCGAAGTGCTGAGCTGACGGGCATTATTCCACTGAATGATAAGCTGCTGGCTCGCGCCGCTGCCCACGACTTGCCAATAGATATTTCGGCTCGTCGCTCCGGTTCCCGAATTATCGATATTCAAATCATCCCACAGCACCGCGATGACAGGCTCGGCCGGCGATGTGCTCAAATCCGTGTTGTTCCAGGCCGCGTCCGCGGTCGAGAAACTGATCAGGCCATTGGTGTTGAATGAAATGCTAGTGTAGGCGGTGCCGTAATACGAAAAGCTGAAATTGCCCAATTGCACTGCACCCAAGGTGTCGATCGAATCGTCGCCGACCGCGGTCGTGCTCTTTGTGCCCGTGGTGCTGATGTCGGTGAACGATGGTGCTACGGCGGTTGCCTGGTAATTGGCGGAGCCAATCGTCCCGGCCACCGCACCGCGGAACGCACTCACTGCGCCCGTCGATAACGTCACCATCGACGAATCGAGCGATTGGGCGACGCCGCGGGTATTGTTTGTCACGCTACCGACGCGGCCCTCCATTTCGGCGGCCGCGTTCAACATCACCTGAATGGTTTCGACACCCGTCGTCGAAGCGGCTCCACCCATGACGATCGTGTAAGTCCCACTGGTCGCCGCGGCGACTGATTGGACGAGCGCGGTTTGCCCCGCGGCGGTAGCCGTCGAGGTACCAATCACGGCAGACGCCGGATTCAACAGTGTTATGGTGGGCTGCAAAGTCGAACTGGAGGGCGTCGCAATAATTGTGATGGTCTGTCCCGCATCCACATTCAGCGTGTAACTATCCGTGTCGCCGGCGAATGCGATCGTACGCAGTAGCGAGCCGTCGTAAATCTGGCTGCCCAGCGGTTGCCGGGCGATCAACGGCGTGGGAAACGCTTCGGTGACAAAATCCAAAACATAAGAGCCACCGAAGGCGAGATTGGGATTGCCGAATACATCGGTCAACGACCCGGCGGCGATGCTGGCGGTCCAGGGCCCGTCGCTGGCTATGCCACCGCCCAGCGCGTAGCGAATGGTTTGGTTGCTGTTGAGCAACGTAAAGCCGGATACGGTGCCTTGGCTGATCGCCAGATCGCCGTTGTTGACCGTGGCTGGATCGACCGGCTCATTCAGATTGATGTCAATCGTCGTGAGCGGCGGCACGATGACAGCCCCCACCGCAGGACTGGTCGAAACGACCTTCATCGGCAAAACGTCGTACCGGAAGTTCACCGTAAGGGCCAGCAAATCCTTGCCATCCGTTTGCTTGAAAGCGCCCTGATCGAAGTGGATCGTCTGCAACCCTTGCGTTGCGACCGGGTCGGCCGCGAAGCTGAATGTGACGGACAAGTCACCCGGCGTGTACGTCACGCTGCTGGCCGCGATGCTGTTAACCGTCAAATCGCTGGCGCTAAGCGTTGTGGTGTCGATCGGCCCGCTCAGGCTGAACTGATAATTCGCCGGCGTCGCGCTCACCACGGCATTGGCGAGCGGCACCGTTGCAGTAGCGACCAGATACGTCAGCTCCGGCGGCAAAGAAAAATCCACCGTAATCGTGGTCGCGCTCGAGCTGCTCGTGGCGGCGAGATTGCCCAGGCCACGTCGTGCGAACGCCGTCCAGATCTGGACGAGATCAGCGCCGTTATTGAACTGCTGGTCGGCCGCGATGATCGCGTCGCGCGCTTGGATAAACGAGGGGTTGGCGGGCTGGAGTTTCATCGCCTCCATCACCAGCTTTAACATGAGCTTGTTGCCCGCGTTGGCCGGCCCCGGGGACGAACTCCAACCAGTCAACAGATTCGAATCGTAGCCATACTTGTTGATCAAGAGCCAATTCAAATCCCAAAGCGTCGAAGTCCACAACTCACCTGTATTGTGGACCTCCGTGCTGCGCGTGATTCCGTATGAGGTGCTGCCGCTCGTGCCGAATGCATCGAACGTCAACGGATCGGTCGTCATGTCGTAGCTGTATTTCTTGCGTCGAATGCCCTGGCCGGTCTGCGGTTGGCCCACCACATAGGTGCCAATGCCGAAGCCATCATTCTGTTGGTCGGTCGGCCGCTGCAACACCATGAGTGCGTAGAAATCGCTCCAGCCTTCGCCCATGCCGCCGCTTTGCAGCGCGTTGAGCGCACCGGCATTCGCCGCTCCGCCCGTCAGCCGGTTCGAGACGCCGTGGCCATACTCGTGAATGATGACGCTGTTGTCCAAATCGCTGTCGCGCCGTGGCGTGGTCGAGGTCCACTCGAACATCTGCATCCGCGGCGCGGATCCGTCGGCGGGTGTGCCGAAGTTGGCGTTGTTGGCTGAGCCGCCGGTCGCATTGTCCTGAGCGTCGGCTTGGACCGCGTCGTTGCCAATTCCGAGGTTGCCGTAATTGTTGACTTGGAAATTCCCGGCCGCCTCGGTGAAACCGTACTTGTAATGAATGTCGTGCAGGACATTGTTGATGTAAAACAGATTCACCATCGCGGCATTTTCGTTTTGCAGCACCGATGGCGCCTGCGTGGGGTCGAAGGTGAAGCCGCTGAAATCCAGCGACGCACCGCCACTGGGACGGGCAGGCGAAGGGTCGGCGACATTGTCGCCATTGCGATCCAGATGCGCATCGACGTTGTTGCCGCGAGTGTCGGTGAACTCCGGGCCGGCCACGCCATCGGTGTCGTGCCAGCCGAAGGGCGACGCGGTCGGATCCGCCGGCCCCGAGATGCTCGCGAAGCCTCCATCCTGCGGGCTTTCATTGGGCGGCGGCAGGACTTGATACGCGTCGTCGTCGATCCAATCCGCTTGTGCGATCAGCGAACCGGTGCTGTCCGCAACGCTCAGGTCATACCAATGGGCGCCATCCGGCGTGCGAATCACCACATCCCATGCCAGCTCCGCGCCGCCCTCCGCGGTCGGTACGTAATGAACATGCGCGGGAATGTCGTCGAGCGAAATCCCGGCACTGGAGAGCATCGAGTGTTGATCCAAACTGGTGGGGCGCGACACAATTTGCGGCTCGCCCGTCATCGGCAATGACAATGCGGCTGCGGCGTCGCTCACTGCTTGCTGTGGCATCCGCTGCGGCGTCACCGGTCCGGTGCCGACGTGGCTCGCAATCCCCGGCACAAATCCGCCGCCCGCGCTATATACGGCGCCGTTCGCGAGGACGGCCACGCTCATGTCCGCGTTGTTAACTTGCAAGCCGCCGAGAGTTTGGCGCAAATAGACATGCGTCATGCCGGTATCGGCATCGGTGTATTGGCTGGTCACGAGCGCATTGTCGAAGTCGACGGCGGTGAGCCCAAAGCGAGCGGCATGCTGCGCCAAGAATGACAGCGCGATCGTCGAAGGCAGGGGCAACGGCCCCATCAATGCGCCGGTGGAATGATCGAAGCGCACGAACTGCGACGGCGGGAAATAGTTCGCCACGGTCGGCGTGATCCGAGTTTCCAGCCGTTCAAGCCGAAGCTTCGACCATATGCTGCGCCGCCCTGAATTGCGTGAGTTGCTGCGCGTGGGGGACAAATGGGGACCAACCGGCATTACGAATCTCCTTCGGCGGGCGTCGGCGGCGGGGAGGTGGGTATCTCTAGCTTAATCCAGCGAAGCTCCGTTGTCATGAAAAATGCCGGTTTGGGCCGCGAAAAACCCTGTTTTTCCATCGCCGCGCACACCCAAGCAGGGCAAGTAAAAAGTGTGATCCACAGCAGTCAGGTCATTTCGCTACCAAGAGCCTCGTACGGTGAGTCCATCGCGAGCATCGTTGAATTTCACGGCAACATCTGAATCCGATTGCGGAACTCGAGGTAGTCCCCTTGGTCGACTTCGCCGGAGTTTTGATAATCGAAATTTGGATGTCACAGACGTTGCGGATGGACCATTAGAAGATGCAGCGAGTGTCACGTCGGCATCCGGTCCTAATGTGAAGCTATTTGCAGCGTTGCGATGCAATTGAAATGCGCTTGCGACTGGTCCCGAAAAGGAGACAGCGGGAGAAAACGTCACTACCAACCGTCGAACTTCTGACCGCTGGATCGAACTGTTGACATTATTCACAGTGCCGAGACCGCCGTTGGTCAATGTCACAGCCGTTACGGTGGGCGCTTCCTGTCGTGTTAAAACGACATCGTTTCCGTCGCCGCCTTGGTACGTGATGAGGAAGTTTTTTCCGCCGACTGGTTCGAGTGCACCCGGGACAAATCCGGCAAACGAGCCAACGATGGGGTCGCCGCTGTGATTATTGTTGATAATCGAGAATTGCGTTCCCAATGGCGGTGAGAAACCAACGCTACCCACCAGCATCGCATTGCCAAGATCCACGGAGCCCGAAACGGCCAATTGGTCAAATGAGGTGCCAACAGCGGTACCATTCAAATCGACCGTGAACAAAGAACCAGAATTGAAAACGATATTGCCAGTTGTGAGTTTGCCAGGGCCATTGGCACCTGGCGCCACTTTGCCGCCATTGAGAACCGTCACAGTTCCGACAGAGCCTGTGCCACCAAGAGTGCCGCTCACTTGCACAGCGCCGGTGGAATTGAAGGACCCATTGATCAAACAGGTGGTATCCCCTGTGATCACCAATTGCTGAGCCTTATTAGAGGTGCTAAATAGCTCCTCCTCATGATCGGAGCGCCTCAGGCGGCTATTGTATATTGAGACAACTCTTGGTTGCCGAAGCGTCGGTCGCGGTCGATCCATTCATAAACGTCATCAAGCAATTGCTCGATCGTCTGGCAGCGGTGATTGCGGGTCAGTGTTTCATGCAACTGCCACCAGACCCGCTCGATCGGATTAGTTTGCGGCGCGTAGGCCGGCAGGCAATGCAGTTGGATGCGATGCTGCCAGCGTTGCAGGTATT
>JBJMQS010000035.1:0-79232 GCA_045802605.1 Gemmataceae bacterium | reverse complement strand
GAAGCTTCCTACCGCTCAAGTTGCGCCAACAATCTCAAACAGATGACTTTGGCGATGTTGGCCCTGGAAGGTGATCGTGGATATTTCTGTCCCGGCGGCATGGGTGCGCTGGGTGATGCCAATGTTCAGAAACCGAACAGCCCACGGTTAACCACCTTTGCTCCCAATCCCTCCGTTGCGGGCGTGAACACGACAGTTAACCCACCGATGCGCGTAGCCAGTTGGCAGACGTGGATCTTGCCTTATATCGAGCAGGCGGCTTTCTTCGACAAAATGCCCTCGACGAATTACACCAGCGGCACTGGTGGTTGGCAAGGGTGGGATCATGTCCAACAGCCGCCCCAATTCTGGTGTGCCTCCGATCCTCGCTATCGGGACTATTTCAGTACGTCGACTCCGGTCACTGATTATGCCGGTATCGCCGGCTCGGGAGTGGAAAATCCCAGCGGCAATATCATGGGTGATGGGGTGCTCTTCTTTCGATCCAAAGTCAAGATTGCCGACATTACCGACGGCACGGCATTCACGGCGATGATTGCCGAGCGGCCCATGTCGATCGACAATGGCCGGTGGGGTTGGTGGTACAGTTCACTCTCAGTGAGCAATCCTCCTGGACCACCGTGGGACGAAGATATGGTCGTCGGTGTGGCTGAGCCGCATGATGGCGGCAGCAGCCTCTCGGGCGAAATTGGCCAAGGCCAGTGTTCCAATTCCATATGGGCCAACAACACGACACCAGGTCTACCGAAGTATGACCGTCCTGGCCCACCTCCGGCCAGCTATGCGGCGGATCCCTGCCGCTGCAGCAACTGTGATCACTTCCGCGTCTGGAGCTTCCACAACGGTGGCGCGCAGTGGGGCATGTGCGACGGCTCGGTGAAGTTCATCCCCTGGCAAGTAACCAGCGCCGGCCGCAAGGTCATCTTGGCCTTGGGGACTCGCAATGGCGGCGAAGCGATCGATGACGGCACTATCGACGCTTGGTGATTTCGTATATTAGCGGGCGACGCCTGATGGAAGGCGTCGCCCGATTTCGTTTTCGGCAGGTTTCCCAAATGCGACGACATACTGTTTTTTCCGCGATGGCAGCCATTTGTCTTTTCGGCTGCGGCGGTCCAAAAGAAACAACTGTTACAGGAAAAGTGAGCTATCAAAATAAGCCCTTGATTACTGGGTTCGTGCTACTGAGATTTGATGACAACAATGAGGTCACTGGAACCATTGGCATCGACGGCACATATACAATTCGCACGCCTTATCAGGGGCACGCCAAAATCGCTGTCGGCTCGCCTAAGCCGCCCGATCCAGCCGCGAGTGCCGGACGACGGGCATCAAATGTCGATGTTAGTACTTTGCCAGACCCCAAAAATTGGGTGCCGATCCCCGATAAGTATCTAAGTTCGGAGACGTCAGGATTGGAAATTAACGTAACTGGCGGCACCAACGCGCATAATATCGAATTGCAATAATTGGTTGGACACAATTGTTTTATGCCGGAATGAGAATAGATCCCTGGCCTTAGCCCTGCGGCGACGGACAGGGATTTTGCATTTTTGGATCGAATTTCCCGCGTCTCAGAAGCTCACTTATTAATTCCGAAGGAGAGACCGTCCGGTTTTCGGTGCTGACTCGTCATTGTTGTGTCGCTCCCTCTGTACTACGACGCTGGGGGAGCAGCTCGTTTTGTGAGATCAATGTGAGCGTTAATTGCATAGAAACTGGAGACCAAGTACGCTTGTGGAAGATCGGAATCCTGCCGACCCTCAGAAATTCCACATTCATTACATCAGGCCCGGCTCGGTTATGGCGAACTTCGCCGGACCGTCGCGACCTTATTTTCTCCTAAGGAGACGTCATGAAAATTCGTGATCGAAGGGGTTTTACCCTTATCGAGTTGTTGGTGGTGATCGCGATCATCGCCATCTTGATCGGCCTCTTGCTTCCGGCCGTGCAAAAGGTGCGCGAGGCTTCTTACCGCTCGAGTTGCGCTAACAATCTCAAACAGATGACGCTGGCGATGCTAGCGTTGGAAGGTGATAACGGCTGTTTCTGTCCCGGCGGCATGGGAGCACTCGGCGATGCCAATGTGCAGAAACCGAACAGCCCACGGCTGATGCAATATCCTCCGAACCCTTCAGTTCCGAACTCTACAGCGATGGTTAACCCGCCGATGCGCGTGGCGAGTTGGCAGACGTGGATCTTGCCTTATATCGAACAGTCGTCATTCTTCGACAAAATGCCGCAGACGAATTACCCCAACGGAACTGGCGGCTGGCAGGGTTGGGATAAAGTCCAACAGCCGCCACAATTCTGGTGCCCCTCGGACCCGCGGTATCGCGACTACTTCAGCACTTCGACCCCTGTAAGTGATTACGCCGGCATGGCGGGTTCCGGAGTGGAAACGCCCGCCGGCAACATCATGGGTGATGGAGTGCTGTTTTGGCGATCCAAGGTCAAAATCGCGGACATCACCGATGGCACCGCATACACAGCAATGATCGTTGAAAGGCCTATGTCGATTGATAACGGTCGCTGGGGCTGGTGGTATAGTTCAGGTTCGGCGGATAATCCTCCCGGACCACCGTGGGACGAAGATATGTTAGTCGGTGTGGCTGAGCCACACGATGGCGGCAGCAGCCTCTCGAGCGAGATTGGCCAGGGCCAGTGTTCCAATTCCGTTTGGGCCAACAACACCACTCCGGGTCTGCCAAAGTATGATCGTCCTGGTCCGGCCCCGGCCGCCTATGCGGCTGATCCCTGCCGCTGCAGCAACTGCGACCACTTCCGAGTCTGGAGCTTCCACTCAGGCGGCGCGCAATGGGGTATGTGCGACGGCTCGGTGAAGTTCATCCCCTGGCAATTAAGCACGGCCGGCCGCAAGGTGATCTTGGCCCTGGGGACTCGCAATGGCGGCGAAGCGATCGATGATGGCTCCATCGACGCTTGGTAATTTCGTATGTTAGCGGGCGACGCCTGATGGCAGGCGTCGCCTTTTGCGAAGAGCAAACTTGCAAAGTTAAGTCGCAAGAGCCCGATTTGCCGAAATCGTCACGGCTCGTTTGACTGAAGCGGATTTTTATCTTAGGCTTGGACGGACCGGCGAATTGTCGCCGGTCCTTTTCATTTGGCACTTCGTTCCGAATCCCTTCGATGAAGACACCATCGCCTCCCGTTGCCAGGCTCGTGGCCGAAGCCGCAGAATTGCGCGCCGCCGGCTTTTCCTGGGACTCCGTCGGCCAAAAAGTTCAGCGGAGTGCTCGTTGCTGTGGGCGCTGGCCGAAAAAATACCCTGCGCTTTGGAATCGACTGTACGCCGCGGCCCTGAGACATCATCGCGAGACCGCAGCCGGCGTGGCTGTGAGCATATTGCGAAATTTGTTGGGATCCGAAACAGAGACAATGCGCCGCGACGCCGCCAAAGCCATACTTTTGGCCGCTCCGGAATTGCCGCCCGCGCCTCCTTCCGAGCCCCAAGAAAATGCCGATACTTATGAAGAAATCAACAACCCACAACTTAATGCCTCCATCGATGCGACCGAGGAGCCTCCGGCTTCGTGAGGCAATTCGCCGGGCCCGTGCGGATGTCAACGCCTTCGCCGCCTTGTGTTTTGCGGATTCAGACGGCGCACCGTTGCGTGCGGCCAGCGTTCATCGCGCACTGCAGGATTTCCTTTCGCGCAACACCCGCACGCTGGTCGAGTTGCCCCGCGACCATGGCAAAAGCGTGCAGGTGTGCATCCGAGTGCTGTGGGAACTGGGCCGAAGACCGAGCCTGCGCGTGAAAATCGTCTGCGCCAGCGAAGAATTAGCGGAAGAGCGGGGCCGATTCATTCGCGATGCCATTGCCAATAACCCTCGAGTCCGATGGGTATTCCCACACCTGCGGCCCGACCGGCCGTGGGAACCTGGTCGATTTTCGATTGTGCGGCCAGGCCGGCTCATCGGGCCGAGTGTCGCCGCACTTGGCATCGAGGCAGCCTCCACGGGCGCCCGCGCCGACTTATTGATTTGCGATGACGTCGTGGATGTGAAAGCTCTGCGCAGCCGGGCCGACCGCGAGCGCGTCAGCGCAACGTTCCGCGAAAACCTCGTCAACCTGCTGGAGCCCGACGGCCGGCTTTGGTGCCTTTTCACCCCATGGCATGAAGCCGACTTGAACGCGCAGTTGAAAGAATCGGGAGCGTACGCACATTTTCGCCGAGCCGTGGGCCCGCAGTTCGAACCGGTCTGGCCCGAGAAATGGTGCAGCGTCAAGTTGGCACAGCGCCGCGCGGAGATCGGCGAGGTAGCGTTCGCCCGGGGTTATCAACTCGTTTGCATCGCGGATGGCGCGACATCCATTCGGCCAGAGTGGATTCAGTTTTGGAATGAACCACGCCAGTACGAGCGCATCGTCTTGGCGGTCGATCCCGCAGCGACGGCGAACGATCGGTCCGACGCTTCCGCGATTGTGGCACTGGGCCTGTGCGACAACCGCGTGGATTGCCTCGCCGCGGTGCCGCACCGTGTTTGCGCTCCAGACTTGCTGCGTTTGATCGAGACCGCCGACGAACGATGGCATCCTGACGCGATTCTCTTCGAGTCGAATGCCGCTTTTCGGACGATGCACGATCTGTTGAAGGCGCACACCCGATTCGGGTCAAAGCTCCACGCGGTGACGCAATCGAAGAATAAACGCGACCGCATCCAGGCGTTTGGCGTCCACGTCGAGAACGGGCGATTTCGCTTGCAGGGCGACGCGGCAAATGTTCACGCTGCGCATCGGTCGCTCTTTGACGAAATGACCGCATTCCCATTCGCCGCACATGACGATCTCGTTGATGCGGCCGCGTTCGGGACCGAAGACCTGCTGCGACAACCATCACCTCGAATCTGGTAGACCATGCAAATCTCTATCCGTTATCCCGTTCGCCCACGACGCCGGACACTCGCGGCCGCCACTGCGGCTGACCTGTTTGGCCTCGATGAACGCGAAGAGGCCCTTATCATCGCTGACCAAGTGGAACTCGACATCAAACCAGGCGATCTCATTCTATTCATTGGCCCTTCGGGCAGCGGCAAGTCGTCGCTGTTGCGCGAAGTCACTCGGCAGATGGGTGCAGTGGATGTCAACACTCTGGAACTCCCCGACGTGCCCCTGGTCGATGGCCTGCCCGGGCCCGTCGCGGATCGACTCGCGCGGCTCTCGGCCTGTGGTCTCGCCGAGGCTCGGCTCGCACTGCGCACTCCAAGCGAACTATCCGATGGTCAGAGGGCGCGATTCCGATCGGCCTTTGCGATGACTTTGGGCCGCCCGCTGGCGATCGACGAATTTGCGGCCATGCTCGATCGTCCATTGGCTCGGGTCCTGGCTTACAACCTTCGCCGGGCCGTCACGCGGAGCGGCAACGGTGCTCTGGTCGCCACGACGCACGAGGACTTGACCGAAGAACTTGATCCGGATGTCATCGTGCGCTATCGCGGGGAAGGCGATATTGAAGTCACCCGGTTCGCGGTCAAAAAAAAACGGCTGGCTTCTCGCAAGAGCTTTGGCTCTCGAACGGCTCCCGTGCCGACTGGCCGTACTTCGCTCGGTGGCATTACCGCGGCCACGCCCTTGGGTTCACCAAGCGCGTCGTTGTGCTGTGGCAACACACCGAGCCGATTGGCATTTGCGTATTTGCCGCACCGGCCGCCAGCATCGCTTTGCGGTCGAAGTTCTTTGGACTAAAGGACGCCGGACGAGGACCCAAGCTCGCGGCCCTGACACGCCAACTTTGGGTGCTGGCCCGCGTGGTGCTGCATCCGACCTATCGCGGCGCTGGCATTGCCGGCCCTTTCGTCAGGCGAGCGTGCGAGTTATGCCCCGTGCCATGGATCGAAGCGCTCGCCGCGATGGGTCACGCGAATCCGTTTTTCGAGCGTGCGGGGTTTCGGAGGCTCGGCGTGATTCACAAGCGAATGAACGATCGCAAAAGCCGGTTCGCCGGCGAACCGGTGTATTACATTCGGGATAATCGACAGTCTTGTTAGCCGGGTTTGTTTCCCGTTTTGGTTAGCCGGACGCGCAAGCTACGGAAGCCAGAGACTCGGCCCCATTTTGCAGGTCTGCCTTCATTTGCGATCGCGAGAGACCGAAAAAGCAGAATCCCTCGAGTGGGGCACAGTCTCTGGCTTCCGTAGCTTGCGCGTCCGGCTAACAAGACCGGGTTAACAAATACGGTTAACAAATTACTTTCGCAAATCGATGTCGCCGCTGGGCCAGGCGCGGAGTCTCGCGGCTTTCGCTTCGGCCGTGGGTTCGCCGGACGCGTCTTTTCCCCAAATGGCTTTGGCCCCGTCGTCGCGAGTCAGAATCAATCCATCGGCTGTGATCTCAGCGGATTGCCAATGAATCTCAGGAACCTGCACTTCAAGCCAACCGATGCGCTTCGCGACATCCCGCACTGCGGGGTCGCCAAATGGCTGGCCCGATTCGCCTGTTTGCGAATTGATCGCACCGCGGTAATCCGGCAGGCCGATAATCGGCGCACGCCGGGGCAACAACACCCCTTCCCGATCCAGGACGCGTCCCGCCACCGCCAGCGTCGGCGTTCGCAATGTCAGCACGACTGGCTGGGCCTTCATCAGGTCGCTGATCTCGACCGATTCCACCCACGGGTGCTTGGAAAATGCGTTCTTCAACGCTTCAGCCGTCTTCGGATCATTACGATTCAGGCGGCGCGGCAAATTGCTTTCGTGCTGAATTTCCGCCAGGAAAACCGCTCGGCTCATGCCGGGTGGCGTAGGCACATCCAGTTGATCGACGACGAGTGCCAGATCATCATGGGCCAAGCCGCCGAGCCAAATAATTCCCGCGATGACCGCAACTCCGGCGGCCAGGGCCAGCAAGAGCCGCGTGACCCGGCTCAGTTACCAGCTCACCAATTCGGGGACGAGTTCGACGCCGGAAGTCTCGACGACTTTCTCGCGCATCAGATCCATCAGTGCCAGCACGTCGCGGGCGGTGGCGCCATCGTGCGTCACGATGTAATTGGCGTTGCGGCTACTCACCTCGGCTTTGCCGACCTTGGCCCGGGCGACACCCGCTTGCTCCAAGAGCGCCGTGGCTGATTGGCCACGCGGATTCTGAAACACCCGCGCGGCGTGTTCGAATGGCAACGGCTCGGACGCCCGGCGATGGATCCACGCCTTTCGCATGCGCTTGACAATTGCATCCGCCGAGTCGTTATCGAGCGCGAATTCAGCCGAGAGCAGCACCGGATCGTCGAGATTGCTGGAATGTTCACCGAAGCGCAGCTCATCGCGTTCGCGGACCGACACCGCGCCCTGCTCGTCGAGCACTTCGACACGCAAGACAAACTGCCCCATGTCACCGGAACGGTCGCCGGCATTGCAGCGAAGCGCGCCGCCGACCGTGGCCGGGATACCGACAAGAGTTTCGAAGCCGGCCAAGCCATGCCGAGCTGTTTCGGAAACGAGTTCGGCGAGCTTGGCCCCGCAGCCGGCTTTGACTCGCTTGCCATCCACATGGATTTCGGTGAAGGCCGGGGCCGTCAGCCGCATCACAATACCGAATATGGTTTCGTCGCGGATGACGAGGTTTACGCCGCCGCCGAATACCCGCAGCGGGATTTTGTTCTTGCCCGCGAACTCGAGCACTGCCGTCAACTCGGCGACCGTCTGCGGCTCAACGAAAAACTCGGCGGGGCCGCCGATCCGCAAATGGGTGAACGGAGCCAAGGGCACGTTGGCTTTGGTAATTTCGGGAAACTGTTCAAGGACCGTCATGGGGGAAATTCTATCGCGCCGGCGATTAGAGTCCCCGGACGTGACATTTCAAATCAAACTCGCGGACGATCGCATCGAGCCGCGGCGAAATCGCCTCATACGCCTCTTTCGGGATCGTTAGAAGGATTTCGACATTATCAGCCGGTAGGTCGTCATTCGGTATCTCCACTGGCTCCAGGCGAAACGCCCGCAAATCGTCGGCATCGAATCCGGTCAGCGTGAGTTCGGGCTGTTGCTCAAGCTCGCCGAGGATCTCAGTGAGTTTCGCGGAATCGAATTGCCCCTGGGCCTCCCGGTTATTCAGCACGATGTTCAGGGCCCGCTCCCGCTCGGGGGTCAATTGCACGACAGAGACCGGCACCTGCTCGGCACCTTGTTGCCGCAGAATCGAAAGCCGCAAATGGCCTCCGACCACGTGCCCGGTCAGTTCGTTCCAGATCAAGGGCTCGACGAGACCGAACTCGCGCAGACTCGCCGCGAGTTTGCGATAAGCCGGGTCGCTCGATTTGATGGCCCGCCGCGGGTTATAAGGTGCGGGAATGAGTTCAGAGATCGGCATGAGCCGGATGGTCAGTTCAGTGCAGGTGTTCATGGGAAACCACAAGGGGAGGAAAAAGAAATGCCGCAAAAACATATCATACTTTGGCCCGACAGGCGGCCTGAATCAGCATCGCCCCGAGCTTGCGTCTGACGCTATATTGAAAACATGACCATCCGAATTGTTCCCTATCCGCACCCGGCCTTGCGTTACCCCGCGAAGCCGGTGACGACGATCGATAAAGAGTTGCGACTGCTCGCCGGCCGGATGCTCGAGCTGATGTACGAGCACAAGGGCCTGGGCCTGGCCGCGCCGCAGGTCGCGATGCCAGTGCATCTGCTAGTCATGAATTTCGAAGGCGAGCCGGAGAATAAAGAGGCTGAGTGCGTCGCGGTGAATCCGGTGATTCTAAGCCGCAAGGGCACTCAGGAAGGATCCGAGGGATGTCTCAGTTTCCCGGGTCTGTACCAGAATGTTCGCCGGGCGAAGGAAGTGGTCGTGCAGGCGTACGACCTGCAGGGCCGGGCGTTCGAGATGACCTCAGCGGAGTTATCCGCCCGCATCTGGCAGCACGAGATTGACCATCTGCACGGCGAATTATTCATCGACAAGATGACGCCCCTGGGGAAACTCTCGAGTCGGCAAGCACTGAAGGACTTCGAACGCGACTACCGGCTAGCGCAGAAGAAAGGCGAATTCGCAGCGGACGTGGATTTGCTCAAGCAACTCGAATCCCATGGCAAGGAAGTCCCTGCCGGTCCAGTTTTGTAAAGAGTTAACCGCAGAGAGCGCAGAGAGCGCGGAGCAAACCAAAACATGAATTGGTTTTCTCCGCGCTCTCTGCGTTCTCTGCGGTTAATTCTTCCTTACCCTACCCACTGCGCGTCCGCCATCTCGTACGCGGCCATCTCCTCCGGCTTGAACCAGAGCTTGATCTCGGTCGCGGCGTTTTCCGGGCTATCGGAGCCGTGGATGAGGTTGTTCTGCACGCTCAGGGCGAAGTCGCCGCGGATCGTGCCCGGGGGTGACTTCGCGCCATCCGTGGTGCCCATCATGCCGCGGACCACGCTGACGGCTTCGCGGCCTTCGAGCACCAGGGCCAAGGCCGGCCCCGAGGTCAAGAATTGCAGGAGCGAATCATAAAAAGGCTTGCCCGCATGCACCGCGTAGTGCTGCGACGCCAGTTCTTTGCTGGGCCGCACGAGCTTGGCCGCGGCGATCCGCAGGCCCTTCTCTTCAAAACGGGCCAATATTTTCCCGGCGAGCCGGCGTTGCATGCCGTCCGGTTTGATCAGAACAAGCGTCTGTTGCATATCGCATCTCCTAGTGTTTGGATTAAAATAAGAACTAACCACAGAGATCACAGAGAACACGGAGAAATCCACTCCTAGTTTTCTCCGTGTTCTCTGTGTTCTCTGTGGTTAGCTTTTGGAGGTTTCATGCGTCGGAAACGGGCCGGCGGTGGCTTCGCGGCAGTCTGGTACACCCTCCGCATGGCCCATCGCGTTGGCTGGCGGCGGCTGTGGCACGCCATGCGCTCCAAGAACACCTGCAAGACCTGTGCGCTCGGCATGGGCGGACAAAAAGGCGGCATGGTCAATGAGGCTGGACACTTTCCCGAAGTGTGCAAGAAGTCATTCCAAGCCATGGTGGCGGATTTGCAGCCGGGCATATCCGAAGATTTCTTCCGCACGTACTCCATCGCGCAGTTGCAAAGCTTGTCGCCGCGCGAGTTGGAGTGGTCGGGCCGATTGACCGCGCCCCTGTACGCCGGGCCCGGCGACACGAATTATCGAGCCATCACCTGGGACGACGCGCTGGGCCGAATTGCAGACCAGTTGCGCTCGCATCAGCCCGATGAAGCGTTCTTTTACGCCAGTGGCCGCTCGTCGAACGAAGCCGGGTTCATTCTGCAATTGCTCGCACGGGTGTACGGCACCAACTACGTCAACAACTGCTCCTATTACTGCCACCAAGCCAGTGGCGTCGGATTGGGCCGCTCGCTCGGCACCAGCACCGCAACCGTCTCGCTCGAAGACGTCGAGGCGGCCGACCTCTTCGTGCTGATCGGCGGCAACCCGGCATCGAACCATCCGCGGTTGATGACATCGCTCAAAAATATACGTCGTCGTGGCGGCAAAGTGATTGTCGTGAACCCAGTGCGCGAGATCGGGCTCGTCAATTTCCGGGTGCCATCGGATTGGCGCAGCCTGCTCTTTGGCACTCGCGTGGCGAGCCGATACATTCAGCCGCACATTGGCGGCGATATCGCACTCCTCACCGCCGTGGCGAAGTGCGTTCTGGAGCGCAAGGCCGCGTCGCAGGATTTCGTCGCCTCGTTTACTGAAGGCTTCGATGCGTACCGTGCCGCGGTTGAGGAAACGCCTTGGGCCGCGATCGTCGCCGGGTCAGGCGTGAAGCGCGAAGAAATTGAAGCGTTCGCGGACGACTTCATCGCCGCGAAAAACGTGATCTTCGGCTGGACAATGGGTATCACCCATCACACCCACGGCGTTGGAAACGTGCGGGCGATCGTAAATCTCGCCCTGTTGCGCGGCATGGTGGGTCGCCCCAGCGCTGGGCTGTTACCGATTCGCGGCCATTCAAACGTGCAAGGCATGGGCACCGTCGGCGTCGCGCCGCAATTGAAACAGGCGGTGCTCGACAATTTGGAGAAGGCGCTCGGCATCTCGCTGCCGCGCCAGCCCGGGCTCGACACGATGGCTTGCATGGAAGCGGCCGCATCGGGCCGGATTCGCACCGCGATTTGTTTGGGCGGCAACCTCTATGGCTCCAACCCGGATGCAGCATTTGCCAAAGAGGCATTGAGCCAGCTTGAGCTGGTCGCCTACATGAACACGTCGCTTAATACGGGCTTAGTGCAGGGTCGACCGAAGCACACGCTGATCCTGCCGGTGCGGGCCCGCGATGAAGAGAGCCAACTGACGACGCAAGAATCGATGTTCAACTACATGCGCGTCTCCGACGGCGGGCCGCCGCGATTGGACGGACCACGCACGGAAGTGGAGATTTTGACCGACATTGGCCGCCGTGTCTGTGGCGATCGCCCAGTTGAATGGGCGAAGTTGCAAAGTCACGCCGGCATTCGTGACCTAATGGCGCGAGTGCTGCCAGGACTCAGTGAGTTGACCGGCGTCGATGCGGGCAAGCGCGAGTTCACCATTCCAGGCCGCGTGCTACACGAGCCGCGCTTCGCCACGCCGAGCGGCAAGGCGCAATTCGGCGTGGTGCCGTTGCCACAGTTGAACGGGGATTTGCGCTTAATGACCATTCGCAGCGAAGGCCAGTTCAACACGGTGGTGTATGAGGACGAAGACATTTACCGCGGCCAGGAACGCCGCGATGTGGTGCTCTTGCATCCCGAGGATTTGCAACGGCTTGGATTGGTTGCGGAGCAACGAGTGACCGTCCGAAGCGCGGCCGGTGAAATGCGCGGCATCCTCGCTCGCCCGTTCGCGGACATTAAGCCCGGTAACGTGGCGATGTATTATCCGGAGGCGAATGTGTTGGTGGGACGAGAGGTCGATCCAGATTCCAAGACGCCGGCATTCAAGAATGTGCCGGTGACGATCGCGGCGGATGCGGTCGTCGGCGCGGAAGATGCGGCGGGGCGGCGGCGATTGGCAACCGTTTAGCGGCGGGCCCGCAGGACGCTGTTTCGGCGACCCTGCGGGTCAGCCGCTAAACGATGTTATTTACTTCTTGGTCGGTTTATCGTCGCCGCTGTCGGTCCATTGTCGGCCGATGAAATCCATCGACTTCGGGAATGACACGTTCGGAACATCCATGCCGAACTTGGCGATGCGATCGGCGCGGACTTTGGCCGCGGTCACGCCGTGGATGCGGTCGCGCTCCTCGACAATTTTCTTGTCCGTATGGTTGTCAGCCATCAGCGACCAAATCAGAAGCGGCTCGCCCATCGGCACCGGCGTGCTCGGATCGGGCCAGGTGTGCCAAGTCTTGCCCCAGGTCGGCATGATGTAGCTCATGAACTTGAACTCGTCTTCGGCGCTCATCTCTGGTGCGATCAGGCCGCCTGAGAGCACTTCATAGGTGTGCGGGTGCCAGTATTTTTTCTCTTCCTTGGGCAGCTTCTGGTAGATCTCGTCAGTCACGATGTATTCGACGCCCAGCAATTTTGCGTGCGGCTTGGTGGAGTCATACAGCAGGCACTGATGCAGGCCGTCACCGCAGGGGCCGCAGTAGTGTTCGGTCACGATCTGGAACTTTGGATTATTCTTGGCGACGTGGATGCCGCAGAAGTGTGCGAGCTTGGTGTCGCCGAGCGGCCCTTTGCCTTTTTCCTCATGCACGGCGGACTTGGCGGTTGACCCGGCGGCCAAGCCGACTCCGAGCGCACCGACGGCTCCCAGCATTTCACGGCGGTCCATGTCAGGCTCCTGAGTTTAATGGAAGTATGTCTTTTGTATTTGTCTTTTGTATTTGTAGTCGGGACCAAGCGATTGCCAGGATGCGCGGGCTAAAGCCCGCGGCTACATCCGAGCACAATTACATTCGAGCAATTCCTACCATTCAATGAGTTCCACGCCGACCGGCGCGGACAGTTTCTGCGCGCCGCGAGCCAGCGCGTTTTCCACCAATTGCCGAGTCAACTGCGCGTGCGTCACCCCGGTCGAGTCTAAGCCGTCGGAAAGACCGGCCAGCGGGCTGAAATCGGGATTGGGGTTCATCTCGAGAATGTATGGGTCATCATCGGGCGTCACGCGGAAATCCACGCGGGCGAAATCCCGGCAGCCTAATAATCGGTACGCTTTCTTCCCCAGCCGCTCCAACTTCGACCGCAATCGCGGCGAGATTTCCGGCTTGTAGTCCATCGGCGTCGATTCGAAATCCCGCGTGCCCGGCTTCCACTTCGCGTCATAGGTGATAATGGGCCAAAACTCGGGATCGGCGTCAGTGAACTTCACTTCCCAAAACACGAGCGCCCGAAGCTCGGGCATCTCGAACAGCATCAAACTGATCTCCCGGCCACGAATAAACTCTTCCACCAGCACCGGCCCACCATACTCGACGAAGATTTTCTCCACGCGCTGAGCGTAGTCGTCCGCGTTGGTCACGACGCTGGCTTGTTCCACGCCGACCGAGGCGTCTTGATTCGATGGCTTCACGATCACTGGCCAACCCATGCGGTTGGCGTGGGCCGGCAGTTCTTCGATGAGGCGGAATTTCGGAGTCGGCAACAGCGCGTCGCGGAAGAGCCGTTTGGCGATTGGCTTGTTGCGAGCCAACACCATAGACTGGAACGGGCAACCCGTGTAAGGAATGCCCAGCCAATCGAGGATGCCAGCGGCATACGCTTCGGTCTGCCCCATCTGCGGCAGACCTTCGAAGAGATTGAACACCACGTCGGGCGCACGTTCGCGGAGTTGGGCGATCATCTTGCCCGGATCGACGTGCACGCCGAGGTGATGTACCTCGAAGCCCGCCTCGGTCAAGATCTTTTCCACGGCATGCGCCGTGTGCACGACCTCGTGCTCGGACAGCGCATCGGGGTGATCCGCGGCTAGCGTGGGCTCGTTGTAAAGGATGACGACGCGGTGGCTCATGATGGCTTTCGGTTAGCCGCGACTACATAGCGGAGCGAGGTCCGCTATGTAGTCGCGGCTAACCAATTCGTTGCGTTTCATCGCGGCTGATAATATCCGCCCGATAAGTTCGGTATGCGAAACGCCCATCGCTTTGGCAATCAGGACGATGTCGCCGGTCTCTGGATTGAGGCCCGGCAGTGGATTGGCCTCGATGAAATGCGGTACGCCGTCGCGGAGCCGGAAGTCGATCCGGGCGATATCCCGACAGCCGAGCGCTTGGAAAGCGGTGAGAGCCGCATTCTCGATAATGGTCAGGGTGAGTTGGTCATAACCGGCCGGCGGCGTCTGATAGCGCACTTGGTTTTGCCAGTCACGCTTCACTTCCAGGCTGTAGACGAACTCTTTGGTCGGTTTCTGCGGCACCACGCGCATGATGCCGAGGACTTCGGGAGGAGAGTTGCCGATCACGCCGACGGTTAGTTCATCGCCGGCAATGAATTCTTCGACAAGAAGAGGCTGACGATAATCTTCGCCCAATCGAGCAATCGCTTCTTGGAGTTCTCGATCGTTTTTGACCACGCATTTGCCGCGAATGCCCTTGCTGGAGCCTTCCCAGGCGGGTTTGACAATGGCGGGAAAGATGTGTTTTGACGAGCCGGAAGCGTTAGCGACGGAATAGACACCGTCGCTAACGCTTCCGGCTCGTTCAATGACTTGTCCTCGCGGCACCGCGACGCCGGTGCTCGCCACCAACCTGCGGGCGACATCCTTGTCGAGACTGGCGGCCAGCGCCAGGGGGTCACTCCCCGTGCAGGGTACGTTGAGTATTTCACAAATGGCCGGCACCCGCGATTCGCGGTTGCGCGAGACGCCGCGTCCTTCGGCAATGTTGAACACCATCTCTGGCGGGGCGGCGAGCAGCCTCTGGAGAAGTTGCCGGCCATCGCCGAGTGGAGTGACCGAGTGCCCGAGTTGTTCGAGAGCGCTTTGAATGGCGCGAATGGTGGCGGGGCTGTCGAACTCTTCCTGCCAGTCATCCGGCTGGTCGGGTTCGTCGTGATCCGATTTGAGCGTGTAGGCGAGGCCGAGTTTCATAAAAGAACCGGGGACCAGGAATCAGGAGTCAGAAACCAAACCTCAGACTGGATTCTCAGTTCTGTTTTTCGGGTCTGATTCCTGACCACATATGCCATATCCGTGGATTCGGCCCGATCCCTGACCCCTGATTCCTGATCCCTGGCTTAGTGACACATCATCAGCGAAATCAATCGCCGAGCAGGACCGGTCAGCGGTAAGCCGTCCGGCCCATCGGCGAGCAATTCGCCATTCTTGTGGGTTTCGCACCCGTCATGCATTTGATCGTGCCGACGGGCGAGGCGTTCGTTGCCCTCGGGCACCAAGGCCGATTTGCTGCCGGCGATGAGCGCGCTGACGCCGCGGGTGCGGGCCGGCAGGCTCGTCGTCGGCTTATCCTCAGCTTGATAGCGCACCAACATCCCCTCGTAATTACGCAAGACGACCGCATCGTCGGACGCGCTCACGAGGTAGTTCGGCATCAGCGGAATCTTTCCGCCGCCGTGCGGGCTATCGACCACATAGGTCGGCACTGCGAGGCCGCTCATGTGACCACGTAGGCCTTCCATGATCTCCAGGCCCTTCCACACCGAGGTGCGGAAATGCCCCGCCCCGATGACCGGGTCGCAGTGGAAGATGTAGTAGGGCCGCACTTTGATCCGCAATAAGCCCCGCATCAACGCCCGCATCGTCTCGAGGTCGTCGTTAACGCCTTTGAGCAAGACGGTGTGATTGTTGATCGGCATGCCGGCACAGAGCAGTGCCTTGCAGGCACGGGCGGCTTCGGGCGTGATCTCACGCGGATGGTTGAAGTGGGTCTGAATCCACACTTTGCCGGCGGAGGCCAGCATTTCGATCAGCGATTCGTCGAAGAGCTTCTGCGGCAGCGTGACCGGCACTCGCGTGCCAATTCGGATCACGTCCACGTGCGGAATGGCCGCAAAGCCATCGAGGAAGAATTTCAGCTTCGCCGGGGGCAGCGTCAAAGGGTCGCCGCCGGAGACGATCACATCGCGGATTTCCGGGTGATCGCGGACATACTCAATCATCCGCTCGTCATTGCGGTTGATGGCGTCCCACCCGTCGCGGACCATGGTGGTGCGCTTGCGGGTGCAAAACCGGCAATACATGGTGCAGACATGCGTCGTGACGACGAGGGCACGGTCCGGGTAGCGGTGCGTCAGCCCCGGTACCGGCATGTCCTTCTCTTCGTCCAACGGGTCTTCGAGCTCGTAGCCACTCGGATTCTGGGCTTCGAGCGGTGAGGTGACCGACTGCAACCGGATCGGATCGTTCGGATCGGTGGGGTCGATCAGCGAGAAGAAGTAAGGTGGGATCGCGAGCTTATATTCGGCTTCCAGCGATCCGATGACCTCCAGCTCCTCCGGCGAGAACGGTAGCAGATCGCGCAATTGGCGGACCGATCGGATGGCATTTTGACTCTGCCACCGCCAGTCTTCCCATTGATGATCGGAGACATCCTGCCAGACGGGATGACGATGCGAACGCTGCGGAGGCTCTTCATCGTCAAAAGGAGGTGAAGCGAGCGGACGATTTGACGTCACAGTCCGCTCATGCGATTCGCTCATACAGCGAAGGCCTCCAGAGGCTCGGGGAATCCTGCGCGATCACTAGGTCCGTCAAAGTCGGCACGATCAATGCAACCGCGCGGCCCATTAAATGTCGAATAGTAACTACCATCGCGCAAAATACAAGAGCATCACGACATAATTCGTGACAAAATTCCTGCAATCGATACCGTCGGCATGCCGATGATGATCGGAGATTACCTCGCGTGCGCGCCGAATTATTGCGCTGGCGAGCCGGCGAGTTTGTCTCGCCGGTCCCACGGACGGGTGACCGATGCGGAGCGCGATCAACTTCTACGTCTCGCAGTTTCTCTTCAATTTCTGCAGACATATTCCGCTTGTTGGTGCGATCGCAGTCGTCGTCGCTCTTGTGTTTGTGCCTGATTTGCACAAGGCATTCGGCATCCGCTACCTCTTGTGGCACGAAGATATCTTCAAGCAAGCGGGCGTCGGCTTCGCCATGGGAGTCGTCGTCGTCCAAGTTCTCTTGGCCGGCTATCTTCTCGAAACTCTCAACACTCCCCATGAAGAGCGGCTGACGTTTGGTCGGCTCGGACCGGCGTTGAGCTACGCGGTCGGGCTCATTGGCGCTGTGGCGTTCACCCTGTTTCCATTGAGCCCAGTGCTCGCGCCTTATCACGAAGGGGCGCATCATGGCATCTGGCTGGGGCTCGGCTTTCTGGTCGCAGTCGGGACTTATCTGTTCGGATTGGCAATTTTGCAGACGAGTAAGGCCGCCGATGGGTGGATTGCCCGCTTGGGACACTCGTTGTTCGAGGGCCTCTGGAGCGTGAGTCTGTTGCGAGTGCCGAAGGCTCATCCGCTCGACATGGCGGTCCATGGCGTGGCCGTCTTGGCCCAGATATTCGCGATCCTCGTCTATGCGGCCCTCGGCTTCGAGCGACTGGGCTTTTACTCGCCGCTCGTTGGGGTCTTTGCGCTTCTGGGCATCCTCGTTGCCGTCTATGGCTTCCTGCAGTACTTCCTGGCGCGGGTACAGCCGGCCTTGGCATTGGGCTTACTGGGCTTCGTCTATCTCGGCGGCATCAGCCCCTATCAGCTTCGCTACCCCGAGTTGGATAGGCTCTATGCAACGCCTGTGCCGCTGAAGGATTACGACCCCGCCGTGCGCGTGCCGCTATTGCCTCCCGAGGCGATCGACTTCTGCGGAGAGACGCGTGGCCGACACCTCGCGCATCAGAAGCGACCGCTTGTGGTGGTCTGCGTCTCCGGCGGCGGCATCCGCGCGGCCGCGTGGAGCACGGCGGTGTTGCACCATCTCGAGATGGCCTTCGCTAAGGAGCAGATCGACTTTCCTTGTCACATCCGCGTCTTCACCGGAGCGTCGGGAGGAATGGTCGGCGCCTCATACTACGTCGCCAACTTACCTAATCCCCCACTGTCACCACTCGTGAGGTCAGTTCGCCAGCTCGACGAGCAGTATGCGGCGATCACCACCGATTGCCTGTCGCCGATCGTCCATGCGATGACGTACCAGGACGTGCGGTCCACCTTCTCGCCGTTTGGCCGCCCCCGTGACCGCGGACAGGCCCTCGAAGCTACCTGGACCGCCAACTTGCAGGGAGCACTCGATCAACCCATGAATCGCCTCGCTGAGGGCGAGAAGGACGGTTGGCGGCCTTCCTTGATCTTCTCGCCGATGCTGGTCGAGGATGGTCGCCGGCTGTTGATCTCCAACCTCGACCTCCGCGGGGTGGCCTCCAACGACGGCAGCATCCTGCAGGAAAAGCGCGACGAACAGACCGACTTGTCATTGCTCCTTCAGAAGGACCTGAACCGTTTCTCCCGTGAGTCGTTCGAATTCTTCCGGCTCTTCCCGCAGCCTTGGATCCGGCATAGTTTCCGCCTAGCCACTGCGGCTCGGATGAGCGCTTCCTTCCCATACGTCAGCCCGGCTCCCACGCTGCCCACGACGCCACGTCGTCGCGTCGTTGACGCTGGGTACTACGACAACGACGGCGTCAGCCTGGCGGCCTCCTGGCTCTTCAGCGGCTCCAATCGCGATTGGCTGCGACGGCACGTCTCAAAGATCGTGCTGATCCAAATCCGCGACGGCGACAGCGAAGGATCGCGGAAGATGGACGAGACCTATTGCGATAGCTCCAACGCCCTGAGCCGTGGTCTGGAGGTCGTCTCGACCCCTGCAGTCGCCTTGGCCACCGCCCGCGTGAGTTCGTCCACCTATCGCAATGACGGCCTTTTAGAGATCCTCAGCCAGCAGCTCATCAGCGAACTGCAGACGCGGCCCATGCGCGATCACCTGCGATCCGCGGAGTTGGAAATCCTGAAACGAGCGAAGGAGCGGCAAATCGCTGCCCTGTTCGTGGCCAAGCTGTGCCAGGCCTCCGATGGAGCGGCAAAGCTGCAACAGTTCCGCAAGGCGATCTTCGATCGCATGCAAACGGCGAACAAAGGCCAGCGAGACCGACTCTTTGAGCTTTTGAATCTCATTGATCCGACCAACTTGAGTGATGAAGATCGCCGGACTGCCCAGCGTGACCTCCCGGGCTTTCAATTGGACGATCGGCCGCACCAGTGGGTGGATCGGCTCCTGCGCGAAGCGGACCTGAAGGCCGCCAGCGTCCGCATCACGCCAGCCGATGAAGCGGCTCTGTTGGCGGAATTCCGCCAACGTCGTGTTGTCGATCCCCAAGAATTGCTGCGACGAGTGAAATTGACCTACGACAACCGCGCGGGGACGCCGTTTTTCACGACCGTGGCGTTCGAATACCGCGGCGAGGCCTCGCTCTCCTGGTATCTCACCGACGGCGAGCGGGCGGACATCATCACACAGACGGTCCGGCTGGACTCTCGAGTGGCCTTATTGCTGGACTGGTGGAAGCGGCCCAGCTCGCAGGACGGGCCGACTGGGGAGTGAATGTCCGCCGTTCGCTAATACAATTTTCCGCAACAAACAGCATTTGTTGCGAGACGATCATGCCAACCACCGCGCTTTACGTACATGTCATGTTTTCCACCAAAGACCGCACGCCATCGATTGATGCGGCTTGGCAGATGCAGCTTTACGAACAGATCGCGCAGATTATGACGGAGTTTAAGGGCGACCTCTTGGTGGCCGGGGGCGGGACGGACCATGTCCATCTCGTAATGAAGTATTCCGAAGATTGGTCGGTCGCTGACCTCGTCAAGAAAATCAAAGCGGGGTCGCAAAAATGGATTCGCCAGAATCACACGGAGCAAAAGGGATTCACTTGGCAAAAAGAGTTCGTCGCCTTCTCGGCGTCCACGGACAATCTGCCAAACGTGCAGCAGTACCTCACGGAACAGTCAAACATTCATCAAACCATGCCATACCAAGAGGAAGTCCGGGTCCTCTTCAACAAGCATCGATTGGAGATCGACGAGTCAACCATTTGGGATTGAGCGGATCAGCTCGCTGCCACGGCTGACTGCACGACCTCTTCACTCGGAGGCCCGGCCCGCAGCTCAGCCAGAATTTCATTGCAAAGGATTTGCTCTAACTCCGACAAGAATCGGGCGGTCATGGCGCCATCGAAGACTCGATGGTCATATACGAGCCGAACGTCTAGCGAGCCATCGTTTGCAAACGGCGAATAGTTCAAAATTGTCGTCAACGGCGAAAGCGGGTGCAGGCTCGACGAGCCTAGCGCGGCGACCACGCTGATCGCAAACGTGCCGTAAAACCACGAGCGATACAACCCCGACACATTTAGTCCCACCCACCATACCAGCCGGCGGACTGGCCAAGGCCAACGACTCAAGAATAAATGCGTACGAAACTCTGGAATGTCCCGCACCGGATTCGTTTGAAATTCGCTAATTCGCCGGTCAAGATCGGCCAGCGACAGCCTTTGCGGTAGCGGCACCCGCCCTATGAACACGCATGTGTCGCCACGATACTCGCGCTCAAAGGCAATATTGGCGATCACAAACGGGTGTTCGTATAGCCGCGGGAACGGCGATTTCATGTAAGCTCGGCGCAATTCCGGACGACGTTCTGAGAGAATCGCCATCGCCTTGGCGAAGATGCAGCGCCAGGTGAGGCGGCGCGGCCAGGTCCGCCGCGCGGCGACCAACTCACCCAACGCCATTCGCCGCTGCATGGGAATGCTGGGCACTTTCTTAGCAAAGTGCATCAAATCACAAATAAACCTCCGCGCCGGACTCAACAGGACGGTTCGGCCGCGTACGAACGCATCGAGATCATCTGGGGATTTGCTCATATCATCCTCGTTCCCAAGCTCTGCTTGGGAACGCAAGTCCGCGAAGCTCTGCTTCGCGTTCGTTTTGGCAAAGGGGCGGAGTCTCTGGGCAAAGCGGAGCTTCGCGTCAGTGCGTTCCCAAGCAGAGCTTGGGAACGAGGAAAAACCACGAGGAAATATAGCCTACGCTTTTCCTCGCCGCTAATCTCCGCCGATTGTGCCGGCTTTCACTTGATCAGGCATAACCTCTTACGGGTTCTGCGGTTTATTTCGGCATTCGATTCGCACTTTGTGATCCTGTGCCAAGTGAACTGCTCCAACGGACGGATTGTGGCCTGTTTTGCCCCGCGGGCGGCTTCTTCATCGACCCTTGGGAGCCGGTCGATCGTGCGGTCATTACCCACGCTCATGCCGATCATGCCCGGCCCGGTTCGCGGGAATATCTCGCCGCGAAACCTGGCGTCGGCGTCCTGCGATATCGCATGGGACATGATGCCAATATTCAATCGCTCGATTATGGCGAATCGATTGACGTCAACGGCGTGCGCCTCTCCCTCCATCCGGCTGGCCATGTGCTGGGGTCAGCGCAGGTGCGGCTCGAACATCGCGGCGAAGTGTGCGTCGTCTCCGGAGATTACAAAGTCGAGCTCGATCCGACCTGCACGGCCTTCGAGCCAATCCGCTGCGATCTGTTTGTCAGCGAATCCACGTTCGGTTTGCCGATCTATCGTTGGCGATCCGAGCGCGAGATCTTCGCAGCCATCAATGCATGGTGGCGTGCCAACCTCGATGCCGGTGAAGCGAGTATGCTCTTCGCCTACGCGCTTGGCAAAGCACAACGGTTGCTCGCCGGGCTCGACCCAGCCATCGGCCCCATCTACACGCATGGCGCCGTCGAGCGCCTGACGCAAGTCTATCGTGACGCGGGCGTGGCTCTGCCCGAGACTCGCTCGGCGATCGATATGCCCAAAGGCACGACCTGGGCCGGCGCAATGATTGTCGCCCCGCCATCGGCGCAGGGCTCGCCCTGGTTGCGGCGGTTCGGCGGCCCGTCGACAGGTTACCTCTCGGGTTGGATGCAGGTGCGCGGCTTTCGCCGGCGCCGGGCCGTCGATCGCGGCTTCGTGTTGTCTGATCACGCAGATTGGCCCGGACTGCAGTCAGCCATTGCGGCGACCGGCGCCGAGCGCGTCTGGGTCACTCATGGCTACAGCGACGCACTGGCCCGCTGGCTGACCGAACATGGCATCGAGGCTACCACCGTTCGCACCCAGTTCGAGGGCGAGCGGGACGATATGCTGGATGAGCCGGAGGAGGCCGCATGAAAGCCTTCGCCGAGCTCTATGCCGCCCTCGACGAGACCAATCGCACCTCGGCGAAGGTTGCCGCGCTGACGCGCTATTTCGCCGCCGCCCCATCTAGCGATGCCGCGTGGGCGGTCTATTTCTTGATTGGCCGCAAACCACGGCAGGTGATTCCTTCACGGCGAATGTGGATGTGGGCCATCGAAGCGGCCGGCATTCCCGATTGGCTATTCGAAGAGAGCTATCACTCGGTGGGAGACGTTGCCGAGACGATCACGCTGGTCTTGCCCGACCCGCCACAGCCCGATGATCGACCGTTGCGCTATTGGGTGGAAGAACGGTTACTTCCTTTGCGAACCATGCCGGAAGCGGAACAGCGATCGGCGCTGCTCAAAGCCTGGGCCGAGCTCGATCGGCCGCAGCGATTCGTCTGGAACAAACTCATTACAGGGGCGTTCCGCGTTGGCGTGTCGCAAGCGCTGGTCATCCGAGGCCTCGCTAAGGCCGGTGGCATTGATGCTGCCACAGTCGCGCACCGGCTGATGGGCGATTGGGAGCCGACGCCGGAGTTTTACACGTCGCTCATCGCCACCGAGTCGAGCGACGCGGACATTGGCCGACCCTATCCGTTCTTCTTGGCCCACCCGCTGGAGGATTCTCCGGAGTCATTAGGCGAACGGAGCGACTGGCAGGTCGAATGGAAGTGGGACGGCATCCGCGCCCAACTGATTCGCCGTGGCGGCCAAGTCTTTCTCTGGTCGCGCGGCGAAGAATTGGTGACGGACCGATATCCGGAAATCATGATGGCCGCGACGACGTTGCCCGAGGGCACGGTTCTCGATGGCGAGCTATTGCCCTGGCTCAACGGTGCCGTGCTGCCCTTTGGTTATCTGCAGCGGCGCATTGGCCGCAAGGTGCTCGGCAAGAAGATCCTCGAAGAGGTGCCGGTTATTTTGATGACGTACGACTTGCTGGAACACGAAGGCACGGACGTCCGCTCCTGGCCATTGGAAAAGCGGCGGGCCGCGCTCGAAGACATCATCGACACGGCCAATGACCCACGCTTATTGCTTTCGCCGCTCGCCACTGAGCCGACGTGGGAAGCTCTCGCTTTGGTGCGGGCCGAGAGCCGCAGTCGCCGCGTGGAAGGCATGATGCTCAAACGGCATGCCTCCCCATACCGAGTGGGACGGCAACGCGGCGACTGGTGGAAGTGGAAAGTGAATCCATTCACCATCGATGCCGTGCTGATCTACGCCCAGCGCGGCAACGGCAAACGAGCCGGGCTGTACACCGATTACACCTTCGGCCTGTGGGATCACGGCAAGCTCGTGCCGGTCGCCAAAGCCTACTCGGGTCTGACGGATGAGGAAATCCGCCAGGTAGATTCATTCGTGCGCTCGCACACGGTCGAGAAGTTTGGCCCCGTGCGAACTGTCCGGCCCGAACTCGTGTTCGAACTTGGCTTCGAAGGTATCCAGCGCTCGACTCGGCACAAATCGGGCGTCGCCGTGCGCTTCCCGCGCATGCTCCGCTGGCGGACCGACAAGAAAGCGGACGAGGCGGATTACGTCGAAACTTTGCGGGCCCTCATCCCCGAGGTGCCGACGTGACGCCACGCCAAAGAGTCGAGGCTTGGTTCGACGCCAAGGGCTGGACACCGTTCCAGTTCCAGCGCGAAGTGTGGGACGCTTACGCCGCCGGCGAGAGCGGACTCATTCACTCGGCGACAGGCACTGGTAAAAGTTACGCCGCCTGGCTCGGGCCGGTGCAGGAATGGCTCGCCGAACCAGCCAAAAGCAATGGCCTACGCGTCCTGTGGATCACGCCGTTGCGGGCGCTTGCGGCCGACACGGCCGCGACATTGCAAGCCCCGCTGTCGGCCCTGGGCGTTCCGTGGACAGTTGAAACCCGCACCGGCGACACCACGGCGGCGAGTCGCGCCCGGCAACGCAAGCAATTGCCTGATGCACTCGTGACCACGCCCGAGAGTTTGACGT
Organism: Gemmataceae bacterium; assembly: GCA_045802605.1. GTDB lineage: Bacteria > Planctomycetota > Planctomycetia > Gemmatales > Gemmataceae > JBJMQS01. Next base: position 55,182 of record JBJMQS010000035.1, on the reverse strand, counting down.
TATTTCTTACCCGGCCGGAAGCGGCTGATTTGTACGCCGAGCTTCGCTGCGTGGTCGTCGATGAATGGCACGAGTTAATGTCGAGCAAACGCGGCGTGCAGACCGAATTGGCGCTCGCCCGCTTGCGCCACTGGCGGCCCAATTTACGGACCTGGGGCCTATCGGCAACGCTCGGGAATCTTGCCGAAGCGATGGCCACGCTGGTCGGCCAAGGTCGCCCCGCCCGGCTTGTCCGCGGGCATGTGCCCAAGTCCATCGTCATCGACACACTCTTGCCAGAACGCATCGAGCGATTCTCGTGGGCCGGTCACCGCGGTCTGTCGATGGTTCCGCAAGTGGTAGAGCAATTGCGTGAGGTCCGGACCGCTCTGCTTTTCACCAACACCCGGCTTCAAGCCGAAGCGTGGTATCAATCGTTGCTACTCGCCTGTCCAGAGTGGACAGATCAACTGGCGATTCACCACGGCTCCCTCGCTCACGACACCCGCACAGAAGTCGAAGACGGATTGCGGGCGGGCCGATGGCGCTGCGTGGTTTGCACGTCGAGTTTGGATCTGGGAGTCGATTTCTCGCCGGTCGATCGGGTCTTGCAAGTCGGCAGCCCGAAGGGCATCGCTCGATTGTTACAACGCGCCGGTCGCAGTGGGCATCAGCCTGGTGCGGTGAGCCGGGTGACCTGCGTGCCGGCCCATGCATTGGAACTGGTGGAATTCGCCGCGGCACGCACGGCCGCCGAGGCGGGGCAAATCGAAGGCCGAGCGGCATTGAGCCGGCCGCTCGATGTGCTGACGCAGCACATGGTCACAGTCGCGCTCGGCGGCGGTTTCAAATCCGATGAACTACGTGACGAGGTGCGAACAACCTATGCTTATCGCGATCTCACCGACATTGAATGGACTTGGGCGCTCGATTTCGTGACCCGCGGCGGCTCATCGCTGGCGGCGTATCCCGATTTTCGCCGAGTCACGCTCGTGGACGGCGAGTATCGAGTCACGGATCGGAAGATTGCCCATCGCCATCGTCTCGCCATCGGCACTATCCTCGGCGATTCCGCGCTCGAGGTCCGCTACCTGCGAGGAGGCCGGCTCGGCACCGTCGAGGAATCGTTCGCCGCGAGATTGCGGCCAGGTGACTCATTCATCTTTGCGGGACATCAACTGCAGTTGGCATTCGTGCGCGAGGGCACGGTCTGGGTACGCAAAGCCCGCAAGGCGGGCGGACCCATTGCTCGCTGGATGGGCAGCCGCATGCCGCTCTCTACGCAACTCGCGGCCGCGGTGCGAGAGCAAGTGGATAGCGCTCGTCACGGCATATTTGTTGGGCCGGAAATGTCTGCCGTGCGCCCGCTTTTGGAACTGCAAGCCCAGTGGTCTCAGCTTCCGGCCCGAGATCAAGTCTTGATCGAGCGGCTGCAGACGCGCAGCGGGTTTCATCTTTTCGTGTACCCTTTCGAGGGTCGGCTCGTCCACGAGGGCCTGGCTGCGCTCATCACTTATCGCCTCACGCGGGTGGAGCCGAACTCCGTCACTATCTCATGCAACGACTATGGCTTCGAGCTCTTAGCCGCGAAGCCATTGACGCTCGACAACATCAACGAGCTGTTCAGCCCGTCATCATTGGCCGACGACATTCTCGCCAGCATGAACGCCGGCGAATTGGCCCGCCGGCACTTCCGCGAAATCGCCCGCGTGGCCGGGCTGATCTTTCCCGGCTACCCGGGCTCGAAGACCTCGGCGCGACATCTGCAAGCGTCGGCAAGCCTCTTCTACGATGTGTTTACCAATTACGATCCCGACAACTTGTTGCTGCAACAGGCGCAGGGCGAAGTGCTGCAGAAGCAACTGGAAATCTCCTGCCTCGGTGCGACCCTCGCACGTCTGAATTCGAGCCGAGTCGTCTTGGTCGATGTCCCCCGCCCGACGCCGCTCGGCTTTCCCCTCTTCGTCGAGCGCTGGCGTTCGACGATTAGTAATGAATCCCTCGCGGATCGCGTCAAGCGCATGCAGGTGACGCTCGACCGCGCGGCCGATCGCGCGCTGCACAAGCGGAGAAGCGCATGACTTTCGGTGCCATGGAGTGCGAGTTAGCCGGCGAGACGGTGCAGCTACTGCCCGAACGTGCGCTTTACTGGCCGCGACGAAAGACGCTGGTCATCGCCGATGTGCATTGGGGCAAGGCCGCCGCGTTTCGCAAGGCGTCTGTACCAGTGCCCGGTGGGACCACGGCGGGGTCGCTGAATCGCCTCGACGATGTGTTAGCGCAAGTGCAAGTCGACCGAATACTGATCCTCGGCGATCTATTTCACGCCCGAGCCGGCCGGTCGGACGAGCACGACACTGCGGTCACCTTCTGGCGCGACGCCCATCGATCGCTTCACATCACGCTCGTTCGCGGCAATCATGATCGCCGTTCCGGCGACCCTCCGGGCGAGTGGGCGATGACGGTGGTGAATGAGGCATTTCTGGAAGAGCCGTTCGCCTTTCGCCACCATCCGCAACCAACGGAGAGCTATTACACATTGGCCGGCCATCTTCACCCGGCCATCCGATTGCGGGCCGCGACGCAGGAGCGATTGTGGTTGCCGTGCTTTTGGTTCGGGGCCGGCGTGGGAGTGTTACCCTCGTTTGGCGATTTCACCGGTCGTGGCGATGTCGCCTTGCAGCCGGGTGACCGCTGCTTTGCAATTGCGAAGGATGAAGTGGTGCCGCTTCCGATGAGATGACCGCACCGCCCAAAAAACAAACAAATCTCCCTGGGCGGTTGGGCCGTATTACTAATATTCGTAGCCCAGGATACTGGGACAACGATGAGGAGACGGTCATGGCAAGCGGCTTCGCGGGCACCTGGCAGACCAATTACGGCCAATTGAACATCGAAATTGAGGGTGACCAAGTCTACGGGACGTACGGCAATCTCGGCGGCGAAATCGAAGGCGTCGTCGGCGGGAATCGCGCCACCGGCAAATGGAATCAGCAGGCCGCCAACAGCCACGGTGCGACCTGGGGTGATTTCGTTTTGATCTTGCAGCGCAACGGCGAGCAATTTTCCGGCCAATGGACTTATGGCGACGATATGTACCCCGAAGGCGGAGTCTGGAGCGGAACGAAAATTGGCGGCGACTAGCAAGTAATAACCTGCATTTTGCGCGAATTCCGCCTGTTGCAGGCTCACAGCTTAAGGTCTGCTATCATTTCCCCATGCGGCGATTAATCCGTTGGTTCTTGATTCTTGGTGGCATCACAGTCGTGTTGGCCGGCATCGGCGTACCGCTTTCGACCTGGTGGCAGCATCGCTCCGCCCCGAAATTCACGACGGCCCAGATCAGCAAAGGCCGAATCGAGACGGTGGTCAACTCCACCGGCACCGTGAAGCCGGTGCGCTCCGTCTCGGTGGGTGCATTTGTCTCCGGACCCATTGCCGAGATCAACGTCGATTTCAACAGCGTGGTGAAGAAAGACGATCTGCTCGCGCGGATCGACCCGCGGCTCTGGCAGGCCGCCGTCGATCGCGACCGCGCCCAGCTCTCCACTCAAAAAGCGGAACTCAGCCGCGTCGAAGCACTGTTGCAACAAGCGAAGAATAACGAAGAGCGTGCCCGCAAGCTCGCTGCAGTCAACAAGGAGTATCTCTCCGGCACTGAGATGGACCAGTACGTTTACACCCGCATCACGCTCGAAGCCCAGGTTGAGCTCGCCAAGGCGTCGATCCTCCAAGCCGAGGCAACGCTGAAGAACTCCGAGGCCAACCTGAGCTATACCGAGATCCGCAGCCCGGTTGATGGCATGGTGATCGAGCGCAAAGTCGATCCGGGCCAGACCGTGGCGGCGTCGTTTCAGACGCCAGAGATGTTCATCGTCGCGCCGGACATGGAGAAACACATGTATGTCTTCGCCTCGGTCGATGAGGCGGACATCGGTTTGATCCGCACCGCGCAAGAACGCGGCAAAGAAGTGAAGTTCACCGTCGATGCGTATCCCGGCGATCTCTTCCCCGGCAAGATTTTCCAGATTCGCAAAGCCGCGACGACAACGCAAAACGTGGTGACTTATCCCGTGGTCATCGAGGCGGCGAACCCGGACCTAAAATTGATGCCCGGGATGACCGCGAATATTTCATTCCAGATCGAGGGCAAGGAGGGCGTGCTGCGTGTGCCGATGGCCGCGTTGCGCTTCGTGCCGCCCGTACATCTCGTCAGGCCAGAAGACAAACACTTCATCGAGACACCAGTCTCCGAGCAGGAATCCGCCCCGCAGCGTTCGGCCACCGAGAAGTCCGACCTGGCCCTCAAACGTCGCAAGCGTGTGCTGTGGCTCGTCGAAGGTGAACAACTGAAGGCCGCGAAGGTGACACTCGGATTGTCGGAAAATCAATTTGCGGAAATAGTTGGTGGGGATTTGTCCGATGGCCAGGCGGTGGTGACAGGGGTGGAAGGAACGGCCGTGAAGTAAGCAGAGCGGGCTAACAATCATGGGCACAATTTGGGACACAATCTGTCTTTGGCTCGGCAAGAGAAAGGCATCCTCTTCGTCGGATGACCTTAAAGCAATGATGGAGAAAATGAACAGATCCGCTCACAACGTTGCAACGTCTTTCGGAGTGACTTTGGACTACACAGACTCGTCGGTACAGCAAGTTGAATCCATTCTGGGGAAAATCAACGAAGAATTCACGAAAACGCGGGACGAATCAGGGTTGCATGGTATTGCTTTGTCTTTCGCCGCATACATTGGCGAAGTGATTCGCCAGAAGGGACTTGGAGGTAAGTGGAGCCGCGATCATCCTACACTTGGAGAAAATTCATTTCCATTTGCGTGGAATGGGTCTGAGTTGCTCCTGTATGGTTGGTGTGAAAAGCGCATTTTTGATGGTCCGGGCGACAATGTTTGGAGCAAATACAACGCCTTCGTGCTCAATCGGGTGAGTCCCAATTGATCTGTTGGCTCATGAGTCGCGCGACATTACGGGGTTTGACATGCGAATCAACTACGCCATTGTTTTCGTCAGCGACATGAATCGGTCCGTGACCTTTTACCGTGACGTGCTGGGCCTGCCGCTCAAATTCCAATCGCCTGGGTGGACGGAGTTCGCGACCGAAGGCGCGACGCTCGCGCTCCATGCGACCAATACAAAAGCCGAAAAGGCCGAGGCGGGTTTGGAGCCGCCGGGCCGCTGCCGGCCGGGTTTGAGCGTTGCGAACATCGACGAGTTTCACAAACGAATGCAAGCGAACAAAGTCTCCTGCGTGCAAGAGCCCAAAGAGACGTTCGGCACCCGCATCGCGCAATATGTTGACCCGGATGGCTTAGTGTTCTCAGTCAGTGACTTGCGCCGCGGCTAGCGAGACTATGACCATGAAGGTCCTCGTCCTGCACACTTTGACCCCAAAACATTTACCGCCCGGCCGCACTGCCAACGAATTTGATCTGGGCGCCGCCGCCACCGCCATCGCCGCGGGTTTGCCCGACGCGGTCACGGTCGGCATCTACGGACAACCGCGCGAGGTTCTTTCCGTTCTCGCCGATCATAAGCCCGATGTGATTTTCAATCTCTGCGAAGCGCCGCTCGGCCGGCCCAATCGAGAACCGCAAATCGCCGCGCTCTTCGAATGGCAGGGCATTCCCTTCACAGGCTGCGGCAGTGAAACGCTGGCGCTCTGTCGCCGCAAGGACCGCACGAAGGCGGTCCTTGCAGCGGCCGGCGTGCCAGTGCCGCGCGATGGCTTCTTTCCCTGCGTCATCAAGCCGGCCGACGAAGACGGCTCAGCCGGCATCGATGTTGATTGCGTTTGTGCGGATGCCGCGGCATTGGCGGACATCCGAAGACGATTTACCAGCCCAGTAGTCGTCGAAGAATTTCTGCCTGGCCGCGAGTTTGCGATCGCCATGTGGGGCCAAGAGGTACCGGAGCATTTCTCGTTTGGTGAGACCATCTTCGAGAATGGTTTGCAGTTGCTCACGTACGCGGCCAAGTGGGACGAGAACTGTGCCGAGTACAAAAACTCGCAACTGAAATACGATTCGGTGATTGAACCAGCGTTACGAGAAACCATGATCGCCGTCGTTCGCAAGTCTTGGCAGATTGTCGACGGCCGCGGCTACCTCCGCATGGATGTTCGCTTGGACTCTGCCGGCGTGCCGCGCGTTTTGGATGTGAACCCCAATCCGGAAATGACTCCGGACACCGGCATGTATCGTGCGGTGGAAGAAGCCGGCTGGACTTGGGCGCGATTCGTTCAACAACAAGTCGAATGGGCGGGGCGATATGGCGATTGACTTACCGGTCATCAATCTGTCCGAAGTGAAATTCGATTGCACCTTTGGCCGCGGCTGCGACGGCCCATGTTGCCGTGAAGGCCGGCCACCGGTTTTCCCGGAAGAGGTGAAGCGAATTGAAGAGAATCTCGAGAAGTTCCTGCCCTTGATGAGAGCCGAAGCCAAGAAGGCGGTACAACGAGCGGGCTTCCTCGTGCCGAAGCGACGACGACTCAAAGAACGTATGCTCCGAGTGGTTGACCGCGAATGCGTGTTTTTCAATCAAGGCTGCGTGCTGCACCAGGCCGGAGCGGACGAGGGCGACAAGTATCGCTACAAGCCCTCCATCTGTGCGTTGTTCCCGATTCAACAAGACAAACATGACCGCTGGTACATCCGTCAAAAGGGATTCAAACGCGAGAAGTGGGATCTGTTTTGCCTCGACTCCGCGAACTCCCAGACACCCGCCGAGGTATCGCTGCGGGATGAAATCGCGCTGGCTAAACGGTTTGATGATGAAGATAAGGCGAAGAATCGAAATGTAGATTAAACAGATTGAAATTCTGCACTTTAATCTGGGATTGGGCTCCCATCCTTCGTTTCATGGTATTTTGATCTCATGCTCCTCGTCGATCTGCTGATCATCTCCCTGCGCACGCTCGCCAAGAATAAGCTCCGCTCGGGGCTCACGGTTCTTGGCGTCGTCATCGGTATCGCTGCCGTCACCACGATGGTCTCCATCGGCCAGGCCGCCGGCGAATTGGTTCGCATGCAGTTTGAAAATCTCGGATCCAACGTCATCGTGATCATTCCCGAGCACGGGCGCAACGGCGGAGCCCGCGAGGGCAAAGTGGCCACGCTCACGGCCGAGGATTCCAAGGCCATCGCGGCCGAGTGCCCGGCGGTCGCGGCGACGTCGCCCGAGGTGTTCTTCTCCGCGCAAGTCATCGGCGGCAATACGAATTGGAACCCCAGCGAGATGCGCGGCTGCGGCCCGGATTACATCGCCGTGCGCAACTGGCCGATCGCTGCCGGGGAGTGCTTCGGCGAGCGGGACGTGACCGGAGCGAGCAAAGTGTGCGTCATCGGCCACACGATCCGCAACAAGCTCTTCCCCAATGGCAACCCGATCGGCCAGCAAGTTCGTATCCGGAATATCCCGTTCACCGTCGTCGGCGTTCTCGCTCGCAAAGGCGCGAATCTGGTGGGCCAGGACCAGGACGATATCGTCATGATTCCTTGGACCACCGCTCGCAAGCGCGTGCAAGGTTCACCTTTCGCCAACATCGATGTCATCCTGGCCTCCGCGCGTTCGGAGCCTTTGACCGATAAGGCGGTTGAACAGATGACGACGCTCTTATTGGAACGACATCACATCGCACCGGGCGATCGGGCCGATTTTGAGGTGCGCACGGTGAAGGAGGTCGCCAATGTTCTCGCCATCATCACCGGCACCCTGACTATGATGCTCTCGGCGATTGCCGCTATCTCATTAGTCGTCGGCGGGGTCGGCATCATGAACATCATGCTCGTCTCGGTCACTGAACGCACCCGCGAGATCGGCATCCGCATGGCCCTGGGCGCTCGACCGCGCGATATTCTGCGGCAATTTCTTGTCGAAGCCGTGGTGCTGTCGAGCATTGGCGGGGCGATCGGCGTGGCCTTGGGGATTGGCGCGTCGTACGGGCTCACCGCGATCATCAATGTGCTGTTGCCAAGCTCACAATGGCCTTTCGTGGTCTCACTCACCGCGGCCGTGGTTGCGCTCATCTTCGCGGCGGCCGTCGGTGTCTTCTTCGGCTACTACCCCGCGAGGCGAGCGAGCCGCTTGGATCCCATCGAGGCTCTGAGATACGACTAAGAGAAGAGTTAACCGCAGAGTACGCAGAGAGCGCAGAGAAAACCAAAGCTCGAGTTGGTTTCCTCAGCGCTCTCTGCGTACTCTGCGGTTAACTCTTCTCTTAAGCTTCACCCATCATTAGGCCTTCGATCGTGTGGGCTTGCACGATCGGCTCTAGCTTCTCCACGACCCGGCACGTTACATGATCGCGAATCTGCGCGGGCAGCTTGTCGTAATAGTCCTTGGTGAATTGCAGATCGTGCCGCTCGGCATTGTTAGCCCCGGGGGCATCGACACCGAGCACGAGCACCGGCCTTTGAAATTGCGAACGGTTCGGCGTGCCGCGATGGATCGTGAGTGCGGAGCGGGCCGAGATGTCGCCCATCTGCGGCATCTTTTGCTGCACGCGCGCTTCGTAGCGCGGATAAAGCGACTCCGGCGGAAACATATCACATTTGAAACCTTCCGACACATCCCATTGAGTACCCGGAGCGATCTCGAAGGGACCCAGCTCCTGGGTAGTATCCACCGCTGTCAGATTGAACGCCAGTGAATTGAGACGCCGGCCAATGAGCGTGTCGGGCGGCGCAGGAAAGTCGCGGTGCCAGGGTTGGTATTGCGCACCCGGCCCCGGGACGTCGAAGCCCAACTCGACGATCTTGTACTCCGGCCCGAGCACCGCTTCGCAGACCGCGACAACCCAAGGATGGGTAGCCAGTTTGACGAAGCCGCGAATGCCTTCCGGATGGCACTCGACGTAGTAGCGCTTCGGCCCGCGCCCGACCGCGCCGCCGGGCCGTTCGAGCGCTTCTTCGAACAGCGTGCCGATGTCTTCGCGGAGCTGCTGGACCCAGGCGCGTTCAAACGCGCCTTTCAAAGCAATGATTCCATCACCGTAAATTCCGCCCATGATCGTGGCGGTGTCGAATTGCTCTCGTGCCATGGCCCCGGCTCCCTGGCGTCGCGCCTGCGGGCGAATCTCACCTATTGCCTTCGTACCGCAATAGTCGATCGCCTGCAACCGGACATGCAAACCCCGGGCCGGGTGCCTAAAACCAGGCTTTCTTTTCGACGATGTAGGTTTGGTAAAACTCTTCGTCGGACTTGGTCAAATAGATGATCCCTTCAACGATGCCAATGATGTGCATGACCGGATAACCGACGCCGCAGGTGCAAACACTCACGAGCAGCATGATGATGCCGGCTGTGGTCATGCCCAAGATGAATTTGTGAATCCCAAGGCCGCCCAAAATAATCCCACACAAGCCGGCGGCGAGCTTGTTTCCCGACGCTTCGCGAATTGCGGGATCGCCGACCGCGACCGCACCGGGTTGCCGGACGCCGCACTTGGGGCACAATTCCGCCCGGGCATCGATGGGCGAGGCGCAGGCATGGCAATACTTCGTTTCGGCAGGACTCATGGGCACGATCTCCCGGCAACTACGAACTAGTTCGCCAGAGTAGCCAACTTATTTCATATTGCAAATGAATTTAGCGAACTGGCCGCCAAGTGAGTGGCGGTGAGTCAATTTGCCGCGACACCGCAATGACCGGCGATGGCTTATTCACCTGTTGCACGAGGCCGCCAGAATGCGATTCGGGCGTCGCCAGAATCGCTGGCGGCAAGGCAGTCGAGGGCGGTGACGAATGTGGGAGATCGCCCCGGATCATCGCGGCCACGATGTTGACCGTCAGCGGTGCAATCAGGCTTGTAAAAATGACAGCGACCAGGGTGCTGACCCGGCCGGGAGACTTCTTGGCAGCCATGACATTCCTCGTCTCAAGATGAATAAACGAGCCACGCCGAAATTGTGCAGCCGATGTGCCAGCGGGTATTTGTTTGCGAGATGGTTAATACGTATGAGTGGCGGTCGCGCAAAGTGTTGGAATTTGGTAAACCTGATCAGCCAACAATAGAATGGCTAACTCGCAGCAATCGATTCAAATCTTGCAACTGGCAAGCTCCAACCGCGGAAAATCGCCTCGTGCGGTGGCTACCCAATACTCTGGGTGAAGAGTTCTGACAATTTTACAAAGTGCCCCGCACGAGGTCAGAGAGGTCGATGCCTAGCGCCGCTCGTTCGTTGCCCGCCGGCTGGCATCATCCGGATTCGAGACTTGATCGTTGCGCTTGCCGCGACTGCTTCGCTCGCCAGTTTGCTTGGTGCCGCGATGTTGTTCGGCTTGCCCGCGATTTGCGTTCGCGCCTTTCTTTTGTCCGCCGCGGCTCTGCTGATCGGCCATAGTTGCTCCTTTACTTCTTCCTGGTTCGGCGATGTGTTTCGTGATTGGCGTCATTGCTGCCGCCGGGCTGGACATAAGCGGCTTCACCGGCCCCGGTGTAGTCGCCTAAGCGTCGCTTGGGATCTTGTTCCTCAAACCCGGCGCCGCGCGTGGTGTCGGCGGCACCGCGTTCGTCATTGGCGGGCGCGGACGGTTGGTTGCCCGGAGGCACCGGTGCAGGCCCGCGATGATGTTTCTTTTGTCCCATGATTTGCTTTCGGCGTTATTCGCCTGGTCGCCTTTCCTCGACCTCTTGAGCGTCTGCCATTAGGTCTGACATCAAATTCCAGTTTGCAATTCGTGTTCCGACCACCGGCAACGAATAAACGGATGTCTAGGCGTTCCGTGGCACAAGAGTTGCGAATGTGTAGTGACCGGTCGGGTCAGCGCGTCGCCTACCCGGACCCTGTCTCAATAACCCACTAGGAGAGAGCGATGCACAAGTATGCCGTCAACGGCTTCGTAGCACTCGTCTGCGTCACTATTACGGGCGCATTCCTCGCTGCGCAAAACCCGAACCAAAACCCACAGAACCCTCCACCACAGACACCGCAGAATCCGCCGAACTACGCTCCACAACAACCTGTGCAACAACCACCAACGCAACAGCCCTACGACCCCAACCAACAACAGCCATCTCAGACGGCTCCCTCAACGCAACAGCCTGTTTATCAAGGCCAAGCGCCGGCTGCGCCGCCACAAGTCGCGCGGCGAATGAAACAAGTGATCGGCGGCAAAGTGAGCATCCAAGGCGGAGTCTCGATCGGCACCGTCGATGACATCATCTTCAACGACGATGGTTGCATCGATTACGTGGTTGTCATTAACGAAGGCAGGTATGTGGTAATGCCGTGGACCGCGGCGAAGTTCAACTTCGAAGATCGCACCGCCACGGTGAACGTCACGCAGGAACGATGGCGTGAAGTGCCGACCTTCACAGCGCAAACGTATCCGACGATTAACTACTACGAACCCGCTTTTGTTCAGCGGGTGTACGGCTACTATGGCGTGCAAGTTCCGGTACGCCATGACGTCCGGACCGATCGCCGCGGCGATCGCCGTGATGATCGTCGCCGCTAGACCGAACGTGAGGAAAATGAATTGGATCCCCGCCGGTTCATCCCGGCGGGGATTTTTGTTGCGCGGCGAAGGAGATCACCAACGACATCATGGCCCGTTTCACAGACATCGCTTAGCGATTCCGGCCCGCCACTTTCGCACGTCTCCCGCCCATTAATCCCGCGATGGGATCCGCCTTCTGCCAGGCCAGTCGCTGCGGCACGGTTCGGATATTGAATTTGGTCACATCCAAATCTTCGGTGAGGTTCGCCCAGCGAAGTGGCGTAGACACGGTCAGACCGGGCACCGCTCGCACCACGTAGGGCGGCACTGCGTGATGGCCGCGGACGTTTTGCATCACGTCGATGTACACTCGTTTGCCGCGGCTCGCCCTGCGAATCTCGACCGTCGCTTGTTTGGGCAGAGCGTTCGCGACTTCGGTGGCCACTTGCGACGCCCAGGCCCGCGCCTCGCCATAACCGCCCGATTCTCGCCACGGCACGAAGATGTGCAAGCCAGTCTTGCCCGAGGTCTTTACGAATGCGGCCTTCTTGTCTTCGGTCAAGACTTCGTGCAAATGTTTGGCGACATCCACGGCATCGGCGAAGCTCGCGGCATCGATGTCCAAATCGAACAGGACAAAATCCGGTCGATCCAAATCTCCGACCCGCGATAGCCACGGGTGGAACGTCAACGTGCCCTGATTGACGAGATACATGAGCGTCTGCAAGTCGTTGACGAGGACATAGCTTACCGGCTTGCCAAGCTCGGTCTCCAATTCAGCGCGCGGAATCCAAGCCGGATAGCTCGCCGGCGTGTTCTTTTGCCAGAAGTGCGGCTTGGTAGCGCTCAGGCCATCGGGCAGCCGCTCCAGCGTCACCGGGCGATCTTTCAGGAAGGGCAACAGCCTCTTTGCAACCTTGCGATAGTATTCCGCGACATCTTGCTTGGTGAAGCCGCCTTCGGGATCAATCACCTTTTCGGGATGCGTGACTTCGATTTGCCGCGGCGCGTCTTGGCTGCCCTCGGTGCGGACGATTGGCGCTTTTTTTTTGACCGGTGCTTTGGCCGGTTTGGCTGATGGTGATTCCGATTCACTGCCCGGCTTGGCATACTCGTCGCGCGACTTGATGAGCAGCCAGTTTTCCTTCTTGGCCGGTCCGCCCATCCGCACCAGCGCGAATCGGCCCTTGAGCTTTTTGCCGTGCAGCACGATGCTGAGCCGGCCCGCGTCGAGCCCTTGGCCGATCGTCTGCGAAGGATCGGCGGATTCGTAAGTGCCATTGTCCCAAATGGACACCGTGCCGGCACCATAGTGGCCTTCAGGAATCTCGCCCGCGAACTTGGCGTAAGCGATGGGGTGATCTTCCACCCGCACCGCCAGGCGGCGAACGTCGGGATCGAGCGAGGGCCGCTTGGTCACCGCCCAGCTTTTGAGCACGCCATCATATTCGAGGCGGAAGTCATAATGCAGCCGGGTCGCGTGGTGTTCTTGAATCACGAAGATCGCCTGCTTGTGCGACTTCGCCACCTTCGGGCCGGGTTCGGGTGTCTCGCGAAAATTCCGCTTGGCGCGGTAATCCTTCAGCGCTTTTCCATTACTCGCATGTTTGGTCGGCATGGCCGCCTCCGCTTCCCGCACATCATCACTGGTCAATCGTGGCCGCTCGCGCTTGCAATCGCGCGGCAATTTATCTTCGCGCAACCCCTCGAACCGAGGCTGCCGCAACATGTCATTCTGCGTCCATTCCGAAAAACCGATCTCCGCGACCAACTCTGGCCGGACCCAATGCACCTGCGCTCCGCGCGGCATATCACCCGCCGCAAAAGGGCACTTCGAGACGGTGCGGCGATCGAGGATTTTCCGAAGCGCGAGCAGCTTGTCATGGGTGAAGCCGGTTCCCACCTTGCCCGCATATCGCAAGATATCGCCGTCGTAGTAACCAACCAAGAGCGCACCCAAACCCACGCGCGATCGCTGCGGATCGGTGTAGCCGCCGATGACAAACTCCTGCCGGCCCACGCATTTGATCTTCATCCAAGCCGGGCTGCGTGCGGCGACATAAATACTGCTCGCCAACTTGCCGATGATCCCTTCTTCGCCATGGCGGCAGGCCTTGCGGAACATCGTTGTTCCGGACATTGCGGTGAACTCCGTCCAGCGCACTCGCTGGGACCACCGCATTGCCTTTCGCAAGAGTCGCTTGCGCTCGACCAGCGGCTCGTGAGTCACGTCGCGGCCATTTAGCCAGAGCAAGTCAAACAAATAGATCGAAGCGGGATACTTAGCCGCGCGGATCGCTATCTCGGCCTCTTGCGTGAGATGGAAGCGCTGCTGGAGTGCACGAAAACTGGTTCGGCCGCGCTCGTCGAAGCAGACAATCTCGCCATCCACCACCACCGGCTTGCGGACCGCCTTCTTCAGCGCCTCGGCAATATCGGGAAACTGAAACTCCTGCGGCTTCTCGTTGCGGCTAATGAGCGTGACGCCGCGCGGGGTGCAATAAGCCAGCACGCGCAAGCCGTCGAACTTCGGCTCAAAGATCCAGTCGGCGTGGTCGAAAGGGCCAGAAACCAACGTCGCCATCATGGGCCGATAGCTTGGCGGCGAGGCGATTTTTAGGATGGATTTTCGGGCGGTGGCAACCATGGACTGATGGAAAGCAACTGCTGTACCAGGAGAAGTGCTTCATCTTGTCCAAACTGCGGGAAACCGGTTACACTTCGGCCCTCATGCGAGCGGCAATCCAGCCATTATTGAATCCTCAGCGATGTTTCGTCGCGTGCCTTCTGCTCTTCTTTGCGGCCGTCAGCGGTATGTATGCGGCCAAGGTGCTGACGCCGCGTAACGGGGAAACCACCCGCTCCGCCATCGTTCGCTGGCGCGAACAATTGCAGGGCCTCGACTCCGGCGAGAACATCTACGCCCGATACACGTATCCCAACCCGCCAATCATGGCGATCATGCTCCGGCCACTCGCGGAGCTACCGCCACTGACCGGGGCGCTTTTGTGGTTCGCGCTCAAGGTCGGCTTCACGCTGGCCGCGTTCGCCTTCGTATTCCGGCTGGCCGAGGATGACGGCGTGCCCTTCCCGCCGTGGGCCAAGGCGGTCACGGTGCTTTTAAGTCTGCGCCCTGTGCTCGGCGACTTGATGCACGGCAACGTCAACTTGTTCATCCTGTTTCTAGTCGCCGGCGGGCTGATGCTCTATCGCCGTCGCTGGGATTTCACCGCCGGGCTGTTGATCGCACTGGCGATCGCTTGCAAGGTCACGCCCGCGCTGTTCCTGCCCTACTTCGTCTGGAAGGGCGCTTGGCGAACTGTTGCCGGCATATTCGCGGGGCTCGGGCTGTTCCTGTTTGTCGTTCCCGGCATCGTTCTGGGCTGGAGCGAGAACTGGGAACTGCTCAACAGTTGGGTGAACCAGATGGTGACGCCCTATCTAATGGGCGTGGTCACATCCGAACATCCGAATCAATCGCTGCCGGGTTTAATCGCGCGATTGTTTACTCACAGCCCTTCGTTCATCGAATTTCAAAACGATCAGCCGGTGCCGAGCGCCTATCACACGATCGTCGATCTCGGCCCGGCCGCGAAATGGATCGGCAAAGGGGCGATGGGCCTGTTCGTGCTAGCAGTCGTAACGAAATGCCGGACGCGTACCGAACCGCGCACGCGATCTGGTCTCGGAGCCGAGTTCGCACTAATCACCCTCGGCATGCTGCTTTTCAGCGAGCGGACCTGGAAGCACCACGCCGTCACGTTGATGCTGCCGTTCGCGGTGTTGTGCTATCAAATGGCGGTGACGGAGTCGCCGCGATGGCGAGCCAGGCTGATCACGACCTTGTCTGCCGCAGCACTCTTGATGGCTACCACCAGCACCGGCCTGTTGCCCGACGACTGGGCCAAGTTAGCCCAAGTCTACGGCGCGTACACATTCACATTTTTGTTGCTGGCCGTTGCCTGCGTGTGGATTTTGTCGTTGTCTCCCAACGCGCCAGCGAGGGCTTGTTAGCCGGACGCGCAAGCTACGGGACCCAGATGCGTGGCCCCATTCGAATGATCTGATTTCTTCTTGGCCAACACAAACCACCGAAATCGAGACCGCAAATGGGGCAGAGTCTCTGCTTTCCGTAGCTTGCGCGTCCGGCTAATAAGACAGCGAGATGCTACAATAACTCCGTGAAAAAACGCATCCTCTTTTTGGTCGTGGCGATTGCCGCGTGCACGCCGCAACCCGAAACCGTCACGCCCCAGAAGGCGACTTCACGTATGGACAAGATCACCAAGAGCGAATCCGAGTGGCAGAAACAGCTCACCCCTGAACAGTTTCGTGTGACCCGCCAGCAGGGTACCGAGCGCCCCTTCACGGGCGAATATTGGAACACGAAGACCGACGGCGTGTATCACTGCGTCTGCTGCGGACTGCCGCTCTTCGATGCGCGGGAGAAGTTCAACTCCGGCTGTGGTTGGCCGAGTTTCTGGGATGCCGTCATCGGCGACAACGTGACGCAACGGCCTGACAATAGCCACGGCATGAGCCGCACCGAAGTCGTTTGTAGCCGCTGCGAGGCCCACCTGGGCCACGTCTTCGACGATGGGCCAAAGCCCACCGGATTGCGTTATTGCATCAACTCGGCGTCGGTGAAGCTAGAGAAACGGTAGGGTGGGCAACGCTTTGGTTGCCCACCGTTTTCGAGAGCCCCAGCCCCCACCCCGAAATTGGCAACGAAAGCAACGAATCCAAAAAATGCCTGCTTTTCAGGCATTCCCTAAGACTGGCTAGTTTGATTCCAAATGGTGGGCAATTAAAGCGTTGCCCACCCTACATTACCTTGCAAAGTGGTGATAGATCGCCGACCCTATCGACACAAAAAAGATCACGATCGCCAGCAACATCACGTTGTAAATCAACCCATACACTTTTCGCAGCGACCGCAGCGCCTCCATGAGACGGGTCACATCCTGCCCGCGTGTATGCACGATGCCGGAGAACGAGCGGGCCGCTTGCCGGGTCCATGAACCGATCAAGAAATAGAACAGGCCGACGATACAGACGGTCAACGTCGTCGCCAGGATAGTAGCCGGTCGCATCTGTTCTTGCAGTTGTTCCTGCAATTTCTCCACCGGCACGCCGAGCTTGGCTGCCGCCCGTTCGATCGCGGCCGGATCGCGTGGCGCCATGTAGAGGGCGATGCCATAGGCAATCTGCAACACGCCGAGCAACATGAACACGAAGCCGACGCCCGACATGCGATACGATAGTGCGCCGATCAGATCGGCCTGATGGATGTTGAACTCGTATTCGGGTGGCGTGACGGGGGTCGGGGACATGGCGATTCCTCTTCAATTTTCCTCTCCCGGCTTTGCGGGAGAGGGTGGCCATTAGGCCAAGTGAGGGTGTATCTCTTATTCGTTGTTGTCGTCGATTTATTTCTTCCGCTCCGCGATCACAGCAAAGATCGTCTTCATGAAGGCCGGCAGATCCTCCGGCTTGCGGCTCGTGATTAGGTTGCCGTCGCGGATGACTTCCGCATCGGTGTATTTCCCGCCGGCATTGATCACGTCGTCCTTGATCGCCATGAAGCAGGTGCACTGCTTCCCGCGCAGCGCGGGCGTCGAACATAAGACCCACGGCCCGTGGCAAATCGCCGCCAAGATCGCGCCGCGCTCGACCAATGCGCGAGTAAATTTCAACATCGCCTCGCTGCGGCGAATGAAGTCCGGCGCGAAGCCGCCGGGAATCACGATCAGGTCATAAGCGGCCGGGCCCGCCTCCGCTGCCGCAATGTCTGAAACCGCAGGATAACCAAGCTTCGAAGGGTACGTCTTGCCCTTCTCCGGCCCCACGAAATCCACCCGGCAGCCGGCCTCGCGGAGCCGATAAGCGGGGTACCAAACTTCCATCTCCTGATATTGCTGCTCGACGAGAATCGCGGCGCGTGCGTGTTGAATGTCCATGGGGTTCCTCCAGAGTTCAATGGCATTGTAGTCCGAAAGAAGAGTTAACCGCAGAGACGCAGAGAGCGCGGAGAAAGACAGAGAATATCTCTTCTCTGTCTTTCTCCGCGCTCTCTGCGTCTCTGCGGTTAACTCTTACTTCTCTTACGCTGGAATTGGCGTAAGCCGCCAATCGCTCGAAAGGGTCAAATCCAGTCGCTGCTTGTGGAAGTCCGGCAACACCGGATGTGCGGACAGCGTGATGATCGTCGTGCCGGCCCGGGCCAATCGAATGTACAAATCCGTTCGGGTTCGTGCGTC
This sequence comes from Gemmataceae bacterium, assembly GCA_045802605.1. Taxonomy (GTDB): domain Bacteria; phylum Planctomycetota; class Planctomycetia; order Gemmatales; family Gemmataceae; genus JBJMQS01. The sequence continues at coordinate 37,486 of JBJMQS010000035.1, read as the reverse complement.
GAGCGTGCTCGTCGCTTCATCAAGCACGGCAAACCGTGGCGGCGTTACCAGCATTTCCGCGAGCATGAGCGCTTGCCGCTCACCCAGCGACAGCATGCTCCAGTCTCGCTCCACGTTCAAACCGCCGACACGATCCACCACCGGCATCAGCCCCACCACCGCCAATGCTTCGCGCACTCGCATGGGATCGGCGGATGGCGCTCCCGGCCGGTCGGGCGAAAGCAGATTCTGCAGCGTGCCCGGTGTGAGATACGGCTGCGGCGGCAGGAACGCGATTTGATCCAAGGGCGGCCGAATGATCTTGCCGTGACCTTTGCGCCAGATGCCCGCTAAGGCCCGCATCAGCTCGCTCTTTCCCGAACCGGCTGGACCCACGACGAGCAGGTGCTTCCCGGCCGCGACCTCGAAATTCAGATTCTCCACAAAGACATGACCATCGGAGGGATCCAAGAGCGTCAGGTTTTCCGCCGAGACTTGGTTGGGCGCTTCCCAGACCTCGATGCCGTTGGTGTTGGTCATGTCGTCCATGGCCGTGCGCAACTCGCCGAGTCGCGAAAACGCCGCGGTGATCTGCGTGACGCGAGGGAAGTCGGTCACGATGACAGAGATGGCGTTGACCACAAAGACGAACGAGGCCGCCGACTTCACAAACACGCCGAACTCCATCGTGTCCGACGCAAAGTACAAAGGCGCGACAACCAGTGCGGAGACAATCGGCTGCTGGCCAACGTACAGAAGATTGTAGAACTGCGTGAACTGCGTCAGAAACGCGTTGCGGAGAATGTACGCCTTCCAATTGATGATGACGGCACCGAGCTTGGTGACGAGCCGGGGCATCAGCCGAACTTCATCGTGCTGCACGGCGATCGCCTCGGCGTGTTCGCGGGTGCGAACCATTTCGAAGCGAAAATCCGCTTCCTTTTTCAATTGACGAATATTGAGTGCAACCAGCCGCTTGCCAATGAGAATTGTCAGAGTTGTCCCGACGAGGGCATAAGTGTACGCCGCCCATACCAGATGTGGCGTGATCTTCCACAACTGGTGCGTGAAGGTAATACAGTTGATCACGGCGTTACTCAGGATAATTGCGAAAGAGAGTGAGCTACCGGTGAGGGTCTTGACGTCTTCGGTAATCCGCTGATCGGGATTATCAACTTCGGTTTGATCCGCGAGCCGCAGGTAAGCCCGATGGTCGAGATAGCGGTCGAGCAGGTGCCGGGTGAGCCCTTCGCGCAAGAGCAGCGCGAGCCGCTCTTCGACATATTGCTTCACCGCGCTGAAGCCCGAGATGACAAAACACAAGCCGGCGAGCACGAGCGCGATCTGCCAGAAGCGGACCGACTTGCGGTCTTTCATCGCCGTGGTCAGGTCGCCGATATATTCGACGTTGTAAACGTTGAGCCGGCTCAGCACGGTCAGAAGCGTCAGGATGACCGAGAACAGGGCAACGGCCGGCCAGAAATATCGCGAAGCGATGAATAGCCGAGTCAGTCGAATCAGGCGTCTGGTTGTCGACGAACGCGGCATCAGGCAGGTCTCAGCGACTCACGGGCTTTGGAAAGCCGGGTAAACGACGAATTCTCCGGGAGCATAGGTTTACCATCATTTGCCCCCGGCGTGAAGCACAGCCGTGGAACGTTGCCCGGGGCCACAACTCTATTAAAGCACAGAATTTACAAGGATTCGTCTCATCGTTTCATGGAACGAAATGACTCTGGGCTCTGGCTTTGCTCCGAAACGTCGAAAGGAATTGGCATCGGCTGATTCGAAATGAGATTACGTTGGCGAGAATTCCTCGCTTATCCACCTATTCCAAGCGGAATGAAAGCCAACGAGTAGTCCCAACGTCCTTCTCGGATTTGGCGCGCGCGTACTTGTGCCACGATTCAAATTCAATTCCTGGTGGCCTGTGATCGTCAGCCACAACATTCCGCGCGAACTCGCCGACAAGTCCCTTGTCGTCAGTTTGGTGCAAAAGATATTCAAAAAATGACATTCGTTCGACCTCGCGCTTGCGTTGGCGCACTACCGCATGGACAATCAGGCGGTGACTAAGTACCGAACAAGCTATTGGGTTTGGTTCATTGCAAGTGTTATCGCTTTTGTCGCCATTGGTTATTTCAGCATTCTTGATCCACACCCTGGCGGATACCCCCCCTTGGTGTGGATATGGAAGATCTATCGCACGGGATACGATGTTTCCGACAAATGGGGCTTTGATGCGGTAGTGCGACTAGTTGCGCTTGTGGTTGTCTCGGTAAGCATTGGATGGCTTGTCCAAGGATTCGTTGTGGTCGCGCGAAACACTTGCAAAAAGCGATCGGATCAGAATCACTAGCATTCATCTCAATCGGTCAATCGGTGCTCACCAACCGAACAGTCCGCAAGCGTTTGCCCTAGTCAATTCGGCAATGTGTTGGAGCGGAACACCACGGACCTCGGCCAGCCTCGCCGCGGTGTGTGCCACGAACGCCGGTTCATTGGTCATTCCGCGGTGTGGCACGGGCGCGAGATACGGGCAATCTGTTTCCACCAATAGCCGATCGGTCGGCACCTTGGCCGCGACTGCCCGCACATCGCCAGCCGTCTTGTACGTCAGCATCCCGGCGAAAGAAATGTAAAGGCCCATCTCCAAGCCGGCCTCCGCGGTGGCCCAACTGCCACAGAACGAGTGCAGCACCCCGCGGATGGGGCCGTGCTGCTCGAAATCGGCGCGCAGCATCCGCACCACGTCCGCTTCCGCCTCGCGGCAATGAATGACTACGGGCTTGCCGGTAGTGCGCGAAAGCACAAGGTGCCGGGCGAAGTAGTCCTCTTGCAATGCGAACGGCGTGAAGTCCCAATGCCGATCGAGGCCCGTTTCACCGAGCGCAACCACCGTTGGATCAGCCGCGAGACGGACGATTTCGTCCCAATCGCCCGGCTTCGCTTCGGCGGCATGATTTGGATGGATGCCCACCGTGGCAGAGATGTGCGTGTATTTCCGCGCTAACTCAATCGATTGAACGGCATCGCTTGCCGTGGTGGCGACGCAGACCATTCGCTCGACCTCAGCCACTTTTGCGCGTTGGAGCACCTCGCCAATCTGGCTAAGCAAACGATCATCGGTCAAATGTGCGTGAGTGTCGATCCACATGCAACTAATTTACTAGCCTGAAGCACTGGCGAAGGTGTATTCTCCTTCGCTTGCGCTTCAGGCTAGTAAAAACTAAGAATCACGCAGTGCTCGTACGAAACGTGTGCGGCAGGGTGTGCACCGATTCCAATTCTTCGATGTGCTGGCGCTTCAATACGATGAATCGATCGAGCGCTGCGCCAATTTCCGCATCTGAAATGCCTGCGCGATCGCGCTCCAATTCCTCGACCAATCGCTCCTGTTCCTTCACAACCACCGGCAACAAATAATGCAGAGCTTGATCGTTTTTCCCGGTGAAATCTGGGTACGATCCCATGTGCGACATCTCGCCATAGCGCTTCTGGTACAGCCGGCCCAAGGTCTCAAGCTCTTCCAACTGCGCCCGGGAGCATTCGTGCATGCGTGCCAGCGTGTTTTCCTCCGCGAGTCCTATCCACGGCGGCACGTCGCGCAGATATTGAAACAGCGACCGGCCTTCACGGCGAATGATCGTCTGCAAGGTCGTCTGAGTGGCCTGGTCGCTCACGTCATTCCCCCGGCGCTGTTGAGGTCGCACGACCGGCGAACCCCGCGCCGCGGTCGCTCGTCTTCATGAACCGGTTCGGCGCTACGCCGAGCGCCAATACCATCGCTGCAAGCGCCGAGACAAATATCGCGGACGTCATGGGCAGCCGGGCAGGCACCGTCGTCTCATCAGGCCGATCCAAGATCATGACCCGCAACACTTTCACGTAGTAAAAGAGTGAGAACACCGTGTTGAAGCCGCCGATCACCAACAGCGCCCAGTACATAGTGCCCAACCACGGATACGGCCCGACTGCCTGCGCTGCGCCTGTGTTATACAACTCCGCGAACACGACAAACTTCGCCATGAAGCCGGCCAAAGGCGGCATCCCCAACAGCGACAATAGACAAGCGCCCAAAGCAAGCACGGCCACCGGGCTGGAATGGATCAGCCCGCGGAACGACCGGATGTCTTCGGAGCCGGTCTTGTTGCGCAGGAACGCCACGACCGCAAACGCACCTAGATTCGTGAACAAATACGTGACGAGGTAGAACAGCACTGCCGCGACGCCGCGCTCGTTGATCACCGAGAGGCCCATCAGCATGTAGCCGGCGTGCGCGATCGTGGAATACGCCAGCAGACGTTTCAAGTTTGTCTGCGCATACGCCGCGAGGTTGCCGAACGTCGCCGTCACTGCGGCAAAGAGCGCGAGCACCGGGCCGAACGCGGCCACCGCATGGTCACCGCCCGGCGCGGCCAACGTCAGGATCAGTCGGCCGGTGAGGGCCATCGCCGCGCCTTTGGAGGCGATCGACAGAAACGCCGCGATCTCAGCGGCCGCCCCTTCGAACACGTCCGGGCACCAGAAGTGGAACGGCACCGCCGAGAGCTTGAACGCCAAGCCGATGAAGATGAACACCAGGCCCATCGCCATTGGCACATCAAGACTACTGGAACTCAGGGCCGCACCCACGCCGGTCGCCAGATCGGGCAAATAGCCGGTGCCAAACTTGCCCGCCACCAGGCTGATGCCATAAAGCATGATGCCCGACGCCCCGCCGCCATAGACGACGTACTTCAGCGCGGCCTCGCTGGAATCGCGCCGGCCCTTGAGGAAGCCGGCCAAGGCGTAGCTCGGCACGCTCGCCATCTCGATGGCGATGTAGACCATGAGCAGGTGATTGGCGGAGCTCATGAGCAGCATGCCCAACGTGCCGCCGAGCAGAAGCACATGGAAGTCGGAGGAGTCTTCGGCATCGGGAATGCGCGTCAGTATCGTCAGCACGATGACGCACGCGGCAAAACCCAGCAAGAACATCCGCAAATAGATCGTGAGGTTGTCGCAAGTCAGCAAGCCGGAGAAGCACTCGACGGATTGCCGCGCGGCCAAGCCGGTGTTCTTCCACTGCACGATTGAAACGACGAGCGCACAGCCGGCGATGGCGAAAGCCAAGACGCCCAGATGCACCCGCTCAAACGACCGGAACAACTTCAACAGCAATAGCGCGACGATGCCGCCGCACAGGATCAACTCCGGCGCGAACGCTTGGAGGTCGCGGTACAAGAACTCAAGCGATTGCTGGGAGAAGCTGAGCATCAACTAGCCTCCCAGCCGCGACAGAGAATCCACCAGCCCGCTCACCGACGGCTGCATCCAGCTCAACAGCGATTGCCACGGGAAGATGCCGAGTACGATCGACAGTACCACGAAAGGTACTGCGACAATCGTCTCGCGAATGGTCATGTCCTTGTAGCCCTTGTACGCGTCGTTGGTGCCGAAGTAGACGCGCTGCAAGGTCCACAGAATGTAGGCGGCGGTGAGCACGACCGCGAGCGCGGTGATGATGGCGAGGGTCGGGCTGTAATTCCACGCCGCCAACACCACCATGACTTCGCCGATGAAGCCGCACATGCCGGGCAGGCCCAGCGCGGCGAAGAAGATCAGGAAGCTCAAGCCGCCGTAAAACGGCATGGGCTCCATCAGACCGCGGAAGTTGTCGAGGTTGCGATGGTGGGCCCGATCATAAATCACGCCGACCATGAAGAACATGGCGGCCGAGGTCACGCCGTGGGCGATCATCTGGAACATCGCCCCGTTCATGCCCCATTCCCAATGCTGCGATCGCGTGCTCCAGACGGCGATGCCAAGGATCACGTAGCCCATGTGGCTCACAGAGCTATAGGCCACCAACTTCTTGAAATCGGTCTGCGCCATCGCGGCGAACGCCCCGTAGACGATGTTGATCACGCCGAAGGTGGCCACCGGCATCGCGAGATACCACGCCGCCCATGGGCAGATCGGGTACGCGACCCGGATGATGCCGTAGCCGCCGAGCTTGAGCAGGATGCCGGCCAGGATCATGCTGATCGGCGTCGGCGCTTCGACGTGCGCATCGGGCAACCACGTATGGAACGGGAACATCGGCACCTTGATGGCGAAGCCGACGAACAACAGCAAGAACATGGTGACCTGGAAGCGTTTGCCGAAGAACAACTGATTCAGTCGTTCGCGCATGCCCGCCTTGTCGTACGACGGCGACTCCTCGATCGCACGATCGGCGTGACCACCGATTACTTGCATCGCCGCCCGGCCCACTTTGTGCAATGTTATGAGGTCGAATGTGTGGACCGGCTGCGCGTATTGCTGCCAGTCGTGCTGCGCGTCGGCAACCGGAACTCGCTGTGACACGGCATAGCGGACCGCTTCATCGCGGACTCGCTCGGGACGCACGAAGTCGCGGACATCGGTGAAATAGAAGGCCAGCATGGCGATCAGGATGAACACGCTTCCCAGCAGGGTGTACAAGAAGAACTTGATCGCGGCGTATTCGCGCCGGGGGCCGCCCCAAATGCCGATGAGGAAATACATCGGTAGGAGCATGACCTCCCAGAAGATGTAGAAGAGGAAGAAATCGAGCGCGACGAAGCAACCCAAAACGCCGGTTTCGAGCAGCAAAAACAGCATGCAATAGCCTTTGACATGCTTCTCGATGTTCCAACTGGCGATCATCGACAAGAAAAACAGCACCGTCGAAAGCAACAACAGCGGCATCGAGATACCATCGATGCCGAGAAAATATTCGATGTTGAATCGGTTGATCCACGGGGAGCGTGAGACGAAGTCATTGGAAAGATGGTCCTGGGCTCCCGTACCCCGGCCATCGGGCGTCTCATTCACTGGGGGTCGGGCAGCATCTTTATCGACACGGCTCTCCAGCAGCGAGCCTTGAGCGTGTCCTTCCATCACGTCGCGTTCGGAGTGGCGACTGAGCATGTCGGTAAAACCGATGAAGATCACCAAGCTGACAGTCAACGTGAACGCGGTGCCGATGAGGGAGATCCAGCGGATGAGTTCCTTGGCGCCGCCGGGGATGAAAGCGATCACAAGTGCGAACACCGCCGGGATGAACGTCAGCGCCGTCATTTGCCACATGTCAGTTTCGTGCATTGCAATCCCCGATCAGTGTGCTGACGCCCAACTCACGAAGTATGTCGCCAAGACGAACAGTGCCACCGCCCCGAGCACCAGGAACAACACATAACCGCGCAAATGGCCGGTCTGAATTCGGCGCAGCGAAGTCCCGAAGCCCCAGGTCGCGTTGCCGAGCACATTGGCTAGCCCATCGATCACGCCATGGTCAAATCGGCCGCCGAAGCGAGCCACGTTGATAACGGATCGCGCGGTTCCGTCGATGAATCGATCGATCACCGTGATGTCGAACTTGCGGCACCATCCCGCCACGGCGAGCGCAGGCCGGCAGAAGAGCGCGCTATAGAGTTCGTCGAAGTACCACTTGTTGACGAGCAGGCGGTAGACGCTCGGGAACTGGCCCGCGGCTTCTGCCGGATCCAGGATTCGCTTGTAATAGATGACGAACGCGAACACCACGCCGATGCCGGCCACCAGGAGCGCCAACACCCCGGCGACTGTGTGGAAATCGAGCACGTGATGAGCGGTGTCGAGCACCCATTGATGTTCCGCGACGACGGCAGTTGGCCGCGATTCGCGCAGAATGCTCGCTAGATAGCTCGCTTCTGCGTTCCAAATCGGCAGGCCGCTAGCCACGAAATAGCTGAACGCCGCCAGGATCACCAGCGGCACCGTCATGACTTTGGGTGACTCGTGGGCGTGCTCGTAGACATGCATGTCGCGCGGCTTACCCGTGAACGTCATGAACCACATCCGGAACATGTAAAACGCCGTGATGCCGGCGGTCAACAGCGGCGTCATGAACAAAAGCCAGTGTGCCGGACTCGCAATGGCGAACGCCATCTTCTCGGCCAGCATCATGTCCTTCGAATACCACCCCGAGAACGTCGGCGTGCCCGCAATCGCCAAGCAACCGACGAGCATGGTAATGGCCGTGACCGGCATCTTCTTGAAGAGGCCGCCCATGCGTCGCATGTCCTGCTCGTGGTGGCAGCCATGAATCACGCTACCGGAGCAAAGGAACAAAAGCGCTTTGAAGAATGCATGGGTCAGCAAATGCAATAGCCCCGCCACCCAAGCGCCCACGCCCAGGGCCAAGATCATGTAGCCGAGCTGACTGATGGTGGAATAGGCCAAGATCTTCTTGATATCGGTCGATACCATCGCAATCGTGGCAGCGACGAACAGCGTGATGCAACCGGTGTAGGCAATGGCGAGCCGCGCTTCCGGTGTGAACAGCGGAAATGCTCGGCCCACGAGATATACGCCGGCCGCGACCATCGTCGCCGAGTGAACCAGCGCGGAGACCGGCGTCGGCCCTTCCATCGCATCGGGCAACCAGACTTGCAGCGGGAACTGCGCCGACTTGCCAACGCAGCCGAGGAACACGCCGAGACCCGCGAGCGTGACCAGCCAATACGGGATCGCTCCGAAGCCGTTGGTCGTGTTGCCGGCAATTTCAAATTCGCCCTGTAGGCCATCCGCATGCAAGTGATCCGAAAGCAAGAGCGCGTGCGACCCATTTTCGGCGGGCTTCGCGGTGCGGTCCTCGACATTGACGCGGACCATCGTGCCCACGCCGGGCATGGCTTCGCCGTGGGCGTCGGTCGGCGGCACGCGCAAGCGCGCAAATATCTCTTGGAAGTTGAGCGTGCCGACAAACGACCAGAGGATCATCATGCCGAGGATGAACCCGACGTCGCCGACACGATTGGTGATGAATGCCTTGTTCGCCGCGGTGCTCGCCGACTGCCGTTCGTAATAGAAGCCGATCAGTCCGAATGAGCAAGCGCCGACGAGTTCCCAACTGATAAATACCTGGAACAGATTGTCCGCCAGCACGAGATTGAGCATCGAGAAGCAAAAGAGCGAAAACCACATGAAGAATCGCTCATACCGGCCGCGCCGGGCAATGTGGGCCTGGTGATCTTCGACGATGTTTTGCGTCTCGTCCGCCATGTAGCCGAGCGCGAAGATGTGAATCAAGGTGGCGATGAACGTAACCATCGCGAACATCACGGCCGCGAGATGGTCAATGCGGTAGCCGAGCTTGAGCTCCACCGCCGGCCGCTCATCATGCACGAATCGGCCGACGCGCATCAGCGCGACACTGCCGGCCCACTCTTTCGGCTCATTCGCCTCGTGCTTGTGGCCACGCTCTTCCTCGGTGCGATGTTCGGCGGGTGCCGCGTGCCCTGGCTCGGCCGCCGCGTGCATCGCCGACTCTTCGTGATGCGCGGAAACAGGATGTTCGCCCAGAAACTTCACCAGGCCATAGACGCTCAGCACACACGAAAGAGCAATCGCCCCGGTCGCCAGATAAGCACCGCCCTTGCCCGGCTCATCGCCGCCCAAGAGCCAAAAGAGCGACTGGCCTAAAGCGGTGTCCTGATAGCGCCGCGCGATGTTCTTGAAGCCGCCAACGGTCAACAGCGCGAAAAAGGCCGCCAACGGCACCAGCGTCGCCGCGACATAGAGAAGCCCAGGTTCTTCGGCAAAACGCTGGAACATTTAGCCTCTCAACTGTTCAGCAGCGTCTACGTCCACGGTGCTGTGGTTGTTGTAAAAGCTCAAAACGATGGCTAAAGCAACGGCGGCTTCCGCGGCGGCGAGCACGATCGTGAAGAGAGCAAACATCTGTCCCTCGAGGGCAAATGTCGGATTGAACCGAGAAAAGGCGATGAAATTTACGTTCGCGCCATTGAGCACGAGCTCCACACCGATCAAGACGCCGATGGCATTGCGCTTCACCGCCATACACACCACGCCGCACGTGAAGAGCAACGCACCAAGCCAGAGATACGGCGTGAGGCTCAGCGCGATCATTCGGACACCCCCCGGCGACGTTTCGCCCGCGCGAGATAGGCCGCACCGATCAAGACGACGAGCAGATGCACCGACACAATTTCAAACGGCAACAGATAGCTCATCTGTTTCCGCGGCTTCGGTTCCGACATGCCAGTGAGGGACGACGGCGAGTCAACGACCGGATTGCCGGCTTCATCCATGTGCATATCCGCCGCTTCGGTCATTCCGAGAAAGCCATAGCCGATGCGGGCGGTGGCCCCGACTTGCGGCTTGTCCGGCAATCCCACGCGGCCGGGCGATGAGTTCGACGTCACCCCAACCAAAACGCCGAGGAACAGGAAACCGGTGACAATGGTCAATGCCCACTCAGCGGCGCCGGTTCTCAGTGTGACGAACGGCCCTTGCGCGGTGAGCATAACGCCGAAGACGACGAGCACCAGCGTGCCGCCGACGTACACGATCAATTGCGTTGCGCCGACAAAATCAGCGCCAAGCTGGAAGTAGAGAATCGAAACCCCGGCCAGCGTGAAGAGCAGCCAGGCCGCGGCCCGGACGATATTTTGCGTCAGCACGACCATCACGGCGCTCGTCCCGACCATGGCCGCGATCACCCAGAAGAAGATGATCGGAGCATGATTGGCGAGCCAAGCATTGACATGATTGAAGAACTCGCTCATGCGTGAGTCCTCACCGGCGGACTCGGCATGTCCCACGTCGTGGGAATCAGGTTCTTCTCGGGCGCGGCCGTGACCGCCTTGTAGAAGACAATCAACAGTGGCACCACAATCAGAACGGTCAAAACGTATTTCGTAAACTCTTTCGCCGGTGGTGGCACGACTAGCAGCCAAACTGTTAAACCCATCAAAAGTATGCAGCTAATCGGCAGCAAGTATTTCAAGCAGGTCACCATGACCTGGTCAATGCGAAGCCGCGGCAGCGTCCAGCGCACCCACATCATCACGAAGACCAGTGCCCAACCCTTGAGGATGAACACGATCACATTGACGATGTTGCCTAGCCACAAGCCGAGCGTGGGGTTGCCGGTCCAGCGTCCGATCATGGTGGTGAGTTCGTCGGGGAATAAACCGGTGTGCCAGCCGCCGAGGAACAACACGACGGCGATCGCCGAGATGGCGAACATGCTGCCATATTCAGCCATGAAGAACAGACTCCAGCGCAAACCGGAGTATTCGGTGTGGAAGCCCGCGACGAGTTCGCTCTCCGCCTCGGCGAGGTCGAACGGGGCCCGCTTGCAACTGGCGGTGCCACAGGTGAAGAACACCCAGAACGCCGCAAATGTGAACGGGTCATGGAAGATGTACCAGTTCACCAAAAAGCCTTTTTGGTGATTAGTGATGGCCGTCATGCTCAAGGTACCGGCGAGAATCACGGGCAGGAGCACGCAGATCGCGCGGGGCACTTCGTAGCTAACGACCTGGGCCGCCTCGCGAATGCCGCCAAAGAGCGACCACTTCGAGCCCGAGCCATAGCCCGACATGATGACGCCGAACACTTCGCTCGACATCACGGCGAGCATGAAGAAGATGGCGACGTCGAGCTCCCGGCCAACCACATGATTGCCGAAAGGCAACACGAGATAAGCCACAAACGAGCCGCAGAAGGCGACATAGGGTGCGAGCCGAAACAGAAACGAGTCGGCATCGGTGGGAATCGTGTCTTCTTTAGTCAGCAATTTGACGCCGTCGGCGACGGTTTGGAGCCAGCCGAATTTGCCGCCAACTCGCGTGGGGCCGAGCCGGTCCTGGATTCGGCCGGCGACTTTCCGCTCCGCCCAAATGAAAATTAGAGCCGAGAAGGCCACGAATGTGACTAAAGCGACGACCGCGATGAGGGCAATGACGATCACCCAGATCGGATTATCCACGCAGACCACCCTCGCCCGGCAGAGCCAGAAGCCTGAAATCCACGGACAAAAAGCCGATTGTCAGTGGTCGATAACCTATCGCCACTCGTGGATGCCGGCAAGCATTGGGAAATGGAGAGCTTTTGTAGCAACGGGCTTTAGCCAGCGCGTCCGGGCAATCGCTGGTCCCGGACGCGGGCTGAAGCCCGCGGCTACGAAATCCGCTACTGTCGTGGCCTAGTGGGGGTGACTTTCAAAGTTATCTTTTCTTCAGTGGCGTCTTTGCCACGCAAAACAGTGACCGAAATCTCTTGGCCCGGCTTAACCTTTTCCATGACCTCCATATAAGTGGTCACATTCCTAACCGGCTTGCCATCAATCTCGACGATACGGTCACCTGCCTTCATGCCACCTTTGCCGGCCGCTCCGCCGGAGGTGACGCCATCTACCCGCATGCCTTCGCCTGAAAAGTTGTAGTCAGGCATAACACCTAATCGGGGGCCACCAGCGCGTGGCGTGCCGCCGAAAGGACTGAACACGCCCGCATCATTTACAAATTCTGGCTTTGGATTCATTACTGCGATCTGGCTGACGATTTCCTCGGACATATCCACTATCCGAGCCATGCCTTCGTAATTGATCTTGTCCCAAGTGTCGGATGGGCGGTGATAGTCAGCATGCACGCCAGTGAACAGAAACAAAACCGGGAGTTCTTTCATGAAAAATGATTGGTGATCGCTCGGGCCCATGCCGCCGGAACTCTTCTTGGCGCTGATGTCGTACTTCTGAGCGAGGTTATCGATCATCGTGTCGAATTGCTTGGCGGTGCCAGTGCCGCCGACGTCAAGCTTATCTTTGTGCGTGTCCTTGTCTTCGCGCAGCCGGCCGACCATGTCCATGTTGACCATGGCAACGGTCTTGTCGAGCGGAAAGATGGGGTTCTTGCAATAGTGTGCCGAACCCAACAGAGCAATCTCTTCTCCGGTGAACGCCATGAAAACCAACCGCCGGCCCTGGCGATTCTTGATGGCACCAAAACGGCGGGCCAGCTCTAAAAGGGAGGTCGTTCCAGATGCATTATCATCCGCACCGTGATGAATTTCGCGCTGGGCCGGAGACAGGCTATTCGTGCCGCCGTAGCCCAAGTGATCGTAGTGTGCGCCGATGATCACGGTCTCGTCGGCCAATGGACCGGCCCCAGGCAACACGCCGACGACGTTCTTGATCCCTACCTGAGTGTGCTCAACTGCGAATTCGGCTGTGCAACCAGCCAGCGCTTGGCTAATTGGTTTGAGATTCTTGTCGATCTGCTCTTCCAATTCACTCAATGATTTCCCAAAGGCCGAACGAATGAGCGACGCGGCTAAATGGCGTTTAACGGCTACTGTCGGAATTTTCGCGGCCGAGCGGAGTATGTTCGCAAGACCATTGAGATCGTCATTGTTCTCAATTGCAGCCGTAGAATCATTAACCATAATGACTCCCGCGACTTTATGCTGTTTAGCGTTATCCAACTTGTTATCAACCGACGCCAACTTGCGGACCACATCATCCGCAGCGAAGGGTTTATCCTGATTGGCGTAGTGCGGTAGGCGGCGAAGCATCAGCACAATTTTTCCGGTGACGTCGAGACCGGCATAGTCGTCGTAATCTTGATCCGGAGCGGTGATCCCGTAGCCAACAAAAACCACCTCGCCGCTTATTTGGCCATCGCCACCCTTTTCAAAAGGCTGAAATCCGTCACGAACATTGGCATGGATGGTGGCCTCAGACGTTACCAGCACTAGCGGCTTAGCAACCTTTGCCGGACCGCGGATCTCGAACGGCTGGAAATAGCTACCATCCGGCATCGCGCCTTGCAGGCCGGCTTCCTTGAACGTGTTCATGATCCGGTCGGCTGCCAGGTCGATGCCCTGGGTGCCGGGGCCTCGGCCTTCGCACTCATCGGAGGCAAGGAATTTCAAGTCGGCTTGCAGCCGCTCGACCGTGCCAGCGGTTCGTGGTTTGAATTCCGCCGCACAGAGAGCCAGCGGCAACACAACAGCGGCGACGAAAATGCGACGGAAAAGCATGGGAACCACTCGTTTTGGGTGGAGTCGATCTCAATACATCATATTCGTTGACGAGAATGTGCGGGAGGGTTAACTGGGGAGTTGGCGTAGGCCTGCGCTGGACACCTCGCTTCGCGCGGTTTTGCGGCAAGTGTTTTGTTAGCCGGACGCGCAAGCTACGGGAGCCAGCGACTCGGCCCCATTGGAAGGATTTTTGGTTTCTCTCATGGTCGCCCGGGCGAGGTGCAAACATTTTGTGGGCTAACCACGAGACAAAACAAGCAAAATACCCCGAATGGGGCCAAGCTTCTGGCTCCCGTAGCTTGCGTGTCCGGCTAAAAAATCGTCGGACCGCATGACGAACGGGGTAAGAACTACTCCGCGGCGACTTCGGGCGGGATTGAGGGGGGCACAGCGACGAAGACCGGGCAATGCGCGTGGGTCAGCACGTATTCAACTGTGCCGTTTTCCTCGCCGGACTTGGGCACAATGATCACGTCGTACGTGGCTTCGCGGGCCAGATTGACCAGCGACTCGCCGAGGCTGTCTTGCGGCACAGTTTCCAGCGTGACCGCACGGCCCAAATGCTCCGCCCGCTCTAAATCCGTGGAGAGCAAGTCCGCGACGCCGTCTTCGCGCGGGAATCGAGCCACGCCCAGCACCACTTGCGGGTCGAGCATCGTCAATACACCCTGAAACAAATCGCTCGCCGACCGGGTGCCGTCGTGCACCATCAACACACGATCCACACCGACGCCGGCCGCCCGCAGTTCATCCACCGTGCGCGCCTGGCGTTCGCTGATCTTCGGAATGCGATTACCACCGTTGAGATCGAGATAAATATCACGATCCCGGCTCAGCAGGCGCACCGTCAACGGCGTGCTCTCGGCCGAGACGTTGGCCCAATACAGCGTAATCTGCTCCATGTGCTCGTCGGCGGCGTATTTGTTCGACGCGCCGAGGATCACTTCCTGTGCACCAAGCTCGCGGGCCAATCGCAAGATGGCGTGCAGTGGGTTGTTAGTCGGCACGATCAGCGGCTTGACCTTCTTGCCCGCTTTCTCGGCCCGCTCGACCACGGCGGTCATGAGCTGCTGATCGTAAGGATCCAGATTGGTCCGCGCTTCGAGTGAGCCATCGTCAGGGACCATTTTGGCCGTCATCACGACGACACTCGTCGTCTCCGGATCGGTTTCGGAAAGCGCTTTCTCGAGCATAAACAAATTGTGTGGCGAGCGGATTGCCACCAATTTGGTGTACGGCTTGTTCAGTTCCAATGACGCGGTCGAAACCGTGTCCGAGGTTTGAACATTGAATTGCTCCAAATGTTCGTGATGGACCCCTTTGCCACCTCGGCCACGGTTGGCCCACTCGCTGACCGTAAAGACAACGAGAAATATCCCGGTGAAGCCGATGCCGGCGATCGTTGCAACCTCTTTGGTCAACAGATTCACCAAAGCGGCAGCCAACAGAACAACGAACACAAATATTAGCCCAAGCGGAATTTCCGTGTTGCCGACGCGAATATTGAAGGGCACCTTGTACTCGCGCGGTAAGTCGGGCCGGCGTATCCGCAGCATCACCATCGCCAGCGACATGAACACGAAGCTCCAGACCACACCGAACGCGTAGGCTTCGCCCAAGAGGATCACGTCACCCCGGCTCGCGAGAATCGTCGTGACCTTCAAGAGCAAGATCATCCGCAGCATCCGGTACGTCGTACCGTATTTCGGATGTGGCTTCTGCAGCCAGGCGGGCACGACGCCGTCTTCGGCCACGCGGTTGAGCACGCCGTTGGAACCGATGATGGCGGTGTTGACCGCTCCTGAGAGAATCAGGCTGCCGATGACGACGACGAAAATGTTGAGGCCGAGCTTGGCCCAGGTCGGCCCAGCCACATGCATCGCCAGCCCGCCGATCAAATTGTCGGCATATTCGCTGATCCGCACTTCATCGGGAATGATCATGACCGCGAAGAACGAGATTACTGATGTCAGCAGCAAGCTGTAAATGAAGACGACGAGGGCCGCCTTTTTGAAGTTTTTCAGCTTCGGCGCCTGCACCTCGCGGTAAACCTGCGCGAGCGTTTCCTCGCCGGACATCGCGAGGATCGAGTGGCTGAATGCCACCAGAATTCCGAACAAGCTGATCAGGCTGAACCATGGCATGGCTGTCTGACGCAGAGTCGCCTGCGCGTCGGCGGGCAACCAGCGGCCCAGGAAGCCGAGCGGGTCTTCCTGTTCCCGAGTGACCTTGTTCATCCTGGGGACAGATTGCCCGGTATCCGGGTCGATCTCGAATTTCTTTTCCAGGTTTGGTCGCGCGGTCGGCAGATGGGCCTTCTCGGGTTGCGCATAAATTGTGTAGCCGCACCAACCGACCATGAGCGCGGCCATGATGGTGGTCGCGATCATGATCTTGAACGCTTTGTCCGACGACTCGTGAATGCCGATCACGTTGAGCCGATAGAAGTACAGCGTCACCAGAATCGCAAAGCCCATCGCTCCGTAGGCCTTGAGCGCTTCAAGTGTTGCACGGTCGGGCAGAGCAATCCCGGAACGGCCAACGAGTTCAATCGCCAGGCTGACGATGTACTGTCCCGCGGACACGCTCGAGATCGGCCCGGTGAGCACGTAGTCGAAGAGCAGCGCCGAGACGGCGAGCTTGCCCATGAAGCCGCCCATCGCCTGCCGGACGACGCGGTACACGCCGCCGCGGACGAACATCGAGCAACTTTCGATGTAGACGTTGCGAACGAGGTAGCTGAAGACCATCACGCCGAGGATGTACCACGGGGCGGCCTTGCCAATCGCCGACTCGACAATGCCGCCGATGTAGTAAGCGGTGCTGGCCAAATCGCAGAGCACGACCGCGGCCGTGCGCCAGTACGAGATGAACGTGAACATGACGCTGCCGACGACGATGACTTGCGTCGTGCGGAGCAATCGACTCGGTAGCGGACGGTTGGGTTGGTCCGACGGCCCTCCCGCCGAAGCGGGTGGGGTGGGGGGGTTGGCCATTGAGGTGCGTCAGAGCTCGCCCGGCCCCCGGGTCTTGCGACCGCCTGGAGGGTTAGGCATGAGCGTGAATTCTACCTAGTTTCGGGGGTCCGGATAGTGGCGGGGCTTTCGGCGGGGCTTGGAGGATTCTGCTCACGCAGCTCTCTTACCCCGCGTGAGCAGAACTGAATTCTGTGGAATGAGTGTTTAATTTCGGCGCAAGTGGTTAAATCGTAGATAGTTATTTCTTCTCCTTATCTCTGAGCATCATTTGTATCTGATGCCAGAAGTTCGGGGAAACATCTGCAGGTCCCCTGCGGGCCACCAAAGTCAAACACTCTGCAAGAGGCCGGCTCTCCACGGCGCTAATCGCTGCCGCGGCTATCGCCACAGATCGGCTGAGACCGGCAGAGCAACAAACCAAAGTCAGGACTTTGGACTTCAAAAGTGCCGCCACTGTTTCGACTGCCAATCCCAGCAACCACTGCGCATTTTCGCCGCCATCGGACAGTGGGAACCGACAATGGATCACGTCGCGCGGGAACGCTGCTGGCGGTTCACTATCGGCCAGTTCGACCACAGCCGAAATGCCCACAGAAAGGACCGCGGCGGGATCGCGAAGGTCGCCAGCGTGTCCAAGCCAGAGGCATCTGTTCTGAATTTCACGCATTGCATTAAATCCCGGCGCCAGTCACCACACGTCGCGTCCGATCCGCTGCCCCCAATCTGTCGCTTCATGAGTGTTTTGAGCGACACTACGTTTCAGCTTCTGTTCAAGTGGATCGACGGACTTTTTGATTGTAGCGCGCCCCTTAGCTCCAGGCGCGCTGGGTCGTCTTCGTGATTTCTCTTTCTTGTTGCGTTGGTGCATTGGCTTATTCCGGAAACAGATCCACTGTAACGCAAACAGAATAATTACGCCGCTCGGCGAACCGTCATCGGCAAAATCCGCGGGCGCAAATCCACCATGTCGTGGATGTTGCCACGCACTTCCGTCGAAGTGAAGAGGCCGTCTTGGGGCATGAAGACCATCGGCAGGCCGTGACGCGGGCCCATGGTGATCTTTACCGTGCGATCGATCTGCGAGCCCGGCATCACCGTTGGCCGCCAGCGCTGTAGAGCCAGGGCCAGCACGATCTTAAGCTCCGCCATCGCGAAGCCGAAGCCGGAGCACATCCGCGGGCCGGCGCTGAACGGCAGATACTCGAACGCCGTCGGCCGAATGCGAAACCAGCGTTCGGGAATGAAACGCTCCGGCTCGTCGTAAATCTCCGGATCGTGGTGCGTGATGTAATGGCTGACAATGAGTCGATCGCCTTTTTCGAGTACCAGGCCATCGAGATCGACTTGGGCTGCGGGCCGGCGAATTGCGAATGGCACCGGTGGCAACACCCGCAACGCTTCGCGGATCACCGCATCAAGATACTTCAACCGCGGCAATTGGTCGGCCCGCGGCGCAAGCCCGCGCAGTGGCTGAAGTTCATCGAGCAAGTTCGCGGCGACGGTCGGGTGTTGGGCCAACAGAAACATCATCCAAGCCAGCGACGTGCCGATCGTTTCGAAGCTGGCCGCGAAAAGAATATTCGCTTGCCCCACGAGGTCGTGATCGGTGCCGCCGTCGTTTTCCGAGTCATGAGCGCGGATGAGCCCGGTCAGCATGTCAGCGTCACGAGGCGGGTTGGTACGCCGCTGGGCAATCATCGCGAGCACCGTGCGCTCGATATGCTCGGAGTGTTTCAACAATCCGCGATAAGGCGTGCCGGGCATGTTCACCGGCATGAGCCAGACGCCGGGCGAGAAGTTGCGCTCCAGCCAGCCGCGAAACAGATTGCCCAACACGTTGGCGCGTTCCGGTTCCTCGCGGCCGAACAATAACTGGCTCGACACGTCCAGAGCCAACTTCCGCACGAGTTGCCATGCGTCAACCACTTGGCCGACCGGCCAAGCCATGATGTGGCGTGCGGCAATCGCCGCCATGTGCGGGTGATATTCGTCAACGGCGTGATTCGAGAACAACGGCGCGATCAACCGGCGATGCTGTTTGTGCTTATCACCGTTCATCCGCGTCAGCCCGAAGCGAATGCGGCGAAGGGCCGAGTCCTTGGGTCCGCAGAGCGCTTGTCCGGTGGCGCGGAAGATGGCCGTGTCGTTGTAAACGATTCGGTTGTAGGCCGGACCGAGCGCGACGCCGAACAGGCGATGCCGCTTGCGACGGGGGAAGACGCCCCCGAGCCCGAACACCCGGCCAAAACGCTGGCGACCTTCAATCAAAGTGGCCACAGGATCGCGGAAAAATTTGACGAACCACTTGGCGGCGGCCGGTCCGCGGAGAATGGGCGCAGGCGAAGCCATAACGATCCATCGTCGAATAGGGAAGGAGCCCTGTCGCTTAAATCGGGGAAATGGCGGGCTGAACTTCAACGAATTTGATGATCGGTTTTGTTAGCCGGACGCGCAAGCTACGGGAGCCAGAGACTTGGCCCCATTTGGGGTTCTGCCTTCCGTTGAGTTCGCGGGGACAACAAGAAGCAGAATCGCTCGAGTGCGGCCAAGTCTCTGGCTCCCGTAGCTTGCGCGTCCGGCTAACAAGACAATGGGTTGGGCGTTGAGACAATTACTTTTTCGGTGCGGGGAGCGCTGCTGGCATCGGTGCGACAGGTGCACAATCCAGCGGCACGTCCTTGACAGTACACTTGAAACCGTCGCAGTCGGGCACTTTCTTTTTCACGAGCCACTTGCGCGTGCGCACGCTGCCGCAGTTGCCGTCGCAGCCACAGTCCTTGCGGAAGAAGTCCCACGGCGAGCATCGCGGCAAGCAATAGTCTTCGCACTTCACCGAGTAGCAGTTCTTCGTGCGCGGCATTGGCTCTGAGACGCACATTTTCTGCGTGCACGGGGCACATGCGGGCGGCGGCTCGGCCGGCGTGGGAGGCAAAAGGAGCATGGCGACGATGATGGTTTCGTTCATGTCAGATCAAAACTCCAATCGCGTGCGAATCCCAAAGCCGTGCACCCAGCCGCCGACGTTTGGTGCATCGACGCGGCGGTCGGCCACCAAGTAATTCGCCATGACTCGCAGGTTTGGCGTTAGATACCAATTCACGCCCATGGTGTGTTCGTTGAGCTGGCCGCCGTGAATCGCGCCGCTGTCCAGATCGACGTAAGAGAATCGATAGGTCAATTCCCACGCGCCTAAGCTGCCGTTGAAGCGGTCGCAATCGTCGCGGACACAGAAGAACGTGGAGTTCGGCACCACGCGGTCGTAGCGGCCGAAGCGGCGATCGTAGCCGCGCGTCTCGCCGGTGAGGAAGAACCCGGTGGCGATGTAGCCGCCCGTGAAGATCGGGTTGCCGACCGCCTGGGCCGCGGCCGACGCCGGGACGTACGCCTTGTTCAGTTGATCGAAATCATTCTCGGCTTGGATCCACCACGGGCCCATGTTCAGCAAGAGCTCGAGGCCCGTGGTTTGGGTGTAATCGGCGATGATGGTGCCGGTATCCACGAATCGCGTCGAATTGCCCTCGAATGCGCCGATGCCGGTGCTGTCGCGAATCTCGGCCCGGGCACGGTAGCGAACAATGTCGCGGTCTTCATCCACGCCGGCCGGCGATGTCGCCAGCGCGGCTCCGGTCGTGCGATCCAGCGGAGTCTCCGCGATTTGGTACGACGCACCCAAGTGCAGGAAACAGCGGCCGTTGT
Source organism: Gemmataceae bacterium (assembly GCA_045802605.1). Taxonomy (GTDB): domain Bacteria; phylum Planctomycetota; class Planctomycetia; order Gemmatales; family Gemmataceae; genus JBJMQS01. Next base: position 16,994 of record JBJMQS010000035.1, on the reverse strand, counting down.
TCTTCCACACCGGCAGCCATGTGATGCGGCTCGTCGCGGCATAGGTGCCGTCGCCGAACGCGGCTCCTTGATAAGCCGGCGCGGAGAAAAACTCGTTGCGGTGCCACATGGCTTGCGTGGTCACATGGCGGTCGCAGTAATCCTGGGCCCAGAACACGCCGAGGCCGAACTCCTGCTCGAAGGCTTCGAACTTAGCAGCCCGTTCGAGAAACTCGGTTTGCTTGCTCGTGGAGAATGACTCCAAACCTTGCGGCACTCGGTGCTGACCGACGCGAACCGTGCCGAGGTAAGGAATCTCTTTCACGCCGGCCCAGAGATGGTCAAACGTGACTTGGTTGGCATTTTCGAAATCAAACTCGGTTTGCCACTCGACGACTTCCCACATGGTGCCGTCGGTCTCGAGCCGGATGCGGCGGAAGAAAAACCCGTCATCAAGCGGCCCCACCCCGACGGGAGCTGGCTTTTGCATCGCCTTGGGTTGTTGGAACCAGACGGTGTCGAATTCCGTGCGTGCGCCGATGTGCATCTTGAATGCTTCATCAGCGGTCGTGAAAATCAGGCCGTTGTTCCAAATGGACTTGAACGTCAAATCCTTGCCAACGACGAAGCCCTCGGCTTTTTTCTTTTCTTCCTCGTCCTTCTTGCCCTTGGCCTCGTCTTCTTTGGCTTTCTTCAGCGCGTCGTTGACGGCTTTCCAAACGGCATCGTCCTTGGCGGCCGCGTCGGAGGCGGCATTGTTGCCTGAGTTTGCTTGTGTGGGAGGCTCCAGTTGTTTGACCTGCTGGACGCTTTGCGGCTGCTGGGACTTCATGGCCGCAAGAAGCTCCGCGTTTTGCTTTTCCAACCGGTCGAGACGGGCCTTGAGCTCTTGGAGTTCCTTGCTGTCCTCGGCGCGAGCCGGGCTTGCCAGGAGGAGAAGCCCCATCAAAGGGATGACGAGGCGAACCAGTAGGTGAGATTTTTGAGCGATCATACTTCCGTTTTTTCGGATCAGGCAATCTTCACAATTGAACGAGAGATGCGCGAATGTGCGTTAGATGCCGCATCAATCGATTGGCGGGGCGTTGAATTCGGCAGAGTTGACGCAGTTTAACAGCAGCCCGATTACGAATGCCGCGGATCCTGGCTTCGCTCCAGCGCGGCCCGATCCCACTTCCCTAAATCCGCCGCCGCCTCATAGGTGCTTTGCAGAAACTCCATCAACACCTCGTCCTGCGACGCAGCCTGGCGCACCGCGTCGTAGGGCAAGACGAACTCGCGCAAATCTGGGTTGTAACTCGCTTCGGTGGGCCGCACTTTTGCATCGCGGTAACCGGCCGGCTCCGGATAAGCGTAGGAGTAAAAAGCAGGAAACGGCACCGCCCCGCCGCCGGGCCAAAAGCCCGCACTGCACACTTCATGCGAATAGGCCTCACGCACGATCCAGTCGGGCAAGTTCGGCACGCCGCCCGGATGCGGAGGCGCGGGCCGGCCCGAGAACCGCGTCACCGCCAGATCGAACGCACCCCAGAAGAAATGCACCGGGCTGCATTTGCCGATGAACCGAGCGCGAAAGGCGGTGAAGACGCGCTCGCATTGCACGAGGACGCGCCAAAATCGATGCGCCGCCTCCGGGTCGTACGCGGAATGTTCGTTGTCGTTTTCAAAGTGAATTGCGTCGGCCAACTCGTTCGGCTTCGTGTTGATCTGCACCTGAATGCCGACCTCGTTGAGCCGCTTATTCAACTTGCCATAAAACTTGGCCACCGACCGCGGCTTCAATGCGACAGACTCGCAGCCGCCGGCAGACGTCTTAATCAACAAGCAGTGGTCAATAAAATCGAAATTGAGTTCGAACGACTCTGACTGGTAAGGAATCAATCCGGTCGAGAGCCCGCGAGCGGTGACGTAGAGCGTACTGCTCCAGGAATGATTGATCCAAGGCGACAGCGTCGTGCGAATCTTGCCGACAATCTGCGTCCACCGCTGCAGCGTGGTATAGGTGGGCTGCCAGTCGGCGAGCGGCAGAGCGGGCCAGGTGTTTGACATGCGAACATATTACCAGCCCACAGAGCAAGCAGGGATTTTATGCGAGAACTCTTGCGTGCGTTGCGGGCTGGTGACAGTTCTTAACTGACTCGGCGAAAACACTCTCTCATATCGAACCCCGGAATTTCCACCCAATAGATATCAGATCCAACGAACTGGATTCGAATCACTTTTTCCGAATTATCCAGTGCCCACTTCACCTTGATCGAAACTGAATCTGAGTCCTTGCTGACGATCGTGATGGGTTCCGTGTCAACAGTTCCCTCGAGATTACTCGTATACGTCTTCTTGTCGTAAGTGATAGTCATTTTGCCGAAGAGCTTTCGCAGAGCCAACTCTTGTTGTTCGGTAACAGGTCGTCTGGTTCGAATATCGGCGATGGTAGCGTCGGCATCCGATTTCCACGTGCCGATCAAACGGGAATCGGCCGCTCGCGATTTGATGACATAAAGAGTCGCCAAGCCAATGCCGACCAAGACGCAGAGTGCCGCGCTGGCCCAAACAATGGGAATCCATGCGGGGCGACCAGTGGGCTGTCGGCGCTTTCGACGCGGCCGTTCGGATTCCATGGCAGTTCTCCCGCTACACCTTCGCCGCGTTCCGCTTGTACCGCGGCTGATAGAGGTGCACCACGACCTCGCCCGGCATCTTGAATTGCGTGACAATGCCGTAGCCCATGTCTTGGATGTCGCCCATGAACTCGACGCCGCGGCCCTTCAGCTCGGCGACGGTTTTTTCGATGTTGTCGCAGTAAAAGGAAATGTTGTGGGTACCGGTGGGGGCACCTTCTTTGCCTTTCTCGTCCGCGGGGTGCACGCCCATCTCGGCGTCGGCGATGTCGAAAATCAGCCAACCCTGGCCCACATCCGTGAATGGAAATTTCAATTTGTCGCGCAGAAACGCTCGCAACTCATCGGGCTTCGAGGTGTAAAACATGGTGTGCACGCCGGTGATCATGGGGCAGCCTCGGTGGTGTGAGTTCGGGTAAGATTAGTTTAGCGAAGCAGAATCGTTCAACGAGCCGGAAGCGTGAGCGACGGCGTATCGAATATTGTCGCTAACGCTTCCGGCTCGTGAAACTCATTGAACTTTGGTGGGCAGACCGCCGGCACCCGGCCGCTCTTGCACCAGCGACACTGGCTTTACCTGAAATTCAATCCATGTGACCAATCCATCGGCGTCAGAAAACTTCACTTTGTACAACCTGTTCGGCGTACAGAGCTTTGTCATTTCGAGCCCACGATAGGTCGTTGCATAGGCACCGGAACCGAAAAGACTCAACTTTGCGTCGAGTGCAATGCGCACCTTTCCTTGATCTGCGGCTTGGGGAGTGAATTTGATCGTGTAACCACATCGGTCACTAGATATCGCGCCGCCTTCGAACGTGACTTGCTCTTCGATCTTTAGAGACGCGGTCTGATCGCCAAGAGTCATGAGGGTGGGTTCCGACAATATTTTCAGTGTCCCATTTTCGGGATCACCAAAGGGGTCTCCTTGATAAAGGCCTACCTTCAACTCATACCCGACATTTGAATTTTCTTTGGGCGGATTCACCTTCGCCGACTCGCAGCCCCGCACATATGGCAGTGGCTTCGCCGGCTCATCGCCCCGCACCATTCCCGCCATTCCCAGCACCGCCAACGCTAGCCATCGCGTGTTCATTTGGGCATCCTCCGTGAAAAGACTTGCCGGGGCATCCCAAGTTCCGCAAATTCCGTCAAGCCCGCTTCCCTCCGCGAAACGTGCGGGCATCCATACTATTTGAGGTATGTCCCACGCTCTCGTTGATACCGATGCCGCCGTTGCCACTTTGATGCGCCTGTTGGCCATCGAGGGCACGACCGGGCACGAGGATGGTGTGTCGCGCGAACTGAACACCATGCTGCGCGATTTCGGTGTGCCGCCGAAATCGATCCGCTCGGACGACGCCCATTCGCGCATCCCCGTGCCCACGCCGTGCGGCAACCTCTGGGTCGAGCTGCCCGGCACTCGGCCCGGCAAACGCCGGCTTTTCTCCGCCCACATGGACACAGTGCCGTTGTGTGCCGGTGTCAAACCCGAAAAGCACGGCAACAAGATCGTCTCATCGGGCAACACCGCGCTGGGCGGCGATGACCGCACCGGTGTTGCCGTGCTGGTGACGATGATTCAGACACTGTTGAAACACGACTTGCCACACCCGCCGCTGACATTGTTGTTTACGGTGCGTGAAGAGAGCGGCCTGTACGGCGCACGCCATGTGCATCCGGATGATCTCGACGGCATCACGATGGGCTTCAACTTCGATGGGCGTTCAGCGGCCGATGTGACTATCGGCGCGATTGGAGCGGAGCGCTGGGATGTTGAGATTCAAGGCAAAGCTGCCCACGCCGGCGTCGCGCCGGAAACCGGCATCTCCGCCACCGCGATCGCGTCGCTCGCCATCGCCGAGGTTTACAAAGGCGGGTGGTTCGGCAAAGTGGTCAAAGGCGAGCAGCGCGGCACCAGCAACGTCGGCAGCCTCGCTGGCCCCACCGGCGGATCGGCCGGCGATGCAACTAATGTCGTTACCGATTACCTCATGGTGAAGGGTGAATCGCGCAGCCACGATGCGAAGTTCGCCAAGGCAATCACCACCGCTTACAAGACGGCCTTCGTCAATGCGGGCCGGTTGGTCACCGATGCAGCCGGCAAGACCGCCAAGGTGAAATTCAATAGCCGGGTGGACTACACCGCGTTCCACATCAAGGAAACCGCGCCGGTGGTGAAGGTGGCTGAGGCCGCGGTGAAAGCAATCGGCCTGGAGCCGAAGCTGAAAGTCGCTGACGGCGGCCTCGATGCGAATTGGTTCATCAAGCACGGCGTGCCCGTGGTCACGCTCGGCGCGGGCCAAAACGCGATCCACACCGTGGACGAGTACGTGGACATCCCCGAGTTCGTCCGCGGCTGCCGGCTCGCCGTCGCCCTAGCGATGGCGGAAGACGCGGCGTAATCCTGTACTGACTAGGCGAAAGCGCAGGTGAAGGACTATCGTTTTTCCGGTGCTCCCGCGGCCTTCGTACTAGCCTGACGCGCAAGCGAAGGTTTCTCTTTTTCTTCGCTAGCGCGTCAGGCTAGTAAATTCAAATATTCGTAATCTGATCTCATGCGAATCGGCAACGCGGCAGGTTTCTGGGGCGATAGCGTCGATGCGCCGGCGGCACTGATCCGGGCCGAGCGACTCGATTATCTCACGCTCGAATATCTCGCCGAATTGACCATGTCGATCCTCGCCCTGCAAAAGGCCAAGGATCCGAGCGCCGGGTTTGCATCCGACTTTATTAGCGTGCTGAACCAAATCGCTCCGGATCTGGAGAAACAGCCACAGCTCAAGATTGTCACCAACGCCGGCGGCATGAACCCGGCCGCTTGCGCGGCGAAGGCTCGCGCGATGCTCGGCGCCAAGCGCAAACTCGCCGTCGTCACCGGCGATGACTTGCTGCCAAAGCTGGATGATCTCATCAAGAGCGGTCATCCGCTCATCAATCTCGATACCAAAGCGCCCTTCTCCGACATTCGTTCCAAGGTCGTCAGCGCGAATGCGTATCTCGGCGCAAAGCCGATCGCGGATGCCCTCGTGGCCGGCGCGGACATCGTCATCACAGGCCGAGTCGCGGATGCGGCCCTGACGCTGGGTCCGTGCGTCAAAGAATTTGGTTGGAAGTGGGAGGACTGGGATCGCCTTTGTGCCGGGATTGTAGCCGGGCATTTGCTCGAATGCGGCGCACAAGCGACCGGCGGCCTGTGGATAAACTGGCAAGAGACGGATCTCGCCAACGTCGGTTACCCTATTGCCGATATGAACGCCGACGGCTCGTTCACCATGACCAAGCCTGCGAACACCGGCGGCGCGGTAAACATCGAGACAGTTGGCGAGCAATTGCTTTACGAAGTTGGCGACCCCGCGCGCTACCTCACGCCCGACGTGGTGGCCGACTTCACGACGCTGTCGCTGACACAGGCCGGCAAAGACGCGGTGCTGTTGCGCAACTGCAAGGGCAAGCCGGCCACCGATTCGTACAAGGTGTCGATCGCATATCGCGATGGCTTCGCGGTCTCGGGCATGCTCGTGATCGCGGGGCCCGGCGCAGCAGAGAAGGCCCGCAATGCTGGCGAGATGATTCTCTCGCGCTTGGAGCGCGTCGGCGCGAAGCCGCAGCATTCGTTGATCGAGTGCCTCGGCGCCGGCGACAGCTTGCACGGCGTGCTGCCGAAAGTCGATGCGCCGGAAGTTGTGCTACGCGTCAGTGCCCGCGACCCGGACAAAGCGAAACTGGACCGCTTCGCCAAGGAGTTCGCCCCGCTGGTGACGTCCGGCCCACCCGGTGTCACCGGCTACACAACGGGCCGGCCCCAGGTCCGCGAAGTGTTTGCCTACTGGCCGACTCTGCTCGCCAAGGAAGCGGTAACACCCGAGTGGAAAGTACTGGATTGAAAGAGCGTCGAGGCGGCAGCCCGACGTGGAAAACCGGCAAGCAAAAACACGTCGGCCTGACGGGTCGACGCTCTTGAAGACATGAAGACCATGATTCCGCTCTCGACAATTGCACATGGCCGGTCGGGCGACAAAGGCAACCACGCCAACATCGCCGTGATCGCTTACACGCCGGCTGGCTTCGCTTGGCTGCGCGAGAACCTGAAGAGCCCGCGCATTGCCGAGTATTTCCAATCACTCGGCGTGACGCGAGTTGAGCGATTTGAGGCAGCGAATTTGCTGGCTTTGAACTTCATGTTGTACGACGTGCTCGCCGGCGGCGCGAGCCGCAGCCTGCGGAGCGATACCCAAGGCAAAACGCTGGCGCTGGCGCTCTTGCAGATGCCAATTGAGGAGCCGGCGAATTTGTCGGAAATGTTACGGAGCCGATCGTGACTGAACTTGTGACTTACACCCACCGAGGCCCCGCCGCGGTGATCACACTGAACCGCGCGGATAAACGCAACGCACTGTCGCGCGCCTTGATTGCCGGCTTGGCGGAGGCATTCGACCGCGCTGCGGATGACAAACAAGCTCGGTGCGTGATTCTTGCCGGAGCGGGGCCGACGTTCTGCGCCGGCATGGATCTCACGGAGTTGCAGGGCACGCTCAATGCGGCCCAAGATGAAATCTGGAATGATGCCCTGACATTGGCGAAGCTCTTCGATCGAATCTACAACCTTCCCAAACCGACCATCGCATTGGTCCATGGTCCGGCCGTGGCTGGCGGCGCAGGGCTTGTCAGCGTCTGCGACCTGGCCATCGCGTCCGGGGCCGCCAAGTTCGGTTACCCGGAAGTGCGGCGCGGCCTCGTCGCGGCCATCGTCATGCCGCATCTTTTGCGGCACGTCGGCGAACGCATGGCCCGCTATCTCTTGATCACCGGCGAAATGATCGACGCCCACGAGGCTCAAGTCTCGGGATTGGTCAACGACGTGGTGCCCAACGATGAGCTTTGGACCCGGGCCGAACAGGTAGTCAATGCCATTGCCGAAGGTGGGCCACACGCGATCGCGCAAACCAAAGAGTTGTTGCGGCAATTCTCCAAGCAGGCGATGTCAGTTGAGGAAGCGGCCCGGGCCAGTGCGGCTCCGCGGCTCACCGACGAATGCAAACATGGCTTGGCGGCGTTCTTCGCCAAGCAACCCGTGCCCTGGAAGAACCAGCCGTGACCGGCTTCGACTGGCAGCCGCCGACGCTGACGACCTCGCGGCTGGTGCTGCGTGGCTTCCACGGCAGCGATGCCAGCGCGTTATTTCGCGTTGCTTCGAATCCCAACGTGACGCGCTACACGCTCTGGAACGCCCATCGCAACATCGATGACTCGCACAACTACATCAGCTCCTACGCCCGCAGCCAATACATGCAGCAAGTGCCCGAGCCGCTGGCGATCTGCCCGCTCGGCGACATCACGCAGATCATGGGCTCCGTCGGCTGCTTCTGGGTGGCGCGCGAGCATCAGTCGATGGAGTTGGGTTACTGGATTGGCGAGCCCTGGTGGGGCCAAGGCTTGGCCACCGAGGCGGCGCGAGCGCTCGTGACTCACGTGTTCGAGGATTATGTGGTCGAGCGGATGCAAGCGCACTGCGTCGTTGCGAACGACGCTAGTTCGCGCGTGATCGAGAAGCTCGGTTTCCAATTCGAGGGTGTCGCCCGCTCGGCCGTTTGTCTGCGCGGGACCTTTTATGATGTAAAGCGGTACGCGATCTTGCGCAAAGAATGGCGGCGCTAGGCCAAGAGAAACACAGATGAATACCGATGACAAACCGCAAATCTTGAGATTGTCATGGGGTGTTTTGTTCAGCCTCATGTTTGCCGAAGCGGCGGCAATTGGCATCGTCGTGGTTTGTGTGTGGCTGGTCAAGCAACCACTTTATGCCTCGACTGACGGAACGGATGACATTCGTCGCGTGCTGAATGAACAAAACGCGGCCTGGAATCGCGGCGATCTCGAAGGCTACATGGCCGGGTATTGGAACAGCCCGGAGTTATCGTTTTACTCCGGTGGCGACGTGACCAAAGGCTGGCAACCGACGCACGACCGGTATCAACGACGATACAAAGGCGAAGGCAAGTCGATGGGCAGACTCACGTTTGCCGACATCGACATCAAAGTGCTCGGCAACGATGTAGCGATGGCCCGCGGTCACTGGCGCGTGGAACTTCCCGATGGCAAAGCGCCCGAAGGATTGTTCACGTTGATCCTGCGCCGATTTGGTAAAGACTGGCGAATCGTACACGATCATACGTCCGTTGCGGTGCCGGAAAAACCATGACTTACGACGCAATCGTCCTTGGCCTCGGCGGTATGGGCGCGGCCGCGACCGCCGTGCTCGCTCGGCGTGGCCTGCGCGTGCTGGCCTTCGATCGCTACCAGCGTGGGCACGCGCTGGGCAGTTCGCAGGGCCACACCCGCATCATTCGCACTGCATACTACGAAGCCGCGGACTATGTGCCGCTGTGCCGGGCTGCGTTCAGTGGTTGGTACGACCTCGAGCAGCGCACGGGCCAGCATCTGGTCACTGCTTGCGAGTGCCTCACCATTGGTCAACCGTCGGGCGCCCTCATCCAAGGAGTGCAAACTGCCGCCACTCTGCATGGGCTCAACCTCGCGCCGCTCGACCCGGCGACATTACGAAATCGATTTCCGCAATTCCGCTTCGGCGATGACTACGTCGGCGCGATCGAGTCCGAAGCTGGCTTTCTTTATGTGGATGATTGTGTGCGAGCACTGCAAGACGATGCGCTCGCACACCGAGCTGAGTTGCGCTTCGCCGAGCAAGTGCTGGAATGGAAAGTCGTCGGCGACACCGTGGCAGTGCGGACCGCGTGGGAAACTGTCTCCGCGGCCCGGCTCGTGATCGCGGCCGGGGCGTGGACCAAGAAAACGCTCGACGGACTTGAATTGCCACTGACGATCATGCGGCAAGTGCCGCAGTGGTTCCGGCCAGCGAACGCCGAGGCTTTTCGCCGCGATCGGTTCCCAATTTTCATGGCCGAGGTGCCGGAAGGTCACTTCTACGGCGTGCCGATGCTCGATCCGCGCGGCATGAAGATCGCCCAGCACTATGGAGCGCCGGAACTCCCGTGCGTAAAAGAGGCCCGCTACGACGTCACGCCGGAGGATGAAAAACCGATTCGCCGATTCTTGAGCGAGCATTTACCGGACGTGACCGGGCCGCGTACTTCAGCGAGCGTCTGCCTCTATACGCTGACGCCGGATCGCCACTTCATCATCGACCGGCACCCCGAGTACCCGCAGGTGGCGATCGCCGGCGGCTTCTCGGGCCACGGATTCAAATTCGCCCCGGTGGTGGGAGAGATCCTGGCCGACTTGGTGACCAAAAGCGAGACGGCCTATCCAGTCGGCATGTTCCGTGTTGGAAGGTTTGACAAGAAGAACTAACCACAGAGACACAGAGGCACCGAGAAAACCAATTTGATTGTCTTCTCTGTGCCTCTGTGTCTCTGTGGTTAGTCTTGCTTTATTTCTTCAACGGGTGGGAGAAGGACCATTCGAAGCCGAATGGATCTTTGACCTGCCCATAGCGGTCGCCCCAAAACATATCCGATGCGCCCATCGTGACATGCGCCCCGGCATCGGCCGCTCGCTTGATCGCGGCATCGCAATCGGGCACATTCATGTGCAGCGTCACCGGCGTTCCGCCCAAATGGGCGACCGTCCGCGACTTGCCGCCGCAGAATTCCGGAAAATCGTCGTTGAGATAGAGCGAACCGTCGCCGATGCGAAGCTCGGCAAACATGATGCGTTTGCCGTCTTGGTGCGGCATCTTGCGGACTTCGGTCGCGCCGAAAGCCGCTTTGTAAAACTCGATCGCCTTGTTCGCGTCGCTCGACGTGATGTGCGGAATAACCATCGGCATGAAACTACTCCCTGGAAGAAGATTGGAGCAGGCAAATTAGTCGGCCGGCTGGCCGGCGACTATGTCGGTTGCAGAAATGAAACGGTTTTCACAAAATCGGCGGCGGATTATTCGATACCGCCCCGCTTGGTCAGGGCAAAGGCAGCGGCCGGTCCGCATCGACCGCCGGCGTCGCGGAGCGGTAGAGCACCCGCGCCTCGGCCTGCCATTCCTCAAGCTGAGCCACCCGTCGTTCGTGACCCGGGTGCGTCGAGGCGAATTCCGGCGGCGAGCGGCCCGCGCTCATCTCGGTCATCCGCTGCCAGAATTTCGGCGCGTTGGCTGGGTCATAACCGGCCGCTGACATGAGAAGCAGGCCCATGTGGTCGGCTTCGGATTCGTGATTGCGGCTATAGGGAAGCAGCAGGCCGAACTGCGAACCCATGTTGAACGCCTGCATCACCCCTTGCTGCGTGCGGTAGTCCATATCGGAAAATGATGCGATCGTGCCGAGGCGAACGATGTCCACCGCCCGCTGCTGGGCCATCCGCTCGGACCCGTGCCGGGCGAGTGCGTGCGAAATCTCGTGCCCCATCACCACCGCCAAGCCGGCTTCGGTGTAAGCGACCGGGAGGATGCCGGTGTAAACCACCATCTTGCCGCCGGGCAAACAAAACGCGTTGACCTCATGGCTGCGGACGACGCTCCACTTCCATTCAAACTCATGCGCTTCCAGATTCACCTGCCGCAAGAATCCTGGATCGCCGGTGGCTCGGACGAGATTGCGAACGACCCGGCCCACCGCTTCATTGACGGCCGGATCGCGATCGACGCTCGCCTGGCTGAGCGTCTCGCGAAAGGCCTGTGCGCCCAGAGCCGCCTCCTGCTCCGGCGCCAGGGCGACCACGCGGTGCCGGCCAAACGGCCCCTCCTCGCAACCGTGAAAGAGAAACGCCCCGGCGAGGACCAGTGCGATGAGCAGTGGCACGAAGCGACTGAGCAGGCTGCGCTGTTGATTTCCGTAGCCGTAAGACATGATGTTCCCCGTTTAGCGTGCAAGCCTCACGCCATCGCCGCCAACACAGCGTCGCCGACTTCGCTGGTGCTCGATTTCCCGCCCAAATCGTGCGGCATCGTCTTGCCGGCTTCCAGCACCTTGGTCACCGCCGAGCGCACGGCCAGGGCCGCGCTGCGACAGCCGAGATGTTCGAGCATGATCGCGGAGGACAAAATCGCGGCGAGGGGATTGGAGATGCCCTTACCCGCGATATCCGGCGCGGAGCCGTGCACCGGCTCGAACATACTCGGGAACGTCCGCTCCGGGTTGATGTTGCCCGAGGAGGCTAGACCGATCGATCCGGTCACCACGGCCGCGAGGTCGGTTAGTATGTCGCCAAACAGATTGGAGCACACGATCACGTCGAACCGCTCCGGCTTGCGGACGAGGTCCATTGCCGCGGCATCGACGAGCAGGTAATCGGCATCGACGTCGGGGAACTCTCGTGAAACCGCTTTGAAGGCTTCGTCCCAGCAGACCATTCCCCAAATGAGCGCGTTCGACTTGGTGATCGACGTGACCTTCTTGCGGCGGAGCCGTGCCGCAGTAAATGCGGCTCGCATGATCCGCTCACAGCCGCGGCGAGTGAACACCGCGGTTTGAATGGCGATCTCGGGCGCGGTGCCGGGGTAGAGACGTCCGCCGATCGGGGAGTATTCGCCTTCGGTATTCTCTCGATAAACCGCGAGATCGATCGTGCCGGGTTTCTTATCTTTGAGCGGACTCGGCACGCCGGGGTAAAGTGTTGAGGGACGCAAATTCACGTACTGATCAAATCGCCGGCGCATCGGCAAAAGCAGTTCGTGCACTGTCACCGCATCGGGCACCCGGGCGTCGCCGATCGCGCCGAAGAGAATGGCGTCGTGCTTCGCCAGTTGGTCCCAGCCATCGGGCGGCATGATGTGGCCATGCTGCAAATAAAACGCGGAGGACCAGGGCAGTCGATTCCAATTCAGCTCGGTTTTGTCGCGCCGGGCGGCCGCGTCCGCCACACGAATCGCCTGCTCGATTACCTCTGGCCCAATGCCGTCGCCGCCCAGAACCGCGATGCGAAAAGTTGCCATTGCTGCAAAATCCCTCAGAAGCTATTGCCGTAGACGCTGGATAAGGTGTCGATGGTTTAGGGTAGTCCGCAGAGTGGGCAAGATGAATCGGCAAAAGACTAACCACAGAGACACAGAGGCACGGAGAAATCGTTTTCTCTATGTCTCTGTGTCTCTGTGGTTAGTCTTAATGACAGGTTGCACTGGCTTGCCGAAGAACGGCCAGACGAAGGCCGGCGAAGATCCGCTGTTGGGTGCGACGGCTCCGCCGGTCAACGCCACGCCGCTGCCGATCAACACGGGCGCGAATCCGCCGCCGGTTATGGCCCTGCCGCCCCTGACGCAAGCGACGCCGACAAGCAATGCCGCGCTGGCGAGTGGATCCTATCCGCCGCTGGTGGGCGGGAATGATCTGCGAATCGGCCCGGCACCAACCGGTGCGGGTGGCAACAAAATTCAGTCGCCGCATCTGAACCCGCCCGGTGTGCTCGCCGTGGTCACGGCCGACAATGGTCAGCCGCAGGGTACAAACACCGCCGGCGTGGTGCCTTTGGATTCCACGGGCACCCGGCCTGTGAATCCGACTTACCCCGCACCAGCCTCGTTTACCGGCGGCGGCATCGACCAAGCCATGGCCACGCTCTCGCAATACAACCCACGCTGGACCAAGTTAGAGAATGGCGGCCCCGGCATCTGGCGATTCAGTTGCTCAGTGCCCGACCGTGCGGAGCCGACGAAGGCCAGAACCTTCGAAGCCGAGGCCACGTCGGCCGTGGGTGCAATTCAAAATGTGATTGAGCGGTTGAGACAGAGTTAAGAATTGAACCGCAGAGAACGCAGAGAGCGCGGAGAAATCCAATTAGGATTTCTCCGCGCTCTCTGCGGTTCAAATTGTCTTATTCGCCCACGTAGGGTAGCAAGGCCATGAAGCGAGCCCGCTTCAGGGCCACGGCGACCGCCCGCTGGAACGCGGCACAGTTGCCCGAGCGCTTGCGTCCATAGAGCTTGCCCTGGCTGGTGCAAAGCTTCTTGAGCCCCTGCACGTCCTTATAATCCACGAACGCTGGCCGGGGACAGCCTTCCTTCGTGCAAAACCGGCAACGCGTCTTCCGCCCCGTACCCAATTTCTTCCGCACCATCGCACCGCCTCACTAAATCGCCGAAAATAGGAACAGATACATTAGGATTTCAGGCCCTTTTTGGCAACCGCTGCCCCCTCTTGTTTGCCGGTCTTGTTAGCCGGACGCGCCAGCTACGGGAAGCAGAGACTGGGAGTGGGGCAGAGACTCTGCCTCTCGTAGCTTGCGCGTCCGGCTAACGAAAAAACTCCTCCTCGTTCAGAACTGAGTTTGGGAACGAGGGACCAGAAACAAATACAATCTGGATATTCGCTAGGGGTGCCGGCGTTGTTCGCTTGGCTGAGAACACACCCTTAGAACCTGATCCGGTTTGCACCGGCGTAGGAAAGCGAGACTAACATGACGCAGTTCGAAGCGACCCGCGCGGGCTTCATCACCCCCGAAATGGAATTTGTCGCCCGGCGTGAAGACGTCGAGCCGGAACTCGTCCGCAGCGAAGTCGCCCGCGGCCGATGCGTGATCCCGGCCAATATCCACCACATCAAAAAGAACCTCGAGCCGATGGGCATCGGCGTCGCCCTCAATTGCAAGATCAACGCCAACATCGGCAACTCGGCGATCACCGGTACCGCCGACGAGGAACTCGAGAAGCTCCACACGGCCGTGCACCTCGGGGCTGACACGGTGATGGACCTCTCCACCGGCGGCAACATCGACGGCATCCGTCAAGCGCTCATCGACGCCAGCCCGGTGCCGATCGGCACGGTGCCGGTGTACCAGTGCATCCAGGACGTGAAGGCCCCGGAAGACATCAGCCCGCGGATGCTGCTCGACATGGTCGAACACCAGGCCAAGCAGGGCGTCGATTACATGACGATCCACGCCGGCGTGATGAAGGAGTTCATCCCGCTGACCAAGGACCGCGTCACCGGCATCGTCAGCCGGGGCGGCTCGCTCATGGCCCTGTGGATGCATGCGCACAATCAGCAAAACGCTTGGTACACGCACTTCGGTGAGTTGTGCGAGATCATGCGGGCCCACGACGTCACGTTCAGCCTCGGCGATGGACTCCGTCCCGGCTGCTTGGCCGACGCCAACGACGAAGCGCAGTTCGCGGAGCTGAAAGTGCTCGGCGAGTTGACACTCAAGGCATGGGAGATGGGCTGCCAGGTGATGATCGAAGGGCCGGGCCATATTCCGATGCACCTGGTGAAGATGAATGTGGAAAAAGAGCGCGAGCTGTGCCACGACGCGCCGTTTTACGTGCTAGGGCCCCTCGTGACCGACATCGCTCCCGGCTACGACCACATCACTTCGGCCATCGGCGCGGCCCTCGCGGCCGAGGCCGGCGCGGCTATGCTCTGCTACGTGACGCCCAAGGAACATCTCGGCTTGCCGAACAAGGACGACGTGCGCCAAGGCGTGATCGCCTACAAGATTGCCGCCCACGCCGGCGACATCGCCCGTGGTCGCAAGAACGCCCGCCAGCGCGACGATGAACTTTCCAAGGCCCGCTTCGATTTCGACTGGAATCGACAATTCGAGCTGAGTCTCGATCCGGAAACCGCGCGAAAGATGCACGACGAAGAGTTGCCGCAGGAAGTGTTCAAGAGCGCGAAATTCTGCTCAATGTGCGGCCCGAAGTTCTGCTCGATGAAGATCACGCAGGACGTGCGGGCAATGGCAAAGGCGTTGAATTAACGGTTAGCCGCGACGCGGAGGGTTTCGGTAGCTGAGCGCTCGGCTGCGCAAAGTCTTCGCCTCGCGGCTAGCTAGGTCACGCAACGGAGAATCGTCTCATGTCAATTCGTCGCGCATTTTCGCTGCTCGATTTGATCGTCGTGATCGCGGACATCGCGATTCTGATTGCGCTATTGTTGCCGGCGGTGCAAAAGGTTCGCGAGGCGGCTAACCGCACCCGTAGCCAGAACAACATGAAGCAAATCGGCATTGCAATACTCAATTATCATGATGAGCACAATCAGCGCTTCCCGGTGCTTTGCGATTTCGGTAAGGGCGCTCCCACAGGTCATGGGCTTCCATCGTTATTCTTCCGGATCTTACCGTACATGGAAGGCGCGCACATCTATAAGTTGTTCGACGAAAAAACTCCCGCGTCGTATTACGCACAGAAAAATGGCCCCGCGTCAATCGAATTTGAACCTTACTTGAGCCCAGACGATCCGACGATCAAAACCGTGGCTCAAATCCAAGTAGAAGACCCCACGGCGGTAAAGCGATTCGAAGCGAAATTCACGGGTACCTACGCTACGACGAGCTATGCGGCCAATGGCTTGCTGTTCCAGCCAAACTCAGGAATTAGAAGCGTCGTCGATGGCGTGACCAACACCATCATGCTCACCGAGCGGCTGAGCCGGTGCGTCCGCTCGGAAAAGAAAGATGACGAAGTGTTTAATGTGTGGGGCCTGGGTGCTTTTGGTGCCTCGACGCCGGGCTTCGCCACGCCACTGCCCGACGCAGAAAAGTACCCCACAGCGACACCGCCCCTCGAACAATTCGTGCCGCCGCCGAATGTGATCGACAGTGATGTTGCAGGCAAGTGCGGCAAGAAAGCGATCAAATTTAGCGAGCTGGCGAAGGAGATCAACGCGCCGGGTGGCTTTCAAGTCGTGACCAAAGCGGCCTTCAAATGTGATCCGCGGGTACCGCAAGCCTTACGGCCTGCTGGCCTCATGATTTTGTTGGTTGATGCTTCAACTCGCATCGTGAGCCCAACGGTCTCCGCGGGCAGATTTTGGGCCGCGGTCACGCCCGACGGCGGCGAAAGGGCGGGCACGGATTGGTAACCCATTCACTCCACAGGAGACCACGATGAATCGTTTTGTCAGATTTGAGACCGCGTTTGTTGGCCTCCTCGTGCTGGCCGGGCTCGCCGTCGCGCAAGCGAAGGAGGAGAAGAAAACACCCGCTCGGCATCAAGGTGCGGGCCGAGTGTACGACAAAGATGCTGGCTTCTCGTTCGAGCCGCCCAAGGGATGGGAGAAAGTCGCCAATGCGCAAAACATGATTTTCAACTTTAAGCAACCGGTGAAAGTGGGCGAAGCCGAGGTGGGCAATGTCAACGTGGTCTCGGCGGCGGACGAAGTCACTCCGGAGAAGCTCGCGGAGCAACTCAAGGACTACTATCCCAAACAATTCAAGAACTGGAAGCTGACCGACGACACGATGACCACCGTGGATGGCAAAAAGACCTATCAAATCGCCGGTCGGCACACCGTCTCAGACGCTAGCGGCAAGAAGTTCGATGCGTCGGTTTTGCAGTATTACA
Organism: Gemmataceae bacterium; assembly: GCA_045802605.1. Lineage (GTDB taxonomy): Bacteria > Planctomycetota > Planctomycetia > Gemmatales > Gemmataceae > JBJMQS01. The sequence goes on along the minus strand of JBJMQS010000035.1, from coordinate 143 downwards.
GCTTCAGCCCGAACAAAAAGGTCTACATCGTAACCTTCACCACCCGCGAGGATGTGTTCCCGAAGTTGCGCAAGACGCTGGAACAGTCAGCGCTGTCATCGCAGATGGATTTTTTTTGTAGAGCGTGGTTTAGTTATAGAGTG
>JBJMQS010000034.1:0-1584 GCA_045802605.1 Gemmataceae bacterium | reverse complement strand
GATGCGAAAGGCAAGATCGTAACCCCCGGAATCATCGACGCGCACAGTCACATGGCGGCATCGAGTTCCGTGAACGAATTCGGCGACGCCGTAACTCCTGAAGTTCGAATCGCGGACATCATTGATCCTGACGACAGCTCGTTCTACGAAAAGCTGGCCGCGGGGTACACGTCGGCGCTGGTGCTTCACGGCAGCGCAAATCCCATCGGGGGAGAAAGCCAAGTCATCAAGATGAAGTGGAAACACCCCGTGCAAGAGGTGATGTTTCCGAACGCCTTTCGAATTGTTAAATTCGCACTCGGCGAAAACGTCACCCAGGCGAATGACAGCAATGCGCCAACGCGATTTCCCGCCACGCGAATGGGCGTCGAGGCAACATACCGGCGTGCATTCGAAGCGGCAAAGGATTATAAAGCTACATGGGATCGCTACGACGCGCACCCTGTTGGCGCGCCGCCAAGAAAGGACTTGCGACTCGAAACCCTGAGCGACATCCTTCAGCGGAAGGTGGTCGTCCACTGCCACTCCTATCGGCAGGATGAAATGCTGATGCTCGCTCGGCTGTCACAGGAATACAATTTTCACCTTGTCTTCACCCACTCGCTCGAAGCCTATAAGATAGCGCCCGAGCTCGCGAAGATGGGCATCATGGCCAGCAGCTTCGCCGATGCTTGGTCTTACAAAGTGGAAGTTCAGGACGCCATTCCCTACAACGCCGCGATTTGTTGGCAGGCGGGAATGGTGATGTCCATCAATACCGACACTTCCGGCGGTCTGACGCCGGTGAACATGGACGCCGCGAAGTCCATGCGCTTTGGAGATGTCCCTGCCGCCGAAGCGATCAAGTTCGTCACGATCAATCCCGCAAAGCAACTTGGCATCGATAAGGTGACGGGCAGTCTCGAAGTCGGTAAGGATGCGGACATCGCCATATGGGATGGCAATCCGCTGAGCGTCTATTCGAAATGCGACATGACTCTCGTCGACGGCGAACTCTTGTTCAAACGACGGGATGCTTTTGGCCTTGATGCAACTGCAAAGGCTGTCAACGATGCCGGCGTGTCGAAAGGAACCGATCTGCCGCTGGCAGCATCGGGCAAAACCATTGCGATCGTCGGAGGCGATGTCTATCCCGTGACAAGCGCGCCTATTCCCGGCGGCACCGTCATCATCCAGGATGGCAAGATAACCGCCGTCGGAAAGGACATTCAAATCCCGAGCGATGCAGTCGTTGAACACGCGGATGGCATGCGAGTTCTTCCCGGCTTCATCGACGCGGAATCGCAGATCGGCCGGCAAGAGTTTGATTCTTTGCGTTCCACGCAGGATACGACCGAGCTTGGCCGTTTCCAACCGGACCTCGTCGCGCTGGACGCAGTCAACCCGGACAGCGAACACATTCCAATCACCCGCTTAGGAGGCGTCACCACGACCGTTGAGAGGCCACTTGGACCGACGATTGCCGGACAGGGTTCGGTAACGAACCTCGCAGGATGGAATGCAATTGACATGGGAGTTACGCCAAGGGCGGCTCTCTATGTCAACTATCCATCTGGGCCTGAAACCTTGCCAAGCTTCTTCCGG
>JBJMQS010000033.1:0-1519 GCA_045802605.1 Gemmataceae bacterium | reverse complement strand
TCCATCCCATGATAACGAATAACGGACCACTTTTAGCAAGCTGTTTTCGGCGCGGAAGCAAATAGGCCAAACCGAAGATCAACGTTAAGGGCGCCAATACTCCCAACACCGAGATGACGAAATTAGCGATTACTACCTGCTTAAATCGACCAAGCTTCTCGCTTCGAATGGCATGTGCGCGTAAATCCGACGTTGTCAGCGGGTCCACCGAACCAAAGTCTGTGCCGCAATAACGGCAGCGCAGCGCGATCGACTTGATGGTCTCTCCACATGCCGGACACTTTTTCGTATCTCCCCATGCGGAAAGCGGCGTTTGGAGGGACTGCTCCGACTTGTCAATGGCTGGGGCGTGACTGCACCCGTAGGTCGCGCAGCCGCCAATCTCACTCCAGCACTCTTTGTGGTGTACTTGCTGACAGCTGGGACACGTGAAGCACGGCTCAGCGGCATGGATGTTGGTCTGGCAGATCGGGCATACGGCCTCAGCACCTGGGGCGACCTCCACAGTGCGCACCGCGACTGCCGGCCCCGGCACTGAGAGCATGCTCTTGCATTTGGGGCATCGCAGCGATCGGTTCACGGAATCTTCACGGACCCGTACCTTCGCACCACAGCCGCATGTCACAATAGGGGCCGACGACATTACTCTTACCAGGCAGTCCTATTCGAGTTCTATCTGTGCTGCTGCGTCGCGATTGCGGTAATGATCGCACGAACGGCACCCCAAAATACAGTTACGGCAAACGACACTAAGAACATCTTTTTGCCTTTCGGCTTGCCTTGAATCATCCAAATGATGCCGGCGATACAACCGATTGAGGAACATAGGATCGCGACAACCCAGTCGCCGGTCGTCATGTCTTCATTGGCAGCTCCCGTTGATTTGCGAGCCTTCAATTCCTGCTTCTTCAGCACGGGGTCGAAGATCTCGCCGCAATAGCGGCACTTGACTGCATCCTTCTGAATCATCTCGCCGCACATCGGACACGGCTTACGGTCACCGGCGGGCGAAATTGGGAGCTCGGCCGGCTTCTCGACTTCAAAATCTTCGTCCGTGAAAGACGCCTGTGGAACTTCCTCGGCCTCAAACACCTCCTCATTCGGCGGCGCCGGCATTGGAATCTCGATGACGCCGCCACACTTCGGGCATTTTGTTCGCTTGCCGCCGGCGTCGTCCGGAGCATTGAATTGGCTATTGCACGACACACACGTGACCTGTATCGACACGATTGTCTCTCCTAAAAAGGAAGGCACATAAAGATAATCGCAACGGAAGTTATTAACCGCCGGTTTCCTTCATCAGGAATTCCAGCACGGTTTTGCCCAACACAATTTGATCGCCATGGTTAAGCACTGTTCGCGTAATGGGAATCCCATTCACATACGTGCCGTCCGGGGTCGTACAGTCTTCAATCTCGAAGCGGCCGGCCCGATTCGTGATCAGCGCATGCCGTGGTTCGATCGCATCATCTTTGAATAAATAGATGTCTGCCTTAGGTGAGCTGCCGAGCACCGTTGT
>JBJMQS010000032.1:0-126979 GCA_045802605.1 Gemmataceae bacterium | reverse complement strand
TGGTTGGCCAGACCCCTCCCCAAGCCTCGGGATGACACGTTGGGAGCTGGGGAAAGGAATAAGGAACGCGCGGAATATCAAACACGTTTCTGAGACTTGAGACGCCAATCTTCGCAGTAGTTCACCAAGCCCCTAACGCTGTTACATTTCCTCACCCATTTCGTCACTATCCTCGTGACTATGATTCGCGACAATGTCCGGATACGCACTGAGCAGTAACGACCGCTGCATGACAGGAGTCCAACGTGGGAATCCCCGAGACGTCAAACTCTCCCGCTTCCGAACCATCCCAGACATTGGCCGCCTCGCCCATGAATCAGGGCTGGAACCCATTCTCCCACGTTCTCTTGCGGTTCGCTTTTACCTATTGGCTTCTTTACTCGCTGCCGGTGATCCTTGCATTTCCGGTTGTGTTGGCGTCATTGGGAGTGAAGCAACTCGGACCTCGCGAGTGGGCCACCACGCCTCCGCGTTGGGTAATGCGGATGACGGAGTGGATCTCCGCGCCGAGCGGCTGGGTCGATTCGGCGAACAACTGGCTTACGCCCAAGGTCTCACAAAACCTTCTCCACGTGAGCACTGAGTCACCAACGGATCCTTCGGGTTCCGGCGATCGACTGTTTGCCTACGCCACGGCATTTACCGACCTCGTGCTCGCTATTGCTATCACCCTGATTTGGTCGATCGCCAGCTTGCTGTGGCGACGATGGCGCGGCGTCGGCCGTCAAAATTACGATCGGCTGAACGCCTGGATGCGGCTCATCGTGCGTTTCCACCTCATGGACATGATGATCGTGTACGGCGCGATAAAGATCTGGTGCGGTCAGTTCCCACCGATCGGCGATTTCCAACTCGACGCGAAGTATGGCGATTCGTCGCCGATGGGTCTACTGTGGCGCTTCATGCAATATTCGCAGCCGTACACCTCGGCTACCGGCATCATCGAGTTCACCTGCGGCGTGCTGCTCATTTCTCGGCGAACGACACTTCTCGGCGCGATGCTCGCAGCCGGCGCGACGCTGCAGGTGTTTCTGCTCAACATGTGTTACGACGTGCCGGTGAAGCTGATGTCCGGCCATCTCTTTCTGATGGCACTCACGTTGATCGTTGCCGACGCACCGCGCTTGGCGCGATTCTTTGTTCTGGGCCGACCAGTCGAGCCGCGACCCGAGACACCGCTTTTCGGTCGCTGGCGGCGTGTCGAGCGGACGGCCGCCATTCTGTTGACACTGTCATTCAGTGCGTTCGCCGCGATTCACCTGCTCGACGCCTACCGCGACGCGAAATCGGAAGGCATGTTGGCCGATGAAAATCCAGTGTTGGGCCGCTGGGTCGGCAAAGAGTTTATCCGCGATGGCGTAGCGGTACCCTTCCCCGAGCAGCCGGTGAACCCCCCGCCGCAGCAGTTCACCCCGGGTTCCTACAAAGGCGGCCCCGGCATGCCCGCAGTCGTGCGTGCGGGAATCGGCCATTACTTCGTTGCGTTGCTGTTTGAAGACGGCTACGGAATCTCATACCGCAACGTGAGCCAAGAGCGCTCGCTGCTCGTGCTGTTGCAGTCGAAGGACGCCAGCCCAGCAGGCCGATTGGCGGTAACATTCCCCGAGCCGGACCTGCTGGTGCTAGAAGGGCCGCTCGACGGCCAGAATGTGAAGATGACGCTGCGGAAAGTCCCACCGTCGCCGAAGAAGGACTATCTCCTAAAGAACCGCGAGTTCAAGTGGGTGCAGGAGTATCCCTTTAACCGGTGATCCTCCTCGTTCCCTTCGTCCCTCGTCCACTCAGTCCTCGTTCCCAAACTCTGTTTGGGAACGCACTGTCGCGAAGCTCCGCTTCGCACAGAGACTTTGCCCCTTTGCCAATACGATCGCGAAACGGAGTTTCGTGAGCTACGTTCCCAAACGGAGTTTGGGAACGAGAAGAGGGGAACGCGGGAAATCCCACGGAACTTAGAATGACAAGTAATTTTCCGTAGCCAAACACGAATTGACTTCTTGCATTAGGCAGACAAATTGTTCGGAATCAAATCGCGCAATTCGCTTGGCCAGGCTTGGCTGAATGTCCTCGAGCCGAGCGATGATGAATTGCTGGAAGATCGGCACCGGCTGAGTCGCAAAGCGAAAGTGCTGGCAAATCTCGGTAAGGGCGGTCAATTCCTGACCATTCACGGTGCACGTCATCGGCAAGACCTCAAGGGGGCGAGACCTTTTGCTTTGCAAAAGCTGTGCCGCAAGAATGGCCCGCGATCAACGAGGAAATCGTGCGCCGAATCGCCTGCCGGCTGGCACGTTTTGCGAAATTACGTTTGCCAGAGCGGCAACAACCGCCGTCGCCTTCGCGTCGTTGATTGATGAGGAATGCAATTTGTCACTGGGCATCATAGAATTGCATGACTCCCCAAATTCGGCCAACTGTGATGGCCAAGGATGCATTATTTCACTGATTGAAGTTGCTCTGCCGGCTGGCACGCGCGTTCCGCAAGATGCAATTGCACTCATCGCAGAAGCTGACCGTCGGATTGAACAGTTGTGGGACCAACACGTTATCCCAGCGTTCGTACCCAGCGACTTCGAACTCGTATATTTGGCTCTCCAAGGAATCGCGGATCACGGGCTCGCCACGGGCGAACGCTTTTGCGAGTGGGGCAGCGGCATCGGTGCCAACGTGTGCCTCGCGGCGATGCTCGGCTTCGAAGCGGCCGGCATTGAAATCGAGCCATTATTAGTTGCGGCCGCTCGCGAACTCGCCCACGACTTCGACCTGAGTGCTGAGTTCATCCAGGGGAGTTTTGTGCCCGCCGACAGCCATGCCTGTCTTGATGCCGGCGAGACCTTCGCTTGGTTGAGTTTCCAGTCTGGCCAATGCCCCGAACACGCCGGCTTTGGGCCAGCCGATGTCGATGTCTTTTTTTGCTATCCTTGGACCGACGAAGAGTCGCTGATCCCCGCCCTCTTCGACCGCCACGCCGGCGTCGGCGCACTGTTGTTAACCTATCGCGGCGGCGACGACCTGTTGTTGCGCCGCAAAGTCTCGAGCACGCGGCGGAAAAAAATGCGAAGTCGGCGATGACCGCGACGGAAATTTTTGATAGCCACGTTACACAGATTTCCAGCCGTGAATCAAACCGCCAATCAACGTCCCGCCAATGGCACCAAGGCCGAGAATCGGGCCGTAGGCTTTCGTGATAATCGCATCTGGCAGACTTAATAGCAGACCGAAAAATAGACCCGTCGCCCAACCTGAATAACGGGGACTCACACACCCAATGACAAGACCCACGCCGAATCGGTGAATGAACGCCGCCGTGATGGCGGCTGTTTTGTCGGGAAAAGACATCGGCAGCATAATGCCCGCAGCGATCGCACCGAACGCGATTCCGCAAATGACGCCAAGCAGCGGTTTCGACATAGCTGTCATTTTTGGGACTGAGAAATTGAGACGACCTGCGTTTTGTATTACACCCGGCTGGATTCGAACCAGCAACCTTCGGTTCCGTAGACCGATGCTCTATCCAGTTGAGCTACGGGTGCCCCTGATAAGACAGAGCGGATTCTAGGGTCATTGGTTCATCGCGTCAACAAACGACGCAATCGCCAAAGTGCCTGCCAGTTATGTCGCGTCGTCGCTTGGCACTCGGAGGATTGGTTTCTTTTCTTTCGTTTCGTGGAAACGAGATGAACCCTTCGCCGAGCGACTTTAGCAAAAATCTTCGAAATCTCCATTTGGCAATCGGGTTCCAACGGTCGCCCGATGTGAGCCGGACGTGTCGGTTGCTCGGCCACCGTCGCTTGACATTGCGGAAGAAAGCGGGACGGAGGCTTTCTCGGGCTTTGCCGAATCGCCGATGGATGCGGTACGCCGTGGGAGCACGGTGTGCATACGCCATCAGGAGGATGAAGTCGTGGCACTCGCATTTTCTCGCCGGTGGGCCGCCGCGGCGTGCATCGGCCTCTCGGCCTTCGCCGGGAGTGGATCCGCCCGGGCCGCTGAGCCGCCCATGGCCTCGGCCACAAACCCCGATCAACGAATCGCCGAAGCAATCGCTCGCAAGCTTAGTGCGACACCGCAAGTCAACGGCTACCAAGTCGAAGTGACCTGCGAGCACGGCGTGGTCGAAGTGACCGGCTCGGTCAAAGACCCGCAGCAGGCCGCGGCGATTAGCGGCATCGTCCGCAGCGTCAACGGCGTGACTCGCGTCGTCGATAAGACGATCGTGAGCCCGCTCAATCGCACCCAAGCGGTTGAGGCCCTGCCCTCGCCGGCACAAATACCAGTGCCGATGCAGATGAACCAAGGCCCGCCCATGGCCCCGCAAGGGCTGCCGACCGAGATGTATGGCGGCGGCGGTGGCGGTAATAGTGGCGGGCAACAAAACGCCCCCATGATGAGCGGCCCCGGATGTGGACCGAACGGCGGCGGCTCACCGTACATGCAAAACAACGGCAACTACAACGGCCCGCCCCAAGGAATGATGGAAGGCTACGGCGGCTACGGTGGTGGCTATGGCGACCCGACACCGATCGGCGCCCCGCCGACCGGCGGTCTCTACGACGCCGCTCCGCCGAAGATGCCGCCATACGCTTGGCCGACCTACGCTCCTTACAACAACTACTCGCGCGTGGCCTACCCGCAGGATTACCCGGCCAATGCGTTCCCGTTCATCGGGCCGTTCTATCCCTTCCCGAAGGTGCCGCCGGGCTGGCGGTCGGTAAAGCTGGAGTGGGAAGACGGCTCATGGTACTACGGCCGCACCGCCACCCACCGCGACTGGTGGCGCATTCGATACTGGTAACACTTGCCAGTGGTCAGTGGTCAGTTGTCAGTGAAATCCAATGCATTCCGGATTAACTGACAACTGACCACTGCCAACTGACCACTGCCCAACTGTTAGAATGGCTCAATGGAGATCGAATCGATATTGGGTCCGGGCGGATCGGTCGCCCAAGTGTTGCCGGGCTACGAGAGCCGGCCCGAGCAAGTCGAGTTGGCGACGGCCGTCGCCAAAGCGATCAGTGAATCAAAGCACCTGATGGCTGAGGCCGGTACGGGTGTAGGCAAATCATTTGCCTACCTTGTGCCGGCCTTGCTTGCTGCGCTCGAGAAGAACGATTGCCGAGTGGTCGTGTCCACCAACACGATCGGGTTGCAAGAACAACTCATCCGCAAAGACATCCCGCTGCTTGCCAAAGCCCTGCCCAATTTCCGTGCCGCATTGATTAAGGGCCGCGGCAATTATCTGAGCCTCCGGCGACTGCGAGTCGCATCGAAACGTGCCGTGTCACTGCTCGCCGAGCCACGACGCACCGAAGAATTGGTGGCCATCGGTCGCTGGTCGCGGGAAACCCGCGATGGTTCGCGGTCGGACCTCGACTTCACGCCGAGCCCGGTAGTCTGGGATTTGGTCGAGAGCGACAGTGGCAATTGCCTCGGGTCGAAATGCCAGTCGTACCAGGATTGCTTCTATTACACGGCTCGCCGAGGTGCGTTCCAGGCCCATTTGATCGTGGTCAACCATGCCCTGTTTTTTAGCGACTTGGCGCTTCGCCGGCAGGGCGCAAAGCTTTTGCCGGATTATCAGGTGGTGATATTCGACGAAGCGCACACGATTGAGGATGTCGCCAGCGATTACCTGGGCCTGAGGTTTTCGCAGGGATCCGTGGAGTTCCAGCTCAACAAGCTTCACCATCCGCGGCAGGGTAAAGGATTGCTCGCTCTCCGCGGCGACGACGCGGCAGTGCTCCAATGCGAAAAGACGCGCATCGCCGCTGAGCAGTTCTTTGCACGCCTCGGCGCATGGTTCCACGGCCCGGCCGGCGAGACGGGCCGGGCCCGCGAGCCGGATATTGTACCGGACAATCTCAGCGACGAGCTGGGCAGCATGGCGGCGCACCTTGGCCGGCTTGCGAAGGACATCACCACCGATGAGGAGAAAGTCGAGTTCCAAGCGGCCGCCGATCGGTTCGCGGGAATGCAGGAATCCCTTCGGCAATGGCTGACTCAGGAATTGAAGGGGCACGTGTACTGGGTTGAGCCGCGCGGCGAACGCGAGCAACGGCTCGGCCTGTGCAGCGCGCCCATTGAAGTTGGACCGGTGTTGCAAAAGGAACTCTTCGATGCGGGCCCGACTTGCATCATGACCAGCGCGACCTTGAGCCAAGGGGGCCGCGATGGCTTTCGGCATTTGCAAGAGCGGCTCGGCGTCGGCCGTTGCGAGACATTGCAACTCGGCAGCCCGTTCGACTACGCGCGCAACGTCGAGCTGCATCTGTTCCAAGAGATACCGGACCCATCGGATGCCGAAGCGTACGAGCGCGTAGTGCTGGAGCGCATCCCGGCATATGTGGGCCGGACAATCGGCCGGGCTTTTGTGCTATTCACGAGCTACCAATTTTTGCAAAGAGCCGCCGAGAGGTTGCGACCCAAGTTCGCGTGCCTTGGCCTGACCCTTTTATGCCAGGGCGAGGGTCTCGCGGTGGGCAAGTTGCTGGAGAAGTTTCGTCGCACGCCCCGCGCGGTGCTTTTCGGCGTCGATAGCTTCTGGCAAGGCGTGGATGTGGCCGGCGAGGCGCTGTCGAACGTGATTATCACCAAGCTGCCGTTCGCCGTGCCTGATCGCCCTTTGACCGAAGCCCGGATCGAAGCGATCCTCGAAGCCGGCGGCAACCCGTTCTTGCAGTACCAGGTGCCGCATGCCGTGATTCGTCTGAAGCAGGGCTTTGGTCGGTTGATTCGCAGAAAGGATGACCGCGGGCTGGTGGTGATCTTCGACCCGCGCGTGCTCACGAAGCCATATGGGCGCTCATTCTTGAAGGCGTTGCCGGAGACGCGAGTGTTTATCGATGAAGTGGAACAGAGTTAACCGCAGAGTACGCAGAGAGCGCTGAGAAAACTAATTCAGGTATTGGTTTTCTCAGCGCTCTCTGCGTACTCTGCGGTTAACTCTTCTTCTTACCCGATCAAGTCTGCGATTGGCGACACATTGTCGCCGGCGATCGCACTGGGCCGGCCGAGGTTGTCGCGGATCTGAGTATTCGGGTCGAGACCAAGGCCCTTGTAGATCGTGGCGTACAACTCGCCCACGCCGACCTTCTTATCCTTCGGGCTCATGCCATCTTCTTCCGTTGTGCCGTATGCCATGCCGCCCTTGATCGAACCGCCGCCCACCACGACAGACCACGCCCCGGGGAAGTGATCGCGTCCCGCGTTCTGGTTGATACGCGGCGTCCGGCCAAACTCGCCCATCCAGACCACGACCGTGTCATTCCACATGCCGCGTTGCTTCAAATCTTCGACCAGCATCGCCATGCCTTTATCGAGTTGTGGCAACAGCCGGTCTTTGAGTGCCGGGAAAATGTTCTGGTGATTGTCCCAGCCGCCTAGGTCAACTTCGACGCACACCGCGCCGGCCTGCACCAACTTGCGCGCGAGCAAACAGCCCCGGCCAAACTGATTGTTGCCATACTTCTCGACCAAGCCTTTGTCCTCAGTCGAGTCGAGGCTGAAGACGTTGCGCCGCTCGGAGACCACGAGACTAAACGCCTTGTTGTAGATCTCGTTGTGCGACTTCGCAGCTTCACCGCGCTTTACGAAGTCCTTGTCTTTGAGATCCAACTCGGTGAACAATTCCTGACGGCGCTTCATGTTGACCGCGTTGACGCCGCCCGGCAAAGCCAAATTCTCGGGGGGTTGCCCGGCGTTTTGAATCGTCATCGGGGCGCAAGTCGCGCCGAGGAAACCCGGGCCGACCCTAGCGGCGGTCCCACCGACCGACACGAAGCTCGGCAGATCGAGTTCCTTGGGTGTAAGCTGGTGCGCAACGACCGAACCGATCGACGGGAACTGGACAACCGGGCTCGGGCTACGCCCAGTATTCATCAACGACGTGCCGCGTTGATGGTCGCCCTCCGACGTTCGGAGCGAGCGGATGATCGACAGATTCTTCATCTGCTTGGCGATGTTCGGAAGATGTTCGCAAATCTCAATATCAGTCGCCGATGTCTTGATGGGTTTGAACTCGCCGCCATTCTTGTGGCCCGGCTTCATGTCCCAAAGATCGATCGTGCTGGGGCCGCCGCCCATCCACAAAATAATGAGGCTCTTGTGGGCCTTTTTGAGTTTCGTCTCAGCAGCCATCAGCGAGTTGACGAACCGCACGCCCGGCGCGGCCATGAGCGTCAATCCCGCCATGTGCTTCAGGAAATGTCGCCGGTCTGTAGTGCCGCAGTCGCAGTTCATCGCGGAGGCCCTCAATTTGGCGAGTTGCGTTTAGTGTTCAGCATTCGGCGGGTGTTTGTCAAGCAGTTGCCTGGGTTAATAAACCCCGCGGCCGGGAAAACGGGCCGTCACTTGGGCCTGGCAAATCGGGCGATGAGGGACTTGGCGCTTCGTAGCCCATCGACCGCCGCACTGACGATGCCGCCGGCGTAGCCGGCCCCTTCGCCGACCGGGTACAAGCCGGCAATTCCGGGCGATTGCCGACTTTCCGGCTCCCGGATAATGCGTACTGGGGAGCTGCCGCGGGCTTCCGGGCCTACGAGGACCGCTTCGGGCAGGAACTTTCCCTTCCACTTGCGATCCATCAGTGGCAATCCGTCGTGCATCGCCTGGGCGACGACTGGCGGCACAAGCTCGTCGAGCCGGGCGGCGACGGTGCCGCGCGGATAGCTGTTGCGAGGCGGCGGCGATGAAATTCGGCCCGCGAGGTAATCGGTCGCCCGCTGGACCGGGCACGCATACAGCCCGCCGCCGAGTTCAAATGCGCGACGCTCGTAAACCTCTTGCAGCCGTACGCCGGCGAGTGTGTCGGTGCCGCCAAACTCCTCGACGGGCACAGTTACCACTAGGCCGCTGTTTGCGTAGTAAGAGTCGCGCCGGGAGAGGCTCATGCCATTGGTGCAGAAGTAGCCGTTCTTGGAGACGCTTGGAATGATGTAGCCGCCGACGCACATGCAAAACGTGAAGAGGTCACGCGAGCCGTGGGCGACCAGGGTATAGTCAGCATTCCCAAGTTGATCTTCCAATTGCCGCGAACCATATTGGATGCGATTGACGAGCGCCTGTGGGTGCTCGATCCGCAGACCCATTTGGAACGGCTTCTGCTCCATCGGCACGCCGCGGTTTAGCAGCATCGCCATCGTATCTCGCGCACTGTGGCCGATCGCCAGTATCACGGCACCAGTCCGGATCGTGCCGGCTGGTGTGACGACGCCACGAATCTCGCCGTCTTCAATCAAGAGATCCGTGACGGGAGTATTGAACCGGACCTCCCCGCCGAGCCGTTGAATCCCTTGCCGCATTGCCTTGACGACTGCCGGCAATCGGTTGCTGCCCAAATGCGGCCGATGTTCATACAAGATCGATGGCTTCCCTTTGCACGCGGCAAACAATTCGAGAATGCGCTGCACGTCGGGACCGGTAGAACGGCTCGTGAGTTTGCCGTCGGAGAATGTGCCTGCACCGCCTTCGCCAAATAAATAATTGCTGGTTGGCTCAAACGTGCCCCCATGATCGAAGGCCTTCACGTCGCGGATGCGATCGTTGACCGCCCTGCCCCGTTCCAGAAGAAGGGGCGAATATCCGCACTCGGCGAGAAAATATGCTGCCGCCAGTCCGCCAGGGCCGGACCCAATAACAACCGGCCGCTCCGGCAAAGGTACATTGCCAGGATCTGGCAGCGAAAAAGGGGCTTCCTCAAACAATTCGACTTGGGCTCGACGAGATCGCTGTTGAGCCAATTTAACTAGTCGTGCTTCATCCTCACTGGTGCGAACCTCCGCGGAGTAAACGAAGTGAATGTCGCGCTTGTCTCTCGTATCGAGACTTTTGCGAAGCAAGCGATAGTCGAAAGTCTCTGGCGGCAAACCCAGCGTGCGCGACAATTCCCCAGGCAACGCGGCGTCCGCTTCGTCGATGCCAATTCGGAGATTTGTAACGCGAATTGCCATGTTATTGAGTTGCTTGCGACAATGAGGATCGCTCGATAGTGTGGTTGTGTCCGCTCGGCCCCTGGGAATGCTCCATGTGGCGCTCGTTCTTGATGATAGTGGTCAGCCTACTCGGTGTGTCGGCATTTGCTGCCGAGCCAACGCTTGCGGAAGCCCGGTTGCGATATCTCAAAGGCAACTACGCCGAGTCGCGGGAGATCTTCGGGAAACTTCAATCTAGCAATCATGTCGTTGCCGCGGTCGGACTGAGCCGCTGCTATGAAAGCGAAGGCGAGCTAGGCAAAGCGCTTTCCGCGGTCGATGACGCACTCAAAGCAGATGACAAGTCGGCCGATTTGCATGCCCGACGAGCCGAGCTTCTCTATGCTCGTGGCGACTGGGACGGTGCACTGGCGTCCGTCGATCGCGCCTTGAAACTCAATGACGAGCAGTTCGCAGCGCGCTGGGTGCGGGCGCAGATTCTCCGAGATCGCAGCGAAGAAGACGCGGCTGACACTGAGATGCGCTGGTTTGTGCGAACCTATGTGGCCCGCAACCGAGCCAATCGCGACATCCGCGATCCGGAAGAACTTATCATTGTGGGCCTGGCCGGCGCGGAAAACGCCCGGCGGCATAACCTGACCGATCAATTCCGCTTCATCCTCAATGAAGTGTTCGCGGATGCGCTCAAGGCCGATGCCAATTATTGGCCGGCCGAGTTTCAGGCCGGAATGCTGTTGCTCGAGAAATACAACAAAGCCGAGTCGCTCGCTGCATTCGACAAGGCGCTCGCGATCAATCCGAGAGCGGCCGCTGCGCTGGTCGGCAAGGGACAAATCGCTCTGTTGCATTTCGAGACGGCTGAGGCCGAGCGGCTGGCGACCCGCGCCCTGGAGATCAATCCAAGATTCACGCCAGCGCTGATCTTGTTGGCGGATGTAGCATTGGCGTGCAACGACGATCGGCTGGCGGTGCAGCGGCTCAGGGCCGCGCTGGAAAGCAATCCGCGCGACGAAGCGGTGCTGGGGCGTTTGGCCGCTGTCGCTCGGTTGCGACCCGGGCTGACCGATTCGTGGGAAGACCTCTTGCACACCACCGAGAAATTCAATCCGAAACCGGGCCGCTTCTATTACGAGATGGCCCGTCGACTGGACGAGCGACGGCATTATGACGACGCGCGAATGGCGTACGCGAGGGCCATCGAGTTGTCGCCGCGGCTGACCGCAGCCAGGACTGAACTGGGAATGCTCGCGTTGCGAATGGGGGAGGAAGCGGAAGCCAAGAAATTATTGCAAGAGGCGTTTCGCGCCGATCCATTTCATGTGCGGCTCAGCAATTCGCTGAAAGTGCTTCGGCATCTCGAGCCCTACGAAACGATTCGGACCGAACATTTCATTGTTCGTTTCGATCAACGGCTCGAAGCGGTCCTTGGTCGCTGCGTGGTGGATTATGTCGAGCGCGAATATGAGCGCCAGGCGAAGTTGTTCGACCATCGACCCGCCGGGCCGTTTTTGGTGGAAGTGTTTACCAATCACGAGATGTTCAGCGGCCGGATCATCGCCGCCCCCGACTTGCACACAGTCGGAGCGACGACCGGGCGGACGTTTGCTCTGACGTCGCCGAAGGCGAAAGAGATTCGCCGGCCGTTCAATTGGGCCCGCGTGGTGCGCCACGAACTGACGCACATCTTCAATCTTGACCAGACAAAGTTCCTGGTGCCCCATTGGTTGACTGAAGGCCTAGCGGTGCGCAATGAAGGATTTGATCGTCCTGCCGAATGGCTCCGCGTCCTTGCCGGGCGGGCCGCGAAGAATGACCTTCTGAACCTCTCGAATCTGGACGCCGGCTTTATCCGCCCGCGCTCGCCTGACGAGTGGACGCTCGCATATTGTCAGGCCAATCTGTACGTCGATTTTCTTACCGAGAACTATGGGGCCGATGTCACCGCCAAGTTGCTCCGAGCATTTCGCGATGGTGCCGAGACGCCGTCTGCGATCGAACAAGCGACCGGTCAAAAGATCGCGACGGTGGAACAGGGCTATCGACCTTTCGTCGATCAACTCTTGAAAAGCGTCGGTGCGCAGCCGGCCGAACCGTTGATGACCCTGGCGCAATTGGAAGCGGCCCATCAAAAGAATCCCAATGATGTCACGATCAATGCTCGGCTCGCTGACCAATACTTGCGGAGAAAGCGCAGCCGCGAAGCGCGCGAGTGTGTCGAGGCCGCTTTGACTGTTGAGCCGAAAAACAGCCTCGCGCTCACCGTAAAAGCCTTGCTCCGCATCGAGGCCGGGGACGATGACGGGGCTCTGCCCTTATTGCAATCCGCGGCGGAAGCCGACCCGCCGAATCTCCGGGCGCTGCGGCTTCTCGGCCAACTGCATTCTCGTGAAGGCCGCTTCGAGGAAGCGCTGGGTCTCTTCGAGCGCGGGCACAAGCTCGAAGCCATCGAACCAAGCTGGCTCGAAGAAATTGCCAAAGCGGCCAAGCAGGCCGGCGAAGTCGAGCGATCAATCCGCGCGACGATGGACTGGCTCGCCGGCGATCCCGATGCGCTTGATCAACGGCGGGACCTCGCTCAAACCCTGCTAGAGCTCGATCGCTTCGCGGAGGCCGAGCGATATGCCCGCGAGGCCTTGGAGATTGACCCGACAGACTCAACTTGCCAGGACGCGCTGTTGCAAGCCTTGGAAAAACAATCGAAGAAAGACGAGCTTGCCCGGTGGAAACGCCTCTTAGGTCGCGGGTGAAGGGGCTGCTCCCTATTCTGTATTGGAGGGGACACGTAGCATGGCTCTGACGCTCGCTCAGGTGCAAGACGAGATTCGAGCGACCTACGGAGCCAAGGACGGAGGCCGTGGACTCGACGGCACATTCATGTGGTTCATGGAAGAGGTGGGCGAGTTGGCCGCCGCGCTCCGTGGTGGCAGCCGCGATGAGCGCAATGGAGAATTTGCCGACGTATTGGCATGGTTAGCCACCCTGGCGAACATCGCGGGGATCGATCTCGAAGCCGCGTATCGGCAGAAGTATGGCGGGGGCTGTCCCGGTTGCGGCAAGACGCCTTGCGCCTGCACCGCGGCTGAGAAACCATAGGGAATCAACATGTCCCGATTCATCGCCTGTGCGTGGTTAGGTCTGATTGTTACGGCAATCGCCCCGGCCCCATCTCTCGGGCAAACGGCGGCGTCCAAAGATCCCATCATCATTAACAATCGTCGCATCGGCTTTTTTCCCGCGAACTCGCTGCTGCGCGGCGGCGACACGTTCAAGGATGGATTTTGGGCCCCCGTTTACGTCGATCTGACGTGCCAGCATGCCTACTCAGGGCAAATGGTCCTCGTGGTCGAGACGAACGATTGCGACGAGTCGCCGACACAATATTCGCAGCCCATTCCGCAGATGCAGCCTGGAATGTCCGAGACGATCATCGGCTATGCCAGACCGGGCGGCCGCGGGGAGATCAACATCTCTGTCCAGTTGAATGGCCGCGATGTGACTTCACCCCAGACTATCGTTACCTCCGGGCGATTCGATCCGGCACATCTCTTCTATCTTTCGATCGGTTCCAAGTTGGAGGCAGCTCGGCTGCCCGGCGTTGCAATGCCGGCTGATGATGACAGCATCTCCACAGTGAATGGTCGTTCAATTTTGCTGGCGACGAATGCCGTCAACCAGTTGCCTCAACTTTGGTTCGGTTACGATGGAATTGATCTCGCAGTTTTGGTCACTTCTGACCGTGACTTCATGACGAAGCTCATCGAAGAGCGCGACAATCGAAAGTCCGCGCTCACGGAGTGGGTTCGTCGCGGCGGCCGGTTGGTCGTCAGCGTCGGTCGCAATGCGGACCTCGTGGCCGGCTCCGACGAGCTCAAAGAACTGTTACCTCTTACTCCAATTGGGACCGCGGAAGTCAATTTGCCTCGATTGGCCTGGCGAGACGGCGGGTCTTCGGAGGAACCGTTGGGACAGACCACCGTGGCGCGTTTGAGTGCAAAGCCGAATCGGACGGCGAACACGCTCGTTTCCGGACCTGCCAATGAGGGGTCACTGCCGCTCGTGACGCGGTCGGCATTTGGACTCGGCGAAGTCACCCTCGTCGCTCTTGATGTTGATTCGAAAGCCATGGCGTCCTGGAAATCGCGCGGGCAGTTTTGGGAAGAACTCATGAATCGCGCTGGCCCGCGGGTGCCCAAAGATCCCCCGAATTCCGATATGCGGTATCGGGGGATGGTGGGATATGATTCCAACACTCCGGAAGACAGCCTGCGCGATCAACTCAAGCGTGAATTGGAGGATTTCCCCGGCGTCCCCGTGATCTCCTTTGGTTGGGTCGCACTTTTCATTTTGCTTTACATCATTGTCGTCGGTCCGCTTGACTATTTGTTCCTCAAGAAAGTCGTCAAGCGACTGGAATTAACCTGGATCACTTTTCCCGCGATCGTTCTTATTGTCAGTGCCGGCGCCTATTACGCCGCATACGCGCTCAAGGGAAGCGATCTGCGGATCAACAAATATGACCTTGTAGATATTGATCTGAATTCTCGGACCGCACTGGGGCGTACGTGGTTCACGCTGTTCAGCCCGCGGATTCAAAACTACCGCGTGAGCTTGGAGCCGGGCGCTCCCGACTGGGCACCCGAAGATCAATCCGATGTTATCGTCGGTTGGAGCGGAGCATCGCGTCAGGGCCGCGGCAGCCTATTCCGGCGTTCTTATGCCT
This sequence comes from Gemmataceae bacterium, assembly GCA_045802605.1. Taxonomy (GTDB): domain Bacteria; phylum Planctomycetota; class Planctomycetia; order Gemmatales; family Gemmataceae; genus JBJMQS01. The sequence continues at coordinate 112,333 of JBJMQS010000032.1, read as the reverse complement.
ACACGCCGCGCGCGACAGGGTTAGACGGCGTGCCGGTGCAAGTGTGGTCCACGAAGGCATTCGAAGGGCAATGGCTCGCCAGCCTTCCGCCGACGTCGCGGCTCGTGCAAGCCGACTTGCGTCATCCGCCGGGCCGTACGGGCGTGATTGGATCGGTCACGGTCAACTTCCCGCTTCCTCTGGACAATGCGTTCCTGCTTGTGCCGGGAACTGAACCGACCGTTCTGCCCTTGGGCACATTGACCCCGGGAACTCCGAAGCAAGTCGCAGCGGCCGAAGCAAAACAGTTCACCGCATGGGTCAATAATCCGATCATGCTTGGACTCAATCCAGATCGGCCGGAGGAGCCGGTCGCGGCCGTGCCGGGCTGGTTGCCGGCCGCCCTGCTCTTCAATGATCGGGCCAGTTCCTTGCCGAAAAATGTCAGTCTTCGCGGGTTGGACGCCTCGTGGCGATTAGGTGTGGACAATGTCAATGAGGTGATCCTCGTTGGTACGTTGCGTCGCCGCGAAGGTTCCTCCGAAGAAGTCACTGCTGATGCTGCGTCGCCAAGCCGGCTTTGGCTCGGCGATCTGCCCCAGCCTGGTCACACCCGCCCGGCGCTCGAAGGCAAAATGCGACAAGACACCTGCATCCGCGTCTTCATTCCGGTCCGATCGTCCGACACTCCGTAAACACAAAACCCCAGAGCAGCCATGATCGAAACTCGCGATCTCACCAAAACCTACGGTGACCTTTATGCCCTGAACCGGCTTACGCTCAAACTTGAAAAGGGCGATGTCTACGGCTTCATCGGGCCCAACGGAGCCGGCAAGACGACGACCATGCGCATTTTGGCGACGCTCCTGAATCCCACCTGGGGTGAGGCGACCGTCTGCGGCTACTCGATCTACAACAACGCTAAAGAAATTCGCCGGGTCATCGGCTACATGCCCGATTTTTTCGGCGTGTACGACGACATGAAGGTCATTGAGTACCTCGAGTTTTTCGCAGCGGCCTATCGCATTAAGGGGCCGGAGCGAAAGAAAAAATGCGACCAGGTCTTGGACCTCGTGGACCTCGGCTACAAACGCCAGGCGCTCGTCACCAGTTTAAGCCGCGGTATGACGCAGCGGCTTGGGCTGGCACGCGTGTTGCTGCATGAACCGCAAGTCTTGTTGTTGGATGAGCCGGCCAGCGGCCTCGATCCGCGTGCCCGCATTGAGATGCGCGGCCTTCTCAAAGAACTTCGGAAGATGGGAAAGACCATCTTGGTGTCGAGCCACATCCTTCCGGAGCTTGCGGACATCTGCAATAAGATCGGCATCATCGAGCGCGGCAAGTTGCTCTTCGATGGCGACGTGCAAGCGGCCATCAAACAGGTGCAGCAGCGCAGCGTGTATGATGTCCGGCTCTCCGATGGCCAACTGCCCGCCGGGGAGAATCTGCTTAAGGCGCTGGCCGAAGTTGAGTCAGTCGATCGCAAAGAGGACGACGGCATCCTGCGCGTGACTTTGAAAGAGGGAATCACTGACGGTAGCTTTATCGCGGATGCAGTCGTGAAAAACGGTCTCAAACTGTCGATGCTCCGCGAAGAGGAAATCGACCTCGAAGACGTCTTCATGGGCATCACGAAGGGAATTACGCAATAATGCGCATTCTGGTCATTGGCGGCGCCGGGTATATCGGCTCTCATGCGGTGCGAGCCCTGAGCCAGGCGGGCCACGACGTTTGGGTTTTCGACAATCTCACTTCCGGCCATGCCGCCTCAGTCAAAGCGGACCGTTTGATCAAAGCCGATCTGTCCGACTTCGGCGCACTCGATCATACGATGATGGTCAATCGGATTGAAGCCGTGATGCACTTCGCGGCGCTGTGCTATGTCGGTGAATCGGTGAAAGACCCCGCTTCGTATTACCGCAACAACGTCGTCAACGGCCTGCAATTGCTCGAAACGTGTCGCAAACATAACGTGCGGCGTTTCGTCTTTTCCAGCACCGCGGCCACCTACGGCATTCCTGATAAATCACCGATCACCGAAGATACTCCACAGCGGCCAATTAATCCGTACGGAAACACCAAGCTCGCATTTGAATGGGCTTTGGCTGATTATGCGCACGCTTACGGGCTGGGCTTCGCCGCTCTGCGATACTTCAATGCCTCCGGCGCGAGCGCGGACGGAACGATCGGCGAGGACCATGAGCCGGAAACACATTTGATCCCGCTCGTGCTGCAGGTCGCTCTTGGACAACGCCCTCATATTCAGGTTTTCGGCACAGATTATCCCACTCCCGACGGCACCTGCATCCGCGATTACATCCACGTGGAAGACCTGGCATCGGCCCATTTGCTGGCGCTCGAGAAAATTCGCGAAGGCGAAGGACTCAAGTACAACGTCGGCGTCGGACATGGCTATTCGGTGCGCGAAGTTATCAAAATGTCGGAAGAAGTCAGCGGCAAGAAGATCGCCGTCATTGAAGGGCCGCGCCGACCCGGCGACCCGGCCGAATTGGTCGCTTCATCCGCGAAGATTCGACAGGAATTGGGTTGGAAGCCCCGCTATCCGGAACTAGGCGGCATTTTGGAAACTGCTTGGAACTGGCACAGCAAACATCCGCGCGGCTATGGCGACCGCCACTAATTACTTGAACTCGTGCTCCCCGCCCGGGAATTGGCCGCCGCGAACTTCTCGACAAAAGCCTTCCACCGCCTGACGAACGGACTCGCCCAACTCCGCGTATCGCTTCACGAACTTCGGCCGCACATCATCGAACATTCCCAACAGATCATAACCGACCAATACTTGGCCGTCACACGCGGAACCCGCGCCGATACCAATCGTAGGAATCTTCAACTCCGCCGTGAGCCGTGCAGCGATAGATGCCGGCACACATTCAACGACTACGGCAAATGCGCCGGCCGCCTCGACCGCCTTGGCGTCGGCGAGGATTTGCGATTCGTCGCGCTGCACGCGGAAGCCGCCGATCCGGCGGACTGATTGGGGCGTTAGGCCTACGTGCGCCATGACTGGAATCTCGGCCGCGACGATGGCTGCGATCGCGTCGGCGCTGCGTTCCCCGCCTTCGAGCTTGACCGCGTGGGCTCCGCCCTTTTGCACCAACTGGCCCGCATTCTCGAGGGCTTGCTGCGCGCTGATCTGGTATGTCATGAAGGGTAGATCGGAAACAACCAACGCGCGCTGCACCCCGCGAGCAACGCAGCGCGTGTGATAGATCACATCGTCCAAAGTCACTTCAAGGCAATGGTCGTGGCCTTGTACGACCATACCGAGTGAATCGCCGATCAAGACCGAGTCCACGCCTGCGGAGTCCACGATCCGCGCCAGGGCGTAATCGTACGCCGTCACTACTGCCAATTTGCGCGATTGGGCCTTGGCGGCGAGAAAGTCCGGCACCGTCACCGGCTTGGCTCGATCAGGGCGGGGATTCGCAGACATGCAGTGATCCTGATTTTGTCCTGGCTCTACTGTATCTCAACTAACGGCTTAAATCACCGTCCGTGCACTTTCTCGCGGTAAATGGCCGCTCTTTTCTCATCCTTTCGTTCGTGAAATAGTTCCGCAAGCCGCGATTGGGCCTTAGCCAACTCGACCGGATCCTGATTGTAGATTACCTCAACCCAAAGATACGAGAGGATGGCGTCGGTCTGCCGTTTTGGATCGAGGCGGTAACAATTGCCCAATAAATTGTAAATCGTGGCCTTTTGATTCTCGTCCGCTTTCGTGAGCGCAGTTTCCAACGCCTGGATCGCTGCGCCGGGTTGGTCCGGCATCGCTTGGCAAGCCAGGCGATACCATTCCAACCGCAGGTCATTGGCCGAGATCTTCGCCAGCCGTTCTCGCGCCTTGTCAAATTGGCCGCTTTGCAAGAAGGTATCAACGACCGCAAATCCACATTCGGCCTTCAATTCGGGCGTCGCCGACGGGTTGGCGGCCAGTTCTTCGTAAGCCTTGCGCGCCGGCTCAACTTGTGGCGGATCTTGATCCAGGTATAGCCTCGCCAAAAGGCGTGTGGCATGCACCCGTTGCCAACCCTCGGGATGATCCGAAATGAACTTCAGCAAAGCATCAGTGGCCGTCCGCCAATCGCCGGCCGAATCCGATTTCGCCACGCTGAGCATGGCGATCTTGTAGTCGAAGTGCCGTTGCAGCTTTGGTGATTTGGAGATCACCGACTTGCCGAGAAGCCCGCGGTATTCGCGGATCGCATCGTCGTAGTGACGGGCTGACTCCGCGCTGACGGCATTGGGATAATCCAATCGAGCCAGGCCGGGCACGTCGTATTGCACGTCGATGATGTCAACAGTTGGAATTACTCGCGCGCCCACTTTGATCTCAGCGAGCGATTCGCTCGTGATATCTCCCTTTGCGGTCTGCAATTGCCGCTCGCCTTTGGAACGATCACGGTAGGTGACGACATCCTCTGCGCAGAGCTGCGAAACAGCGACTAAGGCGACACAAACTGATATCAGTCTTTTCATTGCCCGGCCCCAACAGCTCGGATTTTCGGTTCAGCGAGGAGTACTTTCCCGCCGTCGCTCACGTAGCGCGTTTTCAAACTTGGCTCGGACTCAATCACGTCCCGAAAGAGTGCACGCGTAATATCGCTGCCGAGGTCCGGATGGGTCTGCTCAAGTTTCACAATCCGGCTAGCGACGCGCTCCATCACGGCTGCGGATTTGCCATCGTTGCTCTTCTGCGACGCTTTGACAATATTGCGTACCTCGATGGCGTAAAACTCAAAAAACCGCTCTCGTAAGGGCCTCAGGCGAGCCAGATCAGCATCGAGCTGGGCAGCATCGGTGGGCTTGACCTTGCGCAGTGCGAATTTCTCGTCATATTCTTTGACGGAATCCATCAAGCGGCCTTCCATCTCGGTCGCCATGCGGGCTGCTCCGGCATGGTTGCTTTCATCTTCCATGAGCGCAATGGCTTCCTTGCGGACATCAAAGTTGTCATATCCCCAGCCATGCTTTGCGGGGGTTCCCATCATTTCGCGCAGCACTTCTTTGGCGCGATCGAATGACTTGCCCAAGCGATATTCGCGCGCAAGCGCCAGGCGCACGAAGCGGTAATTGGCCACCGGCTGAGAGTCGTCGGTCGGTGGGCCCAACGCCGCGAGGAGTTTCGCACTTTTGTCGTGCTCTCCAATCGCGGAATACGCTTGTGCCAAGAAGATCTGCTCTTCGGCGGTCGCATTATTTTTCGGCTCGAATTCGCGCAGCAATTCGGAAATGCCCTTCCGAATGCGATCTTGTTTCCCAACATCGCCGCTTCGTTTGGCAATCTCCAGGTCCTGATTGAGCTCAGCCGTGAGTCGCAAAAGCGCGGTTTGATCGCTTGTCCCTTTGTTCCCGGCCATCAAGCTGCGATAACACTTCAGCGCGGATTTGGTTTGCCCAGAGCGATTCGCAATGATGCCGATGCGGATTCCAGTCAGGGCCAGATCCCTCCGCGCGGCCACGAGCGATTGATGCCAAGCTCGATCGCGATCATCGGTCGATGGCTTTTGCGCCGCTGTCCGGGAAATTGACTCCAAAAGAGGTGCAATCACGGAGTTGGCCTGATCGTAATTCGCATCTTTCAAAAGAAGCTCCGCCTGACCAACTGCGCCAGCGATGGCGAGTCGCTCCGCTTCGGCTTGAAGTTGAGCCAGCAATGCGTCCGACGAGCCGAGCCAATCCGGCAACCCTACGTTCAATGTTCGGCCCAGTTCATGGACCTCTTCAAATCCCTTCAAGGTCGGCGTGGACTGCAGGAGCAAATATCCCAGTTGAAATTTTGCCTGGCACGTTGCGACGACCGTTTCAACCGAGGCATTTCCAGCCGGGAGCTTCAATTGTCGGAGTTGTCCGATGGAGCGCGTGAGAATGGCAGTCTTAGTTGTGGTCGCGAGAGCAACGTCCTTCGACTGAATCGCCTGGGCGGCGACCCCACCACGGTATCGCGCCTCCGCGCAGCCGGGAAATGTGTCCCGAATCGCCGAGAGTTTCTCGAACGCCGGCAGATAATCTCGCGCGGCGAGCTCCAGAAGGCCAAGCTGAAAACGAGCCGTGTCGGTGGCCGGGTCATCGGGCCAGGTGGCTTCCATGAACTTCGCCCAGTCACGCAAACGGTTTTCGTCCGCCTGAATTTCGCCCGGATCCGCGGCTCGTGATCGGCTGGCGGCCAAGATTTGGCCGTAGGCGGCGACAGCGTAAGCCGCCGCTTGCGCACCCCGCGCGGATCGCTTGTTGTTGCGAGCCAAATGCTGGCCCAAGACAGCCGCTGAATAAGGATCGCCATTGGCCAAGTAGAGATAAGTCAGCGTCAACTTTGCATCCAGAACGTCGGCCGGTGGATCCGATAGTGTTGCGATCTTCAGACCGCGTTCCAGCGCTTGAATTGATCGCAACAGATGAGCGGTACGCTGAGCCTCGAGCGTGGACGAAGCGGCCGAGACTTCCATTTGCGCGACAAGATAGCTTTCCTCAAAAGTCTCCAACTTGTCGAGCGAACCACTCAACCGGTCGGCGGTGAGGGCCGACACAATTTCGCCTCGAACGCGACGAGCCTCGCCGGAGTGTTCGCTCCTTCCCTCCGCAATTGTGCGCAACATCTGCTGCGCTCGTTGCAATGCGCCGCGAGCTAATGGCGAAATCTTCGTCTCGCCCGATGGTTGCGCATCACTCAAGAGTGACTTGGCCACGAGAATTTGCATCGACTGACCTTCGAGCGTTGCCGAGTACGCAGAGTATTTGGTTAGCCATTCCTCGCACCCGCGAATGACCTCGCGCAGGGCTTTGCCGCTCGTGGCTTCCTGACTCATTAGGCGAAGTTGATAGGAGCGGGCGATCCGGGCCGCCTCCGGCGCGACGTTGGCCGCTTCCTTGGCCACGGTGGCGAAAACCGGCTTGGCCTCGGACGTATTTTCCAACTCCAACCAACAGCGGCCGGCCATCACCTTGGCCAGCCAGGCGACGGGGTCAGGGGCATAATCTTGAGCGATCTTTTCAAACCCGTTGCGTGCCTGTTCGAGTTCGTCGTTCCGCGACTCACCGTCACTGACTCGGTGCGTCGCGGCATGAAAGAAGTGCGCGCGATTTTCTTCATAGCTTGCTTCACCCAATCGGCGCTGGACGCTAGCAGCAGTCTGACCTTGAACAGCCGCCCCAACCTGGTCCGCCTCGTGAATCGCCGAAACGAACAATTGGCGAGCGGCGGCCCGGCGCTTGTCGCCCGCATCCGTGCCTTCCTCGCGGCGAGAGGCCGTCAGTTCATTTCGGCCACGCCGAATCATCACACGGGCCAGTTCCAGTTGGGCATCGGCCTTCGCAATCGCGTCCGGAGCCGACTTCACAAATTCTTCAAATGTTTTTTGTGCCGCCGCAAGTTGAGTCTCACGGCTCTGTTCATCGCTCGCTTGGTCGGCGGCCAACATCGTAGTTTTGGCGATCTCTAGCGGAATTCGCCCTCTGAGCTCCGGCGGAGGTTTCTCGGCAAGCCAGTGCAAATATTCGAGTGCCAAGTCATTCAATCCGCGAGCGCGCAGACCTTCGACAAACTCCAAATGGGGCGGCTCGCTGGCCTGCGTGGCGGTACCAGCAAAAAGAAACGCAAACAAAGCCATGAACTTTGTCATCGATATGGTCTGACGGACCCAATGCGCCGCATCGTCCGTTCGGAGCTTATTCGTCCAAAATTGTCCGTCACTGCTTTTCACGACTGACCTGTTGGGGAATCCCGCAGCGTTCCGAACCCAAATACAAGCGTATCATGTCCTGTCTGGCCCTTGTTGACTTCCTGCCGAAGGTCAGACCGCTATCTTGAACGTATGAATTCAGTGTTGCCAGCTAATCCGCCGATGATTCAGGAGCCGCCCGTCTTCCCCGCGTGGCTCCGCGATCGACCTTTTGTGCTGGGCAACCGGAGAATGCCGTCGCGGTACTGCCTTGCGCCGCTGGCGGGCTACACGAACTGGTCACTCCGGCTTACGGTTCGCGAACTCGGAGGCTTGGGGCTGGCAACGACCGACCTCGTCAATGCCCGGGCCTTGCTCGAAGGCTCGAAAAAGACCATCGAACTCACCCATTCTTCGCCCGACGACAAGCCGCTCGCCATCCAGATTTACGGCTCAGAAGCTAAGTACGTCACCGGCGCCGCCCAATTATTAGTGGGCCGGGGTTACGATCACATCGACGTCAACATGGGTTGCCCGGTCAACAAGGTGACGAAAACCGGCGGCGGCTCGGCCCTTATGTGCGACAACACCGGCAAAACGATCGACATGGTGCGAGCCCTCGTCGAAAGCGTGCCGGTCCCAGTGACCGTGAAGATGCGGTTGGGTTGGGACGAGCACAACCTCTCGGCTCCTTTTTTCGCCCGTGAGTTCGAGCAAGTCGGCGTCGCCGGCATTATCATCCATGGCCGGACGCGTGCTCAAGGGTTTAGCGGTCACGTCGATCGCAGCGGCATTCGAGCCGTCGTCGAAGCGGTCGAACGAATCCCGGTGGTCGGCAACGGCGACATCCTCACGCTCGCCGACGCGGGCCGCATGTTGCACGAAACGGGTTGTCACGCAATCGCAATTGGCCGAGGTGCCCTACTGAACCCCTGGTTTTTCCGGCAACTCGAGGGCTGGGAGCGCACGGGCGAGCCAAGCCCACCCCCGAGCTATGAAGACCGGCTCGACTTCATGACCACACACGTCCGCCGGCTGTGCGAACTGCGCGGCGAGAAATATGGATGCGTGCAATTCCGCAAGGTCGCCAACTGGTATTGCCGGGTGATCAAGCCGGGCAAAGTCGTCCAGCAGCAGTTGGTAATGTTGGACACGTGGGATCACTTCTGCCAAATCGTCGGCGATCTTCGCGCCAAAGGACCGCCGCCCGGATGGTTGGCTGGAATTGCACCGACCGTGCCGACACCGCGCGGGCCGATAGATAAGTGGTGACCTTCAGGCATTAATGAACCATGAATATTCGCGGCACACCCGAACTATGGATAGAGTGGTTGGCCGGGTCCGACCGTCGAAAGTGGAAAGAGGCTACGCTAATTCTCGGCGGGCTGTCACCAGATGATCAAATACCGCTTGAACCTTTGATTAAGGGTTTATCATCCGCTGACGATAACATCGTATTTTGGTGTGCGATCGGGCTAGGATGCACAGGGCCGAAAGCAATTAATGCTGTCAACGAATTGATTCGCGTCGCCGACGGACATAACCAGGTTGGTGCACGCCAAGCCGCTATTAACGCACTAAGTGACGTCGCCCCCAATAACAATTCGGTGAAATTAACTGTCTTGGGTTGTCTCAATGATGCTAGCCCGTTCGTCCGCCGAGAAGCACTCGAGGCTTTAATCGAGTGCGACAAATTAACGGACGACGATTTGAGCAAAATTGCAGCGATGCAATCGGACCCTGACAACACGGTCGCGGAATGGTCAGAAATTGCGTTGCGGAACATCAAAAACCGACGTGAAGGAACAACAGGGACATAAGTTGCAGTTAGGACGAACGGTGAGGATATTTGAGGCAAAGTCAAAGCCATCAATTCTGCTGGCGAAACATTTCACTCAGCGGCCTTAGCATTTGCAATGCTCGCAGGCGGGGTTGTTGTTTGCAATTTTGACCGCGGATCAAATTCCGCGCCGGTCAATGGTGCAATGGATCTTTGCGCAGAATCTGTCCGCTATTCCCACGGCGAGCTGTCGCTAAAATTGTTGCGCTGGTTCTCTTGCTGAAGAAGTTGAAAACTCTGAAGTGCCAATACGGCAAAGAAAATGACCGAATACGCGCCCCCCCCATTGAGGTAAGGCACGTGGTCCTTGCCGTTGATCGCGAGCATGGTGTTAACCGCCAAGAACCCCGCAACGGCAATCGATATTCCTAACGAGATTCTTGTTCCTTGGTTCCAATTCACCGCCTGACAGATTTCGCGAGTCAGACGGCCGCCGTCGAGCGGCCACACCGGCAGCAAATTGAATAATGGCCAGTACAAATTGATCGTCATAAGCATGATGAATGCCATCTTTGCCAAGAACGACCAACGGATGAATTGACTTTCGAGCCAGTAATTCAAACACAGCCACAAGACCCCGTAGAGTGCGAGTTGGATTGCCGGACCGGCAGCAAAAACAATCATGCGCTGCCAGCGATGACGCTGATCCGACGAGCCCACGGCGAGGCCACCAAGACTGAACAAGACAATGTGGCCATGGCATCCGAAAGCGCGACCAGCCCAAATGTGTCCAAACTCGTGTAGGAGAATTGACACGAATGCACAGGCCACCCAGATGGCGACGAGTGCCATGCCTTGCGGCAATTTTGAGAATTCCCATCCGAAGATCGCTGAAAACAGCCAGAAAAGCGGATGCACGCGAACGTCGGTGCCAAAGAGCCGAAACCGCAGGTCGTAAGGAGATTCTGTCGGTGCGACGAGCATAAGGTTCCTGCTTCGAGATTGTCCGTTGGGCGAATTCTCACAGTCAGGCGGGTGCCGGACAATAGCATTTCTCAGTGGGGTTGCATAAAGCGCGGAACCAATATGGACTGGTCCACTGTGCGAGCCGAATTTCCCGTGACGCGCCAATGGGCGTTTTTTGACCACGCCGCAGTTTCGCCGCTGCCCGCTCGCACCGCGGCGGTCTTGCGCGAATTCGCCGACGACATGTCGGCCGGTGGTTCCACCCGCGTTCGTGCCTGGGTCGACCGCGCCGAAGCCACTCGCAGTTCCATTGCGAAGCTTGTCGGCGGCGATCCCCGCGGCATTGCTCTAGTGAAGAACACGACAGAGGCGATTGGCTTTGTCGCTGAGGGTTATCCGTGGAAGCCGGGTGACAACGTGGTGTTGCCGGCCGACGAGTATCCATCGAACCAATATCCGTGGCTCAATCTGGAAAGTCGCGGCGTGAGCGTGCGGCGAGTGCCACCGCGCGGTAATCGCGTCGAACTCTCTGACCTGCGTGACACCTGCGACCACCGCACGCGAATGATTGCCGTCAGCTTCGTGGGCTATGCCTCGGGCTTCCGTGTTGATGTAGCTGCCCTCGTGCAACTAGCTCGTGAACGCAACGCGCATCTGATGGTTGATGCCATTCAAGGCCTCGGCGTGCTTCCCTTTGACCTGCAACAGACTCCCATCGATTTCGTGGCCTGCGGCAGCCACAAGTGGCTGCTCGGACCGCAAGGGGCCGGCTTCCTATACATTCGGCCGCACCTGATCGACATGCTCCATCCGATGGAAGTCGGTGCTGCGAGCGTAATGGCCGGCTTCGACTATTCGCGGATTGAGTTTGAACTGAAGCCCACGGCCGCTCGATGGGAAGGCGGCACGACGAATTTCGGCGGTTTCGCAGCGTTCGGCGCCAGCATTGATTTACTACTCGGAACCCCGGGCATTCCCGACCGCGTCCGCCATCTAACCGGGACTCTTTGCACGCGTGCCGAATGTGCAGGATTAAAGATATTCAGCAGCCGCAGCGGCTATGATTGGTCAGGTATCGTTTCCTTTGACCTCGGCAGCCGCGACGTCGCGGCTGCTGTCAAACGATGCCGGGACGCTGGAATTGTCGTGAGCAATCGCGGCGGACGCCTTCGCGCGGCCCCGCACATCTACAACAGTGAAGACGAGATCGATCGCCTCATCGGCGCGATATCACAACCGGAGTAGGTCAATGCCCCTGGATCCGCGAGCGGCTGTGTACACCGGAACGTTCGACCCTGTCCACAGAGGCCACGTTGATATCATCCGACGTGGCAGTCGGCTGTTTCAGCGCATCACCGTGGGCGTCGGCGTGAACCCGGAAAAGGCGCCGTATTTCTCGTCGGACGAACGCGTTGAGATGCTCGAACGGGTCTGCAAACCGTTCGGCAACGTCGAAGTCGTGGCCTTCAAGGGGCTATCTGTGCGTTTCGTTCGCGAGGTCGGAGCGGGGATCATGCTCCGCGGGCTGCGCACGTTGAGCGACATGGAATATGAGTTCAACATGTCGCTGACGAATTCCAACCTCGATCCGGAAATCGAAACGCTGTTTTTGATGGCGAAGGAGCAGCACTCGCACTTTTCGAGCACACTCATCCGTCAGATCGCAGCCTTCGGAGGCGAAGTCAAAAACTTCCTCCCGGCCGAGATCGAATCGACTGTGATAGCGCGCGTGCGCGAGTTGCCGCCGTCGGCGACAGGGTTATTGAGCGACCGAGATTAGCGATACGGCTTGGCCTTAGGTATGATCCCGAGCGCGCACAATGTCATCCCGCGGCTCATTGTGTAGTCCCGAGCCCCGTAAGTGTCATCACTTACGGGGCTCGGGATGATACCTAAGAGCATCGCGACGACCAAAGTAATCCGGAGGAATCACATGCATGTGAAATTTCTGGCGGCCGCCATAGGGTTCGCCCTATCGGCGGGGTTGTTAGTTGCAACCAACGACGTCAAATCGCGAAACGATCCATCCGAGGTGTTTGACCGCCTAAAGACGCTCGTCGGCGATTGGGAAGGCACGTTTCCCGGCGGCAAAACTCACCGCATCAATATCCGGTTAACGGCCGGCGACACGGTTTTGGTGGAAACATGGGCGCTGGGGCCCAATCGAGAGTCTATGACGCTCTACCATATGGATGATGAATCTCTCGTGGCGACGCATTATTGTCCGCAGGGCAACCAACCGCGGCTGCAATACGTGCCGGCGGGCGACGGTGACAAATTCAACTTCCGTTTCCGCGATGGGACGAATTTGAAACGCTCGAAGGGCACCTCGCACCAACATCTGTTTTGGATTCAACTCCTCGATGAAAAAACCTTCTTGCGCAGCGAACTCTACGTGAAGAATGGCAGCAACGACGCTGAGGTCGGCAAACTTGCTGCCGATGAGCCGGTCAAATACCGTCGCGTGGAAACTCCAGCCGCGATACCGTGATGCCACATTTACTTGGCTACGTCTGGGCTGCGCCGGTCACATTGATGGCGTTGGCGTTCGTGCCGCTCGCGTGGATCAGTGGTGGGCGGGCACGGATTGTGCGCGGAGCGATCGAAGTCCATGGCGGTCTGGTCGCCACGTTCCTTCGTCGCGGGACACCGTTTGTGAAATCGGCCGCCGCAATGACGCTGGGTCACGTGATACTTGGCCGAGATGAAGATTGTCTCGACACGACGCGCGATCACGAACACGTCCATATCCGGCAGTACGAGCGGTGGGGACCGTTCTTCCTTCCAGCGTATTTGGGGTGGAGTGCGGTTCTTTGGTACCGCGGCTACGATCCGTATTTCGACAATCCATTCGAGCGCGAGGCGTATGACACCACGGGCTAAAGCGCTGCTTCAACCTGAACGAGGTTGTCAAAAAACGTGGCGCCCGCTCCGAAATCTGTGAGCGCTGTACTGGTCGTGACGTTGCAATTGACCCCATCGCGAGTGTCACGAGCCCACCACGAGCCCTGCGTGACCGCGACACCGGGCCGGACGTTCTCAGTGACTCGTAGCACGGCCCGGAAAGTTCCGCGGTCGTTGAACACACGAACGAGGTCGCCATCTCGCAAGCCCCGCTTGGTCGCGTCGGCGGCCGACAACTCCACCGTCGGTTCCATCGCCTGGTCGCGGGCCGACTTCAAATTGGCGAACGTCGAATTGAGAAATGCCGGGTGCGGCGGACTGACCATCTGCAACGGGAAGCGTGAGGCCAGTTCGGGTCGTGTCTGCGGATCCTCCGCAGGCGGCGTGTAGTTCGGCAGCGGGTCTAGCCCCTGGGCGGCCAGGGCTGCCGAGTAGAACTCGCACTTGCCGGAGGGCGTATCAAACCCGCCTTGCGCAAACGGCGCGAAATTGTCTGGCAAATTCAATCGGACCGGTCCACGCTCCTTCAACTCCGCACGGGTCAGACCACTGAATACGTCCTGGAGCGGAAAGCGGGCCTGCTTGGTTGGCGAGCGCAGTGCCTCGCGGGCTAACTCTTCGTCGCTCGCATTGAATAATTCCGGCTCAAATCCCATAGCCCGGCCTAACAGTCGAAACACTTCAGTGTTCGGTTTGGCCTCGGCGAGCGGAGCCACGGCAGGCTCATTGGTCTGCACGTAAAAGTGGCCATAGGAGCCATGAATGTCGAAGTGCTCGAGTTGCGTCGTCGCGGGCAGCACAATGTCCGCATAGCGAGCCGTGTCGGTCAGAAATTGATCGTGCACCACCGTAAACAAATCCTCACGGCTAAGTCCTTGCCGCACCCGCGATTGATCGGGATTCACCGCAGCAGGGTTAGCGTTGTAGACATACAGTGCCCGGATCGCGGGCGGCGCCAACTCGCCGGCCAACGCCTCGGCCAACTTCACCATGTTGATGGTGCGCGTGCCCGGCGGAATCAAATCGGGCCGCTGAAGCCCATCGCGATCAAATGCATACATGCGGCTCGTGCTGAGGATCGCCCCGCCGCCGACATGCCGCCATGAGCCGACGATCGCGGGCAAACAGCAAACCGTTCGAACCGCCATTCCGCCGCCACGATGACGCTGCAAACCGTAATTGAGCCGGATACACGATGGCTGCTCGAGCGCCAGCATGCGCGCGAGTTTTTCGATATCAGCGATCGCTAATCCCGTGATCTGGGCCACGCGGGAAGGTGAGTATTCCTTTTGCACGCGCTCGCGCAGTTCATCGACGCCCAGACAGTATTGCTGAAGATAATCGTCGTCCTGCCAGCCTTCGCGCCAAATCACATGCATGACCCCGAGGGCAAGAGCCGCGTCGGTGCCGGGCCGGATCGGTATCCACCAGTCCGACCGGGCGGCCGTCGGGGAGCGGTACGGATCGATGGTGATAATCGTCGCGCCTGTTTTGCGAGCGCGGTGCATGAGGGCCCACATGTGCGTGTTGGTCACGCTCGTGTTCGAGCCCCAGTTGACGATTGTCTTGGTGTGAACGATTGACTCGGGATCGATGAAGGCTCGCGTGCCCAGCGTGATGTCGCAGCCAACACTTCCCGCAGTCGCACAAATCGTCCGATCCAAAAGCGATGCGCCGAGGCGATGGAAGAACCGGCGGTCGAGGCTGCCGCCTTGCAGCTCGCCCATCGTGCCGCCATAGCTGTAGGGCAAGATTGCTTGCGGACCGTCGGGTGACAATGCGATCTCTTTGAATCTCTGCGCGATCTCGCCGATCGCGGCATCCCAGGAGATGCGGACAAATTCGCCACGTCCCTTCGGACCAACACGACGCATTGGAAATTGCAAGCGGTCTGGATGGTACACACGTTCGAGATACCGCGCCACCTTTTGGCACAGGAATCCGCGTGTGAAAGGATGGTCCAGATCACCCTTCAGGCCGATGGCCCGGTCACCCCGGACGGTGACGACCATGCTGCAGGTATCCGGGCAGTCGTGCGGGCAAACACACCGAATTTGCCGGGTTTCGGTCGAATTCACATCCGCCTCCTTGGCGAATTCCAAGCTGAAATCTTACCGCGCCGAGCCAAATTGTCCGAAGCCGTTTCCTGACCTAGAGTTTGGTGGTTCCTTCACCAACCGTTACGCCCCCGCGCGCGTAGGGATCCCCGATGGCCGAACCGACCTCCACAGCCGAATTCGTCGAACTCGTCCGCCGCAGCGGCGTAGTCGGCAACGATCGGCTCGATTGTTACCTCGAAAATCTCCCCGACATTAACTCAAACCAAGACGCGGATCTCTCCCGCTTCGCCGGCAAATTCGTGGGCGACGGCTTGTTGACCCGATTCCAAGCCGAGCAGATCTTGCAGGGACGTTGGAAAAGATTCACCATCGGCAAGTACCTTGTGCTCGAACGGCTCGGCTCCGGCGGCATGGGCCAAGTGTATCTCTGCGAACATCAAGTCATGCGACGCCGAGTGGCGATCAAGGTGCTGCCAACGGCTCAAGCAGATGACCCGGTCGCGCTGGATCGCTTCTACCGAGAAGCCCGCGCCGTGGCAGGGCTTGACCATCCGAATTTGGTGCGCGCATTTGATATCGACGAAGACCACGGCGTGCATTTCCTGGTGCTCGAGTTCGTCGATGGCTCGAGCTTGCAAGAGATTTTGAAACGCAGCGGACCGCTTGATCCAATTCGCGCCTGCCATTACATCCAGCAGGTCGCGGTCGGCCTCGACTACGCGCAACGCACGGCCAGCTTAGTGCATCGTGACATTAAGCCCGGCAACATTCTTGTGGACCGGGGCGGTCTCGTCAAAGTGCTCGACATGGGTCTGGCGCGGTTCTTCAATGACAAACCTGAAGGTGCGGCTGATTCCGATCACGGTTTGGTCGGCACTGCGGACTACGTGGCGCCGGAGCAGGCCCTTAACGGCGGAGCGGCCGACGTTCGCTCCGATATTTATAGTTTGGGCGCGACGTTTTATTTCTTGCTCACGGGTCAACCGCCCTTCCCCGAAGGCTCGGTCGCGCAAAAACTGATCGCGCATCAATCGCGAGACCCGGTGCCCCTGAGCCAAATGCGGGCGCATTTGCCAGAAGGACTCGAAGAAATCGTCGCCCGGATGATGCGGAAAGACCCCGACGAGCGCTTCCAATCACCCGCTGAGGTCGCGGCCGCGCTCGAACGCTTGACGCAGACGCCGATTGATCCGCCGCCCCCGGATGAGATGCCCGAGCTGAGCCCGGCGGCCGGGGGTAGCGTGCCGTTGTTTGCGCCGAATCGGTCCAGCGTGCAAATCCAGCGCTCGCACATCAAGGCTGCAATGCGATCGAGCGCGCCGAGTTCGTATGGCGGTACTGGATCAAAGGCCGACAACCCCTATGGAGCCATCCGCAGCGGCTCATCGTCGCGGATCTCGGCTTCGCAACGATCTGCATGGGAGTCAATCTATTTGACAGGATCATCCATCAATCCGTCTATTGAGCCGGTGACCGGGCCGGCGCCACAAAAGTCACGATTTCGCGAAGTCGGTTTGTTCGCCGTGGTCGCGGCATTCGGCGCTGGCGTGGGATTCGTAATCCTGGCGCAACACTGGTTCCGTTAATCACTTCTTGACACTAGCCGGCTGCCAAGTCAGGCCGAGCGCGGTCAATCGCTCGCGTTTGGCGAGTACTTCCCACGGCGTCCCCGGGTGATCCTTGATGATTTGCGCGAATAGCTTCTTCGCTTCCTCGGCCTTTTCCTTGACATCCTTCGGGCTCGCCATCTTCTCCTGCGATGTTAGCCGCCAGCCGTTGTGAGAGGGATCGAGAGCAGGAAGTTCATCCTTGCGGATCTTGCCGAGCATCAAATTGAATTCATTGACATACGCATAACGGCTCTTGAGCATCGCATGCACGTAATCGAAGTGTGCTTGCCAGCGTGTGGATGGTTCCTCCGCACGCTTTGCTTCGAACTTGGCCAAAGACTCGAGAGCATCTTCGAGCTCAATCACCATGGCGGCTGGGCCTTCCCGTTGTTCGCGTTCGATGCCGCGCTTTTTGTTTTCGTCGTTGGGCCCAAGAAACGTCTGGCGTAAGGGTCCCACTTTCTTCGTGGAATGTCCGAGCTTCACCTCACCCCGGGCGTGCCGTTCCAAGATTTCATGGGCATGGAGCACCGCTGAGCGCACAGGATATTTATCCGGATGATCGAGAATCTCGCGCAACGTTTCGTCGGCCTCGTAGCCCTTCATCGCTGCCGCGGAGTAAGGCAACTGACTGGCAATGTCGTCGCTGGCCGAATCCTCGGGGCCAACCGCTTTGATCGGCGGAAGCTTGATCTCCTCGAAGATACCTTTGATCAATGCGGCATCGGCGACCCCACCTTGCACGAATTGCTGCGGCTTCGGCAGTGTCATTCGCGGGGCCGGTGGGTCAGCAGGATTGAATGCTGCGCCATCCGTCTTCTCCGCCCCCGCCAAGAATGGCGTCTGCGGTTGCTTGAGCACGCCTTGGGCCATGGCACTCGTCAGTGCGTTGACGTGCTTGCTGAGCTCATCGATCGGAATCGACTGATCGGGCTTGGGCTCCGCACTGCCAAGCTTGCTGAAGCCGTTAAACATCTGGTTGAGAAAGAGGCCGCTATCAACATCAAAACCCTCAAACACTTGGTTCCGCAGGTCGTACGAGTATTCTTTGGCGGAACAGGCCGACCAGACTTGCACACCCTCGGGCGGCGCTTTCAACTTCACTTCAAATTCCGGGTCCATAGGGCCGCTTGAGGGCCGCTCACTTCCGCGCGGATCGTGTCGACAAACATCCACGATCAGAATCTTCTGCCGAGCCTTGGAGTCCTTGAGCTTCTGAAAAAGCCAATCGAATTCAACGAGCGATGCCGGATTGGCAAACTCGCCATCGAGCGGCACGAGATACGGCTTGCCTTCGATCACCGCCCCATGCCCGGAAAACAACACGATGATTCGATCCTGCGATCGCGAGCCCGCGAGAAATTGTTCGATGGCCGCCTGAATCACCGGCTTGGTTGGGGGGATAGAGCCGCGATTCGAGCGGGCGTCGCTGAGCAAATAGAGTTGTTCCTTCGGAAAGCGAAATTGAGTGTTGAACTTATCCAAAAGCGCGCTGCCATTGCGTTTCGGCAACCCAAAGCTCACTGGATTGGCGTAGAGGTACTGGTTCACACAGATTGCCAGCATCCGCCGAGGAAATTGGACTTCTTTCTTCGCCGGCGGAGGTGCGGGTTTTTTCTCCGGCTGCGGCGTGGCCATAGTCACTGGAGTCGGCGGCGACTTGTCAACGACCGGCGCAGCCGGGCCGCCTGCCATTCGATCACGGATTGTAAAGCCCACGACACCGAGTACCCCGAGACTCAAGCCGAAGCACGTCGCAATGATCCAGCCAATGCGAGAGGGCTTGGATGAGGGCATCGCCCGTTGAATTTGCAGATCGGCGAAGGCGCTGTCCGATAAGGCTTCGGTCGGAGCCCTATCGTCCGGCGCGAACGCCATCGATTCGGGCGGCGGCGTGCGCATGCGCGTCTTGTAAACGGCCCGACAATTCTTGCAGCGAACCGTCTCGCCGAGCCATTCACGCGGAATGCGCAGACGACTTTGACATTGACCACAGCGGGCTCGCAACACAGGGCTCGTCATGAATGTGCGATCCTCGCTTTCGCCGGTAAGCGGCATTCGTTCTAAGATGACCGCTGAGCGTTGTGTCGCGTCAACGATTCTGAGGCAGGAATGAACTGGTCGGTAGTGCGGCTCATCGCGGGGCGAGAACTTCGGGATCTGCTCCGCGATCGCCGCTCGCTCATTCTATTGCTCGTCTTGCCAGTTGTAATCTACCCCGGCTTCGCACTCGCCTTCATTCACTTTTACATCGCCACGCTGGAGCATCCATCCAAAGTCGGCGTCGTCAACGTCGATGCATTGCCCAAGTGCCGGATCGGTCCTCGGCCCTCGGCCGCCTGGTGGGCCGTTATTCCGAGCGACTTGGCGCCCGCCGCATTGGCCATTTCCGAGCCCGCTCGGGTTGTGAGCGAGATCAGCGTCTACCAACCCCTAATCGCCGACGGCAAGTTCGCTAGTCGCTTCTTTCCGTCGCATCACGAAGCCGAGATCATGGAGATGATCCCGCTGGCGACGAATGATCGAACACCGCTGGAGAACAAGCAGATCGATGTGATGCTCGTCATTCCGCCGAATTTCCACGAACTCTTGTCCACCGAAAGGCCCGCGAAAATAGAATTGCTGACCCGCGAAGGCGATGAGTCGTCGAAGCTTGCCGAACGGCGCGTGCGCAACATGCTGGATCGCTACGAATCATCGCTGCGGCTCGCGCGATTTGCCCATCGCGGCGTGCCAGCGGATTTCGATTCTCCGCTCGTGATCCATAGTCCAAAAGATGATGAGCCAGCGCTGCAGCGCTCGACCGAGGCGTTGCGCGAGCAACTCGCCCACTTCTTCCCATTTCTACTCGTGATGTGGGCTTTGGCCGGGGCACTCCATCCGGCGATCGACGTCTGCGCTGGCGAGAAAGAGCGTGGCACGATGGAGACGCTACTTTTGAGCCCGGTCAAACGCCGTGAAATCGTGGGTGGCAAATTTCTCGCTGTGGGCGGCTTCTCACTGGCGACAGCCCTGTGGAACCTGGCCTGGATGAGCGTGCTTTGTTATTTGGCCGCGAGGTTCTTTGAAAGCCCGTTTTTGCAACTGGCAAACCTCATCTGGTGCGTCGTGCTCGCGATTCCGCTCGCCGGATTGTTCAGTGCGTTGTCCCTGGCGCTCGGAGTATTCGCTCGCAGCACCAAAGAGGGTCAGTACTATTTGCTGCCATTATTCCTGGGCGTGTTGCCGCTCGTGTTGTTGAGCATGATGCCGCACATGGAATTGAGCTGGGCGACGAGCCTGATACCGGTGACTGGCACCTGTTTGGTATTAACGAAGTTGCTCGGCGTCGCGCCGGAACCAGGCACTGCGGTTTACATCGTGCCCGTGCTGATTTCGATGGTGCTATGCGTCATCGCCGCCGCCTCCTGGGCCGTGGCGCAATTCCATCGCGAGGATGTGCTCTTCCGGGAGATAACCACTCCGAAGTAGGTCCCGCCTGCCGGGCGGGACATTACGCTTGCGTCCCGCCCGGCAGGCGGGACCTACCTAGTTCGTATTCAGCGGATTGAACACAAACCCGGTTTGCAGCTTCGGATAGAAGTACGTCGATTTCGGCGGCATTCGCTCATTGCCTTCCGCGATCGTCTCGACGCCTTTGACATCCACGGCCGGCACGAGGACCGCCATCTCGGCCTTGCCCTGACGCACGCCCTCCTCCGCTTCTTGCCAGAGATGCACGTAATCGCACTTAATCCCGCGGCCCGACTCAGGCTTGATTAGCTGTCCCAGCACCAAGCGGTGCAACACGCTGACCGAAAGCTGCCGCCAGGCCGGCGAATGATCGGCCGCAAGCTCGGTCATCCGGCTCAAATCGCGGGGCCGGGCGATCCACCAGGAGCCATCGGCCAGGCCAAACACCAGGCCGCCCTGCCCCACTTCCAGCGCGACCAAGTCCCACGCAGCCGCGGCCGCTTGTTTGCCATCTCCGACGCGCTTCACATCGAACGCCGGGGCTAGGTTCTTTGTTAATGCATCGGCCGTGATTGGCCCGCAACCGTTGACGAGCCGGTGCGTGGGCAGCACGATCAAGCCCGGGTCGTTCATGCTGACCAGTTGCATCAGCGTGTATCGCACGGGCTCGTCACCCGGCTGATTCACTTTGTCCCCGAGCATCTGATCGCGATACGCCAGCGATGTCTCGTAGCGGTGGTGGCCGTCGGCTATCAATAGCGGCTTCGGGCCCAGCAAGCCGACGACTTTGCTGATGACCTGTTGATCCGTCACTTGCCAGATACGGCCGCGAACGCCCGTGTGGTCGGTGGCCTCGGTCGGCGGCTGCCCCGCCACGGCGTTGTCGAGCAGCGACTGCACTTCGCCATTGTCGGAATAAAGCCCGAAGCCCGGGCTCAAATTTGTCGCGGTGGCATCTAGAAGTCGCAAGCGATCTTGCTTGGGACCAGCCAGTGTATCCTCGTGCGGCCGGATGATGCCGGAGTCAAATCGCTCCAAGCGAACTCGTGCCAACACCCCGCGCCGCGTATACGTCGCGCCGCCGCTCTCGAAATCCTGGTGATACACATAAAGACTGCGAGCCGAGTCCTGCTTGAGGACGCCCTCGCGCAGCCACTCCTTGAACCGCTGGCCGGCGCGGGCATAGCAGGCGTCTGGGTTTTTGTCAGCCGGGTCAGGCCGGGGCAAATCGACGTGCACCACGTTGTGCGGGTCGCTCGCCGCCAGCTTGTGCAGTAGCGCGTCGTCGATGACGTCGTACGGCGGCGCGATGACCTTATTCAGGGGCCCAACCCGCCCCAGATCATATCGATACGCTCGAAACGGCTGCACTTGAGCCATGGCAATCTCCGCATTGGAATTGTGTCTATCTTAGGTGTGAGGGAAGATCGTCGATGGATGCGGAACAAGAAAAGCGGCTGGCGGAGAATCTGGCCACGGTGCGAGGGCGGATCGCCAACGCTTGCCGCCGTGTAGGTCGCGACCCGGCCAGCGTTCGACTAATTGGCGTGACGAAGTACGTGGATTCGGAGACTGCGGCCGCCTTGCATAACGCGGGATTGGCCGATTTAGCCGAAAGTCGGCCGCAGGAACTCAGGCAAAAGGCACCGGCCACTCCGAACACGATCCGCTGGCATCTGATTGGCCATTTGCAGCGCAACAAGGTGGACAAGACTTTGCCATTCGCGGGATTGATTCACTCCGTCGATAGCGTGCGCCTACTCGAAGCCATCGATGCCGCGGCCACCAAACTCAGCCGCACGGCTAAGGTGCTTCTGGAAGTGAACATGAGTGGGGAAGCCGCCAAACATGGCTTCGCGCCGAGAGAGATTGCCGCAGTCGCGGAAACACTTCAGCGACTTACGCATGTTGAAGTCCAAGGATTCATGACGATGGCGGCTTTGGAGGAGCCCGAAGCGGCTCGGTCGGCCTTCGCAAGCCTGAAGAAGCTGCGAGATAAAATGTCGAAGCTCTGGGACCAACCGCTGCCAGAGTTGTCGATGGGAATGAGCAATGACTTCGAGGTAGCGATCGAAGAAGGTGCAACCATGGTGCGCGTCGGCAGCGCTTTGTTCGAAGGCATCATTTGATGTCATTTGTCACTGAAACTAAGGACGGCGTGATCATCAATGTTCGCGTGCAGCCGGGCGCAAAGAAGAGCCGGGTGATCGGTCCGCACGGCGACGCAATCAAGATCGCCATTGCCGCCCCGCCGGTCGAGGGCAAAGCGAACGCCGCGCTGGTCGAGTTCATCGCGGAGTTGTTCAGCGTTAAGCGGTCGCAAGTTGAGCTAGTGCGCGGCGAGACATCGCGATCGAAGACGCTACTGATTCGTGGAATCAACGCCGCTCAGGCAGCGCGGATTTTGTAGGGTGGGCAACGCTTTGGTTGCCCACCGTCTTTCCAATTGCAAAGTCTCACGCGAAAGGCATTGTGCATGAGGCATTCTGACGTACGCTACCTTCGCAAGGGACACGGCGGCGGCCGCAAACCGATCAGCCAATGGACTAGAAAAGACTGGTGCGGCGCAATTGTTGGCGTCTTGTTATTTTTCATTGGCGCCATTTTTCAAGAACAATTCATGCAGGCATGGCCTTTCCCTAATCAACGAAACCATGCGTTTTTCACCCTTTACATCGGATTGTTTTTGATTTGGCTGACGTTCTTATGGTTGAGCGGATATGTAGGCCGGTTATTCGTGCGAAAGCCGCCGTCAGGTAATTCAAGCGGCAATGAATTGTGATCTACTTCGTCCCCACATACAGCGTCGCGATTCCGAACGTCAGCGGCTTATACCAAACGTCTCGCAAGCCCTGTGCTCTCATCCGCTCCAACAGTGCTTCGTAATCCGGGAATTCCAACACACTCGCCGGCAAATAGCGATACGCCGAGTCCTTGCTCCGCGAAAAACATTGGCCGACCAACGGCAACAAATAGCGGAAATAGAAACGGTACATTCGGCCAAAGAGCCAGTGCCGCGGCTTGGAAAACTCCAGAACCGCTACCCGGCCGCCCGGCTGTGTCACCCGGGTCATCTCGGCGAGGCCAGCTTCGTAGTTCGTGACATTCCGGAGGCCGAAGCCAACGCAAGTGATCTGAAACATGTCGTCCGGAAACGGCAGGTGCTGGGCGTCGGCCTCAACGAACTCCACTCTGCCCGCGGCCTTGGTTTGCCCGCGTGCCAGCATCGGATGGCAGAAGTCGGAGCCGACGACATGAGCTTTGCCGCCCGCGGCCCTGTGGTAGGCGAGCGCCAAATCGCCAGTGCCAGTGCAAACGTCGAGAATTGGCACGGTTCCCCGCGGCGGCACGAGCCGCGTTGTACGCCAACGCCAGTAACGGTCGATATTGAAGCTGAGCAGGTGATTGAGAAGATCGTACCGCGGCGCGATCTCGCCAAACATGCGGCGAATGCGTTCTTCCTTCTTGTCCAAGAGCGCCGTAGACATCAATGACCTCGCGCGAGTCCGTGTGATCTTACGAGGCTAACCGAAAACCGGCGTCGAAGTTCACTACACTGATGCGCAAGGCGTGATTTCGTGGCCGGCGCAGAGTGAACTTAAATTTCGTGGCCGGGTCTGAAGGTCGCCCTCAGGCGACCGAAGGCCCGGTTCAACCCGGAAAGCGCTTGCCACTGCACCGGGGCATCGAAGACTCTGCCCCGGCCACGAAGCACAAGGCTTTGACCATGCTCACCACCGAGGGTTGCCGGGCACGCCGCGAACGCTTCTGGCGCGAGGCCAAGCTGCCGGATCGAGTGCAGCAAGTCACGTTCGCCGATCCGATTCACGTGCGCTATTTCGCCGGCTGCTATGTCACACCGATCAGTTCCGCGGCGGAGATTATGCCGCCGCTCACGATGTACGGTGATGGCCGCTCGCAGCTCCTGCTTGCCAACAAGATGCCGGCCGGCGTGAAACTATCGCACGTCGATGAGCAGATTGTCGATCAATGGTATGACGGGCAATCGCCGGCCACGCATCCACGCAATCTGACCAAGCCGCCAGCGCCGCCATGCGACATCGCGGGCCATGAGTTCGCTGAGTTCTTCATCAACACGATCTCGCAATTACGCCGCCGCAAAGATCCGGACGAGATCGAAGTCCTCCGAGAATGTTGCCGCGCCGGCGAAGCCGGTCAGGCTTGGGCCCTGGCCCACATCGAATCCGGCATGACCGAATTGGACGTTTACACCGGCGTCGCGGCCGCTTGCATCAAACAGGCCGGGCAGCCCGTTGTCCTGTACGGCGACTTCGCCGTGAGCCCGGGACCGGAACGCCGCGGCGGCCCGCCGACGCGACGAACGCTGGCCAACGGCGACCTCATGATCCTCGATTTTTCCGTCGTCATCGCCGGCTATCGCAGCGATTTCACCAATACCGTGTGCGTTGGCCGCGAACCCAAGCCCGAGCAACAGCGTCTTATGGATTTGTGCCAGCAGGCCATGGCGGCCGGCGAGTCGAATTTGCGTGCGGGCATCCCCTGCCAAGTGGTTTACGATGCCGTCCGAGGCGTCTTTGAAAAAGCTGGCATGGCCGACAAATTCCCGCACCACGCGGGTCACGGCCTGGGCCTGATGCACCCCGAGGCCCCCTACATCGTCCGCCACTCGACCGAAACGCTGCTGGCGGGCGACGTCGTGACGCTGGAACCCGGCCTCTATGTCGAAGGCGTCGGCGGCGTGCGAATCGAGCACAATTACCTGATCACCGACGCCGGCTACGACCGGCTTAGCCAGCACCGCATCGGTTTGAGTTGACGTGCGCGGCCGGCCGATCTAAAACGGAAGGACTGAGGGCGTTTAGCTCAGTTGGTTAGAGCACTAGCTCGACAAGCTAGGGGTCATAGGTTCAAGTCCTATAACGCCCAATGTAGTTTTAGCCTACAGCCGAAGCATTTTTCGTTTACCTTCCGACGGTCGGAGGAGCGGCAAAAATCCTGAGTTCCGCGGTAAATACCGCAAAACCCTGGAGTACGCCGCATGTCGCGACCACGAATACCCGACCCGAAGTATCGACTCCACAGATCGAGCGGAAACGCCGTTGTAACGCTCACTGACGCTGGTGGGCGACGCCGCGATGTTTACCTCGGCAAGCACGGAACCGCTGCTAGTAAACGCGAGTATGCCCGCGTTTTGGATGAATGGCAAACAAGCCTGCATCGCGGGTCTGTCGCGGATCGCAGCATCAACGAATTGGTCCTCGCATTCATGCAATTCGCTGAGACCTATTACGGCGAGAACGCAATGGAATTAGAGAACTACGCCTGCGCATTTAGGCCACTCAAAGCGACCTACGGAGACCTGCCGGTTTGCGACTTTGGACCATTGCGCCTTAAAACGATCCGCGGGCAAATGATTACCTCCGGTCTTGCGCGCAAGACCATTAACCGACGCATCAGCCGGATCAAGCGGCTATTCAAGTGGGGCACCGAGGAGGAGATAGTCCCGCCGATGGCCTATCACGCACTGCAAGCGGTTGCAGGGCTGTCTCTCGGACGATCCGACGCAAAGGAATCGGAACCGATCAAGCCCATTCAAGACGTATTTGTGGATGCTACTCTGCCACACGTGGGTCGTTCGGTACGTGCCATGATTGAATTGCAGAGATTAACCGCGATGCGGCCCGGTGAGGCGGTCATAATGCGGGCCTGCGATCTCGACACAACTGGCGACGTATGGTTGTACCGGCCAAAACACCACAAAACCCAGTGGCGCGGACGTGATCGAGTCGTCGCTATCGGCCCTAAGGGCCAGGCTGTCATCCGGGAATTCCTAACCACAGACATACAGAGGTATCTTTTCTCACCGTACCGCGACCGCGAAGAACGGTACGCGAAGATGCGGTCTGCTCGGAAGACCCCGGTTCAACCGAGCCAGCGCAACCGACGTTCACGCCGACCGCAGCTTCTACCCGGCGATCACTTCGACGTACATTCCTACCGGCGAGCCATCGCCCGCGCGGTCAAGGCCGCGAATACGGAGATCCAGAAGAAAGCCAAAGAAGAGGGCCGCGAAATTACCGAAGGCAATCTGATTCCAACTTGGCGTCCCAATCAATTGCGACACTCTAAAGCCACCGCAACGCGAAAGATGTTTGGGTTGGAGGCGGCTCAAGTGGTGCTCGGTCACTGCCGCGCTGACGTGACGCAACATTACGCCGAGCGCGATGAGTCGTTGGCCATGGACGTTGCCCGTCGGACAGGATGATACAACGAGAACAGGTCCGGTGAGGGTCGATCCCTTTTGCCGGGGTTGACGTTTGCAAAGCGTACAACGCAACGTCAGCCCCGGCCGCCGGCCGATGGGGTACGCGATGGAAAACTCAAGCGACCACGACAATCGCAATCTATACCTCGAAGCGTGCAAGGATCTCGTTGCAAACGGTTATGCTTTGCCTGTCGGGCCGACCGCGGAAGATATTGACAAAATGATCGACAAGATGTCCGTCGGCGAGTGGGAGCGGTTGAGCGAGATATTCTGGGAGCGCTATAACGCAATTTCCATTTCCAAAAAAGAAGTATGGGAGGTTGCGGAAATTCCTCCCGGGAATCGAGTCCCTTTTTTGATGGCTGAAATCGTTGATGTTGTCCTGACGATTGCGGACAAATTATACGGTGAAAAGAGCGAACGCAAAGACGCAGAATTACGCCGGCGTGGAAAGATCATTTGGAACATGAAGGCGGCTTCCCAACGCCGCACATTCGACGTTGAGGCGCACATTGAAACAAGCAAACTTGTAGCCGAGTTAGTTGCTGCATTCAAGCAAGGTAAAGTCGAAAAATTGAAAACTGAGATTCGCAAGCGCCCAGAAATCGACATGAGTGCACAGGGATTCGACAAACGGCTCAAACGGTGGCTGGGGAGATGCATCGTCAACGGCGATCAAGTAGATGATGCGATACTCGATTATTTCAAATCGTGGATGGTGAATTTCGAAGCCCAACTGAAATTTTGGAAAGCGATGGCACCACAGGCAGCGAGACTGAAACAGATTAGATCTGGTTCAAATCCTGATTGAACCTCTTTAGATTCGTTCAATTGTGATGCACTTTTAGATGCCTTAGTCTGCCTTGCGTTCACTTAACGCGAGGTAGCATCCATGCATAACTCTTCCGCAATCCTGTCCGAAACGACCGTTCCGTTGGCCAGGATAAACGAACACCTTCCCGAGTCGGTCCGACAGCCTGGTCGCCGAATGAATCGCGCCACCGCATTCCGGTGGGCTCTTAGTGGCCGACGCTCTCGTTCTGGAGCCCTGGTGAAGTTAGAAGCCGTCCGAATCGGTCATTCATGGTTTAGTTCGGTAGAGGCGCTCAAGCGTTTTATCGACGCGCTAAACGAGCCGCCCGAAGGCAAGTCGCTAGAAGTCCGGTCGCCTGCAGAACGGTCCAAAGCTGCCACAATCGCGGGCCGCGAGTTGGAAAAGTCTTTTGGAATCTGAAAAGCCGAAAGCCGCGCTGGTAACGCGGCTCTCAGCAAAACACAACAAGAGGTACACCCATGATATCACGCGCGTCAGGCAACGGACAAACCCAGAAGAAACGAAAACATCGAAAATCAAAACTGGACCATGATCCAGTTTTGACTCTGCCAATCGCGGCATTGCGCCCGGCAACAATTAACAATTGCATTTATCGGCCGGTTTCGGCGGACGATCCAGGTATCCGCGCTCTCGCCGACAGTATCGCCACCCAAGGCCAGCTTGACGATGTTGTGATCACCAACGACAAGGTGATTTTGTCAGGACATCGAAGAGTCTGCGCGTGTCAATTACTCGGCATCACGCATATTCGCTGCCGGATTGACCCGATTCTTTCGACTGATCCCGGGTTCGAGGCCCGGTTGGTCGCTTACAACCGGCAGCGCGTGAAAAACAATAAGGAGCTACTCCACGAAGAGGTCATCCTAGCTGATCCCGATGAGGGGTATGAAGCGCTAATCGCACATCGCAAAGCCCAATCGCGAATCAAAGTTGATGCGGTGGTAGTCGGTGCGCGTCGGCACCGAAGTAAGATCAGTGCGGCCAAGAGTGAGTTTCTCGCGGCCGCAAAAGCGATCATAAAACGCTTGCGAGATTTCTGGCCCTTATCCGTTAGGCAGATTCACTACCAGCTATTAAATAATCCACCTCTCAAACACGGCCGGAAGTCAGACTCGCGCTACCAGAATGACGACGCCAGCTACAAGGCGCTAGTCAATCTGCTCACACGCGCACGACATGAAGGATCAATCGCATTTGAGGCAATCGATGACCCGACCCGGCCGGTGACGACATGGAACGTCCACCGATCACCGGCCGAATTTATTCGCAAAGAATTAGACGGTTTTCTCAAAGGATACTGGCGCGACCTGTTGCAATCGCAACCGAATCACATTGAGCTCTTTGCCGAGAAAAACACTGTTCAAACGGTGCTGCGCCAAGTTGCATCGAAGTACAGGGCACCGTTGACCGTCGGTCGGGGCTATTGCTCGCTACCGCCGTTGAAAGCGATGGTCCGGCGTTTTCGGCAGAGCGGAAAGGAAAAACTGATTGTGCTTTTCGTCACGGATTGCGACCCGGAAGGCATGAACA
This sequence comes from Gemmataceae bacterium, assembly GCA_045802605.1. Lineage (GTDB taxonomy): Bacteria > Planctomycetota > Planctomycetia > Gemmatales > Gemmataceae > JBJMQS01. Next base: position 83,290 of record JBJMQS010000032.1, on the reverse strand, counting down.
TTCCGGTCGCCATCACCAAGACCCTTCGCGATGACCTCGGTGTGAGCGACGTTTTCCCAATCAAGGTCGCACTGACGCGAAAACAGGTGCAGGCATTCAAGTTGCCCTCGATGACTGTGGCCAAGGCCGGCAGTTCGCGAACCAAGGCCTACAAGAAGGAACACGGCCAACATGTTTGGGAACTTGAAGCACTCTCGCCCGAGCGACTTTCGAAAATCGTCGGTAATGCTATCGACTCAGTATTGGATGTCGCCGCTTTTAATGCCGAGGTAGACGCAGAAAAGCGCGACGCGGCTTTTCTGCAGGCCGTGCGCAATCGAGGGGCCGAGGCCCTAAAGGGCATTGATGCTGAGGATGACGACTAATGCCTTTCATCGACCTCTCCTCACGAAACGGTCAGCACCCTAAGCCCATTGCTCACAGAGGTGACAGACTTTCAGAGTCCCAGAGTGCTTTGGAGGGGGTGAACCCTGAAACCTCTGCAAGTTCTGGAAGGTCTGGAACGTCTGAAGGCACTGACACCTCTGCGACCACTGTAACCTCTGTGAGCATTGAGGACGCAATTGAACGGTCGTTGCCCAAAACCGAGGTCAAAGGCGCACGCGAATTTCAGCGACTGGTCTTCGATTTCGCACGGTGGCTCAAAGCGGTGCCTGAGATTTCGGCAACCAGCACGCATGAGCTCCGTAATGTGATCAGAGAGTGGCACACTCGTGCCGGCGACCGACTTAAAGGGCGCACATTCACGGACACCTATGCGGCATTTGTCGCGGTCTGGCCCAAGGTCCGTCACTCCATCGTGGGGGATCCGGTCACAACAGCCTGGAGCGTCGTCCAATCCCGACCGCTTCCGCTCGAAGCACAGGCCCTCGCGATCACCTTCGACGAAAAACTCGCCTACTTAGTGGCTCTGTGCAAGGAGTTGGCGTCAGCTGACGATAGTGGGGTCTTTTTCCTATCCGGGTACAGTGTGGAAAAAGTGATGGGGGTTCCGCAGCGGACAGCCGCGGAACGGCTCAAATTGTTGACCGCAGAAGGGTTTTTGAAAGTTGTAGACTCCGGAGGCGGATTCGAAAATGGCGTGCGGATAGCTCGCTCATACCGGTACCTCGGCGGCAAGTCGGGATAACCGTATGCCCAAAGCATCCTTTTCGCCAGGTAGCTGGAATATCACGCCCGCTAGCGAATGCCCGGTCGCCCGTTGATTCCGTCTTCAATCGCTTCACGGGCCTTGAGGGCCACGTCCTTAGCACTGGCCCCACGCAGCACCAATACTGTGAAATGGCATCCGCCGGAGCAATCTGCAATACAGGCAGTCCAGCCGTGTACGTTGGCCACGTCGATTTTGTAGCCATGAAGTGTGGCCGACTAGTGCCCGCGGCAGCGGCGTCGGCTGGCTGGAGTCGAAATCTCACTGCTTCGCCGAAGACATCGTCATGACTAGGGCAAATTGAAGATTTAATTCTTCTGTAAAAACGATCTGTAAAAACAGGGGTTTTCTGTAAAAAACGGGGGACATTCCCTAGCGGTTGGAAGCAATCATGACATCAGCCAGGGTCTTCTTAGGCGTTCAACTTGCAATCATGTGTTTACTTGCCGTGTGGCTCATCTATGCAGAATTCGGATTGTCGTTCGTGATGGAAGACAGACTCTACAACATTGTGGTCCACGGTGACAAACAGGGGGACCAAGTTGAACAGGTTGTCACATGCGCCAGACAGGCAATGCGATCCTATCGCAATGCCAATCTAATTGCCGTGGGTATTGCTGCTGCACTGGCGGTTTGTGGGCTCTACTTGTCTAGGCAACCGTTGCGAGGGCGGACATGAAGCGGTGGCGGCTAATTATTCTGGCATTGATCGTGATATTTTTTGGAATCATAGCGGCAGTTGGGTTTAGTGGCCCGGCTGGCTCATGGACTAATATTCGACACGTTGCTGGTGGCATGGCACGAGACCGAGTGGAAGAAATCCTGGGGCCACCGAGGACTAAGGACCCCAACGGAAACGATTACTTTTGGTCGTTCAGAGACGGTGAATGCTGGGTCAGATATGACCAATCCGATAACGTCTTCCTTTTTCACGGCCATCCCGACGATTACTGGTATGAGTCATGCCTGCGCACGTTTCGTTGGATGCTCGGCCTTTGATTTCGTTTCGTTGTGTAACGTCCAATTGGGTATTACTTTGTTCAAGAAATCACTCGTCCTTCGATTCCGTCATGACTAGGGCAAATTGAAGATTTAATTCTGGGCGATTTTGAGTCTATAAATTCAGGGGTTTCTGTAAAACATGCGTCAGGTGCCGTCCGTATTCGGGATCAGTTTACGTCGGTGGCAGGGCCGGGCATGAATGTGAAACAGCCAAGACAAACTCTCTTGTTGGCAGTCATCGCCATTGGAATTCTGGTGATGGGTTTCCTTTATTACAAAGGCACGTTTGCCGTTGCCGACGCACCTAGCGTCCACCCTTTGGCAAATGCCAAAGTTGGCGATACGGTGACATACAAATCGGTGGGTGACGGGCCACTCAACCGAGACATCACCATCAAGAAGACGGTCGTTGCCAAATCCGGAGATACTGTGACGCTCAAAATCGACACGACGATGGGGACCAAAACCACTTCAAACGAATTGGTTTGCAACCTCAACCAGAAATATGACCGGGCGCAAATGAAAGCGTCACCAAATGAGGCCAACAAAACCGGCGAAGGCAAAACGAAACTTACGATTGGCGGCAAGGATTACGAATGCACATGGATTGAAGAAGAAATCAAGTTCGACGATTACGTTTCAAAAGAAAAAATATGGTTTTGCAACGATGTTCCGCTAGACGGCATGGTGAAGCATGTAAGCGATCACGGCATGTTTACAATGACAATCGAAATGGTTGAAGCCGCACACAGGAAATGACCCACACGTGTATTCCCTGGTTTTACTTTGTTCAAGAAATCACTCGTCCTTCAATTTCGTGCCATCTCAGGGCATACGCGTCGATTTCACCCATCGCACCTCCATTGACCATTGCTGCCAAAGGACTTCGGTCACCCGCCAGCGCATTAGGCCGGTGCCTTCAAACTAGGTGACATGAAGGCGAAGGTCAGGTGCAGCAATTACCATACTAATGGTAGTTCGGCTAAAGCCGGCGGAAGGAATTGAACCTCCCTTCTCTACTCCTCGGCAGGTTGCCAGCCCAAGAGAATCACCAATCTCTGTGCATGTGGAGTGTCAGCCAGGCCAATTTACATGGCCCGCCCAGGCACCGGCAGTAGAGCGACTCCAAATAACACGATGGCGTGCAGTTGTTTCATGACGAACTCCTTGATGTAGCATGCGGACTCAATCCAGCTAAGGAAGCGACCCATTGACAACACCCAGGCTCCGACACTCCACCGCACGGAGATTTTAATGACGCACTCAAACTGAACCTGAACTCCGAGAACACTCCTGTCTTGATGGCCGAACATCGAATCAGCATACTTCGCCACAATTCGCTTAGCCATAGCCACATCCGAAAATGCAGGATAAGTACCCCATAGAACCGCCTTCGAGGGGGCGGGGTGTGGTTCATGTTCCCCGTTGCGTTGATAGTCGCTCTTTCGAGAGGGGCATGCGGTCGCCCGAACCGGCCGTAAACAAGGTCCGAATATGGGGAAAATAATGCAACTGACGGCACAAAGTCGGCCAAGTAAACGGGACAACGCATCCAGGTTGAAAGGGAGAGCTTTAGAAGCCCAGCTTCTTTCGTCTTTTGGCAACCGCGGCTTTTGTGCGGCCTAGTACTTCTCCTATGCGTTGGCTGTCAAAACCGCGGTTTAACAGATGGCCAATTAATCCGTCTTCATTAGTTGTGAATTTCTCATTCCACGCCCCCGTGTTTTTCCCCCGAATTACAACAAACTCCGCGCCCTCCGGATTTGTAACGTTCATGATCGGGACACAAAAACCATGCAACATGACATTTGCATTTTTGGATGCGTCGAGCTGTGCGAGAGCTTCACGCAGGTCACCGACGGTCATATTTGCCTCCAAATCATCGCAACAATCCGGTTCGCTAAACCCCTTTTTATCGACACAGAAAATCGCGGCTAAGTACCGTTCGACAACCTACGACCGCGGAGGATATGGCTCAAAATCCCGGAAACGAACTCTAGAGTGGATTTATTTCGCTTCGGACGGCGAAACTGGGTCATATCCCAGTTTTGGCCTCGAAGGAGAGAGAGCGTGAGAGGGATATTCGTATGGGGCTCGGCCGGAGATTGACCTTTTGCCCCAAAATTCGGGATTCTGCCTCAAAATTCAGCGACCGAGGAATTGCCACTTGAGGAGCCTGTATCTGGCGTGTACCTGCTCCCACCAAAACTCGTAAGGGGACGTTCCGGGTTCGTCCGCAATTCCATCATCAAACCCCACGACGATGTACCCATCTGAAGCGAGCCACCAAGTTAGTCTGGTAGTTGAAGGTGGGTCATATCCGGGGTGCCCGAGAACCCCGTACACTTCCGCCCGCGACATTCCTTTTTTGACTCGCGCGGCGTCTCGCACTGAAAGACTGAAGTAGCTGACAAATACAAGCGTGACGGCGACTAAGGTTGCGATACCGAGACCGCCCACGATCACCCGTCGCCGCGTCAGCTTCACGGCTCACCCCTTTTGCTGGGCTTTGCCCATTCGACGTTCTGCCTCAAAAAGTCAGGAACGGCGTCTCGGCACAAAGACAGCGATGCCAATAAGGGCAACGGGGACGAGAATTGCAGCGATTGGTCCGCCAGGAACCGGGAACCAATAGGCTATCGCTCCGAGCATATACAATCCGAAGGCCAGCGCCGAGCGCCGCCGCAACGACAATCCCGAGCGGCGGAGCCAAATAGCGCATTCCCAAACTACCACCCACCAACGTGGCACCCGCCAAAAGCAACATCAAACCAATCTCTTCGTCTATTCCAGCTCGAAATTTGCCAGTTACGAGCCACAGGCCAATCAGAACAATGACGAGGCCAACGAGATACGAGCGCCTTCCCCAGGTAATTGTGCGCTCGCGAGTCGGCACGGCTCACCCCATCCGCTGGTGATCAGTTAAGTCGGAAGCGATTAGGACTTTCAGGCTGAGCCACCTTCTTTGACTTGTTTCTCCGCAAGAACGAACAGCACGACTCCCGCCAACGAGATTGCAAATCCGGCCCAGACCATAGGTGTGCTTGAGTACCACCAATTGTTTACCGCTGTCACCACTGGCAAAGCTGGAAACATGAGCCGGAACAGCCAGCGATACCGCATTAATTGCAACGCCATCGCTAACCTCCTGGTTTCCCTTCACTAGCGCGGCCTCTCTCCGCTGGCGGTTGTCGCATGGGCCGGGGAGCGGGGCAAGCACGGCTTTGCACAGCAACTGCCTTTTGCACAGCATTCGGGAAAGTTGCACAGCATTCGCCGAATACTGTGCAAGTGACATTACTTGGCCTCAATCGCTGGTAGCTTGACGCGCTCGGTGAATTGCAGGGGCTGACCAAGTCCACGCGAGTATTGTCCTTCCTCGATGACGACCGCCTTGGTTGTTTGGGGCACGACCGCAAAGACGTAATCCCTTACTGGATGTTGAGGAGGTGGTGCCGAGGGCTTGTCGTTCGGACCCGGTGGGGCAGGTTGAACTGTAACAACCCAATAGCGGAAGCGAAGACAGTCCTTTTCATCAATTATCTCTTTCACCTCGATACCATGCCAACCGCTGTTTTTCCCTGTGAAAACGCCAACAACCATAAAAGACTCGAAATCGACTTTGGGGCAAAATGACCAGCTTGGAGGATAGTCGTCCCGGTGTTTCTTCCACACCTCGCGAAACCCGAATTCGGATACGCACCGAACAAATTCCTCGATCTCCACCTTGCTGTCGTTGCCGGTCCACACCACGGCCGGTTTTACTGGCCGACCTGTGTCGTCTCCTGAAAAGGCCATTGCAGCAAAAACGCCACACCCCAAAACGATGACGAAACACTTCATGGTCGTACTCCAGCGGGGGGCAAACGGCTCACCCCTTCCGCTGTCGATTGTCGCATTGGCCGATGAACGGGGCAAGCCGCAAGAGTCCCGCTCTGGCTTTGCTCCTCTTTGCTCCTAAATGACGAAACGAAACGAAATCGACCGAAACGAAATGAAATCACAGTCCCAACATCTCCCATAATGGATACCAGCGAAAATAGAAGAACTCATACCAGTAATCAAATTCGAAAGTGCTCGTCGCTACCACAATCCCATTTGTATCCTCTGAAATCTGAATGAACCCCTCGAATGTGTCGTACCACAATACACGAGAACCAAGACCAAAGGGACCTACCGTGTCTGGGCGGCCAAGGACCGATTCCACTTCAGCCCGTGACATTCCGATTTTCACCCGATGTACGTCTTGCAATGAAAGGCGCGGCAGCGAAAATAGGACGGATGTGACGAGAAAGGCAACAACAAGGCCCGTTAGGGCCATGAACGATCTACGTCGTCCTGTCTTCATACCCGTCCCCTTATCTTCAAAACGTCTCGCCGATCATCCTTCCAGAGCTCGGCTCCAATGCCAAGGTACCTACCCGATGTCCGCTGCAGCACCCGGTTCGGCGTCTGACGCGAGCCGGTCGAAGGCGTTGGCGGCCAGCCAGCAGTGCAGCGCCCGGATGGCCCCGGTGGCGTGCTCTCCCCAGTGGTGCTGCAGCCCGAACCCCCACTCCCACACGGCCTGCGCCCGCTGCCCCGCCTCGTACTCCCGCAGCCCAGTGACCACGTCCCGGTAAATGTCCGCGATGTCGTCGGCCAAGCTGCCGATGACCGGCGGCTCCTCGGGCGGGACGGCCAACGGGTCAAACACCTCGGCGTAGTGGTCGAGCGGGAGCCGCCCGGCCTCGGCGTACACCGCCCGCCACTCGGCGTCCCCGACCCGCGGGGCGTCTGGCTGGTGGGCCAGCTCCTCGGACCATGAGGGCGGCAGCTCCAAGGCGGCGAGGTAGAGTCGGATGATGCGGAGCAGGGCGTTGCGGGCGGCGTACTCGCCGGTGTCGGTGCCTCGGGCCGCCCACTCGCGGAAGGCGTCGGCTTCCGCCGCGAACCGTTCGACCGCATCCACCCGCAAGCCCTCCGCCGCCGAACACCACACTCACCTGCCGGGGCAATCGCCCGACTGACTTCAAACTACACGACACGCCTGCCCCCGTCAGGGAGAGCCATTAGTTATGAAGGTTCTTCTGCGGCAAGGCATCCTTCGAGCCACAAAAGCTGATAGAGGCCCTTCAATGAATACAGTTGGTCACCACCATGGTAGTCAGCGATTTCTATGACTTCACGTGTTTCGTTTGCGTGCGCCAAGTGTGATTCGGTAACCGGATGATGGTATTTGTAATGAGGCCGCATGTATTGATGGAGTGAATCCACTCCGGCAATGCGTACTCGCGATCCGACCGGAAACAATGGCTCGTACTGCATACTGATAAGGTAATGCCAATGCAGTGGACCGAGCCGGCGCAGGCTCTCAAACTATAAGAGACTTACCCGCCGGCCCGGTCCACTGCATCGGCGGGTTATCCAGCATTTTCGATCGTGGCGAAAACGTCGCGCCACTTCTCAAGCGGCTCATCATCGTGCAGCCACCAAGAACGCTCTACACCGTATTCATTCGTGAATGCGTAGATGGAAGTACTGTCATAATGGCTGTATCCGCACTGCTGATACGTAACGATCTCGCCTAGCACCAAACTGTGTTCGGGTGGCACAGAGGAGGCAGCTTTCAGAACGCGGTACCGGTGCCCAATTTCAAACGGGGTTCCTCGCCAAGTTGGAGACCAAGTCTGCATGTGCTGGATAACCATTGATTAGGCCGCGCCGCGCTAGAATATCGCGGCTCGCCCCATCGAACTCCCGCATTTATCTTATTGCCTCCGTAACGGTTCCGTCGCACCTCCAGAATTGGATGTCGGAGATACATAGCGCACGCTTCCAATGCGCGCATTTCCAACGCGCTTATCTATCCGCGCAACTCTCGGGCTGCAGCCGAAAACGCAGGTTAACAGGTACCGGTACCTCGCGCCCGAGGGGGGAGGGTCTGGTTTAAAATCCGACAGGTTGACATGGTCCAGGTATAGACGGCCGTTTTCCACTTGGACCAGTGCGATGAATTGTCAGCCTGACCTTTTCCTACCGATGTGTGCGCGAGTCTCGACGACTCAAATCGAGTTGTTCGTCCAGCGCGACGTGCCGGACACAGATTGCCAATGCGTCGAGTGCGGCAACACTCTGACCCGCACTCCGTCGGGCTATTTGTGCTGCCCGCGTGGACACGGGCGCTTGATTCTGAACGAGGAGAACTGACCGTTTTTTGATTGTTGGGAGCTTGCTTCCGACTCGGCATTTTTGAGGGATTTTCCGGCACGGTGCCGGAATGAAACAGTGGGCCGGGCGACGCGTCAACGTCCCCGGCCCTGGGACAACCCTTTCTGAGAGGGCCATCCATGCGACGTTCTATCGTTTCATTTGTGTGCCGGCATGCGCCGGCCTGGGAATGGGTCTTCCGCCCAACCTACAACCCGGACACTAACACCACGACGGGCTATCTGCGCATCTCTGACACGGTGTACCGCGTTCGGGAAATCCACTTCACCCACGACGACGTGAGCGCCGGCCGATTGTGGCAACTCGACCACGACGGCACCCAATACCAGATCGTGCGCAACCCCGCGACCGCGTCGCTTGTCTGCGACTGTCCCGGCGCGGAGTTCACCCAGCGCCCCTGCGAACACGTCAACGCCATCGAATCGGCCTATGGGCTGATGGACTGTCTCGACGCTCTCGAATCGTCCGACCGCTAATCCACGGTTCTTTCACCCCTATTTGGAGAGACAACATGCACGCGACCAAAGAACAAATCCAGCACGAGGCCCTATCCCGCGCTGCGACCGGTCAATCACTGTCCAACTGGCCGGCGATCATTCATGGATTCACCGCGAAGGGAATCCCCGAATCCGAAATCCTGCCCCGTGAAAACGTCTTCACCTATCACGCCTGGCGCGCGCTGGGCCGGCAAGTCCGGCGCGGCGAACATGGTGTTCGCGTTTTGACCTTTGTTGCTTGCGACGCCAAGGCCGGCACGCCAGAAGAAGGCGAAGCGCAAGCCAAGCGTCGGTTTAACCGGCCCTGGAGCGCGACGGTCTTTCACGTTTCACAGACCGACCCGATTGAGGCCTAACCCGCTCGCGCCGGTTCACAGTGAGCCGGCGCTTTTCTTTCACTCGGAATCGAGGATTCGACCATGTCTAAATTCACCTTCCAGATCGGCCCTGATACCCGGATTACATTTCCAGCCAAGCCCGACGAGAGCATTCGCGCGCTTCTGAAAGGCGCAGGATTCCGCTGGTCACCGGCGGGCGGTTGTTGGTGGCGTCGCGGAGTTAAAGGCGCTGCCGACTTTATCGAACACCTCGACCGCAAGCTAAACCCCGGCCGGCCCGATGGCGCTTGCTGGCGTTGCAAGTCACCGGACGGGTTTTTCCGCAACGAGGGCGCAGCGACTCCAGTCTATTGCGACGCGTGCTATTCGGCCTACAAGGCCACGCAACCCGACTCCAGCCCGTTTGTCCGTCGCGCCGAACAATACGACCGCTTCGATATGGACTATGAGGACCGTTGCGCTGCGGTGTGCGGCCGGTGATTGTGACCCGGCCGTTGCGTTAACGCGGGGGTTCGCAGTCCCGCCGGCCACTTGCCCGGTTCACTTCGAGCCGGGCGATTCTCTGAGGATCGAACGATGGCGCTTTCAATCGGACAACGGGTAACACTTCTGAACATCGACGAGGCCTTCGCCATGTCGCACCGGTACGAGCTGGAAGTCCGCTCAGTCCTCGACGGTGAAGCAGTCGGCTACCAGGGACGCAAGAGGCGAATGGCCACCATCCGCCAGCGCGGCAAGCGCAAAGACTTCTTTCTCGACTTGGGCAACGACGACATTCTCCTCGACGGTTGGAACCTGCCGTTCAAGACCGATACCGAAGTCGGAACGATCATGGCCGGCAACGCGTGCTACAACCTCGTCGGCGACCCTCAGGCCATCCGCGATTGCATCGAGGGCCGAGCAGTCGTCCCGGTTTCCGACAGCGCCAAGGCCAAGATAGTCGTTTCCAGTGTTCCGCGCACGCGCTGCGATGATTCCGAATCCGAGTTGCTCTTTCCCGACATCGACATCGACCATGCCATGGTCAATCGGTTGAAGATCCTGAGCGCGATCCAGTAGCGCCGAACATTGCGGGGGTTTTGCGGTAAATACCGCAGAACCCTGCGCGACGAGCCAAATCTACTTGGAAATTGCAATATCTAAGAATCAGTTATGCAACACTTGATGCGCTGCCGACTAGATGGTAAAGTGCCTGAAAATCAGGAGTTTTTGCTGCAACGCAAGTGAATTCGGCGATGCTCGACAAGCTAGGGGTCATAGGTTCAAGTCCTATAACGCCCACTTTAAGTTGCAATCGGACAATAACTTAGGCTTTTGGCAGTTCGAAACACTTTTCTGGTTTTTTAGCGTTCTCTTTGTTAGCCGGACGCGCAAGCGACGGGTGCCAGAGGCTCGGCCCCACTCGAATATTCCAATTTGTTTTGTGACTCGACGCCGACGACGAATTCATGATCTCCCATGCGGGCCCCAGCCTCTGGCACCCGTCGCTTGCGCGTCCGGCTAACAAGACAATGTTTACAAATGATTAAGCCCTGCGCGTGAACAAGTTCGCGAACCGTTGTCGCACGATCAAAAACGCGGGTACCAACAGCGGCCGAACGACAAGGGTATCCAAGAGCACGCCGAACGCGAGTGCGAATCCAAGTTGCTTCATCTCGACCAACGAACCAGCGAGCAATGCCGCGAAGGTGCCGGCCATGATAATGCCGCAACTGGAGATGATGCCGCCCGTAGTGACAAGCGCGTGCGAGATGCCTTCGATGGGGCCGCGCTTGGCTCGCTCTTCTTTGACACGCGTGATTAAGAAAATGTTGTAATCCTCGCCCACCGCGACCAGGATCGTGAACAGGAAGATCGGCACTTTCCAATCGAGGCCGCCGTACCCGGCCGGGTCGAGCCATTTGAAAAACACGTGTGCCACGCCGAGCGTTGCCAGGAAACTGAAGATCACGCTGGCGATGAGGTAGAGCGAAACGATTGGCCACCATAGCAGCAAAACCAAGATTACAAACACAACGGCCGGCACCAGTATCTCGATGTGCCGCAGGTCCGCGGAGGTCACGTCGGCCAAATCGCGCAGACTCGCCGTTGGACCGATGAAGCCGATCTCGCTGTTACGTAATTTCGGTGGAAGTTGTTCCCGCAACACCTGACCCACTTCCGCCAAATCGTCGATGCTGCTTTTTGAGAGGGGATCTTGATCGAGGACTAACTCCACCCGAATTGCATGCCGATTCATTTCGGGCGATGCGCTCACATAATGCTCGATCGCCCGCCGGCGGATAATGTTCTTCAACTGCGGCAACTCGGCCGACTCACGATCGAGAGTATGGCGTTTGTAAGCCGTCGCTTCGCTGATGCCAAATGGCTGATCGACGCTGCGGAGGTCGCGCAGCCGCAATTTCTCCTTGCGCTCGATGATGCGCGTTGTGAGTTCGGCAATCGTAGCGACGCCATCATCGTTGGCAAAATCCACCGCGTCGTTATGCAGCACAACGACGATGGGCCCGGTGACGCCCGGGTTGAAGTGCCGCTTCACGATTTCGGAACCGACCCGGCTCTGTGCATCGTGCGGAATCTCGCCGGCCAAACCGTAATCCCACTGGTTGTAAACCGAAACGGCGATCACTGCGAATGGGGCCATCGTCGCGACGCAAACTACCCAGACAAAAAGCGGGCGGCGGAGCAACACCCGGCTCACCATCGTCCACGTTTTGTGCGAAAAATCAGATTCAACGGGGAATTCGGCTTTGGGATCCGCATTCGGCGGCATGACCCGCAACCGCTCGGGCCAGAATGCCCAACGACCCGTCATACGCAATAGGGCGGGCGCGAACGTCAGGGCACTGATGAGCACGACGACGAGGCTAAACGGGATGCTGAAGCCGGCCTGATGGTATTTGCCGAACTTCGCGAACCACAACATGCCGATGCCGCACGCGACAGTGCCAGCACTCGCGACCACCGCCCCGCCGACGTTTTGCAGCGCATTCGCCGTTGCATCGCGCGGCGAACGGCCATGGAGCAGCTCTTCTCGATAACGGGCCGTGAGAAATAGGCAGTAATCGACGCCCGCGCCATAGGCCACGACGATGATGTACATCCGCGTGGTTTCCGAGACAACGACCAAGCCGTGCTCCGCCATGATGGCCAGCACTTGCACTGAGATTGCCACAGCGACGAACACGGTTAGGATCGGAATCAGAGCCAAGATTGGTGCGCGATAAATGATGAGCAACAGGATGACGACGAGAATGACGGTCCACTTCTCCACGTCGTGAACGCTGGCCATCTCCACTTGCCGCAACTCACGGCCCACGACCGCGCTGCCCGTGAGCGCGACCTGCAACCCGTCGGGCACCTTACTCTCATTGGCGAGCCGCTTCAACATCTGCTCAATCGACTCAATTGTGGACCATGCTCGACGGTCGAGAACCTCAGTCGTTAGCTCGGCGACGACCAGCGTGGCTTTTTGATCGCCACTCATCAAAAACGGCCCGGAGCCCGGGTCGTAATAATCTCGCACCCGCGCAATGATTGATTTGTGTTCTGGAACATTGGATTTCGGCACCAACTCGGGCCGAAGAGTCACGCGCTTCGCTTCATCGTCTTGCGGGGCGGAAAGCCCGCCTTCTTCCTTGGCCAATTGCAACAGGCCGTTGCGGATACTGCGCTCAGCGAAGAGCTTGTCGGCCTCACGCAGCGGCTCGTCCTCGCGGCACAGCACGACGACGACCGTGCTTGCGGTGAGTTCCTTTGGGAATGCGCGCTCAAATAACTGCTGTGCCACTTTGCTCGGCGCTTCGGGCGGCAGGTTCTCGAATTGACTGCCCCGCGCGACATCTTCCCACGCAGGCGCAAACCGGCTCAAGGATACCGGAATGGCAATCCAAAAGATGAGGCACAGCGGCCAGGCACGACTAACTTCTTTGCCGAGAAGGCGAAACATAGATGCTCATCTTAGGCTCGTTAAGCAAGTATTACTGCAAGCCGAGTGCCAGGATCCCCCGATGTAGCCGCGGGCGTTAGCCCGCGCGTCCTGGCAATCGCTTGGCCCCGACGCGGGCTAAAGCCCGCGGCTACAAAAATCATCAAAACTATTTGCTATCGCAATGATTCCAATAACTTCAGCCGCATCGCATTCAGTGCGGGGATTAACCCGCCCAGCCGGCCCATGACGAAGATAAACATGAGCCCGGCCATGAGCACTTGAGCATCCACCACCAATCGCAAGATCACTGTTTTCCCGCCGCCCTGCCCGCTCGAGATGCTGCTCGTGGCCGACAGGCCGTGGGTCAACGAGCCGATGGCCAGACCGGCAAGGCCGCCAATGAGTGCGATACCCAAAGACTCCAGCAGGAACGACACGAGCATTTGCCAGCGCTTAAAGCCGATGATCCGCATCACGCCGATATCTTTGGTTCGCTGGGAAATGGCCGCGAACATCGTGTTCATGACGCCGCACATGCCGCCGAGCGCCATGACCGCGGCAATGACGATAATTGCCACGAGGAATTGGCGATTCGTCTCTGACTGCTTGCTGAAATATTCCGTTTCCGTTTGCGCGTTGACCTTGGGATTCGAAAATCGATTCCGAAGGTGATACGCCATAGCGGCCGCTCGACGATTCACTTCATCGCGAGTGCCATGATCATCGACACGAATGACCATCGAGTTATAGCCGGTCTTATTGAACTGCTTGGCCACGATGTCCTGCTTGGCCCAGACTTCCGATCCAAACGTAGTGCCATCAGAGTTCATAATGCCGACGACCGCCCAAGTACGGTCAGCGAGGTCAAATGTGTCGCCGGGGTGAAGCGTGTCTTTGCTGGAGGTCTTTCCGAACTCCCTGGCCACGCCGGCCCCGAGCACCGTTTCGATTTGGTCGCGCTCGCCCGGCTTGGCACCCGCCGGAGTCTGCACACCGGCTGCCGAAAACCACCTGCCGGTAAGTAGCGGTAGGTCGTGCACCGCTCCGGAGATCTCTGGCTCGACAATTCCCCGGACCTGCACGAAGCGTTTCTTGTTCAGGTGGGGAATCTGCTGCACCGGGATGGCGTAAGTCTCCCGGCTCGCCATCGCCAGCGTGCGCCCGTTCAATTCGGTCTTCTTCACGCCAATGGCTTCGGCGAGCGGCTGACCGTTTTCGTCCTGAGTACACCGCTGCGTCTCAATCAAATCCACGTCGCCATAGCCGAGGTTGCTGAATACTTCGTCTGTCGAGCCATCAGCCAAGATCAAAATGTTGGCTGGCTGCCCGCTATCCTCGACGACCCGATACATTCCGTTGACAAAGGCCAGCATCGTCGTGAGCAGCGCGACTACGACCGTGAACGCCACCGCGGTCAAAATCGTGATTCGCCACCGGACGATTAGGTTTCGGACGTTGTAGCGCAGCGGCACCTTGCCGATCGCGGCCAAGATGCCGAGGTCCAGCACGTAGACAAGAACAACGGTCGTCATCCAGCGCAGCGGCCCCGTCAACCGCATCCACCAACTTAGTTCATTCGCGCCGACAACCAAGGCGATAAGACATGCAAAGCCAATGCAGAAATTGAACAATCGCTTCAAGAGACTCTGCGTCAGATCGCCTCCTTGGCGGTTGGTCTCCGTGATGACCGTTTCATCGGGCAATACCGCCGGCATCATCAACAGGAGCGAGGACAGGGGCAATAGAGCGGGCAAGATAATGAACGGCAGACTTGCAATCATTAACGTCAGCCGCGCGACGGATACCACTTTCGGCCATACCCAGTCCGTGAAGCCAGATAAGCGCACGGATGTCCGCGAACGAAATGGCACGATTGGAGACTGCACCATCGGAGATTCCGTACCCATCACGCCACCTTCGAAAACACTTCAGAAACCTTGACGCTCCGCACCGACCAGGCTGGAATCGCGCTACCCGCCAACGCGGCAAACCCTCCGAGGATCGGACCCCACAGCAGCGCACCGTGCGGAATGTAGAACTTGCCGAAGAATGCAATGGGGAACTGAATTCCGCCGGCCGCGTTCACCCCAAAGTACACCATGAAAGTGCACAGTCCGCCGCTGAGGGCGCCAATGAAAACGGTTTCGCCAAGCACCAAGAGTAAGACTTGCCAGGGTTGAAAGCCAAGCACTTTCAAGACGGCCATCTCCGGGCGGCGTTCGCGCACGCTGATCGAAATCGCCCCTGCAACGACAAGCACCATGACGACGATGCACGCCGGCACGAGCACGTACCGCGCCGCAGCAATGATATCCTTGTAAGCGTCGAGAAAGCTCGCGATCGCCGAGGAGCCACGCTCGATTTTCACCGACGGCGATGAAAATCGCCCGGGCTTATCGAGTGTCTCAGCCAGTGCCTTCATGACGTCTTCGTCGCGAACTCGCACCCAAAACAGATTCATGCAGCGGTCGGCCATCGGGTGACGCTTGCCAGTGTTGCGTTCATAGGCATCGAGTGCCTTGCGGACATATTCCATATTCATCACGGCGTTGCCGTCATAGCGGCCTGCGCTTTTCGGGAAAGTCCCGATTATTTCGATTTCGAAATCGATGTCCTTGTACATCGACGGAAAACAAAACACTTTCAGGCGATCTCCAACTTTTTTGCCGATGGTCTTTAGGCGTTCCTGACCAATGATGATTCCCTTCAAATTGGTTTGCATCGCGGCGACGAGGTCGCGCATCTGCTTAGCTTCATCCGGAGGTAGACGATCCTGCTCAAGGTCATCCATCATTGTCAAAAGCGCACGCGGGTCCATCGCGAAGAAAAAGAGGATGTTCTCGAGGCTTCGCTTGGCCGGATCGGGATCAAGCGCAGTGCCGACGAACGACCACGACATGACGTCTTTCACCGGGTCCGGGCGAATATCCGCGGGGAGATTCATCACCTCGCGCGTTAGCTCCTGCTCGTAACGCGGCGGCATCTGGCTGGGAAGTTGGAACTTTTCCGTTACAAGTGCTTTGAAATTAGCGGCCTTGCTCGACGTCGCGGCATCCAGAAACCCCAAGATGGACCAGATCAAAGTGATTACGAAGACCATCACAAACACCGCGAGGTACGCGAGCGCACTCCGCAGTAAATTTCTGCGAATGTTCGTGAATATGAGGATCAGGAATTTTGGAATCGCGAGCACCACGGTTGCTAGACGCACCGGCACAGCAGAAATGATGAGTTCAGTAAATCGGCTGGCAATCCGTGTCGCCAGTTCACCGATTCCTAGCGAAAGAAAAAATGGAATCAGGATAGCGAATAGCGCTATCTCGATGATCATCACAATTTTGAGAAGCAGTGGCATCGATCGTCACCTACCGTGCAAACGCAACTATCGGCTCAGTCTCGCCGTTCTTCGTTACCCTCGTGTCCTCGACGAGCCGGCCTTTCTCCAGGTGCAAGATTCGCTGGGCACGCTCGGCCGCGTGAGGGTCGTGCGTCACCATGATCACCGTCTTGTTCAGGCTTTCGCGCAAAAGGCTCATCAGGTTCAAAATCTCGGCGGCCGACTTGGAGTCCAGGTCGCCGGTGGGCTCGTCGGCCACAATCAAAGTGGGATCGGTCACAATCGCCCGGGCGATGCCCACGCGCTGCTGCTGGCCACCCGAGAGCATGCCGGGCCGGTGATGCAAGCGATCGGATAATCCGACGAGCTCCAAGGCGTTCAATACTTGTTGCCGGCGCTGCGCCGCCGACAGCGGCAGTAGCAAGAGTGGCAGCTCGACGTTTTCATAAGCCGTGAGCACTGGCAGCAGGTGATAGAACTGAAAGACGAACCCGACGTGGCGAGTGCGCCAACGCGCGAGTTCGCTCTCCGACATTTGCGTGATGTTATGATGGTCAACGATGATCGCGCCGGACGTCGCTTGGTCCAAACCCGCGATGAGGTTGAGTAGCGTGGTCTTGCCGGAGCCGGACGGGCCCATAAGCGCGAGGAATTCGCCCTCGGCCACATCGACATTCAGGCCCAGCAACACATCGATTTTCTCTGAGCCACGCGTAAACGATTTGTGAACATCGTTAACGCGGACGATTGTCCTTGCGCTCATGCGTGCCTCACGATTTCGGTTTTGCCGGTGACTCGGGCTGAAGGAACGTCACTCGGGCGTTCATCTCGGGCTTCAAATATTGGCCGACTTCTTCCTTGGGCATCTCGACTTTGACCCGCACCTGGATCGCCGCCTTGCTCCGCAGCGCGATCGGCATCAGCCGATCGACTTTGCCCGTATAAAAGCGATCCGGATACGCATCGACACTAATCTTGCACGGCATCGCCACAGCAACCTTGGCGATATCGCGTTCCTGAATTTCGAGATCGACCTCTAAATCGGACAGGTCAGCCATATCGCAAATGCTGGCCGAGACGTTGAAAGACAGGGGGCTAACGAGATTGCCGATCTCCGCCGTCTTCTTCAAGACTGTGCCGGTGACCGGGGCCCGGATGATGCAGTTGGCGAGCCGCCACTTTGATCGCTTGACCCTTGCTTCCGCGGTCTTCACCTCGGCGGCAGCCGCTTCGATGCGTTCCTTGCGGGGACCCAGCTTAACCAACTCCAGCGTTTTCTCAAGCCGCTTCACTTTTTGCTTCTGCGCGGTGTACGCATATTGAACCTTTTCGAACTCTTGCGCGGACATCGCACCGTTGGTGAGATTCTTATTGCGCTCATATTCGAGCTTGATCTGTTGCAGCGATTCCTCGGCCTCTTTCAATTCCGCATAGGCTTGATCGATTTCCTCCGGTCGTGCACCATTGCTCAACTCGGAAAGGCGAGCTTGCAACAGCTCAAGATTTGCTTGTGCTTCCTGATGATCAGCCGCGTAGCTTTCCGAATCGAGAATCGCCAACGGCTCGCCCGCTTTGAAGAATTTCCCTTCCTCGACAAACAGGCTCAATATTCGGCCACTGACTTCAATTGGGCTCACCTGGATCTGATGGGCCGCCACAATGTAGCCCTTGGACTCCAAAACCGTTTCGCCGGCTTTCAGGGCAGGACCAGTCATTGTGCTAACGGTTGGTGTCGTGGACGTGGCATTTGCTGCGCTACTCTCCGCGACGACCGGAACAGCCACACTCGCCGGGGCTTTCCCGGCCCGCACGAAGAGGCTGAGCGTACTGCCGGCGAGTAACAGACAAAGGGCCCAGGGCAGCCAAGCAACTCGGCTGCCACCATCGGCATCGGGTTTAGACTCGGGCAATCGCAGCATCGCCACGCGGTCGCGCATGGTCAGTTCGGCGTTAGCCATTGCGGGCTCCCTTGCGGGTTTTCATCTTTGGTTTCGGCAACAAATCGGCGAACACTTCGCGGCACAGCCGGCTCATCGCCGCGCGATCGAAGGCTTTCGGATCGGCTTCTAGTTGAATAACCAAGCCGTGGAAGACGGCCTGGACGAACGAGGCGAGAATGCGCGGATCTCTTTGCGCGCTTTTCTTGGGCAAGCCGGCGCTCAGCTCACGTCGCCAATCGGCATACAAGTCAGCGAGCCGCTGGCGAAAATCGCGACGGTGCCGGACCTGTGCTAGGAACGTGTACTGCAAGCCCGTGAAGTCCGTCGCCGGACGATGCAGGAGCATTTCGAGAATATGCTCGGCCTTGGTCTGTGCATCGGCTTCGGCGGGAAAATGCGGTCGGCCATTCGGCTCGGCGACGCGGGCTCGCATTCGCTCGACCATGCGGTCAAATACTGCCAGCAGGATCTGCTCTTTTTCACTGAAGTAGTAGGTGAGCTGCCCCCGGCTCATGCCCGTGCGAGCTTCGATGCCGGAGAGCGACAGATTTTGGATGCCCTCTTCGGCAATGATCGCAGCGGCCGCATCGATGATTTCGTCGCGGCGAACCGCGGCGACATCAATGCGGCGCTGATGACCGTTACGCCGGACTGCAGTGTGGCCGTTGAGTGAGCGCTTCGGCGCCAAAAGTCCACCCCTAAATGCAATTAGACCGAACGATCTAATTTTAGATCGTTCGGTCTAATTGTGTCAATCTGTCTGTGTCATCCCGAGGCTTTGCGAGGGATCTCTCTTCTCTGCGGGCACGAGAGAGATCCCTCGCAAAGCCTCGGGATGACAGCTATTTACGCTCCGATTACGCCGCCACCCAGATAAGTCGGGTCGGAAGCGCCTTTGTTCCAAATTTGTGAGAATGGCGAGAAGAGATAGGCTCTCATCACCGCGGTCCGGCCCCGGCCCGGCGTCACATACAACTCCGGCGAACCGTCGCTGTCTGTATCCACGAGAGCTAACCGCACGCCGCTGGTCCACACCGAGTCGCCAGTGAACAAGCCGCCCGGGGGTGCCGCGAAAGCGTCGAAGCGAGAGAGCAAATCGAGGGTGACGCCATCGCGAACGGTCACTTGCGCCGATCCACCTTCGCCTGCACCCGTGAAGATATCAGCACGGCCATCGCCGGTGACATCGCCGGCCGTAACGTAGACGCCGCCGTTGAAGCTCGCCGCATAAGCGAAGTATTCTTCGCGCAACTTGCCTGTGAAATCGAAGACGCGGACGTGTGGCCCGCCACCCGGGCCGGCACCGGTAATGATCTCAGCTTTGCCGTCGCCGTCGATGTCGCCGGTCGCGACACGGACGCCACCGTGGAAGCCGCCATGGTAAGCGTAAAAGCTACCGATGAGTTGGCCCGTCTGCCCATCGAAGACTTTGACGTGCGGCCCGCCGCCGGTGTCGGCCGCGGCGATGATGTCGGAGAAGCCGTCGCCATTCACATCGCCCGCAGCGATATTCACGCCGCCAGTAAAGCCGCCATCAAAAGCGAAGAAGCTGCCCAGCGGCCCGCCAAGTTGTTCTGGCCCCCTGCCGTCGAAGACCCTGACGTGCGGCCCGCCACCGGGGCCAGCCGCGACGATGAGATCAGGGTAACCGTCGCCATTAATATCGCCTGTAGCGACGCGGACGCCGCCGCCGAAGCGATCGAAGGCCGTCACAGAGTATGTCGGAACGTCGCGGCCATTGGCGTAGAGTGTCGCGATCGGCGCTGCGCCGGGCCCGGCACCGATTGCGAGCGCAGTCCGCTTCGTGGTTTCAGGCGGCGGCGGAGGCGGGGGAGGCGGCGGCGGATTCTCGATCGATCCCACCGTCTCGACACCTGTGTAATCCACTCGCTGATCGCCGATGAAATCGAAGTAACCCGAATCGCTCGACAGGATAGTGTGCTGACTGCCGGACGTCACAATGTTCATCTGATCGCCAGGCAGCACAGACGTATTCGTGCCGCCGTTGATGTGTACCGCGGCCACGCCGGAGGTGACATCAAAAATGTCGTCGCCCGCTAAGCCGTTGACGGTGAGGTCATCGACACCCGACATCGCGATCTTTGTACCGTCGTTGGTCGATACAGACCCGGACGAGATCGTGAACAGGTCTAAGGCGCCAGTGCCTTGCACCGTCACGCGATCGAAGCCATCGGTATCGAAAACGGTGACCTGAATCGGCCCACCGCTGAGATCAATCGTGTAGCGGTCGTCACCGGCTAGCCCATCGAATTCCACGCTGGTCGCAAATGTCGGCGAGATGATCGCACTATTCACGCCGCTCTGGACCCGCAGACCGTTTGGCGTCAGCACGGCTGACATCGTGTTGCCGCCGGCATCGCCGGTGAGGCGAACGATCTTGTTGGCCGTGTCGAGTTCGTACCACGACGGCGTGATTTCGATGTTGTAAGCGCCCAGACTTCGCGCTCCTAAGACACCGCTGGTCGCCTGGTCATAGCTGGTGCCGGCGATCAAATAATATGTCGCCGTCTTGCTCGGAGTGAAGTTCAGAAGTGCTGCACCGCCGACGCCACCCTGACTGCTCTTGGCCACAAACTCGCCATTGGCATCGAGGATGGTGAAGATCGGGTCGATCTTCGAGCCGGCCGCCGCTCGCTCGCGGATGGCGTAGGTCTGGCCGGAGTTGAGGTCAATGCGGTACGGATCGCGGTCACCGCCGTAATCGATCTGCATCGGCTCGTTGATGCCGTTGAGATTGACGGAGCCGCTAAAGACGCCGATACCGTTGGAATCAAGACTAATCTTGGAAGTCGCGCCGACCATCGTTTGGCTAGTCAATTCATCGAATGCCGAACGCAGGGTCGTACCGGTTTTCGCCAAGCCGAGGTTCTGCGTGTTGCGGTCGTACTCCGCATAGACCAATCCACTTTCGTCGGAATGTGCGATCTTATCATGACTAAAGCGGGTGTCGAAATCGTTGTTGGGGTTGGTCGCGAACATGATCTGCCGCTGGGCCGAGTCTTGAGCATCGTCGTGGCTTTGGCCGAACGAGTGCCCCGCTTCGTGGCTAATCGTCTGGATCGCGTCGCGAATCAAGGTGGTGGTATCGTCGGTCGAATCGAATGCTTCCATCGTCGCGCCGAAATAGAGGCCGACGTTCGCAGACGATTGATCCAGATCCAGCGGGGCAACGCCAAGCGTGTTGCCGCCAAGTCCCGCAATATCGCTATTCGGATTGTTGGACACCATGATCACGGTGGAGCCGGCCGTGAAATACGGCGAGGCCGCGCCGCGGTCGTCCCAGATTACATTCACATCCCAGTCGGCATAGTCCTGACGGACGCCGGCGACGATCTGCAAAATCTCTTCCGTCCGGTTGCCGGTCCCATGCGCGGCGAACGGTTTCCACGTCACAGCCGATGCACCGCCGACAGCGAAGTAAGTGAATCCGCCGGGGCTCGACGCCGGCACGTTACCGCCGTCGAAGTCCAGGATCAGGGCGACGGTGGGCACCCGGCGATCTTCGAGCGTCTCCATTCGAGGCCGGGCCAGCAGTTGGGGCCGGCGGGCGGGGCGTGTTTTTGGGTATGCAAAGGCTCGTCGAAAAAGGCTGGAAAAGCGCATGACGGGTCCCTGATGAGAGCGGGCCAGGACGAGGCTTCCGCAAAGAGAAGAATAATGCATAGTAACGGCGCGGGCAGGCCTGGAAAAGTGCCTGGCCTGGGAATTTCCCGAAAGAAATGCCGCAAATAGGACTTAGCGCGGACGAATCTGGAAATCCTGAGGTTCCGAAGGAACAAAAACCAGAGATTTCCCCGCCGGACCGCGGACCCCGTACCTTCGTGACTTGCTTAGAAAATAGGCTCGGCGCGGGCAAAGCAGAGCCAATAAAAGCTCTGGCGTTGTTTTGTCCCCTCTCCCCTTGTGGGAGAGGGTTAGGGATTCTCTCTTCACTCGCCGCTGACCACTAGCCATTAGCCATTTTTTCGGAGTCCTCGACATGCCGGCTCCGATGGCTTCAAGCAAGTGATCCTCGCCCTGCTCCCCGAAGAAATGACCGCTGGCAAACGCTGGGCCCGCGGCAAAATGGACAAATGCGCTCAGAGCGCGGTTTTCACGGGCCGGAAGCGTAAGCGACGTTTCTAAGCGAGCCGGGGGTTCATGCCCCCCGGTGCGCGGGCACGGCGGATACGCGGTATGCATTAATCGATAGGCCCATATTCGCCACCACTACCGTGATAAACATCGCACATCAAGCAAAAACGTTCATGACACGCAGCACACTCTAATGTGCAGTCGATGAAATCATCCCATTGCAGTGAACCATCGACGACTTGCAACACACCTGTTTTGACGCCATCAAAGAACAGCCGATTATGCAAATCTTGGAGTTCGACTCGGTTGTTGATCGGCATCCCTTTGCTAAATGGCAGACAAAGATCACACATCTTAGCGCCGTGGTAACTCAAACCATTTGACATCAGTATGAAGCCAATATGAACCAACAAGATTCCGGGCGTCAAGAAAAACCACTTCGCACCTGCAGCATGCGAAAACGCCGCGACACACACAGCGACACCCAATGCCACGAAGCCCACGCCGATCCAAACGCGCCACATCTATGCGACCTTGTACCGCCAACACCTTCGTTCCATTCGCCCGCCAGCCTTCAAACTACACGAGACACCTGCCTCGGTCAGGTGGAGCGATTGGTTAGCTGCTTCTGGGCTTGATCAAAAACGGCCCTTGCGCGCCCATAGCTTGGTGTTCGTTTCAGGGCTTCTTCGGCAGCATCTTTGGCGCCCATCCAATCTTCGATCGCCGCGAGCGCTTCAGCAAGTAAACAGGGCGGTCTTGACCCCCGATTCAACGCTGTCGCTGCGGCTAATGGCACAATTGCTTCGCGGGCTCGACCCAATCGACAGAGCGATTCCCCGATTAATTCCAAAGTCTTGAAATGGATCGAATCTTCTAGCGACTCCCGAAAGAACGATAACGCTGTTTCGAAGTCGCCTCGGTCGAACGCGGCGCGACCGTCCAGAAACGACCCATAGTCAGGCTCAACTTCGTCCATATGCAGCAAACGCCTCGCTCACCTGCCGGGGCAATCGTCCGGCTGACTCCAAACTACACGATGTGAGTCCCGGTCAGGTGAAGCGAGTGGTTCTACCCTTTTCATTCCTGCCGCTTGAGGACTAGGTCCACGCGGATTTGGAAAATCCTCCGAAAGCTCCACCCAGTATGCTGGGAGGGCCGCCGACTTCCCGTGGGCTGCTTGAAGGATCTCCAGATAACTTTGATCGGTCGAGAACATTTGCCAAAAGACACCATCCCAATTCTGAAGGAGGCAAATAACACCGTACGGCAGCTTACTCAAAGAGTTCTGGCCCCAGACCTCGTTTTCAATTCTTAATGCGTGCTCAAGGGTGACACCAGGTTCGAGAATCCAGCTCCTTCAAACTCATAAACATACTTTCCTAAATCTCCGAAAACCGAACACTTCATTAAGTTTTGAGCATTGCCATATGGATCCTTGTCAGTCTGGATGACATACGAATCCAGTTTCCGGTATAGTTCATCCTCCTGCTCCCGTGTTAAGTCACTGTCGAAGATTCGAATTAGCGCAGAGTCATCAACAAAAACGAAATCCCTCCATAGGGCGTATAGCGGCTCGAAAATTATGTCGAAATCCGACCGTTTCTCTTGGATGGTTCCGTGCAAAAAAATCGGTGCCCCAGCATTCGGCTCGACCGAGATGGATGATGGGTAGAAACGAATTCCGGGAACTGTTGTCATTTTGTAGAACGACCAAGCTCAGCTGCCGCCACCGTCAAGATTGCACGCACAAACCAAGAACTGAGTGGCGGTCTGCTGCAGCGCCTGGTTCGGCGTGCTCTTAGAAGTCCAGTGGCCGCACGTCCGGCTCCACCCACCCAGCCCGCGCCTCGGCCGACCACAGCCGCTCCAGCGAGTAGTATCGCAGCGGCCACCGCATGTCGCATTCGGCCGCCAATTCTTCCACTGCTGCCGCCAGGGGCGGACACACTGGTTTATCTCGTAGATACCGGGCCACTCGCCGCAAGAACAGGACGGTGAGGGTGTCATGATACCCGGCCGGGTCGCCTCGGGTGCGGTTGTAGAGCGGAATGTGGTGCCGCACCCGAGCCAGCGCTTCGTCGAACGGGTAGTCCCGCAGGTAACACAGAGCGACGCCGAGGTGGGCGCGGTGCGTCCAGCGTGGGTACGGCCAGTCGCAGGCCTCGAACCGGGCGACCATATCGGTCACCTCGGCGTCCGTGACGAACGGGTGATCGATCTTGACCCGCGACGCTCCCACCCGCAAGCCCCCTTTGCCGGCGAACGATAAAGCTCAGCCGCTGGGGCCGCTGAGGAACGTGGGAACTCCGAAAAACCGTAATTCGGCCCCCGTCCGCTGTAGCGGATGGCTCGGCCCGGCCGCCGCTCGACCCATCACTTCCCCTTCTTCTGCTCGAAGAGCCAGTCCAGCACTTTGTTGTCCCTGTACGTCGGGGTCCATGCGTCGTGGCCGACCCCCTGGTACTCGGTATACTTTGGCTCACCGCCAGCCTTCTTGATGGCGGCGATCATGTCGCGGGGTCGTTCGATCGACACCAGCGGGTCCGCGTCCCCGTGGAAGGCCCAGATTGGCAGCTTCGCCAGCTTTTCCGCCTGTGCCGGGTCGCCCCCGCCGGACACAGGAATCGCCGCCGCGAACAGTTCCGGCCGGCGCGAGATCAGATCCCAAGTGCCATAGCCGCCCATCGACCAGCCCGTCAGGTAGATGCGGCCCTTGTCGATGGGGTACTCGTTGCAGAGAGCTTCAACCAAGTCGAGGACCAGCGCTGATGGCTCGGTGGGGCTATTGGCGAGCGGCGCGTTGCGCTTGCCGTCGAGCCAGCCGACGTTGGTCCACTGCTTGTCGGGCGGGCACTGCGGGATCGCCAGGAAGCACGGATGCTTCTTGCGGGTCTCATCTTTCACGAACTCATCGACGCCGCTTCTCAATTGCTTCTTGTTGTCGGTCCCCCGACCGAAGGCGCCGTGCAGGAAGATCACGAGCGGGTAGCGGTCCTTGCCGTCCTTGTCGTATCCATCCGGCTTGAGCAGGCGGTAGGGCAGACTCGCCTTGTCCTTGGTGAAGGTGAGCTTATCGAGCAGCTTGTCCATGTCGGGCTTCGGTTCCACCTTAGGCTCTTGCTGCTGGGCGTGAGCGAGGGCGCTAAGAAACAGAATGCCTACCGCGGCGAGGACGAACTTCATGCGTGACTCCTGGAATGATTGATCGATGCAGATGCTGCCGACTACGAAGCTCGGTGGGCGCGGATGGCTTCCGCCATCGGCGCCCCTCCGCGGCCGAACACCACGTTCACCTGCCGGGGCAGTTGCCCAGCTGTCTTTAACCTACCCCGCATGGCCCCTGTCAGGTGGAGCGAGTGGTTATGGGTCGGACACCTTACCGTGTCCTTTAGCGTCGACCGAGTCGAGCCAGAGTGACCACGACGCGGGATCACTGGGCGAGCCATCAGCCCAGACACCCGCGCTAAGGTCACCCAAGATCGCGCCGACTTCATAATCGGTGCCCATTTCGTGGTAATACTCCAATACGCGGAGCATTGCCCGGTAGGCTTCGGCAAGCGTCACCTTTTCGGTGGCACGCGGCAAGTTATCGAAGCTATCCTGTTTCATAACGCCGGGCTCAGTGGCCCCTCTCTGCTGCACCGCTTGGTTCCGCGTTTGGCACCAACAGCCCGCGGATGCGCTCGACGGCCCGGATGAACCCTGCCGACGGTTGCTCACCCGTGTACACGGAACCGGGACTGTCCACGTTGACACGCGCTTCCAAGCACGACAATGGCACCACCTCGCCAAACGCCTGGAGACGGTCAGCGGCCCTCTCACACACCCGGACCAGCACGCTGGACCGGTCGGAATTGCCCCCAACGAACTTCTCCAGTGAGGTGCCAGTAACGACCCCTGGCCCCGGCCAGTCCCAGGCTGCGAAGAACTCGCGCGCCTGCTGGAACAGAGCGGGGTGCGGCTCCTCGGCTGCCAGCGCACTGGCGGCAGCCGCGAGGAAGTGCCGCAACGCCCAAATTTGCATGTCGTGCAAGTGGACGTACCGATCGCCATAGGTGACGAACGCCCAACCCATTGGCTTCCATCCGCCTTGCGTCTCCGCCGCCGAACAATTCGCTCACATGCCGGGCCATCATCCCGCTGATTACAAGTTACACGACAAACCGACCCAGTCAGGTTCAGAGAATGGTTAGCCATTAACTCTTGTACGAAGGCTGTCGACAGCGCGTTTCCATAGATCGGGTTCCTTGCCAGTTTCCCAGAGCTCAAGCAACTCCGAGGGTGGCGAAAGGACTCGATCAATCACTGCATTTGCTTGATCTATTAGTTCCTTAGAAACTGCTATTGGATTCGCTTCAACCCAGAGATCGGCTGGCTCAGTGAAAGGGTTGCGCAAACCCCAATTCCCTTTAAGGCGAGCGACAACGTCACACGCTGCCAATGCTTCGCAAGCTATATCGGCATCCAAATAATTGTTTCCACCTTGAAGTGCCTTCGCGAGTGTCCTCTGCAGAAGTGACATGTCCTTGGATTTTTGAAGTTCGAAAGCCCAATCGGCCGCTATGTCGTTGTCAAACGTGTCGTGAGACCAAGCACCCATATTGACATCTCCGCACCATGGCTATCCATCGATTATCTATCCGTACCCGAAATATTACGCCTCTCTCAATTCGCCCGCAAGCAACTTCTGATTTCCCACGACGTTGCAATTCGCCTGAAGAAGCCGTTTACGGGTGCCTGGGGTAGAGGCTTTGCGATACCCCAGTCCTGGGGCTTCGAAGACTCAGCCCCAGCCACCCAAACCAGATTCAGACAAACTGACCTGCTACCGAAGCGCAACACCTGGCTGTTCCATTTTCATTTGCCTTCTGCACCAAAGTATGAAATATTTCCTTTTGGTATTTCCTGTTGGCTGCAAGCTGCAGCTGAGGTCAACATCAAATGCCTGCGGACTGTTCTGGGGGATGCGAGCGGGCGAGCGCCTCACGTTTTGTGAGGCGGGTGCTTCCACTTCTGTGGGGCCCATGCCCAATTGCGGTCGTCGCAGACGAACACCACCACTACTACCACCACCGCAGCGACGACCGGGCGGCCAATTCCACTGCTCGCCCGGAGTGCCGTCCATAACAAGGCGGCGAGCTTCGTCAACTTCCCACTTTGCGACTGATGGGGCGCGTGCCCCGGCGCTTCCGAAAGTGGAAGATTCACCAACAACAACCAAAACTAAAACGATCCCCGCTCGCATCTTCCCAGGCAGCGCTGCGCGCAGACACGAATCCAGCGGGCGTCACGAAAAGGCGTGCGCCGGTCCTCTGGTTACCGGCGGGGATAAACCCCGCCGCTCTTTTGGAGTGAGCCTTCGCCGATGAAAGAGAATTGGAGGGATACGCGAATGAACAAGGTAGCGAGTTCGAATTGCAGCGGAAATAAAATCACCCCGTCGCTTGGGGCCGTTGGGGGGGAGCCGGCCCGGCGACGGGGTGGGGAGGAGCAAAGCAGCGGTCAGTTGTCAGTGGTCAGTGGTCAGTAAATTCAAATCCAAGGTTTCACTGACAACTGACCACTGGCCACTGGCAACTGTTTAGTACCGGTAGGTAATCCCGAGTTCGAAGCCTTGCATGACGAAGTCGCCGGTCTTGAACAGCAAGGACGGTTCCGGCGGGCCGAACGGAAACTGCGGATTGAACACATTCGTGATCGGCAACAAGGTCGGGTTCACGTTCGGGTTGACCTGGTCGCCTGGACGCACGACTTTGCTGATGTACATGATGTCGTAGCCGATGTAGCTGCTCAAACGCTGGGTCCACTGATAGCCGATGCGGACGTTGCCTTCAGGCATCCAGGAGAACTGCTTGTCACTGAAGGAACCAGAGTTCGGCTCGGCGACGAACACACCCGAGGGGACCACAGTGCGAAGGGCGGGGTCACGCACAATCACTTCGCCGGGCAGCGCGGGGCCGCCGAACGCGGTGAAGCCGGATTGATTCAGCTTCTCGTGAGTGAAGCCGGCCGCAAACTTCGCGGTGACATCGGTGAACCATCGGCCGCGGCGAACCTCGGCGTCGAAGCCGAGCTGGCCGCCGTAGAAGTTGTTGCGGGTCAGGAAGGTATCGTTGATGTCGCGGATCGACGGATCGTTTGGATCGTTGCTCGGCACCGAAGACGACGAGTCGATGCGGAGTTGCTCATTGAGCGAGAACCAGCGGACGCCGACGAGACCGGTGAGCTTGAACTTGTCGTAGTAGGCCCAGTTCCGCATGAGATTCACTTCCGCGCCGCCGGCGCGGGAGTTGGCGTAGACCACGGCCGACCCGCCGAAGTTCGGCGGCGAGGCGATGGTGACCGCGTCGGTCACGCCGGTGAGCACGTTGAAGGTCGGGCGGGCGAGCACGGTGCGACCGGTGATCGGTGCATCGAACTCATCAACCTCGGCCCGCTCTTCGGTGATGAAGGCGCTGACGTTGAGACCCCAGATGCGATCTTCGCACCAGGCACCCATGTTGAGGCGGATCGCGGCTTGCGGGCCGAACTTGAAGTGGTTGTCGCCGACGAGCACGCGCACGCCGTCTTCGCCGATCCGGCCCGTCGTGCCGATGGGGCCAGCGGTGAGCAACGGCGCGTTGACGCGCATCGAGCGGAAGTAGTAGTAGAGGGAATCGACATCGAAGAAGAAGCAGTCGGGTCCGCCGGCGGCTTTGTGGACTTGGCCGCCAAAGCCGGGGCCAGGCTGGCCGCTGAACAGGTTGCCGCAGCCATTGCCGCCGGCTCCGCCGTCGCCGCAGCCACCTTCGCCGCAACCGCCGCCGCCACCGCCCCAAAGGGGTGGATGACCTTGGCCGCCGCAGCCTCCGGGCGGGCAGCCGTAGCCGCCGGGGCCGCCCTGGAAGTAGATCGGCTCTTTGCTGCCGATCACGGGCATGACGTTGGGATCGAGCATCTGCTGGCCGGATGCGGAGATGTACGCCGGATCCATCGGCGAAGGCATCGGCGCTTGCCCCCAGGCCAGGCCGGCACCGGCCGCGAGGGCCGCCACCGAAACGAGAATTTTCTTCCTCATCGACGCTCCTCCCCAATCGTCCGCGAGTGGCGTCACGTTGCGGCCGTCCGGAGCGATTGTCCGGATCGTTCACAATGTGCGGAAGCACGCGGATGTTCCGGGTGAATCATCGGCCAGGCAGACGGGGCAGCATGAGAAACCGCACGGAAGCTTCAACCGGAGATACTGACGTGATGCGTACAACTGCTACAGTTTGCCAGGGTTACCTAGCCAAACAGCGAATAGGGAAGTTGGAGAATTCATTCCTTAGATGACACGGCGTTTTCGCCAGCGAGCGACCGCGGCAACTCCACCGATCCCGAGGAGCAGCATCGAGCTGGGCTCAGGCACCGGCGTGACAACGAAGTCGAATTGGTAGTTAGTGAGCGCACTACCTGTTTGCTGAATGATGAACGAGTAGTCACCGGCCGCGAGTGGAATCGTAAACCCTTGGGCACCCTGGGGCGGCGACTGTTGCTGCATGACCGGCAAGAGATCGACGCCGATGGAATTAAAAGTGGAGAAACCTGAATTGGCTGCGGCCGTTCCAAAATGCGAAAATCCATTGTAGACCGAAGCGGAACTGCCGAACGCACCGACAAAAACCGAGCCAGCCTGAAAACCAGTAAACCCTTGGACGTCGGTCGAACTGTAAGCCGCGTTTACATACTGAGTCATTTGAAATCCGACAGGCACGGTGACGGTCACCCAATCGCGTGGATCGGGGCCGGCGGGGCTTGGACCCTGCACCGAACCGATGACGGAATTGGTGCCGTTGAGGAGCACGAATGTGCTCGGGGCTGCTTGATTGTTGGAGAGGTCGCCGCTTGTACTTTCATTCCAGAGAACGCTGGCGCGACTTGTGGAAGCGACCGAAATCAGCACGATGAGTGCGAGTGCACAAAAGCGCATGCGTGTCATGACGAGTCTCCAGAACAAAGAGCTGCGGTCGGCGGGAAGCTTGGCACCGCGTTGGTACAAGCCCATCCAAGGCGTGGTTTCTGCGATTGCGAGTAGCGCTAAACTAAGTCTGCGGGCATTCAGTGTCAAGTAAAAAGGCTATTTTCCGCGTGGCGAAGTACGGTGCGGCGGCGGTTTCGTCTCAGCATTTGCGGGCGGCGCGTCTTCCACTTCCTTGCCGAGCTTAACGCGAATGCCACGGGCTATGGACGGCTCCATCCAGGCTTTCCCGTCCGGATCCAGTTGGTCCAACGGCCCGACCACCGGCAGCGGCAATGGCTTGGACGCGGGCTGCATCTGCAAGGTGCCCAAGGGGGCGGTGGCGATCGACATTCCGTCCGCTATGGCGAGGCCCTGTTCAAGCATGCTGCTAACCACTAACACCGGGCGGACCATGGAGCCGCGATAGTCGTTGATCAGATCCATGTATTGAACTTGCAACTCATAAACGTCTTCCTGGAGGCTCGTATCTTCGCGAACTTCCTTGTAGCGAGTCAGGACTTTTTTCCACTGCTCAAAAGCTTGGGCGTAGCGTTCCATCGCGCGATCCGGCTCAGCCGCGGCACGAAGTCGGCCGGCTTCAAAGAGCAGTTTGCGCGCTTGAATCGTCACGGGGTCGAGCTCGGCGTTGGCGCGGTAATAATGATGGGCGAAGTTCGTCATCTGGCGATTCTGCTCGTAAAAGTAGAGCCGACGATAGGCTCGGAAGCTCTCCTTCATCGCTGCATCAACGGATTCGTTTGAGATGTCTCGCCCCAATCCCTCGGCCGCATAGCGCTCGCGGTAGAGCTTGGCTTGTTCTTCCAGGCGCACCTTTTCGGTGGGCTCTAAATACAAGCCAGTCGCGGCTCCATGACTGCGCCACAAGGCCGCTGCTTTGGACCACGCATCCAGAGCCCACGGAACACCGGTGCCGACCGAGAGCGGTTGCTCAAACCAGCGATCATTGCCAACGCGGATGCCATCGACTTCCCATCCGGATTCGTCGAACCAACCTTCCTTCTCCAAGCGCTCGCCGATAAACGAGGCCGCGCGGGACGGCCCGTGGCGGAAAATGACCTCGGCCGGTGCCTTGGGCAATCGCTTGCCGCGCCGCCGTGCTTGCTCGCGGCGATCGAGCAGAAATGTTTCAAAGGTGAGATCGGGCTCGGGCAACGGATCGAGTGCATAGGCGAACCACGACTCCGCCGCTTGATAGTTATCGAAATCGTCACGCAGATCGGACTCTTGCCACTTCAAATTTGACACGCTGCGCGGTTGCTCGGAGGGCAACACGGGAAACTGAATCGCGGCCGGCTTCAGGCCCTGGTCCCGATCAAGCGCGGGGTCGTAGTAACGGCAAGGAATGGTGCGATTCTCGCGGAGGAAATCGACAACTTCCTCGCGGCCTTTGTTCAGTTTCTCGCGCAGGCGACGCACCAATTGCGGCTGCTTCTTGACAAACTCTTCAAAGGCAATGGGATCGATCTGATCGCGGGGCTTCAAGCGGCCTGGGTCTCGCTCGCGCGGATCGATGCTGCTCATCTGCATCAAGCTGCGCAAGACATTCACTTCGTCGCTCACGCCGAACTTGTTTTGGTAGTAAAAGCCCATCATGTAGCGCAAATCGGGATGGTCCTTGTTGAGCCGAATGCCCTTTGAGAGCAATTCCATCCCGCGCGTGATGTAGAAGAACTTGTCTTTGACGCGGTCCGACTCGACCGACACGTTGTAAGCAATGTTCCAGCTTTGAAAGAGCCACGGAGCAGCTGTGTGCGGCTGCAAACGGGTGATCGAGTCCACGATCAGCTCGAGCTTGTTCCACTCGTGGCGTTTTTTCTTTTCGTCGGATTGATACCACAGCGTGGCCAAGGCAAGGCCGCGCGAGCCAGTGAGGAGCAAGCGAACCGCGCTGCCGGTCAGGTCGGCTTCGCCAGTGGCCAGTTCGCTTAATTCGAGTTGGTTGGCCTGAGCCGTCACCGTCCATGGGAAGGGCTCACCGCCGCGCGACGCGGCGCCGCGCCAGAAGAAGGTGTTGACGACGAGGAGCACCAGCATCGCCGCCACATAGGTGACTTTGCGCCGTAAGACCGCTTGTTGAACGCTCGAGGCCACGGTAGTAGCTCCGTCAGTTCGCGACTTCGCGCGACTTCATCAAATAGTAGGCGAGTACGGCCCAGGGCAGCAAATAGGCGAACAGCACGAGCACGGTCAAACCGATCTCAGTGCCCGGAATGTTGAACCCTTCGGCGACGTGGTTGCTCCAGTCGAATCGCTCCACGTCGGGCACCAAGTTGAGCACTCGCTGGAACACCCATTCGAAGAACTTGTCGCCAATGGTGGCGATGGTCTTTCCTGGCGATTGCGGCAAGTCGGAAATCAGATTCTGGTTACCGACGAGTTTAATGAAAGACTCCATCGGCCCACCGCCCACGGCTCGCCCTTCCGCCAACTCCGCGATGAACTCTCGGAAGAAACCCGCGCCGATGATGAAGGCAGTCGCCAGCCAACTCACAACGCCGCTCAAACAGGTGCTGCAAGTCACCGCGATGCCAATGGCCAGGCAGAGCATGAGCCAAAGGCCCATGCCGCCTTTGACGAAGTTCCAAATAAACGAGTGTTCACCGGCTAGCAGATACACGTCCCATTTGGCGACACCGAGGAATTGCGAGCGGCTCTCGCATTTTACGCTGACCAGCAGACGTGGCACCTTGGGATTCGTCGGGCTCGTTTCCAGGGCGTGCTTGAACAAGCCGCCGGGAACAAGTACCCGGAACGTGTGGAAGTTCGCGATTTCTTTACCGCGGAATTCGTAATACCCGAATTTCTCAGCCACCTGACTCCACTTGGCCCAATTCGGATCGTCGGGAGCCAGATTGCGATTGGGGTTCAAATTGAGCTTGCGCAGTTCCTCAACGTAGGCGGCTTGTTTCGCGGGGCTGCCGTCCCAATCGGCGGTTGAGAAGAACAGCGAGGCCTGGACGCCCTTCCCTTCTTCACCTTTGTGCGTTCGGAAGATGTCGAACGAGAACTCTACGGGCACGAATGGATCATTGGCGAACTTAGCCGGGATGTCGTTGAATTTGAAATTGGCCCGCTGCGGGCTGTTGGGGCCGCCGCCGATGTACTTGCGGTACGTCCACTCACGCCCAACGTCGTCGCCGCGGAAATCGCCGCGCTTGCTGAAAAACTCCAGCTCGCCGTAGACCGGTTCGCGGGCCTGAAAGCTCTCGAACTGCGCCTCCTCGGATGGATGACTGGCGACAATCAGTAACACCGCGATGAGCCGCAGGCCGAATAGCACGATCGTCGCCAGACCTGCATAGCCTAGGAAGCGACCGAGCACGATCTCGAACCGCTCGACGGGCTTCGTGACAATCGTGTGCATTGTCTGCAAACGCAAATCGTTCGGGATACTAAACGCCGCGAGCAGACTGAAAGCCATCATCATAATGGCGAAGTTGGCGAACTCTATAACCGCGACGGCATCGCGGACGTCATTCTCCGGCTTGCCCGACTTAAACCATTTCGGCGGGAACAGAAAGACGAGCAGGAACGCGAGAAACACCCAAAGAACCCGGCGGCGCACCGCTTCTTTGAAGCTCAACTTCGCCAGTGCCCAAACGCGGCCGAGCCGGACTCGCAGCAGGTCAGCGAGAAATGGCAGTGCGATGCCGATGATGGACAGGGCACCGCCCAATGCCATCATTCGTTCACGCCAGATTTGAATGTTGCTAATCGGCGGCGGTGGCGGGGCCCCCGCGTTCGGCGCCTTTTCGATGTACTGCGGTGGATCCATACCGTAAAGAACGCCGGCCGCGACGTAGGCAACGATAGCCAAGCTCGCGCACAAGATCACCCACGGCAATAAGCGGCTGCGGGTCCGATCGCCAGCCATTGAAGAATCGGATTTGCGAAAGGAGGCGACGATCAGGAATATGAGCCCGACGCCGGCGAACCCGCCGGCGCCTTGAATCCAGCTCAGGAACTGATCTTTGAGCTGATCGAGCCGGAGTGGATCGCGCTCCAACTCCAAAATGGCCAGAAGCGAAAACGTCACTTGGGGCTCACCTCGCCGTCGGCCGCCGGCAGATAGCGCCGACCGGGCCGAGCCTTGGATTCTTCCACGATCCGCAAGAACAAATCTTCCAGTGTGGTCGTCGGATGGCCAATGGAATCGACCGAACCGCCGTGCTTGGCGATCACGCTCTGTAGCTCACGCTGCAACTCCGGGCTCAGCTTCAGACCGCTGGCCCGCAACTCGACGCGCTGGGCATCTTCCAACAGCGTGCCGACTTGGCCGTATTCCTGGAGTTCACCTTCGTACAAAATGGCGATGTTGTCGCACACGTCCTGGACATCTTCCAGGCGGTGGCTGCACATGAGGACCGTCTTGCCCTGCTTGCGCAGGTCAAGAATCAAATCCTTCATCCACCGCGTGCCGATGGGGTCCAAACCCGACGTTGGCTCGTCGAGAATGATGAACTCGGGGTCATTGATCAGTGCTTGGGCTAAGCCGATGCGTTGCCGCATGCCCTTGGAGTATTCCTTCAGGATGCGCCGTTTATCGTTCGCCAGCCCGACCTTTTCAATGAGCTCGGCGGCGCGCTTGCGACGCACGTCGCCACTAATATTGAACAGCCGGCCATAGAAGTCGAGGGTCTCCTCGGCATTGAGGAAACGATAGAGGTACGACTCTTCCGGCAGATATCCGATTCGTTCGTTCTTGCTGACCTGGGCGGCGGGCTCGTCGAACACCACCGCTTCGCCTTCGGTGGGGAAAAGCAGCCCCAAAAGCAGTTTGATAGTGGTGGTCTTACCGGAGCCGTTGGGCCCGAGCAGACCGAAGACCTCGCCCCGGGTGATCTTCATATTCAAGGAGCGCAGGGCGGTCTTTTTGCGGCGGCCCCAAAAATCTCGATAGATTTTGGTGAGATTGCGCGTCTCGACGATCGTTTCCTGGGCCATCGCGGCAATTACCCCGGTGCATATAAGATGAGGTTGTTACGCGGCTAACCGGCTGAGCGTTCGCGCGCACGCCGGTCGGTGACATGCTAGAACCGGGCAGCCAATTTGGAAACTACCCAAGGGTGAACTCGCCCCACTGCTCCGCTTCCCAACTCATTGCGGAAGCCGGCCGAAAATGTGACTTGTATTCCAGCGACCGGCAGCCCTCGACAAAGTAGCCGAGATAAACGTGCAATAGGCCCCGACGGTTCGCCTGAGCCATGCAGGAAAGGACGTTCCAAGTTCCCAGCCCAAGGGAGCGAAACTCCGGCTCATGGAAAAAGTAAATGGCCGAGAGCGAGCGCGGCAGGACATCGACATACCCCAGCCCCACCAGCCGGCCGTCCCGAAAATATGACCATTCTTCGGTCGGAAATGGATTGTCCACAAACGACTCGATGTATTCCGGCCCGTCTTTCGGCGCTTTCCTGGGCCAGCCGACGTTGTGCGTCTGAAATTCGTGGAAGCGATCATACATCGCCAGCTTTTCGTCGGTCACGCTCGGCCGGCCGATGTGCAGTTCGGTGGTGTGCTGATGCAGTCGCTGATTCCGCCGTTGACTTCGATCCGGCTTGAAACGGGCTGCGTCCACCCGCAGTGGTTGGCAGGCCCGGCATGCCGGGCATTGGGGCCGAAACCACGCCCGGCCAAATCGCCGCCAACCGGCCTGAAGCCGCTCTTCGTATTCGGCAGCCGTGGCCTGGGCGACGAATTCGTACTGCAACTGCCAGGTGCGGTCGGCCAGGTAGCCGCACTGACTCGGCGGCGTCATAAAACTCGCAAGGGAGATCATCGCAGTTATTGTAAACGAATGAGCCGTGCGACCGAAGATTCCTTGATGCTTACATTCGCCCGCCTCGGCGGCTACGTGCAAAAGCAAATCGACCGCGCCCACCGCCGCTACCGGGAGCCCGTCCGCCAATTGGCGATGATTCGGCGCGGGAGACAAAAACCTTTTAACCGTGAGTTTTCCGTACTAGCCTGACGCGCTAGCGAAGGAGAACCAAAAACACCTTCGCTAGCGCGTCAGGCTAGTACAGAAACACATTCAATACATAAGCGCGGCGACGACCGTCGTTGTGGCGGTCGCCAGGACCAAGGGGAGCCAGACTCGGCGTAAGAGTTCGAGCGGCGAGACACTGACCAACGACGCACACAATAAGACCACGGCGGCGGCGGGAGATGTGGTTCGGCCTGCGGCGGCGGCGATCGAGACGACAGCGCCGATCCGCAGATTGGTTGTCGCATCTGCGGCGGGTTGCACGAAAAACTGGTAAAGGCTCTGCGTCGTCGCCATGCCGGAGCCGCAGATGACGGCGAAGGCCAGTGCGCCGAGGCCGGCGAGCGGCCAGACCATGCGGGGTCGCTCTTTGGTCAACGGCGCTATCCACTCGGCGAGCTTCAGGGCTTTGATGCCTTCGCCGAAACAGTTGGCGGCCACGATGACGGAGATGATGGTCGTCAATGCGTAGCCGGCTCCTTCGAAAAACGCCTTGGCGAGTTGCTTGGCAGTGCTCGGAACGACGAGCACCGCGATCACCGAGCCAATGAGCATCGAAGCGCCGATGATCCGGGCGGAATAAGGGTCGGGCTGATCGTAGCGCAACGCAAATTGAATGATCGCTTCGTTCTTCTCACTGAAAAGCCAACTTCTGGGCACGGAAAACAGATTCAACGGCGGACCGGCGGACATCAACAAGGCCAATGGCAACAGCGGCACGATGGCCTTGAGGTAGTTCACCTGGTGAATGACGCCGGGCTCGACCTCTTCGATTTCGCACAACGGCTCCTTGCGAATGCGCCACCAAAGCAACGCGGTGGCGACGGTCAACTGCACGGCCAATAGCGGTGCGATCACCGGCTGCATTTGCCGCGAGTCGATCGTTCGGTGCATGCTCTCCGTCAACTTGGTCGCCACTGTCAACAATTCCGGCGCACCGGGATTGAGCAATTCGCCGCCGAGTGATGCACCCATCAACAGCGCGGCTCCCACCGCCGCGGGCGAAAGGCCGGCTGCTCGCAACAGTGGAATGATCACCATGCCGACGGCGACGGCGGTGCTGGCTTGACTGATCACCGCCACATTCACAAAGAAGCCGACCGCCACCGCGCCTGGAATGAGCAGCGGGCGAATCCGCTGAACCGGTTTCATCAGCATCAAGACCATGTGCCGATCGCAACCGGATTGCCGTAGGACGTAGGCGAATCCCATCGCGGAGCAGATCGGAATGATGTACCGCTCGTCGGTGAGCGTGTTGAAGAAGGTGCGAAAAACGAGCGATGGATTCCCCGCCAGACAGCCGAGGCAAAGTGCGCCTGCGATCAGAGCGATTCGGACATCGATACCGCGCAGGACCGCGACCACGGTTGCGAGGAGGACCAAGACGCCGAGCGTGGTAATGAGAGTGGGAGCCACACGATCTCAAATATCACGCCAGACTTCGGGGTCAACGGCACCCTTCTTGGACGGCTTGCGAGTTGGTTGCTCTTCGTGCTGGTTAGCTGTCAAATTGTCGGCTTCGTCGGGCGCACCTCGTTCATCCCGCGTGCGGCTGCGCAAATACAACTGGATCGGCACTTCGCGGAATGGCAAATGATCGCGGAAGTGTTTGAGCAAATAACGCTGATAGGTGTTGTCGAAGAGCTGCGGGCCGTTCGTGAAGATGACGATGGTGGGCGGGTTCGCGGCCACCTGCGTAGCGTAATAGATTTTGGCGCGGCGGTTTTGCCGCAGCGGCGGCGTTTGCGCGGCGACCGCGTCCTGCAACACTTGGTTGAGCTGGCCCGTGGTCACGCGCTGGCTCGCCTGCTTGTACAGGCTTTGGGCAAGGTTGAGCAAGGCTTGCACGTTCTTGCCGTTCTTAGCGGTGATGAAAGCGATGGGGACGTAGTCGAGCATCGGGAACATTTTCTGCAGATAGTCCGCGAACTTCTCCGTCGGCATGCTCGCCTTCATCAGGTCCCACTTGTTCACGACAAATACCGTCGGCTTCGCTTCATTGATGATGTATTCGGTCAGCGTCTTGTCCACTTTGCTGATGCGGGCACGCGGATCGAAAAACATCAGCACCACATCGGCGCGACGGATCGATCGCTCGGCGCGGGCCAGGCTGTAAAACTCGATGCTGGAGCTGACGCTACGCTTGCGGCGGACGCCGGCGGTATCGATGGCGATGATCGACTTGCCGTCGCGTTCAATTCGGACATCGACTGAGTCGCGAGTCGTGCCGGCGACTTCGCTGACGATGACCCGCTCCGATTCCGCGAGCGAATTGATGAACGTGCTCTTGCCGGTGTTTCGCCGACCGACGATGGCCAGCTTGAGTTCGGCATTGGCCTGCGGCGGAGCCTCGCCGGTATCCGCCGGGAGATTCTTGATGATCGCCGCCAGCAGTTCTTCTTTGCCGCGCTTTTGCTCGGCGCTGACGCAAATGAACTTGCCCCGCCCGAGCCGATATAGCTCGGCGGCGTGCGCTTCCAGTTCCGGCGTGTCGGCCTTGTTGGCCACCGCGATGATTGGCTTTGTCACGTAGCGAAGCCGCCGGTTGACTTCCTCGTCGAGCGGCATGACGCCGGCCCGAATATCGACGAGGTAAAGCAAGACGGCCGCGGACTCGATGGCCAACTGAATTTGCCGTTCGACTTCGGCTGTTAGATTGTCGGAATCCTCGATACCCATGCCGCCGGCGTCGATCAAATCGAAATAGCGATCGCCATGGGCGATGAGCGTGGAGATGCGGTCGCGGGTGACACCGGCGGTGGGATCGACAATGCTGATGCGCCGGCCGGCCAGCCAGTTGAGCAATGACGACTTGCCGACATTTGGCCGACCAATGATCGCAACACGAGGCAACGACACAGAATTCTCCAACAATCACTATTGCAGTCGAAAGCCGGCTTGTCTCCGGCCCATAGTAGGAAATGATATTCTATGACTAAGCATTGAGAGGCTGATGAATGGCGCGGTGCGATGAAGGATATCGATGCGAAGTATGTGGCCAGGACGT
This sequence comes from Gemmataceae bacterium, assembly GCA_045802605.1. Taxonomy (GTDB): domain Bacteria; phylum Planctomycetota; class Planctomycetia; order Gemmatales; family Gemmataceae; genus JBJMQS01. The sequence continues at coordinate 43,798 of JBJMQS010000032.1, read as the reverse complement.
GGAAGATATGGCCGATTCCGACCTGTATTTGCGATATATCTTGGGCGAGGTCCCACTTTACCGATTGCATCAGCTTCCCGAGCGGCACGTGCGGTGCAACCCGGCTTTGGCCCAATACATCGTCGATTCGAGCTTCGCGCCAGTGGAATGTCCCGGGCCGTTCGCCAAAGCACAAACCGACCCCGAATTCGCGAAGCGGGAAGAGGCGCGGGTCACGCGGGCCTGGCGACGGCTGCAAATCTTGCCGAGCCTGCGGCTCCCGATCGATCAATATCCCATCGCGACTGAGTCATGATGGGCCAAAGCGAAAAACTAACGGTCCGCAAAGGCGAGGTGGACCTTTGGCTATTGCCATTGGACCAACCCCTGAGCGAGGCGGCGTCTTCCATCATCAACGCGGAGGAGCAGCGTCGCGCCGATCGTTATCTGCGGCCGGTTGATCGCCGGAGGTTTGTTGCGGCGCGATCGATGATGCGAGTGATTCTCGGGCGTTATCTCGACATGCGACCTGCGGATATGGCGTTTGTCATCGGGCCGCATGGTAAGCCCGCGATCGACCCCACGCTGAATCCGAGTGTGTTTTTCAATCTTAGCCACTCCGGAGATCGCGGCGTCTTGGCGGTGGGGCCAATGGAATTGGGCGTTGACGTCGAGGAGATTCGTCCCGATATCCACGTCGATGGATTGGCCGCTCGGTTTTATGCCCCGGCGGAGCAGCAATATCTATTGAAGTTGTCGGTCAGCGAACGGCGGGATGCATTTTTCGCGATTTGGGCGGGCAAGGAGGCGTATTGCAAAGCGCTGGGGTTGGGCTTGCACCTTCCGACCGACCGGTACGCGGTGGTGCCGGTGCAAACGTCGCCGTGGGACATCGCGGACTCGACCTGTTCGAGGGATGTTGCTCCGAAGGTTTATCCGCTGGTCGTGGCCGCCGGCTTCGCTTGTGCGGTGGCGGCATCTGAGTCAATACAGTCGATCAATGTTCGCGAATGGAAAACTGAGGATCAGCAATCATGACGGTGACGAACCGCCCCAAACGTCTGTGGATGCCATTGGTCGGCACCCTGGTCATCACGATTGCTTGTTTGACGTACTATTACGGGTTTGGTGCGAATGAAGATCGCGGCCGGCGTGCCCTGAGCGTCTGGTTTGCTTTGGGGGCCTTCGCCCTGTGGAACTTGGTTTGGCTGGCGTTCTTCTCCGGCATGACTTGGCGGCGACGACTAATGGTCACGGCGTTGGTTCTGGTGGCCTTGGCCGCCGGTCGCCGCGGAACGATCCGCAACATCCACTTCGATGGCGACATGGCGGGCCCGGTCATCACTTGGCGTTGGCAACCGCTACAGGCAGACGTCATTCAAGCGCACCGCCAAAGCCAAGGCGGTGGCAACGTGGCCGTCTCCATGAATCTCGATGCGAGTGATTTCCCCGAGTATCGCGGCGTTCGCCGCGATGGGGTCGTCACCGGGCCGGAACTGCGACGCGATTGGTCGAAGCCGCCGCGGATCTTGTGGAAACAACCGTGCGGCGAAGGATATGCCGGCTTCGCGGTTGTTGATGAACTAGCGGTGACCATCGAACAGCGCGGCGATGATGAGGCCGTGGTGGCTTATCAAACATCGACTGGCCGCGAGTTGTGGCAGCACCGCTACCCAACGCGATTCTCAGAAGCGCTGGGAGGCGACGGACCAAGAGCCACCCCGACCGTGCACGATGGCAACGTCTACGCACTCGGAGCGGCCGGCCGATTGACGTGCTTGGATGCTCGCACCGGCAAGCTGATCTGGGCGGCGGACATTTTGGCGGACAACGAGAATATCCCATGGGGCATGTCGGGCTCACCGCTCGTCGATGACAAGTTGGTAATCGTTAATCCGGGGTCGCAGCGCGAATCGGCGAAGGGCCGGGCGCTGGTCGCTTACGACCGGCTGACCGGCAAAGAAGTCTGGCATGGCGGCGACACGCAAGCGGGCTACAGCTCGCCGATGTTCGCCATGCTCGGCGGTATGCGGCAAGTGATTCTGTTCGACGCTGATGTTGTCGCCGGCTACGACCCCAGCAACGGTCAGAAACTCTGGTCGTTCAAATATCCGAGCTATCAAGGGATCAACGTCGCCCAACCGCTCGTCCTTTCAGATGATCGCGTGCTCATCTCGGCAGGATACAACTACGGCTCCGCCATGATTAACGTTAAGCGAGACGCGAAAAAATGGTCGGCGGAACAACTTTGGAAAAGCAACCGACTGCGTTGCAAATTTACCAGTCCCGTCGAATTCGAAGGGCATGTGTACGGCTTGGATGATGGCATACTTGTTTGCCTCGACGCCCAGACCGGGTCGCAGAAGTGGAAAGGGGAGCGATATGGGCACGGGCAGTTATTACGTGAAGGAAATACTTTGGTGATCTTTGCTGAGACGGGCTTTCTGGCAGAGGTAGAAGCGTCCCCGGAAAAATACCACGAACTGGGCCGGGTCAGAGTGTTTGATGAAACGAAGAATTGGAATCCCTTCGCGCTGGCTCGAGGCCGAGCGTATCAGCGAAATCACCGCGAGATGGCGTGCGTAGATATGGGCGGCCAATAACCATTATTTCGGGAGATCGCCGTTGATATTCGTCCGCTTCGGACTCGGCAAGACTTCGGCGGACTTTAGCCGTGGCGAGTTCTTGTAGGGATTGTAAAGAGGGTCGCCGACGAGCGTGATCATCCAACTCGAGATCATAAGCGACCGCGAGTAGCATTCGACCAGCGTAAATTCTCCGGTCGCAAGGAAGCCGAAAAACTCGGCGGGCCGCGGGAAGGCGACTGTGTATGGCTCCGCCACCGCTCCGAGCGTAGCCGCGGCGCCATCCTTTAGCAAGTTGCCACACCACTGCGTTTTGGGATTGTGCAGCGACACGGCTTCGAGACTGGCCAAGTGCCAGGCGACCGCGCCGCGGCGAAACTTGCAACTGCGTATGTAGTGATTGACCGAATACCAGCCGCAGTACAGGGCGCAATCGGGGCAGCTATCCGCGGGCCAAAGCGCATCGGTGTCGTCCAAGACAACTTGAAGCTTAGCTTTTTCGAGGAGTGACGCCATTTCGCGCATCGATTCGTCGTATCCGCCATAGCCGGAGCCGACCGGATCGGCTTTCGGGTCGTACTTGATGCCGCGGGCATCGACGTAAACCGTTCCCTCGAGTCCTTTCTCCTCGGTGGCGACCGCATCATCGACCAGGCGCATGGCTACCTCAGCCGAAGGCCCGTCGAGGCGGCACGTCATAATCGTCTGCGACATGCGGCGACGAGCCGCGGCGGGTACTTGGAAATAGAGCGGGTTGGCCACCCAACGTTCTTTCGGGTAATCGTCCCACCAGAGTTGCATGAGTTCGCTATCGAGGGCCGCTTCACTCTCGGAGTGCTGCAGGTGGCGATCCTTCTCTTCGAGGTCGTGAAGCTTCGCTTCGACGGGCGGAATCTCCTTGCCGCGTTCCTCCGCACGCTCCTTCAAGCTTGGCATTTCCAGCTTGCTGGCTTCCTCTTCCAGTGCTTTGACAAGACCGCGCTTGAGCGCCAAGTCCGCCCGCACGGTGGTCAACTCCCGCCGAACCTCCTCGGATTCTTCCCGCTCGTGCTCGGTCATTGGAACGGGGCCCACGCGCAGTGGCATGCCATAGACGCTTAACAGCACCTTCACCCGCTCTCGCCGAGGCTGCAGTTCGCGACGCAAAGGGGCGACGATTTTCGAGTCATAATCCGGCCGGCTAATGTCTTCACCAATCGGCAAATCCAGGTAAACAATATTTTCAGCCGGCACTTTACGGAGACTGCGGTAATGCTCGGCCACTAACTTGGATTTGGGCTCGTTTTTGTTGGCGATGATGAACACATCACGCGGCTCCAATGCCGAAATCGGCTGCACGAGGAGAAGGAGGAGAAAGACGCAGAAAAATCGCATTGGCAACCTCTGCATTCAGCATATAGCGGAAGGCATCGGCGCGCCATTTGTATGACATGGCACGCTTGGTGAACCGCAGAACTAGGCGAGCTTTCATATGAGCGAAATTCCGTCCGAAGCTGTCGAAATGGCCCCGCCCGTTCCTCTCTCCCTGGCGGAACAGCGAATTCTGGGCGTGCTGATTGAGAAGCAAAAGACCACCCCCGACGCGTATCCCATGACGATCAACGCCATGGTGACGGGTAGCAATCAAAAATCCAATCGCGATCCCATTCTGAATCTTACGGCGGAACAGGTCGAATCGACGCTCGAAGGCTTGAATAGCCGAGGGCTCGTGGTGCGCGTTGTGAGTGGGCGCGTCGATAAATGGAAGCATGTCCTCTACGAGCATTGGAGGCTTGACAAGATTGAGCTTGCGGTGATTGCCGATCTGTTTCTGCGCGGCCCACAGTCCGAAGGGGAATTGCGCTCGCACGTTAGCCGCATGGAGGAGATCCCAGACCTCGAGGCTCTTCGCGCGATTTTGCGCCGGCTCGCCGAACGAAAATTTGTCGTTTATTTGACACCGGAAGGCCGCCGTGGAACAACAGTGACCCACGGCTGCCAGGACGAAGCAAGCCTCAATCACCACCGATCGAGCCTCACCGAAGCGGCTCGGCTCGCGGACCTCTCAGCACCTGCCGTATTTTCGCCAACTTCCCACGCCGCACCGCCAGGGTCACGGGAATCGAGCGCCGAATTGGAAGACTTGCGCAAGCAACTCGCCGACCTTCGTCTCTTGGTCGAACAACTCACACAACGTGTCAGCGACCTAAATCGAGGGATCGGTCCGGCGGCAATGATCAAAGAGTAAAAGTCGTCTTGCCGCGGCGCTGACTCTTCGCTATTTTCCCCGACCCTGGGGGAGGGACCACCGATGGACTGCGCAGAACAAGCGACTGTAATGCCTCGCCGAAACAGTGATCGGCACTCCGACGAGCTGGGCTACGTCACTCGCGACCCGAGTTTATTGCTCTCGACAGAAATCCTTCGCAACACGGCGACAGTTGGGCCGCACAAGCCGGAAGAAAAAATATCGGTCTTCTGGCGCGTGTTCGGCGGCACTCTGTTGAGCATCTCCGCACTCGTCGTGATCCAAGCCTATCAGTCCCTGGCCAGCAACATTCACGACTTGCGTACCGAGTTGGCACGCATGCATGAGTTCCAGGCGGACTTCGTGAAGAAAGATGATTTCAATTCGCGGACGACCAGCCTCTGGAACCGCGTTCAGGATTTGCAGTCGCTCAATGCCGCCATTTCCGTGACTGGTAACAAGATGGCAGCCGTCGAACAGCAATTGACCGTGGCCGAACGTGATCGCAAGGAGATCCAGGCCGCGGTGGCAGCGCTCGCGCCGTTCAAGGACCGCCTGGACGAGCAAAAGAAAGCGGCCGATTCCGATCATAAGGAAGTGATCACATTGGGGGCCGCCTTGAACGCGGTTCGCGAGAAGGATCTTCTTTTGGAAAAGCAGTTGCGTGAATCCGAAGGCGAACGCAAAGACTTCATTCGCGAATTGCAGGCCCTCCGCGAACGCCTCGCGAAGCTCGAAGGCACCAAAGCCGTGCCTGACTCTAAGTAACGTTCATTTCCGCTGGTTGTATACTGACCGCATGGAACGGCTGAACAAAGTATTGGCCCATGCGGGCGTCGGCTCTCGGCGGCGTTGCGACGATTTGATTTTCGCTGGCCGCGTCACAATCGACGGCCAAAAAGTCACCGAACCCGGCACACGGATCGACCCGGAAGCTCACCGCCTGGCTGTGGACGATACTCCCGTCCATCTCGAGCGCAAGGTCTATTGGGCGTTGCACAAGCCGCGGGGCGTGTTGTGCACCAACTACGACCCCGCGGGCCGGCAGCGAGCGATCGATCTCGTGCCGCACATCGATCAACGCGTCTACACCGTGGGCCGGCTCGACGAGGATAGCGAAGGGCTGCTGCTGCTAACCAACGATGGCGACCTGGCCGAGCGATTGATGCATCCGCGGTTCGGCGTCGAGAAAACTTATCTGGTTCAAGTGGCCGGCTCACCGACGCGCGAGGACATGGAGAAGTTGCTCCAGGGCGTCTTTCTCGCGGAAGGCAAAGTCAAAGCGAAGTTCGTGAAGCGGATCAAATCTCAGGGCTCGAGCACCTGGTTGCGCATTGTGTTGGCCGAGGGCAAGAATCGCGAGATTCGCCGAATGCTCGCCAAATTGGGTCACAAGGTTTTGCGCCTCCGCCGGATCGCGATCGGCCCGGTGCAACTGGATCGGCTTCCCAAAGGCAAGTCGCGCAAATTAGCTCTGCTGGAAATTGAAGCACTTCAGCGCGTCACGCAGAAGCGAACCAAGTCGGACCGCCCGAAATGAGCTGCGGCGTCGTGCAATCGCGAGTCGACGTCATTCTCAACGAGCCACTCGCTCGCAACACCTTCCGAATCCGACTGGCGACACCAGAAATCGCACAGAGAATTCGCCCCGGGCAATTCGTCATGCTCCGACTGGCGAGCGGCGACGATCCTTTACTCGGCCGACCGTTCGCACTTTACGACACGATCCTTGATTCCACAGGAAAGCCAATCGCCATCGACATCGTGTATCTCGTCGTCGGCAAGATCACGACTGCATTGAGTCAGTTGCAATCGGCCGAGAAAGTCGTGTGCTGGGGGCCCTTGGGCAAAGGCTATCAGCCGTTTTCTCCGGTCGAGCATGTCGCACTCGTGGCGGGTGGAATCGGGCAGACGCCTTTCTTGGCATACACTCGGGAGTTACTAGGCGAGCGAGGCTACGGGGATCGACAGGCTCGGAAAACGGTTCAGCGAGTAAGCCTCTATTACGGTGTCCGAACCGCGGACCTCGCGGCCGGCGTCGAGGAATTTCGCCGCGCGGGGGCGGAAGTCCATTTGGCCACCGATGACGGTTCGTTGGGGCATCACGGGAACGTAATCGATTTACTCCGCCGGCATTCGCAACCCGATCGATTGAGTGGCTGCGGGCCCGAGCCGATGCTGCATGCCCTGGCGAAGCTCGCGGCCGAGTGGAATGTGCCCTGCGATGTCTCGCTCGAAACGCCAATGGCGTGCGGCCTGGGCCTTTGCTTTAGCTGCGTGACCAAGGTGAAAACGCCCGATGGTTGGGATTATAAGCGCGTTTGCGTCGATGGCCCGGTGTTTGATGCGGACCGGATCGTTTGGTGATTTGACGTATTCGGCGATACAAATTGACCGGGGCGAGGTTCAATATGTTGACAGTGCGAAACCCTCAAATCGGCGAGAAGGCCATGGCGAAAATACTGCTGACGGCAACGGCTTTCCTGGCCCTGATGGCCACATTTGCCCGGGCGGAAGAGACGCGCGAACAACGAGCCGAGAAATACATCAAGCAACTTGATTCTTCCGAAGCTCGGCTGCGAGCCAAGGCGGCTGAGGAGATCGCCAAGTTGGCCGAGATCAAATCGTCTTTGGGCAAGCCCGCACTCAAGCGGCTCTTGCAGTTGCTTGAAGACAAGGACTCCGATGTGCGGGCGGCCTCGGTCAAAGCGGTTTGCGAACTCGATGAGCCCAAGGATGTGGTGGGTCCGGTGATCAAAATGCTCAAAGAAGAAAAACAGATGAGCGTGCAGCTCGCGGCCATTCGCGGCTTGGGCATCATTGGCGAGCCGGCCAAGGAAGCCGCGCCACTGATTCGCGATATCGCCCAAACCGCTCGCAAGGAAAACAATAATCGGCTGGCGCAGGAATGCCGCAATGCTCTGGAGACGATATCCGGGCGAATCCGGCAGAAGCAGAATTAACGAAGCTCAATCGTCGTCATCGTTTGGATAAAGCCAAAAGTAATAGAAGGGCGCCCACATTCCGCAGGTCAAAATGATGATGAGCACATGCAGGTATTTCCACGGGCCACTGGGCCTGCGCCGCTTCCTTTTCCATTGGGCCTGAGTGACCATCGCATTATCGTAAGCGCTCTCAGCTCGCATCCGCGATTCAAGTTGCGCCTTCGCCGCGGCCTTACATTGCTTGCAGCGACGAATCCCGTCTTTGATCGTTTTGCCGCAACCCACGCAAAAATTGGTCGGTACTTCGGACAGGCGCACCCGCGCGTCGTCTTCCCCGCCCAACACGATTTCGTCTTCAGCCGGTGGAATTGCGATCTGTGACTTACAACGAGGGCACTTCGCCAAAGTGCCGGCCTGACGATCCGAATAGCGGATCGTCGCGGAACAATTGCCACATTGGAGTTTGCGGTCGGACATAGGCCGTCCGAAAAAAAGACTGGGTGTTAGATCTTTCTAGCGATGCGGAGCATCGCGCGGGCTCGCTCTTCGGCCTTGTCAGCCGCTTCGCGGTCCGCGAGAACCGTCGGATGGCTCTCTTCGATTGAAGACAATTGACGTTCGACGGCCTGCGGGTCGATCTCGGTGGCCTCGACCGCCTTTGAAGTCAAGAGCGTCACTGTGTTGGCATTCACCTGCACGAAGCCGCTCTCGACGAAGAATCGCTTCACCATGGTGCCATAGCGCAAGCGCAACTCACCGATGCCAAGCCGGCCGATCAACGGAGCACGGCCCGGAAGCACGCCCAATTCACCATCGAGCATGGGGACGGCCACGAAATCGGCCTGCTCGTCGAGCACCGCCTGCTCGGGAGTGACGACGACGCATTGCAGGGTGCGGCTTGAGTGACCTACTGCGGTTACCAGAGCTTCGCCAGATATTGCTACTGCCATTTGGCGCCTTTACTGCATTTTCTTCGCGGCTTCGACGGCTTCGTCGATGTCGCCGACGTACATGAACGCTTGCTCGGGCAACGAGTCGTGCTTGCCTTCGCAGATTTCCTCGAACGAGCGAATCGTATCAGCGAGCGGTGTCACCTTGCCCTGCTTGTTGGTGAACGCCTCGGCGACGATGAACGGCTGCGACAAGAACCGCTCGATCTTACGGGCCCGCGTCACCACCTGCTTGTCCTCTTCGCTCAATTCCTCGACGCCGAGAATCGCGATGATGTCTTGCAATTCGCGGTAGCGCTGGAGAATCTGCTGCACACGGCGTGCGACATTGAAGTGCTTTTCACCGACGACGCCGGGCTCGAGAATACGGCTATTCGACGCCAAAGGATCGATGGCCGGGTAGATACCGCGGGCCGCGATCGATCGCTCCAGGTAAATGAATGCGTCGAGGTGTTGGAAGGTATTGGCCGGGGCCGGGTCGGTCGGATCGTCGGCCGGCACGTACACGGCCTGCACCGACGTGATGGCGCCTTTGGCGGTCGAGGTAATCCGCTCTTGGAGCTGACCCATTTCCGTCGCCAGCGTTGGCTGGTAACCGACGGCGCTCGGCATACGACCCAGAAGCGCGGACACTTCCGAGCCGGCTTGCGAGAAGCGGAAAATATTGTCCACGAACAGCAGCGTTTCTTTGCCAGTATCGCGGAATCTTTCGGCCATCGTGAGTGCCGACAATGCGACGCGCAGACGCGCGCCTGGCGGCTCGTTCATTTGGCCGAAGACCATGGCCGTCTGATCAATGACCGACCGGCCGGTTTTGCCGATCTCGGTCTCCTGCATTTCGATCCAGAGGTCGTTGCCTTCGCGGGTTCGCTCGCCTACGCCGGCGAAGACCGAGTAGCCTTCGTACTTCGAAGCGATACGCGCGATCAACTCGGTGAGAATAACCGTCTTGCCGAGGCCAGCACCGCCGAACAGGCCGGCTTTGCCACCGCGTACGAGTGGGGTGAGCAAGTCGATGACTTTGATGCCAGTTTCGAAGAGTTCAGTCTTGGGAGTGAGGTCGGAGAACTTCGGCGGATCCTGGTGAATGGGCCGAGTTTCTTTGACGGTGATCGGGCCCCGGCCATCGATCGTCTCGCCGAGCAAGTTGAACACCCGGCCCAATACTTCGTCGCCGACCGGCACCCGCACCGGGCTGCCTGTGTCCATGACCGTCATGCCGCGGCTGAGTCCGTCAGTGGAACCCAGAGCGACGCAACGGACGCGGTTGCCGCCGAGATGCTGCTGCACTTCGCCGACCAGGTGAAGCTGGATGCCCTTATTGAGGGCATCAATGCGGCAGGCATTGTAGATATCCGGCAGTTCGCCTTCGGGAAACTCGGCGTCGAACGTGGAGCCGATGACTTGCACGATCTTGCCGGTCTTCTGCCCATTCATGCTGGCTACAGACATTGAGGCCTACTCCAAAGCCGCGCTGCCGCCGATGATCTCGGAGAGTTCCGTCGTGATCTTCGACTGGCGGGCACGGTTGTATTCTTGACTCAGAGCACGGATGATTTCGTCGGCGTTATCGGTGGCGGCCTTCATAGCGACGCGGCGAGCGACTTGCTCGGCCACCGCGGCATCGAGGAAGCACTTGAATAAGCGCACCTTGAAAGACACCGGAAGAATCTCTTCGAGAATCCCAGTCGGGCTCGGCAGAAATTCGTATTCGACTTTCGGCCCCGAAGGCGCCGCTGCTGCCCCCGATAGTGCGGTCAGCGGCAACAGCGTCTCTATCGTTGCGACTTGTCGCGCGGCATTGATGAATTTCGTGTACACGACATCCACGCGGTCGATTTCCCCGGCGATGTAGCTGCGCAAATAACGGTCGGCGAGGAGTTCGACCTCGTCAAATCGAGGTTTGTCCTCGAAGTGCGTATAGGTCTGCTCGGCGTTGATTCGTTGAAACTTGCAGAACTGAATCGCACGTTTGCCGGAAACTTCCAAATGCAGTGTCTGACCCGCGGCACGAATCGCCCGAATGCGGCCCATCATCTCGCGGAGAATCGCGCCATTGTAGCCGCCGCACAGACCGCGATTCGATGACAGGACCAGCACGACGACGTTCTTGATTTCTGTTCGCTCTTGCAGAAGCGGGTGCTGAATCTCGCCGACGCCGGCTGCCAGGTCGGCGGCCAACTCACCGATCTTGGTGGTGTATGCCGCCGCCTTCATGGCGCGGTCCATCGCCTTTTTGAAGCGACCGGTGGCGATCAGCTCCATGGTCCGCGTGATTTTGCGGATGTTGCGGATCGCCTTGCGGCGTTTAACGAGTTGGCGCAGGTTTGCCATGAGTTTGGGGCTACTTAACCTTGAACAATGGGAGGAAGTCTTCGACGGCCTTGTTCAAATCGGCTTCCATTCCTTTTGTCTTGCGATCTTTGGCAAGTTTTGCCCGCACGTCCGCACGCTGCTCACGCATGAACGTCGTGAACTGCTCGACCCAGGCGGCGACCTGCTTGACCGGCACCTTGTCGAGGTAGCCTTTCGAGCCCGCGTAAAGCACCAAGACCTGGTCAATCGTGTCCTTCGGCGCGAAGGGCGGTTGCTTGAGCAACTCCACCATGCGGTAGCCACGGTCAAGCTGCGATTGCGATGCCTTGTCGAGCTCAGTGCCGAGTTGTGCGAACGCTTCGAGCGAACGGAACGCGGCCAGGTCCAGTCGCAAACCGCCGGCCGCGTCTTTCATGGCAGGGATCTGTGCGTTGCCACCGACGCGCGACACTGAGATGCCGACGTCCACGGCCGGGCGCACGCCGGCGTTGAACAAATCGGGCTGCAGATAGATCTGACCGTCGGTGATCGAAATCACGTTGGTCGGAATGTAGGCCGACACCTCGCCTTCGAGCGTCTCGATGATCGGCAATGCGGTCAACGAGCCGCCGGAGTTCCAGACTTTGCCGATCTTGAGCTTCTGATGCGGCATCTTGGCCTGAATGTCTTTCAGGTCGTGCTTCTCGGCGTGCTCCAAACCCTTCGGCCCGACATAGACCTTGCACGGCGCGTTCGGTTGGCGAGGGTTCTTGCCTGATGGGTCGTTCACGCCCCAATCATCCGCGATCTTGCTGTTCTCGGCTGTGTCGGGGCAAATGACGTAGCGGTCGGCACAACGGGCCGAACGCTCGAGCAAGCGCGAGTGGCAATAGAAGATATCGCCAGGATAAGCTTCGCGGCCCGGAGGACGACGCATGAGCAGCGAGAGCTGGCGATACGCGGCGGCTTGCTTTGTCAGATCGTCGTAGACAACCAGCGTGTCGCGGCCCAGTTCGTACATGAAATACTCGGCCATCGCACAGCCGGCGTATGGTGCGATGTATTGCAGCGGAGCGGCGACGGATGCCGACGCCACGACCACAATCGTGTAGGCCATCGCGCCATGTTTGCGAAGGTTTTCGACCGCCGCGGCGACGGTCGATTCTTTCTGACCGACGGCCACGTACACGCAGATCACGTTTTCGCGCTTCTGATTGATGATGGCGTCGAGTGCAATTGTGGTTTTACCCGTCTTGCGGTCGCCGATGATCAGCTCGCGCTGACCGCGTCCAATCGGCGTCATGGCGTCAACGGCGATGATGCCCGTTTGCAAAGGCGTCTTCACGGGCTGTCGATCTACGACGCCCGGCGCGATCGATTCGACCGGCCGGCGGTGCGTGGTGACGACCGGGCCTTTGCCGTCGAGCGGATTGCCGAGCGGATCGACCACGCGGCCCACCATGGCGTCGCCGACGGGCACGTCGAGTAGTGCGCCGGTGGAGCGGACCTCGTCGCCCTCTTCGATTTCGAGGTATTCGCCGAGGATAATGATGCCGACCGAATTTTCTTCGAGGTTGAAGGCGAGGCCGCGGACGCCCGTGCGGGTGAACTCGACCATCTCGCCCGACATGAGGCCCGACAGGCCGTACACGCGGGCAATGCCGTCGCCCACCTCGAGGACTTTGCCGACCTCGCGGGAATCGACCTGAGTTCGATAACTCTCGATCTCAGACTTCAGAACCGACACGATCTCGTCGGCGTTGAATCTCATGGCTGCTTCTTTCGATCAGTTGGTGCTTGATTGTTTCCAGGCGAGATTTCACGGACATATCGACCAGGCGATCGCCCACTTGGACTTGGAAGCCGCCAAGCAGGCCCGGGTCGAGGATTTCCACCAGCACTGGCTCCAATTGGAACTTGGATCGGGCCAGATCGCTGAGCTGTTTTTTCTGAGCCGGTTCGAGCGGCACCGCCGAACGCACTTGCACGCGAACGCGCCGGTGCAATTCGTCGCGTAGTTGTCGGAACAACATCGCGATCGGCCGCAGGATGTCGAGCCGGTTGTGATGATCGAGGACCAGCAAGAAGTTGACAAAAAGATCGTCCACCTTGCCGTCGAAGAGCGTGCGAATGATGTCCGCCCGCTTCGATTTCGGAATCTGTTCACTGGCGAGCAAATGGGCGACGTCGTTCTGTTCGTCGCGCGCTGCGAGCGGGTTGCCCACCAGAGAGTCGAACACTACCTGAAACTGGTCTTCGACCTTCTTTGGTGCGGCCGCTCGCAACAGCGCATCGGCGTAGACTTTGGCCACGCGCAGCACGTCGATATCGAATACCGACGGTGCGCGGCTCGGATCCAGATCGCTCGGAACCGCCTTATACATGGCCGTTAACACCCGTCTCTTGAAGTTCCTTCATTGCATCGTCGATGAGGCGGCGATGGCCGTCGCCATCGAGCGAGCGACCCAGCGCCTTGGCCGAAATCTGCGTGGCCAACTCCGCGGTGCGGGCCCAGAGCGTCTGCAGCGCCTGATCGGTCGCGACTTCGATTTCGCGGTGAAGCCGATCACGCTCCGTCGTGATATCCGCTTTGGCCTTCACCATCAGATCGTCGGCCACTACCTGAGCGCTCTTCTTGCCTTCCTCGATAATCGCTTTGACCTTGAGGTTGGCGTCGTTCATTTCCTTTTGCAGGCTCAGGCGAATCGCTTGCGCTTCATCGCGAGCCTTCTCGGCTTCTTCCAGTGCGCCGCGAATGTTGGCTTCGCGCTGGGTCAACGCGGCCAACATCGGCTTCCAGGCGAACTTGCTGAGCAAAAACACGAGGATCAGAAAGACGACCACAGTCCAGATCGCCAAATCGAGGATTTCATTCGTCTTGCCGGATAGAGGGCCGGCGTCGCCGCCTTCATGTCCGCCATCATGACCGGGTGCCGCGGCATGGTCATGGTTGCCATGGGCCGGTTCTTCGGCCAAGACGGCGGGGACCGTCATAGCGACGGCACCCAACATCAGAATGCTCATTAACCAGCCAGTGCGACGCATATCACCCTCGATTGGCGATCCAAGGAATATCCAGGGACTAGAAGGTCAGGTTTGGCGCGAGCTTGCCGCTGACACCCATGCACACGACCAGCGCGAAGAAGGTCGCACCTTCGAGCAACGCGGCGATGACGATCATGGCGGTTTGCACGCGGCCGGCGGTTTCCGGCTGACGGGCCATGCTCTCCAAAGCGGCCTGGCCGATGCGGCCGAAGCCCCAACCGGCACCAATTATCGTGAGGCCGGCGCCGAAGGCGGCACCAAAGCCAGCGCCTGAGAACGATGAGCCGCCGGTGTACGTCGGCGCGGGAGCGGGTTGGGCCAGGACCGGTGACGCCATCACTAGGACGACGAAGGCCACAAGGGCGAGCATGTTCAGAACTTTCATTGGCTCACGATCTCCGATTGTTGAGGAACAAAGTATCGTCCCGCCGTTGGGGCGGTCGGTTTTTCATTAGTGCTCGGGATGGAGCAGCATCCCCATAAACAGCGATGTCAAAAACACAAACACGTAGGCCTGCAGGAATGCTACGAATAGCTCCAGCAAGCTCAGCGCTACGACTCCCAAGACGCTGGCAAAGGTCACGGTGTGCCACAGCGGGGAACTCAATGGGCTAGCCACCGAGTTCCCGACAATCACGATGAAGAGCAGGATGCTCGCCAACACCATGTGGCCGGCGAACATGTTGGCGAAGAGTCGCACCGCCAACACGAACGCTTTGATCAGCGTCCCACCCATCTCGATGGCCCAAATCACGGCGCTGAGGAACGTGCCGAATATTACGGCGACGATGTTGTGCCCCAACTCAATGTGTGGCCATGTGGATTTCACGTAGTGAATCAATCCGTGCTTGGCAATCGGAGCCCCGTGCATCATGACGAGAGCACAAACCGCCAATCCTCCGGTGACCCAGATGCTCGCGGTCGGCGATCCCAAGAAGGGAAACATGCCGAGCAAATTCATGAACAGGATGAAGATGAACATCGTCCACAAGAACGGGACGTAGTGGTCGGCATCATGATCGCCGAGCGTCGGCTTCGCGACGTCGTTGCGAATGAATGTCAGTAGCGATTCGAAGGCGTTCCAAAACGGCCCCTTCGGCAACTCACCCTTCGATGCACGCCGGCAAAGCGGGATGAAGATTGCGACCGCAAGCAAAGCGGCGACCAATTCCAGGACCATGAACTTGGTCACCTGGAACTGATAGCCGAAGAGATTCAGTTTGGGCAAATCAATGGAGAGCCCACCGAACAAAGAGTCGGTGAAGTGGATGTGTGGTGAGTCCTTCACGTGGTCCGCTGGATTCGCCGCCATGACTCCTCGCTAACGAGTGGGATCCGCTGACACTGTTCTTGCGCTATTGATGCTGGACACGGACAGGCCGGTTTCCACCGCCAGGGTGAACATGTAGCAGGCCAGCACCCACATCCAGAAGCTGGGCATCTCCTGCACGCGCAGGAACGGCACACTTTGGTGCAGGAAGAATGCTCCGCCGAGGACGACAAACAGCCGCACGCCGGTACCGCCGAGAAGCATCGTAAACTGCTGGTCATTGGGCTGCTTGGCGGCCCAATTGGCCCAGCACAAAGTCGCCGAGGTGGGGATGAGGCACAGAGCCATCGCGATCGCGGCATAGGCGACCGACGGCCCGCCCCAAATGTTGCGTGCAATCAGTGAAGCGATCGCCCAGAAGGCAATCGACGAACCGATGAGTAACACCAAACGGCGAATCACTTCGTATCACGCGGCGGCTCGGGCCGGCGTTCCTCGTGGCGTTTGATCATCCACAGCATGTGCGTCAAGCCGCCAGCAAGTCCCAGCACGGCTCCTGCCATCGTGCACCACGGCGACCAGCCCAGCCGGCCATCCAGGTACGCTCCTACAGCAATCGGAACTACCATCTCCACACCAGTTTGCGCCAAGGCAAAGAGATAACCCTGGTCACGATTGGGAGACGGCGAATCGGCCACGCACTCGTTTCCATTCAGTACCGCGGTATTCTCGGAAAACAGTCATGAAAGTCAACGTGCCGCGCGAAGGCAGGATGCGCGAGTGAACGAAAAAGTTGAATTGGCTGTCTAATACTGAATTGTCCGCAATGTCTGCCGGCAAAGTGGACTCTCTGAGGGTTTTGCCGGCAAATACGGTTGACAAAGAGGGTCCGAGTTTTTAAGATTTTCCCCTGGTAAGGAATGTAACTCCTGATGAAATCTCAGGTTGAGTTCGGGAGATGCACCGCAGTCTTGCGCCTGTCGCCCCCGAATCCCCTGGTCAGGCCAGCTTTCCCTGCCGTTAACCTTTACTCTGGAGCTACGTCGCGGAGCCGATTTACGGTAGATTACACTATCTCCCGTGTAGGCTTTCCGCGTATCGTTTCTCGACACTGACGGCGGCCTCGGCCGCCGTTGCCGTTGTTTCAACGGCTGTTTCCCGGCAGGACGTCCGGAAACTTCTTCTTAGACCATGGATGGAGGCTTCTTCTCCCGGGGAACCGGGATCGGAGTTGTCGCCTCATGAATAGCGAACAGCTTCAAAGCTTTTCCAAGTCGCAGCTGGCCGAGATGGCCCGCAAAGCGGGAGTCGCCGGCTGGCACGACTTCCGCAAAGACGAGCTCATCGCGGCACTCGCCAAGCCACCGAAACCCGCCAAGAAGGTCGGCAAGCCCGACAGTCCGGTGGCAGTGGCAACGGCAGTCGCCGTGAAGGCTCCGCCGGTGAAGGCCAAGCCGCAAAAGGTCGCGGCCCGCGACACCTCGGCCACCAGCACGACTTTGCTCGAGCAGCGAGTCGAGCGGTCGAAGTATGACATCGGCCCCGCGAAGGACCTGTCTTCCAAGACCGGCCCCGCGCTTCCGAATGGCTACGGCAAAGACCGCATCGTGGTGATGGCGCGTGACCCGTATTGGCTGCACGTCTACTGGGAGCTGACACACCAGTCGATTCAGCGGGCGGAAGCCGCGTTGGGCCAAGACTGGCACGGCGCGAAGCCGATCCTGCGGGTCCTTGACGTCACTTCGCAAGAAACTACCAGCACGGCTGAGCTGACCGTCCGAGACATCACCATCCATGGCGGATGCAACAACTGGTACGTCGAGGTGCAGAATCCGCCGAAATCGTACCGCATCGACATTGGCTACGTTTCGAAGCGGGGCCAGTTCTACGCAGTCGCTCGTTCGAACGTGGTGACGACTCCACGGCCCAACGTCAGCGATGCCATCGACGAGAACTGGTCGGACATCGATGCCCAATCCGCCGATCGCATTTACGCGATGTCGGCCGGCTTCGATGCCACGCATGCACCGAGCAGCTTGGAGCTCAAAGAGTTGTTCGAAGAACGGCTGCGCCGGCCATTGTCGTCGCCGCCGATCTCCAGCTTCTCAATGACCCCGCCTGCCGGCGCGGCCAAGGATCGCAAGTTCTGGTTCCAGCTCGACGCCGAGTTGATCGTCTACGGAGCCACCGAGCCGAACGCTCGTGTGACTTTGCAAGGCGAGCCGGTCAAGCTTCGGCCCGACGGCACATTCACGATGCGGTTCAGTCTTCCGGATGGCCGGCAGATCATCCCCGCCGTCGCGAACTCGCCGGACGGCGTAGAAGAGCAAACGATCGTGCTGGCGGTTGAACGCAACACCAAGAAGTTGGAACCGATGATGCACGAGGCTGGCGAAAAGTAAGCTCTCGATTCAATATCCCGCCACCCGCTGGGGACTTCTCCAGCGGGTTTTTTGTTTGCTAATGGGGAGTGCGCTCTAACTTGTGCTCGATGCGTTGATCAGGAATGAGCCACATGAGTGCGACCAGAACATAGATGGCGTGAGCCACCCACGGTGACCAGAGCGCCGATGCGATCGCAACGAAATAAAGCACCGGCGAGAGTTTGCCTTTCCAATCGCTGCCGATCGCTTGTTTGAGAACTGAGTCGCGCCCTTCTGCTGCAATGATTGTCGATTGCAAAATGTAATACGCAAGCCCCGCCATGAACAACACGGCGCCGTACATGGCGGTCGGCACCGCGGCGGAGTAATTTTGTCCTACCCAACTGGTGGCGAACGGAAACAGAGAAAGCCAAAAGAGAAGATGCAGGTTGGCCCAGAGAACCGCGCCGGTCACTTTGGTCGTCGCATGCAACATATGGTGATGGTTGTTCCAATAGATGCCGACGTAGAGAAAACTGAGGATGTAACTCAGTAACACCGGCACGAGCGGCCAAAGAGCCGCGAGTGAGTCGCCAGCCGGGTGCTTCAATTCCAGCGCCATGATGGTGATGATGATCGCAATGACGCCGTCGCTAAATGCTTCTAAGCGGGTTTTGCCCATCGTTTGCTCCAGGAATGCAGATGCGATTAGAGTGCGATGTTGCAAGCACGATGGCTACGGAGATATGCGCCAATTGATTGAACGAATCAATCACATCGCGACTAAGGCTCCTCTCGCGGCAGCGCGTCGTTGCGGAGGCCCAACTGCGCTCGCAGGGCTGGATCGATTTTCGACGACAACGCTCGCACCGAGCCATCGGCAAACAGGAAATGCACCATCTCGGCGTGAAAACTGTTGAACGCTTCATCCACATAGTCGCGTGGCCAGGCCGGGTTGCCGCCGGAGGGCCACATGACGTTGTCGATCCAGATGTGGACGCCGACGCCATTGGAATCGTAATTGCCCGTCATGCCGCACCAGAGCCCTGAAGACAGCGCGTTGCCGGTCGATACGTTTCGCGGCACGCCGGACTTCCCTTCCCCAATCATTGTTGTCGTGCTGGTGCCGTCGAAGATATCCGCGATTCGCACCCGGCTATTTTGAAAGAGCACGCCGCCCAAATCCGCCTCGGCGGGATAGAGCACGGTGGTCAGAGTCCCACACGTGGCACGGTAATTCGACACGGCGAAGTTGCCCTGAGGCGCGACAAGATCGGGACCAAAATCCGATGGACATCGAAACACCTTCAGCGGCGTTTCCCCGCCATCAGGCCCAGTCAAGACGGCTTGCGTGGTTCCCCAAAACGGCGGACCAGCGGGCACACGATCGGCGAGTGCACTTTGCTCGATGTAGGGCAGGATGAATGTTCCCCAGCCCGGCCCAGAGTTCAACATGGAAGCGGTGTAGGCCGAAGGCAAGCGTCCTACGTCCGTGTGATAACCATGAAGCGCGAGCCCCATTTGCTTGAGATTGTTCTGGCAGCCGGTGCGAGCCGCCGCCTCGCGAACACGCTGCACCGCCGGGAGCGAGAGACTGATCAGGATCGCAATAATGGCAACGACGACGAGCAACTCGACGAGTGTGAAGCCAGCGGGAGCGCGGCGCGATCGCATAGAGTTGATTCTAATTCGTCTCCGCCAAATCGCGCATGCTGACGAGCTTGAGCCGTCCAAAGGGGTTGTGCATCGGGCTGCCGGCGCGTTCGCGGGGGCTTTCGTGGCCGAAGGTTTTGAAGCGCGGGCCGTTCAGATCCATGAGGATGTGGCCATCGCTTATGGGCTTCTCGCTGGCGGCCATGTAGCGGATGACGTCGATGATTCCGAATTCATCTTCCGCGGCATCGGAAGGTTTCATCACGATGTCGTGCAATCCCAAGACATGCATGCCCATTGTCCAGGCTTCGGTTTTGCCTCGGATGATGGCGACGTAAGCGAAGCTCAGCGCGTCGGGGCTGCCATCTTCGGTCATCGCCAGCCAGTTTTCGCCGCCGTGCGCGAGTGTGCTGTTGTCGATGAAGACACCCGCGCCGCCGGCCTGCACGATGGCCGCCCCGGCCACCATCATCCGCCGTGCCGCACGTAGCGAACCGCCGGGACCGCTGAGAATGATGTTCACCTTATAGTGATCGACTTTGGCGAACTCTTCGGGCGTGGCCGGCTGCCGGCATGAGGAGCGGAAGATGGACGCGAACTGATCATCCGCGTCGTAGGCACAAAATTCGACCTGCGATTTATCCGGCAACACGAATCCGTCGGCGGTCAGCCGGCAACTTTCCGGGATACTCTCCACGAGTTTACGCGGGTGGCCCCAGGTCCCCGGGATGCGAAGCGTAATTGTCACTGCCTCAGACGGATCAGGCATGGGCGTGCTCCGGGTTATCTTTTCTCACCCTTCTCCGGTTCCTTCAGCGGAGGCGGAGCGAACAATTCAAAGTTCATCACGTGCTTTCCTTTTTGCACGGTGACGATCTTGTTGTTTCCAACCGCATCGGGGCCGACTAGATCCGACGGCGGCGCTGGCGCTTCCTTTCCCTCCAGTTGGCCAGGATCCGGCCGGGCCTTCGCCAACTGCGCATCCGAGACAGCCGTGATCAGGACCACACTCTCGCCGAGCGTAGGCCGGATGATCTCATACTGGCCGTTGACGATGCGAGCGCTCGTCACGGGGCCATCGTCTTTCGGCGTCAGCGTGATATAGCCGTTAGCGATTGGCCGGCCTTCGTAGGTGACGGTGCCGGAAAGGATGGACTTGCTGCTCCATTGAACCAAAGAAAAACCCGAACTGACGACTGTGCCAAAGCCTGCTGCAATCAACATTAGTAGGCCGGCGGTGCGAAGCTGGGCGCGCCGCTCGATGCGGCGACGCTCGGCCCGCGCCCGTCGTTCTGCGGCCCGCTTTTCTTTTTCGGTGACGTCCAAATCCGCAGGAGCATCTGCCTTATCGTCGTGATCAAATGCGATGCCCATCTTGGGAATTGGTTTCGAGTCGATAGCCCCTTGTTCGACGACCGTCGCGGGGTCCGCACCCTCCTCCGGAACTACCACGCTCGTTTGGCAGCGCGAGCATTTCGCGGTCTTCCCGCTCGTCCCCGGGTTGGACTTGAGGCGCTTGCCGCATTGAGGACAGTGAAAGCGAATCATGGGGATTTGTTGTATTCCGCGGAAATAGATTTGATTTGTTAGCCGGACGCGCAAGCTACGGAAGCCAGAGATTTTGCCCCACTCGAGTAATCTAGATTTCCTTTGTGGCGCGATGCGCTCGACGGAATCAGAACTCCCCTTTGGGGCATAGACTCTGGCTTCCGTAGCTTGCGCGTCCGGCTAACGAAGAAAAGCCGGGACTCACAGGCAGGGCAAAGTCTCTGGCTTCCCTCGCTGGCGCGTCGGGCTAACAAAATCCGGCAAACAAAACGCGGCAAACAAGACTGCTACCAGTTCTCGAGGTCGGCGATGTCGCCGCCGGCGCGGGTGCCGAGCGCTCGCCAGACCTGGGGGCGGATTTGGTTGCCGATGAAATGCACGGAACCGTCGGCCATGCAGGTGTTCACTCCGTTGAGGTGCCGGCTCCTTGCAGCGACATGCGACCGAGTGCTTTGGCCGTGAGTGAAATAGGTCTGCTGGCCCAGCGACAAACACGGCGCGCGGAAAATCTGATCGCCCTGATCCTGGGGACAGGGGCCGTATGGCCGATCGACGTTGGCCGAGTTGGGCGGGTTGTACGCTGAGAAGAGCGATGCGCCCATATTGCCGGCGCCGCGATCGCCGAAAGAGCCGCCCCAAACGAAACCGTCGGTGAGTGAGCTGTGAATGATCTCGGAAAAGAGGAGCGTCTGCGACGAGCCGTCGAGGATGTCGCCTATGCGAATACGCGCGGGCGGCGGCGCTTTATCCAACTGGAATCCCTGCCCCACGATTACCTCGAAACTGCCGGGCCCTGTCGGACCGGGAGTCGTGTCGATAGCCTTGCCGTACATGTCGCCCGCGCCGACGCAGCCAACGTAGTTGCCGCGCATTCGCCGCCAAAACGGCTGGCTGAATTCATCGACGAGCCGATTCGGATGGCTCGGACACATCGACATGGGGAGCGTGGCCGTGCGACCCTTTTGCAATCGGTCATCCGTGCCCGGATCGCCGACGTTGCGAAACTCCGCGGACGCATTCAGCGGTTCGTTGAGATTGAAAAACAGACTGTAGACGGGCATCTGCTCGACGTAGGGCAGCAGATGATGATGCCAGGTGTAGGCGTCCCAATAGTCGAACTTCCGCGCGTAGGGAAATGAGCTGTAATCGCCGTGGTAGTTCTGAGCGGCGAGACCGAGTTGCTTGAGGTTGTTCTGGCAACTGAGCCGATTCGCCGACTCGCGGGCCTTCTGCACCGCTGGCATCAGCAGGCTCATCAGGATCGAGATGATGGAGATGACGACCAGTAACTCGATCAGCGTAAAGGCGCTACGGCGACGGACCATGAAGAAGACTCACCCACTGAGGCAAACATGATTGATGGCAGGCTCAATGCTAACCCGCTCAATTGGCAGCGTCAATGCGACCGCTTGTCGCTGCACCTGTTATTAGTCTTTTGTTGCGTCCCACAACCACATCGCACCGGTCACGTTCCCGGCGAGGCCACGCATCGTATTCCCGCGGATATCACCAATGTGCTCGCAGTACCCGTCATTCATTTCGAAATAGACCATGTCGCAATTTTGGGCCCAAGTGCCGTTTCGATATGTCCCGCTCGGTGAGCGATACGTAAGCCGGCCATTGCGTTCGAAATAGTAAGTGTAAAAACTCCCATTCGAGTCCGGGCCGGACCACTGAGTGCCTGCGATATTGGCGACTTTTCCCGGCTGCGCCGCGAGGGGAAGCGCCGCGAAGTTGACCACGGCCACCAAAGCAACGATACAGGATCGGCAAGAAAGCACGGCGACCGATTCCTCCGTCGTACTTCTGAATTCAATCCTCGCCGCGGAATCCTTTGATGATCGCACCGATGCCCAACACGAACAAGATCGGCGGATAGAAGAAGATATAGCCCGCCGCGAGGCCAGCGACGAACCAAACGACCGCCCCAAGCATCATGAGGATGCCCGAAACGATCGACGGGTTGACCGCGAATGACGTCTTGGTCCGTTCGCGCTGCTTCCGGCGCGGTGGCTTCGGTGGCACTGGCCGAGTCAGTTGCGCCAAATTCATGGGCTTGCTGGGCTGGGGCGAACTCGCCGGGCGATTCAAAGGCAGCGGCGATACTCGTGCCGCAGGTCGAGGGATTTCGAACTGACGCGGCAACGCAGGAGTAGGTGTGGAATCGTCGAGAAGCAAATTCACCGCATCGTCATCGCCTTGGTCGGCGAATGCTGGCACGGGAACCGGATTTTTACATTCGGGGCAGCGGACCTTGTGGCCCGCACACTCGTCTTTGACGCGGAGAGAGCGACCGCAATCGCAGGTGACGTTGATCGGCATGGGAGAACTCAAAAAACCGCGGGGTTTTCAGATTTAACGATCCTATCGCAGGTTCAGGCAGGATTCAACCAACATCCACCTATCACTTCGGGTGGTCAGGATTTAAAGAAAACGGCTTACTAGTATTAATTTCAAGTTCGTCGATTCGTTCATAATCTCGCGCTTGTTTGATGCCAATCGCCAAACCAACAATTGCCCCGCCGAGCGCTCCGATCAACATGCCTCGTTCAGGCCAGCGACCAATCAGCATGTCTCCGAAGGACCAACCAAACATACCTCCCAGCCCGCCGCACAAGATGAGCGGCGCACAGACCGTAACGACGAATCGGAAGCGGGGTGACCGATACCATAACAAGCCCGCAATGGATGCGGTAATGAACCTAATGGGGCCTCCCAAAAGCACAGCGGGGATGCTCTCATCGAGTTTTACTTCACTTCGATTTGGACGAACCTTTGAGATCATGACGCAGCAATCAGCGATCGCCATGCCTGCAAGGGTCATCGCAATTACGATTATTAAGAACCGGCGTGTCAATTGTCGTATGGGCTGGCGGGGATCCCCAGGCACAATGAAACAGATTTGGCGCCGAGGCCGCTTACTTATGTGAGGACCTTTTCCTCCATCTGCAACAGCAAATGCGATGGCCCAGCCGCGGTTTCTGTGTAAGCGTTTGAAAAGACTTGTGTGTGACTCCTCTGGCAACAAGTCGCCAGCTCGAAACCCGGCTCGTGCGAACACACCGTCTTGAGTAACTTCTTCGATGGCAACCGAGCATTCGCCGGGATAAGTGAGATTGTAAAAGGCCCCTTCCCGAAAGCCCAACTCACGCTGTAATTCGTGTCCGATTTTGGGTACTGCGGTCATAATGCGTTGCTGAATCAGAGTTGCGCTTTTCCGCAACCGTTGTAAACTAAAGGCCAGCGTTCCCCCGGATGCAGAGGCCCAAACTCTGCTTCCGGCACTGACCTTAGTGACGAGACGGGTCTATCAGGGCTTACTTCATAGCCTGGCCAGTCGGTCACCCTTCTGGCAGTCCCGTCTCACCCGCCGCTTGAGTTACCCCCTGGACAAGGGAATCAAACCCTTGCCCGCCAAAACTCAGGGGGGCTTCACTCATGCGGCGTTTTTTATCGCATTGGCCAAGTCTTGACTGCTAATTTGGCTAGCTGATCTTGACGCTTTCGGATCTGATCTGGAGCCCAAGAGTTTTCGCCTGCCACCATTGAGGTGAGGTAGAACGCGGACTGCTTGTAGTGTTTTCTTTTCTGCTTGAATGCGCCGTTGCCTGCTTCCACGTTGACTGACGCTTGAAGCAATACCAGATTACCAAGTTTGCGAAACCAACCGACTGCGATCTCCTCTTCGATTTTCCAGTCAGACGATGGATTCTGTGGGAGAATGTGCTCAAGCGTAATTTGTTCCTCAGATGGATTGGGGATTAATTCCGGTTCGCTGTCGCCCTTGTATTGCAATTCAAGGGCGCGCAAATAATAACGCGCCAGGCGATTGCGCGGTACAGTTGCATTGGCAAATTCTTGCTCAAACGCGCCATCTGGTGCGATTACGAGGTCCTTAATCATCTTGTCTGCGAGTTCGGCAGCGGTCTTGATTTCGCCTGTGCCGACCATGTGCGCTTTCTCGGAATAGTGCTTGTCAAAAAACCCGCCGCGCCCACCCATTACCAGAAACCGAACGCTCCAGCACACGAACATGCGAAATGCCTTTTGTGCCTCTTTGATTGAGAATCGGCTAGCAACCGCCATTACAAGCGGCATGATTTGCTCAACTTTGAATTCGTCGCGAAGGGTTCCTAAATGCTTGCGCGCTGTGGTTCCATAACGCTTGGCTGAGACGTGTTCAGGAGAATAAATAGATACGAAGCTAGCCGCATTGTCATTCAATTGATCGAGGAATTCTATCGCTCGCTGCTTGCTAGTCACTTTCTCCTTGACCCGTTGCATCAAGGCTTTTTCCTGCGTCGGGCCATATAGCATGATCGCGAGATAGCGCAAATAGGTCAGGGGCGACACGTCCACTGCCTCCAGCGTATTCATGGCGGTAGTCCACGAATGCTGCGCTTCATCTACACGCTTTTCCGTCAGCCGAAATAAGTGGTTCTTCAACAGATCAACTTGCGACGTATCTAAGCCGCGATCATTCAGGGTCTCGAACATCACATAAGCACTGAGATGGTCAGGAGCCGTGACGAGAATTACGTTGGCATAGTTTTGAATGAAATCAGTCAAGTCATTGAGCCGCTCAACAGCGTGCTGCGGCTTCTTTCCCGCGACAGCTTGCTTGATGTGGTCGGCCGCAGCATTTGCTGCCTTATCAATCTTTTCGTGCGACGGACGCTTCGCTGCAATCGTGCGATCAGGGGAATCAGGTGCCGAAAGAACACGTTTCGCGAAATACTCTCGATCAACCACATTCAAGAGAAGCATTGGCACTATGTCTTTTGTTGGCCTGTCTAAAGTAAAAAGAAACTCATTCTCGATGGAGTTCGCAAGTTTCTCTTCGCCAGTTGTCACAAAATAATCACGGATGGCCGCGAGAACAATCATTGAGGTCGCAAGCCGCTGTTGGCCATCGGCGATTTCTGGAAGTTGGCTATCTTCGGGACTTGTGATGACAATCGTGCCAACGAAGTATGAGGCGGTTGCATCCATCGCTTCTGAATAATCACGCAACAATGCTCCAACCTGATCGCCCCATGAGTAATTGCGTTGGTTCGGCGGCACACTAAGGCGGTACCGTTTCAGTACCGTTCCGATGCCCATCGGGTCCGCCGTGATTAGAGTCTTTTTGTAGGCCATTGACTCAGTCCATTTTTGGAGGCTTGATAAACGGAATAGGTTGTTGTGCCTCTTCCAGCTCTTGACGCGCCGCACGCCGTAGCCGCTCCCTAACCCAGTCGGCCATTTCCAAACCGGCCAATTCAGCCGCCGTTAGGAATGCCTGCTTTTCAGTTGCACGAAGCCGCATCTCGAACCGTTCGGTGAATGTTTCCCCCGAACCGACTCCGCGCCGCGCTAATCGCTTCTTTTTGCCCATGCCACAAGTGTACGGACATTTTACGTACAATCAAGAAAAACTTGTTGACTTGTACGTACACTGTACGTACACTAGAAATGTAAGAAAAACCCCTGATCCTGCTGAAACAAGACCAGGGGCAATCACAACCAGGCAGTTACGCTAGTTGCGACCTAAGCAATCTCATTCTAGCGAACCTGCCGCAGAGAGTAAAAGGTGGTTCGCCGTGGAGTGCACTCACTCAGAAACAAAGCGGTTCGGTCGCAATCGGAATGGCTCGCAACGTCTGCGCTGCCTGTCGTGCGGTGCCACGTTCACCGACAATACAACCCGCCCCATTGACCGCCGCAAGCTGTCTGGGGACAAGGCCGCGCTCGCCCTGCGAATGCTCCTAGAGGGCAACAGTATCCGGAGCGTTGAACGCTTGCTTGGAATCCCGAACAAGACGATCATTCGCACGATGGTTCTTGCGGGTCAGGCTGTCGGCCGATTCCTGCCCACCGCAATCAAGGGTGTTCCGGTGGATGATGTTGAGGCCGACGAAATCTGGTCGTTCGTCGGTTGCAAGGAACGGTGGAAAAAGCGCATGGGCTACGGCGAAGAAATGGGAGACGCCTGGACCTATGTTGCCATGGAGCGCACAACCAAGCTGGTGCTTTGTCACCATGTCGGCAAGCGTGACTCGGACAACACTTGGCAGTTCGCATGGATGCTAGATGAGGCCACGTCGGGTAAGTTCCAACTGACGACGGACGGCTATCGTCCCTATCGGTCGGCTATGTCTGACACGTTTCAGGGCCGCGCTTCGTTCGCCCAATTGGTCAAAGTGTACTCGACTACTCCCGATGGCGTCGGGCCAGAGTCGCGCTATTCGCCCGGTCAGGTCGTGGACACTTACAAGGTGGTGATAATAGGCAGGCCGAACAAGAAGCGCGTTTGCACGTCACACGCCGAACGCCAAAACCTGACCATGCGAATGACGATAAGGAGACTGACACGCTTGACGAACGCTCACAGCAAGAAGTGGTTAAACCATGAGGCAGCGGTCGCGCTGTACTTTGGCTACTACAACTTCTGCCGCGTTCACCAGACGCTCAAGACCACGCCAGCGGTTGCGAGCGGTTTGACGGATCACGTTTGGAGTCTTGAGGAACTACTGGCGAAGGCAGCGTAGAATAAAAGCGTATGAGAAAAGTAGCCGGCTATATCCTGCTCGTCATCGCGGCCATCCCGGTGGCGAGCTATCTTTTAATAGATCAATTCCACCCCATCCCGCTCGAGCATCAACTAGCAGAGGAAAAATGGCTCGCGCAGTTCTGGGCCGTCGTCGCGCCAACGGCCGCAATCTTTGGATTATCACTTGTGTTCTGGGAACGACTCGTCAAACTGTTTAGCAACGCAAAGTGACCGCAGTACCCGATTTTGCCTTGATAGTAATATGCTTCAACTGCAATGAAAATTGACCAAATGAATATGAGGAACAGAAACCACGCGGCGATAGTCCAAAGAAAATCCATGACGGTTAGAAATACAACGATCTCGCAGTCGTTTCAGCTAGCTGGTTAACAAATTGAACGCAGGAAAGATCTTCACTCGTATGGCGGATAACCCGCCGGTTCATTATTTGCGCCGGCGGTGAGCAGATCGTTTGGCTTGTTCTCGCCGGGCGCTTGCTTGGGATAGCGCAGGAAGTGTTCGTCGTCCATCGCGAAGCTGGGATTCTTGAATTCGACGTATTTGCGCGGGATGTCGTAGCCCAGGGTGCAGGTCTTGGGCCGGGCGACGTTGCCGCCGCCGGCGAACACGGTCTTCACTACGGGATCGTCGGGCTTGCCTGGGCCCGTGGCCCACATCGTGCCGCCGACCATGAGGTTGCTGCGCAGATCGACGGGCGGGCCGGCCGCAGTCGCGCCGGCCGGCAGTTGGGCCATACGAATGAAGGCGGGATAACGTGCCGCCGTATTCGAAGCGATAGTCAAACGCGGTGCCTCGGCGGTCGGGCCAGGCTTCCAGAAAAAGGCTTCGCTGTTCTGCACGCTCGTCGGCCGCTCGTCATCTCGCAAGGTGAAGAAACGGTTGCGATAAAACTCGGCTGCGATCGGACCGGTGATTTCGACCGTCGATTTATACATGCCTTCGAAGCGGCAATCGCGAACGATCAGCGCTGGTCCGCCCGGTGATGCAGGTCGCGAAACGGCAATCGTTATTGCATTGTCACGCACGTCGCCGGCTTTGTCGCGGGTCGGCGAAGCATAATCGCGCACGGTGACGAAGCGCGTCTTTTGCACCACCATGGCGTCGTCAGCCGCTGAGTCTACGCCGCTGAACTCCATCGCGGTCAGCGGGAAGTCCGTCAGCTTCACGTCCTCCAAGCGCAAACCGGGGCAAGAGCCCTGCACACGAACGAGGGCAGACGTTCGCGCGGCGCCACGGATCGTGAAGCCTTTCAACCGCACGTTTGGCACGCCGCGAATCTCAATTACCGGCAGCGTGCCGCTATCCACGGAGGGCTGCCAAACGACGTTCTGATTCGGCCCGGCTTCAAGAATCAGGCCGGCGTGTTGCGCGCGGTCATCGAGAACAATGTTCCCTTCAACGTTCTCGTCTAGGATGATGATCCGCATGCCGGAAGCGACGTGTGTGATTGCTTCATTAACAGTTCGATAGGCCGGCGAGCGGTCGGCCCCTTGTGGATGCTGACTGACGTAAATGGTGCGCGTGGCCGGGATCTCGGGCTTCACGACAGTCGGCGCCCAACTAGGTTTTTGCCGAGTTGTGTGCACGGAGGCATCGGAATCCGGCGCTGATACCCCAGGCGGAATAATAGGCCCGATACTTGGCCGCCTGGTCAACGTGAATACGACGATGCAGAAGCTGAGGACGACACCGATGCAAATGCCGATGAGCAAACCCGGCCGGGCTTTCGCCCAGCGCGAGAGTTCAAACGTAAATCCTTTGCGCAGCAGATAGCTTGACGTCCGAGCGCCGCTCGCCGGCTTTCGCATCCGTCCGCTGGCCGGGCCGGTGATCCCGGAAATTCCTGAGAGCGGTGCTGACCCGCTCGTCGGTGTCACGTAACTCACGAGCGCGGGGCAGAGCCGGCCCATTTCTTCGTCGGCAGGTAGTTCGACCGGCACTTCGGTCCAGGTCTGCAATGCCTCGACGACTTCTTGCGGTGTTTGAAAACGGTTCACCGGCTTCTTCGCCATCATCTTCTTGATGACGGCGTCGAGTTGCTTGGGGACCTCCGGCCGAATCGTGGAGACGGAGTCGGGTTCTCTACTTTGATGGGCGAGAAGCTTTTGCGCGACGGAGCCGTCTTCAAACGGCGCTCGGCCCGTCAGGAGGAAATAGAGCGTCGCGCCAAGGCTGTAGATGTCAGCGCGGATATCCACGTCGCTGGAATTAACCGCTTGTTCGGGAGCGAGATAGTCCGCCGTCCCGAGGACCGCTTGGTTGTCGAATTTCTGCGTGAGCTTGTCGGCATCGGGTGTATGGAAGAGTCGGGCCAAGCCCATGTCGAGGATCTTCACCACGCCGTTACGATCGAGGAGCAAGTTGCCCGGCTTGATATCGCGGTGAACCCAGCCGGCTTCGTGCGCGTGCTGCAAGCCGACTGCCGCCTGGCTAATGTAATGGGCGGCGCGGTTCACATCGAAAGGGCCGTGCTTCTTGACGATATCTTGCAGGCTCGCGCCATCCACGTATTCCATCACCAAAAAGTGCATGGAGCCATCGAGATCGATGTCGTATGCGCGAACGATATTCGGGTGGTTGAGGGCGGCCGCGGCTTGGGCCTCGCGGTTGAAGCGCTCGACCGAGGATTCGTCTTTGGTTTGTTCTTCCGGCAACACCTTCAGTGCCACAAGGCGGCGCATGCGCAGGTGCTCGCAAAGATACACGCGGCCCATGCCGCCGACGCCGAGCAGTTGCAACAGCTTGTATTTGCCACTGGCGATGAAGAAGCCGCGCCATTTGCCGGAGAGCAATTGGCCCGCTTGGAACGGCGTGAGGAAACCTTGGCGGACGAGGACATCGGCGAGGGAGCGGGGTTGTTGGCGGACGGTTTCGCCAACCGTTGCCAGGAAGGCATCCAGGCGGCTGGACTCTACCAGACCACTCTTGCGTAACAAGTCGAGGAATTGATCGGTGGTCGTCGCTGCGGCCATTCCAAGTCTCGACGGGACCCGTTCGGGGCAGACCATCACCCCGGATGGTGACAATCATTCTACCATAGCATGTCTATGGCGAGATGGTCGGCGGAAAAGCGGCATTTGCCGGTTGTACGGGGTGCCTACTTTGCTCGCCGCCGGGCGATCCCAAGCCTAGCATGTCCGCGTGACCGCGATCAATCCTTCCACTCCATTGGCGACGTCTTTACTTGTCGTTCAAGACGTTAGTAAACGATTCGGCCCGTTAACCGCCCTCGATCACGTGTCGTTCGATGTTCGGGTCGGTGAGCTTTTCGGCCTGCTGGGGCCCAATGGCGCCGGGAAAACCACCCTGCTCTCCATCCTCTCTGGACTGTTGGCCGCTGATACGGGCTCAGTCACTTTGGAGGGCGGACCTGTCAGCCCCGACAAAACTGACATTCGCCGCCACATCGGGTTGGCTCCGCAAGAGATCGCGCTGTACCCCGAATTGTCTGCCGCCGAGAACTTGCGGTTTTTCGGCAAACTGTACGGTCTTGCCGGCGCCGACCTCGAGAGCCGGATCGATGAAGTGCTCCATGCTGTGGGCCTGATCGTTCGCCGCGGCGATCGGGTGGTTACCTTTTCCGGCGGCATGAAGCGCCGGCTGAATCTCGCGGCGGCGGTGTTGCACCGCCCCAAGATTCTCTTTCTCGATGAACCGACCGCAGGCGTCGATCCGCAGTCGCGAAACCATATTTTCCAGGAAGTGCGCCGGCTCAACGCGGCCGGGACCACGATCGTTTACACCAGCCATTACATGGAAGAGGTGCAAGCGCTTTGCCCGCGCGTCGGCATCATCGATGCCGGCCGACTGGTCCGGTGCGAGCCAGTAAGCGAGCTATTGAAACTCGAATCGACGCGGGTGCGCTTTCGCACGAACTCCAGCAAGGCAGACCTCTCGAAAATTCTCCAGGGCATTCCCGCCGTCTTGGATGCGCGATTGGACGACGGCTTCGTGGAAATTCGCACGCAGTCATCGCAAACAACGGTGCCGGTTCTGTTGCGGCACCTCGAGGAGATGGGCGTGGCCGCAGAGGATTTGGAGTTGGAGCCGCCGACGCTCGAGCGCGTGTTTTTGGCACTGACCGGCCACGAGTTGCGCGATTGAGTAGGTCCCGCCTGCCGGGGGGGACCTCCTCAGATTAGAGGAAGATCGTAATGCCCACATTGGTGATCGCCGGCAAAGATATGCGCCTGCTGCTGCGGGATCGCCGCGCCGCCGTCATCCTGCTCGTGATGCCGCTCTTGTTCATTCTGATTCTCGGCGTCGCGCTCGGTGAAGCGTTCGGCCAGAAGCCGGACGATCGCCTACGCGTATCGGTGGTCATCGAGGATACCGGCCCATTGCCGGGCGACGAACCGCCGCCAGCCAGCGGCGATCAGAAATTCACGAACTGGGCCGACGTGGTCCTGCATGATCTTCGCCAGACGGGGGGCGTGCGGGTTGAGATTGTTCCCGACCGCGATACCGCGGAGGGTTTGTTGCGGCGAAGCCAGCGAGCGGCCGTCATCGTGTTCGGGCCAGAGTTCAGCGTTAAAGTCGGGCGATCATCATTTCTGTCGGACAAATTCTTGAAGCGGCCGGGGATCAACCCATTTTTTCGCGATGGCATCAAGCTCGATCGGTTGAACGTCACGGTGTTGCGCGATCCGACGCAGTCGGCTGCATCAGCCATTATTGAGCAGGTCGCTCAAGTCACGCTTTTGCGTGTGGTTTTGCCATGGATGATTGGCCGCGGATTCGATGCCGTCTCGCAGCGATTGCCGGGTGCGAGCCGCCTGTTGCCACAGTTGTTCGACGCGTACGATCTCACCGCCAAAACTTGGGCCCGGCTCACGCTCGACGAGAGCGCACCCGGGCCAACCTCGGCCGCGGAAGTTTATCAGCCCCCAGGCGGATTGCTGGCCCGTGGCTCCGTCCGTTATCAAGTGCTCGTGCCGTCGTACCTCGTCACCTTCTCGTTCTTCCTGGTGCTGACGTGCGGCTGGCTGTTCGTCACGGAACGGCGTCAGGGCACCCTGCTCCGTTTGCGGGCCGCGCCATTACGACGCGGGCAGATCCTGCTTGGCAAGTTGCTGCCCTGCCTCGCCGTGTCATTGGTTCAGGGCTTTTTCTTGCTCGGAGCGGGCAAGCTGGTTTTCGGGATGAACTGGGGCACACAGCCGGCGTGGTTGTTCGCAGTCGTGTTGGCGACATCGATCGCGGCGACTGGGCTCGCCCTTTTGGTGGCGAGCATTTCCCGCACCGAGTCGCAGGTCGCCGTATATGGGACTTTGCTGGTGCTGGTGCTCGCCGGCATCAGCGGCGCACTCATGCCGCGGGAGCTGATGCCGGAGTCGATGCGCGAGTGGAGCAAGCTGACGCCACATGCGTGGGCGTTGGACGCTTACGCGCAACTGCTGCTCAATCCAAATCCAGACATCAGCGTGGTGGCGACGGCGTGCGGCGTCCTTGTGATCTTTGGATTGGCCTGCACGACGATCGCTTGGTTGACGGCACGATTCGATTAGCAAAAAGAAGAGGCCTTCCTCCGGGGGGACGGAGGAAGGCCATGCGGAAGGGGCAGTTTGGCGGGGAGTGGGAGTTGTCCGCCTGGGGGAAGGCGGGGTCGGCTGGTTGGGGGATAACCGCGTCCGACGGAATGGTAATAAAGCACTGGGCGTGCCAATGGTCCGAATTATTTTTCGATGCGATGCAAGTGGATGGGCTAGCACGGAGTTATGGCCGCGAGGCGGGTGCGGTCTGTGGTCGGCATGGCTTTGTAACTTTTGTCATTGATTCAATTTTGAAAGGAAATCATTTCAATTTTCACCCTCGTTCTCTCCGCCCTCGTCCCCCATCCACCCTCGTTCCCAAACTCTGTTTGGGAACGGTCGCCGCGGCGACCCGCGAAGCTCCGCTTCGCACAGAGGCCTTGCCCCATTGTCAGCACAACCGCGAAACGGAGTTTCGTGGAGTTGCGTTCCCAAGCGGAGCTTGGGAACGAGGGGGGAGGGAACGAGCGAAAGATTGGCTTACGCCGCCCGGGCAGGCGCGGTCGTTTGGTCATCGATATTGATCGTCGTCTTCACGGCATACGAGGTCTTGCCCTGTGACTCGAAGTAAGTCCGCGTGAGCACTTCGCCGAGCAGGCCCATCAGAATGCACTGAATGCCGATCAACTCCAACATCACGCTCAAGAGAAGGAGAGGATTGCCGGTCATGTAGATGCCTGAGATTTGCTTCATGAGCCAGGTCACGACGACGCTGCCCGCGCCGAGTGCCATGAACCCCAGGCCCGCGCTGCCGAGGAAGTGCATGGGCCGGGTGAGGTAGCTGTAGAGAAACTTGACCGTAATCAGGTCGAGCACCACGCGGATCGTGCGGGTGAGGTTGTATTTGGTTTTGCCGGCCGTGCGCGGATGGTGCCGCACGGCGATCTGCGCGATGCGAGCCCCATATTGCTTCGCGAGCACGGGCACGAAGCGGTGCATCTCGCCATAGAGCGGCAAGTTCAGCGCGACGTCGCGGCGAAGGGCCCGCATCGTGCAGCCGAAGTCGCGGAAAGGCACTTGGGTAACTTTGCGAATGATCCAGTTGGCAATCAGGCTCGGCACCTTGCGCAGGAACAATCCATCTTGTCGGTTGACGCGTTGGCCGAGCACGGCGTCGTAGCCTTCGTCGAGCTTTGCCACCAGCAAGGGAATATCGGCCGGGTCGTTTTGCAGATCGCCATCCATGGTGACGAGCACGTCGCCCTTTGAATGATCGATGCCCGCTTGCAGGGCCGCCGTTTGTCCGAAGTTGCGGCGCAAACGAACGACTTTCACCCGGCGATCGATGGCCGCGAGTCGCGTTAACTCCTCAAACGTGCCGTCTGAGGAGCCGTCGTCCACGAACACGATTTCATCACCGCTGCGGCTTGGGCCGAGGACGGCATTGAGCCGTTCATGCAACGGTAAGATATTCGCTCGCTCGTCCTTGACCGGGACGATGATCGATAGCCGGTGGTTCACCGGATTCTCCCTCAGAGGACGATGGTTCGCCGGACGCGGGCTCCGGCGGTTTGAAGTGGCCGATCAGATAGACGGCCGCACCCAAGACGCTCGTCGTGGTTTGCACACAGAACCACAAGAACGCCAACGTGATTGCGATTTCTTTGGACACGCCGGCCGGCGCGAGAAACAGCACCATGCCACCTTCCCGAATGCCCACGCCGTTGAGACTCAATGGGATCAGAGTTAACAGCGTCACCATCGGCGCGGCGACGCCGTAGTAGACCGGCGACACATCAAGGCCCAACGCGATGCCCACGAGCCAGACCACGACGACATTGAGCACCTGCACGACAATCGAAAGCAGCGTGGTCCCCGCGAGCATCCCGGGCCGACCGCGAAACAGCTTAACGGCCCCGCCAGTCGCTTCGCCCACCCGGCGCATCTTTGCAGCGACCCACGCAAGACGGCCCTCGCCGGGCCAATGAATCTTGGCCACCAGTGCGGCAAACCATGGCAGTGTGAGAAGACCAAGAATTGCGGCGACGCCCAAGCCCCAGATCAGCAGCTTGAACTGTGCCGGCAACTGCACGGGGCTCATGGCCGTAGCGATGCACGCCAGGGCAATGAGGACGACGACTCCGCTAAAGCGGTCGAGCAGCACGCTCAAAAGCGCGTTGATGCGCCGGCCTGTCCCTTTGGCGAGATAGACCGCGCGCACGGCATCACCGCCGACCGATGTCGGTAGAAACAAATTGAAGAACATGCCAACGAAGTAAATCGCCGTGAAGCGACCGAGCGATTGCGTGAAGCCGAGCGGCCGGGAAAGCCACAGCCAACGGACCGCGCACAACAACTGGCAAACAATGTACACGCCAACGGCGGCGACCCAGTAGCCCCAGCGCAGCCCCGCAAATGCCGCGAAGACGTGCTGCCAGTTGACCCGCGTGGCCAGCCAGCCGAGGATCAGCGCGCTAAACACCATGCGCAAAATGAGGCCATATCGTCGGGAGATTTGCGTACTCATCGGGCGATGAACTCCGTCACGAATTCGTCACCCCCAAGTTGGGAGAACGCGATGTCCGGCCCGTCTAGCAAGTCGGCGTGCAAGATATAGCGGCCCGCGCTCGGCAACCGATTGATCGGCAACATCACTGTGATGCTGGATCCGGGCGAGACAGTTGCCGCAAACGAGCCGGCATCACCGATTTGTACTTCGGCACCGGTGGCGTTGTCGATTCGGAAGTGCACATGGATGCCAACGCCAGTGCTCGCTTTCATATGCCAATCTTCGTTCGACAAATTGGTGGTCCGCAAGTGAACGACTCCGGCTTTGCCGGCCACTAACTCAATCGGTTGCGCAAGCTCAATGATGCCGCGAGCCGGACCCGGGCAGTACCCGGTCGTCACGAACTCACGAAATTTCTCGGGCGAGTGCGGCGATCCATTCGCTGCAAGCCAGCGGTCGTAAAGGTCGAAGAATCGCAACATCGCCGCGGTGCGGCCCCATGGGAAATGGCCGTAGCGGTAACTGAGCTGCTGGCGTGCCTCAGGCGGTGAAACGCCGGCGTAGAGCATCTGCACAATGGCGCTTGTGAGTCCTGTGCGATCCACGCCACGGCGGCAGTGGATCAATACCGGATGTTCCGCGCGATCGAGCACTTCGACGAGCCGACGCATTTCGACCGGATCAGGCAACCGCCCCGCGGAAAATGTGACGTCCTCTTGCGCGATGTCCAACTCTGTGCCGGCACGGCTCTCCGAGAGATACCAATCGCCATTCGCATTGCAGCCGCGCAGATTGATGAGCGTTTTGATGCCATATTTCGCGACGTCGCGCCGTACTTCGTCGGCCGATGGCTGAGCGCAACGGTACACGCTGCCAGGAATAACGGTGTGCAGATTGTGGCCGATCAGAACCGAGCTGGCTTCGGCCGCGAAGGCGAGGACCAGGCCCAGGGCCAATCCCAAAATGCTCAATTTGACAAAGCGACGAGACATCCGTGGCGTCCATGCGACGACTGTGACGCGCATCCTGCGCGGGGTCGGTATGGTGCCAAAATCAAGAAAAAGTGCCTAGGTCAACCAGGAGGAAGAGTTAACCGTACAGACGCAGAGAACGCAGAGAAAATCAAGAGGATAAATCTCCTCTGTCTTTCTCTGCGTTCTCTGCGGTTAACTCTTCATGCCTTTTGCAGCTTCGCCTGCCATTCGTCCATGAGTCGATTGATATCGCGATAGGCGAAATCAAGATTAGCCAACTCGTGGGCCAAATCGATCGCTTTGCCCAAATCCCCATCACTCGCCGAGCCAGTGGCCAGCTCAAAAAGGATCTCTTTGCGGGTGGCTTCGTCATTCGGAGCCAGCTTTTGCATAGCCTCTTCGAAGTTCCGGCGAGCGAGCCGCCAGTTATTGCGTGCTTTGAAACAGTGTCCGAGGTAAAGGTTGGCCTTGGTTTGCAATCGCTCGTCTTTGCGGACAACCTGAAGTTCGGTGATCGCCTCGTCGATCTGCCCTGCGCGGAAGAGGCGAATGCCAACTTCCAGTCGGTGCATCGTTTCGTTGGGCGAGCGATCGGCCTTCATGCGGAAGATCTCAAGCTCCCGTGCGTTCACTTCTTTCTGAAGCTCCGATCGAAGCTGCCGCAGTTGCTCATCTGCCGGCGCGGCCTTCGACTTTGACTCGGCTAACGTCAGATTCTTGCGAAGCGGCTCAAGACCGAGTTCCGCGAGTTCCAATTGCAAGCGGAAATCATTTCCGGTAGCGGCGAGTCCCTTTTGCAGCAACTCGGTCGCTTCGTCGATCTTCCCGGCCTTGCGAAGAGTCGTCGCCGCGTCGAGATAGTGCCGGGGCTCTGTCGGCTCTGTCGTCAGCTTTTCCTGCACGCGCTGTTCGACTTCCGCAGCGCGGTCGGCGGCCGTCTTCTGCAGCTTTTGGTGCATCGTGCCGCGAATGGGATCTTCCGACGCGACCGCCTCGTGATATTGACCGCGCGCGATCGTCTCACTGGCCGCCAGGTCTTTCACTTTTGCGCCGGCTTCGGGGTCCGCGGGGACAGCCTTGCGAATCACCTCCCACAGCTTGATCGCTTGTGCGAAGTGGCCACGCTTCTCGAGCATTCGCGCGAGCGCACGATTGACCTTCACATCCGCTGGATTTTTCTGCCGCGCCTGATCGAGAATGAAGATCGCAACGTCAGCGAGGCCCAGAGCGTCGGCCGACTCGCCCATTGCGAGCTGCACTCTCGTATCCCACGGGTTCTTGCTGAGAAGCTGTTCGCCTTGCTCGAGCACTCGTAAATGGTCGCCTTTGCGCCGTGCGGAGGAGATCTTGCGTCGCCGGCCCAAGGTGGCGAGAAAAGCGAGTGGGCCGGCCCGCATCTTGTCCTTATGCTTTTTCTTCTGCGCCCGCCGCAGCTCTTGGCGATAGATGAGGTTGGCGGGATCGAGGATGCAACAACCCAAGAGGAGTTGGACGCCGTAATCGAGATTGCCGGTGGTGATGACTTGCCGAGCGCGTTCAAAGCGTTCCGCGGCGATCCGGCGCTGCTCGGGTGTTGGCGGCTTCACAGACGAACCCCCTCGGCCGCCAGGCTGGCACAAGCCGATGGGCTTTAGTCTAGCACGTTGAACCGCAGAGTACGCAGAGAGCGCTGAGAAAACCAATAACTAGGCATTTGGTTTTCTCTGCGCTCTCTGCGTACTCTGCGGTTCAGCTTTTACGCAACCAATTGCAGTGGCTTACCGGCGCGGGTAGTGGCTTGGATGAAGCACTCGAAGAGTTGCTGATCCAAAGCAGAAGCCGTTTCCGCCTCGGGGTGCCATTGCACGCCGATGCAGAACCAATGGGGGTCAGTCGATTCGATCGCTTCGATAACTTCGTCCGGGCATTTCGCCGAGACGCGAAGCTTAGTACCCAGAGTCTTGATGCCCTGATGGTGCGAGGAATTCACTCGCAGTTCCGTGGTGCCGTAAATGTCGTCGAGCAGCGTCTTCGGCTCGACCAACACGATGTGCCGGTGAGCGCCGCCGCCGTTGTCGAAGTGCGGCATCGCCTTGGCGTTTTCCGCGGGAAGATGCAGAAACAGGTTGCCGCCGAAGAAGGCGTTGAGCTGTTGCATGCCGACGCCGATCGCCAATAGCGGAATCTTGCGTTCTACGATCCGCTTCAAAAGCTTGGCATCGCTTTCTTCGCGCCGCGGCGCCATCGGCACCACAGTGGGATGCGTGGGCAAGTTTTGTCGCCTGGGATCCAGATCGAGGCCGCCGGAAAGCACGAAGCCATCGACCTTATTGAGATACTCGTCCACTTCCGCATCTTTGTGCAGCGGTGGAATGATCAGCGGCAAGCCGCCCGCGTTGAACACGCAATCGGCATAGCCGAGGTTGAGTCGAGCTTGAGATGGTGCTGTTTTGCCAGCCTGAAGAAGATCTGCGTTAATGCCGATGACGGGGCGGGCGGGAGCGCGAGCAGCCATGAGTGTCTCCATCCCTGGATTCGTTTTGGGGCGAGCGTTCCCTGCTCTGCCCTCCCGAGGGATATTCTCGGGGAGCCTTTTATACCCGTGGCCTTGGCGCTTCGGCAAGTGCAATCCGCGGATTTGCGATTACCGGCGACTGAGCAACAACTTGCGACGTTACGACAACGTCGCGCATTCGCCGGGCTGAAAGTCCACGACTTCCATTTCAACGTTCGTGTATCCATTCCACTCATTGATTTTGGGCACAAACGCCAGGCAGCATGCACCGCCCGCCGACATGAGGTCCGCCGTGCGCTCCGCCATGCTCCAGGCGACCGCGCGCAGTGTGGTCTGCCCCTGCTTCACGCGGAAACTCAAATGTCGTTCGCCATTGCCCATCGCCTTTGGCTCACCGACAATTGTGAGCCCCGCCGCGAGAAATCGCGGCCTGGGGTTGCCACAGCCAAATGGTTCGAGCCGATCCAAGTCGCGCACCAGGCCCGAGGTTAAAACCGCGAGCGGTACTTCGCTGTCGAGCCTTAGTACCGGTTCGGGCGGGCCCGATGGATAAACGGTGCCCGCATGTTGGAGAAACAAATCGCGAAAGCTGTCGATGTGGTCGGGGTGCAAGCGAAATCCTGCGGCCGCGGCATGGCCCCCATGCGCGATCAGGGCTTCGCCGCATTTCGCCAACCCTTCGTGCAGCGCGAAGCCGGGAATCGATCGGCCGCTTCCAGTCGCCGAATCATTTGCGATCGCGATCAACAGCGTGGGCCGGTGGAATTGCTCGGCCAGTCGTCCTGCGACGATGCCGATAACTCCGGGATGCCATTCCGAACTCGCAAGCACGATCGCGCGATCGTGCTCGCGGCCCTGCGCGTGAACCATCTCGCGAGCTTGGACGGCAATGCGGCGTTCGGTTTGTTGTCGCTCCTGATTTTGCTTTTCAAGGTAGGCTGCCAGTTCCTTGGCACGCTGCTCGGACGGCGTGGTCAGCAAATCGACCACCAGGCGAGCACAACCCAAGCGCCCGGCCGCGTTGAGCCGCGGCGCGAGCCGGAATCCGACATCCTCGGCTCGCAGCGCGGCGCCGGCGGTGAGTCCGGCCGATTCGATTAGGGCCTTGATGCCTGGCGTAGGCACGGTTCGCATGCGATGCAGGCCATGCTTCACCAGGATGCGATTCTCGCCCACCAACGGCATGACGTCCGCGATCAAGCCGAGGGCGGCCAAGCCGACCGCGTCGAGCAACACTTCCCGCAACCGCTCGGAGACTTTCGTGCCGCCGCTCGCCCGTTGGCCAATCAACCAGGCCAGCTTGAATGCGACTCCCGCGCCGGAGAGACCGCTAAACGGATAATCGGAGCCGGGCAATCTTGGATGCACGCGGCCGCAGCAGTCCGGTAGCCGCTCTTTGAATTCGTGATGATCGGTGACGATGAGATCGAGGCCGAGGCGGCGCGATTCGTCCGCTTCGTCGAGGCTGGCAATGCCGCAATCGACGGTGATGACAAGATTCACGCCAGAGGCTGCGAGTGTGCGGAGCGCTTCGCAGTTGAGACCGTACCCTTCGTCCAGACGCTTGGGCAAGTAATACTCGACGGCCGCTCCAAGCGCGGTCAGCGTTTGCCAGAGGATCGCGGTGCCGGTCGTGCCATCGACGTCGTAGTCCCCGTAGATGCAGATGCGCTGGCGGCTCTGAACCGCGGACCAGATTCGATCCGCGGCTTCCACCGCGCCGGGCAGCTTTTCCGGCGCGTGCAATTCATTGAGCGGCGTGCCAAGGAACCGCTTGGCTTCGGCAGGATCGACGACACCGCGGCTCAAAAGCAGTTGTGCGACGACATGAGGAACCGACGTGGCTGTTGCCAAACGTTCCACGGCCTCTGGAACGTGGGGAACCAGGGTCCATCGCTTCACGGCTGGTTTCACTCGTCGAATCTCCTCACACGCAGATTATCTCGGGGAATCCCGCGTGGACAAGCTTTGGCCGGCATAATCGATACTTCCGCTACAGACCCGTTAGCCGGTGCGCCCCGAACGGTCCAACCCGCAGAACAGGTAGGACACGGACATTGAGCACGATTCCGGGGACCGGCCATCCCGATAACCCCGTCAGAATCACACCGACGCCCCGTGCCGAGAGCCGGCCCCCAAGCGTCGCCTTTATGCGAGGGACCGCACAATGCCCGTCACTTCGAGTTGGATCCGGACACTGCTCCTGGTGCCGGCGCTCTTGGCCGGCTGCCAACATCACAACAACTGTTGCAACTCCGCACCACAGTGCCAGAGTTGCCCGGCTGCTTCATGCCAGCCATGCCAGTCCTGCCAATCCTGCCAGTCGTGCCCAGCACAGACTTGCTCGACCTGTGGCCACTCGCCGTGCCAGTGCCACTCGTGCCAGCAGGCCGCACCGTGCCAATCCTGCAATCACGCCCAGGCTTGCCAGTCATGCGGTCATCAGGCCCAGACTTGCCAGTCATGCAATGCGGCCCCGGCGTGCCAACAAAGCTGCAACCAGGCCCCGACCTGCCACGCGTGCAACCATCAACCATGCTCGTGCGGCCATTGCAATTCCTGCCAGCAGTGCAACGAGACGCCCGTATTCGACTGGATGAAGTCGCGCTGGAAGCGCAGCCTGTTTAGCGGTTGCGAACATTGCAAGTTCCAGACGGCCACGACCTGCGTGACGACGACCACGATGTGCTCGTCATGCCCGCAACCGGCGCCGGCACCGAAGTGCAATACCTGCTCCGCCCCGCAGCCCTGCAATTCATGCTATGGCCCAGTTCGCAAGTGCAATTGCGAATCTGCCGAGCCAGCCCCCGCGGCTCCCTGCACAAGCTGCCGCGGCAACACGCCGAAGCCGACCGAACAAGCCAACAACAACAACAACAACAACAACGGCAGCAGCAACAATAACAGCAATACGAACGTGAACAACAATCCGACCCCGTACGGCGCTCAGGTGTCGGAGTCGCGTTACCAACCAGCCACCATCGTGGTGGCGCCGAACCCCGCAACTCTGCCTGCAGCTAGCGCCACGAAGATGCCCGCGCAAGTG
The DNA here is from genome assembly GCA_045802605.1 of Gemmataceae bacterium. Lineage (GTDB taxonomy): Bacteria > Planctomycetota > Planctomycetia > Gemmatales > Gemmataceae > JBJMQS01. Next base: position 1,891 of record JBJMQS010000032.1, on the reverse strand, counting down.
CAGCCGATGCCAGTCGCCCGCGAAACGGTGCCGCAGGTGCAGAGCTATTACCACAATAGCGACTATACCGCGATGACCGGCAAGCTCTACTTCAGCCCGCGGACGAAGACTTGGCTGCTGCGATACATCCCGATCGAAGAAGAGGATCATTTCGGTGGTGTGATGACGCTGGTCGGAATTGACCCGGCCGATCGCTCGCTTCGCCCTGGAATGACGGTCAGCGTGCGAGGCCGGCTGTCGAATCAGAACACAACCGAGCTGAGCCCAGACTTCGTGCTGCAAGAGATCAAGGTTGTAGCCGAGTAATCAGAAGTTAGAGTTCAGAAGTCAGAAGTCAGAATTAGAAACCGTCCTGGGTCCCAAGCGTGGCCAGGACGGTTTTTCGTTCTGACCTCTGACCTCCGACTTCTGACTTCTGCCTTCTCACTTCTGACTTTCCAATTCTGACTTCGTATGTTGCCTAACCCGATTCACCCGAACAGTCGTCAAGGGTTGGCCTGCGGAAGCTAAGCGGGTGAGCAAGAATGGACGCGAAGGCTCAAGCTAGGCAAAGCGGCGGGCCGAAACTTGTTGGCAGTATCGCGCCGCTTTTCGGCGATAGGACGCCGGGCAGCGCTGCGATGGTAACGATCTTAGAGTCCGGGATGGCACGGTCCGATTAACCGCTCTGGAAGAGCCGGTGTCGGAACCAGCGGCCTAACGCCAACGCGATCCCGAGGAGGTATTTCTCGTGAATGCAGCGTACCTGTTGCTGACGTCGGCCTGGCTGGCGGGTGCCGATCCCGTTCCGCCGGCCGCCCCACCAGCCGCAGCCGCTCCGGTGGTCTCCACCGGGTCGTGTTGTGGCGGTGGCTGTGCGTCCTCTTGTGGCAACTCATGTTGCGACAGCGGATGCGGTCGAGAAAGTTTCTTTGACAAGATTCGCGGTCGGTTCCGCCGACATGACGACTGCGGCTGTGGTTGCGCCTCGGCGCCCACCTGCTGCAGCGCCCCGGCCCCGACTTGCTGCCACAACAATGACAATTGCTGCGAGCGTGAACGCCGCTTCAGCTTCCACCGCCGCAACAACGATTGCGGTTGCGCTACCACCAGCTGCTGCGCCCCAGCGCCGACCTGCTGCCATAGCGCTCCGACTTGCTGCGCCCCGGCCCCGACTTGCTGCCATGAGCACCACAGCTGCCACCAAGAGTGCGGCTGCCATGAGCACCGTCATCACCACGATTGCTGCAATACTTGCAACACCTGCAATGATTGCTGCGATAGTGGCCGCACCAAGATCTGGGATCGCATTCGCGCTCGCTTCAGCCGTAACAACGACTGCTGCGATAGCTGCAACAGCGGCTGCAACAGCGGTTGCAACGGTGGCTGCAACAGCGGCGGCTGCGGTGGTGGTCAGGGTTACATAGCTCCGCCGCAAGGCGGCCCGGGTGCTCCTCCGGCTGGCCCGCAAGGCCAACCAGGTGGCGAAGCTCCCAAGGCCATGCCGAAGGGTGGCGCCGCGTTCGCGCCGAACGATCTGAATACGTCTCGTCTCGGGATCGAGCAGGAAAGCAACAAAGCGCCGTTCTAATCAAACGGTACCTCCTCTTTCCCCTCGGGTTTGCGACCTCGGCCGATGCCCAATCGGCCGAGGTTTTTTCGCTTGTACGTCGATGCCAGGTTCTTCGCGGGCTGACTTCCGTGGCCTGCGTTTGCTGGTTCACGCTAAGTGCTCGTACCTTCGCCCCCCGGAGCTTCCCTGTATTTCGTGGCCCCAGCAGAATCATTGCATTTCGTGGCCGGGCCGTCCCTGCACTTCGTTTCCCACGCAGAGTCCCTGCATTTCGTGGCCGGGTCTTCCCTGTATTTCGTGGCCGGGTCTGAAGGTCGCCCTCAGGCGACCGAAGGCCCG
>JBJMQS010000031.1:0-1654 GCA_045802605.1 Gemmataceae bacterium | reverse complement strand
TTGGCGTGCAGCTTTAAGCTGTTCAGGCGTCCCTTCTGACAGGTTGGCGATTCCGAAGTTCGCCAGTGCTCGGGTCACGTTCAGGTGCGAACTTCGGAATCTAAGACCACTAGCAACTTTATGATTCTAGTGCGGTTTTGAATTTGAAGTTCCTAAACGAGCTTGCGGCCAGCAATGATAGGAACTTCAAATTCGCCGCACTAGACGACCGATTCCATGAAACCTGCCAACATGGAACCCGGGACTCGTTCGTGGATTCCTCGTTTGTGGTTGATCAAACGAGGAGCGGCATCATGGCAGGATGGCGGCATGCGGTCGAATTGGCGATGACCGACGAAGAGATTGCAAGGTTGGCGGCTATTGCGCGCTCCCGAACCGAAGCGGCGCGTCGGGTGGAGCGGGCGCAAATCCTGCTCGCGTACCAGGAGAATCCCTCGTTCTATGCGGTAAAGAAAAGAGTTGGCGTGCATCATCAGACCGCCGAGCGCTGCGTCGAGCGGGCGCTGGCATATGGCCCGCTGGCGGCACTCGAAGATCGGCCACGGCCCGGGAAGGAAGCGACGATTACGCCGGAAGCCAAGGCTTGGCTGGTGTCTTTGGCTTGCGATAAGGCCAAGGACCACGGCTATCCGCACGAGTTGTGGACGACGCGGCTGCTGGCGCGCCATGCACGCGAGAACGCCCCTTCGGCAGGGCACGAATGTCTCGCCGATCTGGTGCACGGAACGGTGTGCAAGATTCTCGGCCGACAGGAAATCAAGCCGCACAAGGTGCGGTACTATATGGAACAGCGCGACGACGAGTTCGAGCAGAAGATGGCCGAGGTTTTGTGCGTTTACCGCGAGGTCCAAATCCTGAAAAAGGCCGCCCAATCTAAGAAACCGGACAAGCCGGTGGCGATCGTCTCGTACGACGAAAAACCGGGGATCCAGGCCATCGCAACCACGTCGCCCGACTTGCCGCCCGAGCCCGGCGTTCACGCGACCTTCGCGCGTGATAATGAGTACAAACGCCAGGGCACGCTCAGCCTGTTGGCCGGAATCGATCTGCTCACCGGCAAGGTCCATGCCATTGTCAGAGACCGCCACCGCAGCCGAGAGTTCATCGAATTCCTCAAACTTCTTGATGCCGCCTATCCAGCCAGCACTGCGATCAAGTTGATTCTGGACAATCATTCCGCGCACATCTCGAAAGAAACAAGAACTTGGCTTGCCACCCGATCGGCTGGCCGCTTCGAGTTCACCTTCACGCCCACGCACGGCTCCTGGCTCAACCTCATCGAGGGCTTCTTCTCCAAGTTTGCCCGCTCGGTCCTGCGCCACATCCGGGTAGCGTCAAAGCAGGAGCTCAAGGAGCGCATCATGGCTGGTATCAAGGATGTCAATCGCCACCCTGTCGTCCACACATGGTCCTACAGACTCGCCGAGGCTGCCTGATATGATTCGAACCAAGGAAACGCTGACCTAGTGAGCATAATTACATATTTGCTGGTTCGGCTGAGAGCGCGCATGACGGTTTTCATGGAAGATGACCGCAGCAAACCCTAATCACATTAATGGTCTGCTATTTCCATCACAAAGACTACGACAACATTGGGGAGGAGGGGTCGCTCCTCCCCTTGTTGATCTACTTTTTAATGATCGAAAGATGTTAG
>JBJMQS010000030.1:0-316203 GCA_045802605.1 Gemmataceae bacterium | reverse complement strand
CAAAGTAAGCGGAAGTACACCGCTTACTTTGTGCGCGGCTCTTCCTGTTGAACCCCACGGATTGAAGGCACTTGTCCCACTTTTCCTTCGATCTCCAGGCCACCGACAACGCCGCCCGCGCGGGTCGCGTCACGACTGCGCACGGCTCGTTCGAGACGCCGGTATTTATGCCGGTCGGCACGCAGGCGGCCGTCAAAGCGTTGACCACCGACATGGTCGCCGAAGCTGGCGCAAAGATTATCCTCGGCAACACCTATCACCTCACGCTGCGGCCCGGCGATGAACTCGTCGCCGCGTTGGGCGGCTTGCACAAGTTCATGCACTGGGATGGCGCCATCCTGACGGACTCCGGCGGTTTCCAGGTTTTCAGCCTTGCGGAATTGCGGAACATCACTGACAAATCCGTCATCTTCCGCGCTCACACCGATGGCCGGCTTTTGGAACTGACTCCTGAGCGCGTGGTCGAGATCCAAGAAAACCTCGGGTCCGACATCGCGATGTGTCTCGACGAGTGCCCGACGACAAACTCGTCGCCGGAGGTCATCCGGGATGCCGTCCGTCGTTCGATTCTCTGGGCCGAACGGTGTCGGAAGGCGCACACGCGGGCGGACCAAGCACTCTTCGGCATCGTGCAGGGCGGACTGGACGTGCCCTTGCGCGGCGAGTGTGCGGCCGCGCTAGCCGGATTGGACTTCCCAGGCTACGCTTTGGGTGGCTTCAGCGTCGGCGAGGCACCCGAGCAGATGCAGGCGGTCTTGCCCGCTTGTGCCGCACTTTTGCCGGCGAACAAGCCGCGCTACCTCATGGGCGTCGGCCGGCCGGTCGATCTGCTCATCGGTGTGTCGGCTGGCATCGACATGTTCGATTGCATCATGCCGACGCGAAATGGCCGCAACGCCTCGGTGTTCACCTCGACCGGGTCGCTGCGGATTCGCAACGCCTGTCACGAGCGTGATCCGGGCCCTCTCGATGCGAAATGCCACTGCTACACCTGCACCAACTACAGCCGGGCGTACTTGCATCACCTCTTCGATGCCCAAGAGATGCTCGGACCCACGCTCCTGAGTCTCCATAACGTGGCCTTCTATCTGGACTTAATGGCGGCGGCCCGTGAAGCAATCCGGGCGCAGGCGTATGGCCAGTTCGTCGCGGATTGCCTTGCCCGTTGGGGGGCCGCGACTTAGGATAAGCCCTTTGGTGAAAGAGTTTCACCGCCGAGACGCAGAGAGCGCAGAGAAAGCACATTCTCTGCGCCCTCTGCGTCTCTGCGGTTAACTCGGAATGATTCGGAAAGGCTGAGATGCTCGCGTCGCTGGTATTGTTGGCCGAGGCCCAGGACCCAGCCCGGCCTGCCGGCGGCCTGATGGACGCGATGTTTCTGCCGCTCGCCCTCTTGGCCGCGTTTCTTTTTTTCATCGTCATGCCGATGAGACGCGATGCTCGCGTCCGTAAGCAGATGTTGGGAGCGCTCAAGAAGAACGATCGCGTGATCATCAACGGGTTTATGATCGGCCAGGTGGTGCAGATCATCGAGTCCAACGTACCTCGCGGCGAAGACGAACTGCTGGTTAAGATTGACGAAAACGCCAGTGTGAAAATGCGGGTGCTGCGCAGCAGCGTGACCCGAATCCTGGCGAATAGCGAGACGGCCAAGGACGCCAAGGAAGGATCATGATGGAATCCCTGTACAGCTCCCTCTATTCGATATTGCCGTTCGCGACCGTACTCCTGGTCGTCGGCATTCTCTGGGGCGTCTGCCGGCGCTTCATGCAGCCGTTCCATAATCGGGCATTCATCAGCTTGCTGACCGTGCTCGTCGGCGGCTGGCTCGTCTATGGAGCCGGGCATCGCTATGCCCGCGGCGAAGGCGGATTCAAGCTCGGTGTCGATCTTATCGGCGGCACCATTCTCGTTTACGAAGTTGATGTCGAGAAATTGAAACAGTCGCAGGGCGAAGATGCACTGTCCAAGCTCGATCCCGGCAAGATGATCGAGTTTCTCAAACGCCGTATTGATCCGAACGATCTCTACAACGTCACCATCCGCCCCGTGGGCGGCAACACCCGCTACGAAATCATCCTGCCGACTGGCGGTTCGCACCAGGCCCGCATCAAGGAAGAAGCCTGGCAGAACTTGATCGGCGAAGTGAAGAACAATCCGCAATGGAAGGATGCTCTTGTCGGCGTCGATCTCGATGTGGATCGCGATCACGATCGCGACTTGATCTATCGTGTGAAGGGTGCGCTGGAGAAGAAAGCGTGGGCGAACTTCCTCGAGAAGTTCCGCGCGAAGTATGCCGATCAACTCAAGGACAAGCCCGACATCAAGCTCGATGCGGTGCCGCCAGGTTCGCTGGCTGGTCTGCTCGACGCGGTGAAAGATCTCAAGCTCCCGGCCGATGATGTGCAGAAGCTCTACGACGAGTCTTTTGCCAACGCCAAAGAAGACAAAATCAAGGCATTCGTCGAAGAGCATTATCTCTTCGGCAAGAGCGGGCAGCGCAAAGATTTCTCGGCCGAAATGGTTGAGGAAACCAAGTCGCTGATCGCCCGCCAGGGCAGCCTCGAGTTCCGCATCGCCGCCAATGAAGATGACGACGCACGCGGCCTCGCCGCAGCCAAGGCGTACATCGAGGATCCCAAGAACAAGGCCGAGCTTGAATCGCGCGCTCGTCGCGGAATGGCCCCGCCGCCGATCACGCGCGGCGAGGAAGACGGCAAGACCTACACCTGGATGGAGCTCGACAAGCCGGAACGGCATTCGATGCATTTGTCCAACAAAGACGCGGCCGGCTCGCAACTTTGGCAGGAGCTGGCCAAGGCACGGACCGACAGCAAGCTCGTCGTTCACAAGGCCACGATTTCCGACAACCGCAAAGGCAAATCGGGTCACGGCTCGATGATCCTGTATAGCCGCGAGTGCCAAAACGATCGGCTGCCGCTCGAAGACCGCGAGAAGAAGAAGTACGAGTACTTCATGCTCTTGCGCGACCCCGAGCGCGATGACCAGGGGCATTCGAAAGCCGTCACCGGCGAACATCTTCGCAGTGCCGACGTGGATGATTTCGAGCAGGGCGTATCGTTCCATTTCGATAGCATCGGCGGCCGGTTGTTCGGCGAACTCACCGGCGCAAATGTTCCGACCGGCAGCGACTCGAGCGTGAACCTGACGTTCCGCTATCTCGCCATCGTGCTCGACAACATGGTTGTCTCGGCTCCTTACCTGTCGAGCCGGATTGAAGATCAGGGCCAGATTCAGATGAGCGGTTCGCCGCGGGAAGACCGCGTGCGGCTGGCGAAGATCTTGCGCTCCGGCACGCTGCCGGCCTCGCTCAAGACGGTGCCGGTCAGCGAAAGCACCATCGGGCCGACTCTGGGCAGCGACACGATTTTCAAAGGCACGATGTCGCTGGGCATCGCCTTCGCCGCCGTCTTGGTTTTCATGCTGATCTACTACCAGTTCGCCGGCATCGTTGCGTGCATCGCGCTGTTGGCGAATTTGTTGCTCACGATTGGATTCATGGTGTTCGTCAACGCCACGTTCACGCTGCCCGGCTTGGCCGGCTTGGTGCTGATGCTCGGCATGGCGGTGGACGCGAACATCTTGATTTACGAACGGCTGCGTGAGGAACGCGAGCGCGGGGCGGGCTTGGCCCTGGCGTTGCGTAACGGCTACGACCGCGCGTTGCCGACGATTCTCGATACGCACCTGACGAGCTTCTTCACCGCTATCGTGCTCTACGCGGTGGGCAACGATCAGCTTCGCGGCTTCGGCATCTCGCTGGCCGCGGGCTTGGTGATCAGCCTGTTCACCTCGCTTTACATGACTCGGTTGCTCTTCGATGTATGGCAATACAAGGGCTGGCTGCGGCAGTTGAACATGTTCAAGTTCCTCACCCGCACCAACATCGACTTCATGGCGATCCGCTACTACTGGTTCACCGCCACGATCATCCTCACGGTGATTGGCCTGTCGGTGTTTTTGCTTCGCGGCGAAAATGCTCTCAACATCGATTTCATCGGCGGCACCGCGTACGGCGGTCAACTGGCCGAAGGCAAAGCCAAATCCATCGGCGAAATGCGCGACTTGCTGAAGAATCAGAAGGAGCGTCTGGAAGTCCAAAAAGTTGAACAGAAAGATGAAGCGGGCACGACGTTTGTTCTGACTTATAAGACCGCTCCCGAACGCCAGCCAACGGTTGAATTCGTTCAACCCGTAGAAGGCGCCAACAAGGAAGCCCGCGAAGCAACCGTGATGAAGCGGGCGCAGATTCTGCCCGACTGGTCGGTCGAGCAGACGTTCGTCTCCGGTTCCAATGACCCTGCCGGCAAGAGCCGATATTTCACTGTCCGCACCACCGAAAAAGATGCCGATCTTGTTCAGGTCTCGGTCGATCGCTTGCTCAGCGACGAGAAGGATGGCCATCTCGAATCGCTGCTCAAGAGCATCAAGCTCGAAGGATTCAATGTTGAAGGCAAGACGGCTCATCTGAAGTTCAGCGACTACGCGTCGCCGGGCTATTTGAAGCTGTTCCTCGAGAGCAAGTTCAAGCTCGGCGGTTTCGGCGAGCAGGCGTTTGACCTGCGGGGCGAAGGTAAAGCGCAGGAGAGCCGGTACAAGGAAATGGCTCTGGAGGTCACCACGGCGTCGTTCGATCCGGCGAAGGATCGCGCGAAGCTCGATTCCATTTTGCAGCGAACGCAAGTGGACTTCGGTGCTCGACCGCAGCCGGAGCGGCTGGAGAAGTTTGACGCTCAGGTCGCCGCGGAGACCAACACCCGCGCGGCATACGCCATCCTCGGCAGTTGGGCGGTCATCCTGCTCTTCCTCTGGTTCCGCTTCGGCAACTGGACCTTCGGCTTGGCCGCGGTTCTCTGCTTGATTCATGACTTGGCCTTCACGCTAGGTGCCATCGCTGGCTGCCATTACCTCGTCAGTGCCTTCCCCGGAGTTGCCAGTGCATTGCTGATCGATGACTTCAAGATCGATCTCACGGCCGTGGCGGCGCTTTTGACGCTCATTGGCTACTCGGTCAACGACACGATCGTGGTGTTCGATCGAATCCGCGAGGTCCGCGGCAAGAACGCTCTGCTCACACCGCAGATCATCAACGACAGCGTCAACCAAACGCTGAGCCGCACGATCCTGGCAGCGACTACAGTGTTCCTCGTCGTCGGCGTCCTGTATGTCTTCGGCGGCGAGAGCATCCGGCTCTTTGCGTTCGTGATGGTCGTCGGCGTGATCGTCGGCACCTACAGCTCCATCTACATTGCAAGTCCGCTGCTACTGATGTTCGGCGAAGGCACCGAGAAGCGGCGGACCACGACGGTGGCATTACCCGAGCCGGCGAAGGTTTGATTTGAACGAGCCGGAAGCGTAAGCGGCGGAGTTAGCAATACTCCGTCGCTTACTTCCGGCTCGTTAGTGCATGAAGCCTGCCGCGCGGTAGATTCCCATCACACCCACAAATATCCAGAACACGTTGAGCGTTGTGTAAGCGGCGTCCCGCTTGAGTATTGCACACCAGGACAGCAAGATCGCATCGATGGTGTTGAAGATCCAAACAAACATGAATGGGCTGTCCGGGCCCATCCAACTCACCAGGCTGAAACTGAAGATACGCATCAATACGCCGATCATTTCGAACATGCGAATATGACTTCGAACAAATGCGTTTACGCGGTGCATAGGGATCACTTGTCCTCCACCTCCGGTGTGTCGGTATCGATCAGCCCTTCCGTAATGTTCTGCCGTGCGTGCCGGGCCAACGCTGCATAGCGGCAGCGAATCCGATCCAGATCTTGCTCCGTGAGCTCTTCCAAGTCTAACAGTGCGTTGTGTGCGCCTTTCATGGAACGAATGAGCTCATCCAGCTTCAGTTGGACTGCTGCGCTGTCGCGATTTTGCGTGTTTTGCACCAGGAACACCATGAGGAAAGTGATGATCGTGGTTGCAGTATTGATGACCAGTTGCCAAGTGTCGCTGAATCGAAAGTAGGGGCCCAACAGCGCCCAGAGGATAATCACAAGTACGGCGGAACAGAAGGTGATTGGGTGCCCGGCGGCATGGGAGGTCCATTTAGCGATCCGCGAAAACGGAGTCGTACGATAAGCGATCATTGTGATTTCCTCAAGTTGAGGGGCAACTATCGTGGCCAGCTCCGCCGCACGACGGCGTGAAGAACTGCCGCATCAATTCCGCGAGCAAACCGGGATGCGTGTATTGCGGCAGATGACCGCAATTCGGAATCTCGATGCGTTCGACCATCGGCAGGCGCTCAAGCAACTCTTTCTCGTATTGAATGGGCACGATGCCATCGGAGTCGCCGCCGATCAAGCGCACGGGCAATTGCACTTTGGGCAATAGCGGCCGCAGATCGGTCTGCGAGATGATCAACCCGATGTGGGCGACCGAGTGGATAGTGGCCGAGCCGCAGTTCTCGCGCATGAACGTTCGTCGTTCCGCTAGCGCTTGATCGAGAATAGCTCCATCGCGTGGGCTCTTCAGGGACGTGGGAATTCGCAAATGGCGCATTTGGCCGGGGAAGTAGCGACCGAGCCGTGCGACTGCCACTTCAAAGCGCCCGATCGGCCGGCGAGCGAATCCGCCCTGCAAAACGATCCGGGCGAACCGCTCGGGTTTTTCAGCGGCCGCCCGCAAGGAAATCGTTGATCCAAATGACGAGCCTAACAGATACGTTCGATCCAGCTTCAAGTGATCCATCAACGCAAACAGATCGGCTGACAAATGCGCGGGCCGATATTTGCTCCAGCGCGCGTTATCGCCAGTGCCGGTCGGCAATTCGTACAGAATGCAGGTGAAATCGCGCGACAAATCGGCAGCGACCAAGGCGAACGAGCGGGCCACGTCCGAGATGCCGTGCACGAAAATGATGGGCGGGCCGGTGCCCCAGGCGGCATAGCGCAGCAAGTAGCGGCCCGTGTCCACGACGCCGGGCCGGCCTTCGTGGGCGAGGCGCGACAGGGCGGTGGCGACGGGCAAGCCAGTCGATGCGTTAATTGTCGTCTCGGTCATTTGACGAAAGCCATGCTAGCGAAACTCACACTTTCGTAGCCTTGCGGGTGAATGAAGCGGCCATAGTGCAGAAGTTTGCCCCGCTTCGGATTGGAGGCGGCGAGCGTGAGCCACGTCGGCGGCAGGCCGCAAATGCGGCGGCGATCGCCTTCCTCGGCGATCACGGTGAAGTAACCGTCCGCATCCACTTGCTCCGCACGGGCCACAATGCGGTCGTCTTGCGATTTGCTGTGCGTCAAAAACGGTTCGGCCACCGGCTGCGGGTCGCTGAATTTCGGCCCGATGTGCGCGAGATCACCGGAGATGACGTAACAGATGCGCTCGCCGGCTTCCGCCTCGGCTTGCTGCAACGCCGTCACCATCCGCGAGATGTCGGGCAACATCCGCGGCGAGCGACCAAATTGCACCGCGTCGCCGAACGAGCCGCACAAGAGCGGCACGATGCGGAACGGCTCATCGCGATAAAGGTGCTGCAGGATCACCACTTCAAGTTCGATGGAATGCTCCGGCAGATGTGCGACCGGGTCGTTGAATAATCCGTCGCCGTAGTGTTGCACGATGCGATCGACATACTTCTGATCAGTCTCGACCGTGCCCAGCGGCGTGCGGAAATGTTGTCGAGTCAGCGTGAAACGCTCGGTCGAGTAGTGCGACGTGGCGATGATGACAAACAACCGGGCGCTAGTTCGCTCGAAAAGATCCTTGAACCCCCAGCCATAAGTCACATTGCCCCGGCCGAAGTCCATGTGCGGCACCAACAGCGCTCGCAACGGACCGCCATCCGCGAATTCAGGCGGCGCTGTCTCAATCGGCCCGGGGCCACCCGGTCCGGTGAACAGACCGTCAATCTGTTTGTGCAGCGCGTCGGGTTCGCCGGCGTAACAGCCGATGCAAGATGGGTCACGGACGGGGCCTTGCAGATATTGCAGAAACTTCGGCGATTCCAAGAGCAGCGCATCGTCGAGTTTGGCCACCATGGCGGCGACGTGCTCCAGGGCGACTGCACTGCCGCCCGCCAAGAGAGTCGCCTGCTGTTGCAGATCGGATAGAGCCAAGCGGCCATCGAGCAATTGGGCCCAGGTAAACTCGACCTGGCTGAGACGGACGTTGCGGTGAGTGATCCGGCGATTGTCCCACACGACAATTGCAGCGTCGCCATCGCGAGCGGCCGCCAATCCTTGCCGCAGCCGTGGCCGATCAGTCGCCTGGAGCATGCCGAAATCCTCGGGATGTAGTCATAATCGGGGCCGAGCCAGCCGGGGTCAAGTCGGGCCCCGCTCTGTGCGCGCAGCGCTGCCTGGGAAGATGCGAGCGGGGATCGTTTTAGTTTTGGTTGTTGTTGGTGAATCTTCCACTTTCGGAAGCGCCGGGGCACGCGCCCCATCAGTCGCAAAGTGGGAAGTTGACGAAGCTCGCCGCCTTGTTTTAAGGGCGGCTTTGCCGGGCGAGCAGTGGACATTGGCCGCCCGGTCGTCGCTTGCGGTGGTGGTAGTAGTGGTGGTGTTCGTCGTGCGACGACCGCCATTGGGCTTTTTCCGTCTCACCAGAAGGTGAGGTCGGACTCACGCCAGTGAGGCAGAAGCCTCACCGCAGTGAGAGTGGCCCGCTCGCATCCCCCAGAACAGTCCGCGGACATTTCTGCTGGCCTCAGCTGCAGCTTGCAGCCAACGGGAAATGCCAAGAGCAAATATTTCATACTTTGGGGCCGAAGGCAAATGAAAATGGAAAATGCGGGAGTTGCAGCGGCAATAACAGACTTGGCTCACCTAGAGCTATTTTGATAATTTTTGCCGCTGTCGAACTCCATCGTAAAACAGGGGAATGTCACGAGACCGATCAGACTTTCGATCTAGCTATGTGGCCGCGCAAAGCGTTGGAAACAATGCAACAAGCGACAGAATGGCTTATAACCGTTTCCGATATGCGAAAGCTCAGAGACATTCCAACAGAATTGACGGATATGCAAAAGCCTAAGGATCTGTTTCAATCCGCGCTAAAAGCATACAAGGAAGCAATTGATAGACACGCCCACGTCATCGCAGAAATAGCGTCCGAAATGTTGTCAAGCTGACCGGTGATTCTTCGCGCGTATGCGCCGCGCCTTCAACTCTATGAAAACGCATGGCTACAATCGTGCGCCCTCCCGGCGCAAATGCTCCGAACGGCCGAACCGGGTGCGTTGCCTTCGCTCGCAGGATACAGGCTTTAGGGTTCGTGAAGTGGGAAGCGAAAATGCGGAGAGCGGAGATAGACAGCGCCAGCCAGAATCGCGCGCATATGTGGCCGGTGCAATCCATCTCGCGGGTCCATGGCGAGCCATGAGGCGAAGCGGGGCAATGAGTTGCTTGCGAATGAAATCGTGCCTGTGTAATATTCTGGCTGCGGACAGATAATCAATGGTTATGACGCACGCACTTCGATGATCACAAGACTGAGACTGTTTCTCGCCGGTTGGCGCTCGAAGCGCGATGTGTGGGCGAAGCTCCGGTTGCCCACATCGCCAATGGCTTTTCCAGAGGCAAAGCGCATCCTGAGTAAATTCGGTGGCCTGCGATTCGGCAATTCGAGCGAGCATATTGTGTTCGAGCCAGCAGACGCGTTGGCATACGATCCGGACCTGATTCGGCGGTGTGAAGCAATGGTTGGCCGCCGCCTTTATCCGATTGGATACCAAGAACATCAAGAACGTGAACCCATTCTTGTAGACGAGAGTGGGAGCATTTACATTAACTTCGACGACGAGCTTTTTCGTTTGGCTGATTCCTTTGAAGAAGTTCTGAGTGATGTAGCTCGTGCGTGCTTAGCTCCAAAGAAGCGTGTGGGCGCTACGCCAAAATGGCTAGTGGGTGGGCGAGGAGCGTCATAACCAATCGCTGCATCTGACCGGGGCGGGCGTGTCGTGTAGTTTCGAGTCAGCCGGCAATTGGCCCGGCAGGTGAGCAAGCCGTTATGCCAAATCACACCCTAATAGAAGCGCTCCAACTTTCGATTAGTCCCGTCATTCTGATTTCGGCCTGCGGCATGTTACTTTTAGTGATGACCAATCGACTTGGCAGAGCTATCGATCGAGCGAGAACGGTCGCACGAAGCTCTGAACCCGACAGAATCATTCGCTTTGATTCACTTCTTAAGCGAGCCAGGGTGATTCGTAGCGCTATTCTTTTCAGTTCTATTTGTATCCTCCTCACAGGGCTTTTGATTCTCCCTTTATTTATGTCCACTCTGCTCCCTTTCGATGTGACGCGTATTTGTGCTCTATTGTTCCTTTCGAGCATCCTGAGCCTTGTTGTCTCTGTCACATTTTTCATATGTGATGTTTTTCTGGCCCTTCGCGACTTACAGGCCGAAGGAAAGAGCATTCATAAGACCTAACAAGGCGCTGCAGCGCGGCCCGCCGATCATTCGTCGTCGTCGGTCGAAGACCGCCGGGGCGGAGGCATAACCAAACGCTGCAATGGACCGGCACCCCATTGTGCGTTCTGGTAAACTGAGAGTCAGTCGGCGCGGTGCCGGCCATTGAGCGTCGGTCCGTTATGCCTCCGCCGGAAATCCGAGCCTCGCAGAAGTTCCTGAACGCCTGTAGCACGGGCGACGTCGCAATGGTCGCCGAATTCCTTGACGCCGGTGCAGACCCGAACGCCCGTGACCAGTACGGCCTAACGGTCCTGATCTGGACGGGCCGGAAGGGGCGGATCGAGGCAGCCAAGTTGCTGCTGAGCCGAGGCGCCGAGCTGGAGGCGACCGACCGTCGCGGACGGACGGCCCTTTGTCACGCCGCCTGCTACAAGCGAGACGCATACATCGAGTACTTGGCTTCGATCGGAGCTAACGTAAACCCGATCGACCAGTACGGATGGACGCCTCTGGATGTGGCAACGTCCGGGCGCTTCCGAAGTACCATTGCTGTGCTCGAATGCCTTGGGGGGCGGCGGGCGGGAACTGAGGCATAACCACTCGCTCCACCTGACCTGGGCGGGCGTGTCATGTAGTTTGAAACCAGCCGGATGATTGCCCCGGCAGGTGAGCGAAGCGTTCGGCAAGTTGGTCACGAGTAATTCATGCAACTCCACCAGCATCTCGCAAGGTTCGGCTTTGATCCGACGGGCGGTCCGGAACCGCCCGAGCGAATCGAGGAGCTTGAGCGGCTAATCGGTGTACCACTGCCAGCCGACTACCGAACTTTCTTGCTGGAGGTTGGCGGAGGTTATGTTCGCGACGTCCTTGTTCCCTGTACGGTTCCTACACCGTTCGGCGAGCACATACTCACGTCACTTCATTCAGTTAGCGAAATAATTGAACTTTTGGATTCGGGAAAAACGCCACGGAACATGATCTGTATCAGTTATGGCCATTTCGGGATGACCGGTTGCCTTTCCATGGCCGGTCTGGATCACGGTCAAATTTTCTCGCTAGACACCGAGATGCGTTTCTATTGGGATGAGGAAACACTTAGCCGCCTTCCCGCTTTGGACTCGAGCATCAAGGAGTTCTTTCGGATGCGAGACGCTCATGAGTTGCCTGAGCGGCCTTGGGGATACGAGAACTGCTATCATATTGCGGACTCATTTACCGAGTTTGTGTCGAAGATGTATCTAGGCACCGACTGACAGACCTCGAGCCGAACCAGGCGATCCCCTCACCGGGGCGGGCGAGTGGTGTAGCGTGAAGTCAGCCGGCCGATTGCCCGGCCGCTCAGCTTGGTCGTTCGGCCATGGAGAAGCAAAACATGGACCGCCGAAGAGTAGGATTCGGAATTTGCGCGGCGTGCATCGGCATGCTGGGAGTGACGACTGCCCAGTTCGCGTGGTCGCAGAAACCACTTCGCCCTGAACCTTCCCCGGCGCATGCCAAGGGGAACAAACAGAAAATCGAGGCCTATGTCGTCCTCTTGCGACTCCGCCACGACCTCTACCTCCGATGGAAGGAGTCAGGGAAATGGCCGGACGATAAAGAGGCGAACGCCGCGCTAGCCGCGCACGGCGAGTACTGGGCGAAGCAACTTGGAGAAGGGCGGGCGGTTCTCGCCGGCGGGATGAAAGGGGACTACTGGGATAACGTGGCGCTCATCGTGTTCGAAGCGGAGTCGGAGGAGCAGGCCCAGAAAATCGTGAAAGCGGATCCAGCGGTCAAGGCCTACATATTCCAATCGCAAGTGCGGCCATTCGATGTGAGTTTTATCACGGACAAATACGGCCGCAAGGAGTGATTGTCGCGTGCGGCCGAACCCGGCACTGCAGCAGCCGGCGGGGCATGTAGCGTTTCTATACTACTTCGGTCACTCAAGGGCCCCCGCCGCCTGCTGAGCTTGGTCGTTCGGTCGTGATCTGAGATTTAATTGCAAGTTTTGTGTTCGTCCCCGTTCACATTTCACGGTGAGGGTCGCCGCCCGCCGTCTCAAGTGCGAGATAAGTCATGTTGCGCGAATCATGCCGGCCCTTGCTGTGGTTCACAGTTTCCGTTGTGGCCGCGCCCTTTGCGATTGCCATTTCAGCTTTAACATTCACCCGAATAAGCACAATCGATCATGCGGGCGCGGCAAGCCGACCATTACTTGTTCTGAATTCACGCGGTGAGCGCGATGACAATCCGCGCGTCGTTCCGGGAATGGTCCACTGGCATCCATCTTGTGCTGCGGCAATGGCGGCCGCGTCGAAGTCCGGCAAGCCGGTCCTTCTGTTCCAAATGATGGGCCGCCTCGATCATCAGTTTTGCTGAACCAACGCTCGCCTCGCGAGGA
Source organism: Gemmataceae bacterium (assembly GCA_045802605.1). Lineage (GTDB taxonomy): Bacteria > Planctomycetota > Planctomycetia > Gemmatales > Gemmataceae > JBJMQS01. The sequence goes on along the minus strand of JBJMQS010000030.1, from coordinate 303,431 downwards.
CCGTGCTGTTCTCATCGATCGAGGTGGCCGACTACATCAACGCCGAGTTTGAACCGGCTTGGGAAAGGCAATAATAGACTTGACTCACCTTGGGGTGAAAAATTGTTAATTTCGAATCTCCATCCTATTCGCGAGTGTCTCTAGTCGCTTGAGGATCGCTTCCCATCGCAATTGAAGCTCGGCTTCTTTGATTTGAAGTTGCTCAGTGCGATCAAATAGCCTGTTCTGCATTTCTTCGCTGCGTGTCAGCAAGTCCTTGACACGCTTCTGGTGCTTACTGGCCTTATATGCCATGAAAAGGCACCCGCCCACAATGAGGAGCGTAACCGAAATACCAACAATTGTTCTGACTTGGTCAGTGGGCATTGTTGTCTCTCCGTTTCTTTGCCCGACTCCTCTTCGCTTTTGCTTCCACGGCATCTATTTCAGAGGGGGGTACTCGCATCAGCTTAGCGGTCAGTGACCGCATTTTGTCCATCGGTGCGGACGCAACCAATTCGGCCAACTCGATTCCAGACGCCTCAGCAAACCGCCTCAGAGTGCTGATACGCGGGTCTTTCCCTTGAAGGAACTGCCACGCCGATTGACGGGCAATCGCCACTGGAAATCCCATCTTCTCGCCTAACTCTTGTTGAGTGAGGCCAGAGGCTTTGTACCACCTGTTGACCCGTTCCATTGACGGGTCTAGCTGGTCGGCTTTGTTCATACGTCTCGCATCATACAGTATTGCGCCATGATTTCAACTCGCAAGTACCCCCCGGTAGGGGGTCGGCGTGGTCTTGGAAAAGCGGTCGGGCAATGCAAAGCGCGCCCTTTCCATCGCATTAGCGAAAAACACCACGACGTTCGTTAGGTTGCCCAATGAGGCGTTTGCCCTTACGGTGTGGTATCCGAACCTGCCACGGACGCGGGCCGGGAACGGGAAGGGCAAGGCAGCGGCCGAAGTCGCCGAAGCCGATGGCGAGCGTGACGAATTTGAGGAAGCATTTGGCGAGCCGGAAGGGGCGGAAGCCGAAGCCGGTTAGTCAAAAAAGTGGGCTGGCAGTGGGTGCAACCACGCCAGCCCTGGTGAACCCTGTTGTGTTCTGGCAGAGGAGTCCGCATGTACGGACGCACGGCCCAAGGTTCGTTTTTCATTCTACCCGTCCCGCCACCCGAAAGCCAGCCGAAAACGGCTAAGGGCTACCGGAGTCGCCCCCGGTAGCCCCGCTTGCGGACGTGGCGTAACTGGTAAACGCGGCCGGCTTGGACCCGGCTGGTGGAAACACCGTGGGAGTTCGACCCTCCCCGTCCGCATTTGGATTCTACCCAACAAGAGCATTATAGAAAAACCTCGAATTCTGGCGTAGGTAGTCTATTGACGCCAGCCACATTTGTAGGTAGACTACTTACAGACATAAGGGCAAACAAAATGCTACAGCAAGTCGCCGAACCAAAAACACTCGCCGAAGCAATCAAGTATTTTGCCGATCCTGACCGCTGTTTGGAATTTTTGATTCCATTGCGTTGGCCGTCTGGTATCGCCTGCCCGCGTTGTGCGTGTGCCGACCATTCGTTCCTCAAGACGCGCCGGATTTGGAAGTGTAAAGGTTGCAAGCGTCAGTTCTCAATCAAGGTCGGCACGGTGATGGAGGATTCGCCGATCAAGTTGAGTACGTGGTTATGCGCTATCTGGATGATTGCTAATTGCCGCAACGGCATTAGCTCTTACGAGATTCATCGGGGTCTAGGCGTCTGCCAAAAAACCGCGTGGTTTCTCTTGCACCGCGTTCGCTATGCGATGAAAGCCGGTACGTTCACCAAACTGAGCGGCACCGTGGAATGTGACGAGTCTTACATCGGGGGCCGCGCGGAGTTCATGCACAAGAGCAAGCGCGAAAAGGCGATCAAAGGTCGCGGCACGGCAGGCAAGGCCATCGTCATGGGCATTCTCGAACGCGGCGGCAAGGTTCGGGCGCGGACGATTCCGAATACGAAAATGGAAACGCTGCACCGCGAAGTCGAGGCCAACGTCGAGCCGGGTTCGCACGTCATGACTGACCCACAACCCGGCTATCGTGCGTTGAACGCAACATTCGATCATGACACCGTCAACCACTCTGCTGGCGAGTACGTTCGTGGAGCGATTCATACGAATGGCATCGAAAACTTCTGGTCCCTCTTGAAGCGAGCCATCAAAGGGACTTACATCAGCGTGAACGCCGAACATCTAGACGCCTATGCTGACGAACAAGCCTTCCGGTACAACGTCCGCGAGTTGAAAGACGGCGTTCGGTTCACGACCGCAACGTCGGGCATCACTGGTAAACGGTTGACGTACAAGAGGCTGACTGGCAAAGCGTAGATAACTTTTTTCTTGTGTTTGCCAGCAAAGGACTTCCGGCAATTGTTGTTACTGAAACTCCACAAAATGACGGAAACAGTGGAAATGCTCCGCATCATTGCCTTGGAATCGCACAAAGCAAACTCACTCCATTCCAACCGTGGTGGAATGTGCGCACTGACTTAGAACAATAAGAGGCAACATGCTTGTGTTTGTCGATGAATCTGGCGATACGGGAATGAAACTAGGGCGCGGCTCAACGCCGTGCTTCGCCGTCACGGCTGTGTTTTTTCGTGACCACAAAGTTGCTCAAGCGTGTAGTGAGGCTATTAACGATCTGCGAACAAGGCTTAGGTTTACTCGCGGGAAGGAATTCAAATTTAGCAAATGCCACCGGGATATTCGGCTAGCATTTTTGAATGCCGTGGTGAATTTTGAGTTTTGCTATCATTCGTTTGTCCTAAATAAGTGCAATCTCAGCGGACCGGGTTTCTTCGTCAAGGAGTCGCACTACAAGGCTCCGATTAAGTATTTGTTCGACAACGCCTCCGACTTGTTGCCAGGGGCGAAAGTGGTGTTTGACGAATTCGGTGGCCGCGAATTCAACGATCAACTCACGCGATATTTGAAGAAACGGCTAGTCGGCAAAGACGGCAATTGTCCAATCAGGAAATTCGACCCGCAACCATCGCATAAGAACAATCTAATTCAGTTGGCCGATATGGTATGCGGCGCGGTGGCCCGGTCTTTCAAAGAAGACAAAGCCGACCAACACGACTACCGACGAGTGATTAAGAGGCGCGAGATTCGAGTCCAGTTTTGGCCGGACTACGCGCATAAAAAAGCCCGCTGATCTATTCCATCGTTCGATGGACACGCGCACCATACGGTGACAGTTCGATCAACAGGCAAAGGTACTGCAAATATACCGTTCGGTATATTTTCGTCAATCACAGTAGGTCGCAATCACCTGTTTTTGTAATGTTTTCAGCCGGTTTTGACGGCAAATTCGTGGGAAGCATTGTTGCCCCGCTCCCCATCCCCTGCGACAATCACCAGCGGGCCGCGAAGAAACGGAAGGCGACTTAGATGTCGGATGACTTAATCATTTTTGTCGTTGTAGTCTCAATTGCAGCCTTAGCGCACTTTTCCCTCAAGGCACTTGCCAAGTGGCGACGCCGCACCAAATGACCAACCTCCCAGGTGAGTCAAGTCTATTATTGCCTTGGGAAAGCCTCCGGCCAGTGCCGATCATGACCATTGATTTTGGCAATGGGCGAACGGTCAAGCGCACGCTGCAGGGCAACATCGCAACGTATGTGTGTAATCCGCAGGGGATCGTCTTCGACGTGTTGCCGGGCATCTACAATCCGACGGTGTATCGACAGGCGCTCGAACTGTGTAAAGGCGAATACAGCGGTGGATCGAATAACAAACTCGAACAAGAATTGCGCGAATATCACACCCGCAAGGCAAACGAATTGCGCAATGTAGTCGTCACACCACAAATGCAAGCCATTGCTCCCGTGAGTGAGGGATTTCTCGGAGGTGGAGGCGGCTTCAAAGGTGGCGCAATCGGCTTCGCCGGAGGCACAGGGTTCGGCGGCGGCATGAAAGGAGCGCTCGGTCACCTCGGCGGCATCGAAGGCCCCACGGCACAATTAGTCGCTGGCGTCCCTCCCACTGTCACGGAGCGATTGCCCACAGGACCGCTGGCCGCGCATCCGGGCCTGCAAGTGGATGCCGAAGCCAACGAACGGATTCGCCGTCGCATCGTGCATGAGCGGCTAGCGTCGGCAGGTCTGGTGCATCCGAATGAGATTAAGTCCTGGCTATTCAAGGAAGTGCTGCACTGCGATCTGGATGATCCGCTGCTTGGGTTGGGTGAGGTCTTGAATGCGAACTATCCATTTCGGTCTGAGGATGAATTGGATTTACAAGGGCGTGGATCTGACGCTCCGTCGTGAGGCCTGCCTATGTCGGAATCGAAAATGCGATTGTTGTCAGCACAACTGCCTTCAGGAGGCTATCACCACCAAGTTGCTCGAATTCTTGATATTGCCCAAGCTCCGAGGGCATAACGATACCCTTCACCTGTCCGGGGCGGCGTAGCGATTCCAATCCGGTACAGGTATGATGTGTCGTAGTTCGCAGAGCGAGGAGTTCCTATGGCACCGACGATTCAGCAGTTAGGCTTGGACCAACTGAGTATTGAGGATCGACTGACAGTGGCGGACGCCATTTGGGATAGCGTGGCCCGTGAGGCAGAAGCGGCCACACTCTCGGAAGCTCAGCGTGCGGAACTGGAACGGCGACTGGCCGACAGTATCGCTCGCCCGGACGCAGTCACACCCTGGGAAGTTATCAAGGCGCGAGCACTCGCAAGGGCGCGACGGTGAGTCTGCCGATCGTCCTACGTGATGAGGCTCAAGCTGAGTTTGACGAAGCGTTCGATTGGTACGACGAACAACGCGCGGGACTGGGTATCGAATTCGTGGCCGAGGTACAGAAGGTGTTTGACCGCATTGCGGTCAACCCGTTGGTACATCGGGTTGTTCTTAGTGATATTCGCAAGGGCGTCGTGCGGCGTTTTCCTTACTGCGTCTTCTATCGGCCGCAAGTGGATCGAATCGAGGTGGTCGCGGTGTTTCACTCGCGTCGCGATCCGTCCATTTGGCAAGGCGGGGCGTAACTATGCTATCCACCGGACCGGCCAGTCCTATCGTGTAGTTTGAAGCCGGGCGCACGATTGCCCAAGCCGCTAAGCGTTGTGTTCGCCGGCTGGCCCTGCGTGACGTTTAGTGACTGAATGATGAACGAACTCGGGCATGTCGGCGAATTGGTGCGGTATCCCGTCAAGTCGATGGCGGGTACGGCGACGGAGTCGGCGTTTCTCGGGTGGCACGGTTTTGCGGGTGATCGGCGCTTCGCCTTCCGGCGTTTGGGCGATGACAGCGGCTTCCCTTGGCTGAGCGCGAGCCGCCTCACGGAACTCCTTCTGTACCGCCCGTTCGGTCTTGATGAGAGTACAGGAGAACCCCTGCCAACTCATGTCTGTACGCCGGCCGGAAAGCAATTGGAGCTTCGCAGTGCAGAACTCCAGAGTGAGATCGCCGAGCGACTCGGGAGCGGCGTCGAATTGATGAAACTTCGGCATGGCGCTTTCGACGACGCCTCGGTGTCCGTGATTAGTTTGGCGACTATTGCCGGCATCGGTCGCGACGTGGGAGTGGAACTCGATCGCCGGCGATTTCGAGCCAATATTTTGCTTGAGGCTCACGACCGCGAGGCATTTCACGAGGATGGGTGGGTCGGCGGAACACTGGTATTCGGGACCAGCGAGCCAAGGGCAGCGGTCAGCGTCACCGCGCGGGACGTTCGCTGTATGATGATCAACCTTGATCCAGACACGGCCACTCAAGACGCGCGGGTCATGAAGGCCGTCGTGCGGCTGAATGCGAACAACGCGGGCGTCTATGGAACGGTGGTGCAGACCGGTACAATTCGCATTGGCGATCCGGTGACCCTCCTTTCGGACGCGAGGCGATGAAGACGGGCGTAACTCGAAACGAGCACATTTGGTTCTTTATTCGGCGATAAGAAAGTGGCTCCCATTCCGATTCGCGAGACTTTGTTCGGTGATGCGACAGTCGATCAATGGCCACCAAACCGTATTAATTCAGAGAGTTTGCCATGGAGCGCATTCGCTTCAGCGCCTTCGCATCTTGCCGCCCGTAGGCAGACGGACGCGATTGCTAGTTGGCGACAAATGCTTCAGCACCCCGGACTTGAATCACGTCACTATTTGCAGGCTTGGCACTTTCTTCGACAGCATGGCGAACACCCACCGCCCGAGCTAGCCAAACAGGTTTTGGGGATCGTTGTCGAGGTTGCGATGCCGGAGGGCCTGGACTTATTGGCAGCTTATTCCGACCACTCCGCACGCTATTACAATTATTCGGGAGCAGGAGTTGTGTGGGAACATCCAGACACCTCGCTCGATTCCCCGATAGATGAGTTGCTTGCAGCCGCCAGACAGGTGGTCGAGATGATCGGTCCCTGGCAGGGGGCGCGCCCCGTGGCACGGCCAACGGCGGCTAGTTTCTTAGAGGAACCTCATGCCTGAGTCTGGAACCGATCCAGCAATCGAACGCTGGCGGCAATATTTGCTGCTGTTGGCTCGTGTCCAATTGGGCCCGGCCCGGCGCGGGCAGCCGGAAGCATCGGACTTAGTGCAGCAAACGTTGCTCGACGCCTTTCGTTGCCAGGAGCAGTTTCGGGGCACGACCGAAGCTGAGCACGCGGCTTGGCTCCGCCGAATTTTGGCGTGCAATCTCGCCGATGCGCTGCGTGCCGGACATCGCGACAAGCGGGACGTGAATCGCGAATGCTCGCTCCAATCAGCGATGGATCAATCCTCGGTGCAACTGTCTTCGCTGCTGGCGGCCCCGGACACGTCGCCCAGTGTTAGGGCCGGTCGCAATGAGCAATTGGCAGCAGTAGCCGACGCGCTGGCGAGTTTGCCCGAGGCATCGCGGGAGGCGGTCGTGTTGCACTACTTTCAAGGATGGTCGCTTGATCGGATCGGTTTGCAATTGGACCGCACCCCGGCCGCCGTGGCTGGACTGCTCAAACGAGGATTGAAGCAACTGCGCGGATTGTTGATCCCGGAGGATTTATGAGCGAGCCACGCTCGGGCGATGAGCGGGTCAATGCGGTGATCGCCGACTATCTGCGCAACCGCGCGACCGGAAATGCCCCTGACCGGGCGATGCTCATCGCCGCGCATCCCGAATTCGCCGACGATTTGAAATCGTTTTTCAGCGACCACGACCGCATGCACCGCTTCGTCGAGCCGGCGACCGTGGGCCCTAACGAGCCGGAAGCGTTTGAGACGGGAATTACCGTCCGCTATTTCGGCGATTACGAACTGCTGGAGGAGTTGGCCCGCGGCGGCATGGGCGTGGTGTACAAGGCGCGGCAAATCTCTCTCAACCGGCTCGTTGCATTGAAGATGATCCTGGCCGGGCAACTGGCCTCGGCAACCGATGTGCAGCGATTCCGGGCCGAAGCGGAAGCGGCCGCGAATCTCGATCACCCGAACATCGTGCCGATCCATGAGGTCGGCGAGCACCAGGGGCAGCAGTATTTCTCGATGAAGTTGGTGGAGGGCGGCAGCCTTGCGGAATTACTGAAGGAAAGGCATTTGACCGCAGATGAACACAGATTGAATCTGCGTCAATCGGCGAAATCTGCGGTTCAAGTTCTTACGTCGGTGACCCGCGCCGTTCATTACGCCCACCAGCGCGGCATCCTGCACCGGGATCTGAAGCCCGGCAACATTTTGCTGGACACCAACAACCAACCTCTCGTCACCGACTTCGGTCTCGCCAAGCGAGTTGAAGGCGATTCCAAACAGACACAAACCGGCGCGATCCTGGGCACGCCCAGCTATATGGCCCCCGAGCAGGCCCGCGCGGAGAAGCAGCTCTCGACCGCTGCAGATGTTTATTCACTCGGCGCGATCCTCTACGAATGTCTGACCGGCCGGCCGCCGTTCCAGGCCGCGACCACGATCGAAACCGTCATGCAGGTTTTGGAGCAAGAGCCAACCCGCCCTGGCGCGATCGACCCTCAAGTCGATCGCGATCTGGAGACGATCGCACTGAAGTGCCTGGAGAAAGAGCCGGGCAAGCGCTACGAGTCGGCCGCGGCGCTGGCGGATGAATTGGATCGCTGGCAACGCGGGGAACCGATTCAGGCGAAGCCGATCTCAACGAGTGCTCGTGCTTGGAAGTGGGCGAAGAGGCGCCCGGCCTTGGCGGCACTCGTCGGCGTCAGCGGCGTTGCCTTGGCGGCACTCATTGCGATCGTGCTCGCCTATAACTCCCGGCTAACCACTGAACTTGGCAACGTCACCGAGCAGCGCAATATTGCCACGGAACAACAGCGAATCGCTGCGGAGCGCGAGCGGACTACGAGCCGTTATTGGTATGCAGCCGACATGGCACTCGCCCAGCAAGCCTTGCAAAACGAACAGGTGCCACGCCTGTTGGATTTGCTCAATCGCCATCGACCCGCCGAGGGCGAAGCCGACCCGCGCGGCTTTGAATGGCATTACCTGTGGCGTCTCTGTCACGGAGAAGAGAGTTCGTGGCGACGTGCGGAGAAATCAAACCGGATCGACCTTGTCGCTGACGGACACTTCGCGCTGGCGAGTTCAATACGCGGTTACGAGATTGTCGATATTACCAGCCGCGCAGCTCGTCTGCTCGGCGAAAAAGAGTTCCCCATCGGCTGGAATCGCCGGCTGAACGAGCCGGGCAAATGGGACTTATTCACGGCGACGTACGCACCGGATGTGAAAGAGCCGACCTCCGTAACAATTCGGAGTTGTGACCTGGCGACTGGCCGGGATTTGACGACGTTGGAACTGCCGCTGCCGGCGGGGAAAACTCGATCTTTCGTTCCGTCGCCCGACGGTACGGTATTGGTCATCGTCGAAAACCCGTTTCTTACCAACATCAAGAGCATCGGTATCGATTCCACCACCAAAAAGCCCAAATTCGCGCCTTTCGCGCCAATGTATGAGGGCTTCATCAGATTTCGTGATTTATCATCGGGTCAGGAGTCGAGCCATCACGTGAGCGGGTTCATGCCGCAGAATCTCGGTCCAACGATGACCTGCGCTTTTTCCCCGGATGGACAGCGTTTCGCTCTCGTGGGAGTCGAAGGGCCCGCGAATACGGCCGGTGCAATGGCGACGCTAGTGTTTAACCCTGCTAGCGCGACGGTCGTAAAAATCAACGTACTGCTCATTGACCGAAAATCGGGCCAGGTCCTGCGATTGAAGAACAAGCCCGATGCCTTCGTTTTCGCGATGGAGTTCTCTCCGGATGGATCGGTGCTGGCAACCGCGGACGAAGACGGCGCTATTCGACTTTGGAATCCGATCACCGGTGAACTACGCGAAACTCTCCGAGGCCCGCGCGGCCCCGTAGTCGCATTGGCTTTCTCCGCAGATGGTCAAAGTCTGGTGACCGGCGGTAATGATCAGGTTGTTCGGCTTTGGGACATTCGTACCGGGAATCTTCGAGCGAGTTTCCTCGGGCACCCGGCCGGCGTGACCGGCGTGCGTCTCTTGTCCGATGGCGCGACTATCGTGTCCGCGGACTCTGACGGTTGGATCAAGAAATGGAACAGTGCTAAGCGCCCCGGAATGATTCAGATTGGCGTACCGAAGGCCGAAAAGGTTCCCGGCTTGCGGTCGGCCACCCGCATGCAGGAATCCATGGGCGCCCACGTGGAGCGGATGATATTCTCCGATGACTCCCAATCGCTCCTGCTTGGGATAATTGGCCGGGATCAGCTCTCTGCCGTTCGTGCCAACGATGGTGGTTTAGCCGAGCGGACTCCGTATCCGGCGGGTGAAGTGGTCGCTTGGACGCGCGGCCCCGATGGGTTACGAATAGTTCTCAATCGGAGGAAGGGGTCATCTGTCGAGTGGATCTACTGGGACGCCGCAGCCAAAAAAGAGGTCTCGATCCGCCGACCAACCGGTGAGGCAGTCGTCTGGAACGAGTTATCGCCGAATGGCCGCTTAGTGGCTGGACGCCATTTCACCAGCGGAAAGTCCGCCGCCGATATCAAAGGCGAGGCCGTGATCTTTGACCTAACTAATGGGGTGACAATGCCGGCGATTCCAACAAATTACGATTCGGCTGTATTCTCGCCTGACAGTTCTCGATTGGTGACTTCCGGCGAACACAAGATCTGTGTGTGGAATGTCGCAACCAGTGAATTAATCCAGACGGTGACAGAGGAAGCAGCCTCTCGCACCAACGTCTGCTGGTTGCCGAATCGTGAGCGATTGATGTACGCGAATAAAGACGGCGACTTGGTGGACTTTGATCTCGCTGAAAAGAAAGTCGTTCGGACCACTCCAGGGTTGGGCACTGTCAATCAACTCGTCTTCTCGCCGGATGGGCGGCGGGTAATCGTCGCCTCCGCCGTAAGGACCGGGTCGAGCACGATCAAGATTTTTGACCTCGAAGGACTGGAACTGCAAACTTTGGCAAGTTGGCAGGGAAACGTTAAACGATTGGTCATCAGCCCCGACGGTCGAAAACTCGCCGCCGTTGTCTTGAAGACGATTCTCGGCTCACCGGAGATATGTATCTGGGACACGTCTGATCCGATGAGAACGCCGGCAAATGTTGAAACTGCCACAGGCAACTAATAAGCGTCATGAAGCAACCTCATCTTACCCGCCGCCGTTTTCTCGCACTGTCCGGCCTCACGTTGGCCGGTACCGGGTTTTACACCTGGCGAATCGAGCCGCATTGGATTCAGGTTGTCGAGCGGGATTTGCCCATCATCGGTTTGCCGGCCGCACTGGATGGCAAAACTCTTGTCCAGTTGAGCGATCTTCACGCGGGCTCGGTTGATCCGGATTATCTGGCGTCGGCCATGCAGCGGGTTTCCGATCTCAAGCCGGATTTGACCGTCATCACTGGCGACTTCATGACGTGCCATGGGAATGAGGCGATTGACGCGGCCATCGAGGTCGTGCGGCATCTCCGGCCCGGGCCGCTGGGTTGTTTTGCCATCCTCGGCAACCACGATTACGCCTTGAACTGGCGACGGCCTGACGTTGCGGATCAACTCGCGAAGCGTCTGGCGGAGTCAGACATCCGCGTGATGCGAAACGAGTTCGTCAACATTGCCGGGCTGCAGTTGGTGGGTTTGGATGATCTGTGGGCAACGAACTTTCACCCGGAGCGTGTTCTGCCGAAGGTCGATTGGTCGCAGCCGGCCCTGACGCTGTGCCACAATCCCGACGCGGTCGATTTGCCAGCGTTGGCCTCGATCCGAGGATGGATTTTGGCGGGGCACACTCACGGGGGCCAGTGCAAGCCGCCGTTTCTGCCGCCACCGCGATTGCCGGTGATGAACAAACGATACACCTCCGGCGAGTTCGATGTGGGTAACGGCCGGATGCTTTACATCAATCGAGGCTTGGGCCATTTGCTGCGCGTGCGGTTTAATGCCCGGCCGGAGATTACGGTGTTTCGGTTGTGCACGATCGCCGACGCGGCACGAACGAGACAGAGTTAGTTCATGATCACCTGATAATATTGAAGGCTTACCAGCATCCCAATCGCGCAGTTGTGCAGCCAGGAGTTAAGTTCCATCGCGGTCGCTGGATTGGCGATTGTCACATCGACGCAAATGACCGATGCGGTTTCGTTGTCTGGCGGAGAGGACAGGCCCATTTCGCACGAGGACGTTTGCGGCAACTGCCCGGCCAACATCTGTTCGAGCGCGGTGATCTCGCCCACTTTAGGATTACTCGCTTTCCAATCGCGGAGCCGCTCCCCGATTGCACGCAGTTGCATCGGATCGGATGTCCCGGGCACCAGCACGGCGAAAGCGACCGGCCCAGACTCGATACTGTATTTCGACATTCCGAGCCGGCTGTCTGGACAGGGAAAGTCGGCCGGGGTGTATGGGCCGGGCATTTCGAAGTCGGGGTCGGCGCAATGGGCGTCAAAGTAGGCATCCCAGTCAACCGGAGTCTTCTTTTCCATCCGAAGACTGCGGATTCCCATCCCCAGAGAAAACGATCCAACCACGAGGGAGGCGAGCCCTTGCCAGTGGAGATCCAGCCCGACCATAAACATCATGATGCTGCCGACAAATCCCACGAATGCCAAGTGGAAATACATGTAATTCATGACATTAATCGCCGGGCCGCCGAGATCGAATGGCATTCGCCATCGCCACCGCTTCCTCAGCCGTCGTGGCAAACGTAACCTGGTCGCCGCCGAGCCGACCGAAAAAAGCCTGGCTCAATTCGTTGGCACCCAAGAGAATCACCGGTTTGCCGGCTTTGACGGCGAGCGCGATTTCGGAGACGGTGCCGGGGCCGCCGTCGCCACAGGCGATGACAACTTGGCCGGAGAGGACGACGATGTTGTTGCGGGCGTTGTGCATTTCGGTGACGACGACGACATCCGCTTCCGGGCACACCGGACGGTCGGCGCTGGACACAATCCCAACGGCCATCCCGCCGGCGGCACGCACGCCGCGGTTGACGTGGCGCATGACGCCGAAATCCCGGCCACCGTTGACGACGGCCCAGCCGGCTTCGGCCAACAGTTGGCCGACGCGAAATGCGTTGGCGCAATCGGCGTCGGTGGCGGTCTCGCCTGCTCCAATTACGGAGGCGACAGGTCGGGGCATGAGATAATTTCTCTAAGTGGTGGCCGCTTCGGTCTCGGGCTCGTCCGGCCCTTCGTCGAATCGCAGGCTGACCGATGGCTTGCCGACCTTCCGATATTCCGCAACTTCGGGATGGGATTCCATGTAACGCATCATGCCTTTGTTGTCCCAGGTGATGCGAGGCCGAAGGAACATGGCGCGGATGCCGGCGTGGCGGAAGCTGGCGCCGAATGCGATCGCGCCTTCGCGGGCCGCGGCTTCCAACCGAGAGACTTCGTCGCCGGTGTAGCGCAGGCGTTCGGCATACTCAGCGTTGAGCGCGTCCAACTGCGACTTCACTTGAGCCATGACGGCCTCCCGGCGTTTGTCGCACTCCTCGCGGACGAGCGCGTTGGCGGCCCGGGCCGCTTGCAGCTCTTCGAATCGACCCGCCAACTCCATGGCGCCAACTCGCGGCGGACCCTTGACCGCCTGCACGTGTTTGATCCAAACCCATTCGAAGGTCGTCTGCGGGTCCATTTCCCCGTTGGCGACGCAGACGAATTGCATCTGCTCGGATGTCGCCGGCGAAATTTTGCCGTTGGCGAGAGCCTCCAACCAATAGCCGAACTGGCTCAGGACTTCGCGCTCGTTGGCATCGAGATTCGCCGACGGGTGAATCGGAAACGAGCCGCGTCGGAGAAATTCGTCGTGTCCGTTGGGCATGCCCATGGGTGGCTCCAAGTTGTTGCAGAGCATTTTACAACATGACTGGGCCGGCACGCCAAATCATTTCGGCCCAAGCTGCCACGATTTCACGACCTCGGCCGGGTAGATGAGCATTGCCGCGCTGAGAAGGAGATTGTCGCGGATGCAGATTAGCAGCACGATCTCGGTGACGATGAAAACGATGATGGAGCAGCGCAGGCCGATGCGTCGGGCGAGCCAAAAGCCGACGGCAAAGCTGATGATGTCGCCGAGCGAGTTGGCGACCGTGTCGCCGTGGTAATCGAACATGATGTTGGCGCCGCGGTAGCGGTTGATGACAAACTCGGTGTTTTCCACGACTTCCCACGTCGCTTCGGCCAGAACGGCGATGCAGAGCCGCCACTGGAGAGCGAGACGCGGCAGGAAGTATGCCAAGAGGCCGCAGGCGACCATGCCATGAAGGACATGCGTGAAGGAATATGGATCGAAGAGATGCTGTGAGTTGTGCTGGCTCCAGACATTGCCCGACCAGAGATTCCATCGGCCACAAGCGCACCACCAGAGCCGGCCTTCCAGGCGCAAAAGTAGGACTGCGATCGCCAAAATCGATGCAAGTAGGACGACGGCCGTCGTGTTGGGCTGAGGGTTATCCGCACGGTTTGGCGACGTGGCCATAAGTTCGATACTATGTGGTTCCGCAGGCCTCGCGAGGATTTTTGGCCCAAACGCAAACGAATGATCGAACCGGATGGGTCGCTTCGAAGCGCACCGCGGCCTCTTCGAGGTAAGCCACCGTGAATCCATGGACTCCGGCGAGCCGCAACAGGTAGTCGCGGGAGTGAGCGTAGCGGCGGACTGGCTGCAGAACGAAGTCAGTATCGACCGCCATTTCGCACGTAAAGGCAAACCAACCGCCGTCGCTCAGCGTGCGACGCACGGCCGTGACTATTGCGTCGAGGTCGCCGAAATAAACTAAGACATCCGCGGCGACAACCAGGTCATAGCGATGATTCGGTGTCCCCAAATAGGCGACGATCTCTGCCTCGCTCAGATGGTCATACACGCCCTTCGCTTCGGCCAACGAAAGCATCTTGGGAGACAGATCCACGCCGTCCAAACGGCGTGCGAACGGGCGAAACAGCACGCCAGCCAATCCGGTTCCACAGCCCAAATCGAGAATGTCGAGGTCATGCGCCGACTCGCCAGCCACTTGCTGGATGGCTCGATGCAAAAGCTCCGGGCCGGTGTATGCCAAATGGCCTCGCAAGCGCGATTCAAAGTCACCGGCAGCACGATCGAAAAGTGAGGTAACAAATGCGGTTGGTGCGGTCGCGGGGGCAACGCTGCACCCGTCAGCCGCGGCGAGAAACTGCGTCACTTCAGATTGCTCGTGCGGTTGTTGGGCGAATTGTGCCGACTCTAACTGGGCGACTCGCGTCAGCGGCGCGACCGCTTCGTCCCATCGGCCCATTCGCCGGAGCAATGCGCCGAGCGTTTGCAATGCGAGCGGGTGATCGGGATGCCAGTCGAGGAACTCGAGAATTGCCGCTTCCGCTTCCACGTTGCGGCCGCGCGTCATCAATAACTGAGCCGCGTGCAATGTGACGGGTGCTTGGGCTGTTACTGGGTCGATACTGGCGAGCGCGGCACGCCAATCGGTGGACCTCGTCATGAATATTTGCTCAGCGAAATTTCGAGAATAATATGGCGACTCACGCTTCCGGCGTCACACCCAACACAATATCGAACTTGGCGTTCAATTCGCCAGTCTTTGATTCCTTCAACGGCGTGAAATCGATCAGCACGGAGTCGCGAGCCTTGGCGTCGCGGACGCCGCGAAGGACTCCGTCGCGGTCGTTGCTCGCCAGGTCTTTGACGTAACACTGCGTCGTCAGCAGTTCCTTGTTGCCGCGCCGCACCTTGAAATGTATGTGCGGCGTGCGGCCCGGATACGCCACGGGCTTAATGGTGCGGAAGTAATACTCGCCGGAGGAACCCGTGAGGAATCGGCCATAGCCTTGGAAGTTCTCGTCGCGCTGGCGACGGCCGCTGTCGTGCGTGTTCAGATACACGCCCTTCGCATCGACCTGCCAAATCTCGACCAGGACATTGCGCAATGGCGACCCGGAAGTGTCCAACACTTTGCCGCCGAGGTGAGTGATCTCGCCAGTAGCGGGCGTGAGTGAGTTGTTGACGATGAGGAGGTCGTTGTCCGTGTCGAGGGGCAACTTGTCCGGATAGAAGGGGCCTTCCATTTGCCGTGGCGTACGGAGCAAGTCTTCGGCGAATGCGCCGGGGGTAGTCCACCACGCGGCTGTGCCCAAAGCGACGGCCGTGCCCAAGAAGTTTCGCCGCGTTGGCTGGAACATGATTGCGCTCCTGGGGCTCCGCTATCACTCTTTGTCTCAGGCGGAGACTGAATTTGCAATGAAGCGTTATCGGTTGACGCGCCAGCGTTCGATTTCGATGAAGGGCTGCATCGGGTCCAGCAGATCCGGAGCGGGTGCCGTTTCGACCGCCCGCTTCAAGACGATATGAACGTCGGGCGACCAGAGCGGCACGAACGGCATGACCTCGCGGAACTCAGCGTGCAGCCGACGGCGTGCGTCGCGCAAGGCGGCGAACTCGCAGCGGGCGGCACAGCGGGCCAGGGCGGATTCGAGCCGGGAGGGGCCGGTGCCCGCCCCGGCGATGCCGCCATTTTCAGGGGTGAACAGCGATGCGGGGTCGAACCAATCGTCGCGATAATCGAAATGCCGCCACGCCAGGTCATATGTCTTTTCGGTAAAAACGACTTTGCGAAAATCCTGTTCCGAAAGCGGCTTGGCCTCTGTCGGAATACCAAGCTGCGTGAGTTGACTCGCGATCAGCGTGCACGCTTTTTCGGTCAGCGGCTCGCCGACCGGGTAGACCAGCGACAGCTTGCCACCGGCTGGCTTACCGGCTTTCAGTTCGGATCTTGCGAGAGAGACATCGTCGAGAGAACCGGCAACGGGATCGCAGGGCCAAGTGCCGGACGGGAAGGGACCCGTCAAGGCGTGGTGAAACGGCTGGCCGGCTTGCCGCCAAGTGTCGTCGAGAATCTTTTCACGATTGATACCGAGTGCAATCGCGCGGCGGAGGTTCCGACCGTTATCGCCGCCAAGCGCGGTCTTGATCGGGTTGATGGCGAGATAGTAAATGCGCCGGCTCGGCCGGGTGGCCATGCGGGCATCGGGCCCGAGCCCACTTTCGAGCCGGGCGATGGCCTCTTCTTTTGGCTCCGGAGCCGGCGCGGCCGCGGCGAGCGCGGTGGTGTTTTCCTCCAGAACAATATCCACGACGCCGCGGCGAAAATCGGCGAGCGGTTCGGCCCCGGCAAGAAATCGCACCTCGCGCAGCTGCGGGCGATTCGCCCGGCCGGCGCGCTGGTTGTATTGGGGATTCGCTTTGAAAACCACGTAGTCTCGCTTGCCCTCATTGACGTGGCCGGCGTACATAAACGGCCCGCTGCCAATCGGCTGTTGCGCGAACTGATCGTCGTCGCGGCCGGCCGGCGTGATTTTGAATGTACACAACGCTGCCGGATCGGGGTGCAAGCTGCGAAACGTCAGTCGCAGCCGGCGCGGGGCATCGGAGAACGCGTCGGCCAGCGTGAGATCGCCGGCGGCACGCAGACGTTCTACGCTTGAAAGTGCATCGCCCGCTAGCACGGGCGAGTGATTCGCATCGCTCCATGTCGCATTGGGGTCGAGAGTGAAAGCACGGCCGCCGAGTTCAGATCGCGGGGGTCCGATCGCCAGGCCCGCTATGAACGTGGTGCCGCCGTCGAGTGTCGTGGGCCGCACGAGGCCCTCGAAGATCAGGTCGAGCGCCCAACGTTCAGGGTCGGTGTGAGCCCGACCGGGCGACATCCGTTCCGGCAAATGTCGCACGCCTACAACAAGAACGCCTTTGCCCGGTGTGACGCCTGGGCCCTCGGGAGCACCGGGCTCCTTGGCTTTGGGAGCCGGTTTGAATGGGCTCTTCGGATCGGGAAACGAATCGATGTCAATCGGTGTAAATGTCTTGCCCTTGGATTTCGGATCCTCTTCTTCCTTGCGCGGCGGCTGTGCCAGCGTCAGGCCGATGAGGGCAAGCGACATGATGATGGTGGCGATGCGCTTCATGCAACGTGAACCCGCGTTACGTGGTCAGCCCATTGTAACGATTCGCAATCTCACGTTCGACCGGTTGTTTCCCGAGGTTGGGAAGAAATCGTCAGGTCAGGGTGGTAGTTTGGCCGCAAAACGTAAAAATGCCGGGGCATCTGCTTTGCTATAATCACTCTCACCCATGGATGACGTGCCTACCTGCGTGATGGTTCAAAACTCGATGAGAATCTTGTTTGTCGCGTGCCTCCTCAGCATGCTTGCCGGGTGCCAGGAGGAGGGCATCCGCGTTGTTGAAGTGCCGAAGGAACCGAGCCAGGCGGTGCGAGCGATTATCGTGATGGTGCCGCACGGAGATGCGACCTGGTTCTTCAAAATGAGCGGGCCGGCTGACGCGGTCGCGGCCGATGAATCGGGCTTTGGCAAGCTCATTGATTCGGTGAGATTCTCCGATGGTGAGCCCCCCGTGAGCTGGACGTTGCCGGAAAATTGGGCTGATTCGGGCAAGAAAACGCGCGAGCGATTTGCGACCTTGCGAAGTGCATCCGGTGTGGAAGTGCCGATCACGGTGTTTGGAAAAGAGACGGCCGGCGTGGCGAAAAATGTCGAACGCTGGCGGCGGCAGATTGGTCTAGGGCCGGTGCCGGATTCTGAATTGCCGAAGTTGACAAATACCATCAAGGTCGGGGGTGTCGATGCGACGTGGGCCGATCTTCTCAACCCGGGTCCGCAGCCGGTGCCGCTCAAACGCGGCGAGCCGGCCGCTGAACCAACATCTTCCACCGCTAGTTCGCGCAAGCTGACATTCCAACCATCAGCGGGCTGGGAGCAAATCTCGGCATCCAGTTCGGGGGTCAAATTCCGCGCGGGCCATGGCGAGTCGACGGTCACAATCGGCGTGACCGGCCTCGACGGTAACGCGGGCGGGTTCATCGCCAACGTCAATGAATGGCGGCGCCAACTTGGTCTGCCGACACAAGAAGAGGCTGCAATTCGTGCCGCGGCGAAGGAACTGACCGTTGATGGCAAGCCCACGCCGTATGTCGATCTGCTCGGAGAAGGTGACAATAGACGCCGAACGCTCGCCGTGATGGCTGAGCGCGGCGGCAAATCTTGGTTCATCGTAATGCGCGGACCAGCAGACGAAGTCGCCCGGCAACAAGCTGCGTTTGAATCATTCGTGCGATCGCTTCGCTTTCCCGAGGGAAGCGAATGATGGGCGAATCTACCGAATATCTGGATGACGTCGAAGTCCGGCATGTGGCTTGGCGAGCCAGAGACTTGCTCGCACCAGTGGCGTCGTTGCGGCTGACCGTCGTTTTATTTGCACTGTCGATGGTCCTTGTCTTCACCGGCACGCTGGCACAGATGGACGCCGGCATATGGACGGTGGTCGCGAAGTACTTCCGCTCCTTGTACGTCTGGATTCCACTGCAGACCTACGTGGGATTCTTGCGCGTGTTCTTCGGCATTCAACCTTCGTCGCCAATACCAGACGCGATTGGCTTCCCGTTTCCCGGCGGCTGGTCGATCGGCGCGGCACTGCTAGTGAATCTGCTCGCGGCACATCTGGTGCGGTTCAAGCTCAATTGGAGCCGTGCGGGAATTCTCTTGACCCATGTTGGCGTCGTGCTGCTGCTAGTCGGCGAGTTGATCACTGGGCTGTTTCAAGTTGAAGCCAAAATGACGATCGCGGCCGGGGAAACGGTGAGCTACACCGACGTCGCCCAACGCTGGGAACTGGCATTCACTGCAGCCAGCGATGGAGCGACCAGGAAAGACATTCTCATCCCGCACTCGCGGCTTCAAACGGGTGTCCGTATCAAGGCGGCCGAGTTGCCCGTGGATGTCGAGGTAGCTGAGTTCGCCAAGAACTCGACGATTTACGTCACCGAATCCACCGACGCGGACACGATTCAAACTCAAGACGGCCGTCGATTCGGAGTTCGGTTTCAGGTCGATGAAGCCGCCGGTGTGGACCCGGAAGCCGGCGAGGACATCCCGTCGGCCCGTGTCCGATTCTTCAAGAAAGGGACCAACGAGGAAATCGCCGCGGGCTTGTTGAGCGCCTGGTTCGATCGCAATACCACGCGGCGACTCAATGCGCAACCGATGCCGCCGCGATCGTTGGATGCGGAGGGGCAAACGTGGTACGTCGCGTTGCGTCCGAAGCGGGAATACAAACCGTATTCACTTCGCCTCATCGAATTCCGCCATGAAAGCTATATCGGCACCGACACGCCGAAGAACTTCTCGAGTCTCGTTCATTTGAGCGATGCCGAGCGTGGCGAAGATCGCGATGTGCTCATTTACATGAACTCGCCGCTGCGTTACGAAGGCGAGACTTTCTTCCAAGCCGGATATCTGCCCGGCGACACCGGGACGATTCTGCAGGTCGTTCGCAATCCCGGATGGCTCCTTCCATATATCTCGTGCATCGTCGTCGCCGCGGGCATGGTGGTGCACTTCGGCATGCGGCTCGTGAAATTCCTTGACCGGCAACTCGGCGAATTGCCCGTTAGCGTCGAAGCGCGGCTCAAGAGCCCGGCGTTCTGGCTCGCGGCACTTTCAGGTCTGGTTTTTTTCGCGTTGCCCGGCATGCCTCAGCGCGAGCCTGCCGAAGCGATGCATGTGACTCAATTCGGTGAGTTGCCGATTGTACACGGCGGCCGCATCAAGCCGCTGGACACATTCGCTCGCAACACGCTCCAATTATTAAGCGTTCGGCAGGAGTTGAGCATTGAGTCCGGCGGGAAGTCGGAAACGATCTCCGCGATTCGATGGTTGCTCGACGTGTGGTCGGACCTCGACATGTTCAGCTCGAAGGCAGCCGACTATCGAGTGTTTCGGATCGAGAACGAAGACGTGCTGAAGTTCATGGAGTTGCCGGTGCGGCCGGGCTCGTATCGCTATTCGATCAAAGAGTTGCAGCCGCAATATGAGAAGCTTCAGCACGAGTTTGCCAAATTGCGGCGGCTCGACGAAAAGAAATTGAACCTGTTTCAATCCAAGTTGCTCGACTTGGCGCGCCGGGTGGATGCGTATGAAGATGTCGCCCGGCTGCGATCGCCACTGGTGATTCCGCCGCAAGACGCCGACAGCGACGAATGGCTTTCCATTGGCCAAGTGATGGTCGGCATTCGCCAGATAGTTGCGCAAGAAGGTGGCAAATTCAACGAGACATTATTTCAGCGAATTGGGCCACTCGGACATGCGGCATTGGGCTTTGTCCGCATTATGGAACGCTACCGGACCGGAGATGCGAAGGGCTTCAATGAGGCACTCGACGATTTCCGCAGCAAGTACCACCGGCAGATCACGGATAGCGAATACAAAAAGGTGAATTTCGAAACGTTCTTCAACCGACTGGCGCCGTTTTACTATTGCGCCTGGCTGTACGTGGGGTTATTCGTCGTGACCTGTGTCTCGTGGCTTTGGCCGCACGGTACTTTGTCGCGCGCTTCACTGGGCCTGGGGATGTTCATCTTCCTGGCTCACATCTTTGCGATCATCGCGCGGATGTACATCCAAGGCCGACCGCCGGTGACGAATCTCTATTCGTCGGCCGTTTTTATCGGCTGTGTTTCCGTGGGTGTGCTGTTGCTGATGGAATGGTTTTATCGCAATGGCGTGCCGACCGCGGTGGCCGCGGTTCTGGGAGCATCGACATTGCTCGTCGCACATTATCTGGGAGTTGGCGGTGATACTCTGGAAATGATGCGGGCCGTCCTCGATACAAATTTCTGGCTGGCGACGCACGTCGTCGCCGTGACTGCCGGCTATGCGGCGACGTTCGTGGCCGGGTTCATTGCGATTGTTTATCTGGTGACTCGGCTTATCAAATTGCATGATCGCGAGTTGCTGAAGCCACTGGCCGACATGGTCTATGGAGTGGTGTGCTTTGCCACGCTGTTGTCTTTTGTCGGCACCGTGCTCGGCGGTATTTGGGCCGACCAATCATGGGGCCGATTCTGGGGCTGGGACCCCAAAGAGAACGGAGCCGTCTTGATCGTCGTATGGAATGCGCTCATACTGCATGCCCGCTGGGGCGGCTTGGTGAAAGCCCGGGGCATGGCGGTCCTGGCGGTCCTTGGTAACGTCGTTACCGCATGGTCTTGGTTTGGCACGAATCAATTGGGGGTCGGTTTGCATTCCTACGGTTTCACCAGCGGCGTCGCGACCGCGCTGGTTACATTCGATGGCGCGATGTTTCTTGTTGCGGCACTTGGTTTGGTGCCCACACCGAAGCACATCAGTCACGTCCCGCCGCACACGCCGAAGATGCCAGGTCACCCGCCGGTTGTGGTGAGCTGACGTGCGGCGTGCCTGGGTCATCAACATTGGCAAATACCTGTTGGGCATGGCAGTCCTGGCGTGGGTCGTGCACGCGAATTGGGAACCGCCCGAGGGAACACCCGGCCCCGGGCTGAAGCAAGCTCTCACCGGCCCGATCAACTACCGCTCACTGGTCATCGCGGCGTTGTTCATCACGCCGGCTGTATTGTTGACATTTGTCCGTTGGCATCTGCTCGTGCGGGCGCTCGACCTGCCGCAGACGCCACGGCAGACGGCTCGTTTGTGCTTGATCGGATATTTCTTTAACACGCTCTTGCCCGGCGCGATCGGCGGCGATCTCGTCAAAGCGGCGGCGATGTATCGCTCGCAGGACCGCCGCACGGCCGCCTTTGCGAGCATCATCTTCGATCGGGCCGTGGGGCTCGGCGGGCTAGTATTACTCGTCGTCATTTCCGGCGCGATCTTCTTCGCGTTTGGGGATACCTCGAATTCACCGCCGGTGCTGTGGGCCGTATTCCGCTCGGCGACGATTGCAATTGTCGGCGCCGGCTTGGGGTGGATTCTGCTTGGTTTGCTGCCGGCCTGGCGAGCGGACAAATTCGCGAATCGGTTGATAAAGTTGCCCGTGGTTGGCCACTCGGCCGCGGAAGCGTGGCGTGCGCTCTGGCTTTACAGCAAGCGGCCCAAGGCGGTGGCAATCACGGTGGCCATGACCGTCGTCGTTCATGTGTTCAACGTGCTGGCATTCGACCGGTGTGCATCGGTGTTCGCGCCGGACCACAATCAACTGCCATCGCTTTCCGAACATCTGGTGTTGGTCCCGGTCGGCATCGCGATCAAGGCGCTATTCCCCGCGCCCGGCGGCGTCGGCGGAGCGGAGTTCAGCTACGGCAAGATGTACGAACTCACCGGCCGGCCCGCGGCGCTGGGCGTGCTGGCGAGTCTCGCGTTTTTGCTGGCGACCTGGTTCCTCGCGGCCTGTGCCTATGTGGCCGCCCAAATCGTGCCGAAGGACAAAGCGACGCCGGACGATAGTAATAACGACATCACGAAGGACAAAACATGAAAAAGCGCATCGGCTTGGTTGCGGCACTCATCTTGATTGGTTTGCAGGGCAGGCCAGCCAGTTCGGCGGATAAGCCACCCGCCCCATTCGGCGTGCGCGTCGTCGGCACTGGCCGGCCGATGATTCTGATCCCCGGACTTGGTTGTTCGGGAGACGTGTGGAAAGAGACGGTCGATCACTTCAAGGACAAATTTCAGTGCCACGTTCTGACGCTCGCCGGCTTTGCCGGGCAGCCACCGCGCGAGGCGCCATTTATTGAGCCGACTAAAAATGCGATTGTCGATTACATCCGCGAGAAGAGGCTCGATCGGCCGATCATTGTCGGGCATAGCCTCGGTGGGTTCATGACATATCTGCTCGGCATGGACGCGCCGGACGTCGTCGGCCCGCTCGTTTCGGTGGATGGATTGCCGTGCTTGGCCGCACTCGTGGACCCAAACACGACACCTGAACAAGCGAAGAAGCGTGGCGACGAAATGAGCAAGGCGATTGCCACGGCGACTCGTGAGGTTTACTTGCAACGACAGCGGGGCACCATCTCGGCATGGATCTCGGACGAGGCCAAGCGCGATCTGGTGCTCAAGATGGGGGCTGACTCCGATCAAAAGACCTTTGCCACCGCGATGGGTGAATTGTTTGGCCGTGACCTGCGAGGCGATGTTGCCAAGGTCAAGGGGCCGTTCCTTCTAATCGCGGCGCCGTCGCCATTTCCTGGGATGACGAGCGAGGAATTGAAGAAGCGATATCTGGCCCAAGTCGAGAAGATGCCCAACAAGACGGTAGCCTTCGCGGAGAAATCCAAGCACTTCGTGATGTATGACGAGCCGCAATGGATGTGGGAGCAAATCGAGAAGTTCGTGCAGAGCGACAGGAATTGAATTTTAACCGCAGAGTACGCAGAGAGCGCTGAGAAAACCAAAACATGAATTTGGTATTCTCAGCGCTCTCAGCGTTCTCTGCGGTTAACTCTTCTCTTATTGAGATGTAAAGCCTGGCACTTGGTACACAGCACCGAGAACTAATACGAAATCATATAGGCCGTGAATTAAGGCCGACGTAGTCGTATTTGTTCGCTCTCTAATGCGGCCCAAAATGAGGCCAATCACGAAGACACTTACGAGGCCATCCCAGTGATATTGGTACGCATGGATAGAAGTGAAAAGCAAATTTGAGAGTAAGATGCCAATTCGAGGCTGCAACAGACCACGAAATGCCAATTCTTCGCTGACACCAGCAGTGACGCCAACGGCAATGGCACCGGCCGTTGAGAACGCAAATTTTAGCAGCTCTTCAAATGCTTTTTCGTCAGTTTGAGGCCAGTTGAATGATTGCCAAAGCATAGCAATTCCACGCGACAAAATTTGCATCAAAGCTAACAGAAAACCGGTGGCGAAAATTGCAAATAATACCTGCAAGAAAGTTGGCTTGACCAATCCAAGTCGGCGTAGAGTGGCGTGGAAATTTCTCACCAAAGGGAAACCGGCCGCGAGAATCGCAACTGGTACCATCCACAGCAACAAAGAGTATTGATCAACCAATCCTTCTTCGTTTTTCGGCATGTGCGGCGCAAGTGCTAACAACGGAGGCGCGCGGAGCACGAGCAAAGGCACAAAAAAACCTAGCGTCATGGCAACAACGGTAGCAAGGGCGACTGCGTGAACAAACGAATCAGCATCAATCGGTATCCAGCGTGCGGCGATTTGGCGAAACGTAGACGTGTAGCACATTAAGCCCACTGCCACAGCCGCGACACAAAGAAAAACTATCGTTTTTACTTGCGACAAACTGCCAGGGGGAAAGGCGTCCAATATTTGGCTTGATTGACCAGCCGCTCGCAGTTGGTCATACATTTCCCAGTTGATGACTGACAGTGTCGACACTGTGGCGACAAGGAAAACTCCTAGGACTGCGAGAAGCACCCAATAGCAAACGGTGAGAATCCGACAGATCGGTATCTGATTTCCCAGGGTTCCCAAAAGTATCAGTGGGACAAAGGGCAGCACATTGAGGCCAGCCGAGGCGACATGCTGTGCCCATTCCCATTGGAAGTAGCTGCCGAAGCCGACGACAAATAGCGCGCCATAGCTGGCGGAGAATAGCCCGAGGAGCACCCAAAACATCGGCGGAACGCGGCGTTTTTCTGGTTCGCGCACCGCGCGAAACTTGCCGCTGGCATCGAAGACGAGCCATTCATCAGGCGGGGGCGGTTGAGATCCTGACATTGGTCACCAAAGACTTTGAACCGCACATAACACGAAGATCACAGAGTGTTTTCTCTGTGATCCTGTGCGATCAGCGGTTCAATATCTTACGGATTTCCTAAGCGGGAGCGGATGATCGGCTCGACCTCGGCCACGGCGGGGCCGCCGATGCCTTTCCAGAGGATCGTGCCATCGCCGTCGAGCAACACGAGAAACGGATAAGCCGTCGGCTTGAATTGCCCGCGCACAGGATCCCCGGTCGGCTCGCCGGACAGCAACAGCGGGTAGTTGATCGCTGAGATGCGGCGGCGAACGGCCCGCACCTGCTTGACGTTCTCAGCCGTGGTGCCGTTCTCGCAGGCGATGCCCACTACTTCCAAGCCGCGAGTGCGGTACTGTTGCTGCAACTGCGCGATTTCCGGAATCGCTTTCAAACAAGGCGTGCACCAACTGCCCCAGAAATCGATCAGCACCAACCGGCCGCGATGCTGCGAGAAATCCCACGTTCGGCCATCGCAGTCGTTGAGGCGAAGCGTCAACACGCGGCCGCCGGAGACCAAGCACTCTGGCACGGTGCCGTTCGAGCGCTGGGGCTCCCACGCAGGTTGCGGCAGGGTGCCCGGCAGACCGGGCGGAGCGATGTTGGCTCGCGGCGTGTCCTGCGAATTAGTGGCCGCGTAGTTCTCGGCCACGGGCGCTTGCGGGAAGTAGTCGCCACTCGTCGCACGCGGCGGCCCAAGCTCACCGGCGGGGGCGGGATTACGCAACAGCGGTGCGACACCCTGTGCCTTTTCCAGCGGACGGGCCGGCAGCGTGGCCGACACCGGCGCGAAGTCGTCGCTGACAGAGATCAACAGTTTCGCATCCGGCGGGCGTGCCACGACTTCGCCCACTGCCACTTTGCCGTCTTGGCGAGTGCGTGCGGTGAGGCGGTACGATTGGCCGGGGACCAGACCGCGAACCGTGAAGTGGCCCTGAGGGCTGGTTTCAACGTCGATGGGAGCTTGGCCGGAGCGTTCCTCGGCCGGTTGAATTTGCACGTAGGAGACACCGATCGTGCGGTCGCGGCTATCAATCACACGGCCGGCAAGAATGCCGGTGGCGTTGGCGTCGGCCGGGCCGGTGTTCGAAGTGGGTACGCTGGCGATCGGCGAGCGATCGCGGCCGGTGTTCTCACTCCAGAACGGCCGGCTCTGATCGTTGAGAACCGGGCCCTGGTTGTTGGCCTCTTTCTTTTTGAACGGACTGGAACAGCCGACGACGGCGAGCCCCAGAAGCGCCACCGCCACGCAACGACGTGCCGCGCGATCCCTGTTGCAGGGGCGTTGAGCTGGCACAGCTTGCGTGGCGGTGAGGCGCATCCTCGTTTGGTCCTCCGCGGGTGATGTAGCATCGAACCCACGGTCCCATCGTTCCCATTTCGACCGCTCGGATCAATACGTCCCGACGCGCCAGTGAGCAACCCGAACCCTATGCCGAGCGGGGAATTGCAAATTCCGCAAGCGCTTGCCTGACCGTCGCCATTTACCTGATCGGCACGCGGTTGCCCTTGTCTGCACGCTTTGGCGGCGGTATAGCGAAGGTGCGAAGACCATGACGGGTTGAGCGCCGTCGCAACTGTGAAAATACGCATGACACAACGATCATTCCGCGGCTTGTTTTGGACGCTGGCTCTCTTGGGCCTGTCCATCGATCTGGCGAGCAAGTACGCCGTCTTCCGATGGCTGGAGCCACAAAGCGCGCAGGCTTACGATCTGGTGCCGGGCTGGTTTAAGTTCGTTACGCAATATCGTGGCGATCCGGTGGAAGCAGGTTGGCGAGGGCCACTGCAAGCGTTCAACGCACCCTTGTTGCCGCGCGTGAACCAGGGGGCGCTATTTGGAATCGGCAATGGATTCCAAATCGGTGCGAATAGTTTCTTTGCGCTCGTGAGCCTCGGCGCAGCGATCGTGATTCTGGTTTGGAGTTTCCGCCAACACACCCGCGGTGACCGGGTACTAACGGCCGCGCTGGGACTGATTCTCGGCGGCACGCTCGGCAATCTCTTCGACCGCGTGGTGTTCCACGGCGTGCGCGACTTCCTGTACTTCTATTGGATCGAATGGCCCGTCTTCAATTTTGCCGATTGCTGTTTGGTGGCAGGAGCATGCTTGCTGCTGTTGCAAGCGTTGTGGCCCAGCAAAGTGCCGAGCCAGGAAGCGCAAGCGAGCCGTGAGTTGGTGCACGCGGAATCGTGATTCAGCTATAATGCCGTCAATGGTCTGACGGAGTTGATTGTGCAAATTCCAATACTGATTGAGCCGGTTGCAGGAAACGGATATCGATCGTGCGGCGGCGAGCCATTTTCGCTGAGCGCCGAAGGTGCGACGCGTGAGGAAGTATTGGCGAAATTACAGGAACAACTTCGCGCGCGCCGACAAGCCGGTGCCGAACTCATCTCCTTAGAAGCTGGCCCAGCACATCCATTCGCCGATTTCGCAGGCGTGTTCAAAGATGACCACTATTTTGAAGAGGTCGTTGAAATCATTGCTGAAAATCGACGGAAAATGGACGCAGACCCCGACGTGCTTTAGCCATGTATATCCTTGATACGGATGTCTTAACTCTCTTCCAAACTGGCCATGTGGCTCTCGTTCAGAAGATTCTTGCTAATCAACCAAGAAATATTTCAGTTGCTGTGATAAGCGTCGAAGAACAACTGACAGGGTGGTACACGCGACTGCGACGAGCCAAGCAACCGCCAGAATTGGCGCACGTTTATCAGCGGATGACGATTGCAATTCGTTTCTTAGCGAGTTTTGACCTCATCACGTTTTCCGAGCCCGCGATCCATCGTTACATTTCGCTTCGCAAGATCCATCGCGGAATTGGCAAGAATGATCTGCGCATCGCTGCAATCGCAATGGAATTTAACGCAACAATCGTTACTCGAAATGTAAATGACTTCGTCAGAATCCCTGGTCTGGCAGTCGAGGATTGGACCACTTGACGTGGCTTATCAGCGTTCAAATATGAACCATTCATATCCATTCGGCAATTGCCGTTCAGCAGCAAACTCGACGTGAATAATTCTGCGGTGAAGAGTCGTCGCTGGATCGGAACTCGCGCTGCAATGACTCACAAGTGGCCGGATCAGTAGCACATCGCCCCGGTTGGCCTCAACCGTGACTGCGGCCTGTTCGTCCCGCATGGTCTTGCCTTGATTGTGGGAGCCAGGGATCACTACGAGCGCGCCGTTTTCTTTGGTTGCTGGATCGAGATGAATGCGTAGCGTCAGCATTTGGTTAAGAACAATAATTGGTGCTTCGATATGTGGGACACCACATTTGTGGGTAGGTTTCGAAAAATGCAGACCAACAATGGAGTTGTCGCGCACGGCGATGGTGACGTCTTTGTGCCAGGGCAGGGACCACGTTCGCCCCGGCGGTTTATCAAAAAATAATCCTCGCACGAGTCCAAAATGGGCGCCAAGTACGTCGGCGAGCGCAGCAAGTATACGTGGACGCCGCCAACAGACCCTGGAATCTGGCCAGATTTGAAGCAGATTTCGCGCGGCGAAAACGTGGCCTTCCTCACTGCGGCGCACGGCCTCGCCCATTTCGCGTTGAAGTGCGGAAGTCAGGATTTCGGTCAGGCGATCTAATTCGTACTCGTCGTACACACCTCGAAGCACCGCGAATCCATCGCGATCAATTGCCTCGGCTGCGACGAGAGATTCCCCCATTTACTTCTTCTTCGCCATCGCCTTCTTCACCGCGTCGCCCAAGTCGGCGGGCGTGGGGGCCACCTCGATTCCGGCGGCTTTCAGCGCGGTGATCTTGTCGGCGGCGGAGCCGGAGCCGCCGGAGATGATGGCACCCGCGTGGCCCATGCGGCGGCCCGGGGGCGCGGTTTGGCCGGCGATAAACGCGGCGACTGGCTTCTTCACGTTTTTCTGAATGTACGCGGCTGCTTCTTCCTCGGCGGTGCCGCCGATCTCGCCGATGAGCAGGATCGCTTCAGTGCCGGGGTCTTCGTTGAACAACTTCACCGCGTCGATTTGGTTCGTGCCGATAATTGGATCGCCGCCAATGCCCAAACAGGTGGATTGACCCAGGCCCAGGCTCGTGAGCTGCCAGACTGCCTCGTAGGTGAGCGTGCCCGAGCGGCTAATCACGCCGACGTTGCCCGGCTTGTGAATGTAGCCGGGCATGATGCCGATCTTGCACTGGCCGGGTGTGATGACGCCAGGACAGTTCGGGCCGACGAGCCGCACGTCCGACTTGGTCGCGAGGAATCGTTTCACCCGGGCCATGTCGAGCACCGGAATGCCCTCGGTGATCGCGATGATGACTTTCACGCCGGCGTCGGCCGCTTCCATGATCGCATCGGCAGCGGCCGGCGGCGGGACAAAAATCATCGTCGCGTTCGCGCCGGTCTTGCCCACGGCCTCGGCCACGGTGTCGAAGATCGGGAAGCCTTCCTTGACCGTGCCGCCCTTGCCCGGCGTAATGCCGCCGACCATCTGCGTGCCGTACTCCCGGCACTGAATCGCATGAAAGGTGCCGGCTTTGCCCAAGCCCTGGCAGATCACGCGGGTGTTTTTGTCGATGAGGATACTCATGGAGAATTCCCAAGAATCAAGGTCCGAGAAACAAGAACCAAATAAGAACCAAAACCAAGAAGCAAGAACCAAAACACCTGAAGCTTAGGAGGTATTGGTTCGCTTTTGGATAATTGCTGCGAAGATCAGCAAGAGTTCGGTCGCTTCCTGGATTAGGGCATCTCGCTCCTCCTCCAGCATTGGTTTTGATTCCAGATCGAGGAGGCGCAACCAGTAGCGTGATTCTTTAGATTCCTTCCGGCACATCTTAATGTGCACGAGGAAATCCTTGGTCCCGAGCGGTTCATTGGCCTCGATATAGTTCGCGCCGACTGAGCCAGATGACCGAATCAACTGGCGGCTGTCTTCAATATTCCCAATTGTCAGCGGAAGGAGCTTGCACCACGTGCGGACTCGGCGAGCGAACTGATATGTCCGCTCCTCCAAATCGAACTTCGTCGCGCACGGTTCCATCAACTCGCCCCTAATGGTTCTTTCTTCTGATTTTGGTTCTTATTTGGTTCTTGCGTCTTGTTTCTTGGTTATTTGCCTTTTGCAGCAGCAACGACTTTCTTCGCCGCTTCGGCCATTCCGGTCGCGGTGATAATGTTCTTTCCGCTTTCCGCAAGCAGCTTCTTTCCTTGCTCGACGTTGGTGCCTTCCAGGCGCACCACCAAAGGCACATGAAAGCCGACTTCGTCGTAAGCCGCAATAATCGCGGCCGCGATGGTGTCGCACTTCATGATGCCGCCGAAGATGTTGACCAGCACCGCTTGCACGCGCTTGTCGGTCAGCAGAATGCGGAAGGCTTCGGTGACTTGGTCCTTGTTGGCGCCGCCGCCGACGTCGAGGAAGTTGGCAGGCTCCCCGCCGGCGTGCTTGATGATATCCATCGTGCCCATCGCCAGGCCGGCTCCGTTGACCAAGCAGCCGATGTTGCCGTCGAGCCGAATGAAGCTCAGGCCCGCGGCTGCCGCCCGCAACTCGGCGGGGTCTTCCTCGGTTTCATCACGCAGGGCAGCGATGTCCGGGTGCCGGAATAGCGCGTTGTCGTCGAAGCCCATCTTGGCGTCGAGCGCGACCACTTCGCCTTTCGGCGTGACGATGAGCGGATTGATCTCGGCCAGACTGCAGTCTTTCTCCAAAAACACTTTGCTGAGTGCGTGCATGATCTTCTCGGCTGCGGGGATCTGCTCGCCGACGAAGCCGAGTTCGAACGCCAGCCGGCGCGATTGGAATGGTTGCAACCCCGCCTCGGGTGACACGGGGACTTTGAGGATCTTCTCCGGCGAGCGGGCCGCGACTTCTTCGATGTCCACGCCGCCTTCCGACGAGGCCATCATGATCGGCAAGCCGCTCGCTCGGTCGAGCACCATGCCGAGATAGATTTCACGGGCAATGTCAGCCGCTTCTTGCACGAGAAGGGTGCTGACCTTTTGGCCCGCCGCGCCGGTCTGTTTGGTGACCAGCGGAAACTTCAACATCGTCTCGGCGTGCTTGATGACGTCTTCGCGCTTGGTGGTGAATTTGACGCCACCGATGTCGGAGCCGGAGTTGGCGAACTTACCTTTGCCGCGTCCCCCCGCATGAACCTGGGCCTTGAGCACCACCGGTTTGCCGCCAAACGCATCGAATGCGGCAGCAGCTTCGGCGGGAGTGCGTGCTACAGTGCCGCGGGGGATGGCGGCCCCAGCCGCGGCGAGCAATTCTTTGGCCTGATATTCGTGAATCTTCATCGGTGTCGCTCAAAAATCGTGGAGAGTCTTGCGAGTGTTATAGGGGAGTCAGGCCGCCGAAAAAACCCGTGCGGCAGCGCCGATTAACGGATGAATGTCAGGTAAATCCCTATCAGGGCCAAAATCGCGGCAATCAGAATCCACCACGGTTTGCTGGCCGGCGGGGCGTCCTCGGCCGAGATGTACTGCCCGCATTCCGGGCACCGCTGCGCATCCTCATGGATTTCCTCGCCACAATAAGGACAGGGGACTGTGGCCTCGTCCTCATCGTCCGGATCAGCATCGTCGTCCCAATTCTCATCGAGATCGAGTGGCATTTCGCTACTTTGAGCCCCCAGGGTATGTCTTGTGCAAGCTTACGTGTTGCACGCGTTTCCAGTATGTGGCCCAGGGTGATTTCTCATGACGCGTTGGATTGTAATTGCCGTAATGTTTGGCTTGGCGGCACTCGGTGTCACTTATTTCTGGCGGCAGGCGCATGAAAGTCAGCCGAGCTGGAAAATGGCCAAGGTGGACCGTGGACCGATCGTGATGACGATCAGCGCGACTGGTACCGTCGAACCCGAAGAGGTTGTCGATATCGGCGCCCAGGTGGCCGGCCAAGTTAAAAATCTCGGCACCGATCCGCGCGATCCCAAGAAGTCAGTTGACTACACCACACCGGTTGAAGAAGGCACCGTGCTGGCCCAGATCGACGACTCGCTATACGTCTCGGACGTTGATCAGGCGCGGGCCACAGTCGAGGGCTCGAAAGCCAGCTTGCAGCGCTCCCAGGCCGATGTGAACCAACTCCGCGCCAAGCTCACCCAGGCCGAGCGCGATTGGGCGCGGGCTCAACAACTGAAGAGCCAACCCGGCGCAATCACCGAACAAGATTACGATATGTTTCAAGCCAATTACGAATCGGCGAAGGCCAACCTGTCGGTTGGTGAGGCCGCGGTCATCGTAGCGCAGCGAGCGGTCTCACAGGCCGAAGCCGTACTGCGCAAGGCGGAACGAAATCTGAGCTACTGCACGATCCGTTCGCCGGTGAAAGGCGTGATCGTTGATCGCCGAGTGAACGTTGGCCAGACGGTCGTGTCGAGTCTCAACGCGCCCAGCCTGTTCCTCATCGCGAAGGATTTGAAACGCCTGCAAGTCTGGGTGTCCGTCAACGAGGCGGACATTGGGCAGATTCATCAAGGGCAGCCCGCGACGTTCACGGTCGATGCTTACCCGGGCCGGGTATTTCGCGGGGAAGTTGGCAAGATTCGCCTGAATGCGGCGATGACGCAGAATGTCGTCACTTACACAGTCGAAGTCAACACTGACAATTCCGACGAGAAGCTGCTCCCATACCTCACCGCTAACTTGCAATTCGAAGTGGGCCGCCGTGATGACGTGCTGCGGGTGCCGACCGCGGCTTTGCGATTCTTCCCCCAGTCGGGCCAAGTCGCGCCCGATGTGCGCGAGCGGGCGGAAGGCAGTCCGAAGGCTAAAGCGAAGGCCGACGGGCCCGCTGACGGCGGCGAGCGCGGCACACTGTGGACGCTTGACGGCAAATTCCTCCGGCCAATCCACGTCCGCGTCGGCGCGAGCGACGGCATCATGACCGAAGTCAGTGGCGAGGGCGTCACCGAGGGAATGCAAGTGATCATCGGCGAGAATCGCTCGGCCGCGGCCGGTGGCGGTGGAGGCAACCCGTTCGCGCCCAAACTCTTCGGCGGCAAGTCATCCTGATTTTGGTGCATGATGGCGCTTTTGGCATTAGACGAAATCACCAAGACCTACCACCTCGGCGAGGTGGACGTCCCGGTTCTCAAAGGGATTTCGCTAGCGATCGAGAACGGCGAGATGGTCGCCCTCATGGGCGCGTCCGGCTCCGGCAAGTCGACGTTGATGAACATCCTCGGTTGTCTCGATCGACCAAGTTCTGGTAGGTACACGCTCGACAACGAGTCAATCGAGCATCTTACGTCGGACCAGCGGGCACGAATTCGCAACACCAAAATCGGCTTCGTGTTTCAGAATTTCAATTTGTTGCCGCGCACCAGTGCACTCGAAAACGTGATGATGCCGCTCTCTTACACGCCCGAAGAATTGCCCGAGCGTGAATGGATTCAGCGTGCAACCGCCTTGTTGCATAAGGTTGGGCTCGCCGAGCGGATGGACCATGAGCCCTCGCAACTCTCCGGTGGCCAGCAGCAGCGCGTGGCCATCGCGCGTTCGCTGATCAA
The DNA here is from genome assembly GCA_045802605.1 of Gemmataceae bacterium. GTDB lineage: Bacteria > Planctomycetota > Planctomycetia > Gemmatales > Gemmataceae > JBJMQS01. The sequence goes on along the minus strand of JBJMQS010000030.1, from coordinate 269,970 downwards.
CAATCCGCGATTGCTGTTAGCCGATGAGCCCACCGGCGCGCTCGATTCGCGCACCAGCGCAGAGATCCTCGAATTATTTCGGCAACTCAATGAATCCGAAGGAATCACCATCATCCTGGTGACCCACGATGCCGAGGTCGCTAATCACGCCAGACGCACCATCCGTATCCGCGACGGTTTGATCGAACGAAAAGCATGATCCGAATTCCTTAACCAAGCCGCAGCAAAACCGGCGATAGCATTTCCGCGTAGTTCTTCCACCGGCCGATTGAGCGCTGGTGGATTGGCTCGCGGACTTGGGCCGCACTCGCAGTCTGCACTGGCCGCTGAGTCTGGTAAAACGCTAGGCAACGTGGATCCCATTCCAGGCCCAACCACGCCACTAACCACCGGCTGCCGGCCTCCTGATCAGCAACAAGCTGCTCATAATCGATCTCCAGCATCGGCACCGGCAATACCCGCCGCCAGTGCTCCATCAATCGTTGATAATCGAGAATGCGGCTGGCGACCCAGTCCAAATCGACTGACCAATGAAGCTTGGCGAAGTTGGTGCTCCAACAGGAAAGTGCAACATCACGCATGTCGCGCCGGCAGTGAATGAATCGAGCCTTGGGGAACATCGTGGCTAAGAAACCGAGTTGCAAATAATTGTCCGGTAATTTATCGACAACGCGCAACGCACGGCCATGGTCAAGTGTTTCCAACTGTTTCAGGTGCCAATCGGCGACTGCTTCGAAATCGGCGATCGCGGCGAAGGGAACGTAAGCGAGCGGATCATTTTGGGCTCTGGCCGCATCTTTCTCGCGAGAGAGGAGCGGCAGCCGTGCCAACGACTGAATGGAATACCGTAGTTCGCCCGCACCAAATACCTGCGGATGACTGGCGAGGATTTGTTCGACGAGCGTCGTGCCCGACCGCGGCATGCCAACGATGAAGACGGGGCGCTCAGATTGGCGGGCGGGGCCAACACTGGCGTCACTCGCTAGGTTGCGTTGAAAGAAGTCGGGAGAGAAGACTTCAATCAGCCGATCGACGTGGCGCGAATGTTCAGCGGGATCATAAATCTTCTTTTGCGTTTCCCAAAACTGCTTTTGACCGGCATTGGCGTCGGCTAGCCGCGCTGCGGCACGAGAATACTCGCCTTTTCCATCGTAAGCCTGGGCCAGCGCGAAATGAATTGCTGCTTTACGAGTCCGGCCTAGCCACGGTAGATCTAACAGTGCTTCGGTTCGACCGATCTCCTCATCAGTCGCTTGGCCGCGTTGAATGGTCAGCAATCCGATGTGGGCGGCAATGGACGCGAACGCCCGCGGAAAATCGCCCGCACCTGAGAGACTGTGTCCAAAGGATTCGCGCGTGCCGCCCTCGGTCGGCCCGAATCGAGTTGCTTTCTGGTACGCATCGATCGCGCCGGACACGTCACCTGAGGCCAACCGTGATCGCGCTAGGCCAACGAATGCTTCGGTGTGATCAGGTTGCTTTTGCAAAACCTGTTGGAAAATCTCCGCCGCGGAGCTAGCGTCGCCCTGTTCTAACACGATATTACCCAAAACGCAGCAAGCTTCAGGATCGTCCGGCTGCAATTGCAGTGCGACGTTCACCCAGTGTCGCGCTCGCGGCAAATCGTCCAATTCAAAAAACGCCGTGGCCAGCGATAGGCACAACGGGCCTGAATTCGGTGCGATTTGCAGCGCCGCCGACAGTGTCTCTAGGGCCTCGTTGGGCCGACCATATTCCACCAGCAGTTGGCTCAAATTGTGTCGCAAGAGCGCATCGTGCGGCGCTAGCTGCACGGCGCGATGGCAGTGGGCCAGCCCCTCGGCCACCCGGCCCTGAAGCACCTGGACAATTCCAAGATTCGCATGGGCGGCGGCGAAATCGGGCGCGACGGCCAATGTGCGATGGTAGCAATTCAGCGATTCGCTGATGCGGCCCTGCTCGCGGAGGCAATCGGCCAGAGCGACCAACACGCCGGGGAAATCGGGGCGAAGTCGCAGTGATTCGCGCAAGGCAGTTTCTGCCTCGGGGTAGCGCTTTTGCGCAAAGAGAATGACGCCGAGATTCTGCCACGCCAGCGGATTGTCTGGTTTCAACTCGATGGCGAGCCGGCAGCTTTTCTCAGCGTCATCGAGCTGGCCGAGACAGCGCAAAACTTCGGCCCGACTCGAATGAATGCCCGCTGCGCTGGGGCTGACACTCACCGCCTCGTCCAAGTATTTCAAAGCTGGCTCGTATTGCCGCCTCTGGGCCGCTAGCACGCCGAGGTTATGCCATATTTCCGGGCGGCGCGGTTCTTGCGCAAGTAATTGACGATAAAGCGTCTCGGCTTGATCGAGCCGCCCATTCCGGTGATGTTCCCAAGCCTCGAGAAACTGTTTTTGCCAGTCCATGATTTCATCATAATCGTTGGCACGCCGCGGGCCGATGGCCATTCGGCAAGGGTATAATGAAATAGGGTAGGGCCATGCGAAAATTCCGGCGCACATTAAGACTGGCGACCACCGCTCTCAGGCGCAACGTGATGCGATCGGTGCTCACAACACTGGGCATCATTATCGGCGTGGCTGCGGTGATCGCGATGATGGAGATTGGGCAGGGCTCTTCCGCCGCTATCCGCAAAACCATCGCCAGCATGGGGGCAAACAATTTGCTGGTGCAGCCCGGCACGGCGTCGTCTGGCGGGGTGACATTCGGCTCCGGCAGTGTGATTACTCTGACACCGCAAGATGCCGAGGCGATTCAGCGCGAGTGCCCGGCGGTACGCAGCGTGGCTCCGGTGGTCCGCGCCCGCACACAGGTGGTGTATGGCAATCGCAACTGGGTGCCGCTCTACATCTACGGCACCACGCCGACGTTCTTGCAGGTCCGTGATTGGACCGATCTCTCCGAGGGAGAGCCGTTCACCGATCGCGATGTGCGCAATGGCAGTAAGGTCTGCCTGATCGGGCAAACGCTCGAGCGCGAGCTTTTCGGCGGCCAATCGCCGTTGGGCAAAGAAGTGCGTGTGCAAAACGTGGCGTTTCGGATCGTCGGCGTCCTCACCGCCAAAGGCGCCAACATGATGGGCCTCGATCAAGACGATATTCTGCTCGCACCGTGGACCACCATTAAGTATCGCGTGGCTGGATCGTCGTTGGCCAATGTCAATCAAAGCGCCAACAATTCGCCGGCGGCCGGCGGGGTCAATTCACTGAGCCAGCTTTACCCCGGGGCGCAGTCGAGTCTTTATCCGATTCCTTCCGCCACGCAGACTGCGGATACTCCATTGCCGGTGCGATTCACCAACGTCGATCAGATCCTTGCGGCCGCCGATACATCGGAAGATGTTCCAGCGGCCATCCGTCAGATGACGGAGCTATTGCACGAACGGCATCGGGTACATTCGGGCCAGCCGGATGACTTCAACATTCGCGACATGTCGGAGATGACGAAGGCTTTGGCCTCGACCAGTTCGCTGATGACCAATCTGCTCCTCTGCGTCGCGCTCATTTCACTCGTCGTCGGCGGCGTCGGCATCATGAATATCATGCTCGTCTCGGTGACCGAGCGCACGAAAGAGATCGGCCTGCGCATGGCCGTCGGCGCTCGTGCGGCCGACATTCTGCGCCAATTTCTCACCGAAGCGGTCGTGCTCTGTTTGTTGGGCGGCATCATCGGCATTCTCGCCGGCTGGGGTGGGTCGTGGGCCGTCCGCTATTTTCTCCATTGGCCAACCGAAACGTCCTGGCCCGCGGTCATCGCGGCGGTCGCTGTGTCGGCCACGGTGGGCATCGCATTCGGTTATTACCCGGCCTGGAAAGCCTCGCGGCTCGATCCCATCGAAGCGTTGCGGTATGAGTAGTGTAAGCCCCTACAATTTTGAAATCCCACCCGTTGCAACGGGTGGGATTTCGGGGAATCTTCATGTCTGACGAGACACGCTGGTTTCACATCATACTGTCGACTTATGGGTCGTGGCTTTATGGAGATGCACGCGGATTTCGCACGCGTCATCATCGCGAACACGTGGAAGGCGATTACAAACATCCGCCGCCACCGGAAGAATACCGGTTCCGCGAAGAGCAGAGCCGCAAGTCGCTGAAACAACCACCTGTCGTATTAGCGCACCATTGGCGTGAAGTCGTTGGTGTGGCGGTACGTGACCGCATGCAGCAATTAGGCGCATATGTCTTGTCAATTTCTTGTTCGGGCCAGCATGTGCACCTTCAAGCAAAGTTGCCTCCGAATTGTCCTCGTGCCTGGTCGGGCCACGCCAAGCGGCACGCATGGTTCGAGGCGCGGAAGTGCGGGTGGCCGGGGCGACTGTGGGGAAAGCGAGGCAAGGCTGTGCCTATCAATAATCGCGAACATCAAGAAAACGTGTATTTCTATATTCTTGATCACGTCCACGAAGGCGCTTGGATTTGGAGCGCATTGAAAAGCCCACCCGTTGCAACGGGTGGGCTTTAGATAACATGAAATTGAGTGCTTTTTATTTTGAGGACAACCTGGAATGGCAGATCGTTTTGACCTCGTTGTGATCGGTGGCGGGCCCGGGGGATATGTGGCCGCGATTCGGGCAGCCCAGCTCGGCAAGAAAGTTGCCTGCGTGGACAAGCGGGCTGCGTTTGGCGGCACCTGTCTCAACATTGGCTGCATACCGTCGAAAGCATTGCTCGATTCCAGCGAGATGTACGACCAGACGCAGCGCAAGCTCGCCAAGCACGGCGTGAAGGTGTCTAAGGTCGAGCTCGACTTGGGCGTCATGCTCACGCGCAAGGACACCATCGTCAAGCAGTTAACCACAGGCATCGGCGGACTGTTCAAAAAGTATGGCGTCACCGGGTTCAATGGTACGGCCAAGCTCGCCGGCGCCGGCAAAGTCGATGTCACGCTCAACGACGGCAAACAGGTCCAACTCGAAGCGTCGGCCATCCTGCTCGCCACCGGGAGCGAACCGACGCCGCTGCCATCGTTGCCATTCGACGGCAAGAACATTGTCTCCTCGACCGAGGCGCTGAATTTCAATCCTGCGCCCAAGCATTTGATCGTCGTCGGTGGCGGCTACATCGGCTTGGAGCTGGGCTCGGTCTGGGCTCGACTGGGGTCCAAAGTCACGGTGCTCGAGTTCTTGCCGCGGATTCTGCCACTCACTGACACCGAGATCGCCACGCTCGTGAAGAAGTCGCTCGAGAAGCAAGGGCTCGAGTTCCATCTCGAAACCAAAGTCGTCGGCGCGGAAACCAAGGGCGATCAGATCACCGTCAAATGCGAAAGCAAGGATGGCCCCGCGACGTTCGTCGGCGACAAGGTGCTGGTATCGGTTGGCCGCCGGCCGTTCACGCAAGGGCTGGGCTTGGAGCAAGCCGGCGTGAAGATGGAAAAAGGCAAAGTCGTTGTGGACGACAAATTCCAAACCAGCGTGCCCGGCCTGTTCGCCATTGGCGACTTGATCGAAGGGCCGATGCTCGCGCACAAGGCGTCCGAAGAAGGCCTCGCGTTCGCCGATCAACTGGGCGGGCAGCCGGCCCACGTCAATTACGATGCGATTCCGAGCGTGATTTACATTTGGCCCGAAGTCGCCGCAGTTGGCAAAACCGAGGAGCAGCTCAAGGACGAGGGCCGCGAATATCGGGTTGGTAAGTTCCCATTCATGGCATCCGCCCGTGCCAAGAGTCTCGATGAAACCGAGGGCCTTGTGAAAGTGCTGGCCGATGCGAAAACGGATCGATTGCTCGGCGTGCACATCTTCGGGCCGCGAGCGTCGGACATGATTGCTGAGGCCGTGACCACAATGGAGTTCGTAGGCTCCGCCGAGGATATCGCGCGGATGGTGCACGGTCACCCTACATTGTCAGAGGCGATGGGCGAAGCCGCCCGAGCCGCGTACTTCGGCAAAGCCATTCACATTTAAGAAGAAAAAGAACTTAACCGCTGAGTACGCAGAGAGCGCTGAGAAAACCAATACGGCATTTGGTTTTCTCATCGCTCTCTGGATACTCAGCGGTTAAATCTTATTTCTTCTTCTCGTATGCCGCCCACATGGCTTCCAGGGTCTTCTTCTCGCTCAGCGGGTGGAAGCCGTGGCCCTGATACTCACCAAACGTGATCGTCGCTTCAGCGGGCGGGTCGGCATCTTTCAGGAACTTATCGAGGAGCCGAACCGCATTGTTGAGGAAATAGTCGTCGCAGTCGCCGGAGTAGATGTGGAGCTTGCCCTTCAGCTTGGGTCCCAAGTCTTTCCAATTCTCTTCGAGTACGAGCCGTAGATCGTACTTCTTCCAGTGCTCCACGACCGAGCGATCGATCGCCCCGGTCTTACCGTCCCAAAGCGGCTTGGGCCGGCCATCGTCGCCGCGGGGGCCGTAGGTCGCATTCCACGCGCCCCAGTCCTTACCCGAGAGCACCCAGCGATTGCCGAGGCCCAAGACGTTTTCGATCTGGCATTCGTGGCGCACGGTGTACACGGTCTCGCCGTTGATTTTTCGCTTGGCCGGCCGCTCGAAACCAGCGGAGTTCACGTAAGCGTTGTCGTCCTTGTAGATGTTCATCAATTCGTAGGCGCGGAAGTCCACCGGGTCGGGGCAGAACGACCAGCAGCCATTGAAGAAATCCGGATAGAAGACTTGCAGCGCAAATGAGACCCATCCCCCCGTCGAGTGCCCATCCATGAACCGTGCGCTTGGGCTGCCCAGGCCGCGGAATTTCTCTTCGACGTAAGGAATCAACTCCTTCGTGATCGCGTCGCCATAGGGCCCGTGATTGTGGGAGTTCACCTGGTACGGGTCGCCAAGCGGGCCGGCCCCATCAAGCATGAGCGAAATGAAGTGCGGGCCCTGCGTCGGCCGTTTGGCCATCAATTCCATGATGCTGATGTAGCGCTCGCCATAACCGCCGATGTGAACGCGCAGCGGATATTTCTTGTCGGGGCTGGATTCAAAATCTGCCGGCAGCAAGACGGCCGCCCGCAAGAACATCGGCCGGCCATGAAACTCACTGAGCAATTTCGAGGGCAGCTTGAGAAACTTGACCGCGCTTGTGTCCTTCGGAAGCTCTTCCTCAGGTTCGCGGGCATTGACCTCAAGCTTGATCACCCCACCAGCCGCCGGGTCGATCTTGACATCCTTTGCTGGGCCGTAGAGGTCGCCGGGTGCATTGGTGAAATTCAAATCTTGATTCAGATGAACGACCGCTTGCGCGTGGTACGAGCCGGGCTTCAACTTCGCCAAGGACTCGATGGGAAAAATCTCACACTGCTCATCCAGCGTGGCGATGAGCCGATCGTCGGCCGATGCATGCGCATCGGTTCCAAGCACGGGTGGTGTTTTCAGCCCGGTCCGGCCGATCGAAGTGCGTGGCTCCCCGCGGTTCTGACCCAGCACGACGAGCACACGCCCGTTCTTCACGTCCGCCTTGAAACCATCAGCAAGCCGCACTTCAATTTTCAGCCCGCCGTTGGCGTCAGTGCGGGCGGCAATGAACAGGAGAGGAAAAAGGACCGCCGCGAGCGTCAAAGTTTTCCTGAACATCGCAAGTCTCCATCGGGTCAGCAGTTTATGCTGGACTCTTGGATGTTTTCATATGATAATCCGAGTGGATTTGACGCCTTCCGAAGGCGTTCTTGTTAACCGACGACTCGGACCCGATGGTCAGTCGGGTGTCGCCGAGCGACCACCACGGCCGCGGCTCCTTTTGAGATGGACTTCGTGCGGCTACTGACGACGCTAAGCCTGGTTTTGGCATGTGTCCTGACGCTAGGGCTTTTGCCCTACGCTTGGGCCCGTACGTCGGTTATGCCGATGATCACCGGCCGCGTGGAGCCCATGTGGGCTGGCGCACTCGCGGCGGGGATCGTCGCCGTGTTCGCCCTGTCGTGGCGACGTCGACTGATGATCAGTCGCTTCACTTGGCGATGGATCATCGTCCTCATGGCGTTCGGTTGGTTGGGCACGCTCGGAGCGCTCGCTGCCTATCAGTCGGCGCCTGTGCCGCATCTGTCGTCGTTCATCGCGTTGTTTTTGTTGAGTTCGCTCTGGGTGCCCGCTGGCGCGTGGCTCGGATATGCCGGTGCGCCTGCGAATTGGCGATTGCTCGTTGTCCTCGTCTTGCTCTGTGCCGGATTGGTATTTCCATTCAGCGCGCGGGTCGATGGCTTGCAAGGCGACGGCAGCCTGGAACTCGCCTGGCGAAATGTGCCGCGGCGCGACGGCCGGGCGAGCCGGAACGAAACGCCGACGTTGCCGCCAATGGCGCTGAGCGACCTTACCCCGGACGATTCGCCCCAGTTTTTTGGGCTCAATCGCAACGGTATTTCCTCACTCCGCCTCGCCGATTGGGCCGGCGATCTGATGCCGCACGAAATCTGGCGGCGCGAAATCGGCAGCGGCTGGTCCGGATTCGCGGCCATCGGCGGATATGCGATCACGCAAGAACAATTGGGGCCCGATGAATGCGTGAGTTGCTACCGAATGTCGGATAGCGCGCTGGTCTGGCGGCACGCGACACGAACCCGATTTGACTGCATTGTCGCCGGCGACGGTCCGCGGGCGACGCCGGTGATCGACGCTGGCCGGCTGTACGCCGTTGGCGCGACTGGCCATCTGGCATGTCTCAATGCCGCCAGCGGGAAACCAATGTGGTCCGCGCATGTGTCGGAATCGGGATCAACTCTCGAACATGGTCTGTGTGCCTCGCCGCTCATCGATGGTAATCGCGTCATCGTGTGCTCGGCCGATGGTGCATCGCTCGCCGCATTCGACAAATGCACTGGCGATCGCCTTTGGAGCGCAATCACCGAAAGAGCCGGCTACAGCTCTCCCGTGATCTGGGAAGTCGATGGTTCGCGGCAGATCGTCGTGCACAATGCCCAGGGTCTTGCGGGCCACGATGCCGCGACGGGCAAATCGCTCTGGCTCTTCCCGTGGACCAACGAGTGTGGCATAAACTTCTCGCAGCCAATCCCCGACGCGGGTGGGCCCGGCACTGCGTTTGTCTCCACCGGTTTTGCTTCCGGCGGTTGCGCCCTGATTCGCGTGAAGCGAGACGGCCCCGATCGCTGGACGGCCGAGCCCGTATGGCGCAGCAAATCGCTGCGGACGAAATTCACGTCGGCCGTTTTGTTCGAAGGCCACCTTTATGGTCTCGACGATGGCGTTCTTGCTTGCGTCGAAGCCGCGACGGGCAAAGTGAAATGGCGCGAGGGCAAATACCAGCATGGCCAAGTTATCTTGGTCGGCGATCGTCTGCTCGTGCAGGCCGAGGCCGGGGACGTCGTCATGGTGGACCCATCGCCCAATGGTTTGCGCGAAGTGGCTCGCATCCCCGCGCTATCGAGCAAGACGTGGACTGTTCCCTGCGTCGTCGCCGGGCATTTGTTGGTCAGAAATGATCGCGAAGCGGTTTGTTACGAGTTGCCAGGGAAATAATCTGATCGGATTGTATTTGTAACCGCGGGCTTTAGCCCGCGTGGGACCAAGCGTTTGCCAGAATGCGCGGGCTAAAGCCCGCGGCTACAAAAATCAGTGCGCCATCTTCCACACGAACAATGTCGCACCTGCGAACGCGGCGAGCGCCATCACCTTGATCGTCCGCGTGTAATACCCTTTGCTCCACTCGTCGAGTCGAACGTAGCCAGCGACTGCGAATAAGCCGGCGACCAAGACCGCCATGATTTTCGACAGAATGCCGACCCGATCGCTGACGTAGTACCCACGATCCCGGCGGGCCAGTTCCCTGGCTTGGCTGGCTTTCACTTCGAGATCGAGGCTAATCTTGGGCGTCGCTCCGACGGAGGTGCCGGTTTCCACGCTGCCTTCGTGGTGCTCGACCGTGACGTCATCAATCGTGCTCGGTGGCAGCGCGTGCTCCAGGCCAAGCACGGTTTGAATCGCATCGCTGGCGCGGGTATAGGCGTCCGACCAGGCCAAGTCGCGGGTCAGTTTCGGGCTGCCATCGACGGTGCCGCGCCAAATGACTTTGCTGTCGTCGTCCCGAAGATTCAGTTTCTTGTATTTTGCGGGCCGTGAGTCCCAGGGCGGCGCGGTCACCAGCGGCGGGGTCGGCTCGCTCCAGTCGAAGCGCGTCCAGTGAACGCGCTTGCCCGTCACGGCCAGGGCCGCGGCGACGAAGACCACCAGGAAAATAAAGCTCCGCATGTTCGTATCCTCAAGCCGGCCGATAGCGCAGCCGGCGCGGCAACAGCACGGGTGGCGGTTCGTGTGGGCTGACGAACTGTATCACCGCCGCCGCGGTAATCAGCGCCATCGCTGACCGAGCGGCCGTGCCGTCGTCATCGACTCCCAAAAGCAGAACCATCAGAACGAGTGACCAGAACCCTGCGGCTATGACTGGGAACAGGCTGAACCAAGATTTCCGCCGCCGCTCGGTCAATCGCCACCAACGCACCAGGCCCAAGGCGAGGGCGTAATAGCTCACGAAGCCCGCACCGGCCGCGATTACGTCGCGGCGATTGCCGTTCACACGCACTAGATCAGTGACGTGGTGGAATCCTTTGAAATTCCACCCGTCCAGCCAAAGCGCGAGCAAACCGACGCACGCTCCGCAACCCATCAAAGTCAATCGCCGGCCCCAGCCGTCGCCAATGCGCTGCTCCTGCCAGAACTTTGACGGGATCAACACCGCCCAACACACGGCGACGGTGAGAAAATACGTCGTGCCGATCCAGTTCCAATTGCTTTCGTGTGTGACTGCCGCCCAGAAAGTCGTAGTGAGCAGTGTCAAGACGGCCGCGAGTCCCATCGACCCGGTCAACTCACCAACCAACCCCCGCTTCGACTGTTGCAGGACGGGAAGAGGCGGTTGCGGTGTCGGCGATGCTGCGGCTCGATATGCCCGCGGAGCGGGAGGCGGTAACGTCATCAGCTCCGGCTTCTGGGTCGCTTCGACGGCTTGTGCCATTTCGGTCATCGACGTGAATCGTTGCGTTGGATCTTTTGCCAGCGCCTTTGCAATGATCGACCGATATTCATCTGGCACCCCGGCCAGATCCGGGGTGCTGGTCAGGTGCTTCATCAACACTTCGCCTGGCGTCTCGCCTTGGAACGGCAGGTGGCCCGAGAGCATTTCGTAGAACAAGACGCCGCAAGCGTAGATATCGATCTGCCGGTTGTAGTTGCCGGTCGAGATTTCCGGCGCCATGTAGTGCACGGTGCCGACCGATTGCGTCTGCGGCGTGCGCTGGCTCGCGCTCATCGATTTGCATAAGCCGTAATCCCCGACCTTCAGCACGCCCTCTTCCACAAACACGTTGGCTGGCTTGAGGTCGCGGTGCACGATGCCATGGTCGTGCAAGTAAGCCACGGCTCGAGCCAGGGCGAGGAACCACTCGCGGGCCAACTCGCGCGGCAAACCCTGCGGGTGGCGTTCAAGCACCACATGCAGCGGGTCGCCGGCAACATATTCCATCACGACCCACTGATTGCCCGCCTTGTCGGGCCGGAGGTCATAAACGCTGACGAGGTTTGGGTGCTTGAGATTGATGCAATGGGCGATGCCGCGGAGTTCGATGCCGCAGTCTTCGCGCAGCAGCTTGAGGGCGACCTCTTTGCCGCCGTCAGAAACCGCAAAGTACACCTCGCCGAAGCCGCCTTTGCCCACACCGCGTTTGATGGTGTAGCCGTCGAGCGGTCGCTGGCCGAGTCCATGCGTGAACTTCATATGCCCCTCTACGCGTGTCCCCTCTTCATGTTCTTCGCTGGCTCGAGCGCGAAATTGAAATCGGGGCCGGTAATTGTTGCGGTGGAGCCGAGATTCGCCCGGTCGCGCACCTTGTTGCCGTCCACCTTGAACTCCCCGCCATAACGTACGCCCAGGCCGTCTTTTGCGCGGAATAGCACCACCGGCTTATCCAAATCGCATGATACATGCGCCTGCGGCCCCGGGCCGATCACGATCGTCTCCGCCATCAGCAAAATGCCGTCCAGCGACAGCGGAAGCCGTTGCCCGCTTTGGATTTGCAGCTTTGCCGTGGCAGACACCGGGACGGGCCGCTGAAAAATAAATTGGCAGGCGGCCCCCAGTGTCAGTCGGTCGCCGGGGTGAAGAGTCGTTTTGTGCGTTGATTCGCCATTTACTTGGAGCGGCCGGGCCGCTTCGACAATGTAGCCCTCATTATCGCGCAGGATCGAAGCGTGGAAGCGTGAGACATCGGCCAAGAGCGGCACATCAACGGCGCCCTCCGCTGACGCCTGTCCCAAGCAAACGCGCGGTGCGAGGCACACGAGGTAGCCGCCCACGCCGTCGATCCAGAGGTGGTACTTCTTCGGCGGCCCGAGTGAATCCGGTGTTGTGTCATGTTCCGGGCCGAACGCGCCGGCAATCGTTTCCTGACCGCTCGTCTTCCACGCTTTAACGCGGGCCTTGCGTGCCTCGCCGTGCTGCGGCGCGACCGCAAGCACGCCATCGGCGAGTTGCAACACGTCGCGCCAGCGGCGTTGATCGAGTGCGTCGTGCAGCTGAGGCAACAGGTCATTGAACTTCGAACTGCGTTGATCGAGCTCGGTCTGGAAGATCGCCACCGCCCCGCCAGTCAACTCCGCTCGGGCCACTCGGTCAAACATCTGGCGGGCGAGTGCGAATTCGCCGCGATCCGCCAGTTCTTGTGAAAGCATCCAGTCTTTGGCCGCATCTTCCAGGGCATGCCAGTCGGCCGGGTTGAATTGCCGTTCGCGCAGTCGGCCAATCGATTCGGCGGCGCGGCGAGGATCGCCGGTCTCCAAGAGCACGCGAGCTTGGGAGAGCGATTGCTCCCCGAGCGCTTGCCGCAGTTTGGAGGTTTGTTCGGAGAGGTCGGCCGGAGCGGCGGCTTCGGCTTTCGCCAAGTCGGCCCAAGCGCCGGCGGCGTCACCCTGGATCAGGCGGCGCTCGGCTCGTGCGATCAAGCCGCGGGTGAGTTGTTCGAGCAGGGCCCAACTTTTCTGATGGCCTTTGACGGCCGGGTCCGCGAGCAGCCGCTGGGCCTCATCGAGTTGCCCATTGGCGAGCGCCGCCCGCACCTGCCTCAAAGTTAGCCAGGCCATTCCAAGCATGAGCGTGATTATACCTAGAAGAGTTAACCGCGGAGACGCAGAGGACGCAGAGGAAAACCGGAGAATGAAATTGGTTTTCTCTGGTATTTCTCCGCATTCTCTGCGGTTAACTCTTTGTTGGAAAGGGGGTGGGGTTCGCAGGATTCCTCACCCTGCGAACCCCGATCGACTGTCGGATCGCAATTACTCAGTTCGCTTCGCGCTCTCATGCTTGCTGAAGTAATCGCGCACTTGCTGCACCACGTCCTGGCTCGTTTCGACCGCGGCCGGTTCCGTAGAGGTCGGCGACGAGGTGAACTGGCCAGCCAATTCCGCCTTGATCTTCTCGGCATCGATTCGCTGACGCAGCCGTTCGAACGACGCCTTGATCTCCGAGAGCCGGCTATCGTTCAGGACGAGCTTCGAGCGGTCTTGTGCTTCGCGGAGATTGGCTAGCTCGGCTTCATACTGGGCCGCCAAAACCTCTAGCTCTTGCCGCGACTCGTTGATGGTCGTGAGCTGCCGGCGAGCCGACTCGAGCGATTCCTTCTTAGCTTCGAGCAGCTTTTGTTTGACCGCGAGGTCTTTTTCGCAGGTCTTGTAGGCCTTCAGGTCGCGGGCCAGCTTCTCTTTCGGATTGCCCGTGGTCCAACTGGCGAGCTTGATGCCGGATTCGACCTTCTCGGTCAAAGCCAGGATTTCGGTTTGCCGTTTGTCGAGCTCGCCTTTGACCACTTCGATTTTCCGCTGCAGCGAGCCGACTTCGACGGTCGCCTCGGCAATGGTTTCGATGTTCTTATTCATGTCCGGCGTGAGCCGGGAAATCTGATTGCGGATGCGTTCGAGCTCGAACTCCGGCGAAATATTCCGCTCGACGGCCGTTCTCGCCTTGTGCCACATGGTCGAAACGCTGCCTGACCACACGGCGTTCGTGACCGCCAAGGCCCCGGCCGCTCCGAGGCTCAGCACCACCAGTTTCTTGCAGAAAAACATGCGAAATCCCCCTCGGCTGTCTCGTGAAGCCCGGGGCGCTCAGCCGCCTCGCCCGCGGTCGCTTGGAAATTACCCGACAGGGGTATTTCGCCGGAGGCGGGGGGATATTTGCTCGGGGAGCGAAAAAATTGGCGAGATCATTCAGAATGGTAAATCTGCCAAGCGGCAATCAAGACAGATTCTTCATCGAGGGCCGCAATAATGGCTTCTCGCAACTCATCCGAATATTGGCTTAACAACTCAAACTGGGATTCCATGGCAAATGGAGTGTCACAATACACGATGTTCACGCGATCGCGAATTCTTGCACCTGCATGCGACAGATAATGGCCTTCCACGCCACGAATAGTGCTGCAGCCGCCAAAGGTGTAAGTAAATTCTAATTCGAGGGCGCTCAGCAGATCTTGGTATTCCGGCCTTGGCAAATCAGGCAGATAGGCTTCGATCCTTGTTCTTGCGGATAGAGGCAATCAAGTTCTCCTTGCGTTTCGAAAATTCCTTCATCCGTTTCAAAGACTCGGCCTCGGTCAACTTTTTTCGGCTACCACGGCCCGACGATGCAGACCGACTCTTCTTGTTGGTTGCCACAGTCGCCTCCGCAAAGAAAACTCAATTGCCTACATGATAACGTGGCTTTCACCCAGATTCCACCAAACTCACCGCCGATTCAGCACCTCCGCCAACTCCGCATCCTCCATCACCGGCATGATCTTTTGATCGATCAAATCACTCCACATGAGCGCGAATTCGCCGATCGCTTTGACGTCGTCGCCTTCCAGGAGGTCGAAGCCGCCGCTCATTTCGGCACTGGTCCAGCGGCCGACGAGTTTCACGCCCTTCGGCGGCTGGCCGCCGGTCTTCTTGAAGCGGGTAATCGCCTCGTCGCGAGCCCGCATCTCTGGTTTGAACGTCCAGGACATCATGAATTTCATGGCTTCCTCCTATCTGCCAAGGATTTCGTTCAGCCCCTCAATGAGTCGATCTAATTCTTCGGGCGACATTCTGCCAATCTTTTTTCCAAGACGTTCAATCGAGAGTGTGCGAACCTGGCTGATCTTTACCCATGAGCGTTCGGGCATTTTCACGCTGGTGAGCTCGAGCGTCAGTGGAAAACCCGCGAGTTGCGGCTGACTTGTAATTGCGAGCGCGATTACCGTTCCGGACCGCGCGTTGAATACGTCCTCACTGAGAATGACGACAGGGCGCAGACCTGCTTGTTCCCGACCGCGCACCGGGTTCAGATCGGCCCAAATGACATCGCCTCTTAATATTCGGGCCATTGTTTGAGGTCTTCGGCGAGGCCTTCATCAGCTAATTGTTGTTCGAAAGTGCGGTCGAGCTTGGCACATTCTCGCGCCAATCGCGTGCGATCGATACGATCCAATGCATCCCGTAATGCCTCTTGAACGGCCCGGCTGCGGTTGGGAAACCGTCGTTCCTTCACCATGAGGTCAAGGCGTTTGAGCAACTCCGGCTCAATCGTTATGGCAATTTTCGCACTGTTCATGTCTGAAACCACTCGGTATGACGATTTATCATACCTGAGAGCGGGGTGAAATGCCAACTGTTTCCTTTCATTCGTTTCACTGATACGCACGCATCCCGCCGCCTAATTCCCCTTGCCCATTTTCACACTGAAAGCTTAGAATCCCGGGTTCTTAGGAGCCCGATCGTTTGGTCAAGGATGGCCGGCGAATGAACAAGACCGGCGAAAAGCTCGTCATCATCGGCGACGGTGAATTTGCCGAGATCGCTTGCGAGTATTTCACGCACGACTCGCCGCACGAAGTCGTGGCGTTCGCGGCTGAGCGCGCGTTTCTGACCAAGGCTGAGCTTTTTGGCCGGCCCGTTGTGGCGTTCGAAGATGTCGAGCGGCTCTATCCACCGGATACTCACCGGTGCTTCGTCGCTATTACTTACACCCAACTCAATCGCGTCCGCGCTCGGCTCTTTCGTGCGGCCAAGGCGAAGGGCTATCGTCCCGTCTCCTACATCAGTTCGCGCGCGTTTGTCTGGCGTGACGCCAAGATCGGCGAGAACTGCTTCGTCTTCGAGAACAACGTCATTCAGTACAAGGTCCAAGTCGGCGACAACGTCGTCCTCTGGAGCGGCAACCACGTCGGGCATCGCACCGTGATCCACGATCACTGCTTCATCTCGTCGCACGTGGTCATCTCCGGCTATTGCGACGTCGGCGAGAGCTGCTTCTTCGGCGTCAACAGTTCCATCGGCGATAACGTGAAGATCGCCCGCGATTGCGTAATCGGCGCCGGCACCGTGGTCGTGAAAGACACGGTCGAAGCCGGCGTCTACAAGGAGCAGCGCGGCGGACCGGCGAAAGTGTCGAGCCTGGTGCTCTTCAAAGTGAAGGACGAGCCCACATGAAGTGGCAAAAGATGGGCCGGGTATTCGTTCCCGACGGGCGACAGGCGTGGGCGACTAAGCACGCCTTCCCGCCGACGCCCTATTTCTTGAAAGACGGCACGCTCCGACTCTACGTTGCCTTCTGCGACGACAACACCGTCGGCCGGCTCGGCTACGTGGACGTCGATCCCACGAATCCAAGCCGCGTGCTTGGCGTGGCCGACCGGCCGCTGCTCGACGTCGGTGCGCCGGGAGCATTTGACGAGAACGGCGTCGTGCCGACATCGATCGTGACCGTTGGCGATGCGCTCTACCTGTATTACGTTGGCTTCCAGCTTGGCCAGAAAGTGCGGTACTACCAATTTCAAGGCCTCGCGATTAGCCGCGATGGCGGGCAATCTTTCACTCGCGCGAGCCGGGTGCCGATTCTCGATCGCAGCGACAAGGAGATGCTCAACCGCACCTCCGGCTTCGTGCTGAAGGAAGACGGTGTCTTCAAACTTTGGTATGTCGGTGGCTCCGAGTGGACCGTCGTCCACGGCAAGCCGCTGCCCATCTACAGCATCAAATACCTCGAGTCGCCGAACGGCATTAACTGGCCAACCGAAGGCCGGCCGGCCATCAACTTCAAAGATGAGGATGAGCACGCACTCGGGCGGCCGTATGTGTTGCGCGATGGCCCACTCTATCGGATGTGGTATTCCATCCGCTCGCGCTCGCTGGGATATCGGCTGGGCTACGCCGAGTCGCTCGATGGTAAGTCGTGGGTGCGCAAAGACGACGAAGTCGGCATCGACGTGGCGGCCGACGGCTGGGACTCGCAAATGGTCGGCTACCCCGCGGTCGTGCAACACCAGGGCAAGACTTACCTCTTTTACAACGGCAACAGTTGTGGCCAAACCGGGTTTGGCTATGCCGTGCTCGAAAGTTGGTCGAACAAGGCGGCTGCGTAAGCGACACGAAAGGACTCACAATGACCAAGACCAACGGCGCGCACACACTCCAAACGCGGGCCGCTCCGCATCAACAAAATGCCCGAAAAGCGTTGTCGGATCTGTTCGCCCGCACGCCGCTGCCGCAGGACCAATTGCTCGTCAACCTCGGCATGTACATGCGCAGCTCGGTGCTAGCGAAGGTGCTCTACATCAACGAGCTGTACCAAAAAATCCTGCCAGTCCCTGGCGTCATTCTCGAGTTCGGCGTCTGGTGGGGTCAGAATCTGGCCCTGTTCGAATCGCTCCGCGCCATCTACGAGCCGTACAACCATAGCCGCAAGGTCGTCGGCTTCGACACGTTTACGGGCTACCCGGCTATTGGCGCCGAAGACGGCAACAGCGATGTGGCGCAGGTTGGCACGTACGGCGTGACCAAGGATTATGATCGCTATTTGTCGGAGTTGCTCGACTATCACCAGCACGAGAACGTCACTGGGCACATCAAGAAATACGAGATCGTCAAAGGCGACGTCACGGAAACGATCGAGCGATATCTCGCCGAGCATCCCGAGACGATCATCGCGATGGCATACTTCGATCTGCAACTTTACGAACCAACCAAGAAGTGCTTGGAAGCGATCCGGCCACACCTGACCCGCGGCAGCGTTGTCGCGCTCGATGAACTGAACTGCGATGAATTTCCTGGCGAGACTCGAGCACTGCGGGAGACCTGGGGCTTGGATCGCTACCGGCTCACGCGGTCGCAATTCTTGCCGGACCGCACGTTTCTAACGATCGATTGAACCGAGTTGCGCCCTGAGAAACTCGACATTTGAACGAACACAGGCTGCATAAAGGAGATTGCGTGGCTTTTACAACGGAACTTGATGAACTGCTCGCCGAAGGGGCTCAACCCATTACGCGGCGTCCGCCTGCGAAGCCCGACGTCTTGTTCGGTGCGGGGCTGCTCGGCCGCTCGGTCCTCGCGGGCCTGCGCAAAGCGGGCGTCGAGCCCCGGGCCTTCGCCGACGACACGGTGAGCAAGCAGGGCACCGAGGTCGATGGCTTGCCGGTCATGCGGCCCGAGCAGGCGGCCAGCCAGTTCGGCGCGACGGATTGGGTGGTCACCATCCTGAACCCGGAGCACCGCTATCTCGACAGCAAACGACGGCTGCGCGGCCTCGGTTGCCGGCGCGTGAAGTCGTTCCTTGAAGTGTCGTTGGATTATCCCGAGACATTGCTGCCGTATTATCAATTTGATCTGCCCGATCGCGTGGTCTCAAATCCCGAGCGACTGAAAACCGCTTTCGCACTGTTCGACGAGCGGTCGCAACGGCAGTTCTTGGATCATCTGCGTTTCCGGCTCTGGCTCGATCACAGCGCGTTGCCGCCGACGTCGCCGGACCAATACTTTTCGTCCGACATTTTGCCGACCTTGACCTCTGATATCACGTTTGTGGATTGCGGAGCGTTCACGGGCAACACGCTGAAGCGATTCCTCACCTGGCAAAGCAATGAATTCCGGCGAGTCGTCGCAATCGAGCCCGATCGCCAGAACTTCGAAAAGCTATCGGCCAACGTGCACCGCATGAGCGTGCAGGTGGCCAGCCGCATCGAACTGCACAATATCGCGCTAGGTAGTCGGGATGGCACGACGAAATTCAACGGCCTTGGCAACATGGTCGCGAACGTGGACGCGGCGGGCAGCGAAGAAGTGGCTATGCGGTCGCTCGATCAATTGCTTCAGCTCGAAAAGCCCACGTACATCAAGTTCGACATCGAAGGCGGCGAGCGCGACGCGCTGGTCGGGTGCCAGCGAATCATGCGCGAAGTCGAGCCGCTCATGGCGGTGAGCGTCTACCACAAGCCCGACGATCTTTGGGAAATCCCGCTCTATATCCATTCGATCAACCCGTCGTACCGCTTCCATCTCAGCACGGAAGGGACCGACGGCATGGATCTGATTTGCTACGCCGTGCCACCGACGATGGGGGCTGCGTGATTCGCGTCGAGCGCTATGAGCCGGCTCAGCGGACGCGGTGGAACGAGTTCATCGCTCGTTCCAAGAACGGCGTGTTCCTGTTTCACCGCGACTACATGGAGTACCACGCTGATCGCTTTGTCGATCATTCGCTGGTATTCCTTGACGACGATAAGCCGGTGGCCTTGCTGCCGGCCAATCGCCGCGAGGATGCGCTCGTCAGCCATGGCGGCCTGACCTACGGCGGCTTCGTCACCGACGAGCGAATGCGCGCGACGACGATGTTGCGCCTATTTGACGCGCTCAGCGAGCATTGCAACGCCGAGGGGTTAAAGAAAGTCGTCTACAAGTCGGTACCGCACATTTATCACCGCGTGCCGGCCGAGGAAGATCTGTACGCTTTATTTGCGAAAAACGCCAAGCTGTTTCGGCGTGACATCTCGTCGAGTGTGTTTCTGGCCGAGCGGCCGCCGGTCACCAAGGGCCGCAAGTGCTCGATCAAGAAGGCCCGCTCCGCCGGTCTGCGTGTCATACGCAGCGATGAGATCGAGCGGTTCATGTCGATCGAAGAAGAGAATCTGCAAAAGCGCTACAACACCAAGCCGACGCACTCGGCCGCAGAATTGCGGCTGCTCGTGCAGCGGTTTCCAGACAACATCAAGCTCTATGCTGCGTACCGTGGCGACGAGATGCTCGGCGGCGTCGTGGTCTACGAGACGGCCCGAGTCGCGCATTCGCAGTACATCGCCACGACCGACGCGGGCCGGGAATTGTCGGCCCACGACCTGGTGATGGATGAACTTTTGAATCAGGTCTACACGTCGAAAGCCTATTTTGATTTTGGCATCTCGACGGAGCAGCAGGGCCGCTATTTGAACGCGGGGCTGATCGAGAACAAAGAGAGTTATGGCGCCCGGGCCGTGACCTACGACCACTACGAGCTGGAGGTCGCATGAATCAGGAAACAGGGGACAAAAGACAGGGGGCAGGCGATAAAACGCCGAAGGTGCCGATGTCGGTCGGCGGGTCGAAGATCATCGATTTGCCGAAGGTTCATGATGCCCGCGGGAATTTGACGTACATCGAAGCCAATCGCCACGTGCCGTTCGATATTCGCCGGGTGTACTATCTTTATGACGTGCCCGGCGGGGCCGAGCGCGGCGGCCACTCGCACAAGACGCTGCATCAGATTCTGATTGCACTCTCCGGCAGTTTCGATGTCGTGCTCGACGACGGTCATCGTCGCGTCCGCCATCATCTCAATCGCTCGTACTCGGGCCTTTACATTCCGCCGATGGTCTGGCGGGAAATCGATAATTTCTCGTCGGGCAGCGTGTGCCTGGTGTTGGCTTCGGAATACTTCGACGAGGCCGACTATTTCCGCTGTTACAACGAGTTTTGCCGCGCGACGAGGAGGGCGGCCGCCGCATGATTCCCTTCCTCGATGTCGGCGCGAGTTACCGCGAGTTGCGCGAAGAGTTCGACGCGGCCTATCACCGAGTCATGGACGCCGGGTGGTTCATCCTCGGCAAGGAAGTCACCGCGTTCGAATCCGAGTTCGCGGCTTACTGCGAAACCGAGCACTGCGTATCGCTTGGCAACGGCCTCGACGCATTGCATTTGGCCTTGCGCGGCTTCGATATTGGGGCCGGCGATGAAGTGATTGTGCCCGGGCACACTTTCATTGCCAGTTGGCTGGCAGTAACGGCCGTCGGTGCGACGCCCGTCGCGGTCGATGTGCAGGCCAACACGTTTAACATCGACCCACAGCAAATCGAATCCGTGATTACGCCGCGGACGCGGGCCATCATCCCGGTGCATCTCTACGGCCAGCCCGCGGACATGGACGCCATCGTGGCGATTGCCCGCAAGCACAAACTGGCGGTGATCGAAGATGCAGCCCAGGGCCACGGCGCTCGCTATTGTGGCCGACGCGTCGGCAATTTGGGCGACTGTGCTTGCTTCAGCTTTTATCCCGGTAAGAACCTCGGCGCATTCGGCGACGGCGGCGCGGTGACTACCAGCGACGCGGCACTCGCCGATCGCTTGCGGACTCTGCGCAACTACGGCTCCCAGCGCAAATACCACCACGATTCGCTCGGCACCAATAGCCGGCTCGATGAATTGCAGGCCGCTTTTCTGCGGGTAAAGCTGCGTTATCTCGACGAGTGGAACGAGCGGCGCCGGGTCTTGGCGAAGGCATACTCGGACACGCTGCGCAAATCACCTGGTGTCATCGTGCCGCATGTGCCTGACTGGGCGGAGCCGGTCTGGCACTTATTTGTGGTACGTCACTCCCTGCGTGACGAACTGCAAAAGCATTTGAGCCTGTTGAACATCGGCGCTCAGATTCATTACCCAGTTCCGCCGCACCGATCCGGTGCGTACGCCAGTGGTTGGACTGGCGGACCGTTGCCGGTCACTGAGCGCATTGCCGATGAACTGCTCAGTTTGCCCATGGGTGCGCAGATGAGTTTGGAAGATGTGTCCGACGTCGCCGCGGCAGTGCGGCAGTTTCGGCCGATCGCGCGACAACGTGCTGCGTAGTCCGCGACTCCGTCGCGGGTCTTGGAGTCATCTCAATGAACGACCGGCCACTGATCAGCGTCTCGCTCGTGACTTACAACCATGAGAAGTACATCGGCCAAGCTATTCGCAGCGTCCTGAACCAGACCTGTTCCGATATCGAGGTTGTCGTGGTCACCGACGGCTCGACCGACGGCACCGCCCAGGTGATCAACTCGTTCACTGATCCTCGGGTCGTGACTGTTCACCAAACCAACCGCGGCCCGAGTGCGGCGACCAATAAAGCGATTTCGACGGCTAAGGGCCGATATGTCGCTCTCTTTTCTGGCGACGATGTGTGCAAGCCGAACCGTCTGGAAGCGCAGCTCAAAGAGTATCAGCGCGGCGAATCCCGCGTGCTCTTCTCGGACATCGATTTCATCGATGAGTTCGGTTCACCGATCGAGGCCGGGCATTTTGCGCAAAGTTCATTCGCCAGCGAACGGCTCAGCCGCGCTGAGATGCTCGCTCGGCTATTTCACCGCGGCAATTTCCTCAATGGCGTCACGGTGTTTACCGAGCGGGAAATTATGGCCCGCGCTCCGTACGACGAGGCGATGCTGCAACTCTCGGACTTTGACCTCTGGGTCCGGCTCATCGGCCAGTACCCGCTGCAAATCCTGCCGTTCAAGCTGCTGAGCTACCGTATTCGCAGCGGCGGCCAAAACCTGAGTGCGCCCGATGCGGACTCGCATCTCCGCTCGGCCAACGAACACTATTTCTTGCTACGGCGATTCTTCGACACCATTCCGTGCGGCCTGTTCCGCGACGCGTTTGCCGATTCGTTGATTCGCCCCGACTTCCAAGACGGGCTGGAGTACGCTTGCGAGCGCGCGTTCCTGTACACGCGCACCGCCTGGCCGATGGGCCGGCTGATCGGCACAGAGTTATTGCACGATCTCTTGAGCAATTCGGAAGCTGCTGAGGTGCTCGCCAGCAAATACAACTTCGGGCCGGTTCAGTTCTTCGAATTGCTGCGAACGGCCGACGCGCTCAATCTCTTCGGCGGCGAGCAATCGAGCATCTTCTACGACACCGGCGACGGTTGGTCGGCCAGCCAGGAAGTGAAGAGATTGATTCAACCTGCACCCGGCGACTTCATCCTGCGTTTCAAAATGCCGGCCATTTCCGGACTCAAAGCCATGCGCTGGGATCCGGTCGAAAATCGGCTTGCTCGGTTGAAGGTGCACGCGGTCGAACTGCGCGACACGCTGGGCAAAACGCAAACCCTGACCTTGGCCGACATGGGGCACAATGGCCGGGCGATCGGCGATGGCTGCGTCGAATTCGAAACCCACGATCCGAGTTTCTGGTGGTACGCCAGTGGCGACATCACGTCGGTCACGATCAGCGGTGAATGGGAATTCCAGCATATACCAGAGTCATTGGCGGCATTGCGAAAAGAGAATGAGCGTTTGCGCGACGAGTTGACCGCCGCGAAAGCCTCGGCGGCGAAGAAACTGGTCCGGCGCGCTTGGAGGCTGCTCAAGGCGAGTTAAGTCTATGTACCAGCCTGAAGCGCAAGCGAAGGCCGAGAGCACCTTCGTTAGCACTTCGGTAGTGTCTCAGTTTGATGTTCTTCACACCAAAGGTGTGAGATTTCTCAGCCCAGGGCGCAGCCCTGGGTATTCATGCGAATTGTTTACAGCCTGTAGGGCTGCGAGAGATTTGTCGCAGGCCTTCAGCCTGCATCCGATAATGACAAATTACCCAGGGCTGCGCCCTGGGCTGAGAAATCTCAGGCCGTTGGCCTGAAATCAAAAGACCAAACTGAGGCACGACCAGCGCTTCAGGCTAGTACCGAACCCGGACACCAATTCTTAAGCCTCTCCTTGACCTCTCATTAATTCGCTAGTCCAATAGAGCGAGCCACATCCACCCAAGGACTCCTCTATGGAGCGCCGTCTTCGTTTCGCCATCCTCGGCATTCTCACCATTTGGATCCTGCTCGCGATCGCATCGCCGCTCTATGCGCAGGCGGGCCACGATCCAGCGGAGCCCGCCACGACCGCCGACGAAAGCTTGTTCGTACACATCGTCAAATCGGCGGGGCCGATCTTCGGCGGGTTGCTGCTGATTCTCTCGATCTCACTCGTCGCTTTGATCATCATTCTGGCGCTCGATCTGCGGATGCAAATCGCGATCCCGGCCAAGCTCGTCGCCCAGTTCACCGATCTCGTGAACCAGCGGCGGTTCAAAGAAGCGTTCGACCTAGTGCGAGCCGACGTTTCATTCCTTGGCAAGGTGCTGACCAATGGGATGGCTCGGCTGCAATATGGCCTCGATGATGCCCGCGAGGCCGCGTTCAACTCGGTGGACAGTCTCAGGTCGAGCAAAGACCAATTGAACAATTACATCGCTGTGATCAGCTCCCTCGGCCCGCTCATCGGGCTGGTCGGCACTGTGTTCGGGATGATTCTGTCATTCAAGGAGTTGGCCCGCGGCGGCAAGGTCGATGCGGCCCGCTTGGCCGGCGGCATCTCACATGCACTGGTCATCACCATGCTCGGGATCGGCATCGCAGTGCCCGGCGTTTTTTTCAACGCCTTCTTCCGCAACCGAATCACCAAGCTATCCAACGATACCGCCAACCTGGCCGACGACATGCTGACGCAGATGTACCACAACTCGAAGAAAGTTGGGCCGGTCGTGCCCGTGGCCAGCCCTGCGCCCGCCGACGAAACAACTGTGCCCGCCGCCGAACCTGCCACGTGAGTCACCGATGAGCCAGGGTCATTCCGGAGCCGGCATCAGCGACGAGGGCCAGCCCAATCTGGTGCCGCTGCTCGACCTCGTCCTGCAATTGATTTTGTTCTTCATGATGTGTGCCAACTTCGTGATGGAGCAGGTCGATCAAACCGTGATGCTACCGGTCGCGCAAATGGCCAAGCCGATGCGCGAGACCGGATCGGATGTGGTCTTTCTCAACATCAATGCGGATGGGGCGATGTTGGTCGTCGGCCGGCCCGCGCCCCTATCATCCGATGGTGAGATCTCCGGTTACTTGCACACGGTCGCGGATGAGGCCCGGAAGCGAAAGCCAGATCAAAAGATTGATACGCTCGTAATCGTCCGGGCTGACAAGGAGGTACCGTACTCGGGGGTTTTCCGAATTCTTAAGCACTGCCAGGAGGCGGGCCTGCACAACCTTCAACTCCGCGCCATGATTCCGTTGAGGCAATCATGATCCGCAAACGCCGCCGGCGAAAATTGGATGACAACGTCGAAGTGGTGCTGCCGATCACACCGATGTTGGACATGTCGTTCCAGTTGCTGGCGTTTTTCATCCTCACCTTTACCCCGCCCAGCGCGGCCGAGGGGCAACTCGACATGCTCTTGCCGGCGACCGGTGTCGCCAAAGCGTCGGCCGAAGAGGCGGACCCGTTCGCCATGTCGGACAAAGTCCCGGAGCCAGAGGCTGAAATCACAGTGGCGATCACGTCCAACGCCGGCAACATCGCGAGCCTCGTGATCCGCGAGAAGGAAAAGACCACGCCGGTGGCGGACCTGGCGACGTTGCGGACGGAGTTGGACAAGATCCGCAAGCAATTGGGGTCGGATTATCCTGCTACGATCAAATTGGAGGCCGATGGGAACCTGAAGTACGCCGGCTTGGTGGAAGTGATGGACACCTGCCTGTTGGCGGGCTTCAAATCGGTAGGTTTCGGTGCCCCGCTCGGCCCGCGGCCGGAAATAGAAGAGAAGAAATGAACCGCAGAGAACGCAGAGAGCGCGGAGAAAAACACGAGAAATTGCTTTCTCGGTTTTTTCTCTGCGCTCTCTGCGCTCTCTGCGTTCTCTGCGGTTCAACTGCTTTTGCGGAAGAACATCCACCGGTTGTGCCGCCGCCACCTCCCGCTGTGAGCGAGTTGAATCGCGAGATCATCAAGCACGTTGAAGATGACGCACCCGTGCGCGGCGAGGCGGAGAATCCCGACGAGAGTCGGGCGTATGACTACACCGTTCGCTTCGCGCACATGGTGCCGGAGGCGTCTTTCCGCGCGGTCGCCCCCAATGATCTCACCTTTGCCCATCTGATGAGCCCCGAAGCGGCACGCTATCGCGGCGAAGTCGTGCAGATTGAAGGCCGGCTCAAGCGCGTGCGCGACATTCAACCCACCGAAGGTTTGCGGGCCGACGGGATTGGACATCTTTACGAGGGCTGGATTTTCTCCGAGATCTATCGCGAATATGCGTGGTGCGTGCTGTTCACCGAGCTGCCACAAGACATTCCTGTCGCCGAGCAACTCGATCGCAAGGTGAGCTTTGCGGGCTACTTCTACAAGATTTACCGCTACAAATCCGGCGACGGCACCCGGCGCTCGCCGCTACTCATTGGCCACACGATTGCTTCGCTCAAATCTCCGTCAACGACCGCGTCCTTATGGGACATCCCTGGCACCGTGGTGCCCGTCGCTCTCGTCGTTATTGGCATCGGCCTGGTTGGCTTGTTTTCGTTGACATGGTGGTTTCGCCGCAATGATCGCCACGCACGAGAGGCTATTCGCCTGGCCCGCATGACGCAGGAGTCGCATCATGGCCCGGCGTAACAAAGGAACGACGCCGCTGGTTATCCCAAAGCCGGCGGATGCGCCGCCGGTGGAAGCTGTCAAGCGGCAGCGATGGGCGTGGTTAGTGTCTCTATTGATTCACTCACCGTATATTGCCGCGCTAATTATTCTGCAATTTACATTGCTCAGGCCGCTGACCGATTCGCCGCCGGATGAACTCGCGATCGCGGTGAAGGCCGAGGATACGCCGAAGCACAACTTCGATAACGAAGATGTCGGTTTGGATCCGAGCAAGAAACTGAATTACAAAGTTGATCGCATCGAGGACGTCAGCGTGCCGGGCCCGATGCGGCCTGCTGAACCGATCGGCATCGACGCCGCGCCGGCGGGTGGCGTGCAAAACGTGGCGCCGCCTCCAGGCCTGGGCGGTGGCGCAGGTGGAGGCCTCGACCAAGGCCCGGCGATCGGCAACCCCTTCGGCGATCCGGGCGGCTACGTCGGTGGGCGGTTCATCCCCGGGCAAATGTTTGGCGGCCGTTCGGGTGCGACGCGCGAAAAGATGGTCGCCGAGGGTGGCGGCAACGCCGCGTCCGAAGCCGCGGTTGCCAAAGGCTTAAAGTGGCTGCAAAAACAGCAGAAAGCCGATGGCCATTGGACGATGGTCGAAGGCACGGTGCAGGACGACCTTGGTGCAACTGGCCTCGCGCTGTTGCCGTTTCTCGCGGCCGGCATCACACACAAAGTGAACTCAGCCCATCCCGATCACGCTGAGTACGTAAAAACTGTCGATCGCGGCATTCGCTGGCTCGTCTCGAAGCAGCCGGCGAACGGATTATTGGGCAATCGCTCGAAGCACTACTCGCACGCCATCTGCACAATCGTGCTGTGCGAAGCGTACGGCATGACCGCGGACCCGATGCTCAAGAAACCCGCGCAGCGCGCACTCGATTATCTGATCAAGGCGCAACACTCCGCGGGCGGCTTCCGCTACGAAGTCGCCGAGCCGGGTGATACGTCTGTTACTGGCTGGTGCCTGCAAGCGCTGCAAAGTGGCCGGCTCGCCGGCTTAAATGTGCCAAGCGAGACCCTGACCAAAGTCGGCAAGTTTTTGGACTCGGTGCAAACGCAAGAGGGAGCAGCGTATGGCTACCTCGGGCCAGGCAACCGTCCGACGATGACGGCGGTCGGACTGTTGTGTCGCGCTTATCTGGGTTGGGGACCGAAGAACCCCAAGATGATTGCAGGCGTGGAGAACATCAAGTCGAGCATGCCGCGGAAGAGTTTGAAGGACATCTACTACTACTATTACGCCACGCAGGTGATGCACTTCTGCGCGACTGCGGACGACTGGAAGCGAAGTTGGAACCCCAATATGCGCGATCTCTTGATCGACACGCAAGACAACAGCACTGGCCCGAACCGCGGCAGTTGGGAACCGGACGAATTGCTCACGGGCAACGGTGGTGGCCGAATGGTCGCGACGAGCTTGTCGCTACTGACGCTGGAAGTGTACTACCGGCATCTGCCGCTATATCGGCTAGAGAAGCCAAGAACAGAGCCGCTCGACTAGGCTTTCGGTTCTACGCCGGTGCGGTTGAGCTCGCCGCATTGGGTCCGGATAGATTTTGCAATTCATTGCAAAAACCTCCCAAGACACGGCGGAGCATTTGTGCCACGGTCAGCCCCTTGGCATGGGCTGCGGTTTCGAGCGCCTCAACCTGCCAGTGTGGCAATATCAGAGACAGCTCGACCATTTCTGGCGAGGTATTGGCAGCCCGGAAACCGGCGGGGAGATAGTCCATCACTTCGTTCGTGCCAGTGAGCATGACGGTGGTTCTGCGAGAATGTTGTGCGCCAGGTTGAGGACAGGGAACCGGACTGAGGGGTTCGCGGCAAACCGGTTTTGCCGAGTGTGCCGAAAATGCGAGCAATCGCGGTGCCAGCGTCTCATTTTTATGTTCCCCGTATCGCGTAGCGGAAATCTCGATGGAAAAACCAGCACGGTACGCTGGCTGACATTTTCAATGTGGAACTTCACTTCACACTAGGCCGACCTAAGGGCTAACCGGCTCTTTGGCGCCTGTCGCGATTTTGTCGCCGCCTCGGGCTAAAAAGGGAGTTAAGGTACACTCAAGCCGAATTTCAGGCTGGAGAGAATAATGGCGGATAAACCAACGCACGACGCTGCGAATTCCAAGACGAATCCCAATAGCACTCCGACGCCGGACGACGCGCTCGAAGCCATCGAGCCGGGCGAACAGGTCTCGGCGCGCAGTCAAATATCTGGCCCGCTAAGCGGTGCCTCAGTGATCTCCTGGGACGAGTTGATGAAAACTCGCTCCGGAGATGGCTCCGGATTTGATCTCGATAACCCTCATAAGCGCTCCGAAGCCGAGCTCTTCACGCCCACCACCGCTGATGAAGATGCGGCGGCCAATTTCCTCAACGATACAGCGGATGTTCATTCCGTCACCCGCGACAGCTTGAATGAAGGCGACGATATTCCGTACTTCCCGGGCGAGTCTTCGACGGTGGATCTGAATTCCGACGCGCTTTTAGATCTGCCCGAGGCTAGTCCCGAAGAGATGGAAGCCGCCGATATTCTCGCTCGGGAGACTCACGAGGCCCACTGGGAAGACGAAAACGAAAGCGGCCGATTGGACCTCGCTGGTCCCGATGCGCCGGTGAGTTCGTCATCCATCACGAGCATCGAGCCGGGTTCGGAGCGAATCCCCAACGGTCCCGACACCGCGCCGATACCCTTACCGCGCAAGAACCGCCATCTAATCAACGGCCTTCTCGGCGGGTTAGCTGGCGTGTGCCTCTGCGCCGCTCTGTGGTTCTCCGGTATTGGCCGCGGCGGCAATAGCACGCCCGTTAGTCCAGCAGCACCCGCACCGCAACAAGCCGCTCCGGCCGAAGTGGCGATGGGCCTGCTCGACGCCGGCGATTTCGACAAAGCGCTAAATATCCTCGAGCAAAAACCGGACTCGCCGCTGAAGGCGTTGCTCGTGAAGGCGAAGAACGATGCCGAGCAGATGAAGAAGCTGGAAACCGACGTCGTGACCCTGCGAAACGAGGCCGAAAAGGCCAAAGCCGAACAGGCCAAATTGTCTAACGAAACGGCCGCATTGAAGGCCGCTGTCACCGCGGCGAAAACTGACACCCAAGCCGCGGAAGCGCAAGCCGCGGCGTCAATGACCGTTGCGAAAAAGGCTGAGAACGCGACCGAGGTTTACCGCAAGCTCGCCGAATCGGCCAAGGACTTGGAAAAGAAATTGACCGACGCCAACAACACGAAGACAACCCTTGAAGAGGAACTGAAAATTGCAAAGGCGGACCTCGCCAAGGCCAACGAGCAACTGGCGAACATGAAGCCGACGACGCCCGCTCCTGCGGCGCCGAAAACAGATGAAGCTGAACTCGCCAAGCTCAAAGCCGAAAGCCGCGATGCCGAGAGTAAGGCCCGCACGGCCGAGGAGAAGGCACGCGTGCTCGAAGCGAAACTCGCCGAGGCGACGCAGAACCGCGATGCGGTGCAGCGCTCGATCCGGGAGCTCAATGGCTTCGCCGCCAAAGTGCGTCAGAAGCTTCAGACGTCCAATGACGCTTCCGTGAACGAAGTGATTTCCGCGATCGACAAGGCGATGGAGAAGCCGGCCGCCGATCTGCCACCGGTCGCCATGAGCGCATATTCACCCGACGCCAGTGGCGATCGCTCGTTCGCTCAAGGCTTGTCCGCCTATCGTCAGGGCCAGCTCAATGAGGCCGAGCGAGCGTTTAGCACCGCGATTCGTCAAAACGACCGCGATGCCCGCTACTGGTACTTCCTGGGCCTGACACGGTTGTCGCTGGGCAAGTCCGAGCAAGCCGCGGACGATCTGCGTCAGGGAGCCGAGCGTGAACGGCGGAATCTGCCGCACTCCGGTGCCGTGGATCAATCGCTGGAGCGCCTACCGATCCAGGCCCGCCTGGCGATCGATCAATACCGCACCCGCGGGTAAAAAAACCCTTGAACCATGTATTTCGTGGCCGGCGCCGAGGCTACTTAGATTTCGTGGCCGGGTCTGAAGGTCGCCCTTGGCGACCGAAGGCCCGGGGAGTGGCAAGTGCCCGCGGGTTCAACCGGGCCTTCGGTCGCCAAGGGCGACCTTCAGACCCGGCCACGAAATGCAGAGACGGCCCGGCCACGAAATACAAAGACTCTGCATGGGCCAGGAAATACAGGGGCTCTGCTCTGTGGTTCAAAAATCGTGTTTTTTTAAAATTCGCGCGAACATTTATTGCGTCAGCCCTGTCTGACGATTAGAACCCAGTAGGGTTCGTATGTGCCTTTGCGCCGACTGGGGATGGTCCCTGGTTGCTTGACGGCACGAGCACAATGATCCGGAGGGGTCACCCTTCTGAATTGATGCGAGGATGGAAGGGCAAACGCAAGTCGTTTGCCGGTAACACTTTTTCTTGCCGGAGGTCTGCTATGACCGCTTTGAAACTGGGAACACGTTTAGACGCCTTTCGGGCCAACGACCTCGTCGTGACCCGCCAGGCTGACGTCGTTTTCGGCACAGCGGAACAGACCTCGGCGTCTCTGTTCCCCTGTGCGGCGCGGCACCCATATCCGCGCGACTGGCAGTCGGATCCGAATCGACTGCCCGAACGGCTAACGGCCGTCGGGCACCGGATCGGTCGATCCGCCAGAACGCTGGGTGCCAGTTCCCGAATGTCTGGCGTGCGCTCATGCACGCCGATAGCCGGGAAACGCTTCGCCGCGACGTAACCGCGACGAATGAGAATTTGAACCGCTGAGAACGCAGAGAACGCGGAGCAAACCGCTTTCTCGTTTTTCCTCTGCGCTCTCTGCGTACTCCGCGGTTCATCTTCCGCAGTCACCCGGCTCGACCGCATGCGCGGCCGCTGCGTGGGCGTTTGCGCGAACGAACAGGACTCTTGAACAGGGACATTGTCATGTGCTGGCTTGAGGTGGAAGAGTTGATCCGCAAGGCGCAGGCCGGTGACCGGGCTGCCTTCGGTGAATTGGTCAAGCGGTTCGAGGGCGCTGTGTACGCCTCGGCCTTGGCCAAGGTGCGCAACCCGCATGTCGCGCAGGAACTCACGCAGGAAGTGTTCGTGCACGCCATGCGCAAGATCGGCCAGTTGCGCGATCCTCGGTGCTTCGCCGGCTGGTTGCGGCGGATCACCGCACGGATGGCGATCAACAAGCTGACTCGGCGTGGCATCGCCGCGGGCGCTCCCGATGCGCTCGAAGGCGTGGCCGGGGCTGCGGCCGATCCGCTCGACGCGATCGTGCGGACTGAAGAGCGAGTGGCCGTGCGCGCTGCGCTCAAGCGGCTCAAGGCGATCGACCGAACCGCGCTCGAAGCGTTCTACCTCAAGGGGCAGTCGCTCAACGAGATCGCCGATCGGTTCGATGTGCCCTTGGGCACCGTGAAGCGTCGGTTGCACACCGCGCGGATCCGGTTGAAGGCGGCGCTCGGCGAACGAGCGTTTGCCAACGCGTAACGACTGAATGTGAGCGGCGGGCACGATTGCCCGCCGCTCGGGGGGGGCGCGCCCAAGCCGCCGGCCGGATTCCACAGAAAATGACATTGCAAATCGCACTAACTGCTAGTATTGCCACGTTGGTTTCGTGGGAAAGTCTGATGCGATTCGCTAAATTTCGCATAGCGTTTGTTATGTGTTTGTTAACCGGTTGTCGAACAACGCCGACCGGGACGTACTCAAATTCAACAAGCACGAGTGAGTCCTTGATTGATTGGCCATCGTTTGTTGAAGGTGGGCTCACAATAATGGGTGATGCGATAAACGGCACGAATACTACTGTTGACGCTCAGGGAAATACAACTGTTACCCACAGAAAATGAGCGTCGAGGCGTAAGCCCGACGTGTCTTTGCATTTGAGAGCCTTACACGTCGGCCTTACGGCTCGACGCTCTTAAAACCACTGCAAATCCGCTTGCAGTTGACACTTTTCTCCTAGTCCCCGACAATCTCCGGGCGGTCGGCGTACGCGCCGAACCACCTGGGAGTCTCCGTGGCCGAAACCCCACCCCTCGATGATCTTGCGGCGTCGCGTGCCGAGAAGCTTGCGCGCATCGAGGCGCTTGGCCTGGACCCTTGGGGCAGCCGGTTCGACGATCATCAATCGATCGCCACGATTCGCGCCAATCCCGCCGCCCCTTTCGACGAGTCAAAGACCCGAGCCCGAGCGGCGGGCCGAATTGTCCTTCGCCGGATCCAAGGCAAGTTGCACTTCCTTGACATTCGCGATCACACGGGCCAAGTCCAAGTCATGATCGGCCAGCAGCAGGTAGGCGAACTCGGCTGGCAGCTCGCGCAGAATCTCGACCTCGGTGATCTGATCGGCGTCGAGGGCATTTACGGGCTCACCCGCCGCGGCGAGGAAACGATCCGGGCCGACAAGCTCACATTCCTCGCCAAGTCGCTGGAGCCGCATCCGGACAAGCATGCCGGCATGCAGGACGAAGAGTTTCGCCTTCGCCACCGCTATCTCGATTTGATCCACACGCCAGAGACACTTCGCCGCACGAAGCAGCGCGTCACCATCGTGCAAACAATCCGTCGCTTCCTCGACGCCCGCGGCTTCATGGAAGTCGAGACGCCGACACTGCACTCGATTGCCGGCGGAGCCGCCGCCCGGCCGTTCATCACGCACCACAACACGCTCGGCATCGAATTGTTCCTGCGCATCGCGCTGGAACTGCATCTGAAGCGTCTACTCGTCGGCGGTTTGGAGCGCGTCTACGAATTGGGCCGGGTGTTCCGCAACGAAGGCATTAGCCGCAAGCACAATCCCGAGTTCACCATGCTCGAGCTGTACCAAGCGTACGGCGACTATCACAGCATGATGGACATCACCGAGGGCATGGTCATCGCCTGCCTCGATGCGATCGGTTCCGGCCACACCGTGAACTACGGCGAACGCACGATCGACTTCTCGCCGCCCTGGCCACGACAGAAATACGCCGAGCTGTTCCGGGAACACGTCGGGCTTGCGATCGACGCGGATGTGACCGCCATTGCCAGCCAGCGCGGCCTCAAAACCGCCGGCAAGCATCATGATGTGTTGGTGCACGAACTCTTCGAGCATGTCGTCGAGCCGGCTTTGGAGAAATCGGACCGGCCCGTGATCGTCTACGACTACCCGGCCGCCCTGTGTCCGCTGACCAAGCGGAAGCAGGGCGATCTGACCATCGCCGAGCGGTTCGAACTCTATGTGCTCGGCATGGAACTGGCGAACGCCTACACCGAGCTCAACGATCCGGTGACCCAAGAACAAACATTCCGCCAGCAACTCGCCGGCCTGCCGGCCGACGAATCGATGGCGAAAATGGACCAGGATTTTATCCGCGCGATGCGGCACGGCATGCCGCCCGCTGGTGGCCTGGGCGTCGGCATCGATCGCCTGGTGATGTTGCTGACGGACACGCAGACGATCCGGGATGTGATTTTGTTTCCGCTTCTCCGCCCTCAGGCGAGCGAAGGGGAAACGAAATGATTTTGATTTCGTTAGCCGGACGCGCAAGCTACGGAACGCAGAGACTTGGCCCCACATGGGAAACTCTGGCTTTCGTCACTTGTCGTGGCCAACAAAAAATTAGAAACACGCGAGTGGGGCAGAGTCTCTGCTTCCCGTAGCTTGCGCGTCCGGCTAACAAAGACGACGCGAGCGCGTCGGGCTAACAAGAAGTGAAAAGTATTGTTCCTCAGGATGAGGGATTCAACGTGTACAAGGCTTTGCTCTGCTGGCGGTATCTGAAGACCCGCTATCTCGCGATCGTGTGCGTCGTCAGCGTCATGCTCGGCGTGGCGACGCTCATCGTCGTGAACAGCGTGATGGCCGGGTTCTCGCATAAGTTGCGTGATCGGCTGCACGGCTTGCTCTCGGATGTCAGTGTCGAATCCGTTGAGTTCGATGGCTTCGCCGACCCGGCCGAGAAGATGCGCCGCATCGCGGCCTCGCCGGCCGGCAAGTACGTCGAAGCCATGACGCCGACGATCGAAACCTTTGCGATGATGCAGTTCCCGTATCGGGGGATGACACTCACCAAGCAGGTGCAATTGATTGGCGTGGATCTGGCCACTCGGGTGCCAGTCGGCGGATTTGCGGAATATCTCGTCGATCAGGACCACAAGCCCATCGCGCCGAGTTTTGAACTTACTGACCAAGCGGCCTACCGTCTCAATGCCTTCCGCATGCCGGGCCAGCCGACGTTGCCGCCAATCGATCCGCTGGTGCCCGGCGAGGCACCGCCGCCGGAAGCCTGGGACCACGGCGAAAAGAAGATCGAGGGCATCATCGTGGGCCAGGCGATCGCTTGCTACCGTGATGACGGGGCGAAGCCGACCGAACTCAAAGAAATTTACACGCTCTTGCCGGGCGACATGCCAACCATCATTTGTGCTGGCGGAGCGAAACTTGCGCCGGTATTCGATCGCTTTGCGGTCGCCGGCTACTTCAAATCCGAGATGAGCGAGTACGACGCCCATTGCGTGTTCGTTCCGCTCGATCACTTGCAGCGGCTGCGCGGCATGCAGGGCCGAGCGGACCACATCCTCATCAAGCTGACCGATTATTCCAAAGCTCGCTACGTCGTGGATGAGTTGAAAAAAATCTTTGCCCGCGACTCATTCCAGGTCATGACTTGGGAGGACAAGCAGGGACCACTCCTCGCCGCGATCGACATCGAACGCGGCATCTTGAACGTGCTGTTGTTCATGATCGTCGGCGTGGCCGGCTTTGGCATCCTCGCCATCTTCAGCATGATCGTGGTCGAGAAGACCCGCGACATAGGCATTCTGAAAGCGCTGGGGGCGTCTAACCGCGGCGTGATGGGCATCTTCTTGTCGTATGGGCTGCTGCTCGGGACGGTCGGTGCCATCCTGGGCACAGTGATCGGATTGTCGTTAACCCACTGGATTAACGACGTTGAACACTTCATCAGTTTCCTGACCGGACATGAGGTGTTCAATCGCAGGGTGTATTACTTCGACAGCATCCCGACGTTTATCCAGGCCGGCAGTGTGTTCTGGGTAAACATCGGCTCGATCGCGATTGCCGTGGTGTTCAGCGTGTTGCCCGCCATGCGTGCCGCTATGCTGCAACCGGTCCGTGCACTGAGGTATGAGTAAAACGCTGTGGCCCGCGGTGCTGTATCGCGGTCCTTCAGACCGCCGGCGATTGAACGTCCAATAGCCCAGGCCTCTCGGCCTGGGCTAAGATATCGCGGTCCGTTGGACCGCAATTGAGATCGGAGGCCGTTGCACGGCCGGGAGGATCAGATCTCATCGAGGCGATGTTGAGTCTAGGTGACCTCCTTGTTTTGCGGTCCAAAGGACCGCGATACCTGAGCCCAGGGCAACGCCCTGGGTTATCCGATTCCCCGAATATGCGGCCTGAAGGGCCGCGATAAATTACCGCAGGACGCAAACCATGCTCAAAGCCATCAACCTCACGAAGAGCTATCGCCGCGATGCCGTGATCGTGCCCGTGTTGCGCGGCGTCGATCTCGATGTGCATGACGGTGAGTTCCTCTCCATTATTGGCGCGTCCGGCTCCGGCAAGAGCACGCTTCTCCATCTCCTGGGCACCATCGACACGCCGGATGAAGGCGAAGTCGCCCTCGATGGCAAACGGATCGATAGTTTGTCGAATCGCGAACGGGAACAACTCCGCAACCGGACGTTCGGCTACGTTTTCCAGTTCTATCATCTGCTTCCGGAGCTCACGGCGTTCGAAAATGTGCTGATGCCTGGGATGATCGGCCAATCAATTCTCGGCTGGTTCGGCAGCCGGCGGAAAATTCGCAGCCGGGGGCAGGAATTGTTGGAACGGGTGGGCCTCGGCCATCGCCTGCATCACCGGCCGCGTGAGCTTTCCGGCGGGGAAATGCAGCGAACCGCGATTGCGCGGGCCTTATTGAACGAGCCTCGGTTGCTATTCGCCGATGAACCGACCGGCAACCTAGACGAGGCTACGGGTGCCGAAATTGTGGGCCTCTTGCGCGACCTCAACCGTGATGGGCTGACGATTGTGATGGTCACCCATAATTTGGACTTAGTCACCACGACCGATCGCGTCGTTCGGCTGACGGCTGGCCGGGTCGAGCCGTCGCATACCGCCGCCTCGCCGGGGGCCGACCTGCGTCTGTTATCGCCTGCCTGTTAACGGGATCAACATGGCCACACCCCGGATTTACCTCAACGGCAAACTGGTTGAAAAGCAGGACGCGAAAATCAGTGTGTTCGATCACGGTTTGCTGTACGGCGACGGCGTGTTCGAAGGGATTCGCATCTACAACCGCAAAGTCTTCCGCCTCCCCGAGCATATCGAACGGCTCTACGATAGCGCCAAATCCATCGCCTTGGAAATCCCGCTGAGCCGCGATGCGATGAGCGCGGCCGTGGAAGATACGGTTAAAGCCAACGAAAAAGTCGATGGCTACATTCGCCTGATCGTCACTCGCGGCGTCGGCACGCTGGGCCTCGACCCACGCAAATGCGACCCGAACGTCATCATCATCGTCGATGGCATCAGCCTCTATCCGCCGGAGCTTTACGAGCACGGCCTCGACGTGATCACGGCCGCCACGATCCGCAGTCACCCGGCCGCGCTGTCGCCGCGGGTGAAATCGCTGAATTACTTGAACAACATTCTCGCCAAGATTGAAGCGATCCGGGCCGGCTGCCTGGAAGCGATTATGCTCAATCACAAGGGCGAGGTATCGGAGTGCACCGGCGACAACCTCTTCGTGGTCAAGCACGGCGAGATTCGCACGCCACCGATCAGTGCCGGCATCCTCGAAGGCGTGACGCGCAACATCGTCATGGAGATGGCGACTGAGGCCGGCTTCTCCGTCCGCGAGATGGCCCTCGTTCGCCACGACGTCTTTGCCGCCGACGAACTTTTCCTGACCGGCACGGCCGCCGAGATCATCCCCGTCGTGAAATGCGATGGCCGGGTGATTGGCACCGGCAAACCAGGGCCAGTGTTCAAGGCCC
This sequence comes from Gemmataceae bacterium, assembly GCA_045802605.1. Lineage (GTDB taxonomy): Bacteria > Planctomycetota > Planctomycetia > Gemmatales > Gemmataceae > JBJMQS01. Next base: position 232,577 of record JBJMQS010000030.1, on the reverse strand, counting down.
TGCGCGAGCGGTTCCAGGTGCTGGTGCGAGGCTAGGCGGGCCACTCTCTGACATCGCGAGTTCGCAAATGGTACAATTGAAGCGAGCATCGCGGATGAGGAGATAACGATGAGCGGTGTCATTCACGGAAAGATTCGCGGTCGAACAATTGAATTAAACGAAGACCCCGGACTTCAAGAAGGACAGGAAGTTGAGGTCTCAGTGAAGCCAGTCGATTCAACTCAGCCGTGGGGTGAGGGTATACGTCGCAGTGCTGGATGCATGGCCGACGATCCTGATTTCGAATCTGCAATGAACGAAATTTATCAAGATCGTAAGATCGAGCGGCAAGAACCGGATCTTGAATGACGCATCTGCTAGATACTGACATTTGTTCGGCACATCTAAAACGTCCTGCCGGTTTGGCCCATCGGTTCATTCAATACGGTGGTGGATTAGCGATCGCGAGTGTCACGTTGGCGGAGTTGTACGCGGGTGCGTTCAAAATCTCCAACTCCACGCGGCTCTTGGCAGGCATTGCCAGCTTGCGCAATGATGTGTCTGTGCTTGATTTCGACTCTGTCGCGGCGGAGCAATTCGGCAAAGTGAAAGGGGGACTTTCACGTGTTGGGTTTCAGGTGGCAACACCCGACCTGATGATTGCTTCGATAGCCCTAGTCCATGGCCTAACATTGGTGACCCACAATACCGCGGACTTTGCAAAAATACCTGGGTTAAGACTCGACGACTGGTTGCGGCCGTAATCCGCCGTACAGGCAACTTTGCAAGGACGCCCATGTTCCACGCAAAGTCAAATCAAGTTCCACTTGGCGATGCCGACCCCCCACCCCCCGAAATTGGCAACGAAACAACGAAATTCGCCGTCTGCCACTTTGACACCTCATCTTCCCCTTGACGCACCTGGCCCACATGTTATTCCCCGCCGCTTGAGCGCAGAGATTGCGCGGATTGTCTGGTCGCGTCTGGGCACGGGGAATGCCTGGCTGCGGCTTCGGGGGGCTCGCCATGGTGCGACGATTCTGGTGGTTGGCGGCATTCGCTGCCGTCGGCTGCATGCAGCAACAAGTGCGGTCGCAAAAACCCGAGGCTGAGCCCGAACGCGAAACCGAGATTCGCACCGTCGGCGATCTCACCACCGTATCGAACGCGGCTCCAATTCCGGTCATCGGCGTCGGCCTGGTGACGCATCTCAACGCCACCGGTGGCGGAGTCCCGCCTGGCAATGAGCGGGCGCAACTCGAAAACGAGCTCAAGAAGCTCGAAGTCACCAATATCAACGAACTCTTCACTTCGAAGACCACTTCGCTCGTGCGCGTGTCGGCGACCATTCCGCCCGGCGCCCGCAAAGGCGAGGCCGTGGACATCTTCGTGAGTGTGCCGGACTACAGCCGTACCACCAGCCTTCGCGGCGGTAAGCTGCTCGCTTGCTACCTCTACAGCTTCGAAAGCTCGCAGAACATAAGCAACGATCCGAACCGAGCCGATCGCCTGCTCCGCGGCCATCCGATGGTCAAAGCCGAAGGCCTGGTGCTTTCCGGCATGCCGATTGGCCCTGACGACGATCAGCCGTCGCAGCGGGCCGGCAAGATTTGGGGCGGCGGCAAGGTGACGATTCAGGATCGGCCGTTCATCCTCGAAGTGAACCCGCCGTCGGTGAAGACCGCCGTGGGCATCGCCGAGCGAATCAACGAGACGTTCCATGGTCCGGGCTCATCCGCGGCTCCGATCGCTACGGCCAAGAACGATACACACATCGTGCTGAACGTTCCTGGCACTTATCGCCTGAACATGGGCCGATTCTTGCGCGTGGTCCGCCTCATTCCGCTGGAAGAGACGCCCAAGATGGATGCGGCCTATGTGCAACGGCAAGTCAAACAGCTGACTGATCCAGCGACGTGCATCACGGCGGCGCTACGGCTTGAAGCTTTGGGGCCACAGGTCCAGCCTGCCCTCAAGATGGCGCTTGCCAGTGAAGAGTCGATGGTGCGATTCGCCGCGGCCGAGTCCTTGGCGTACCTCGGCAGCCCGTCTTGTGCGGAAGAACTCGCCAAGCAGGCGGCCGACTCGCCACTGGTGCAGGCTTATGCTCTGACGGCGCTGGCGTCGCTGAACGAATCGGTTTGCAGGGTGAAATTGCAGGAACTCATGGCTGCCCCGGTACCGGAGGTGCGCTATGGTGCATTCCGCGCCTTGCGAACGTTGGACGACCGCGACCCAGCCGTCGCTGCCGAAGAGATCAACAAGTCATTCTGGCTGCATCGTGTCGCGACAGAGAGTTCACCGCAGATTCACGTCGCGACCGGCAAGCGGCCTGAGGTCGTGTTGTTCGGCAGCAGCCCAGCCATCAATGGTCCGGTGGCTATCCTTGCCGGCAGCGATTTCACGCTGACGGCCAAGGAGGGCGAGGATTTCTGCACGCTGAGTCGATTCTCGGTGCGCACCGGCAAACAGTCGCGCAAGTGTTCGCTGGAACTGGCCGAAGTCATGAAGGCCCTTGGCGAACTAGGCGGCGACTACGCCGATGCGCTGGAACTTTTACGGCAGTGTGAATCGTCGCGGGCGCTGAACTGCGCGGTGAAGTTCGACGCGCTGCCAAAAGCTCCAACGGTTCACGAACTAGCGAAAAACAGTGCGGCGATTCGCGGTAAGGGCGGCGACGTGGGCCCCGGCCCATCGCTATATGACTCCACCGGAAACACCAGCGCTGTATTCGGCGGACCGCACTGATCGCTCTCCCGATGAGCATTTATGCTGAAGCGACTCGAACTCATCGGCTTCAAGAGCTTCGCCGATCGAACGGTCTTTGACTTCGCGGCCGGGATCACCGCCGTCGTCGGCCCGAACGGTTCCGGTAAGAGCAACGTCGTCGATGCTGTGAAATGGGTGCTCGGCGAGCAGTCCGTCAAATCGCTGCGCGGCACCGAGATGGCCGACGTCATCTTCAACGGCTCGACGTCGCGCAAAGGCGTCAGCGTCGCCGAAGTCGCGCTCATCTTCGACAACTCCAAGTCCATCCTCGCCATTCCTGCCGCGGAAGTTTGCGTCATACGTCGTGTGTACCGTGATGGGCGCGGTGAGTATCTGATTAACGGCCAAGAGTGCCGGCTCCGAGACATCAAGGATCTATTCCTCGGCACCGGCTCCGGGGCCAATGCGTATTCAATCATCGAGCAAGGCCGGGTCGATGCACTTTTGCAAGCCTCGAACGAAGATCGCCGAGCGATCTTCGAGGAAGCCGCCGGCGTCAGTCGGTTCAAAGCAAAGAAAATCGATTGCCTTCGCCGACTAGAGCGAGTCGGCGAGAACCTGACGCGGTTGCGGGATATTCTCGGCGAAGTGGAGCATCAACTCCGATCGGTTCGATTGCAGGCAGCGAAAGCTCAGAAGCATCGGGAGCTCTCGACTCGACTACGAGAACTGCGCCTCGGCCTGGCATTGCGTGAATACCAAACGCTCACCAAGCGAATCGCGCAAGCGACCGAGCAGCTTGATACGCTGCGGACGGCGCTGGATTCCGCGGCCCACCATTCGGCCGCGGAGAGTGAAGCCGCCAGGAAGATCGCCTCTGAGCTCGCGGAACTGGAACTGCAAAGTCGCGGCCATGAGCAGGCGGTCGCCGATACTCGTGGCCGGCTCGCCGCGTTGGATGCGATCATTGGTCGTGATCGCGCCTTGGCCACGGAACTCGAGGCCGACTTTGGGCGGACGCGGTCGAACGAAGCGGAACTCACGGAGCAATTGACCGGTGCGGAAACGAGCCTCGCCGATACCACCCGTGATTTAGCCGAGGTCCAACATAGCTTTAGGGCACACGAGGCGCAAGTCCGCACATTGGCGGAGGGCTTAGCCACGGCGGCCGCGGCTGTCGAACAAACACGCATCGACCTCGAATCCGAAAAAAAGAGGCACCTCCAATGTCTGCGAAGCTCAGCGAAATGGCAGAATGAAACCGTCGCCTGCAAAGCACTGGCTGGGCAATTGACACGCGACCGAGATCGCCTCACGGCGAAAGACTCCGACGCAGTCGGCCAACTCGCGGCTTTGGATCTGGAATTGGCCGGGCTGATGCGTGCCGACGCGGAATTGCAGAGCCGGTTGGCCGAGGCCCGCCTCGCGCTGACGGACCGGATGCGCGAACGCGATACGGCGCGAGAGGAATCGCAAGACCTGCAGTCGCAACTTGCCCACTTGCGGGCACAGGCGAGTGGATTGACGAGCCGAATGGAAGTATTGGAAAGTCTCGACCAAGGCCGGGACGGGCTCAATTCCGGCATCAGCGAAATGTTGGATCTGTTGGAGAATTCGCCCGAAGAAGCTGGCTGGCCCCAGTCGATTATTGGCTTGGTCGCGGACTGCCTGCATGCACCGCACGACATTGCGCCGCTCGTCGATTTAGCACTTGGGCCACTGTCTCAATGTTTCTTGGTGCGGGACACGAACCGTTTTTTAATAGCCCTCGACCAAAGAAAGGAACGGCTTTCAGGTCGAGCCGGATTTGTTCCCGTCGCCGCGAAACCACCCAAGCAGCGGGCGGTGCCACAAGGGTATGAGGCCCGCCGGGTGTCAGACCTGGTGACGAGCCATCGAAGTGAGCTTCGCAACTTGCCGCGGCAGTTGCTCAGCAACACGCTTTTGGTGCATGATCTTGAGACCGCTCGAGAAATCGCGGAGGATTGTCCAGGCTGGCGGTATGTGACGCAAGCCGGCGAAGTTCTCGAGGCCGACGGCACACTCACAATCGGCAACTACAACGCAGACGCCGGGCTTTTGTCGCGCAAAAGTGAGTTGCGCGACCTCAAGACCGAAGGTGCATCGATTGCGGAGCGCGTCGAAACCCTGGAATTTGATCTCGAATGGGCCAGCGAGCGTGCGGAAGAGAGTGACGCGCAGGTCGAGCAGTTGCGCGAGCAAATCGAAGTGCTTGCGGGGCAGGAAGCTGATCTGCGCACTCGGCTTGGCCGTCACCGCGAACGCCGTTTGGGCATTGGTGATGAAGTCGCGGATGTTCGCCGTGAGCTTGAATCACTTGAAGCCGGCATTCGCCGTGCGGAAGAAGGAATGCGCGATGCCGAGCGTGAAGCACACGACGCGGATCAAAGTGCGCGGGAGCACCAGGCGCGGATCGACGAATCGATTGGGATATTCCGCGACCAAGAACAGCAACTGCAGGCCGCCCGCCAGCAGCACTCCGCGGCGGAAATCGTCTGCGTCCAACTGCGCGAACGCATGAGCACCCTCGAAGCTCGTCAGCAAAGTTGTCGCCGGGATATCGAAGATCGCCGGCGATTACTCATTGAACTGGAAGCTCGGCGTGGATCGATTGAGGAGCGGTTGGCCCGTTGCCGAGTCGAGGAACAGTCTGCTCTGGACGAACAATCAACGTTGCGCGACCAACTCGCGGTATCTGAGCGCGAAATGGAAGCCATCGCCGCTCAAAGATTAGCACTCAAAGAAAACGAGCGGCAGCTCCAAGAAGGTTTGCAGACCTCCCGCGGCGCCTGGCAGAAGCAGCGCGACGAACTGCACGCGGCAGAACTGGCGGCCAGCGAGTATCGCCACCGCCGCGATGGGTTGATCGTGCGATTGGCGGAAGATTACCAAATTGACTTGGTACAAGCTCATACCGAAGACCGAGCCAACGGTGCCCAGTCGGCGGCGTTGGATGGGCTTTTAGACGACGCGATTCGTTCGGAGATCGAAGAGTTGCGTAAGAAGCTGGATCGGCTCGGTGGCGTCAGCCTTGACTCGTTAGACGAGCTGTCCACGATCGAGACGAAGGCCCAAACCTTGCAAGCCCAGCTTGATGATCTCACCAAAGCCCGAGCTTCGTTGGAGGAGGTTCTTCAAAAGATTAACGCCGACTCGAAGGCATTGTTCGTCGAGACCTTTGCCGGCATTCGTCAGCATTTTCAAGAATTGTTTCGCCGATTGTTCGGTGGTGGGATGGCCGATGTCGTGTTGGAGAAGCCAGACGATCCCCTGGAGAGTGCGATCGACATTATCGCCAAGCCGCCGGGCAAGGAGACGCGAACGATCTCGCTCATGTCCGGCGGTGAACGCACACTAACTGCAATTGCCCTCTTGCTGGCGATTTTCCGAAGCAAGCCGAGCCCGTTTTGTTTGCTGGACGAGGTAGATGCGGCGCTTGATGAGGCCAATGCCGCCCGGCTCGCCTCTGTGCTGCAGGAGTTCGCAGCCACATCGCAATTCATCATCATCACGCACGCCAAGCGGACGATGGCTGCCGCGGATATGCTGTATGGCGTCACCATGCAAGAGAGCGGCATTTCCAAGCGCGTGGCGATTCGGTTTGAAGATTGGGAAGGCGAGAAGCGTCAGGCGGCGTGACGATTGCCGGAGCAGCGGCGACAACTTCGGAAGACAGCCAAAACAATAACGAATACCACCGTCGGTATCCACACCCATATCATCTCACTGCGCAACGCTCGGCTCCGCCAAGGGCTCGGAATTTCCCACGAGATGTCCGCCACTGGTATCGGGCCCCAGTTGCCGAAGCGATCATTGGTCGCGGGCCAGAAGAATGGGATCGGCATGCCGCCGTAGGTCAAGGCGTCGAGCAAGCCGTGCGACGCAGCGGCGAGAAAATACGCGCCGGTCAGTTTCCAAAGGTTAGCTTGCAGCAAGCGGTACGTTAGAGTCGCCGCGAAAAAAGCGATCCACAAAGCGAAGACAATTGAATGAGTGTATCCACGATGGCCGAGCATTGCTCCGTATGAGGCACTGCTCAAAGCGTCGATGTCGGGGATCACGGCCAGCAGTGCCGCAATACTCCAATACACCACGCGATGCCGGCCCGGACGGTACAGTTGGACGAGCCCAGCGCCAACGATCGCATGTGTGTACGAGGTGGCCATTACATTCGTTCGATAACTTCAATGCCCAAAAGCTCTAGGGCCTGCTTGATGGTGCGTGCAGTCAGATCGCACAAGAGCAGCCGTTGATTGCGCAAGTCAGTGGTCTCAGCTTCGATGACGGGGCAGTTTTGGAAGAAGCCGCTGTAGCTTTTCGCCAAATCCCACAAGTAGCTCGTGATTAAGTGGGGCAAATACTCCGTCGCCGACGCCTGCAGCGTTTCCTCGAAACGCAATAGTTGCAAAGCCAGCGTGCGCTCGAAGGGATTGGCTAATTGCGGCAGCGGTGGGTCGAATCGCACGAGCTCAGGAACCTCTTCCGCCTTGCGGAAGATGCTGCGGCAACGGGCAAAAGCGTACTGCATGTAGGCGGCCGTGTTGCCTTCCATCGCGAGCATTTTGTCCCAAGAGAAGACGTAGTCTGTCGTGCGGTGCTGGCTCAAATCCGCATATTTGACGGCCCCCAGCCCGACGATCTCGGCGACTCGTTGTTTTTCGACCTCCGTTAGCTCGGGCACTTCGGAACCGCGGCCCGAACGCTCGGCGCGAGTCTCGTCGTACGCTTGGCGGGCACGGGTGACCGCTTCGTCGAGCAAGCTGCCAAGCTCTACGGCTCCGCCATCGCGAGTCTTGAGGGGCCGGCGATCGGCGCCCAGGACGGAGCCGAACGAGATATGCGTCAACTCAACGTCGCTGTATCCCCAGCGGCGAGCCGCGGCGAACAAATTCTGAAAGTGCAATGCTTGCCGTGCGTCCACGACATAAAGCATGGCTTGCGGATGGAATTGATCGAGGCGGTAGCGAATCGTCGCGAGATCTGTCGTGGTGTAGGTGAATGCCCCATCACGCTTGCGGATGAGCGACGGCGGCGCTTCAGCGTCAGCTTCCTTGAAGATGCCGACCGCGCCATCGGATTCGCGGGCCACTTTCTTGTCGAGCAAATCCTGAACGACAGCGGGGAGATACTGGTTGTAAAAACTCTCGCCGTGCTGATAGTCAAACTTCACACCCAGGCGGCGATAGATCTGCTCGATCTCGGCCATGCAGGCCGGCATGAATTGTTTCCAGAGCGCGACATTTTCGGCGTCGCCGTGATGCAGTTTGGCCGTCTCGGCACGGCACGCATCGGCGTGTTGCTTGGCGACAGGATCGGCCCGGCGATCTTCTTCTTCCTCCGCGCCTTTGGTCAGTTCGCGAACGTGGAGATAGAGGCGATTCAACTCCCGCACGGGGTCGGCGCGGTAGGCGGCATCGTCGCGGAAGTTCTTGTAACCGTAGATTAGGATGCCGAACTGTGTGCCCCAATCGCCGAGGTGATTGTCGGCGATCACCTTGTGGCCGAGATGGCGCAGCGTGCGCGTTAAGGCATCGCCGATGATCGTGCTGCGCAGGTGGCCCACATGCAGCGGCTTGGCGACATTTGGCGACGAATAATCAATGACGTAAGTCCGCGGTTTGAGGCTCGAACTGACGTCGAGCCGATCATTCTTGGCCGCACAGCGAAGCATGCGACCTTTCCACTCGAGGCGAATTCGCAGATTGATGAAGCCCGGCCCCGCAATCTCTGGTGGTTCGAGCAAGTCGCCCAGTTGTAGCCGGCGGACCAATTCCTCAGCAACAGCGCGAGGCGGCTTGCCCAGTTCCTTGCCTAGCGGCATTGCGATGTTCGCTTGATAATCGCCGTGCTTGGAGTCTTGCGCCGCTTTGACGAGCGAGCGATATTTACCCGGATCGGCCGCCAGGCCAACTAGCGCGCGGCCAAAGGCGTCTTGCAAAAGGTGAAGTAAATTCATCGGTGTCCGAAGAATGCGGATTTCAGATTGCAGAAGTCAGGATACAAAGAAAATGAACCGCAGATTGCGTGGATTTGCGCAGATAGAATCCCGGACTGAAATTCTCAAATCTTCAATCTGACATCTGCAATCTATTGTCGTTCCCAGTCGATCCGCGGTGCGTCGGCCCAGAGCTCTTCAAGAGCGTAGAAGTCGCGCGCGGCCGTGTCGAACACATGGACCACGACATCGCCGTAATCCTGCACGATCCACTTGCTGGATTCGTAGCCTTCGATGCCCACGCGGCGGTCGCCCACGGCGGCCATGGCGTCATCCACTTCTTCAGCAATGGTGTGCATCTGCCGGCGGCTGGCGCCAGTCGCGACGACCATGAAGTCGTATATATCGGTGAGTTTCCGCATGTCGAGGACGAGAACATTGCGGCCTTTATTCTCAGCGGCAGTGCGGGCACAGGAGCAAGCCCGTGTGAGGGCATCGGTGAAGCGAGAGGTGGGAGATTGCTTGCGAGTTAACGTGGCCAAAGGGCCTCCTTTGCGCTGCAAATCCAGACGGAGGTCCCAAGCCGATAGACATGCGAGCGTCTTGGCGTGGCTGGCCTCCAATCGGTTGTCGGTCGCCGAAGCGACCGGAGTGCAGTTCCAGACGTCGCCAGACTGCTCCATCGCGGTCCGGTCGTCCTTTACACTAATCATCGACCCGTATTCCTCAGGGGTCAAGCGAGAACGGCGATTTCTCGGCAAAAAACCGAGATTTCGCGGCCGGTAAGAGCCCACCTCTTAGATACGGACAACGGCCCGACGGTTCACCCATAGGATGGAAATGTCGAGAGAAAACTATGCCACGCGTCCTGGTTGCTCCGAATACCCTATTTAGCGTTGAAGGCGAGTACCGCAAGGTCCTCCGGGACATCGGCTTCGACTTTGTTGAGCCGCGGAAAGCCTGCTTGATGACCGAGGATGAGGTCATTGAGAAGCTCGCCGATTGCGACGCCAGCTTGGCCGGTTCAGAGCCGTACACTCGGGGGGTGTTAGACGCTGCCCCGAAGTTGCGGGTCATTTCCAAGGTCGGCGTCGGCTACGACAAAATCGATGTCCCGGCATGCACCGAGCGCGGAATCGTCGTTTGTCTGGGGCCGGGAAACGCGGACGGCGTGGCGGAACACACGCTTGGCCTGATGATCGCGCTGGCCCGGGACTTTCAGGGTCAAACCAGTGCCGTGCGCGAGGGCCAATGGCCTCGGCGATCGCTGACACCGTTGCGTGGGATGACGCTCGCCATTTGCGGTTTGGGCCGTTGCGGTAAAGCGGTGGCCAAGCGTGCTCGGGCGTTTGACATGCGGATCATCGCCTATGATCCGATTCATGATGATGCGTTTGCGAAGCAATATGGCGTCGAGTTGAAGTCATTTGAAGACATCTTCGTCGAAGGCGATTTCGTGACTGTGCACGTGCCATTGACCGATGAGACCCGCGGCATGATTGGCCGCGATCAATTCATAAAAATGAAGAAATCGGCAGTCTTCATCAACACCGCTCGTGGGCCGCTCGTCAATGAAGAGGACCTACACGACGCCTTGAATGATCGTGAACTAGCCGGGGCCGGGCTCGACGTGTTCGAGCAAGAGCCGCCCCTGGGGTCGCCGCTAATGAGCTTGTCGAACGTGATTCTGACCTGCCACACCGCAGGCGTAGATTTGCGTGCCCGCGACGACATGGCGTTGCGAGCGGCGCAGAATATCGCGGCGATCTGGAAGGGCGAATGGCCCGCGGAGTTTGTGGTCAATCCGGAAGTGAGAGCCAAAGCAAGAAAGAGTTAACCGCAGAGGCGCAGAGATCGCAGAGGAAAATCAGAGAAGATGTCTTCTCGGTATTTCCTCTGCGTCTCTGCGGTTAACTCTTCATTAGGCCATGGGCCCGCGGACTTTGGCTTTGCGGATGGCCGCGAGCTTGCGGAGCTTGGAGCGCCGGCGGAGTTCGCACGGCTTCTCGTAGTGCTTGCGTTTGCGCAGTTCTTTTTGCAATCCGCTTCGTTCGAGTAGTTTCTTGAATCGTCGTAGAGCTGCTGAAATCGGCTCCCGGTCGTGAACGCGCATCCGCAACGGCATACGTACTCCTGCTCCATCGGGGCCGAACTGATTCTAACAGCGGCCAGGGTTAGGGATTATGGCAAGTCTAGGATATTGAGTCCAGCCCCAGAGGGAAGAACCAAGATCCACAGCTTATTTGGTTCTTTTATCTTCGGTTCTTGCTGATTCCGACCTTAAGCCGGAGGGGCTTCGGTCTTCTGACGGATTGGTCCGCGGAAGGTGATACGGCCCTTCGTCAGGTCATAGGGCGAGATGGCCACGGTCACGATATCGCCCGGCAAAATACGGATAAAGTGTTTACGGATCTTCCCCGCGATGTGGGCAATGATCTCGTGCCCGCTGTCCAGCTTCACCTTAAATTGGGTGTTCGCCAGCGATGCCACCACCTTGCCCTGAACCTCGATCGCTTCCTCTTTGGCCATCTGCTCTCCGCTCGAAAAACGAACCAAACCATGCACGACCCTACAAATCTAGGGGGTTTCATGCAGGCCGGCATCTGCCAACCATCGCTATTGTGCCGCCAAATTAGGGGTTTTGGGAAGGGCAACATCGGGAAATTGCCAGGAATTCAGGGCCAAGGAGTCAGCGAAGCGGGGCAAATGAAAAAGTGTGATACACAACTCTGGGGCATCAGAGCCTTTCCCAGCTAGCGAAAGCCTACTTATAGCGTCTTGGGGTTGCCTCTTCAAAGCGATAGAGCCTATGCCCTACAAATTCATGCCACAGACTCGTGACGGCGGATCTGAAAGCTTGAACGCGAAACGCATTAGTCGCGGGATTGCAATTTCGCTCGTCGCATTATCGGTTGGCTGTTCCACCTACCCTCGAAACAGCGGGCATGATCTTTGCGAGATTCGTGACCGCACCGAGGTACAAGCTAAATTTGGGACGGCGGATGCCGTCACACAAATCGACGGACATTGTCACGAAGAATATCTGACTCGCCAGAAGATTGCCGATCCCCATGGAAGAGAACCAATCGGTCTATGGTACCTCAAGGCTGTGACGCTGGGCGTCCTTGACATTCCAGACTTAGCGAAAGATTCATACGTCGTTGCTCGCCGGACTTGGTGCGGGCAAACGATTGAATTCGTCTATAACGCGGATGGAAAGGTTACAGCTATCACTTTCGACGGCCAGATTATCACACCCAATTGTCCGTACCCAAAGGCGCCCTGACTTGCTGTTCTACTCCGTTATTACATTTTCACGATGTTCTTGAAACCGTGACATCGCAGATTGATCGCCCTTCAACCAAGCGTGACCAATTCGCATGTCTTTGTTAGCCGGACGCGCAAGCGACGGAAGCCAGAGACTTGGCCCCATTCGGGTAATCCAGATTTCTTGTTGCCTGACGCCCACCACGGAAAACGGAAACTCTCACATGGGGCCAAGTCTCTGGCTCCCGTCGCTTGCGCGTCCGGCTAACAAAGGGGGTGCGACTGTTCTTGTTTTCGCATCATCACACTTCATCCCACGCACTCCATCTCAAACTCGCAGCACTCGGACATCTCGGGCCGCACGGGAGCGCGCTCTTGCGTCTCGATCTCTTTGGCGATCATGCGGCTGAGCCACAGGACGTAGCCGATGTCGCGGAGCATGGATCGCACGGCAGTCGAGGTGCGGGGGGCGCCGGTGCCGGCGAGTTGAGCGGTCGTCATGATCGACTCCACGTTTTGGTTTGGCGGACAGACCCTACCAACGCATTGGTTGTGCCGGAGCGGTCATGAATTTATGGAATTGCCACAAGTGACTTGCGATGTGCGAGTTAGACGTTCCGATTCCTCAATTGCTTTGCGGTAGTTGGTTTGGCGACAATCGCAAAGGTTACAACTTGAGGGAATCTTTCTAATTCCGGCTACAACTTTGGGCGTGAAACATACCGGGCGAGCGTGGCACAACGTCGATACCATCGTGCGGACTTGGCGAGTAATTCTGGATCCGCGCTTATCACTTCAGTGGCTTCGGTGGATCGCCGGCGAAATACCCGTCTTGGCCACTCCAGACGTGCTGTCCGCCACAATGGGGACAAGTGATCGCGTTGTTTTGAAAGGCGCTCTCGGCGATTGGGCCTTTCGTCATCTCGATGCCCGTTCCGACCGGTTTGTTGGTTTTGGGACATGTGATGAGAAGCTCAGGCATCAGAATTCCCTCGTCGTTGATTCTCGTGCTGCCAACGACCGCGACTGTCGATTACCTTGTTAATACCTAGTGGAATGCTATAGTAGCTGAACGAGTTCGGCGTGTGTCGGATTCGTAGGAAGAGTCGGAACGGGAATTTCACTTCCTCGTTTGCCAATCTTAGCGACCGCTCTGAGCTAACCCTCTTACGACGGCTGAGAACGCGAGTTGGTGCCTGTATTCGGGCGACTGACGCTTGTGCGTTCGCGCATGTCTTCTGAGCCGTTTGATAAATATCGGCTTCTGTCTTGGATCGTGTCCGAGGCCACGCTGCCTCGTGAGGAAACGTTATGTCGAAGAGTATTTACGTCGGAAATCTTTCGTTTGAAACAACGGATGCGGACCTGGAAACGGCTTTCGCCCAATTCGGGCCGGTGACGCGGGCGCAGGTCGCCATGGATCGTGGGACCGGCCGAAGTCGCGGCTTCGGCTTTGTCGAAATGAGCCAAGGCGGTGACGAAGCGATTGCCGAGATGAACGGCACGAAAATGAACGGACGCACCTTGGTCATTAACGAAGCGAAAGCCCGAGATCCGCGCCCCATGGCGAACAATCATGGCGCAGCGCGCAGCGTTTGATTTCTCGGACCATTCCCGATTCAGTGAGTCGGGAATGGTTTCTAGTGTTCATTAAAAGTCATGATCTGAACGTCGAAGTGCAAACATTTGACTGTCACCACAAATACGAAAGCCAAACAACATGTTAAACAACGAGACGCAACGCCCGGCACGAATCGAAAACGGTGATGAAGTTCTCCTCGCCGACGAGCGCGATGGTCTGGGGCCGGTGGAGATGGTTCAGCGCAGATTGAACGAGATGAACGGTGGACTTCCGTGGATCGCCGGTCAACTTGTGGCGACAACCGCGGGCCGGCGGCCGGAACGAAGTGTTTGAGCCGCCTAAGAACGCCTCGAACTTATTTCCCAGGTGACCATTCGCCCTCTTAGGATCGCCACTCCGGTACGCGGTCCCTCGCCCCTCGTGCTGAGGGGCGAGATTCGGAAGAAACCTTACCAACCGGTCGTGCCATTCGCACTGGCTTCGACGGGCACATGGACCCACTCCGGCGTGATTAGCCAGGCAAGCGTCCCGCGGCCTTTGTCGGGTACCGCGTCGCATTGCAGCATGGCCATACCGCCTTTGGCGATGTCCAACTCGGCTTTGCCGCTGCCCATGATCCGCGCGGCGAACTTGCTAAGGTCGGGCTGATGGCCGATAATCGCCACGGATTCGCCGCCGATGCCCACGAGGTAGCGGACCAGCTTGCGGGCCTTGCCCCCGGGTGCAAGATGTTTGGTGAAGGTCAATTCGGCCATGGGGCCGGGCAGGTGCTGGAGAATCTCTTCCGCGGTCTGCCGGCAACGATCGAGTGGGCTGGAAATCACCGCATCGAAGCTCACGCCACGGGCAACCAGGGCAGCGGCGAGGGCCCGGGCCTGATCCCGGCCTTTTTCGGTGAGCGGGCGTTCTTCTTCGGAGTAATTGGGGTCGCTGCGATCGACCGCTTCACAGTGTCGGATGAGATACAGGTCCATGGCATGCCTCGGTGTTAAATTGCGTCGCTTTGTCCGCGGGACCTCATTCTACCGTACCGCAAAGTTGCCTAGCAGGGGCCAGTGAGAGGTTCGAGGATTGTTAAGACCATATAATCCGTATTTACTACCTACTGTCACAAGGAATCGGGACCGTCTGATAATTTGAACATTATGAAGCGAAACGACTTGCGAAATGTGGCCATCATCGCCCACGTCGACCACGGGAAAACGACGCTGGTGGACCAGATTCTGAAACAATCCGGCCTCTTCCGCGACAGCGAACTGACCCAGGAGTGCATTCTCGATTCCAATGAGCTGGAGCGGCAGCGGGGAATCACGATCCTCTCCAAGAACATCGCGTTCCGACTTGGTGACGTGAAAATCAATTTGATGGACACTCCCGGCCACGCCGACTTCGGCGGCGAGGTCGAGCGCGTACTCAAGATGGCTGACGGCGTGTTCCTGCTCGTCGATGCGGCGGAGGGGCCATTGCCGCAAACCCGTTTCGTGCTCCGCAAGGCGTTCGCCGCCGGGTTGAAGCCGATCGTTGTCATCAACAAGATCGATCGGCCGGACGCGCGAATTCAAGAAGTGCTCTCCGCGGTCTATGACCTGTTCATCGAGTGCGACGCCGATGAGGAGGCGCTGGACTTCCCGGTGATTTACGCCTCGGGGCGGCAAGGCGTGGCGACGACGGATATGAACGACCCGCCGCGCGACTTGCAGCCGCTCTATCGGTCGATTTTGAACAACATCCCGGCTCCGGAAGTGGACGTCGATGCGCCGTTGCAGATGCTGGTCGTGACACTGGTCAACAGCGAATTTGTCGGGCGGATTGCGGTTGGTCGGGTGATGGCGGGCAAGATTCGCAAGAACCAGCGCGTGGCTTTGCTCAAGCGCGAGGGCAAGCGAATCGACGACACGGTCGTTAAGCTCGAAGAGTTCGACCTACTGGATCGCAAGGAGGTGGACGAAGTCCAAGCCGGCGATGTCTGTGCCGTCATTGGCCTGGACGACGCGGACATCGGCGACACGATCGCCGATTTCGAAAACGCGATAGCATTGCCGGCAATCACTGTGGACGAGCCGACGCTCGACATGGTTTTTCGGGTCAACGATTCACCGTTCGCGGGGCAGGATGGGACGCCGATCACCAGCCGGCAGTTGCGTGACCGCTTGGCCAAGGAAGCGGAATCGAACGTAGCCATGCGCTTCCGCGCCAGCGAGGGTCGTGGCGATGAATTCATTGTTTCGGGCCGCGGCATGCTCCACTTGGGCATCTTGATCGAAAACATGCGCCGTGAGGGGCTTGAACTAGCCGTCGGCAAGCCGAAGGTGATTTACAAAGACATCAACGGCGAACGGTACGAGCCGATCGAGTATCTGGTCGTCGAAGCGCCTTCCGACGGCACCGGGCCGGTGATGCAATTGGTGCTCAACCGCCGCGGCGAATGCCTGCGCATGGATAACCGCGGCGACCACACGAATCTCGAATTTACGATTCCCGCCCGCGGTCTCATCGGCCTGCGAACCCGTCTACTCAACGCCACGCAGGGCCGGGCGATTATGCATCATAATTTCCACGAATATCAACCTTTCAAGGGCGACGTGCCATCCCGCATCAACGGCGTCATGATCGCCACGGAGCCTGGCAGGGCGACCGCCCACGCGATTGAGAATCTGCAAGAGCGCGGTATCATGTTCGTCGCGCCGATGGACTCGGTGTATGAGGGCCAAGTCGTCGGCGAGCATTGCCGGGATAACGACCTGCCGGTGAACATTAGCCGCGAGAAGAAATTGACCAACATCCGCTCGGCCACGGCCGAGGCGAAGGTGGTCATCAAACCACCTCGGCAAATGGCGCTGGAAATCGCGCTGGAGTACATCGAAGATGACGAGATGGTGGAGATCACGCCGAAGTCGATTCGGCTGCGGAAAGTACGACTGAAGGAGAGCGATCGAAAGAAGGCCGACCGGCAGTCAGCGAAAGCGTAAAATGACTCCGAATGTTCCGGTACGTGGTCTGGAAGGTGAGCCGATGTCTGTTGCGCCGAAACGCCGATTGACGCCGCAAGAGTACCTGGCGATCGAGCGTCAGGCGGAATTCCGCAGTGAGTTCTACAACGGTGAGATGTTCGCCATGGCCGGGGCGAGCATGGAACATAACCGCGTCAAACAAAACCTGATCATCGAACTTGGCAATCGCCTCAGGGGGACAGGCTGCGAGTCTTTCTCCAGCGATATGCGGGTCAACGTTCCTTCGACCGGCCTATACACCTATCCCGACATCGTGATCGTTTGCGGCACACCCGAATTGGAAGATCAGCACGGCGATACCTTGTTGAATCCCCAAGTGATTATCGAAGTACTTTCGCCATCAACCGCGAATTACGATCGCGGCAAAAAACTCCGCCATTACAAACAAGTCGCATCTTTACAGGAATATGTGCTAGTGGCTCAGGACGAGCCGGCGATTGATCGATACGTACGCAAGCCAAATGGCGAATGGACGCAGGATTCCGTAGAAGGCATCGAACAAGAATTCGCCTTTGCGACGGTGTCGGCGAAGATTCCGCTCAAGGACATATATGCAGGGGTGAGTTTTCCTCCCGAAGTTCCCTAATTGAGCACTTAGAATTGGTCGTCCATCAGGCATGAGTTTGCGTTTATGTTGGTCGTCATGTCGAATTCTGCCACCGAACGCCAAGTCCGCGGCGTAGTGGAATTGATCGAGCGGCTCAAGCTCGAAGCGCATCAATTGCCGGGCCCGACGCGAATGGCCATCGGAGTGACCGGCGACATCGAGTCTGCGGATACCCGGCAACTCGAATTGCTTCCTGGTGTAGAGCAACTGATCCGAATCACCAAGCCGTACAAGCTCGCCAGTCGCGAGATGCACCCCGCCGACACGGTGATCTCGCTTCCGCAGGCGACGTTTGGCCCGGGCCATTTCACGATCATTGCGGGGCCATGCTCGGTCGAGAACGAGGACATGATCTTCCGCACGGCGGAGTTCTTGATGTCGAAGGGCGTGCGGCTTCTACGGGCCGGTGCATTCAAGCCGCGAACCAGTCCGTACAGTTTCGCGGGCTTGGGCCAGGAAGGTTTGAACATTCTCGTCAAAGCCCGGCACAAGACCGGCATCGGCATCGTGACCGAAGTAATGGATGTTGACTACGTGGAGCCAACCGAGCAGGCGGCCGACATTATCCAGATCGGCGCACGCAACATGCAGAATTTCAGTCTGCTGCGGCGAGTGTCCCGAACCACCAAGCCAGTGCTGCTCAAGCGGGGCATGGCCGCGACGCTGACCGAATGGCTGATGGCGGCCGAGTATTTGATGGCGGGCGGCAATCGCAAAGTGATTCTGTGCGAGCGCGGTGTGCGGACCTTTTCCGACCACACGCGCAACACGCTTGACCTGTCGGTGATCCCACCGGCGAAGCAGCTTTGCCATCTGCCCGTGTTGGTCGATCCTAGCCATGGGACCGGCCGGCGCGACTTCGTTGCCCCAATGGCCCGAGCCGCGCTGGCTGCGGGGGCGGATGGTTTACTCGTGGAAGTGCATCCCGATCCGGCTCAGGCGCTGTCGGATGGCGCGCAGTCGTTGGACTTCGCCGGATTTGAACGAATGCTGGATCAACTCAAATTGCTGGCAGAACCGTTGGGACGGGAAATCAAATGAGGTTGTTTCAGGCGTTGACCAATAAGGGCACGAATCCAGCTTGCTCAAAGTGACGATCTGAAGTCAGTGCTGCGGAGATCTGCATCGCCTTCATCACTGCGAATGAAATGCAATCTGTTAGCGACCACTGTTTATCCAGACGTTGCGTGAATAAGTCGATGCCCTGCGAGAATAAGTCGGCAGATGCTGAGACGATTTTCGTGTTCCCATCGAGACGAATTGCCTGCATGAACTCCGCATAAGCAATTCTTGCTTCCGGCGAGCGGCGCATGAAGTTTCCAACTTCGATGAGAATGAATTCAGTAGTGACGATCCCATCGCTGAGATTTGCGACAAGGGAATTTGCTTTGAGATTCCAAGTATCACGAATGTTAGTGATTGCCACGTAAAACGCTGTGTCCGCGAATACAGCGCTCATTGCTTTGGTAGGTCGTAAAGATAGTGATCGATATTTTCTGCGCCGTCAGTCGGCAAGTCGAGAGATTTACCGATGACGTCGCGGTAATGTTCTAGAAACCAACCGCCTTGTCTAGCCGGCTTGGGGTTCGCAGGGGACGTGGATATTTCGACCCGCACGGGTGTGCCATTTGGCAAAGACACCGGTTGATCAAAGACTACGACGCCATTTTCGATATGACCATTCATCAATTTCACCTCAGTCTTAATTTACTATATCGCGCATCACTCCGGCTCAAACAACGTTGGCCCATTCGGATCGGGTTTGGCTACGCGGCCGAGCAACTGGAATGCCCGCGGTGTGGCGACGCGACCGCGCGACGTGCGGATCACGTATTGTTCGCGCAACAAGAACGGCTCGACTTCATCCGCTAGCGTGTCGGCCGGCAGGTTCATTGTCGCGGCAATGGCTTCGACGCCGGCGGGGCCGCCCTCGAAGACGCCGACGAGCGTTTCCAAATATCGGCGGTCCTGTTTGTCGAGGCCTAATGCGTCCACCTCCGCCAGACCCAGTGCGGCGCGGGCCACATCGAGCGTGATTTTGCCATCGGATTCGCTCGCGGAGTAGCTGCGGACCCAGTGCAATCGTGAGTTGGCCACGCGAGGCGTGCCGCGGCTGCGTTTGGCCAATTCCTCGGCGGCGGCGGGTTCGATCGGAGTATTCAGCTTGCGGGCGTTGATCAGGATGATCTGCGTCAGGTCTTCGACGGGGTAAAACTCCAGATGCTCATGCATGCGGAAGCGATCGCGCATTGGCCCGGAGAGCATGCCGCTGCGGGTAGTCGCTCCAATTAAGGTAAATCGCTTGAGCGGCATCGACATCGTGCGGGCGTTTAGCCCCTCGCCAAGCACGATATCGACACGGAAATCTTCCATTGCTGGGTAGATGAATTCCTCAACCACTCGCGGCATGCGATGGATTTCATCGATGAAGAGGATCGAGCCCTCTTCCAAGTTGGTGAGAAAAGGCAGCAAATCCGCTGGCTTACTCAGAGCGGGGCCGGATGTCATTTGAATCGATGTGCCGAGTTCGTTCGGGAGCACGGTCGCGAACGTGGTCTTGCCGAGTCCCGGCGGGCCATCGAACAGAATATGGCCAATCGGCTCGCGCAGCTTTTTGTTGGCGTTGACGAGGATCTCGAGTTTCTTGACGACTTGCCGTTGGCCCACCACCTCCGACAACCGGCGTGGCCGGAGTGCTGCGTCGCGTTGCCGATCGTCTTGAGGCTGCTCGCCTGTGATTAACGCTTCCCGGGCCACGATGACTCCTTACTTGTTCACTCGCTTGTACGTGATTAACAGTAACTTACCCTCGCCGGCCTTGAACTCCGTGGGCCGTTTGTCCCCATCCAATGCGTAACAGACTTTAAGGCTGTCGCCTTCCAGTTCGTAAATGGCGAGGATCGTTTTGCCTTTGTTGGGGCCATCCGTGCCGGTGATGTCCATCGTCTTGAGTTTGTCTTTCTTGTCGAGCTTGATCGTGCCTTTGTCAGTGGCTTCCGCCGTGATGGGAACTGTGTACTTGTCTCCGTCGATGGTCAACGTGATGTTCTTGACCTGATCGTCGGGCGACTTTCGGCCGCCGAACTCCATCGAAGTCGCTTGCCATTTACCGGCGAGCGCTTGCAGCTCCTTCTTGTTGTCGGCAAAGGCTGGTGCCGCCAGTGCGCCGGCCAGGATCAGAGACACGATGGTTCGCATGAGCAATCCCTTTCAAGGTTTGGCGTAAATGGCGAGGAGCACATCCTCGGCCGACTTGAACGTCTTGCCGCCTGAGAGAATCTGATCCAGCCGAGATCGCGCCTCGGCCGGACCATGACCGACACTCAAGAGCGCTTGATAAGCGTCCTCGATAATATCCGGCGCGACCGAAGTGCGGGGCGCGGCCTCGCCATCGACACGGAGGCCAGGCATGAGCGCGAACTTCGTGACCTTGTGTTGCAAGGTGGCGATTACCTGTTTGGCCGAGTTCGGCCCGATGCCCGGGAGCGTCGTGAGCCACTTCGCATCGGTGCGCTGGATCGCATCGGCGATCTCGCGGATGGGCCGGTTCAGGGCCTTGATCGCTTTGCGGACGCCAATCTTGTCCACGGTGCAGAACAGGTCGAAGAACTCCAGCTCGACATCACCGGGAAAGCCGATCAGCCGCGGCACCAACCGGTTAGACATCTGATTGCCTTCGAGATACTGCGTGGTCGAAAGCGTCACTTCCTTACCAATGTGCAAATGCAATTGCCGACGGACGAACTCGGGCACCAGCACCTGATACTCGATCGGCCCGACTTGCACACGGACCTCTTCATCGAGCACACGATTGAGCGTGCCTGTGAGCTTGGTAATCATGCGAGAGAATCACGCTTGGTGCGAATGTAATAGTGGCACAATGCAACGCCCAGCGCGTCGGCCACGTCGGGTGGCTCCGGCGGGTTCGGCAATCGAAATTCTCGCTGGATCGCTTGCTGCATTTGTTCCTTACTAGCCCGGCCATGGCCAGTGATGGTCTTCTTGACCCGGGTCGAGGCGTAACTCGTCACGGGCATCTTGTGCATCGCCGCGGCCAGCAACAGCACCCCGCGCGCGTGGCCCATGAGGATGGCAGTTCGTGGATGCTTGTAATGGGCGTAAAGCTGTTCCACGGCCATCGCTGCGGGACTGTAGGTTTCGATCACTTCAACGATGCCATCGTACAATCTGGCGACGCGGGCTGCGAGGTCGGTGGTGCGACCGCCTTCGCTGGGTCGGATGACGCCAGCTTCGACCACGCGCGGGCCGGTTGTCGCAGCTTCGATGACTCCGTAACCGGTGATTTGCAATCCGGGATCGATGCCCAAAATCCGAACGGCATCGACCACAGCTATCCCACTCGCCAGTCAGTGACGCCACCCGGGCGGTCTTCGAGCGTCACGCCGAGTTCGGTCAGCCGCTTGCGGATGGCGTCGCCCAGCGCGAAGTTCTTGGCTTTGCGGGCGTCGGCCCGGGCTTGAACGAATGAGGCCAGGACGGCACTGAGGTCGCCCGAAGCGGCAAATCCCAATTCGCTTGCCAGTGCTGTCAATTTGCCGAGCAGCCCTTCGTCCTGAACCGGGGCGACGATTGGGTCCGTGAACAAGCCGAGTATGGATGACAATTCTCGTAAGACCATCACACCATTTCGCAACTCGGACTTCGCCGCGGCATCCGCGTTCGGTTCGTCGAGCTTCTTGGTGTCGGCAAAACGATTAAGGCTCGTGAGCAACTCGAACAGCACACCGACCGCGCCTCCGGTATTGAAGTCGTCGTCCATGACTTCGAAAAAGCGTTGGCGCAACTCGGCGACTTCTCCGGTCGCTGATGCTCCCGGCTTGCCTTTTAGGACGTAGAAACTTGAGCCGATAATGCGCTCGTATCGCTCGAAGAAACGATAGAAGCTTTGCAACGCCTTCGCGGTTTCAATCAAACGATCATCAGAATACTCGATTGGACTGCGGTAATGCGTGGCAAGGAGCAAGAAACGCACGGTCTCCGGATGGTGTTTCTTCAGCAGGTCGGCGATGTTGACGACGTTGCCGACCGAGCCGGCCATCTTCGCATGGCCCATCTTCAAGAGGCCATTGTGCATCCAGACGCGGGCAAAGGGTTGATCCGTATCGGACTCGCTTTGCGCGAGTTCGTTTTCGTGATGCGGGAACTGCAGGTCGAGCCCGCCGCCGTGGATGTCGATGGTTTTGCCGAGCAGAGCCTGGCTCATGACAGAGCATTCGATGTGCCAGCCGGGGCGGCCTTTGCCCCACGGGCTATCGAACTGTACGTCGGCTGGCTCGTCGGGCTTCGCGCCTTTCCAGAGTGCGAAGTCGCCGGGGTTGCGCTTCTTATCGCTGACTTCGATGCGGGCACCGGCTTCGAGTTGCTCGGGATCGCGGTTGCAGAGCTTGCCGTAATCTGTGTCTTTGGAGATGTCGAAATAGACGTCGCCCGCCGCTGGATAAGCGTAGCCTTTGTCGATCAGGCGGCCAATCATCGCGAGCATGCCGGGGATGTGTTCGGTCGCACGCGGCATCTCATCGATGCTGGTCACATTGAGTCTCTTCAGGCACTCGACGTAATCAGCGGTCATCTGCTCGGCGAGTTGCTTGACCGTCATTTTCAATTCGCGGGCGCGGTTGATAAGCTTGTCATCGACATCAGTGATGTTGACGACCCAAGTCACCGGAAAGCCGAGGTGCGTGAGATAACGCTTGACGGTATCGAAGATCACGGGCCCGACCATGTGGCCAATGTGCGACGGCTTGTAGACCGTGGGGCCACAGACATACATTGTGACGCGCTCGCCCGGCTTGCGTGGGAAGGGCTCCTTCTGGCGGGTGAGCGTGTTGTAAACTCGCAGGGACATTCCATATCCTCGGAATCAGAGTTAACCGCGGAGTTCGCAGAGAACGCAGAGAAATCGGATATTTCTCTGCGTTCTCTGCGACTTCGCGGTTAACTCTTTTCTATCAAGACCACCGCGTGGCAGCCGATCGCTTCGCGGCGGCCAATGTGGCCGACACTTTCGCCGGTTTTCGCCTTCACGTTCACTGCGGATACATCGACGCCGAGCCACTTGGCGAGGTTGGCCCGGATCGCCGGCTTGTGCGGCGTCAGCTTCGGCTCTTGCGCGAAGATGGTCACGTCGAGGTTCGCCACTCGCCAGCCTGCGCTTGTGAGTTTCGCCAATGCCGTGCGGAGAAACAAGGTCGAATCGGCCCCGCGGAATTGAGGATCGGTGTCCGGAAAGTGTTCGCCGATGTCGCCCAAGCCGGCCGCGCCAAGGAGAGCGTCGGTCACGGCGTGCAGCACGACGTCGGCGTCCGAATGGCCGGCGAGACCGTGGGTGTGTGGAATGTTCACGCCACCGAGGATGAGCGGCAGGCCCGGCTGCAGGCGGTGCGTGTCGTGGCCCGAACCGACTCGCATGATTTACATCTCGTATTCGGTGCCGAACGCGTGGTTTTCGTAACGCATGAATTCTTTGCGGAACGCCAGCGTCACGTCGCCGGTGGGGCCGTTGCGCTGTTTAGCGATGATGACTTCGGTGGTGTTGTCGTCGCCGCCGCCTTCGTATTTGCCGGGGCGGTGCATCATCATGACGGTGTCGGCGTCCTGCTCGATGGAGCCCGACTCGCGCAGGTCGGCCAGTCGTGGCTTGTGATCGGTGCGGTCTTCGCTGGAGCGATTGACCTGGGCGAGCGCCAACACCGGGATCTCCAACTCACGAGCGAGGAACTTGAGCCGCCGCGAGATTTGGGCAACCTGTTCCTGTCGATTGTCCTTGCGATTTTCCGGATCGATGAGCTGCAAGTAATCGACGACGACCATCCGAATGTCGTGCCGCTTCTTGAGACGGCGAGCGTTGGCG
This sequence comes from Gemmataceae bacterium, assembly GCA_045802605.1. GTDB lineage: Bacteria > Planctomycetota > Planctomycetia > Gemmatales > Gemmataceae > JBJMQS01. The sequence goes on along the minus strand of JBJMQS010000030.1, from coordinate 208,595 downwards.
GCGATGCGGAGCATGCTCTGCATCGGCGAGTCGTCGATGAACAATTTCGCTTGCCTGAGCTTGTCGCCGGCGTCGATGAGCCGCTGCATCTCTTCTGAATTCAGGAAGCCTTTGCGCAATTTGTGGCTATCGACACTCGCTTGGGCCACGAGCATACGCTCGGCCAACTCGACGCGCGACTGCTCGAGGCTCACGAAGAAAACCGGCACCGCTTCTACGCGGCGGCGCAGGTCGCCGAGGATCACGTTGCGGACGATGTTGAGCGCGAGCGCGGTTTTGCCGACCGATGGGCGGGCCGCGAGGATGACAAGTTCGTTGTTGTGCAAGCCGGCTGTCAGCTCATCCAAATCGGCGAAGCCAGTCTGCACCCCGGTCTCGGTGTAATCTTTGGCAGCACGAGCATCGATGCGGTCATAAGCCTCTTGCATCGCGTCTTTGAGCTCAATCGTCTCGCCCATCAGGCCCAGTTGGGCGATCTCCAGGATCTTGCGCTCGGCCGTTTCTAGCAACTCGTCGGCCGGAGCCACGTTGTCGTAAGCGTCGCGCAGAATCTCGTTGCCGGCGTGAATGATGTTGCGGATGATGGCTTTGTCGCGGACGATCTTGGCGTAATACTCGGCGTTGGCCGCAGTCGGTGCAGCTTCCCAGAGTTCGCCCAGGTAGCCGTAGCCGCCGACGTCTTCGATGAACTTGTTGGCGGTCAGCCATTCCGCGAGCACGACCAAATCAACCGGCTGACCTTTGTCGTAAAGGGTGCGGATGCCTTCGTAGATCTTGCGATGGGCGTCGGCGTAAAAGTAAACGTTATCTTTGCCGAAGATTTGCTGAATATCGCCAATACAGACGTTATCACGAAGCATGCTGCCTAGAACACAGCGTTCCGCTTCACGGCTCTGAGGAGGCAGGCGTTCGACGCCGTTCAATTCCGTTGACACGGCATTCCTCAATAATGCTAACCACAGAGACACCGAGACACAGAGAATTGTATTCTCTGTGTCTCGGTGTCTCTGTGGTTAGCAGAATTATTACTTCTTGGCTTCTTGCGGCTTGACGACGAGAATCTTGACTTCGCTGGGGATGTCGTAGCCCAAGTTCAGGTTCACCGCGTACAGGCCCAGCTCTTTGATCGGGCCTTCGAGCTTGACCATTTCCGGCTCCACCGGCAGGTTGCGTGCGATGAGCGCCTTCGAGATCTGCGGGGCGTCCACCGAGCCGAACAGGTGGCCTTCCTCGTTCGCATTCGCTTCGATGGTAATGCTGACGCGCTGGATTTGCTCGGCCAGCACTTTCAAGTCGGCGATTCGGGCCTCACGGGCTTGCGACACTCGCACCTTGTAGCGCTCGAGCAACCGCAAGTTGTGAGCGCTCGGCAGCGTCGCTAGGCTGTTCGGCAACAGGTAGTTGCGCGCGTAGCCGGGCTTCACCTCGACCACATCGCCCTGCTTGCCCAGGTGCATGATGTCCTCGATGAGGACCAGCAACTGGCCGCCGTGCTTGCCTTTGAGGATCTGATTCCGCTTTTTGACCTTGCGCTGCGGCTTGGGCTTTTCTTTCGCCGGTGCAGCAGCGGCCTTTGACTTCGCCATGTCATTCGTTCCAATGCGAGCGGCCCGTTAGAACGGGATCTCTTCGTTAGTACCGGTCTCAGCGGGACTGCCGGCGTCATATTCGCCGGAACCCCCGTTATATCCACCACCATCAGCGGGGCCAGAACGGGCTGGGGCTCGCCCCATGCTGCCACGTTGCCCGCCTTCGCCACCGTCTTTGGCTTCGAGAAACTGCATGCTCTCGACCACCATCTTGTGCTTCGACCGCTTCTGACCACTGGTCTTGTCGTCCCACTGGTCGAGCTCGAGGCGGCCTTCGAGAAACACCTGCTTGCCTTTGGCGAGATATTGCTCAGCCAAGTCGGCCTGCTTGCCGAATTCGCCGCGGTTATAGACTTCGCAGTCGATGAACATGGGAACGTCTTCCCATTGGCCAGTCTGCGAGTTTTTCTTGCGGTTCGATACGGCGAAGCCGAACTTGGCGACTTTGCCTCCGTTGTTGAAACTGCGACTTTCCACGTCGCGGGTCAGCCGGCCGATCAGAAGCACTTTGTTCACATTCGCCATGGGCCAGATCTCCGGGGCCGGGGCCACTCAGGGCCGCGGGCAGGGTCGGATGGATGGGTTCCTTCCCTACTGTAACTCCCGTGCGAGCAGACTCAATCTTAGTTGCGTGCCTCGCAACAATTCCCATTTCGTGGCCGGGTCTGAAGGTCGCCCTGAGGCGACCGAAGGCCCGGTTGAATCCGCAAGCGCTTGCCACTTCGCCAGGCCTTCGGTCGCCTGAGGGCGACCTTCAGATCCGGCCACGAAATACATAGCCTCAGACCCGGCCACGAAAATATCGCAGTTACCTGCCGCCACCCATGGCGTCGTAATCGTCTACGTCTTCGTGGGCTGTTTGCAGGGCCAGGGCGTGCGAATCCTTGGCGACGGCGAGCATGGCCTCGGAAAGCTTCGGCTCGATCTTCATGACCATGTGCCGGATGACCGATTCGTTGAGCTTCAAGTCGTGCTCGATATTGAGCACCGCCTGTGAATCGGCCTTGAAGTAGGTCAGATAAAAGAGCGCCTTCTTTTGCTTCTTCACTGGATACGACAAGCGCCGCTCGTCCCAGGGCCGGCTGGCCTGGATGTCGGCTTTGTGTTTCTCAAAGGTTCCGTGAAGCTGATTCACAAAGGCCGGCAGGTCGCCGGATACTTTGCCGGAATCGAGCATCAACATGCATTCGTACAGATTAACTGGCATCGGTCGGTCTCTTCGGTTCTTTCGGTTTCTTCGGTTTCGTATTCGGCTCGCCGTTGTAGCGATTCATGCAAACGTTCACGCCCTCGCGGGCCCACACCATCGCCGCCTCGGTCGCCAGCGCGATGGCTTCCGTCATCGCCCGCTTCTCGCTGGGCTTGAAGCGGCCCAACACATGGTCCACCGCTTCGTCGGTCGGGCTGCCCACGCCGACCCGCAATCGCGGATAGCCGGGCGTGCCCAGGTGGCTCTGAATGTCCCGCAGCCCGTTGTGCCCGCCGTGCGTGCCGGACGCTCGCACTCGCAGCTTGCCCAAGGGTAGGGCCATGTCGTCGCACACCACCAACAACTGATCCGGCGATAACTTGTAAAAGTCCATCGCCGATCGCACGCTTTGCCCCGAGAGGTTCATGAACGTCTCGGGCTTCACCAGCAGAATCGTGTCGCTTCCATATTGAAGCTCGGCGACCTGCGCTTCAAACTTCCGCCGCCATGGTCCTGTGCCCGGCCCCGCGGCGATCATATCGACAACCTCGAACCCGACATTATGTCGAGTGCCCGCGTAGCGCGAGCCCGGGTTGCCTAGCCCCACAATGATCTTCATGGCAGTGGTCAGTTGTCAGTGGTCAGTTGTCAGTGAAAACCGGTCTTGCTGACAACTGACCACTGGCCACTGATCACTACTCCTCGGGCTTGTCTTCCTTCACGCGGCGGCCGACGATTTCGGGCTCGGTGCCGGTGGCGCCTTCAGCGGCTGGGCCGGCGGCGACGGGCGTCTCGGTTTCGGCAATCGGCGCCTTCACCTGAATCACGATCGCGTCCGGTTCATCGAGAACGCGGACTCCAGCAGGCAGCGTGACGTCTTTCACGTGAATGATGTCGCCGACTTTCATGCCGCCGATGTTTACCTTGATTGAGTCAGGCACCTCGGCCGCGAGGCACTCGATGGTCAGTACGTGCAATGGCTGATCGAGCAAGCCGTTGGCCGGCGGTGTTCCCTTGAGCTCGACATCCACCTCGACTTCGACTTTTTCATCGCGATCGACGCGTTCGAAGTCCACGTGCAGAACCGCTTTGCCGAGGTGGTCGTGTTGAACTTCCTTAATGAGGGCCGTCTCGTTTCCGGAGCCGAGCTTCAGCTCAACGAGCCGGGCGTGTTGCCGGATGGCCGAATTGAGGGCGTCCTGCTCGAGGGCGACGGCGACGGCGTCCTTCTTGTGCCCATAGATAATGGCGGGAATCAGGCCGCGCTTGCGAAGCCGGGCCGAGTGGCGTTTGCCCAGGTCTTTGCGATCTTGGGTCGGGAGGGTGAGGATTTCCATAGTCGGTTCCGCAAACAAAAACGAGCAGGCCGGCGCGCGGACTGCCCAATTCAACCGCAGGGGTTCAAGCGTTAATTATGGGAATTCGGGTCGGGTTTGGACAGGGAGCGTGCGGCCTCGAAATACGGCCAATTTGCGACTTGGGGCTTCGGAAACAGCAGAAACTGGTAGTGCGGGCCGTTCCGAAGCGGGCAAGTGAAAAAGTGTGGTTAAACGACCTGGGCTGGGTCTGAGCGGTCCTTCGGTGGGATCTCAGTGAGTTCCGAATGAGAGTGAGATTTGTCGTGGCGTATCTATCTCACTCCGGTTAAGATTAGGTCCATCATAACCTCGAATCAGCGATCGCTGAGCGAGCGTGTCATCTGTCGGGAACGTCACATGTTATTTTTCCGTTATCTCAGCCTGGAGTCCGTGCTATGTTCTCATCTCGCCGCGCGCGCAGAGCGTGCCCATCCGCCGCCCGATCCTATCGATCGCGAGCCAGGCTCTGGCTCGTAGCTCTCGAAGAGCGCATCGCACCCGCCAACTTGGTTGTCACAGACGCCGCCGATAACGGTGGTCCCGGGCAATTGCGCGCCGTGCTGGCGATCGCGAACAGCAATGCTCAAGCGGACACGATCACGTTTGATTCGGCCGTCACGGCGATCTCGCTGACAAGCGTGCTGCCGACGTACACCGAGAATCAAAACCTCACGATTGCCGGCAACGGCAAAACGGTGACGACGATCAATGCGCCGCCAGCGGATCGGGTTTTCGACTTCAACGCGTCAGGAGCGACTCCCACAATCACGATCAAGGATTTGACGTTAAAGGGAGGCAACTCGCCGGTCGGTGGCGCGATTCGACTAACGGATGAGCCTTTCGTCTTGGCGAACGTGAAGTTCACGCAAAATACCGCCGCGTCGGGCGGCGCGATTGCAGGGTCTGGGGTCTCGAACCTGACGATCACCGGTTGCGACTTCACCGCCAACGTCGCGACAGAACCTAATACGTCGACGATTGCTGGCGGCGGGGGAATTTATCTCGCCTATTCCTCATCGGTCACGATCACCAACACCGTTTTTGACGCCAACCAGACTAGAGCCGGTGCGTCAGCAATTTCAGCCGCAAGCAGCTTGGTCTTGAATTGCAATTCGGTCACGATCACGAACGGCGTGTCTACCGGCACCCACATCTACGCCGCCGGTGCGCTCATTTTCGGCACACAAGCGACTGTGACGATCGATCATTCGACGATCACCGGCAATTCGAGCCGTTGGAATGGCGGCGCCATGTACGGCGGCGGTCAGATCACGGTGACGAATTCGATCATCACCTCGAACACGGCCGGAACGACAACGAGCGGCGGCGGAATCGGCGGCGCATTTTTGGTCTCCGGCACTTTGTCGCTCGCCAACGATACGATTTCGAACAACACGGCGACTTCGTTTGGCGGCGCCATTCGCACCGGCGGATCGCTCGTCATTTCCAATTCGATATTCGCAGGCAACACTGCAAGTTCGGGTGGCGCCATTTATTCCAATGGTGGATCGGTGACGATCAACACTTCGGTTTTCAGCAATAACACCGCGTTCGGGATCGGGGGAGCCGTCGTTGCCAGCGGAAGCATCAGCTTTTGTGATTTCGCTTCGAATCGCGCGACTGGTGTTGGCGGGGCGCTCAGCTTTTCGGGAACCATTTCGAATAGCACGTTGCGCGGTAACAGCTCCGGCTCATCCGGAGGTGCTCTCAACGTCGGAACGAACGTCACGGTCAATCAATGCACCTTCACCAAGAACACCGCGAGTGGCGTCGGTGGAGGTGCTATCGTTTTGGCAAGCACGGGCACGTGCACGGTTAACAACAGCACGATCTACGACAATACGGCCAGCAGCACTGTTTCAACTACTGGCGGCGGCGGCATCCTGCGCAATTTCGCTAGCGCGACAGTGATCATCAATAGCAGCATCATTGCAGGCAATAAATTGGCCGCAACCAGCACCAAAGGCCGCGACTTGTACAACTCGACGACGACGTTCACGCTTGTAGGGAATAACAGCCTGTTCGGTACGACGGCCGGCATGGGGGTCACGTTGAGCGGGACTTACCAGGGTGGCAATGACACAGCCCCGTTGGATCCCTTTCTCAATTCGCTTGCCGACAATGGCGGTGCGTTGCTTGCAGACGGGAATCGAATCAAAACAATGTCCCTTCAGGCCGCTAGCCCCGCGCTTCATGGCGGAAACAACTCAGTAGGTTTTCAGTTCGACCAGCGCGGATCAGGATTCCCTCGGCATTCCACCTCATTCGCGTCGATCGGGTCATTTGAAGCGAACTGGATGACGCCGGACGCTATTCTGCTCAACCCATTGCCCGTGCCTATGGCGGGAAATGACGACTACCTCGTTAAGATCGAATATCGCGATGATGCTGGCATTGATACATCGACGATTGACACGAACGATATTACGGTGGTCGGTCCGGGATTCACTACCCAAAAAGCCGTTGCAGCTACCTACTCTGGCAGCGGTGCTTCCGTCACTGTCACGTACACGATTCCGGCTCCGCCGGGCGGGTGGGGTGGGCTAAACCCCAGCTCTACGTTCAACGTCGGCTCATATTCCGTCACAGTTAATAACAATCAAGTGGCCGATGCGGATGCAGCGGTGCACTTCGTGCCCGGAAATCTCCGTGGAGCGTTTCGGACAGGATTTGGAATTGCGCTCGTGGTTGATTCCTTAGCCGATGTCGATGACGGCAACTATTCCGCAGACCACCTCACATTTCGCGAGGCGGTAAAGGTCAGCAATCAGGCCCTTTCGGCGGGCGCAAACGCAATTACCTTTTCGACGGCCAACCTTGGTTCATCGCCGACCATCCCCCTTTCAGGGGGGACAATTGGTATTACCAATTCATTGGTGATTACGGGGCCCCAAGCGCGGGTCACATTTGATGGGCAGGGTAAGTTTCAGCAAATGACATTGGATGCGAGTAAGGCGCTGACCATTTCGAACGTGAACTTTACCAATTATAGCGCAGCGACATCGGGCGGGGCTCTGTCGCTCGGCACCGGCACCACAACCACACTTTCGAATTCGTCGTTCTCGAAAAACACCGGAACCGTATTGGGTGGCGGCGCCATCGCTATGGCCGGGTCAGCATTATTGTCAATCGCCGGATGCGCTTTTGTCAACAATGCCGCTTGGTTACCAACCGGCACTAATGCGTCCGGCGGTGCTATTTTCGCATCAGCGGCGAACGACACGGTCACGATTGACAATTCCGCTTTCACGAACAATTACTCATCGGGTGCAGGAGGCGCAATCAGTGCGGCGAATATCCTGAATCTGATCATCAGTAACTCCGCATTCTCCACTAACACATCCAATAACGGCGCGGGCGGCGGCGCCATTTGGCAAAATGCCGGGACGATCAGTGTCTCGAACGTCGCATTTTCGGGCAATACCGCAGCCGGCTCTGGCGGCGCCATCTACATGTCCGCCGGCACCACGAAGACAACAGTCTTGAACAGTCAGTTTTCCGCTAACTCCTGCCTGAGTTATGGCGGAGCAGTTTATGTTGGCGGGAACGTGGTTATCCTGAGATCATCATTCACGCAAAACACGGCGCAAGTTCGCGTAAGCAGCGGCGGGAGCACAATTGGTACGGGGCGCGGCGGTGCAATTGCGCTAGGTTTTCTCTCCAGCGCGGAGGTGCGTAATTGCACGCTGTCAGGAAACTCAGCGAGTAATGCCGGTGGCGGACTATTTCTGGATTCCAGCAGCTCAATCGCTTTGAATCTCTCGAACAGCGTAATCGTGGACAATCGGTTGATCGGCAGTTCAACAGCGACCGGCGGTGGTATTTTTGTTTCTGCCGGAAAACTAAACATCGAAAGCTGCGTAATCGCGGACAACGTTTTGGCGCCTGGTGGCACTGCGAACCTTGGGCCGGACATTTCCATCTCTAGCACCTCAACGATTACTCTTAATACCTCCCTGGTGGGAGTAAATGCTGGCTTTACCAAGGCGAGTGGTTCCGGCAATCAAATTGGCGCAGCGACAAGACTAGGGCCGCTGGCCGACAATGGCGGCCCGACGTTTTACGATGGCAGCCGACTGCTGACCCGGTTGCCCGGTCCCGGAAGTCCAGTGCGTGACAGCGGCTCGAATTCTGCCAATCTTGTCACCGACGAGCGCGGCGCCGGGTATCCGCGCCTGCTCGGCTCAGCGGCCGACATGGGCGCCATTGAATCGCTTGACCCAACCCCGATCGCGAAGATCGTGGACTTGGCGAACATTTCGACGTCTGGCAATGTAGCGTTGAATTTCGACGTGATTTACCGAGCTCAGGCAAGTTTCGACAGTACCACGTTTGATTCCAATGACCTGACCGTGACAGGCCCAGGCTATTCTGGCGGACAGAACGCCAACCTCACGAACGTAATGGGGGCCGGGACCGACTATACGGTGACATACTCATTGCCCGCGCCAATCGGCGGTTGGGGCGGACTAAATGGCAATGGTCTAAATTTCGGCACCTACTCAATTTCGATGAACGCGAATCAGGTGTTCGATACGAGCGCCGTGCCGTTATCGGTTCCCGCCGGCCAAATTGGAACCACCAAGACGGTCGTTCCTCTCACGCTGACAGTTGACAATTCATCCGACGTGGATGATGGAAACTACGGCCCTGGACAAATGAGTTTGCGCGAAGCCATCAACCTGGCGAATCTCGAATCGACGACGGACACGATCAATTTCAATTTGCCCACGGGGACGACGATCAAGCTGAATTCGGGTTTTGTACTCAGTACTTCGATCAACATCGCGGGACTGGGAGCGGACAAGCTGACCATTGACGCCAACCAAACAGGTTCCATTTTTGGTTTGCAGCAAAAGTTGAATGTGCAGATCTCCGGTTTGAAGTTAACGGGAGGAAGCAGAAGTTTGGGCGGAGCTATATTGACCGCGGCGGGTGACACCGTGACCGTTTCTGATTGTTGGCTACAAGGCAATACAGCGACTGCCAGCGGGTCCGCAATTTATGCGCTTGGTTCGGTGATAATCAGAAACTGCACCTTTTCGAATAATGTGGCAAGTGTTCTTGGAACGGTTTTGGCGGATAACGGCTCGACGGTCGCGATTTCGAATAGCACCTTCATCAACAACACAGCGAGTTCGGGTGGCGCAATTTATCAGGGAAGCGCGACCGTTACGATCAAGAACTCGACCATTACCGCCAATTCGGCGACGGACGGCGGAGGCATACGATCGACCAGCCCACTGAGCATCGAGAGCTCCATCATTGCTGGCAATACCGCGTCCAATGGCCCTGACATCTATGCGTCCAGCACTTCAATCACAATCACGGCCAAGTCGAGCCTTATCGGCCAACCGACCAACGGCACGGTGAACAACCTCGGTGGAACATCAGTAGGGGCGTCAAGCGCGCCGCTCGACGCCCGATTCGCGCCTTTCGAATTCAACGCCGGCACCATGCCGACTATCATGTTGCGGCCGGGTAGCCCGGCATTGGATATGGGCTCCAATCCCGATGGCTTGGCATACGACCAGCGCGGCGCCGGGTTCCCACGGCAAATTGGCGCTGCTGTCGATATGGGCGCTGTCGAGGGTGTGTATCCGAGGCCGATCTCGCAACTCACGGCCACTCCGGCGTTAACGAATCAGGGGGCGGTGAGTTACGCCTTCACTGTTGTTTACGCCGATGACAGCGGCATCGACACCACGTCAATCAATACGAACGACGTGACTGTGACCGGCAAGAGCATCGTGTCACCGGCACATCCGGCATCATTCCATATTGATGCGATCAGTGCCGCGGGCGATGTCGTCACCGTCACATACACACTCGGTGCTCCATCGATCAGCGGTTGGCAGCCGAGTGATGACGGCATCTATACGATCACGTTGGGCAATAACGAGGTCCGGGACATCGACGTGCCTGCTCATGCCGCTCTCCCGGGAGCGCTGGGCACAATCTTAGTCGCGATACCGACGACATATGTCGTCGATGAGTTGTCCGACATCGACGATGGCGACTACACCGCAGGCCACCAGAGCTTGCGCGAAGCGATCAAGCGAGCGAATACCGAGACTGCTAGCGCCATTGACACGATCACGTTTGCAGGCAACGTGACCGGCACGCTGATGATGGGCGCAACAGAACTCGTGATCTCGGATGGTGTCGTGATCAACGGGCCGGGGTCAGGGTTGCTGACGATTGATGCCAACCACGTTCATCGACATTTCTATGTTTCGACGTCGCAGGACGTTGCATTGTCGGGTCTCAGTTTGATCAACGGACAAGAATTGAGTTCGGAAGGCGGATCTATCGAGAGTTTCGCCAATAAGTTGTTGTTGTCGGGCTTGGTCATATCCAGCAATCAGGCCTACCGCGGTGGCGGGATATACGCCTTCGGTTCCGTTAATATCAGTGATTCTCAATTGACGGCGAATACATCCGCGTCTTACGGTGGCGGGGGCATCTGGTTATACAACAATGCGAACTTGACTGTCACTCGTTCCGTTGTGTCTGGAAACCAAGCTCGCAACGGTGGTGGAATTTACTTTTTGGGTAACGGCAGCCTCATTGTCAGCGATAGCGCGATAACGGCTAACAAATCAACAATAGCACTTGGTGGCGGCATTTACTTCAATGGAAGTGTGAGCCCTAATGGGTTCCGCATTTCTAACAGCACGATATCCGGAAATACTGCTGCAAGTTCCGGCGGTGGCGTGGTGTTGACGAATTTCACGGGTAACGCTCGCTTCTTAAATACAACCATTGCCAACAATCAAGCCAGCACTGATGGCGGCATCGCACGCACGTCCGGCTCTGGCACGGTCGAATTGCAAAGCACGATTGTTGCCGCCAATAATGGTACAGTGCCAGACCTGTCGATGAATTCTGCGTCCACGATTGCCGGCAACAACAACCTCATTGGCGTATCAAATCTGGGCAATTTCACGCTCAGCGGTGCAAACAATAAAACTGGTTCGAGCACGGCACCGTTGAATCCGATGCTTTATCCAGTTGGAGCATTCGGCGGCCCCACGCCGACGCAGGGCCTCAAGCCGGGCAGCCCGGCAATAAACATGGGCGCGAATCCCGATAGCCTCACATTCGATCAGCGCGGGCCAGGCTTCCCCCGGGTGATTGGGCCGCAAATTGACATAGGCGCGGTAGAAGGTATCGGTTCGGATCCTGCGGGAACTCTCACGTCCGCGCCGACAATTACCACGCTAGGTGCGAAGACGAATACGTTCACAGTCCTTTACACCGATGACATCGGCGTGGATACGACGACCATTGGCACCGCCGACGTGCTGATCAGCGGCAAATCATTTGTGGTGCCGGTCAATCCGGTGTCATTCCACATCGATGCCATTAGTCCTAGTGGCGACGCGGTGACGGTGACCTACACTGTTGCTGCTCCCAACGCATCAAACGGATGGACAGGGCCGGACAATGGCGTGTACACCATTACGTTGGCACCGAATCAGATCAGTGACGTGGATGTGCCCAGCCATTTCGCACAGTCGTATGTGCTGGGGACCTTCCAGGCGATTGTGCCGTCGGTTTATGTCGTTGATGAATTGAGTGACATTAACGACGGTAATTTCTCCGCGGGCCACCTCAGCTTTCGAGAGGCAATTACACTGGCGAATACCGCATTCGCCGGCACGATCGACACGATCACGTTTGCAGGCAACGTAACCGGCACTTTGGCAATGACCGGCGTTAATTACACGATTTCTGATGGTGTGGTAATCAACGGGCCGGGCGCGGGCAAATTGACAATTGATGCCGCGAATGGGCGCCGACATTTTATCATTTCCGGCACACAAGATGTTTCGCTGTCGGGGTTGACCCTCGTTAATGGTTCCGCAACGGCCACATCTGGTGCGGCGGGCGGAGCGATCAATGGGTCGCCAAGCAAATTGACCCTCACCGGTATGGTAATCAAGAATTGTGTTTCGAACTTGGGAGGCGGCATTTCTATCGGCGGCAACAGCGCTGCGGTCCTTACGCTTGTGGATTGTCAAATCTCGGGCAACAAAGCGATTGTGTACGGCACTTCCTCTGGGGGCTATGGCGCTGGGATTCTGATTAGTGGCGGCGCGACGCTCATCATGGACCGATCTGCCGTTTTTGGAAACAAGAGCGATCGTTTTGGCGGCGGGATTTACTTCGGCTCCAGCGGCGGTGGCCTATCATTGACGAATAGCGCGGTCACAGGGAACTCTGTCGTCACAGGTCTTGGCGGCGGAGTCTATTTCCGCGGCACAGTGAATGCCAATGGGTATCGCATTTCGAACACAACGATTTCGAGCAATAGCTCCAGTGGTAATGGCGCCGGGATCACCCTCGGCACTTTTGCTTCCGGCACGTTTCGCATCGCGAACTCGACTATCACCGGCAACCTCACCACGTCTGGGTCCGGCGGGGGAATCTACCGCAATTGGTTTGGTGCCACAGTGCAACTGCAGAGCACGATTGTCGCCGGCAACCTCGGCACGAATCCGGATATTTCGTTTTCGTCGTCCGGCACTATTACTGCCAACAACAACCTCATCGGCGTTACGGGCGTTGGTAACTTCACGCTCTCGGGCACAGGGAACAAAACTGGCACTGTGGCATCGCCGCTCGATCCCATGCTCGATCCGCTCGGCAACTACGGTGGTCCGACGCTGACGCATCGGCTCAAGGCGGGCAGTCCGGCGATCAATGTGGGGTCGAATCCCGACAATCTGGCCAACGATCAGCGGGGGCCCGGCTTCGCGCGCATTTACGGCGGGCAGACAGATATTGGAGCGTACGAAGTATTGCCTGCGCCGCCGACGGTGACATCGGTGGTTTTCGGGGACGGAACCAGTCAGCGGTCGTTGGTCAAACAAATCGTCGTCTCGTTTTCAGAGCCGGTCAACTTCATGGGTGGAGTGGCCAGTAGCTTTACACTCCACCGCTCGGGGAGCGGCGGCACGATTGGCAATGTGACACTGATCGCAACGCCGGCGAACGGGCCGGCCAGCTCGGTGACGATCACGTTCACCGGAAGTTTGACCGATCCTGGAGGCTCGCTGAAAGACGGTCTTTACAACCTGATCATTGGTGCCGCCCAGGTTTCGGGTGCCGGCGGCTCGATCGACGGCAACGGCGATGGCATCGCGGGAGGCGATTATGTCGTCACCGGCACCACGGCTAACAAATTCTATCGCCTCTTTGGCGACAGCAACGGCGACGGTGGCATCGACCAATTGGATTACCTCGCCTATCGCAATGCCATAGCGTCGGGGCCGAACTCTATCTTCGACTTCGACAACAACGGCGATGTCGATCAGTCGGACTATTTCCAATTTCGACAACGTATCTCAACAGTTCCATGAGCCGTCGTTCGCCGCGGCGAACACCCTCTCCCGCAAAGCGGGGAGAGGGAGCTTGCGTTATTTTCCTTTGGCTAGCTTCGGTCGCTTGCGCTTGGCGGCTTGCGCGGGTGAGTCACCGCGGCCACGGGCGGCGCGGACCATCTTCTCTTCGGCGACGGCGGGGACGCCATCTTGCTGCAACTTGTCTTTCCGTCGCTGCATCTTCTCGGCGAGCGCGGTGAAATCGAGTTTTACCTTCTGAGCCTTGGGCAGCATCTCGTTTTCTTCTTCGCGAATGTGGTGACGGACGTTCTCGGCTAACACCATGAACTTGGCGTCAAAGTGATCCTCGGAGCCATCCATCGAATCGAGCTCAGCGATCAAAAGCTTGGCGACGTGATGCTCCTCGTCGGCCTCGTTCATGATTTCCTTGCCGACCGGTTTGCGAACGGACGGGTAGAAGATCTCTTCTTCGAGCGCGGCATGAATCTTCAGTTCCTCGAGCGCTTGCCGGGCGAGCTTTTCCTTGGCGGGCCGGCTCTTGGCTTTTTCGAATTGGTCGAAGAGCCCTTTGACCCGGTCATGGTCCTCTTTGAGCATGCTGACGGCGAGGTTGGGTTTAAGGAATTCCAGCATCCGTCTCTCCTTGAGTGCGGATTGATGATTTGTGAAGCCGGTGTCTGAGGTGCAACTGGCGCGCCGATGCCGGCATTTAGGTGAATTTGTTGGATGCACTGCCTGAGTGTGCCCGCGCATCTTGTGCGCGCAGCGGTGCCTGGGATGATGCGGACGAAGTGGGCGTTTTTGTTGTTGTTGGTGAATCTTCCGCTTCGAGCCGGAGCACGCGCTCCTCTGAACTCTCGATTAAGAAGTTGACGAAGCTCGCCGCCTTGTGTTTAATGGGCGGCTTTGCCGGGCGAGCAGTGGAATTGGCCGCCCGGTCGTCGCTTGCGGTGGTGGTAGTAGTGGTGGTGTTCGTCGTGCGACGACCGCATTAGGGCGAACCTAGTTGTGCGCCCGCATCACCTCAGACACGGCGGAGCAAAATCCTCCTTCGATGGGCACAACTCCCGCGCTTCTGTAGCTGGCCTCTATGAGGCCGGCCTCGCAGAGGCCAGCGACAAAAACGCGGGAGTCACTCACCCCAAAATGTGTTTCATTGCTCCTCGGAAGTAGCAAAGCCCAGTTGCCAGTTTCCGGTTTGGAGCAATTCATCGACGGCGACCAAGACGCGCCTCGACCGTGCCGATGTTTGGTTGGAACGTGATCGCTCGTGGTACCGGGCGAGCGAAATGTTGGCCGCGCGAATGCGGCCAATGAAACTTATTCATATTTTGCGGTCGATGTCAAAGAAAAATGTCGGCTTTTTAGTGCACCGGACCGCCGCTCGCTTTGGCCTGGAATCATTTTTGCGTCAACGCGGCCGACGAAGAAGAGAGGCGGCGGCCAGAGAAGAGACCCGTAGCTGTTTGGTATCGAGTGCGCTCGCACTCGCCTCCTGAATAAAGTAGAATGTCCCTTTTTTCGCCATTTTTTGCCGCAGTTATGCTTTTATCATTGCGGGTCGACTGGACCGAGTAACACTTACTCGAATTCGGCCAAATCTACCCTGGCCTGACCTAAGGTGACCAAAGCTCCTCGCAACTGCGGCACCAACTTTTCGAGTTCTGTGCGCGACGCTGGGCCGAGGGCGGCAATCTTTTGCAGGTCATGCTCCATCTGTTTATGAAACTGTTGCTCTTGGGAGCGGAAACGGGCTGCTGCGGCGCGTTGGTCATTAGGAGACATCGCGGTTTTCGGATCGAAGCGAAATTGGGCAAGAATTTGGTCCCGCCAAGCCACGAGATTGCCCGTTAAGGAACTCCCGAATCCTTTGATTCGAAAGATGACTCGCGGGTCAACATCTGCCGCGGAATATATGCCACGGGTCGCCAGGGATTGGGTACGCCCAGCGCCGATATTCGGGATATTAGCATCGGAGATGAGGTGAAGTCGCAAATGGCGCGTGCGGGCTAATGCTTCGGCATTCGCGGTGAGCTGACGTAGGTCAGTCGCGTATTTGCCGGCCAAGCCGCGACAGTCACCTGCCAACTGGTGAATCGATTCAATCAATTTCGTTCGCAGAGCAGTGTCACGGCGAACATTCTGCATCCAATTAGCTTCGAGATCCTTCATAGTTTGGGTGGCCCGCGAAAACCGTTGCTGACGGCGACGCCGTTCCTGGTGCCATGGAGAAAACGATAAGGCAATGGCGAACCAAATCCAAAACGTCATGGCGCTCAGAAGAGCCGCGAAAAAGAACGCCCTGTGAATCGCGCCGAGAGGCATCATCAGAAGGCAGCCCAGCCCTGAGAACCCGACCACTTTTACGGATGACTGTTTTCTCTGAACGTCCCCAGGAATAGGCTCAGCCTGGGGCCGTTTGGCGGGAACAAACCGCTTACGGTCGTATTGCAGATCGACCTGTTGTGCACTCGCGAGACGTTTCAGAATTTCTTGTAGTTTGGCTTCGTTGACGGCAAACGATCCCGCACCTCCGGCGACGCCGAAGTAGTATTCGGGACCGTGATTCGCCAGTCGGCACCAGACACAGGATTTGGCACCACGCCAAAACTGGTGGCCAGGGTCAGCAGGGCACTTGGCGATCTCGCGTTCGAGACGCTGTAGCGCCGTTAACCATTCGGCCGCAGTTGGCCTCGTCCCCTTCTCGCTGCCACGTTCAAACGCGCGGCGAAACAGTGCGCCAATTTCGAGCGGAATATCGGAGAAAGTCGGAGTATGCGGCGGTGGGGCCATTCCCCACGTGTGTGCGGCGGGTCCTTGAGAAAATCGATAACGAGCAATCAGGTCTTCGGGTGATGCCTCATCACTATGCAACCCAGCGTAAGGATGTCGGCCCACAAACAACAGTTGGTAGATCAGTACCGCAATACCAAAACGGTCGTGGTTCTCGGTCCGCACCAAGCCTTGGAATGATTTACCCTGCAGTTCAGGTGGCGTGTATTGGGCAACTCCAACTTCGCAAAGATATGATCGTCCATTATTGCGGACTTGAAAGGAATCGCAGTCGATCAGCTTGACGCTCGCCTGAGATGACACCAGTTCATTCCGCTCGTTCACATCTCCCATCAAGCAGCCAGCACGGTGGACTTCTTCGAACGCCGCCGCAATGTTCTGAGCGGCACGGACCTGAAAGTGCCAGCCCGACCTGGGGAAAAATTTCAGACGCTGGACCGGATTGTAAAGTTGCTGAATGGGCTGACAATCTGCGCTGAGCCGAGGCATGACAAACCCAATCGGCTGTCGCGAACGAGCCTCGAATAGAAGCGCCTTCGGCCAAGCCGCAACCGACAACAATTTGGGATTTGTCGCCCCAATAAGAGCTTTCACTTTCTCGAATCGTTCAGCGCTGCGCAAATGGGCGTGATATATTTTCGCGGCCCAGGCGGTGTCGCCGCCAACAGAGTAGACGGTCCCTTCGCCGCCGGGCGATCCGAGTTGTTGATCGAGCTTGATCGGTTGACCGTTCTGGTCAACCACGGCGGGGATGATCATGGTCGGCGGGACGCAATTACAAGAGTTTTGTCATCGTCCGTTCGTTCATTGACCCGCGCGGACCCGAGAAAAGCCCGGAAAGGATCGTTCAACGCTTCGATTTCGGAAACTGCACGAAGTTCCTGAAACAACGGGGCAAAGAATGGCTGATACGGCGTTCGACCGGCGAAGTCGAGGGCGAGGCGTTGCAGGCCGTCCGTCAACACCGCCAAGTCCATGACGACCTCGGTGAAGGTTTGCACGCGCAAAGCAGTTGGAAAGCCATCATCGGTCAAAAAGTCAGTGGCGTTGGCGTACTCGGCGGGTTCGGGCCAAAAGGCGGTTTGGTACTCAGTCCCAATACCAAACACGATCGCGCCGTCGCCGTTTTGGGCAAACGTTGCAGAATTCGGTCCGGCAACGGCAACCAGAAACGTACTCGCTAGTTCACGGGGTGCCAGCAGGCGGCGCTGCGACTCCTCGACGACGGCGTTTCTTGCCTTGGCGACCAACGAGGATAGGACCTCTGGCAGCAGCAGTGTCTCAGGCTCAACCTCTGAAGCGATCCTGAGGAATTCGTCGCAAGCGAGAGTCGCGCCGATTTCTGAATGAGCCGCGCTGCCAGCGCCATCCGCCACGGCGACGACGAGAAATTCTTCGTTCCGTCCCAGCCGCCCAAAGCGGAACGCGTCCTGACACGGACAGTTCCGCTCGCAGTGGCTTGTGCCGACCACGCTCTCTCCGAGGATCACCCACGGCATACCCACCTCGCTAGCCCAACTCGGCCCAGCCGGATGGGGAAGGCAATTTCACGTTTCCCTCCTGGCCTGGATTCGATTGCGATACGCTCTTCTGAGACTGCGATAGCCAGAGGAACATTTCGCGGAAGCTGTAGCCCTTGAGGGGCAGCGGTTCGCGCGTCGAGATTTGTCTAAGCTTCTCGAAATTCGCTCCTTCGACGCCGACAGCGAAGAACGAAAAATTCTTGTTTTTTTCGCCTTCTTTGACCTTATTCGCCGCTTCCTGCCACGAGTCTGTGGGTTCACCATCGGTGATCATGAAAATCCATGGACGATAGTAATGAAGCCCGTTTTGTTTGTATACGCGCTTGCGTTCAGCAACTGCGTCGATCGCTTGCAATATCGCGGCTCCCAACGGTGTCTCGCCATTGGCGGTCAGCGTCGGCGCATTGAACTCTTGCGCAATGACAAATGGGCAAACTGTTTCGACCCTGCTGCCAAAGGTGATGACAGATACCTCGACGCGCTGCGCGGCGAGCGAGTCGCCCATCAACTCCGATTGATATGTCCGCAACCCTTCATTCAGTTTGTCGATTCTCGACACGCCGCCACTGACGACGCGATACGTTTGCCCATCCTGTTGCACGGTTTGGCCGAGGTCTTTGCCGGCATCGGCGACGACTTCGGCCATCGAGCCTGATACGTCGAGCAAGAGGACACATGGGCAGCGCGGCTCTGGATTGCTGGCGATGCCGACGCTCGCAAAGGGGTCTGGACCGAAGGACGCAAAGGGTTGCTGTTCTGCCATGGCTACTCCTTCGTTGGAGATGAGCAATCGACCAAAGTTGCGCACTCAAAATGTTACGCCCCGCGATGCGCATGACCACAGCCGCAACATCGAAGACAATTGTTGCTAAAGCGCCGGTCGGGTCCGCCGTCCTTGCGCGGGTGGTCCCACGCGGTGCCGGCCCACCTTCTTTGGCAACTCGGGCAGGGAGTCTGACCGTAATGAACAGCTGCACTTAGACCAATCACTATCGCGCTTCCAAACGGTCCTTGATAGAGGATCGCCCAGTGTCGCTGCGACACGCCCACCACGATAACAACAATGCTTAGAATGGCCCACGCGATAAGCCATCCGTTTGGTGGAGACTTTTTGCGGGGAAGTTCATGCCGGGCCTTGGGACTGCTCTGTGGTCGTTCATGGTCGGAATGATCATCAAGAAAATCAAAAGACTCGTCCCATTGGTCAGAGTCATGGTCGGCAGAATCCTCGTCAATATCAGACGGGGGCAGCGTCTGTGTGGCGGGCACTCTCAATCGCTGACCGCATTTGCAAACAGCAACACGCCCACCATATGCGCTTTGCGCCTTGCAACGCTTGTGACATTTCGGGCAGATAAAGCGAACAAAGTCGTCCACGAAAGGTGCTCCGCCTCAAACCATTAGGATCACGACAGCGGTCGAGACTCCAACCAAGAAAAACGCAATGGGTACGCAGCAGCCCATGGCGCGGCCCATCTTGCGCTGCCGACCCGAGCGGGTGAGCGGAATTCCAATTTCACGAGACAATCGGCCTTTGGCGGCTGATAGGCCGCTGGCCCGCTTCCACGACCAGGAGAAGCCGAATGTTCTACCGCGTCCCATTGAGGCCAACCTTTCGCAAATGGCCGAGGCGCGCCCTATGCGCTAGCACAAGCCCTCGGTCCGGAAACGCTGCTGAAGAGTCTTAATCGGAATCCACTCACTATCGCCGTCTGCTAGCGCCATATGCTCTGGGGCCAATGTGCCGGTCGCGAGCAACTCGGCAATTTTTTCCCACGTGTAGGGGCCGTCTTTGGATTTCCCGTCGCAACTCACCAGCCAGTTAGCCCCCGGTAGCAAACGCGTGGCTGGCAATGAAGCACCGTCTAGGCTCAGCTCGTTTCCCATCTCCTGTGTGCCCGGTGGAAGCATCAGTCCTTTGTTCAGAGTCTCAGCCTCTTTGAACTCATCCGCTAGAGATGTCAAATCCTGGAATTTGCGAATGGCCGGAAAGAACCTCGATTGAAGTGATGCGACCGCCCCATTGTAAGATTCAATGACAGATCCCAACTTTTTGCCAGTGTCGCGGAAATGATCAAGTCAAGTGATTGTGCGTTTGTGCAGTTCTTTGCCCTGCTCGAGAATGATCTTTGCATTTTTGCTGATCGTGAATTGCTGCCAGCCGTAGGCGATGGCCTTCAAATACCCAAGGAGCGTGATCGGCGAGGCGAGAATGACCTTCTGTGACAACGCAAATTCAATGATTTCCGGATCGCATTCATACGCGGCCAGCAAACATGACTCGATTGGTATGAACATGAGCACCAACTCCGGCGATGGCTGGAATTGGCTCCAGTAGCCTCGCTTCGCGAGGTCGCGGACCTGCTGTCTCAACGTTTTCGCGTGTTGATCCAATTTGATTTTTCGCTGGGAAGCATCGGTCGCTGCCATCGCTTCGAGGAAAGCCTGAATCGGAAATTTCGAGTCAACCGCGACCTGGCCGCGATTGGGCAGGTGCACCACCATGTCCGGCTTGCCGTCCACGCCCATCGCCTGCTCAAAGAACGAGACATGCTCACTCATTCCCGCGAGTTCGACGATTTTTCGAAGTTGAATTTCGCCCCAACGTCCCCGCACCGGACCAGAGCGCAATGCATTGACCAGTTGCATCGTCGTGTCGCGAAGCTCGGTATACGCCCTTTGGAGATTGGAAACGTTTTGGGTCAGGCCTTGATAGGCGGCCTCGCGCTTGGCTTCTAGTTGTCGAATGTTCTGATCAATCTTGGTGATGTTCGCTTCGAGAGAAGACTTCAGCGTGCCTATGTGATTGGCATGCGCGACGAGGTGCTGATGGATTCGTCCGGAGAAGTCGGCGGCATTTTTGTGCAGAGCCTTCGAAGCAAGTGAGTCGAAGGTTTCCCGCAGGGCATCCTGCGAGTCACGAATCCATTCGATCTTTTCAAGATCGGCAGCCCGTTCGGCTTCCAGCCCGGCTATTTGGCTCTTCGAATACAGATAGGCAATGGTTGCGCCGATGCCCCCGCCAAGCGCTAGTGCTCTCTTTGAGGCTTACCAGCCTGACGCGCGAGCGAAGGCATTCATACGCCTTCGCTCGCGCGTCAGGCTGGTACGAATTCCGGGCAGCACATTCAGTTCGTGTGCGGTTGATTAAGAAGTGCGTCGAGTCCTGCTTCCAGCCGACCCTCCCCTACCCCTCCCTGGAAGGGAGGGGATAAATGCAACCCCTCACCCTAACCCTCTCCCGCAAGGGGAGAGGGGACCGGAAGGCGGGGGGAGGGGACCGGGCGGGGGGACGAGGGCACCGGAGAGTTGCGGAAGCGGTACATTCCACTTTGGTCAGTAAGTAGCGCTGCAAAATAGACCGGGAGCGTCTATCACACTTTTCCATTTGGGCCGCGCCAATTAATGGCAGATCACCGGAAACACTCGCGCCCTCAAGAACTCCGGTTGATACGCGCCGAAGTGGCCGCCGTTGTGGCCGATGGATTTGTCGTCGGGCGTCCAGCGGTGGACGTGGAGCTTGGCGTACAGAAGGGCGTCGGCGGAATCGCGCGGCGGTACGGCGAAACCAAATTGCCCGGCAGCGCGCGGAGCGAGTGGGTTATCGGTCGTGCCAAACACGCGGACGAGCAGGCCGAGCCAGATCCAGTCGTTCTCACTGACGAAGGCGTCGATGCCATCGTTGACGGACCGCAGCGCGGGCCGCAGGTCGTACTCTTGTGAAAGCGACGGGTTCAGCAAGACGACGTGGTCCACCGTGCCCGGCGGCAAAGTCTCCGCGGCGGCAAGCACCACCGCGCTGCCGGCACTGTGGCCGACGAGTGTGATGGGCGCGGCGGGATGGCGCGACTTGTGTTCTTTCACCGCCTGGGCTAACTGCGCGCCGCGCTCCCGGGTGTATTCGAAATCGGTCTGATCGACGATGTTGCGAAGATAGCCGTGCGACCAAACGAAGGTGAGCACCTCGAGCGGAAGCCCGTCGTTGGCGGCGGTCTGGCGAATCGTCCGCGAGCAGGCCCGATAGTCGCCGGCCCCATCGACGACAAAGGCGGCCGGGCGATCGGAATGGGGCAATTCCGGCAAAATCTGCGGACCTAACGTAGCGCACGACGCCAGAAGCAAGCAGGCGGCGGCCCACCAACCGGCGACGGCTCGGGCGCGGCGAAACGGCGTGCCAAAGGCCAAAAACCCCACGACCGGACCTCCCCCGTCCGACAATCCGCCGAGCCATAGCCCAACAGGGCAATTTCTGCAAGCAAACCCGGTAGCGGCATTGAGACGCAAGCAGTTCTGACGTATCTTGGAAGGTACTTCGCGCTGCGCGCCGGGGAGGGCTGCGCGGACCACGAAAATCGCTGCAATCGCCGAGGGGAATTCGCCGGAATTACCGGTATTTCCCCTGTTCTACGCCCGCCTGATGGCCAATTGATCGCCCGTAGCTCGTGACGGTATTTGGAGTGTGGGTTGATGCGTGTTTACCGGGTCGGGGATGAAGCCGTACCGGGTTATCGCCTGACCTCGAAGCTCGGTCAGGGCGGGTTCGGCGCGGTGTGGAAGGCGAAAGGCCCCGGCGGAGTCGAGTGCGCCCTCAAATTCCTCAGTCTGGGCAACAATCAGGGCCTCAAAGAATACCGCTCCGTCCGACTCCTCAAGAATGTCCGCCACCCCCACCTGGCGACAGTGAATGCGTTCTGGCTCAAAGACGCCAATGGCTCCATCCTCGGCGACACCGATCAAAGCACCACCGATTTTCAAAATCAGGGCTGCGAGCTGATCATCGCCATGGGTCTGGGCGAACGCAGCCTCGCCGATCGATTGGAAGAGTGTCAGAAGGCGGGCGAGACCGGACTGCCGTTGGCCGAGTTGCTTCACTACATGACGCAGTCGGCCGATGCGATCGATTACCTGAACAAGCCGATTCATGAACTGGGCCGCGGCGAGAAAGCAGCGCTGCGTCACGGCGACATCAAGCCGGGCAACATTCTGATCGTCGGCGGTGGCGTGCAGGTGTGCGACTTCGGCCTCGCCGGCTTGCTCGGCGGCGGCGACGCCCGTGCGACCGTGGGCCAGCCCATGTTCACCCCGGCGTATGCCGCGCCGGAAATCGTGAACTACCGCGGGCCGAGTCGGGCGAGCGATCAATATTCGCTGGCGGTCAGTCTGGTGGAGTTGCTCTCTGGCCGGCTGCCCTACGATGCGGAGAACAAGGACGCGGTCGTCGCGCTTATCAGCGTCGGCGATGTGGACCTGGATTTCATCGAACGCGAAGCCACCAAGACGGTGTTGAAAAAAGCGCTCGCGTTCAAGCCCGATGAGCGTTACCCGAATTGCCTGGAGTTCATCCAAGCATTTCAACAAGCCGTTGCGCCGGAGTTGAAGCGCAGCAAGCACAAGTCGGATGACGTCAAGCCGCCGATCGCGGAGGAACTGTTCCACCGTAATAAGGAAATCATCCCCGGCTACAAACTTGAAAAGTGTCTGGGCAAGGGCGGCTACGGCGAAGTCTGGCAAGCGACGGGGCCGGGCCGCACGAAGGTGGCTCTGAAGGTCGTCAAAGAACTCAGCGGCATCAAAGGCAAGCAGGAGTGGCAAGCGCTCGAGACCATCAAGGACGAGCTCGACCACCCCAATCTGATGAAGATGCAGGGGTTCTGGTTGCTCGATTCTTGGGGCGTCGTCATCCCCGACGAGGAGCAGGACAAAAAGGGCGGGCCGCAGCCGGCGTATCTGATCATTCACACCGAGCTCGCATCGAAGAACTTGATGCAACGGCTCAAAGAGTGTCAGGACGAAGGCACCGCCGGCATCCCGCAAAAGGAATTGCTCGAATATGTGCGGCAGTCGGCGAAGGCGCTGGACTATCTCAACCTTCACAAGCACTCGCTGGGCGAGCGTGAAGGCGCGATCGTGCATCGCGACATCAAGCCTGAGAATATTCTGCTGACGCGGTCCGGCGACGTGAAAGTCTGCGACTTCGGCCTAGCCAAGATGATGGACGGCACCGTGTCCGCCGTCAGTACCAACAGCCAAGGCATGACGCCGTACTACGCGGCGCCCGAGTTATTGCGCAAAAAGCTGACCCGCTGGACCGACCAGTACTCGCTCGCGGTGACCTACTACCATCTGCGCACTGGCCGGCTGCCGATCGACACATCGCTGTCGCAGATCGAGCAGTGGATGCAACTCGGCGAAGGCCGCTTGGACCTGACGGGTTTACCCGAATCTGAACGCGCGGTGATCGCACGCGGCACCAAGCTGGAACCGACGGAACGATTCAACACCTGCAGCGACATGGTCGCGGGGTTGTTCGCGGCGTTTGGCGCATCGCTGCCGGACTTGACCTCGATCGCCGATGTCGAGTTGCCGTTTCGGCCGATGGACTCGGGATCCGATTCGGGACCGAAGAAACCGTCCACGCAAACGGTGGCTTACTTCCCGGTGCCCGAGGCCGAAGCGGGGAAGGCTGCCGAGCCGGCGAAAACGTCGGCTTCCGATATTGGTTTTGTGAGTGGTCAACCGCTGGTCGCCGAAGCGCGGCGCGGCGGCGCGGCGAAACCCGACGAGTTGAAGAAGGTCGCCGGGCTGATGGAGACGATCGCTCGGCCGCCGGTGATCCCGAGTTCGCGTGAGACACCGGGGCCGAACCAGGCCGAGTATCGCACCGACGACTTTTCCGATCCGAAGATGGAGCCGCCGCCGAGCCGGCCCAGCATGAAGAGCGCCGAGCTCGAAATGCCGGACGATCTCCGCGAATCTGGCCCGATACCGCCGGCGCGGAAGACGCCTTCGCCTGATCCGAGAAAGTCCGGCTCAGATTGGAAGCAGGCGGCGGCCGCTCCGCCGTGGGCGCGAGCGGCTCAACCGCCGGAAGGCGCGCCGAAATCGATTGGCAAGATTGTGGGAATCGCCACCGGGGCCGTGCTCGTGATCGCGGGCGTGGTGGTCGCCATCAAGTTATCCACGGGTGGCGAGACGCCGCCCGTTGTCGAAAACGATCCGAACAAGAACGGCAAAAGCATCGTGCCTCCTCCGCCCCCGCCGCCACCGACGACGACGGACAAGCTTCGCAAAGATATTCAGGGCCTACTCGCGGCTGACGCCGGCACGCTTCGCCGGACAGATGTTGAGACTGCGGAGCGGCAACTCGTTCAACAGTCCGGCCAGGACGGCGATGAATTGAAGCGCGATTTCACGGACAAGTTGAAGTTGAAGCGGCATGAAGTGGGCCAGTCGCACCTGAATGATCTGACGCAATCGGTCGGCCAGTGGCCCCGCAACGATCGCAGCCAGATGATGGAAAAGCTGCGTGACCTCGACGACATCGCTCAATATTGGCTGAAAGATGGCGAGTTGAAGCCGGAAGTCGTTACGGGCCTGATGGCGCTGGCGAAAGCGCGAGCCGACAACAAGGTCGAGCCGGTGACCGAGGTATTGCAGCGCACGCCCTGGCCGCCGCCTGCGATTTTCGTGCAGTTGCTCAACGAGGCTGACACGCAAAGCCGCGGCCAGCCTGCGGTGCGGCTGCCTTTGTTCAAGACAATTTGGGCGCACAAAGACCAGATCCCCGACGCACAGCGGTCTCGCGTGCAGGGGATGTATTACGGCGAGCTTGTCGAAGCTGTGCGTGCGGCTCTGAAGATCACGCCGCCGCAGTGGAAGTCGATTCTCGAAAAATGCAATGACGCGGAGTTGGTCCGTGGCGACGAGGGATTTGATTCGACGCTGATCACGGTTGTGAAAGCGGAGGCGGAGCTCGAACAGACCCCGAATCTTTCGGGAACGAAACGAAATGAAATCGCGGACAAGCTCCGCACCGTCGAGCAGACGCCGTATCAGCAATATGTCTTGGCCCTCGTGAATCCCAATAAGACCGCGGCCGCCACGGAGATGGTCAAAGCATTTGCGTCGCCTGACGTCGTCGAACTCCAAGCCGAGTTCCGCAAGCAAAAGGCCGTTGCTTTGCTGCGAGAAGCGGCGATGTCGCGCTGGGGTGGCGCCGAGCGGGAGCCACTGACGGACCCGCTCGATGATGCCGCCAAGAAGCAGGTGGTGAGTTGGCTCGACCGCGCGGCCGCCATTCTGCCGAACGATAAGCCGCCGGTGAAGCTGCAAGCGTATCGCGCGATGGCCGCATGGCCGAGCGATGGCACCAAGACCCAGACGCTCTCCGAAGCCGTCAGTGAAGATGATGCGGCCGCGCAGCTTGGCGCCGATGCGGCCTGGTTCTTATTGGTGAAAGCCGAGAGCCACGCGCACACAACAAATAAAGATCAAAAGCGCGTCGCCTTCTTTGCCTATGACAAGCTCACCCAGGTGATGCGTGACAAGTATCTGAAAAATGCGCCGCCGGGCCGCGTCAGCGAAATGTCGAAGCAACTGGTCACCAAAGTGCTGACGCCGGCACTGGCGATCGGCAGTGAATTGGCTTCGACGGAGAATGATACATTCCGCCAGGCGCTGGCCCGCATCTATGCGGAAAAGGGCCGGATGATCATTGACAACATCGATCACTGGGATGACAAGCGGGTGGGGATCAAGGACGCCGACGAAGCGTTCCGCCAAGCCGGCATCATCGACGACAAATCTCCGGATCGCGCGACCTACATGGTCGAAGCGATCATGGCTCTGAATATGTTGCCGGGCCGGCCAGGCCAATTGGGCAAACCGTCGCTTGACGATCTGGCTGCGGTGGCGGAAACGGCCAAAGGCATCGACAAGGACAATTACTTGCCGATATACCTGTCGGCTTTCGTTGAACACCAGCGCGGCATCTTTCGCGACCTCGACCGCGCTTTCAAAGAAGCTGATCCATACTATCGCAAAGCCATCATTCTGTACGACGAAGCGTTGGAGAGAGCCAAGACCTCGACGTATCCGCGCAAGGAGCGGCATGCAGCCTCGATGCTGGCGGGCGCGGCCGGCATTTTCACCCGCTTCAGAGAGTACAATCGTGCCGGCGATTATTTCGAGCGACTGCGGCCGCTCAAGAACTTCGCCGATGCGGGAGCGCAGGCGCAGCTCGGCCGATATCTGGAAGACCGGGCTTGGCCGCGCGGCGACAAGAAACTCTACGGCGAGGCGGAGGCGGCTCTCAAAGGCGCTTTGGACCTCAAGCCGCTGCTCAAATACAAGGTGGACCTCGGGCGGGTGTACTATCGCTGGGTGGCGTTCGGTGGCCAGAATCTCGAGTATCTGACGTTCGCACGCGCGCTCTTGGAACAGGTCATTAAGCAAGAAGGCTCGCCGCTCGAAATGGCCGAGGCCAATTATTTCCTCGGGCAGATTTGCCGGATGCAAGCGGGGTCGGATGATGTTCGCGATAAATATCTGGGCGAATCGCGCAGCCGCTTCTCGGAAGCGTGCCGACTCGATCCGAACAACGCGACCTACTGGGCCGACCGGATTGAAGCGCTTGTGGAAGAGATTGAAGTCGATCCATCACGGCGAACCAAAGTGGCGTCCGTTCTGAAAGACATCACCGAGGATTTGAAGAAATCGAAGACGAAGGGATTCGAGTTGCTGGCGCGCAAGGCCGCCGGCTATGCCAAGATGTATAGCGGCACGACGCCGAGTAATTTGAGTTCGGAGTTGGGCCTTGAGGCAGAGTTCCCGGCGAAGCTCGGACCGCTCGGCGGTAGCCCGGCCGAAGGATTCGGCGTGATGCCGCGGGCCTTGGTGTGGGTGGATCAGTTCGTCGAGTTCGCCGATCTGATTCCCCCGGAACAATTCCCAGCCGCTGATTTGCGCAAGCTGACCGATGCGCTCGCGGGCACCGCCGGCTATGAAAACAATCAAAACGTGTACATGGAAGCCAAGGTCTTGCAGCGGTGTGCTGTCATTCGGCTCAAGTTAGCGTCGCTCGAAAACAAGAACGAGGATCGCAAGCAGGCGATGCAATGGTTCGAGTCGGCGATGAACAAGCTGAATCCGAAGACGCCGGTGTTCTGGAAGTGGCGCGAGATGGTCGCACGGGAGCTACTGAATTTCGCGAAGCTGAAGAGCCGCAACGACGCCGATCGCAAGGCGGATTTCGAAGAGGCGATGAAGCAGGCCGATCTGGCTCTGCAAGCCGCACCGGGCTCGCAGGTCTCGAAGTTGGAGCAACTCAAAGCGGAAATTCGTAGCGCCAGGAATTAGGTGGTTTAACAAATCCTCATCGAAATCTTGCCTATCTTTCCTCGCCGGTCCGAGCGTGAGCATTTTGACGGATCCTCGGAATGTTTTGAGAAATCTCAAGACGCCGAAAACGCCGATACATCCTCCAGACTATAGCGGTCGCTGTTGTCCCGGTGCGCCGGGACCACGGTTCCACGAAAGCCACGGTTGGGGGACGGAGTTATGCCCCGGTTGCGAAGTTGGATCGGCGGAGCGGCAGCGCTGGGGCTGGCGGCCATGGTGAGCCGGGCTGCGGACAACAAATCCGATCCCAAGGCCCCGTACCTACCGGTGAAGAAGCAAGAAACGGTCGAAACTCCGCAACGTCCTCCGGAAACGCCGGAGCAGCCGCAACAATCGCCTGAGCCGGCGCCAGCGGCCGCCGTCACTCCCGCGAGCACCTCCTCGCCAGCAGCACCGACGAGCGCGCCCGCGCCTGCGCCCGCCGATGCGGGGCCCGCCGCCAACGCAGTCAGCTCCGGACAAATTGCCGCCGCGCCGAGCGGCGACCTCGGCCATATCCTCAGCGACGCGCCGGGTTCCTCAGGTGTGGAAATTCAGCGCCGCAATGCGGTCGTCGCCGATCCCCGTGTTCGTGGCTACCGCGTCGGTCAGCTATTTACGTGGGGCGATCATGCATTCTACTTTCCAGCTCGACAGGATCTCGACACTGCGCTGAGCAAGTTCGAGCCCGGCTCGGTCCGCGATTTGACAGTCATCAAAGGTCCGTACGCCACGCGCTACGGCCCTGGCTTCGCCTTTTTGGACATCGTGACCTTCGATACGCCGCGCGCCCAGAACGGCTGCGCTTACGACCTGCATGGCCGAACACAATTCACGTATCAATCCAACGGTCAGCGGATGGAAGGTTTGCAGTCGATTGAATATGGCGCCAAGGAGTGGGGTTTCCGCGGGACTTACGACATCGGCATCGGCAACGACTACTACGATGGCGATCACGTCAAGGTGCCGTCGAGCTACAACTCGCAACAGTGGAGTTTTGCCGTCGGCCTCGATTTGTCGCCGACTTCCTCGATCGAGGTGAAAGGGCAGCGATTATTCCAGCATGACCTGGAATTCGCGGGCCTGTACTTCGACATTCGCCGGTTGGACACCGAAGGGTACAGCACGCGGTACACTTCGAAAGAGTCGGCGTATTACGACTTGTTCACCGCAGACGTCTGGTACAACTACACGGTGGGGAATGGCGACACTCTGCAAGGGTATAAGCAAGCGTTCTTGAGTCGCTTCCTACCGGGCCGCAGCGGGTTCAATCTGACAACGAGCCCGACGCCATTGCCCGGAGCGAGCTTCTTCGATCCCACCGCAATCAATCCCGGGCCCGGCTTTCTGCCGTTGTTGCAAGATCGCTCGACCACGCGATTCGCCGATCACACGGCCGGCTATCGCTTGGCATCGACCTGGGGCAAGAAGGATAGTCTGAACTTCACGCTCGGCACTGACTTCACTTACCTCGAACAGGGTCAAACCGAGAACATCGCGATTCTCGATCCGCTCGGCCTCATCGCCGCCGATGGCTCAGGCGTCGCCCGGCAAAACTTGGGCCTGCCGGACTCGAACATTTACAACCCTGGTTTCTTCACGGAAATCAGCATACCGCTCAACGATCGGCTCAGCTTCCGAACCGGTGCTCGCGCTGACTACGCCCGCACGACGACGAGCAGCCGATTGATCACCGGCAACATCGATATCTTCGGCGGCACTCAATTCCCGGGCGGGCCGATCGACCGCACCACGGTTGACCCGCGAATCTTCTCGAGTGAACCGAACAACACGGAAGATAGCCGCAACTTCGGCCTGTGGTCGGCGTTCTTGTCGAGCGAATACAAATTCGACGATGCGTTGACGGGCTTGATGGGCTTTGGCCACGCCGAGCGTGCGCCGACGTTAACCGAACTCTACTCGGCCGGCCCGTTCATCGGCGTGCTTCAGCCAGGCTTCGACCGGCTCATCGGCGACCCGCAACTGAGTCCGGAAAAGCTGAACCAGTTTGATGTTGGCCTTCGCGGCGACTACGGCTGGTTCAAAGGCTCCGTCAGCGGCTTCTACGCCTGGATCAACAATTACATTACCTACGACCGCAATAAATTCGGCGAGGGCATCACGCAGGTGGTGTTTACCAACACCGATCTTGCGACATTGGCTGGTGGCGAAATCTATGGCCAGGTGGAAGCCACCAGTTGGCTGACGCCGTTCGCCTCGGCGGCCTACGTCGAAGGCCGCGACCTGACGCACCGCGACGATGTCCGCAGCCCTTCGCTCGTATCGAGCCGTCGCGGCGGCCCAGAGACAGAGCCGCTGCCGTCGATTCCGCCCTTGGAAATTCGCTCGGGTCTGCGGGTGCACGAATCAGTGACCGAAAAGGACAAAGCGCCGCGATGGTCGGTCGAATGCGCGGTTCGCAATGTGTTTGATCAAAACCTCGTCGCCTTCAGTCTGGGCGAATTGCCGACGCCTGGGTTCACGGTCATCGATCTGCGGGCTTACTGGCAAGCGGACGAACATTGGACCATTGCAACCGGCGTCGAGAACATTGGCGATAAGAACTACCGCGAACACTTGGACCAACGAGCCGGCGACTTGCTTTTCCGCCCCGGCGTGAACTTCTACATCACGACGCAGTTGAAGTACTAACGGTTAGTGACCCGGCGTTGCGATCGGCACCGCGTGGTCCGATGGCTTCAATCGCTTGCCAACACCTTGCTTCTGGCAAATGCGATTGATCACCTGCAAAAACGCTTGAGCGCTCGCTTCGACCACGTCGGTACTCACACCGCGGCCCCGGATCGTGGCCCCTTCATATTCCGCTTCGATATGCGCTTCGCCGAGGGCATCTTCGCCGAGGGTAATGCTGCGGACGTGATAATCTTTGAGCGTGACTTTGACGCCGGTGATGCGCTCGATCGTGGAAAACACGGCACTGATGGGGCCATCGCCCATGGCGGCATCGCGGATGATCTCGCCATCTTTGCGCCATAACACCACAGCCGCCATCGGAATGGTGCCGGTGCCCGCGTTGGTGGTGAACGCTTCGAGCGTCCACATGGCGGCCACGCCGCCACGTTGCAGCAGGGTCTCGGCTAGCGCTTCAACGTCCGCGTCGTAGACCACTTTCTTGCGATCGGCGAGCGCTTTGAACTGCTCGAAGAGCGTCGCGAACTGTGCGTCGTCGAAATGGTAGCCCATCTCCTCGACGCTCTGCTTGAGTGCATGCCGGCCCGAGTGCTTGCCGAGCACGATTTCGGTCTTGGGCAGCCCGACATCCTCAGGGTTCATGATCTCGTAGGTGTTGCGGTGCTTGAGCATGCCGTCTTGGTGAATGCCGGACTCGTGCGCGAAGGCGTTCTGGCCGACGACCGCTTTATTGCGCGGTACGGGCAGGCCGGTGATGTGCGACAGCTTTCGACTGGTCGGAACGAGCAAGCGCGTATTGATGCCGGTGGTGATCTTGTATTGATCGTGCCGGGTGCGAATCGCCATCACGACTTCTTCGAGCGACGAGTTGCCGGCCCGCTCACCGATGCCGTTGATCGTGCATTCGACCTGCCGCGCGCCGCCCTCAACACCCGCTAACGCATTGGCGACCGCGAGGCCAAGATCATTGTGCGTGTGCGTCGAGAGGATAACTCTGTCCGAACCGGGCACGTTCTTGCGGATGCCCGCGATGAGCGCGCCATACTCGGCCGGCGTGGCGTAGCCGACCGTGTCGGGAATGTTGAGCGTGGTGGCGCCCTCGGCGATGACGGCCGCGAGCACTTCGTACATGAATTCGCGATCAGAGCGTGTCGCATCCATTGGCGAGAATTCGATATCCGCGCAGTGGGCCTTGGCCCTCGCGACGCACTCGCGCGCTTTCTTGAGCACCGCTTGGCGGGTGGACCGCAGTTGATGCTCGATGTGAATGTCCGACGTCGAAATGAACGTGTGGATCCTCGGGTTGGGCGAATCTTTGACCGCTTCAAACGCGCGATCGATATCCGCTTCATGGCAACGGGCGAGGCCACAGATGGTGGGGCCCTGCACTTCGCGGGCGATCGCCTGCACCGCTTCAAAATCGCCGATCGAGGCGATCGGGAACCCGGCTTCAATCACATCGACACCGAGGGCCTGCAGCGCGCGGGCGATCTCGAGCTTCTCGGCCAGGTTCATGCTCGCGCCGGGGCTTTGCTCGCCGTCGCGCAGCGTGGTGTCGAAGATGATGAGCCGATTCGGGTCAGTGCGGTTTGGCATGTGTTCCACCGATCAACGAAAAACGGCCCCGGGAGGTCCCGGAGCCGACTGTGGCTGGTCGCGAATTCGCGGCCCCGGGTCGCTCAGCGAGCGAGTGGATTCAACTCCATTCCGGGAAGCCGCTTAGCAGTCATACGGTGAGTTTAACCGAATGGCGCAGCGGTGGCTAGTGGCGTGAAATCGGGCCAATTTCCTGTGGTTAGCCGCGACGCGGAGGGTTTCCGTAGCGGAGCGCGCTCGCGGCGACGCGCTCGGCGCCGCAAAGCCTCCGCCTCGCGGCTAACCAGGGGATTACCATGCGGGCAGCGAATTGCCGATGGTGTTGCGGAAGATCAGGTAGTCGTTCTGGTCAACCTCGCCGGTGCCGTCGAGGTTGAACGCAGGCTGCGAGGTTGCGATGGCATTGCGGAACAGCAAGTAATCCGAGTTGTTCACCGTCGAATCGCCGTTAAAGTCGCCGAGCAAGCGGTGGAAGTGCCACACCAGATCATCGCCCGGCGTGCCGTCGCCGTTGCCATCGAGCGGCCGGCCAAAGATGTCGTGCACCTGATTGGCCAGTACCTTCAATTCGTAATTCCCATCTGGCAATCCGGCGGGATAAGTCGGGAACGTCAGCTTCATCTTGCTGGCGGTCGCAGTGCTGTCCGTGGTATCTACAGTCACCGGGATGGGGGTCCCGGTGGAAGTCGTGAGTTGGAAGGCCGTCGCGGGATTGGAGGGCAAGGCGACATTGCGCGTGAAGTTGACATCGACATCTTTGACGTCAGCGGTTGAGGGTCCATTTGTGCCGCCATTGATACTCGGTGGAGCAGCGGTGCGTGCGGCCGCGCCGGCGTAACAGCGGGCGTAGACGTCCCAGGCATTGATGGGATCGTATTCGCCGTAAAAGGAGTGGGGGCGATCCCATACAAAAAAGGCATCGCCGTTTGGATTAATTGCTACCGATGGACGAACACCGATCTCACTTGGTGGACTAACTTCGAACAAAGGAGCAATAGGGCTCGGGCTTAAGTCAAATGCTTGTGCAAACACTCCAGCATACGTGACCAATATCTCAGAAGTGGGGCCTATTGCTAACTCAGGTAGACCTAAGGATCCTGGAGGCGCCTGCCAACTACCGATTAACAAACCATCGGGCCCAAACTTGTTGAGACGAAAGCTACCTACAGCGTTTTCAGCGCCGTTCGCAACATACGTATTGTCTTCTGAATCACAAATCATGTCAAAATTACGGCCTATCTGAGTACCACCGTTAATATTTGCTGCGAGCAATTGTCCCGTTGATTGAAAATGGCTGAACGCGTTACCGCTACTTGTTGCCCAGCCAATGGAATAGCCGCCATCACTAGCGACTGAAATCCGGGAGGTGCTAGCGGCTGTTGCAACCAAGAGAGGAGCCGATAATGGTGAATCATTGGCGGCGAATCGACGCACGTACACATTTGTGGTACTTGTACTCGTCTGTTTTTGTTCCCAGCTAACCATGAATTGGCCATTTGGCTGATAAGCGACTTGACTATGACCCACGAGGTAAGGACTGTTCGAATTTATGTAAAACGCCAATCCCACTGGTTGGCCTGACGTGTCGAAACTCCGCGCGAGTATCCCCCAGGATAGCGGCCCGGAAAGCCCCGGCCATTTGGTCCACGTTACAGTGAAATTGCCAGCAGAATCAGTTGCGATCGACGTGTTTTCCGCGGCATCTGAGGCTTCTCCTGCCAAAATCGGCAACCCAACCATCATTCCGTTGGGATGATAGCGCTGCACAAAAATTCCATACGACGTGTTTGGGGAAAGATCTGTGTCATAGCCGTGGAAGGCGACAAGAAAATCGCCGTCCGGGCAAGCCGCTGTACTGTTTTGCCATTGGACGTCGTCTGTCGGAATATTGACCCGAAACGCTGGGCCTACGGGCGTCAACGTGGGTGTGATACGCGATTCCAGCGTCTGAAGATGCAGACGTGCTCGGTTGCGAAATGACATGGCGGATCTCCGAGAGAATGAAGGATGGTATCGATCCACGTTTGAATTTGCGGGGTACGAGAAAGATGACGTAACCGCGTCCCAAACGTGCAGGAAACAGCGTTGGCGGCGATCATGCAGCCAACCCAGAGACAGCAAAGCAGAAGCATAAGCAGGTAGAGTATCACATTACCTAAGACACCGAAATCGCGAAAAGCGGACACAATCTCGGAAATAGCAGCATTCCTGAGAAAAGCTCGCTCTACGTATACCGCGCCCCGACGTGCTCGGGCTCGAAGAACACTGGCAGATGGCGATCGACTTGCAGGAATCCTTCGTCCGTCAGGCGGATTTCGCCATCGTCGGCTTCGATGAGTCCTTTGGTACGCAGTGATTTCCAGCCGGCGGCGAAATCTCTCTGAATATCGCTGTCGAACTTGCGGCGGAAATAGTCCGCATCGAGCCGGCCGGTCTTGAGTTGGAGAATCATTTCGCGAATCAATAACTGCCGGCGAGTGACCGGCAATGCGCGGTGCAGCGGCAACTCGTTCTCTTCCAAAAGCGATCGCAGATAGTCGGCCCACTGGTCATGGTTTTGCAGATGCACGCCATGAACGTGGCCAAACGAAGCGACGCCGGTGCCCAGCATGTCGGCCCCGTGCCACAGAGAATCACGGTAGACAAACTCCGGCTTCGGCTGCGCGTCGCCGCGCGTCATGGTGTACGCACTGGATCGCTGATACCCGGCCGCGGCCAGCTCCTCGAAGCCGTAAGCGACCCAGGCGCGTTTCGTCGGCCAATCGGCCACTTCAAAGGATGGTTGAATGACATTCAGTTCTTGCCTTTTCCCACCCTGGTCCCTCAACTCTTTCGAGAAGACCGTGTTAAACGGCAGTTCCATCTGATAGATCGTCACGCTCTCCGGGGCTAGCTCGATCGTTTTGCGGATCACGTCGCGCCAGTTGTCCCACGTCTCGCCGAGCATGCCGGCGATGAGATCGATGTTGATCTGCTCGAAGCCGCAGTCGCGGGACCAGCCGTAGGAGCGGTGAATCTCGGCCGAGAGGTGGGCGCGGCCATTGGCTTCGAGGATCGCGTCGGAGAAATTCTCGATGCCGAGGCTAAGGCGCGTGACGCCGAGTTCTTTTAGCGCTTGGAGCTT
The DNA here is from genome assembly GCA_045802605.1 of Gemmataceae bacterium. Lineage (GTDB taxonomy): Bacteria > Planctomycetota > Planctomycetia > Gemmatales > Gemmataceae > JBJMQS01. The sequence goes on along the minus strand of JBJMQS010000030.1, from coordinate 173,263 downwards.
GTGCAGTTGCAGTGTGCCGGGCTCGCATTCAAAGGTGACTTCGCGGGCCGACTCATACGGCATGATCTTTTGCAGCCGTGTCATCAGCCGGCCAAGCTGCGTGGCACTGAGATAAGAAGGCGTGCCGCCGCCGAAGTAAACGAACTCGAGCGGGCGGCCTTCGACCGCCGGCTTGCGCGAATACAGTTCGACTTCACGCAATAGCGCGTCGGTATAAGTGGCGACTTGGTCGGCGTTCTTGTCGGTGTACACGCGGAAGTAGCAGAACTTGCATCGCTTCCGGCAAAACGGAATGTGCAAATAGAGACCGAGCGGCGTGTTGGCCGCCGGCGCTTGATCCAGGGCTTCATACCCGGCCGAGAGATACTCCGGTTTCCAGAACGAAAACGGCGGGTAATTGGCGACGAAGTAGTTGCCCAGGCCGGTCGCTTCGTGATCGGTGGAGTTCATACGCCGTCATTTTATCGCAAGCGGGCAAATCGAGTTAGACGGCTGCGACGGTGGGGCCTTCGAAATGCATCGCGACAAAGCGTGAATCCACATTTTCCTGGGTAAATACGTTGGCATGGATGGCACGGTTGCGGCCCGTATGCTTGCCGCGATAAAGGGCGGCATCGGCCTGACGTACGAGTGCCGGCCCGTCGGGAGCCGATGGGCCGAGTGTCGCCGCGCCTACGCAAACCGTCACCGAGCGATGCGCCCAACGATGATCGCACACCGCTTGGCGAATTCGCTCGGCCACGGTGCAAGCACCTTCAACCGGAGTATTGGGCAGAAGGACGGCAAACTCTTCGCCGCCATAGCGCGCAACGAAGTCGGTAGTGCGTGCGACATCGCGGAGGATACGGCCGACTGCCGTGAGAACCTCGTCGCCCGCCTGGTGGCCATAGGTGTCGTTGAAGGTCTTGAAATGATCGACGTCGATCATGAGCAGCGAAAACGGGGTGTCGTAACGCTTGGCGCGGCTGACCTCTTCGCCCAAGCGAGCCTGAAAAGCCGCGCGGTTGTTTAGGCCGGTCATGCCGTCTGTCGTCGCGGTGAGCCGGAGCTTTGCGATCGCATCTTGAAGTTCGCGGCGCGCCAATTCCAGTTGCCGCATCTGTTGTCGGTTCTCGGTCACGTCGCGGAAGATGGCCCGGGTGCCGACCGCTTGGCCATTTTCGAACCGGCAACTGGTGGAGCCCTCGACCATGATCGCGTCGCCGGCCTTTGTGACAAAGCGGCATTCTATTCGGCCAACGTCGTGTCCTTCAACCAGACGATGCAATATACCGCGGCAACGTGCGGCATCGCCGGGGTGAATAATCTGGAAGATGCTCAGCGAGCGAACCTCGTCTTCGGTGTAGCCGAGCGTTTCGCGCCAAACTCGATTGGTGAACAGAATGGCTCCGTCGGGGCCGACGGAGTGAATCATGTCCGAGACATTTTCGAACAGATCGCGATAGCGGAATTCGCTCGCTTCGATGGTGCTGGCGATTCGGCGACGTTCGCGAATGACCACGGCGAGCATCATAAATGAAATCGTCGAGACGCTGAGACACCCTTGCAGCATGAGTACTTTTGCCACCACGGAGTCGCCAATGGCGTAAGGGCCTCGGCCGTTGATGGTGTGCCAGACCGCTGGGGTCGCAATGACCAACATGGCGGTGCCGACACCGGCCACTTCGAACCGGAAGGCAATCCAAATAAAAATCGGAGCAATGACAAAACCAAGGGGTGTCTGCTGTTTCCCAAACACGAAGATGACGATGAGGGCCAAAGTCAACATCAGGCTCAGTGCTTCCAAGAGTCGGCGTGGCTGCATGCGGTTCTGAAACAGGGTATGATTGGGCTGAAGCGCGGTGAGTGCGGCCGGCACCACGAGCAAGATGCCAGTGACGCCGGAGGCCCACCACATGACGAACCCGGTGCCAAAGTCGGCGCCAAAAGCCAGTCGAGTGATTGTTGCTCCGAACAGCGCCGAAATCGGCATCGACACCAAGCTGGGCACCAACGCGAATGCGGCAATGTCACGCGGCCGCTCCAGTTGGAATGTCGAACCCACAAATCGCTGAATGAGTAGTGCGCCGACAATTCCTTCGATGGAATTGCCAAGGCTAAAGCCGACGCTCACCCAAACGGGCTCTTGGTGGAAGCCGACGTCACTCACGAGATTGCCCAAGCATGTGCAAGCAATCAGGTAAGACCACCGCTGAGGCGGCGTCATCAACAACCCAATGAGCAAGATGCCGCTGGGCGGCCAGAAGGAAGCGAAGTCGCCGGGGAAGGAGAGAAGATGCCCCATCTCGGCGCCTAGGAAATAGACGCAAAAGAAGAGGAGGACGCGGCCAATTCCTGGCACTCGTGTCATATCCAACTTTCGCGGGTCAGTCCCTGTGTTGCATTTCGTGGCTTGGTCTGAAGCTTCCTACATTTCGTGGCCGGGTCTGAAGGTCGCCTCTGGCGACCGAAGGCCCGGTTGAGCCCGCAAGCGCTTGCCACTTCCCCGGGCCATCGGTCGCCTGAGGCGACCTTCAGACCCGGCCACGAAATGCAGGGACTCTGCCCCGGCCACAAAATACAAAGACTCTGCTTGGGCCACGAAATGCAGGGACAGTCCCGGGGGTAGACCGTCACGAGCAATACAGCGCGCATGGCGCGGCGGCTGAGCAAAAGTACGCTTGCAATGGAATGCGGTCAAAGTCCTTCCTGAAAATTCAGGTACCAGCGCCCGTTAGCGCTCGGCGTTTGGTGCTGGAAAAACGAGTTGTAACGAGAGAAAGGGCTCTACGGGTTCGGGGCGGCAAGACAGTAAACGGTCCCCTTATCCGTACCGATGACGAGACAACCGCCGGAGATGGCCGGCGAGGCCGTGATCACGCCGTCGAGCAATAACTTTTGAATCTCTTTGCCCTTGGCCAAATCGACCACATAGAGGTTGCGGTCGAACGAGCCCACATACACTTTGTTCCCCGCGATCACCGGTGAGGCATCGATCCGCTTCTCGGCGAGGTACGTCCAGACTTCCTTGCCGGTGGTGCGATCGATGGCCCGCACCCGGCCTTCGCGGGAGGCAATGACCACCATCTTTTCGCCGACCGCGGGTGAAGCAAAAAATTGCTCGCGGCGTTTGCCCTCGAATCGCCAAGCGGCATTCAACTTCTCGGCATCGATCGCGAGAAGCTCACCGCCCATGTGCGTCACGAAGATGCGGCCGCCCGCCATCGCGGGCGCGGAGCCGACCTGGGCACCCAATTCAAGCCGGCCCGTTTCCTTGCCGTTGGCCAAATCGACGGCGTGCAAAATGCTGTCGCACCCGGTCGCGAACACCTTGCCATCGCTGGCCAAAGGAGTGGCCAAGACGGGGCCGCCGACGACTTGGAACTTCCAGCGTTCTTTGCCATCGGTTCGATTGAGGCAGTGAACAAATTCGTCGCTGGTGCCGAATAGCACCACGTCGTTTGCGAACGCCGGTCCGGAGGACACTTCAGTACCGGTGTCGAACTTCCAAATGGCTTTGCCCGTTGCCGCATCCACGCAATGAAAAGCCCCGTCATCATTGCCGGCGAAGACACGACCCTCGTGGACGCCAACCGGAGCTTTGATCGGGCCGGAAGGGAACTTCCATTTCTGCTTTCCTGTGCCGAGATCAAGGGCGTAGCCGTTGCCGTCCGCGGAGCCGATGAAGACGGTCTGGCCAACGATGGCCGCGCCGCCATCGATGGATGCGTTGGTGGGAAAGGTCCAGCGCACGGCGAGTTTGTCAGGCAGCGATTCAGACGTCGCACCGGTTTGAGACGAGTTGCCGCGGTGAACGGGCCAGTCGGCGGCGATGAGAGACGTCGCAAAAATGCATGCGATGAGTGGTTTGATCAATCGTGTCACATCGCCATCTCGTACAAGTGTAACAAATCCGGCTCCGTCACGGGGCGAGGATTGAAGCGAGCGGTCCATTGGGCGGCCGCTTCTTCGGCTAAGACCGGGAGAATACTCGGAGCGACACCCAAATCGCCAAGCTTGTTCGGCAAGTGCGCGACCTGGAGCCACTTGGCGACACTTTGAGCCAGTTGTTCCGCACTGCCAGCAAAGCGCGAGTATGAGCGATCCGCGGCGGAGGAATTGAACCGCACCACGTGCGGCAACATCACGCCGACCGCGATACCGTGTGTGATCCCGTAATGTGCGGTCAACGGGTTCGCGCAGGCGTGGGCCGCGCCGAGCATGGAATTCTCGATCGCCGAGCCGGCGAGATAAGCGCCCAACTGCATTGCGCCTCGGGCAAACACGTCGTTTGAGGTCGTAAGCACGCGCTCGAAATTCGGCGACAACTGTCGCCAGGCCTCGGCCGAGAACATGCGCGATAAGCCATTGGCGCGAGTACATACCAGCGATTCGATCGCATGCGCGATCGCATCAATGCCGGTGACGGCCGTCACTCGGGCGGGCTGAGTCACAGTGAGTTCAGGATCCAAGACGGCGACTCGAAACGCGGCCTTGCGATCGCCGCACGCCATCTTCAGATGATGTTGCTCGTCGGCGATGAGCGCGAACGATTGCGCTTCACTTCCTGTGCCGGCGGTGGTGGGGACGCCGATCGATGGAAGCATCGGCTGGGTGGCTTTGCCGAAGCCTTGATAGTCGGCCATCGTGCCGCCGTTGGTCAAAAGGAAGTTAATTCCTTTGGCGACATCCATGGCACTGCCGCCGCCCACCGCGACGAGCAAATCCGAGCGATGGTCCTTGGCCGCATCGACACCCAGGCCGACGTGGCGCGTAGTCGGGTTTTCATCCACGGAATCGAAGATGCGAACATCAAGCCCGGCTTCGCGCAAAACCTGTGCGGCCCGCTGTGGATGGCCGGCCGCTTCGAGGCCTGGATCGGTAACGAGAAGTGCGCGGGAGGTGCCAAGTTCGCGAGCGAATTCGCCAAGCCGCGCGATCACGCCGACGCCAAAAACGACGCGGTTGAGCGGGGCGAAATCAAATGGAGCCGGCCCGCTGGAAGGCTCGTTGCCGGTAGAGGTGGGTGAAGAGATTTCCTTCATGCGGCTGGTCCCAAGTCAACCGGGTCGTCGGTATCGGGCCGAGGTTGAGCCGCTCTAGGTGCGGGCTATCCAACATTGCTCGCGTGAACGCCGGATCGTTGGTCAACGCCATCGTGGCCAAAGTTGGCCCGATGCTCTTGAGCATCTGATCCTGCGGGCATTCGACGACCGCGGCGAAGGGGAACAGGAATTCCTTGCTGGCCAAGGGGTGGGTATACGATTCACAATATACGACGGTCGGCAGCAGCCAAGCGCAACGGCCCTCATGCACCAAGCGTGGCGAGCCGCGCTTTTCCTCTGTGACGTCGATCGCGCCCGGGGTTTTCAGCCCTTCGTCCACCATACCATTGAGCGCATCGGCCACTTTCGGATTCGCAAATGCGGCAATCTCCGCAGCCGGGTCGTCCCACGGCCGCGCTTTCACTTTTGCCAAGCGATCGGCCAGAACCTCCGCGATCTGTCGGCCATGTCGCGGCGTCCAAATGGACGAGACGTTGATGCAACTGCGCCCGCCATTCGCGGCGATACATTCAACCATCACGTCCAGGAGTTCTTCCCAACGATCCGCCTGATCATCGCCGATGATGACTTTGCTGAAACCAGGCCCGTGGATTTCGACTCGCGGATCATGCTTGTAGGGATCGGTGGTGCTGGTATCACCAAACAGCATGCTCCGGCCACACAAGCGCAAAATGTCGCCCGCGCCGCCGTGATCCGTCGGATAGAAACCCAGCGCAGTGGCGGGCACGCCGGCTTGCAACAGAGCTTGCAAGATTCGAAATGGGGTCCATGGCTCTTCGCGGCCCGGCTTCACGACGAGCGGCACCTTCATCGCAATCGTCGGGGTCCACAGTGCATGCACACCCGGGGAGTTCGATGGCAGGATCGCACCAAAGTAATCCGTGGCCGGATAAAAGCTTTGCATCCGGCCATCTTGCACGCCGTAGCCGGTGTCGAGAATCTTGAGATCCAGACCGCGGGTCAGGCCGTCGAGCACTTGCGCGACGTGGCTCATGACGTACGCCACTTTTTCAGCGTTGCGGCGGCAAAATACCAGGGGTGACCCGGTTGTAGCCGACAGGCTGCGCAAATAATCGTCGAAGGTCTGCTCGGTATTTCCGCAGGGCAATGTCGCTGACGTGAACAACTCGGCCGCCTTGGCGTACATGCGGACCAAGTCGTGAACGGGAATGGCCGCCAGTTCGCGCCGGGGTGCAGAACCGCGCGACAGGTCGCGCGCGATCATGCTGCCCGTGACTTGGCTGACTTCGGCGACCGGCTCACCCGTGGCATGATGGACCAGCGTGACCTTGTCGAGGCTTTCGTAAGGCCGGCCCAATCGCAACGCAGGGATATGAATCATCAGGACTCTTGTTCAAAATACGAAACGCCACCTTTGATTATTTCAGTCCCTTTTCCTGTTTGAAGTTGGATTCCGGTACCTTGTTCTGTTTGTTGATCGCGACCGCGATGTAAACCTTGCTTGTTCCCCACTTGTACCAAGTAACCTTGGGCCCACTCGACGAACTCAGGTCCATAGTCGTGACACCCGCGGCTCCCGCGGCGGATGAGCCTTCGGCAATATCCAAATCTTCAGGATTAGACTGGCCGGGACCGAGCAACGCTTCGACCTCGGCAAGAGTCATTCTCGGTTTGATCTGGTCAAAATTCGCTTTGGTGACACGCTTATCGAGCTTTTGGCACGCTGAGGTAAAGATGCAGACGGCCGCCAATGATAGTAGCGCGAAGGGACGAAACAGCAGCATGATATGATCCTTAAGTTTGATGGCGCAGCGCTATGAGAGCAGCCGCATATTGACTCAGTATACGCCGACCGTGGTTGTTGCCGCGAGTTCGGCAAACGGGCGGACGCCGGAAACCCCGTCCCAAGGATATTTCGCGTACGGCGGCTCACGCTCGCCTTCGTCGCGCTCGGGAAACCGCGGCATGAAGAATTCGCGGGTCAGCGTCGTGAGCATCACTCGGCCGGTTTGACCATATTCCACGACGCGGTCGAAGTTCTTCGGATCGAAAACTTGAATCACGGCTCGTGGTTGCGGCGCGTAATAGCTAATCTTGTAGCCGTCCGCGGGGCCAACCGGCTTCGAGCACGCCAGACCCATGAGCGTGTTGCCGTATGTCGGCGTCATGTACACTCGGCCTTCGAGCATTTCTTCCATCGCTTCGCGCGTGAATTGCGGGGTGAACTCCGTGCCACCGGAGAAGATGCCGGTGATGCCCGTGTCAGGGATTGATCGCAATGAACCCTCGGGCACCGGGCTGCCAATCTCGCGGCGAATGGCCTCCAGCCGACCGGCCCGGAGTGCCTCATCGAGCGCGGCTAGCAACTTCGGAGTCGTGAACATGCATTTGATGTTGTGGCCGGCCGCGAGGATCGTCAGGGCCTGATCGATGCAATGGGCCTTGTAGGCGTTGGCCTCTTCGAATTTTCGCGCCTTGAGTAACTTGACCACCCAGCGCGGATCGAGATCGACGCAGAAGCAAATGCCGCCCCGGTGTTGGGCCAGATGCTCGATGGCGAGGCGTAGCCGGCGCGGCCCCGATGGGCCGAGCATGAGCCAGTGGCTGCCGCGCGGGAAATGTTCATCCGGCAACGTTTCGGACATCAACTCGTAATCAATCCAGTGGTCTTCGACAACGATGCGGGTCTTGGGCACGCCGGTGGTGCCCCCGGTTTCGAAGACGTAGACGGGTTTCTTGCCAAAGTAAGCCCGTGGCACCCAGCGCCCGATGTCGGTGCCAGGGGATGATCGCAGCCACTCGTCTTCAAAGGTGCCGAAGAGTTTTAGATCGTCGAAACATTGGATGTCTTTGGCCGGATTGAAGCGAAACGATTTCGCGCGGTCGAGCCAAAAGGGCGTGCCGGTCTCGGGGTCGAAATGCCACCGAACAATTTCGCGGGTATGCGCGTCGAGTTGTTCGCGGGCCGCCTGAGTCTGCTGCGGCGATGCGGTGTCAGCACCCATGCTCACTCTCGCGCGAGATTGCGGTTCCATTTGGGGATTTCAACAACAATGTCCTTGGTCCCGTTAGGCACGCATTGACAGGCGAGGCGGGATTCGGTCGTCAAACCCGGCGCGTTGTCGAGTTGATCCAATTCATCGTCAGACGCGTCGTTGCAGGATTCGATGCCGTTGCGGACAATCACGTGGCACGTCGAACAGGCGCACACGCCGCCGCAAGAATGGTCGATGTCTACGCCGGCGGCCTCCGATATATCGAGGACCGATAGTTCGAGGCCGTTGTGGCCGTAGCGTTCTTTGGCCGGATCAACTTCGATCGTGATGTTGTCCGGCAAAAAGGTGATCTTGTATTTGCCCTTCGGCCGTTCGATCTTTGCCGCTTTCAAATACGGGTTAACGCCCGCCATAATATCTCCAGGGTTCAATGATCGCCGTTATTTTATCAAATAAGAGTGAACCGCAGAGACGCAGAGGACGCGGAGAGATCTCTCCGCGTCCTCTGCGTCTCTGCGGTTCACTCTTCATTCAATCTTTTCGCCAGCCCAGGACCACAATTTCTGGCTCCGCAGGCTTGAATGCGGGGTCGAGGGTCAACTCGTTTGTAGCCAGCGTCCGCTTCACATGGGTTTGGCCTTCCAAAAATTCATCCGGCGGCGATAGATCGTCGAACATGCGGGTGCCGTAGTGCATCGGTAGCACATACTTCGTCGGCTTGATCTGCGCGATGACCTTTTTCGCTTGATCGCCGTTGATCGTGTACACGCCCCCGACCGGGATTAACAGCACATCGACCGGGCCGATCTGCCGAAGTTGTTCATCCGTGAGCAAATGGCCGAGGTCGCCGAGGTGGGCCAGTTTCATCCCGTCGAATTCAACCAGGAAAATCATGTTCTTGCCGCGCTGCATTCCCTGCACGGCATCGTGATAGACGCCGACGGAGCGGATGCGGACGTCTTTGAATTTCTCGTCCACCGGATTCCACTGCGCCCGCGCCGGCGGCCCACCTTCGACGCCGCCGACCATTTTGATTCCCTCGATCAACTTCGCCTTGGTGCGGTTTTCAATGACCTCGAGGCGCACATGATCGGGGTGATTGTGCGACATCAACACCACGTCGGCCTTCGTCGTCTGCCGGCCAAATGCATCGATGGCGTGCGGATCGAATGCGATGCGGGTACCCGCAGATGTTTCGAGGAGGAAAAACGATTGGCCGAACCAGGTGAGCTTCGGTAGCTTCGGCGGCGTCTGCGAAAAAGCAGGGGCGGTGCAGAAAAAAAGCACTAACCACCGAGACACAGAGACACAGAGAAAACATAAAGAATACAATTTCTTTTTATGTTTTCTCTGTGTCTCTGTGTCTCGGTGGTTAGTGTTATTCATTTCTTTTCTCCGAGGAACCAGCTCATCAAATGCCAGCCGGGGTCGAACGATAGTCCGCTCGCAGCAGCCGTTACCTCATCGTACGTTGTCTGTCCATTCGCCCCAATGCCTGTGCCGGCCACCGTGAAAGGCGCCGCACCATAACTGTGGGCCCGCGTCTTTAACGGTGTGCGATGGTCGGGCGAAATCAAGATTCGCCATTCGCCAAAGCCCGGCAGCGCTTCCAGGAGCGGCCCCACGATGTGCTCGTCGATTCGCTCCAGGGCCTTAATCTTCTCGTCGGCCCGGCCCTCGTGCGACGCTTCATCGGGCGCTTCCACGTGCACGCAGATGAGATCGTATTCGGCCAAGTTCTTCACCGCGAGCCGCCCCTGCAGCGCGTAATCGTTGTCGAGATAATCGGTCACGCCGGCGGCTTCGAGGCGATCCCAGCCGAGCAGTGCGCCGACGCCACGCACAAGATCGACACCGCAGGTGATCGCACCCACTGGACCGTATCGACGAACGAAGGGCACCAGCGTCGGGGCTTTTCCCTGCCCCCAAAGCCAGATTTGCGTCGCGTCTTTTTTGCCTTCGTCGCGCCGGGCCACATTAACTGGGTGATCGGACAGGATCGATTTCGACCATTCCATGAGCGCTTGCAAGAGCGCGCTACCCGTGCCGCGCGGCAGAAAATCCGCGACCGGCTTATCGGGAATATCGTGCGGCGGTTGCGTCTGCAAATCTGAGTCGAGAGTTGCGCCCGCGTTCCGCACGATCAACAAATTCCGATAGCCGACGCCGGCAACCAATTCGAGTTGACCGGCATGCAATCCAAACTCTGACAAATCCAGATCCAGCAACGCATTCGCCAGCGTCCGAACGACTTGATGGCCCTCTTCGGTTGAGATGTGCCCTGAGGTAAAATCGCGCATGTGGCCATCGGGCACGTGCACGGTGTTGCAGCGAATCGCCCAATCGTCGGGGCCCAGAATTACGCCGCGTGCGGCCGCCTCCAAGGGCGCTCGGCCGGTATAGACTTCCAGCGGGTCGTAACCGAAGAGGCTCAAAGTGGCGACGTCGCTGGCGGGTGTGAGAGTCGCCGGCACGTTGTTGGTCAAACCGACGACGCCTGCTTGCGCGACCCGATCCATGTTGGGTAATCGGGCCGCCTGCAACGGCGTGCGGCCGTCTAGCTCGGGGAGCGGATCATCCGCACAGCCGTCCGGAATGACAATGGCGTACTTCATGCGGCGATTGTAGCAATAAGCGCATGCCAGAATTACCAGAAGTCGAAACCGTTGTTCGCGAGCTTCGGCCGCACTTGGTGGGTCGGCGGCTCGGCGCGGTGACAGTCGGGCCGCATTCGTTGCGCCGCGGCTGGTCGGAGGAGTGGGCGACATTGTTGCCTGGCCGGCGCGTCAAGGCCGTTCGCCGCCGTGGCAAATGGATTATCATCGAAACCGATCGCGGGCCGTTGCTCGTTCACCTCGGAATGTCCGGCCAATTTGTTGCGGTGCCGGCCGAGCGACCGCTCCGGCCGCACACGCACTTGGTTGTTGAGTTGGCGCGCGGCATACAACTTCGTTTTCGCGATCCGCGCCGATTCGGCAGCGTGACGCCATTTAGCGACATCGATACTGTAAATGCGTTTTTGGAGGAACGACTTGGGCCCGAGCCCTTTGACTTGAAACCGAAACCGTGGCGCGAGTCTCTGGCCAAGAGTCGGCGACCAGTCAAAGCGTTTTTACTGGATCAAACCGCGGTCGCCGGTGTGGGGAACATTTATGCGGACGAAGCGTTGTTCGCTGCGAAGGTTTATCCAGGCAAATTGACAAACGAGCTGACGCCGGCCGAAGCGGAGCGGCTTCGCAAGGCGTTGCCCAAAGTGTTGAACCATGCCATCGAACGGCGCGGCTCGAGCATCCGCGATTATGTTGGTGGCGGTGGCCGGCGCGGGAAAATGCAAAAGGCATTTCAGGTGTATGGCCGGACTGGCAAACCTTGTCCGCGCTGCGGCACACCGATCGCCCGCATTCGCCTGGCTGGGCGCTCGACGCATTTCTGTCCCAAATGCCAGGCAGCGAGGAGAGTATCAGTTCGTGGTCAGCGCTGAGGTTGCTGCATTTCGTGGCCCAAGCAGAGTCACTTGGATTTCGTGGGCGCGCAGACTTCGTATTCCGTGGCTGCACTGAGTCCCAACATTTCGTGGCCCAAGCAGAGTCTTTGTATTTCGTGGCCGGGGCAGAGTCTTCGATGCCCCGGGGAGTGGCAAGCGCTTGCGGGTTCAACCGGGCCTTCGGTCGCCTGAGGGCGACCTCAGACCCGGCCACGAAATATAGGGAGCTCAGAGTGTGCCACGAAATGCAGGAAGCTTCAGACGCTGCAAGGAAATACAGGGGCCTCAGAGCTGGCCACGAAAATGTAGACTTTGGCCAAGCAAATAATGCAATTGCGATGCGCGGGACCTCTGATAGGTGAAACACGTTGACATTAATCGCAAGGTCGCGGACAAAGAACTGCAGGAATGTCATACCGGTCGTTCAAACGTCTGTTGGGCGAAAGCAGCCTGGAGCGCAAGAGCCGCTTCTTGCTCGGCGCCGTCACGTTGGTGTTAATTTCCGGCAGCTTTTGGATATACGCCCGGATGACGGCCGGGCTGGCTTACGACGCCACCGCTAACAGTAGCCGGCTGCTCGCGGCACAAGTGCTCTACAACTATCATGTATTTGATCCCGAGGCCCGCCGGGCACTCGAGGCATTTCAGGATCGGGCCGAGAAGCTCTGGCCCGAAGCGTTATCGGGTTACAAGTACAGCTTGGTGAAACCGCACTCTCGAAATCCACTCTTCCAAATGAAGCCGGATGAAAAGCACATCATCGATAAATTCATCGACAATTCGGAGGAGAACGAATTCACTTCGCTTTCGACGGCCGACAACGAATTCCTGTATTACGGTGCGGTGAGAGCCACGAGGGGTTGCTTGGAATGTCACCCACTCAAGAAGGAGCTTGCAGAGTTGCCAGTGCTCAAGGAGGGCCAACTGTACGCGGTCGTGCGAATTCGCTTGAACAGTCGGGCGATCGAAGAAGGCGCGCACGTCAATCGCGCGGTGCTGATTTCCGCGGCCCTCGTCACGTCGCTCTTGATCATGACGGCGACCTACATGATCGTGCGCTATGTGATCGTCAAGCCGGTCAAGCATTTGAAAGAAGTCTCCGATGCCGTGTCGGCCGGCTATCTCAACGTGCGAAGCGAGATTCAGACCGGCGACGAATTCGAAGACCTCAGTTATGCATTCAACCGCATGCTTCGCAATCTCGTCACCGTGCAGGAGGAGATTCGCGAAACCAATCGCACTCTGGATCACAAGGTCGATGAACTCGCCCGAGCGAACATGGCTCTCTACGAATCCAATCGCCTGAAGAGCGATTTTTTGGCGACGATGAGCCACGAGTTGAGGACGCCGCTGCACAGCATCCTTGGCTTTTCCGATTTGCTGTTGCAGGCGGTCGAATTGACCGACAAGCAACTTCGCTGGGTGAAGAATATTCGCACGTCGGGCGCACAGTTGCTCGATCTGATCAATGACATTTTGGAGCTCGCCAAGATCGAAGCGGGCAAGCTGGAAGTGCATCCGCGCGAATTTGAGATCGCCGACTTGCTCGAACGAACGAGTGCCGGCCTGCGGCCCTTGGCGGAAAAGAAGAATATTGATTTGCAAGTGTCAATGCCCGACGACATGCCGGCGGTGTTTCAGGACTCCGGCAAGCTCCAACAGATCCTCTCCAATTTGCTTTCGAACGCGCTGAAATTCACGCCGGAGGGTGGCCAGGTGCATGTCGCCGTGTCCGTCGAGAAGTCTGATCTCATTCTGACTGTGAAGGACACGGGAGTCGGCATCGCGTCCGCGGATCAGGAATTAATCTTTGACAAATTCCGGCAGGCGGCCAACCCGATGACCCGCGAACACGAAGGCACGGGATTGGGGCTATCGATTGTCCAGGAGTTGGCCAAATTGCTCGGCGGCGACGTGACCTTGCAAAGCGAATTGGGCCGGGGCAGCAGTTTCACCGTTCGGATTCCGCTACGCCTGGGTTCCATGGTCACCGACATGCCGAAGCCGGCCGCCGTGTGACTTTTTTCGCTACGCGAACCAGCGACAAATCGCCACCACCACGGCGGCGGCAATTAACGTCATCGCCAGGGTCTGCGGGTTGCGCCTGAGAGTTCGCCGGCTCCAGCGGGCGAACCGATGGCTCATGTCGCGGTGGCCGACCCTGCGACGAGTGTTTTTCAAATTGGTCAACAGCTCGCGGCGGACAGCACGCCAGTCATCAGCGAGCAATTCACGTCTGGCCTCCGATATTTCCAGCAACGCCTGCGTTGTCACCGGCGAGCGCGCGAGGGCTATGATCGCTCCGCCTGGCTCTTCTTCGGATTTATGAATCGCAAACGAGGCCACACGACGCAGGGCCGCGAGCATTTCGACGGCTGCCAATCGCGACGGCGGCACATAACTGGGTGACGAGAAATATGGCCCCGTCTCATCCCAAGCATCGAGCAATCTCCGGGCGGCAATCAGGTCACGCACGAGTCGCCGCTTGTCCGCATTGGCCGGGCGTTCGATACGCGCCAGCATCTCGCGCCGCACAGGCGGCGGCAGTGGAAGTGGTGGCCGGATGACGGGCGGACGGACTGGGTAAACTCGTTCCACTACTGGCGGCGGGACGTACACTTCCGGAGCTTTTGGTGCGGGCGTAATTGGCTCATTGTCGTAGCGGGCCTTGGCCTCAGGGTCGGAAAGCGTTTCCAGAGCGCGCGCCAACAAATTCATCGCCTCGGTGACTGGCTCCGGATGCGCGAGTTGATACCCACGCAGCGTTTCCATGCGATCCAAGACCGCGGATTCAATCACGTCAGGTGTCGCCGTTTCCGGGGAAAGTTGGAGCAAAGTGTAGTAATCCGGCGGCCAGGACGCCTCACCCAATCCCAGCGCCGAACGAATCAGGGAATTCATTTTTCAAATTGGGCCGAATGCAACGAGCCGACCACACTCGTAATGTACCGAAATTGTGTAGCCGCCGCGGCTAGTCGGTTTCAAGGGCGCCGATGAGATAGCCGCGCAAGTTTATGAAATGCCGGACGCATTCGCGTCGCCAGGTCGCGTCGCCGGCTTGGCCGCGCTCGTTGCGGAAACGCACTTGGATCTGCAGTTGGTTTGTCTTCTCGGGGTTGCTGGTCATTCGCAGCTCGAGAAATATTCCCGCTTTGCGTCTGCCCAGTCCCAGCCAACTGAGCGGCGTCCCTCGACCGGCGGCCACCGGCGCATTGAAGCGAACGCGCACCAAGCCTGGAGTGCTTTCGAGCACTTCGCCGCCGTTGTCTTCGACAAAGCCGCGCAGCTTCAGGAGCGCGATCTTCTTTGGCATCCAGGCTTCGAGGTTGAATTCCAGCGCATTGGGATCGTCGGGGGGCGCTTCGAGGTGGCTTTCAAAGGGCCGCGGGGGTGCAAGATCATCGTCCATCACTCGCATCGCGACGCTGCTCGGCGCTTTTTGCGACTGCGCGACCCGCAAGAGAGCGAGGTCGAGCAACTCGGCCAGTTCGCACGCTGAGTGCGGCCGGCCCGAAGGGCTCTTCGCGAGGCAGGCCATTACCAAGTTTTCGATTTCCGGTGGAACCTCCACGCCAATATCAGCGAAGTGCGGCGGCGGATCGTTAGCGTGAGCCAGCACAATGTCCATCACATTTGGGCCGGGGAAGGGCAACCGGCCCGCGAGCAATTCGTAAGCGATGATGCCCACGCTGTACAAGTCGCCGCGATAATCCACCGGCTCGCCGCGGACTTGCTCGGGGCAGATGTAACCCGGAGTGCCGACCGCGAAGTCGAGGCCCGTATCGACCTTTGCCCCAGGTATCAGCTCGTGCTCGAGCATCTTGGCCAAGCCAAAATCCATGACCTTGATGCGCTCGCGCGGCGTATCCGCGTCCACCACCATGATGTTTGATGGCTTCAAATCGCGGTGCATGATCGTTTCGTCGTGAGCCGCTTGCAACGCCTCGCAAAGTTGGCCAATCAACCGGCCGACGCGAGCCGCGGCCAAAGGACCATTGCGGCTCAACACATAGTCGAGGTTCACGCCTTTGACGTACTCCATCACGATGCAAGGGCCGAGCGGATCCTCGAGCGAGGCGTCGTAGAGCGTGACGACGTAGGGATGCTGAAAGCGAGCCATCACCAGCATCTCGCGCTCGAAGCGATCGCGAAACTGCTTGTCGGCGGCTACCGCTTCGTTCATGACTTTGACGACGACGGGCCGATTGAGATCGGTTTGCTGGGCGAGATAGACGCGGCCCATCCCGCCCTCGCCGAGCAGGCGGACGATTTCATATCGCTTGAGAAACTGCCGGCCAATCATCGCGCAACGATTTCCGAAAACCATGAGGCGTTGCCCAACTCTAACACACAAAACGGTCCCGCGGGCTGGGACAACGCCTGACGATTGTGCGGGTTATGCCGGCTCATCTCGCCAAGTCGACATCGGTTCCTTACGACATCAAAATGGATGATTCCCGCTCATTGCCGGCCCTTGCGAATCGCGCGGACGAACTGCGCACCCGGATCAACCGGTTTCGCACCTCGCTGGGCCGCTTTTTCGTCGCTAAGCAGGAACTTATCGATCTGATGGTGGTGGCGGCAGTTGCGCAAGAGCCATTGTTGATTGTCGGCCCGCCTGGCACGGCGAAGAGCGACCTCGTCCTGAAGTTCAAAGACGCCTTGAGCATCGCCGAGGAAGATTATTTCGAGTACATGCTGACGCGATTCACCGAACCATCGGAAATCGTCGGTCCCATCGATATCAATTTGCTCCGCGAAGGACGCTACGTGCGCCGGGAACAGGGCAAGCTGCCGACCGCCCGCTTGGCGTTTCTCGATGAGATCTTCAAATCGAATTCGGCGATCTTAAATATCCTGTTGACGATCATCAATGAGCGCAAGTTTTACCAAGACGGCATGCCGCAACCCGTGCGCTTACAGATTCTCTTCGCGGCCACCAATGACATTCCCGAGCAGACGGAGTTAGCGGCCCTGAAGGATCGGTTTGCCTTGAAGGCGGAGAGTCGATCGGTCCGCGACGATTTCTTTACCGAGCTCATCGACAAAGGGCTGGAATCGGAGACCAATCGCGGGCTGAATCAGAAGCCCTGGGCTGAGGGGCATTGTTCGCTCAGCGACTTAGATGATGCCAATCGCTATCTCACGTTGTTGTTCTCCCGGAAGCAAGCCGACACCAAGGGCGAGCCGATCAATGATCGCGCCCTTTTCTTTCCACCGGAAGTTTTCCGCGAATTCCAACGCCTGGTTAAGACACTGGTGCGTGAAGATAAAGTGTTCATCAGCGATCGCAAGCTGGTGAAGCTTTACAAGCTGCTGCGTGTGCGGGCTTGGCTTTTTGCCGGCGGAACTGTAAGCCGAGATGACCTGCGGTTGCTGGCTTTCATCGGTGAGTCGCACCGTGAGATTGAGCTCTTGCGCGAGAAGGTGCCGCTCTTATTGGGCGACTGATCGGCTGGCCGGCTGTGGGGGCGCGGCCCGCATCGCCTCGACCTTGCGCAACATCCATTCGAGTGAATCAACTTGTGCCGGTGAGACCGCGACTGGGATACGGCCGGGGCGGATGAACGCCGCGACGCCCATGGCAATCAAGAACACGGAAATAATCAGGCCCACCAGTGCGGCCTTCAGATGCTCGATGATTGCGAACATCGCCGAGCTGTACTGGCCGTCGTGCCGAGCTAGCAAGAGCGCGGCCAGCGGTACCAGAATCATCATCGTGTTGGAGTAGGCCGTCCAAAACGATGCACGGTGCTCGGCCCCACAAAGATCGACGAGCACGCGCTGCAGCGGGCCGCGCAGATAAAGCACGACCGCGAACGAAATGGTCAAGCTGATCGCGAGTGCCAGGAGGAATGCGGTTTCGTTGGTCATGACAGCGGTCTCCTGTCTGGGTTACCGCAATCACGATCGAGTCATAACGGAAGTATTCAGATTTTGTAGCCGCGGGCTTCAGCCCGCGCTGGACCAAGCGATTGCCCGGAAGCGCGGGCTAAAGCCCGCGGCTACAAAACGCGAAGATAAGACGTGAGGTCACACCAAAACTGGTTTGCCGAGCTTGCGGCGGATGACGGAGAACTGGCCCACGTGCATGGTCGTGTGATTGGCACACATCAGGAACACGTGTCCTGCCGTCGGAGCCCACTTCCGCATTTTTTCCGACGATGGCTTATCCAAGTCAGCATCGCTCAATTTCCCCAGCGTGTTTGTAACCGCCTGTCGAACGGCGGTGAACAGTTTGAGATACTCATCCTTCGTCAAAAACCCCTCTGGGCCGTCGAGCTTGGTGCCCTCGGGACCGTGCTTCTCGAGGAATCCGGCCGGCATCTCGGGAAACTGGGCGTCCGGGAACTCGGTCTTAATGAAGAAGATGTCGCCACCAATGATGTTGCCGACTTGCCAGGCCGCATGATTGGCGTTGGGCACAGGCCGGACGAACATGTCGGCATCAGTGAAATCGCCGAGGAACCAGTTCAGTTGTTCGCCCGTCATCTCGAGGGCGGTCTTGATAGCGTCGCGTCCGGTCATGGGAGTTCCTCGTTATTCGGTTTGGCGCTGGAGCGAGGAGCCTTTGTACTTGCGTGCGTTATTTTTGGCGATTGAATTGAGGCGACGGTTGTAATTCTGCAGGCGAATTGAAACAAGCTTCGCACGTAAAGATCATTTTGAAAAAGCCATTCAACGAGCCTCGCGCCGTTGAATAATGAAGTGCTCGTTTCCAGTGCCTGCTGGAAACGAGCAGATGAGGTAAACGAGCTGTCGACTTATGGACAGCTCAAGCATACTCGCAGTTCGCCAAACATGACATCCTTGGTGCCTGTGGGACATTGGTTGCTGGTCGCGTTGATAAGACTGCCAGGGTCCGAGGCAGTTGGATCATGGTCATGGATATAGACAGGAACTGTAGCACCACTCGATACGCACATAAGCAAGAGTGCTCCGGTACCATCTGTCGATACTGTCAATCTGTATTCTGCACACATTGGCGGGGGGGGGCTGTCACAAGCGCATCGCCGGCCGTCCAAGGTTCCAAGCGGAGCAATGCAATAACAGGACGCGTTTGTTGTGTTCGACACCATGTCATGCGCCTCGATCGGCGCTTGGCGTGGCGGTGGCAATATGAATGCGGCTGCGTGATATGCACCCACCGGACTTGTGTCTCTGGCCGCAAGGTTCCTGAGTTGGATAATATCCGTCCCCATCGCTCGTGCTTTCCAAACCCCGTTAACACAGTAGTACAGGGACATTCCTTGTGTTCCTCCACCTCCGTACCCGCCTCCGGGAGCTTTCCAATTGCCCCACGCTTGTTGGGGCAGACACTGATATTGAGGCTGACAGTTCATTTCGCACGGGTTGTAACATGGGCGACATCGTCGTCCAAAGCGTCCATGTGCATCGACGGACATGGTGAACGCGCCCAGTGCGATAACAGCTGCCAAGGCGATTTGTACGCGCTTCATAGGCGCTCCTTTTGGGTAGAGAGGACAACAAGTAGGCACCATCAGACCGAATATGAGGTCTTTCTTCCATCAAAAAAATTGGAATTTAAGGAAAATGCATGCAAGTCAAAGTTAATGTGTTCGCCTGCATCGAAGATTGATGGCCGGATAACCGTTACAATCCGCTCAAACTCCCCTTAGTCGCGTGCATCAATGATCATTACCAGTCTTAAGCCGTTTTCCTGGTTGGGAATGCCGGCTGGCAAAAAACTTGGAAAGTGTGCTTCGACGGCTCCGCGGTTAGAGCTAAAAGCGCCTCCGCGGCTGGGTCTCATGGATCCCATGATTTCGAAAGCTGCTTTGCCTAGTTCGGGTATTTCTTTTACTTCATCGTGACACCATTCCTTGACGTTGCCGTGCATGTCAATCAGGCCCCAGTCATTTGGCTTCCGTAAACCCGTTATTGAAGGAAATTGCACGGGCATCTCACTCGACTGGAATTCAAAATAGGCGTAATTCGCTAACAAACTGTCGCCAGCCCAACCACAGGAGAAGTCCGTGATTGCACCCGCCCTGCACGCAATTTCCCATTCCAACTCAGTCGGCAACCGGAACCCTTTTTTCTTTTGCCAGTCCGTTGCCTCTTTCATATCTGAGTTGGATCCGCCCTCGTTGGTTTGAACGTAGCAACGCTCAGATTCGCGGTGACCAATTGCGACCGTTTCGTTATTGCAGTATTGCGCGGCCATGTGCCATGACACATAGGTCGCTGGCTGTTGTGATGACGTAGGTTTCATGTTGCCGCGGTTCTGAAAATGTGTCGGCCGGAATCGCTCAAATTCAGCGACGGTGACTTCCTTCGCCGCGATTGCGAACGTGTACTCGACTCTCTTCGGTCGATTCGGGTCGAGAGTCTCATAGTCAGGCAAACTGATTGGCCCACGAATTATTATGAATGTTTGCTCACGCTTGTTGATGAACCAATTGCGATCGGTAGGAATTTTGTCGCTTGCCAGATCTTTAATTGCCGTAGTCAACTCATCCCCGTATCCCCACCGCCGCAAGAGCCATTCACAAGCACCGTGGACGCCGGAGTCGGCGTGCGTCTTGAACAGCTTGAGCAAATGGTCTGCCACGGGCTTCCGTTCCGCATAAGGCACGGAAGACAAATCGTACTGTCCAAGCGATAGAATCGCGGCCCGAAGTAAAGAGGTTTCGGAGGGATTTTGCACTTGGTTCGCCACGTCGGCGAACGGCACTCCAGCCGGCGCCAAGAATTCTATGAGATGACTACGGACGGTAGGGTCCTTGCTCCAAACTAGGAGCGGCCACGCCTTGTCGCCGCGACCAAGTGACGCCAATAACGCAGCCATGCTGGCTTGTGATTTCGCGCCGGCGCCATTTTTGAGAGTTGTCGCGCGACTGGCGTCAAACTGTTCCACCAGCGATTTCGCACCGCCCGCCTGGTGTTGCGAAAAGTCTCGATAGAGTTGACTGATCAACTGACGCTGCTTGTTTTCCAGTTCGCCATTGTCGAGCATGTTCGCCAGTGGCTTGAGAATGTCACCCCCCACAGGCATCAAGGAGTCTTCCCAGAAGTGAATTACGAGCGGATTCTCGACGACAAGCGACTCCGTTACCGGACGCGCCAGCGTATTCCACTCTTTATGCTTTGGTGCGAAGCTGGCGAGGGCACACGCGGCGCGAAACCGCCGGCTGCGATCGGGATTCTCCGGCGTCAGTTCCTTTTCCAACCGAGCATTCAATTCCGGCCAGTGATCTTGAAGCGCGATGCATAACGGCTTGAAATCTTCGGCACCCGCTTGGAGCATATACTCAAATATCTCGCCCTTGAGCGAACTATCGGACGGTAGCGACGCGAGTTTCAGTCTGACCTTTTCACTGGTCGTCGTGGCATTTCCGATCGCTGCAGGTAAGCGTCGATTCACCCAATATCGATACGATTTCATATCGTCGATAATCGCTGTCAGTCCAGATGGTTTGGATGAGACCAGTTTGTCGATCAGGCCTCTTGCCATCATGTCGCCTTGCAACCAGTAAAGTGCCCCAGCGAAAACGCCGACTAGCACAGCAATGCTTAAAGTCTGGATGTTGTACTGGCGTCCCGCCCGTTTCATCATTACCCGTTGGCCTGCCGACCAATTGTGCGACTGTGTCAACGTCCGTATCCGCACCCACTCCCAAAACGTCGGCAAGCTCTGTCGCCTCGGTTGGCTTTCCCACAACGCCGTGCGTTCTTGCAACAACAACTCAGCCCGTCCGCGGCGAGTCTGCTTCTGTTCGCGCGCGAGCCACTCGGATATTGCTGGCACCAGATAGTCATGCGTCAGTTGGAAATACTGGTTCACTTCGGCCGTCTGGTTCTGCATCGCCGAGTCGAGTTCCATACCTTCGGCGTCCGAAGGTGACACCAGCCGCAACTCGCGGCGGAGGATCAAGAGCAGGTCTTCGAAATTACCGGGGTGATCCGCATAGCCGGATATTTGCAGCAACTCTTGATGCGACCGCATATTGCCTTTGATGGTCCTGCCCGGCTCCGGGAGTAACGCGCGCAATACTGCGCGGGCGGCGGGTGCGTGCGTCCGGTGCCAGGGCGGCGCGGATGGTCCCGAAATTGATTCTTCGAGGAATGTCACTGCGACGCCGGCCATGCCGCCAATGGCTTTCAGTGTGCTGGGCTTCCACTCGCGAGTCTTTACCATTTCCGCGAAGAGCGCCAGACGCACGGGAATGATCTTGCCATCCTGTTCCAGACCCATGATGGCCAGTTCGATGAATTTTTCCTGTTCGGTTGAGAGCTTCTCTGTTTCAGGCAACGCGCCGTAAGCGCGGCCGAGCATCGTCAGGACGCGCTTTGCATGGCGAGTATCAAACAGATCCACGGCCGCGGCGTTTTCGAGTTCGACGATGGGAACTTCCAATTCGCGCATGAAGCGTGTGACCGCCATCCAGAAGTCATCGCGAATCAAGAGCAGGCATTGCACGCGGCCGCCATCGCATTGACGAATGGCTCGCACCAACTCCGTGTTTTCTGTTCCGCGATGGGCTTGCAGCCATTGTTCGAATTGGTCGATGACGATGAGTGTCTTCTCGTGTTCGCCGCCAAGTCCGCGACGCAAGTCGGCGATCGATTCGCTCAATCCGCCGCGCAATGCCGGGAATTGTTTTTGCAAGCGAGCAAGCAATCGCGTTTCTGTTTGTTGACCGGCCGCTTCCACGTAAACAGTCGAGATCGTTTTGGGCATCCTCGGCAACAAGCCGGCTTTTACCAGCGACGATTTGCCGCATCCTGAGGGGCCGTAAATCAGACCGACGGGGAAAGTCATCTCTGCGTCGGTCTGGCCGAGACGCTGCATCCAAAAACGCAGGCCTTCGGGGATGCCGTCGCGATCGCGCGGGCCCGGCAACAACTCCACGAAGAAATCCTGGTCCGCTGCGTCGAACGACCGCAGACCTTTGGGGACGACTTTGGCGGCCAGCCGCGTTAGGCTGGATCCCGAAGTTGACCCAGGCTTGGCGACGCGTGAGTCCGGCACTGCAGCGGGAACATCGACCGCGGGGCGTGATGCAACCTCGGCGACGATGTTCCCCCGTTGCTCAACGTCCCATACTCGCAAGTCCTCGCTCATGTCCTTGGCCGTGGTGTAGCGCTGGTTCGCCAGCTTCGCCATGGCCTTTAGGCAAATCCGCTCGATCTCGCGCGGGATCTTGTCATCGATTTGTCGCGGCGGACGAGCTTCTTGCGAAATAATTTGTTCCAGCAGCCCGTCACCTTTGTCGCCTTGAAACGGTTTCCGGCCGGTCAGCAATTCGTAAAAGACTACCCCGAGGCTAAAGATGTCGGACCGGCCATCCACACGGTGGCCTTCGCTGCGGGCCTGCTCCGGGCTCATGTATATGGGAGTGCCGGCGAATGTTGGTCCCTTGCCGAACTCACTCTCGCGCAGCACCAAGCCGAAGTCTGCCAGATATGGCTTGCCGGCCGTATCGATCAAGATGTTGGCCGGCTTGATGTCGCGATGAACCAGGCCCCGCAGATGGGCGTAGTGCAACGAGTCGGCGATCGTGGCGACGATATGAGCGGCTTCCCCCGTGGCCATGCGCCCCAGTTTCAGGCGCTTGGAAAGGTCGCTGCCCTCGATGTACTTGGAGACGATGAGGATCTCGCCGCCATCTGACTGACCCACATCATAGATGGGGACAATGTTCGGATGATCCAGGCTCGCCAAGACTCGCGCTTCGGCCATGTAGCTGTCAGCGAAGTCTTTGCGTTGGGCCCATTTCTGTTTGGGAATCTTGATCGCCACCGAACGACGGAGCTGGTCGTCGAAGGCCTCGAATACTTTTCCGAATGCGCCCTCGCCAATTGGACGGATCACTCGGTAACGGCCCAGTCGCCCCGGCGACTCAACCGCATCGACGTAGCCGCTATTGGTAGGTTCGACCGGTTCTGCTGGGGGCCTTTGGCGTTCCTCTGGTTCAAAGAGCTTGCGAATTGCGTCGGCGTGATTTGGAAATCTCTCAAGCCATTCCTGACGAACGGGTTTTTCGCCTCGCGTGACACGAAGTTCAAATTCCAGTGCCATCATCCGCGGCAACAACAGCGAACGCTCATTTGAAGGAAGTGGGCTGAGGATGTCTTCGACGACCACGCGCTGACCCTTTCGCCACAGCGCTTCGAATTCATCAGATAACTGAGCTAGTCGCTGGAGTTGCGCGATCGAAAGGGTCTCTTCGTGACAGGTGCTCGCCGATTTATTCATCGTCGCCACCCGCATCGAGCATTCTGCGAATCAATTCCAACTTGTTGGCCACTGTGCGCACAGCACAATCCAACTCGGCTGCGATCTCCTCGTGCGTGTAGCCCTCCATTTTGAGGAGTGCGATTCGCCGCTGCGTGTCGTCACCGAGCCGGTCGAGCAATCCGTTGAACTCCTCTATCATCATGGCCGCGAATTCCGGAGTCGGCTCCGGGCTAGCCGCGGCCTGGAGCACCGTGCCGGTCTTCACCACGGCATCGCCACCCCGGCGCTGGGCCCGTTGTTTACGGAGATGATTCGTTGCCTTCTGCTTGGTGATGAAGATCAGGAGTTGCCAAAGATCGTTGCGGTCGTTGAGACGCGGGAAGCGTCCCTTCATCGCGGCCATGCAGAAGCTGTTAAAAGCGCTCGCGGCGACGACTTCGTCATCGACCCCGGTTGCTCGCAGCCGATCGCGGGCCAAATTGACAAGGCGCGCGAAATACTGCTCCCAGATGTGCTGGGCGGCACTCGCGTGCCCGTCTTTCAAAAGGGAAAGCCATTGGCTGACCGAATCGCCGTCGTCTGGCTGCATGGGCCGATCCTGGGGACTGTCTGCAGGACTAGTTTTCTAGCTTAACCGATTTTTTTGAGAATCCAGCCTCTGCGTTTGCATTTTTCGAATCGAGTTTGCGAGTGTACGGATAGAGAACGTTTGGTCCGAGCCCCTGTGTGCGGGATCGGGCGAAATTGTCCAATTGGATGCCTCAACGCGGCTTTCAATTGGCGCGGCGGCGCCACTGCCGCGAAGGGTGCAGACACGTCTGGCGACGATCATGGCGCGAGCTTCAATGGCACCCTCCCAGGGTCATGAAGTTGGCGGCATGGGTCGTCGCCCGCCCACGGCCGGCCGGTGACGTCCCACCGGTCGGCTTGTTTCTTGCGCAGATCCTAGATTCTTGCCACATGCCAACCTTCTCGGCCGCTCCATAAGCTAACGTCTGGGGCCTTTGCTGCGGAAACACCGCCCAGTCCGAGTGTGAACCACACCTTCAGGCCGAATAGCGCCACTCGCCCTTTTGGAGCCTCCAAATGAGTCGGCGAACCACTTCATGCGGGAATTCGCTTCGCAAGTATCGGCGCTCGCGACTGTCCGTCACTCAACTCGAAGTGCGAATCAACCCGGCCGGGCCAATGCTGCCCAACCTGCAGATTTATCAGCCGGACATGCCGACGGGCACGGTTACGGTCAACTCCAATCACGAGATCCGTTTCACCACCAGTCTGACGAACGCGGGCATGGGAGCGTTCGACCTTCGCGCGGATGGCGCTGTCATCAACAACGCCGATGGCACGCAAAGCATCGTGACCAACCAGCGAATTTACAACGACGACAATAACAACGGGAAATACGACCCGTACAATGCATCGACGAATCCGACGGGTGACAAGACCTACAACGAACAACTCGCTGGCACGTTTTCGTATCACCCCACGCATGGCCACATGCACTTTAACGAGTTTGCGATCGCGCGATTGCGGATCCGCGGTCCTGGCAACAGCCTGGGCGATGTCGTCGCCGTAGGTCCCAAGACGAGCTTCTGCTTGGAAGATCTTGGCCAGCCATACCCAACCTTGCCGGGGTCACCAACCTCCGCGGTGTACTTTTGTGCGGCGAGCTACGAAGGGATCTCGGTAGGTTGGAAAGATGTGTACAGCTCGGGCCTGGATGGCCAGTTTATTAACGTCATGAATATTCCAAACGGCGATTACTGGTTGGAGATCGAAGCCGATTACGCCAACCACGTTCAAGAAACAAACGAGACCGACAACATCTCTCGGTCGATGATCACGATCAGCAATCAGCCGGCCACCGGTTTCTTGGTACTGTCGAGCACGCCGACTGGTGGGCAAAGCACGCCGCAGAGCTACGTCGATTTCTTCTTCAATCAGGCCGTCGATTCCACAACCTTTACGCCGGCCGCGGTGTCGATGACCGGGCCTCCCGGACAAACCAACATTCCGATCACTTCCATCACGATGATCAGCTCGGTCCAATTCCGTGCCAACTTCGCCTCACAAAGTAGTATCGGCACCTACAACATCACGCTCAACCCGGCCTTGATCAAGAATACCGCCGGACAAAAGCTCGATCAGAATAACAACACCGTCGGCGGTGAGGTCGGCGATAGCTTTACTTCAATTTTCACGATCACGGCTCCGAGCATCACGAGCGCCTCGCCGGCGGGGACCACGGCCGCCCCAGTGTCCTCCGTGCGGCTCACTTACAATCGGCCCATGGTGTCGAGCACCTTCACGGTCGCTGACATCGTTTCGTTTACTGGTCCTGGCGGCACGAATCTGTTGAGCTCCATCACCAACGTCTCGCCCGTGACCGCGGGCGGGCTGAGCACTCAATTCGATGTATTATTCTCGCCGGTATCGAACCCTGGGGCTTACGTGCTGGTGATTGGATCGAATATTCAAGACACGTACGGCAATCTGGTCGATCAGAATAATAACGGCATTCCAAACGAGCCGGCGGACAGTTACACGAACGCTTTTACGATTCCTGTTGCGGGCACCTATGGTCCTGATGCGTTCGGCTACACCGCGAAAGCAACAACTTATCAATATGTGGCTATGACCGGTGCCGCGGGCATCACTTACACCAACACCGACGATGAATCGCGAGCACTGAACCTAGGAACCGACACGTTCAATTTCTACGGCACTTCGTACACCGGCAACACATCCGTCTTCGCCAGCACCAACGCACTCATCTCATTTGGAGCCGCCGACAGCAGTTACAACAATGATCTCGGGTTGCCGACTCTCGCCGAGCCAGTCATCGCGGCGCTCTGGGATGATTGGATCATTGGGAGCGCCACTCCTCAGGTACAGTATCTCATTCGCGACACCAACGGCGATCTCATCAATGACCAGCTTGTGATCGAATGGAATCAAATCCGCCATTACAGCACCACAACCGGCGGCATCTCATTCCAGGCGGTCTTGGAACTGAATACGGGCAATCGCCCCGGCAAGATCGTTTTCAACTACCAAGATCTCAGTCAGGGAATCGCTCAGTTCGATAATAGCGCGTCGGCCACGGTGGGCTTGCGATCAAACCCGGCGATGAACTCGACACTAGCTGTATCGGTCGATTCCAACAATCATCCACTCATTGGCGACGGCAAAGCCATCTTGTTGAGCGTGCCCTCGGTCGCGAGCATTACCCGGCTCGACCCGAACCCCGCCGACGATGGCCAAATGCATTTCCAGGTGAATTTCTCCGATGGCGTCACCGGTGTCGATCCGACGGACTTCACGGTTACATCGACCGGCGGCATATCTGGCGCTGGCATTGCGGGTGTTGTTGCTACGGCCGATCCGAAAGTATGGCAAGTGATTGTCGATAGCGGCATCGGCAGCGGAACGCTCAAAGTCAATCTCATCGATAATGATTCCATCATCAGCATCGCGGGCGCAAAGCTCGGCGGGGCAGGCTTGATCAATGGCGATTACAAATCGAGCGAAGTGTACACCGTTGTCCAACAAGCGCCCGAAGTATTCCATCTGGCATACGGTACGGGTGCGGCACAGCGATCACGCGTCTATCAAATTCAGGTCGCCTTCGATCATCCCGTGACGTTCTTAAATCCGAGCAACCCAGAAACGGCATTTCAAGTGGTTGGCCCTAATGGGCCGGTCACCGTGGCCGTCAATCCTAATCTCGGTGACGCGGAACAAACCGTGTGCATGTTGACGTTTTCGGGCACAAGCACGGAGTTCGGTTCGCTCAAGGACGGAAAATACACGCTGACGATTTTGGCTAATCAGGTCAACACCGCAGGCGTCGCCTTCGATGGCAACGGGGATGGCGTTGGCGGCGACAACTATGTCACGCACTTCCATCGCCTCTTCGGCGATAGCAATGGCGACGGCGCCGTGGACCAAATGGATTATCTGGCATTCCGCGATACGGTCGGTGGCGGGCCTAACGATGCCTTCGATTTCCAACAAAATGGCGACGTCAATCAAGCGGATTACCTGGAGTTCCGAAATCGAATTGGAATGGCCATTTAGAGTTAGGCTCCGCGGACCGATTTACGCCGCCAACCGCCGGCGGACTGCGAATACGGCATGCGCCGCAATCTCCGATTAGTTGCGACGCACCATCCCGCTTCAAAGAAACGATTGCGCCAGTCACGAAGGCTTGGGAGATGGTGAGGGCCGCCGGCCCTCGTCTGGGCCATAACATGGCCACATTCAATTGAGTCGGGCAATTCCGGTCTCGTAACATCGGTGGCTTATCCGCGACCTGGGGGATGGCGCGCACTTTGCGCGGCAAGGAAGCTTTGCCGTTCCCGAAGGCTCTTCCGCCCGCGGTTTGATCCATCGGTGGTGTTTTCATGACTCTGCACATCGTTCGTGGCATGCCACCACCTCGGCGGTCGTGTCGGCGCTTGGGCGGCTTTTGGTCGCGCCTCTGGCTGGAGCGGTTGGAAAGCCGCGACGTGCCGTCGAACGTCGTCACGCCATTCACGCCGCGCTTCAGCCGTAACGACACCGGCGACATCGCGATTATTGGCAACACACTGCTCACCGCACCGGCGGGTGCAGCCGGCGACGCCGCGCGCAACGGCACTGGCGCCCTGTTAAACAACAACGACTTCAGCATGGTCAATGTGGATGTGGATAGTGACGCGTCCACGCTCAACTCCAGCCGGGCGACGTTGAACATGCCGGCGGGGGCCACGGTCCTATTCGCTGGTCTCTATTGGGGCGCGGACTCGGCCAATGCCACCCGCAATCAAGTGAAATTCCAAACGCCGATCGCCGGCGCTTATGTCAGTTTGACGGGAAGCGTGGTGGGCGCGACGGGTGGCGATTACTCAGCGTTCGTCGATGTGACACCGCTCGTCCAAATCGCTGGCAATGGCGTCTACACCGTGGCGGACGTGCAAGCCACGGTTAATCAAGTCGATAAGCAAGCCGGTTGGGGATTAGTCGTCGTCTACCGCGACCCGACAGCGGTTCCACGCAACCTTACAGTGTTCGATGGCTTTGTAGTCGTCAATACGACGGCGCCCTCAACCATCTCCACGTCGATCAACGGCTTTGTGACACCACTCGCGGGTGCCGTGAATGCCAAGGTGGGCTTCATCACCTACGAAGGCGACCTTGGCTTCACTGGCGACTTCTGTCAACTCAATGGAACCACGCTGACTGATGCCCAGCATCCGCCAGACAACTTCTTCAACAGCAAAATCTCAGAGGTAGGTGTTCAGCAGGCTGGGCGCACGCCTAGTTACGTCAACCAAATGGGTTTCGATGCAACGCGGGTCGATGGATCCGGCATCATTCCGAACAACTCGAATAGTGCCACGGTCACCGTTGGTACAACGCAGGAAACCTATTATCCCAGCGTAATCACTACTTCGATCGATATTTATGCGCCGGAGTTCGTGAGCCCCAAAACGCTCGTTGACCTCAATGGCGGCAATATCGAGCCGGGCGACATTCTCGAATACACCATTAACGTGCAAAACATCGGCGGCGACCACGCGACCCAATCCGTGCTGACGGACCCGATTCCCAGCTACACGACTTATGTTCCCGGCAGCTTGTCGATCCTCACTGGGGCAAACGTCGGTGCGAAGTCCGACGGGGCAGGGGATGATCAAGCAGAGTTCGACGCCGTCAACAATCTCGTCCGGTTTCGCCTCGGCGCGGGCGCGAACGCCGTCACCGGCGGCAACTTGAACCTTGGCACGTCGTCATCCGTCCGATTCCGCGTTCAGGTCAATGCGGGCACGCCGAACAATACCACGATCAACAATCAAGCGATTGCGAGCGGGAAAGGGGCCACCGTCGGCTTGGTTGTCTCCTCGGCCAGCACAACGGCTGCGGCTGTGGTGCTCGGCGGTCAAGCCGGTCTGCATTTGGAAATGGCTGTGAGCGACTCGCGGCCCAACGTCGGCGACACGATCACATTTACGGTGCAACTGACGAACAATGGACCGACCAATGCCAATGGCGTTGCCGTCAGTGATCCGCTGCCGGCCGGGTTGACGTTTGTGAGCGCCAGCGGCACGGGTAGTTACAACAGCGGCACGGGGAATTGGACCGTCGGTTCGATGTTGGTCGGGGATGTGGCCACGCTGACGATCACGGCCGTCGTCGCGAGCCCCAACAGTTCGCTCAACGTCGCAACGATAACCGCGAGCTCGGTGGTCGATTCGGACCTCGGCGACAACACGGCCTCCGCACCGGTCACGCCACAGCGTGCCGACTTGGGCGTTTTCGCATCCATCGATGACCCAACGCCAACTCTTGGGCAGATCATCACCTATACGATTGCACTCACGAATTATGGCGCCGATCCGGCGAGTGGCATCATCGTAAATGACCCTCTCCCAGCGGGCATGGCGTTCGTCAGTGCGACAACACTGAACGGTTCCTACGATCCGCTCACCGGTAACTGGATTGTCGGCGCTCTGGACCGGCCGGGCACTGTGTATCTGATCATTCGGGCACAGGCGACCAGCATCACTCCGGGAACCGACATCGCGACCATCACGGCTGCAAAACAATACGACCCGAACCCGAGCAATAACTCTTCGTCAGCCACATTGTCGCCGGCGCTTGCCGATTTGTCGCTCGTGAAGACCGTGAATGACGCCACGCCGACGGCCAATGAGACGATTACGTTCACGGTGACCGTGACGAATTCCGGGCCGGCCCAAGCCACGAACGTCAAAGTGAGTGAATTGATTCCGGCGGGCATGAGCTTTGTCTCCGCCGCGGTGACACAAGGGAGCTACAGCAGTGCCAATTCGGTGTGGACCGTTGGCACATTGAATTCTGGTCAGTCGCGCATTTTGACGCTGCAAGTCAAGGTCATCGATCCATCGCCGAGTGCGAACGGCGCGACAGTGAGTTCGGATCAGTTCGATCCCGACCCGGGCGACAACATCGCAACCGCGTCGGTCACGCCGCAAACCGCTGATATCGATCTGGAAAAGCAGATCAGCGCGAGCAGCGCGGTGATTGGCGACACGATCGCTTACAGTATTCGCGTGACCAATCGAGGGCCGAACAACACAACCGGTGTGTATGTCGATGACGTTTTGCCGGCCGGCGTCACTTTCGGCTCCGCGATTCCTAGCCAGGGCAGCTACAACTCGGGCACGGGCCGATGGACGGTCGGCAATCTAGCGGTCGGCGCGGAAGCGGTAGTACTGCTTATCGCCACGGTGAATAACCCCGCGATCATCACCAACGTGGCAACGGGCGGCTCGGATCAATTTGACACGATCCCCAACAACAACACCGCGCAATCGGTCGTGACACCAACGACGGCGAATCTAAGCTTGGTGAAAACAGTCAATTCGCCAACACCGAATATCGGTGACGTTGTCACATACACGGTGACTCTGTCCAACGCCGGTCCGGATGTGGCGACAGACCCTGTTGTCTATGACCCATTGCCTCCGGGGTT
Organism: Gemmataceae bacterium; assembly: GCA_045802605.1. Lineage (GTDB taxonomy): Bacteria > Planctomycetota > Planctomycetia > Gemmatales > Gemmataceae > JBJMQS01. The sequence continues at coordinate 142,071 of JBJMQS010000030.1, read as the reverse complement.
GCAGTTCGTCTCGGCGAGTGCCACCGCGGGGACCTATGACGTTGACAATGGTCGATGGCAGTTGCCGAACTTCCTGTCGGGCGCGACCGCGACATTGACACTGCAAGCTCTCGTGGTTGGACCCGGTGCGACCTTGTATACGGCTCGCGCCAGCGCCACGGAGTTTGATCCCGATACGAGTAACAACGTCGCAACGGCGGCCATCACGCCCGGCGGCAACCTCGGGGGCTCGGTTTATCTCGATCTCAACGGCGATGGCTTGCGCGGCGTCGGTGAACCTGGCGTGGCTGGCGTTACTGTGCAATTGCGCAATGCGGGTAACGCCGTCATTGCCACGGCGACCACTGATGCTGCCGGCGTTTACACGATCATCGGCGTCGTCCCTGGCACATACTCGCTGGTGGAAATTCAACCGGCCGGATACACCGATGGGCTCGATGCCGCGGGCAGTGCCGGCGGCACCGTCGGCAACGACACCATCTCGAATGTCCCCATCGCCGCTGGAGTGCGGCTCACCGGTTACACGTTTGGCGAAAGTACCACTGCGCCGACAATCACAATCACGAACGCCAGTGCCACCGAAGGATCACCAGTTCCATTCCCGATCAATTTGTCGGGGCCTTCGGCCACGCCGATCGTCCTCAATCTGAGCACGGCCGGCGGCACCGCAACGAGTGGCACCGACTACAGCCCGAGCAACTTCGAGTTTTCTCTCGATGGCGGCACGACCTGGCTGCCCGGCGGTGGAGCGAGCGGAACTGAGGTTACCATACCGGCCGGCAGCACTACCATCTTCGCACGGGTGGCGACTGTCAGTGACACGATCGACGAACCCAATGAGACGTTCAACTTATCTGGGAGCGTCGTGGTTGGATCGGCGGCCGCGGTCAACTCCGGCACCGGCACGATTCTTGACGATGACCCCGCGCCCACAGTTACGATTCAGGACACGAGCGGCAACGAAGGCAGCCTACTGGTCTTCACGCTGCAATTGAGCAATGCCTCTTCGACTAACATCGTTCTGATCATGTCGGCGTCCGGCGGCACTGCGACGGCGGGAAGTGATTATCAGAACACTAATTTTGATTTTTCGACCAATGGCGGAGTAAGCTGGTCTCCCGGCGTCGGCCCAGGCGGCACGCGAGTCACCATCCCGGCCGGGTCTACTAGCATTTTGGTGCGGGTCACGTCGCTGCAAGACACGATCGATGAGCCCGATGAAACATTTACTCTCTCGGGCGCACTATTCAGTGGCTCCATCACTGGCGTCAATTCGGGAACCGGCACGATCATCGACGATGATCCCGCGCCGACCGTCACGATTAGTAATGGCAGCGGTGCCGAAGGCTCCCCGGTCGTGTTTACGATGTCGCTGAGTAATGCATCATCGAGCGGGATAGTCATCGATTTGACCGCGACGGATGTGACGGCCATCACCGGCGTCGATTACTCCAATGTGAACTTTGAATATTCGACGAACGCCGGCGCAAGTTGGTTGCCGGGCGGCGGGCCAAATGGCACGCAAGTCACGGTCCCTGCGTTGGCGACGAGCATCCTGGCGCGGGTGGCAACCATCGCGGACACAATCGACGAGCCCAACGAGACATTTACCCTGTCGGGTGCGATCGTGAGCGGTTCCGTGACGGCCATTAACCCCGGCACCGGAACCATCATCGACGACGATCCCGCACCCACGGTCACGATTGCAAATGGCTCCGCGATCGAGGGCAATCCTGTCGTCTTCAACGTCACGCTGAGCAACGCTTCGGCTAGCGTTATCGTGATTAATCTTGCCGCGGCTGCCGGCACCGCGACTGCGGGGAGCGACTATCTCGACCTCAGTTTTGAATATTCGATTGATGGCGGCCTCAATTGGCTGCCCGGCGCAGGGCCCAATGGGACGCAAGTCACCGTGCCGGCGCTCGCCACCGCGATTCAGGCACGGGTCATCACGATCAGCGACACGGTCGATGAGCCCAACGAGACGTTTAACCTTTCGGGATCAGCCATCAGCGGCGTGGTCACGGCGATCAATCCTGGCACCGGGACAATCATTAATGACGACCCGGCGCCCACGATCACGATCAATCCCGGATCCGGCATCGAAGGCAATCCGATCGTTTTCACACTTAGTTTCTCGAACGCATCGTCGTTGCCAATCGTGCTGGACCTGACAGCGTCCGGCGGCACCGCCACGGCCGCGACCGATTACTCGGATATCAACTTCGAATACTCCACCAACGGTGGCACAACTTGGCTGCCCGCCGCCAATCCGAACGGCCGGCGCATCACCATCCCCGCCGGTGCGACGAGCATTCAAGTTCGAGTGGCGTCTATTTCAGACGCAGTGGCCGAGCCGAACGAGACATTCAATCTCTCGGGCGTTACCGTCAGCGGCTCTGTCACTGCCGTGAATGCAGGTGTCGGCACGATTATCGATGACGATCCGGCTCCCACGGTCACAATCAATTCCGGGAGCGGCACGGAAGGGACGCCTGTAATCTTTAGTCTCACTCTCTCGAATCCCTCCAACACACCGACGGTCTTGGATCTGAGCACGGCCGACATCACGGCGACGACTGGCAGTGACTACACGCCATTGAATTTCGAATACTCGATCGATGGCGGCACGACGTGGCTGCCCGGCGGCGGTCCTAACAGCACCCAAGTGACCATCCCGGCAAACAAAGCCGGCATTCTCGTTCGCGTCGCAACTCTGCAAGACACTATCGACGAGCCAAATGAAACGTTCACTCTTTCCGGCAGTGCGGTCAGCGGTGTCGTTGGCACGATCAATCCGGGAACGGGCACGATCATCGATGACGATCCCGCGCCCACAGTCACCATCGCCAATGGATCGGGCACTGAAGGCACACCTATTGTGTTCGCTATTAACCTGTCGAATCCATCGTCGAGCGCCATCGTTCTCGATTTGACCGCGTCGGGTGGCACCTCAACGGCGGGCAGCGATTACTCACCTAACAACTTTGAATTCTCCATCGATGGCGGCACGAATTGGCTCCCGGGCGGCGGGCCGAATGCCACACAGGTGACAGTACCGGCGAATTCCGCCGGCATTTTGGTGCGCGTCACTACGATCAGCGACACAACGGACGAGCCGAACGAGACTTTTAATCTTGCTGGCGTCACGATAAGCGGATTCGTCGCCTCCATCAATCCGGGTGTCGGCACGATCATTGACGATGATCCGGCACCGACGATCACGATCAATCCCGGCTCCGCCACCGAAGGCAGCCCAGTGGTCTTTACACTGAGTTTGTCCAATGCCTCGTCATTGCCGATCGTGCTCGACCTCAATGCATCGGGTGGCACGGCTACGGCGGCCTCCGACTACTCCGACATTAATTTCGAATACTCGACCGATGGCGGCACGACTTGGTTGCCTGGCGCCAATCCAAACGGCCGGCCGGTCACGATCCCGGCTAACTCGACGAGCCTATTGGTGCGCGTCGCCACGATTGCGGATCTGATCGCCGAACCCAATGAAACTTTCAATCTCTCCGGCGTAACGTTTAGTGGCTCTGTCACCGCCATCAATCCAGGCGTGGGCACAATCATCGATGATGACCCTGCGCCGACCGTGACGATCAACGCCGGTACCAGCACCGAAGGCACCCCGATCGTCTTCAGCCTGAGCTTGTCCAATCCGTCTAGCACACCGACCGTGCTCGATCTGACCGTGACTGACAACACCGCGACGGCCGGCCTCGATTACACGAACACGAGTTTTGGGTACTCGATCGACGGCGGCGCGAGCTGGCTGCCGGGCGGCGGGCCCAGCGGTACGCAAGTGACGATCCCGGCTGCCAGCGCCGGAATTCTGGTGCGAGTCACCACGCTCGATGACACGATCGACGAACCCAATGAGACATTCACACTTTCGGGCAGTGCAATCAGCGGCGTCGTTGGCACTATCAACTCAGGCACCGGCACGATTATCGACGACGATCCCGCGCCCACAGTGACGATCGCCAATGGCAGCGCCACGGAAGGGAGCCCGCTTGTCTTTTCGATCAGTATGTCCAACCCGTCTTCGAACAACATCGTTCTCGACCTGACCGGAACCAGTGGCACGGCAACGGCCGGCGTCGATTTTACTACCACCAACTTTGAATACTCCATCGACGGAAGAGCGAACTGGCTCTCAGGTACGGGCCCGACTGGCACGCAAGTGATCCTGCCGGCGCTCGGCACCAGCATACTCGTTCGCGTGGCAACGATTCAGGACAACATTGACGAACCGAATGAAACCTTCACGCTCTCGGGCTCCGCAGTTAGCGGTGCCATTACCGCCATTAACTCCGGCACGGGGACTATTGTCGATGACGATCCGGCGCCCGCGATCACGATCGGCAACGGTAGTGTGAAGGAAGGCGGCCTCATCGTCTTTTCGATTAGTCTGACCAACCCGTCCTGGTCGCCGATCGTGCTCGATCTCACTGCGTTTGGCGGCACGGCGACTGCGGGCGTTGATTACCAAGCCGCTAACTTCGAGTTTTCCATAGATGGCGGCACCACTTGGCTGCCCGCAATCGGACCCAACGGCACGCAAGTCACCATCCCGGCGGGCGGGACAAGTATTCTCACTCGCATTGCTACGATCCAAGACACGATCACCGAAACCAATGAAACATTTACCCTCTCGGCGAATGTTATCAGTGGCGCGGCCTTGGTGGGCAATCCGGCCCAGGGCACAATAATCGACGATGATCCGCCTTCGAGCAGCGTGGCGGGCTCGGTTTACATTGACCTCAATCAAAACGGTGTCCGGGATGCGAACGAGCAAGGCATCGGCGGGGTGCCGATCCACTTGATGGGTACCGATGATAAGGGCCGACCCATCTCGCGCACGATCGTCACCAATCCGAGCGGCACGTTTATTTTCACCGCGATTCGGCCCGGCAACTACACACTCAGCGACGCGCAGCCTGCACCTCTTGCTGGTGCGGCGGTGGTGGGCACTCAGGGCGGTGTCGCCGGCACGAATGAGATTTCGTTTTCGCTGGTGTCGGGCGTTTTTGGCACTGGCAACATGTTTAGCCGAGCGCAGTTGAGCGATCCTTTGGCGAGCAAGGAACAATTACTAGCATCGACGCCGCGAAACGGTGGTGTGCTCGCCGGCTTCAACCCCAGCTCCATGGCACAGTCGCCGACGTTCGCCAATTCCGTCGCCGCGACGACGCTGGCTCCGACCACGCCGCCGCGCTATGTGGCGACCGGCGCGGGCCCCGGCGGAGGGCCGCACGTTCGCGTCTTTGATTTTGGCAGCGGTGTCGAGCGGTTCAATTTCTTCGCCTATGACGCCAGCTTCTATGGCGGCGTGCGCGTGGCCGTCGGCGACGTTAATGGCGACGGCACTCCCGACCTCATCACCGGGCCCGGGCCCGGCGGCGGCCCACACGTCCGCGTCTTCGACGGCGCTACCGGTGCGGTCATTCTCGAGTTCATGGCATTCATGCCGACGTTCTACGGCGGTATCTATGTCGCTGCCGGCGATATCAACGGCGACGGCCGAGCCGAGATCATCGTGGGCGCTGGCGAAGGGGGTGGGCCCCACGTGCGGGTATTTGATTCCACCGGCACAGTGGTGACCGAGAACTTTGTGTTTGGCGCCGGATTCCGCGGCGGTGTCCGCGTGGCGGCCGGTGATGTGAATGGAGATGGCCGGGCTGACGTCATGGTTGCGGCCGGTCCGAGCGGCGGCCCACACGTCCGCGTGTTTTCCGCTGGGCTAACAAATGTGATCCACGAGTTCTTCGCTTACGACCCCAACTTCCGTGGCGGCGTTTCGATCACCGCCGGCGATGTGAATGGCGATGGCCGGGCTGACATCATTACCGCCCCGGCGTCAGGTGGCAGCCCGCACGTCAAAGCATTTAGCGGCGTAGACCTCTCCCTCTTAGCCAGCTTTTACGCGTTCACGCCCTCATACACCGGCGGCCTGAACATCGCTGCCCGCGACACCAACGGCGATGGCCGCGACGATATCATTGCCGCTCCGGCCTCGACATTGCCGTCTTATGTGCGGGTTATCGACGTGGCGTCAAGCAGTGATCTCGACGCGTTCCTGGGTTACGGCCCGGCGTTCCGCGGCGGAGTGTTCGTCGGATAACTTCCAAGCAGCAAGACAAGAACTAAGTCCCAAGTAATCACGAGCGCCCCTCGTTCCCAAACAAAGTTTGGGAACGAGAAACAGGGAAACCACATGGAACCCCGTCGTTGATTATTGGCCGATTGATCTTGGTGCTTATTTGGTTCTTGTATTTTGCTTCTTGGTCCTTCCGTTTTCAGCCTTCCATGTTCAAAAAATCGATGTCCGAATCACTGAATGGCGATAAGCCAAATTCTTCGGCGATGAGCCGGAGGGTTTCGAGGGCGGCCACGCGGCCATCCGTGCGCTTGACGACTTCGGCGACCAATTCGCGCCGGGCCAGCACGGCGGCGGCTATTTTTTTCTTGTAATCGCGCGCCGCCACCAGCACCGGCAGGCTCAGGCGCGGCCTCTTCTTCGGCTTGAGCATGTCGTCGTGGAAACGCTTGCCGCTGGAACGATGACTCATGGCGAGGCTCCTTGGAATCCTTCCCGGCCTTTAGTTGTATTCGGAGAGCCAGCCCGCAACGAGGCGAAAAGTGCGCCGCAAAAAATTTTCGCACGAACAAAAAAAATTTGGTCTTCCCAGGTGAGCGGGATTTGGTTAGCCTGTGACCCGATTGAATACCGGGCATGGACGCCCTCCCCCTTCAAGGAGGTTGCCATGCCGACACTTTTCCAAATCACCGCTTACGCCAAACTATTCCGCTTGCTCCGTGGCCGGCGTCCCACGCCGCGCGAAGTCTGCCGTTATTTCGACGGCATGCCCAGCACCAGCCGCGTCCCCCGCACGTTGAAAATGGCGCGATTGGCGAAGGTGCATTAGTAGCGATAGAAAATGGCTCCGCAACTGAGCGGCGCATCGTCAGTGGCCCGCCGCTCCCAACGGGGTGAGCGAGGACATCGCGGCGGCGACTTTACATTCATGCGCTGCTCAATTTACGGCGACCCGGAAAGGCGGTTCCGGAAATTGAGATAGTCCACTTGATCGACGTCCCCACTGCCATCGAAATCGAAGACCACGTTCGGGCCGCCGGAAAGAGCATTGCGAAAGACCAGATAGTCGGTCTGGTCCACTGCGGCGTTGCCATCTTGATCGCCGAAGAAGCGGAACCATTTGTTGGCCGACGAGCCCGTCACCGAGTAGTTAGTGCCGGCTCCCGCGCCGCTGCCATTCAGTTGGCCGCCGGTGCCGCTGACTTTGGATGCGTCGATGACGAAATCGTAAATGCCGTCTACCAATGAACCCGTTACGTCGGCGTAGGTGCCGGTGAACGTCAGCGTCACGGAACTCGTTGGCCCGCTCGTGGGAGTCGGTGTCAAACTCACCGGTCCAGTGGTGCCCGCGCTGGCGCTTGTGGCGCTCCGCGAAAGGCTAAAGGCGTTAACGAGCGGACCAGAGAAATTCACCGGCTGGGAAAAGGTCACAATAATCCGGCGCACTTCCGATCGCTGCGTGGCATCCAATCCGCCCGCGCCCGGACCATTGTCGAGCACAACGGAAGTCACCGTCGGCGGCGTCAACGCGGTGAGCGTCACATCATTGCCGTCGCCACCCTGGTAGCTGATCGTGAAGTTGTAGGGGCCGACGGGAACGCTTGCGCCTTCGATGTAGCCATTGAATGTGCCAGTCACGGCATCGCCGGTTCCGTCGTTGTCGATGATCTTGAACACTTGTCCGGGAGTAGGAACAAAACCCAGCGAGCCTTGCAGCGTCGCTCCGCCGAGGTTGACTGTGCCGCTGACGGCAAGTTGATCGTACGACGAACCGGCGGTCGTACCATTCAATTCGACCGCAAACACGGATGCCGAATTAAAGACGATATTGCCGGTGGTCAATTTGCCTGGACTATTACCCGGAGCAATCCTTCCGGTACCGGTCACGGTAGTCGTACCTACTGAGCCGTTCGTGCCGCCGAGCGTGCCATCGACTTGCACGGCACCGGAGGGATCGAAGGAGCCGTTGATTAAGCCAGTCACACCCGTGGGGATGACGAGCGATGTCGCTTTGTTGTTCGCGGTCACAAAGGTCGCCGTCTGACCGCCGGCGGCGGCGAGCGTCAGCGTGCCGCCATTCGCCAAAACCGCGCCGGCTGTTTGCGTGATCGCGCCAACGCTTGTCAGCATGATATTGCCGCCGCCGGAATCCAGGCCGGCATTCAGGTTGATAGCCGCCCCGGTGGTCAACGCGAGAGCGGTTGACGAAGCACGATCGACAAGGGCGCTCACGGTAATCGTGCCGGCACTGGAATTGCCAATTTGAATTGTGCCGGCCGAAACACTGTCCAACTCGAAGTCGCTTAATCCAAGCGCGCTACCAATGGTATCCGCACCGCCCAGATTGATAGCGCGCCCGACGGTAAGTGGCCGGAAGGTGGCGGTATTGGCCGTGTTAATATTCGGCGATGAGCCAATCGCCAAAGTGTCGGCAACCATAGTAATGGTGCCGGCCGACGCACCGGTCGAGATCTTCCCCGCTTGCACCGTGATTCCCGCGAGCGAAGTGCCGCTGCCTTCCGTGCCGGTAATAGAAATGTTGCCGCTGGTGCTAATGGTCGTCGAACTCAGCGACACGCCATCGTTGTTCGTACCCGAGCCCGCGCCCCCTTTTCCGATAAGAACGACAGCGGCGGAACTCGTGATCTGAGCATTGCCGCCGGAGACACCAGCCGACAGTCCTGCGCCGGCCGTGCCGCCGGCGGTGCCCATGATTTGAGTGGCGCCTGTGGTCATAGTGATCGTGGCGGTGGCGTGGAGTCCAATTCCATTGTTGGAGTTGCCGGTCGAAGCCGTGTTTCCTTGTCCCGTAATCTGAAGGTCGCTGCCCAAAGTGCTGAGTTTTCCAGACAGATCAACACCTATACCCAAACCGGCGGTACTTGTTCCAGCCGTCCCCTGAATCTGCGTTGTTCCAAGTTTGCCACCTTGCACCACGCTTCCGGACGCCAGAGCAATACCTCGCCCAGCGTCACCGCCGCGACCGAGTAACGTGAGGACCCCGTTACCGCTGACTGTAATCGATCCGCTGGACAAATTTATTCCGGTAAATGTGCCACTCGTCGGCGAGGCTTGCTGATTGGCCGACAACGTCAACGCTCCGTCCGCGGTGGTGACGGCCGCGCTTCCGGATATCGAGATCTCGCCCTGGGTCGTCAGCCCAATTGAACCGCTGCCGGTGGCAGAAAAAGGGGAACCCCCCCCTGTCAGAGTAATAGTACCCACGGCGGAGACAGTTAGACTCTTGTTGACTGCCATCGCGATGCCGCCAATGCTGGTAAGGCCAGCCCCGGTGGTCAGCGTCAGGTTGTTGCCGTGGCTGATGTTGGCACTCACGGTGATCGCCCCAGACGCGCTGTTCCCGATGAAAAGAGTGCCAGCCACAATCAAATCGAGTTCGCTGTCGAAAAAGCTAAGTGATCCGGTCGTGACAGTGCCGACGTCGATTGGTCGGCTGGTTGTATTCGGTCGAAGGACGACACTATTGCCTCCGGCATTGATCGCACCAGTCGAGTTAATCTCGGTTTGATCGGCGACCACTGTGATCGTGCCGAGGCCGGTTGTGCTCACCGTGCCTTTGTCAACGAAAAGCCCGTCCGGATCGTTGCCGAAGAAACCGCTCCCCGCGCCGGCAGTCCCTTGCAAAATGATCTGACCGTTGACAGAGGTGATCGCGTTGGCCGACGACGTCGTGCCGACATAGATGCCCTGATTGTTGTTATTCGATCCATTGCCGCCGACGCCGGTGATAATCAATGCGGCGGCCGACGAGCCGGCAATTTGCGAACCGGTCCCGGATACCTCGACCCCGCGCGCGGAACCCGACGACGACGCATTGAATGAGCTGGCGTAGCCACCCATTTGCAGCAAGGTTCCCGCGGAGGTGATTTGCGAGCCCGACCGAATAGCGATCCCCACCCCGCCGGTGCTGCTGTTGCCCGCGTAGCCGGCGATGTTTATGAGGCCGCTGCCCGTAGTGGTCATCTTCCCACTGTTTTGCAGCAGGATCCCGTGGTGATTGGCTGTCGTCGTGTCGTTGCCGCCATAGGCAAGAATCGAAATCGTGCCGGTCCCCGAGGTCGTCAAGGTAGCGCTATCGACGGACAGGCCCGTGAACCCGGTGGCCGCGGTCGCGGTTGTATTGGCGTTGATTGTCAAACCGCCATCGACTGTGGAAATCTTGGCGCCGGAAGCCAAGCTCACATTGTTGGTCGCCGTGATGCTCGCCGCCCCGGCACCAGCGAGCGTCACGGATACGTTGGCATTGACCTGCAAGCTCTTGCAAAACTCTGTGAAGGCGAAACCACTCGCCAACGTCACATTTCCGCCGATGGTGGCCGAGCCAAACGGGGCCGTGGACGACCCACTCGTCAGTGCCCGATTGAAATCCGGGAGTGCATTGACGGTAATCGAATCGGCCGCATTGCCCCGATTGATCTTCAACGAGTTCGTCGGGTTGGCGAAATCGGTCTGTTCAAATGTCGAGCCGCTCAAGCGGGAGAGTCCATTGCCGCTGGAGGTATCATCTCCCAAAGTTGAATTGTTCGGGCCCGCCGGGAGATTGAACACGATGTCAGTCGCCGTGCCGGTGTTCTTGATCGGCTCTAAGCCGGTATAAGACACCGTGCCAAACGCGCTCATCGCAACTGAACCGTCGTGGGCATTGGTGTAGCTGTATGTCACCGTAGCTTGGCTGCCGCCAGAGATGACCAGTTGATCGCCGGGGCCCGTGGTCGGATTGCCGCCGTCGTACTTGATGCCGCCTGTTGGAAAGATGTTGCCGCCGGTAAGGTCTAACGTGAATGTGTCGTTGCCGGCTTGGCCGGTGAACCAGATGTAACCGGTGACCGACGTCAGTGGCACTTCGACCGTTTTCGTATCAATTTGAGCGGCGCCAGTGCCCGCACCGACGGTGTTGGTGGCGTCGCTGATCCGCAAATTGGCCCCGACCAACTTCAGAGTGATGTTGTCATTGGTGTTCGCACCATTGACATCGTCGATCAGCAGGTTGCCGCCCGATAACACCACGCTCGTCGTGGACTGATTGATCGACACCGGGTAATCTTCGACCTCACCGTCCGAAGCCAACCCTTGAGCATTAGCGCTGGCCGCGTCCGTGCTCAATCGAAACCGCGCAAATGTGCTGGACGCGGAACCACCGGGCACGACAGGGAAGTTCAGAGTCACGTTGCCAGTTACGGTTCCCGTCGGCACCGCGATCGATGCGCGCTCCGTGGCGTTGTCGAAGGCACCGTCGCCGTTGTAATCGATCCATCCATATAAAGTGGCCACCGAGCCCGTGGTATTGGTGACGTTCACCTGCGCCGACGCGCTGCCGCCGATGAAATACGTGAGCGCGCCGCTAATGCCGTCGTCACTGCTATCACCGCTGGCCGTCGCGTTCTGCGAGGCGTTGTTCTCGCCGCCGTTGGTGGCCCCCATTCGCAGATTCGGCGTGATGACGTGGCTTGGACCGTTGTCGTATACGAATGTGTTGTAATTATTCGCGGCTCTGCCAAATCCCGCGTCGGGTGCGTCGCCGAAATCGAGTGTGTTGGTGAAATAGTTGTCCACCGGCAAGCCGGTGAGCAAGCTGTAGCTCGACACAATGATGTTGTCGGTTCGCTGCCCGCCGACCTGGCCGCGGTTCGACTCCGCACCAAAGGAAACGCCGGCCGTGCCATCGTTGGTGCCATTTTGCGTGGCCGGGATCGACACGGTGGTCGTGAGCCCGCCGTCGAGCGCGGAATAGAACGTCTGCAGATGGCCATCGAGCGAGACTTGCAGACCATTCGTGGTGCCATTGAAGGCGCAGACCATCGTGTGAAAGATCGTGCTGTTGAATGTTGTCGGCCGGGCGGTCCAAGCTTCGAATCCCGGCGAGGTGTTGGCGGGGCGAATGTCGATGTTGCCGGTGGACGTGAGCCGTACCCAATAGCCCGCGGAAGTGCCGCCGAGTATGCCGTCGCCCGGAAACGCGGATCGACTGCGGAAGTAAATCCCCGCCTGCGTCGCATAGCCGGTGGCGGTCTTGGGCACATAGAGATCGGCTTGGATGTTCAGGTTTTGTCCGACATTGACCCCGCTATTGCTGCTGCTACCGGTCGTGAATTGAACGCCGCCGTAATCGGTAAACCGATTTTGCAACGCATTGCTGACGAGATCCGTTCCCGGTCCACCGCTGATCGAAGGCCAAATTGGCTCATAGTAGTAGTTGCTTGGTGGAGTCGGGCCGTAGGCATCGTCGAGCTGGCCCATGCCGTTGGGGTTACCGGTCACATCCGCGCGATTGATGCTATCGGAGAACAGGACCGCCGGTGCAAGCCGGGTCTCCAGCATTTGCACAGCCAGGCGAACAAAACGTGATCGGCGATAGGAACGCATTGACCGGGGTTGGGGACGCATGGGGCACCTCTAAAATGCGACGGGTAGTCCGGTCGGCGATAGTGCGAGATTGCAAAGGGTGCCGCCCAGACGATCCGGATCGTTGCCGTTAACAAAAACAGCCGGCCTGGGCGAGAGCCGGCCGAGGCGTTTTCGTCGTTAGCTGGGCACATTGGACGTGCGGAAAATTAAGCCGCTAGTAGTAACTGGCCATCGGCGGCCCTGAGCGGCCAAAATTCCGGATTGGCGAATCTCTTGTGGGACCCCGGGTGGGCGGCGATAATGGGCCCTTAGAATCAAAACCGCTACGTTTCTAGGCCAACGCACGGATGGACCAAGAAAAATCGTTCCAACACATGATCATCCGGCTGCGCGGCGGCGATGACGCGGCGGCCGGCGAGGTCGTGGCCCGATTTTCGCGCCGCCTGGCCGGCCTCGCCCATGGCCGCATGAGTGCCCAGCTTCGCCAGAAGATCGACGCCGAGGATGTGCTGCAATCGGTGTTCAAAAGCTTCTTCATTCGCCACGCCGATGGGCAATTCGAGCCAACCGGCTGGGACAGCCTGTGGACGCTCTTGTCCGTGATCGCCGTACGCAAGTGCTGCAAGCATCACAAGTTCTTCCATGCCGAACGTCGTGCCATCGACCGGGAGACACAGGCCCACGACCAATCATCGTTGGTGTGGGAACCGTTTGATCGAGAACCGACACCAGACGAGGCGGCTGCGGTCGCTGACACCGTCGAACAACTGATGCGCGGCTTGGATGATCGCGGGCGACAGATTCTCTCGTTGCGATTGCAAGGCGGCCAGTTCGAGGAAATTGCCGGCGAGGTGGGTTGCGCCGAACGCACCGTGCGCCGAGTGTTGGATCGGGTGAAAACGTGCTTGCAGCAACTGGAGGAGCAGACGGAGGCCACCTCGTCTCAGGAAACCAACCATGGCTAACACCGAAGTGCCAGCGCCCGCACTTTCGGATGACTCGTGGCTCCGGCGGGAAGATGTGTTGCGGCGATTTGAAGATGCGTGGCGCACCGGACCTCGGCCGAACATCGATGACTTCTTATACGACGACGATATCAGCCTCCATATCGAACTCGTCCATCTCGACATCGAGTACCGGCAGAAGAATGGTGAGGACCCATCCTTCAGCGAATACAAAGCGCGATATCCCCAATTGGCGCGCGAGCAACCTGACACGCTGAACGATTCTCCCTCTTCAGCTCAGATATCAGCGCGACCTTCCATTCCCGGTTATGAAGTGCTCGAAGAACTCGGTCGCGGCGGCATGGGCGTGGTCTTTCGGGCGCGGCAAATCGCGCTTGACCGCTTCGTCGCCTTGAAAGTGCTCCGCACGACTCACGAGCCTACTCACATCGAGTTGACTCGGCTGCGCACCGAGGCCGCGGCGATTGGGCGGCTGCAGCATCCCAACATCGTGCAGATCTACGATGTTGGGGACACCAATGGTCGGCCCTATCTGGCGATGGAGTTGGTGGCCGGCTCGAACCTGATGGAGCGTATCAAAGACGGCCCGCTGTCATGTCGCGACGCCGCGCGGCTAGTCGAAACACTGGCCGACGCGATCCACCATGCCCACACCCGCGGCATCGTCCATCGAGATCTGACGCCGGGCAACATTTTGCTCGCCGACGAACATGCCAATTCCGACGCTCCCTCGCTGACTCCGAAAATCACCGACTTCGGATTGGCGAAACTTCTGGTCAGCGATGGTGTCGAGCAAACCCAAACCGGCGCGATCCTGGGGACGCCGAGTTATATGGCTCCCGAGCAGGCGAAAGGGCTGGTGCGCTTAGTTGGCCCAGGCACCGATGTCTACGGTCTGGGAGCAGTGTTGTTCGCTGCTCTGACGGGCCGGCCGCCGTTTCGCGGCGATTCCACTTGGGAGACTACCCGCCGCGTCATCGAGGAGGCACCGCCGTCACTGTCGAAGCTCGCGGTCAGCGTGCCGCGCGATCTGGAAACCATTTGCCAGAAATGTTTAGCCAAAGAACTTTTCCAGCGATATTCGTCGGCCAAGGATCTCGCCGACGATCTGCGTCGCTTTCTCAACGGTCAACCGATCACCGCCCGGCGGGTGGGGACCGTTGAACGCCTACGATTATGGGCTCGCCGCAACCCGGCCCTGGCGGTCACGACAGTCGTAGCGCTATTCCTCGTCTTGTTGACGGCGGGAATCGGTCTTGCGCAAGTGCTGGTCGAGCGCGACCGCTTTCGCGCGCAACGCGATCGCGCCGAAGCGAACCTATTTCTATCGCTTATATCCGAGGCCCGCGCTCAGATCAAAGCACGCGACACGGGTTGGTGGCGCTCGGCCATGGACAGCCTGCGGCGGGCGGCCGAATTGAGCGTGTCCGATCATCAAACGGCCGAGCTGCGCGATTTGACGGTGGAGTGTTTGAGCACACCCTATCCGTGCTTTCATCTGGAAGGAACGTGGACTGGGCACACCGGCCGGGTCAGTGCCACCGCGATCAGCCCCGATGGTCATATGGCTGCGACGGCCGCCACCGACAAGACGGTACGCGTCTGGTCGATTCCCGATGGCCGATGTCTCGCGGTCCTCACCGGTCATACGGACAACATTAAGTGTGTGGCCTTCGATTCAACTGGACCGCGGCTGGCCAGTGGCTGCGCGGACGGCACGGTGCGCTCTTGGTCGGTCGGTCAAAATCGTGGACTGATTCACGAGGTCGATCTTCACGCCGGCGCGGTCAACGCGATCGCGTATGAACCTGGCACGTCCACGCTCGCCGCGGGTTGTCACGATGGCTCGGTCTATCTCATCGAAAACTCGACGGCTGAGCCGCGTCGCCTCGCGAGCGCCGAAGCCGAGATCGCCAGCCTGGCATATCAGCCGAGGCATTCCGCGCTCGCCATCGGCACTGGAGATCTGTTTTTGCGGCTGATCGACCTCAAGACCGGCAACGAGTTGCATCGGGAAAAAGTCTACAACCGCCCGTGGTCGATTTCGTTCAATTCGCAAGGCACCTCATTGGCGATGTGTGACCCAGAAACTTTTGGCTATGGTGTCTACGCGGTCGAGCCGACGTGGGCGCTCTATGGCGGCCAGAATCTTCTTCATACCAATAGCGCTGTTCATGTCGCCTCAGTGGAACAGATTGGTCACGAGCGCAATGCGTATTGGCTCACCGCTTCGCTTGACGGCGTCATTCGCTTGTCGTCGACCAACATACGCAGCGTGGTCATGGAAGTCGCCGTCGCGCGCGGTGACTACGGCCCGATTCGCTCCGCCGCCGTGGGTGGCAATGGGTCGTGGGTCGTGGCCGGCTATTACAACGGCCAAGTCCGCCTCTGGTCATTGACTGTGCCGGAGCAGCGAGCATTGGTGTACCGCCATGGCGCGCCGAATGTTGCCTTCGTCGGTTCGTCACATCGTCTCGCGCGGTCGCCGAACCTCTCCGACTTCTCGGCGGACATGAATTCCCAACCGAAAGTGTTCTCCCCTCCGTTTAACGCCGAAGGCTCGCTTTGGGGATTCGCCGCGAGCAACGACGGTCGTTGGCTACTTGAAGGCTTGAACGAAGGCCGCGTCCGAGTCCGCGATACCCAGACGCTGGACGTGACCCGCACGATTGAAGCGCATGACGCCATGGTCTGGTGCGCCGCGTTCAGTTCGGATTCGAAATTTGCCGCCACCGGCGCGGGCGACATCAAGATTTGGGACACCAACGATTGGCACGAAGTAAGGTCCATCAAACTTCCGGGCGATGTTTTGGTGCGGGCCGTGGCGTTTCATCCACACCGTCCGTGGCTAGTCGCGGTCATTCAGGATCGAACTATCCGCGCTTGGGATTTAACCACCGGAGAACCGATCGGCGAACCAGTCCTAATGGAGTCCGAATCGCTCAGCGTAGCGTTCCGTCCTGATGGTAAACGGCTGGCGGCTACAAATTTCGATCAACTCGTCCGCGTTTGGGATTTGCCCGAGCAATCGTGGACCGCGGCCGAGCCCACTTGGCGGCTCAAGGGACATAACGCCGAAGTGTGGGCCGCAACGTATAGCCCCGATGGACGATGGCTCGCCACCGGCTCCGGCGACGGCGTCATCCTCATGGACGCAGACACACACGCTCGCCTCGTCCGGCTGCGTGGGCCGGATGGGCAAATCCGTTCCGTGTCGTTCAGTGCCGACTGCCAACTCCTGGCCGCGGCGTGCTACGTGAAGCCGACCATCGTCTGGAACATGCCCCGGGTCCGTCAAACGTTGGCCGAGATGGGCTTGGATTGGTGAGCCCACGTTGACGCCGATGGATCAACTTGCCGTTAATCCTCCAGTTTTTGCCCGCAACTCCTCCTTGATGGCCTTTTCTTCGTTCGTCGCGGCCACAATCTTCTGTCGGGCCGCGTCGATTGCCGTTTCGTACCGGCTTAGCTTTTCGAGCAAATCCTTTTGATTGCTGCTGCCGTTCGGAACTCGCTCCAGATTGGTGCGCACACGCGCTTGCTCCTCACCGGCGTCGGCCAGTGCCGCCCGGGCCTCGGCTAATCGCACTCCCGTTTGGTGCAGTCGCTCGCGCACGGCTAACACCTCGCCGATCGCTTGCTTCACCGCGGCCGGCGTGACCGTCAAAAAAGCCAGCGCTTTTAACGTCGCATCGTCCGCTTTTGAAACCTCGTACCGCACTGGCACCTTGCGTTCGAGAACAACTTCGAGGCTCGACGTTTTGCCGGCCGTTAGCTCGACTTTGAAACGGAAGCGATCCTTCGTTCGTTCGTCCGCTTTGGCTGGCTGCACGACCTTCCAATGTGCTTCGGCCTGGTGTTCGACCCACAGTGCCCGGTCGGGCCCACCGTGGTGGCGAAAATTGTATTGCGTGTGCGCACGCATTCGTTGTGTGACTTCAAGCTGCCCGTGATCAATCTTCACGCCGACTGTTTCTTCGGGTTCGTCTTTCATGCTTCGCTGGCACTCGCAGCCGGAGTCCAGCGCGAACGCGACAATGCGCTCTTCATCCACGGGCCAGTCAGTCAGCCGCGCATCACCGGCGTAGCCATCGGCCCGGCCCACCGAAATTGGACCGGCGACCCAGGATTTGCCAGTCGTGTTCTTGATGCGATAGGCCTGCAGCGCTCGCGTTTCATGAATATCAGGGGAATACACGCTGATCGGCTTGGCTGTGATCGTCTCGTTTACAAACGGCACGAGCGCGGATTTGAGTCGAGGAATTTTCAACGTTTGCGACAACGTGTACCGCGCTGGCTCGCCGAGCGGTATCTCCGTGACTTCCGATGTGACGCGGAGCGGGCTCTCGGCCGTTTCCTTTTTACCTCGCTGATCCAAAAGGCGGCGTTTGTATTTTTCGTACGCGGGGAGACTGGGGTCAATGGTGGGAGCCTCGTCTTGGACCAAGGAAGCCTGTTGTTGCAGCAATGTCGCCATCGAAGGGCGGGCGTATCGATTCGTCGGCACCACTGGCGCACCGCCTCCAAAACCGCTGGCGCCACCCAAATATTGTTGTCCGCCGTAACCTCCGGCACCTCCGACGCCCAGCGCACCACCGTAGTTTCCCAAATTCAATCCACCACCGGCTGCGCCGTTAATTCCGATATTGCTCCCCTGAAAACCTAGCGCACCCCCAAGAAAGTTGCTTGCCGGCCCCGCATACGAAGGTGGCCGGAGCGCGGCGAATTGCTCTGGCTCGACGATGGGCCGCGGGACGAACAGTGGCGGATGCCGGCGTGGGTGCGACGGCGTCATCGGGTCGAAACCTGGGTCTGGGCCAAGCTCGCCATTAATGCCGCCCGCATCCATGACTTACAGGCACTTGCGGCGTGAATGCAATATGTTGAACGCCCTGGGTATTCATGCGAATTGGTTTGCAGCCTGTAGGGCTGCGAGAGACATGTCGCAGGCCTTCAGCCTGCATCGGATAATGACACCTTACCCAGGGCTGCGCCCTGGGCTGAGAAATCTCACACCTTTGGTGTGAAGACGAGAATGATACCGAAAATGGCTGCCTGGCTTTTTGATCAGCAATCACTATTTCGCTTCAGCACGTTCCGCTTCCCAAGGCAGCGCATGGCGTCGAAGGCTCGGATCGATGCGTTTGAATTGTCCATCTGGCGTGAAGATGAAATCCAAATCGAGAAAGCGGGGTCCCGAAAACATATCCCTCGGCTTGAGTTGTCGATGGCCGCCTACCATTGTAAAGTGCTCCACTTCGTTGTTTTGGCCCTCAGATGTGCCGACGCCCTCTCTAACATCATAAAAACCTTCACTCTTCAGCCATGCCTTCGCGTCCTCGGAAGTAGTAATCTGTTGGGCAAACGATTCGGCCCGATGGTGCCATTCGTCAACGACTTTTTGTTGTCTTCTCTCGGCTAATGTTTCTGGGAGTGAGATACAAAAGCTCACACCCCATATGGCGAGAATAAACAGAAACACTCGCATTGAACGGACGGGCTTCAATCGGTTTTCGCAAAATGCGCGGGCTCGAGCACGCAACCAGCAAATGCCGGCGATCCCAAAGACAGTATTTATGGCTGCGCTGCCCAACCAATAGAACTGCGGTGCATTTACGTATGATTCCGACCAATACGCGCGATAAAGACCCTGCGGGGCACCGATCACAAGGGCCGACGTAAACCACAAATACCCCAACGCACGCAATGGCACGTTCAGCGTGGGTGCTGCGTCGGGTTGATACCGGATTTCGGCAGGCGTGTTCACGCCTACCATTTTACTGCGACTTCGCGTCGCCTGCAGGCATCTTTTCGGCCGGGGCGTCGCCTGGCCGCAAGACGCCGGGCAACGGCGTGGTCACGGCGGGCCGATAGTCGGCGGGCATGGCGGCGTCGCGGTCACGCAGGCAGATGATCGTCCCGTCGTGGGCAGCGACGATGACCCGATCGGTGCGGTCGTTGTTCAAGACGACATTGAAATTCACCATCTCGATGCCGCTCAACTCTCGGCCAGTCATGCGATCGAGCACCTGCATTTTCCCGAGGCGATCGATGCTGTACACAAATCGATCGTTGGCGGCGAGCATGGTCTGCGCGTCATTGTTCTCCCAAATCAGGTCGCCCGTGCGGCGATCCAAGCGCACCAGGCCATGCTGCCGAGTCGCGACGAAAACCGAATCGTCCGCCACGATCGGAGCGGCGGAGGCC
This sequence comes from Gemmataceae bacterium, assembly GCA_045802605.1. Lineage (GTDB taxonomy): Bacteria > Planctomycetota > Planctomycetia > Gemmatales > Gemmataceae > JBJMQS01. Next base: position 122,424 of record JBJMQS010000030.1, on the reverse strand, counting down.
GGCGACCGCCCGTGCCAGCGCCAGTGCACGATACCGTTCGACAATGCGACCGCTTGCACCACGCTATCGCCAGACGCGAGAAACAGCGTTGGCCCATTGACGACAGCGGGAACCACCAGCGGAGTTTCGAGCCGGAAATTGAACACATCGTAGTTGGCGTCGATTCGCAATGCGAGCACGCCGCCGCTACTTCCGGAGACAACCACTCCCATGGGGAACGGAATCGGCGAGCGATCGACCGCGAAGCCGGGACTGCGAATCGACATGAACAGCGGCCGTGCCCGGAGCCGGTCCAACTCATCGGGCGTGAAGTCGTGCAACTCAAATCGCCGGGTGCTGACGATGCCCGTGGACATGCCGGCATGTAGCTGCAAGCTGGAAGTGGTTGGCGCCCGCATCGATCCACTGATCGTGGAGCGCACCGCATCCTGACGAGACATCGGGACCACCGCCGCCGTCGCATCCGCGCCTTCGCGGATTTTGGACACTGCGTCGATAATCTTTCCGCGTCCCTTGTCGTCTTTCGCCACGGCACGCTGCGCGAACTCAGGCATGGAGAACGTCGCCACCCGCGCATGGGGCAGCGGAATATACAACAGCAGGCGGCCCGCCGATGGCGCGGCGATCGGAATCTCATTCAGTTCCAAATCCCATCGCTCAGTGCCGTTGGATCGCTCGAGTGCCACGACGCGCGGCCCATCGCAAACGAACACGAGATCTTCCGTGAAGCCCAAGGGTGGTCGCGTGGGATACTGATTGCCCACGAGTGCGGACCAGTTCTGCACACCGGTCTCGGAGTCCAGCGCGAGGATCAGGCCCGATCGCAATGTGATGAACACTTGCCGGCCCATGTGCTGGATCGCCGCGATGCCGTCGCGATGCGTGCCCATCGGCAGCTTGAGCTGCCATTGATATTGGAGGTTGAGCCGGGCCAGCGACTCGACCGGCGGAAGTTGCGGAGCACAAAACACGTTGCTCGGCACCGCCGCTCGCAATGCCGCCCCCATCCCAACCGCCAATAGTGCCGCCGCCGCGATTCGAATCATGATGCACTCCGGCAATAGTTAGCCTGCTGTCAATGTACCCGCCCGAGCCCTGCCACCGAATGCTGCCCAAGCGAATGCCCCGGCTATTTGGGGCATTTTGGACCGGTTATGAGGGCGGGGTAATTGTCTTTATGCTCATGAGTCGGATTTGTCCGTCCGAATCGAACGCGGTCCTTAGAGCATGTCGGCAAACATGGTTTTGTAGTGCCGGTACCATTCGCTCTGGAAGCGCTCGTTCGGGTCGTATTTTCGCTTCAAGCGCAGGAACTCAACAAACTGCGGATAGCATTTTTCGACCTGCTTCCGCGTGGCCCACCGGTGATAGGTCAGATAGTATCGGCCGCCATGTTCAATCGTGCGGTCGATCATGCGGCGAAAATCCTCGGCCGCTTTTGCCTTGCCCGACTCACTGTGGGCAACATGCAAGTTGCAAATAATGCAGACTGATGATTCGCGGGCCCAGTTGAGAAATGTCTCACTGTCCTTCTCGATGAATCGAATTGTTCCATAGGTCATGTCAACGTTGTGCTTGAGGAAATCTTCGCGGCACTTGGCGAGCAGCGGCAAGAAGTTGTCTCGGTTGACGTAGAGCTCCGTGATCATTTCGGTGCCGTGGGCGACGTCAACAGCGCGACGATAGCCATCGAATGTGCCCGCAAGCTGATCGATGTCAGACCAATACACCTGGCCATTGGTGCTGCGGTAATGTTCGGCATAACGTTCGAAGCCGAGTTTCTTCTGCGTACGCCCCAAGCGATACAGCTCCGCCCAATCTTCGGCGGTCAGCTCTTTTTGGTTTGCGGGAATGGTTGTCTCGGGACCCACGGCTCGGTAGCACGCAAATATGCCTGGGTGCACGCCGGGCTCACTTTCCAGGCTCGTCGCATATTGGCAATCACCGAACAAAAATCCGTCGCGCATGCGTTCATCAATTCGAGGGATCAAATCCTTCACCGCGATAACGTCAACGACTCGCTGCACCTTCGTTCGCTTGGCGAGCCGCAGGGTGACGTGAGTGATGATCCCGAACAGGCCGTAACCGCCGATCGCCAAAGAGAACAATTCCGGATTCTCGCGGCGGCTGCAGGTCTGAGCCTTGCCGTGGGCATCAACGAGCACAAATGACTCGACGTCGCTGACGATCGGCGGATGCCGCAGTCCGCGCCCATGAACATTGGCCGCCAGCGATCCGCCGATCGTCACACGATCGACGCCCGATTGTTTTTCGCGAATGCCCCAGCCATATTCTTGCCCTGGTTGAGCTTTGCGCAGCCCGTCGATCAACTCGGGCCACTCGATGCCGCCCTCGACTTCAACAAGACCTTTTTCCTTATCGAAACGCACCATCCGATTGAAGCGGGTCATGTCGAGCAGAAGCGTATCCGCTCCGAATTGCTGGCCGCCCATCGCATGTCGGCCGCCCGCTACACTGACGGCTCGGTTTTCGCGCTGTGCCGATTGAATGGCGGCTTGGATATCATCGAGCGATGTCGGCGTTGCCACTCGGTTTACACGGGTGAGGTTGAGCTGTGATTGAACATCGTTGACGTCTACACCCGGGGCCTCAGGCGTTCGCGCGAATGCAAACTTGGGCAGGAGTGCGGCCGCGCCCAAGCCCGTGGCGGCCTTCAAAATATCACGGCGACTAAACATGGAAATGGGCTCCTGGGTCAATTTGACTCCACGACAGATCGAATTACCCAAGGGAGATTAAATGCGTTTCGTGACGACCGCTGGATTATTTCCGGGCAATCCCCCGAAATAGATAGCCATGTGTTCGGGGTGTCTGTTCCAAATAGAACTCGTTTACGTCCAAGGACGTGAATGGAATTGTGCCAACCAGTGCCTTCATATTGCGATCGAGCCGGCAACCTTGACCAAGCCACATTTGCAAGCGGTTGAGCCGATGTTGCCATTTGCGCACGCCGGGCTCCGCGCTCAAGCCGTGTTCCAGGAATAGAAATGAGCCACCGGGCTTGAGCACGCGCAGCACCTTGCTCATCACTCGGCCAACATCACGGACGCTGCACAGTGTAAACGTGCTAATGACGCAATCGAAGCGATCGCTTCCCAAGGGCATGTCTTCGCCGGACGACACACGCTGTTCAATGGGAATTCCGCATTCGCGAATACGTTGCCGGGCCCGCTGGTTCATCGCCGGGTTGGGTTCAACGGTCGTGATCTTTCGCACAGCCGCGGGATAGTGCGGCAAGTTGAGGCCGGTACCGAACCCGATCTCGAGCACATCGCCTTGGGCACTAGCGAGCAACTCGCGGCGATGCTTGGCGACATGTGGCTGACCAAGCGTCCAGTCGCAGATGCGCGGAAAGATGTATTGGGAGTAAAGTCCCACGACTCAGCTCTTTCGCCGTACTAGCCTGACGCGCTAGCGAAGGCATCTTTAGGATTCCTCCGCTGCCGCCTCAGGCGCGTCGGAAGGATGGTGCCGGCACTTGTCGCAATACCAAGGCGCGGGCGTCAGCACTGGCCGCGGGCTGCGCTTCCGGCACTTCGCACAACGGTAACGCTTGCCACGTACGGCGGTTTTGGGTCGAATCTTCTTGCCGGACTTCGGAACGATTCGGCCCATGACGCCTCCCGGCATGACATTTGCCGCCGTTCATTATGCCACCCGAGGACAAATCTATGGCCAGCAAATCGTCGCTCCGCGACATCACCGAGCGGACTGTCGATCTCATCGCCCAGATGGAGAAAGCCGCGCACGAGCAACGAACCACTGGTGAGCGCGTTGCGGATTTCGTCGCATCTTGGGTCGGAAGTTGGGCATTTCTGATCGTTCAAAGCGTGATGCTCGTGGCGTGGATGGCACTCAACTTGATCGGCTGGTGGAATCAGTGGGACCCGTACCCATTTGTGCTTTTGAATCTGGTCCTCTCCTTCCAGGCCGCTTACGCCACGCCGATCATCTTGATGAGCCAGAACCGCCAGGGCCGGCTGAGCGATCTGCGCAACCACCTCGACTTGCAAATCAATCTGTTGGCGGAGCAGGAGAACACGGAGATGCTCCGGCTACTTCACATGCTCTGTGACAAAGCAGGCATCCAAACTCGGCCAGCCCAAGAACAATGTTTGGAGGAAAAGACCAAGCCGCAGGAGATCGCTAAGCAACTTTCCAATGCGCTGGAAGTGGAAGCCAACAACAAAGCCAAGGCGAGCAAATAGGCATCGCGGAGAAAAGAAAATGCAAAGCCCCCGGTCGATAGCCGGGGGCTTTTTCTTTCAGACAATAGAATCCAACCAACATGGTTTGCAGGATCCCTTGATGAAATCCAAAGACGATATCGTCAAAGACTGGTTGCCGCGCTACACGGGCCGGGCGCTTGGTGACTTCGGGCAATACATCTTGCTGGCGAATTTCGCGAATTACGTGGAGATGTTTGCCAAGCGATTCGGCGTGCCGGTCATGGGCCTCGACAAGCCCATGCAAACCGCGACGGCCGAGAACATCACGATCATGAATTTCGGCATGGGCAGCGCGATGGCCGCCACGGTCATGGACCTTCTGGCGGCGATTACCCCGAAAGCCGTCCTGCTGCTGGGGAAGTGTGGCGGCCTGAAGAAGACCAAGGTCGGCGACTTCATCCTGCCCATCGCGGCCGTGCGTGGCGAAGGCACCAGCAACGACTACTTGCCGCCGGAGATTCCCGCGCTCCCGTCGTTTCGATTGCAGATGGCTGTTTCGTCAATGATCGTCAAGCATGATCTGGATTACTGGACCGGCACTGTTTACACGACCAACCGCCGGGTCTGGGAGCACGACGAGAAGTTCAAAGAGTATTTGAAAAACACCCGCATCATGGGCATCGACATGGAGACCGCGACGGTCTTCGTCGTCGGCTTCGCCAATCACATCCCCAAGGGTGCGCTGCTCCTGGTGTCCGACAGTCCCATGACACCCGAAGGCGTGAAGACAACCAAGAGTGACAAGACGGTGACCGAGAAATACGTCAAGCGGCACCTCGAGATCGGAATCACCTCATTGGCGGAGCTAAGAGATTCCGGCGAGTCGGTGAAGCATCTGCGATTTGAATAGCGTTGCAATTCCGCACCTGCGCTCGACAAACAAGCTACACAACCATTTCGCTAGTCCCCTGTTTGCGGTCCAAAGGACCGCGCTATCTTAGCCCAGGCCATCGGCCTGGGTTTCGGATTAATTGCAATGCGGTCTGAAGGACCGCGATACAGACCGCCCGAAATTATCGCGGTCCTTCAGACCGCTATGAAACAAATTCGAAAACGCAGGCCTGTCGGCCTGGGCTAAGGTATCGCGGTCCGTTGGACCGCCGGATGGTTCGTCTCCATTTCGACGTTGTCCAATTCCGCTTCGTCACAAAGATTCTCCGCAATTGGCCCGGCATTTCCTGATGGAATTGGCCATCTGCGCTGCGATCCTGCCGCGGCGGGATCGGTCTCGTGCTCGAGGCATTGGTGAAAAACAGCCCGTTTTTGGACGGTACGATCTCTCGCCGCACCTGGTTGCGGCAAGTCGGCAGCGTCGCCGCGTATATCGCCATTCAATCGCAGATCGGTTGCTCGCCCCGCCGCCGCTTCGAAGATCAGCCGCTCGTCCCTTCGTTTCAGCGCGTCGAGGATCGCGGACTCAAACCGCTCGCTCATGAGACGATTGAGTTGCTCAACGCGTCATCGTTCCTGTTCGGCGGCTTCGAATGCTCGACTCATTGGCAAAATGGCCGCCGCAACGATATGGTGGCCTCGACCAAGCATGACCGCTTTGCCCGGCAAGACTACGCCCGCCTCACCTCATTGGGAATGGACTTCTGCCGGGATGGCATTAGTTGGGTATCCAGCGAGCCTTCGCCCGGACGGTACGATTTCTCCCGCGCTCGACCCATGGTGCAGGCGGCTCGCGAAGCGGGCGTCACCGTGGCGTGGGACCTCATGCACTTCGGTTGGCCCGACCACATCGACGTGTTCGCCACCTCGTTCCCAAAGAACTTTGCCGGCTATGCGACAGAAGTCGCTCGCTTGCTCCAAGACGAAGGCGTGGGTTCCGCGCCCGTCATCTGCCCGATCAATGAGATTTCGTTTTTGGCCTGGGCGGGTGGCGATCAAGGCTTCATCAGCCCGTTGCAACATGACCGAGGCCCGGAGCTGAAAGTCCAGATGGTCCGGGCAGCGATCGAGGCGATGCATGCGTTCCGCGGTGTGATCCCCGGCACCCGATTCTTCCATTGCGATCCCATCATTCATGTTGCCCCGCGCACCAATCGCGTTCGTGAACGCGACACCGCCGAATATTTGCGCGTCTTGCAGTTTCAATCCTGGGACATGATCAGTGGCCGAAGCTGGAAGCCTCAACTGGGCGGCTCGCCTGACCTCTTGGATATCGTCGGCGTGAACTATTACCGCAACAACCAGCGCTATACCGATGGCGAATTCATCGACGGCAACGAGTCGTCGTATCGGCCGCTATCGGAAATGCTCAACGAGGTCGCGAGTCGCTATCAGAAGCCGATTGTCATTGCGGAAACCGGTGCCGAGGAGCGCGATCGGCCCGAGTGGATCAACTATGTCGCATCCGAATGCACGAAGGCGATGAAGGCGAAATGCCCGCTGTATGGTGTGACATGGTACCCGATCGTCAATCATCCCGGCTGGGTCGATGATCGGCACGTTCTCAATGGGCTCTGGGACTACGCCGATGCAGCCGGCGATCGGCCAGTTTATCAACCGCTCGCGGATGAAATTACGCGCCTGAATCCGTTACTCAGGCGGGTCCGTGCGGATTACGTCCGGCCGAAGTTACTTTCGGCACCCCAAGAGAGTTCCGCGCCCACTTAAGCGTCTTGTCCTCCGGTACAGTTTGTGCAAACCAGACTGCTTGCGGCTCCGCGGCCGGTGCCTCGCGGTCGTCCCGGAATTGCCTCGCCTCCGAATCTATCGCGCAATTCCAGCCACACGGAAGCAGAGACTTATGGTTAGCGATTTGAAGACGGCGCCTACAGTGACCAACTTTGAGGCCGGCCCCATTCGGGTGCGGATCCGGGAGTGCAGCCAGCTTTTCAACTCCATCGACCCGTCGCCATTTCAAGAACGGGATCTCGACCGTGACGCGGAGCAATTCATCGTCAGTTGGGCCCGCGACCTGCGCAGCGATTCTGACTTTTCGCTTGTGCTTGAAGTCGTCGATGGGCAGGTCGATGCCTCGATGCCAACCATGTTGAACAACGCCATCCATAGTTTCTTTGCTCGCCGGCACGCCGCGGCGACCCGCGACTTACGGACCCTGCTGCGACGTGGCCGAACGAGCTTGATCATTGGCCTGGTTTTTCTGTCGGTCTGTGTAACGCTCGCCGGCCTGATCGGTGGCGGCAACGAGCGCATCGGCATCGCGGAAATCGCCAGCCAGGGGCTGACGGTCGCGGGCTGGGTCGCGATGTGGCGGCCGATGGAGATCTTCCTCTATTCTTGGTGGCCCTTAGCGGGGGATCGCCGACTGTACGATCGCTTGAGTCGCATGCCGGTGCGAATTGAATCCGCCAACACTTCGATGGAATCACCTTGGAATCGCCCTCGCCGCATTCCTGCCACTCATGAAGGGAGCAGTACCAGATGAACCTCACCCAAAAGCACGCGCCCATTGTGGAAGCTCTCAGCACATACCTCGGCGAAAGTGCTACTTCGTTCGGCGTGCCCGGCCATCGGTCCGGCAAAGGCGCGCCATCGGAAATCAAGAACTTGCTCGGCAACTACGCTTTTCACGGCGACGCGGCCGAGCAAAAGGGAATTGACGACCGCCGCAAAACCAAGGACGTGGTGCATAAAGCGGAGTTGCTTGCCGCGAAAGCGTGGGGCGCCGAGCATTGCTTTTTCTCGACCAACGGAACGAGCTTGAGCAATCACGTGGCCATGCTGGCCGCGGCCAATCCCGGCGACAAAGTCCTCATCGCACGCAACAGCCATAAGTCGCTGCCCGCCGCCGCAATCATTGGCCATGTCAAACCGGTCTACCTAACACCGGTGTTCGACGAGATCTGGGACATTGAGCATGGCATCTCGGTCGATGAACTCAAACGCCAATTGAAAAAGCACCCGGACACGAAGGCTGTGTTTGTTGTTTGTCCGACGTACTATGGCCTCTCGTCCGACATGACCGCGCTCGCGGAGATTTGTCACGACCACGGCATCCCGCTCGTGGTCGATGAAGCGTGGGGCCCTCACTATCCGTTTCACAAACAGCTTCCGAAGACCGCCATCGAATGCGGTGCCGACATTTCCGTGGCGAGCATTCACAAGACCATGGCCGGTTTGGAGCAAGCCTCGATCTTGCTGCTCAATAGCAAGCTGATCGATCCGGAGCGTTTTGAGCTTTGCTATGACCTGTTCGAGACAACGAGTCCATCAGTGCCAATTCTGGCCAGCATCGACGCCACGCGCCGCCAGTTCGTCGAACAAGGTAAAAAGCTGCTTGGCGAAGTGATCGAAATGTCCGTGGATGTGCGCGAACAACTCGCGGCCATCGAAGGCATCCGCGTGATGGGCCCGGAAGTCCTCGCCGGCGATGCAACCATGCAATTGGATGTCACGAAGATCCTCATGGATGTGACGCGATTGAGGGTCAACGGTTACGAGGCGGAAGACTGGCTGATGCGGGAACACAAGATGTCATTCGCGCTGAGCGACCCGAAACACCTCTTGGCAAACTTGACCATCGGTACGGATGCGACGGCGGCCCGCAAGCTCGTTTCAGCGATTCAAGATCTGGCGAAATGGGCCCGCAAAGACCAGCGCCACCGCAAAGGGTTGGTGGAAACCTTGCCTCTGAAACGAGACCTTGGGACTTCATCCGCGATGGATCTGTGGCAAGCATTTTTCCAGCCGGCCGAGGAGATCCCCCTGAAGAAGGCGGTCGGACGAATCGCGGCCGAGATGGTGTCTCCTTACCCGCCTGGCATCCCGCGGGTACTGCCGGGCGAACGAATCACCCAAACCATGGTGGATTATTTCCAGGCTGAAATTGAAATGGGGGCGTACCCGTTGGATCCGGCCGACCCGAATCTCAAAACCGTGCGCGTGGTCAAGGAAGCGGCGCGAAACGGTGCAACCCATCACAAGCGGGGTCGGAAACGAGCCACAGCGGGTTCGGCATAACATGGGTTGGCGCAAGTTTTGCGTCAGAAAAGCCGCCGCCGGGGCCGAAGCGGGCGTGCGCGGCGATAACCCATGAAAAATACTTACAGTAAGCTCGCGGGTCCGTTGGTGATCGTCGGCGGAGCCGAGGATCATGCGGGCGAATGCCGCATTTTGCGTAGATTTCTCAAGCTGGCCGGCGGCGCTAAAGCGCGGATTTTGATCATGACCGTCGCGTCGGGAGAGCCCGAGGCCGTGGGCGTAGCGTACGTGACCGTGTTTCGCCGCCTGGGTGCCAAATTCGCGCAGGCTCTCGACGTGCGGGATCGGGCCGGGGCGAACGCCCCTCAAATCGTGGGCGCCATTGAAAAGGCGACCGGGGTATTTTTCACTGGCGGCGATCAGGTCCGGATTACCAACGTCCTCGGCGGCTCCGAAGTTGACCGGGCCCTTCACCAGCGCCACGCGGACGGCATGGTGATCGGCGGCACGAGTGCCGGGGCAGCCATGACCTCCGCAACCATGATCATCGGCGGGCAGCGGGGGGCCACGCCGATTGTTGGCAAAGTCACCATTGGCCCTGGGATGGAATTTGCCCACGGCGTGATCATCGACCAGCATTTTGGACAGCGTGGCCGCACCGGCCGCTTGCTCACCGCGCTTGCGCAATACCCCCACCAATTGGGAATTGGAGTTGATGAAGATACGGCATTGATTATGCAAGGGGAGGAGTTTGAAGTGATTGGCCGCGGGGCCGTCACGGTTCTAGACGCAGGAGCGGCAACGTACAACGACGTACTTGAACGCCAAGAAAACCAACACGTTGCTTTGTGTAACGTCAGGCTGCATGTGCTGACGGAAGGATCGCGTTTTAACTTGAAGGATCGCACGCCAGTCATGACGAACAAGCAACGGAAGGATTCCCATGAGGCTCGAAACAATACGGGCCCTGCCGGGTCCAAACATATACACCGATAAGCCCGTTCTGGTCGCACGGCTCGATCTTCAAAGCCTGACCGAACTCGAGAGCACGCAGTTTCCGGGATTCACGGACCGGCTGCTGGCGCTCCTGCCGGGTTTACGGCAACACCATTGCGCCAAAGGTGAGCCAGGCGGCTTTGTCGAACGGCTCTACGAAGGTACCTACTTCGGCCACATCACCGAGCACGTCGCCATCGAGTTGAGCAACCTCGCCGGCATGGAAGTCAATCAGGGCAAGACCCGGATTGCCGATCGAGCGGGGCTTTACAACGTCATCGTGGAATACAAGCTCGAAGAGCCCGCGCGATTCTTGCTCAATGTCGCTGTGGAAGTGGTCCAGGCCGTACTCGATGGCCGTGAATATCCCATCCAAGAAAAACTGCAGCACGCCCGGCGGCTGGTCGCCGAAACCGACCTGGGGCCCAGCACGCGCGCGATCGTTGACGCTGCTGTGGCCCGCGGTATCCCGACGATCCGCCTCGATGAGGAGAGCCTCGTGCAGTTGGGTTATGGCGTCAACCGCCGAATGATCATGGCCGCACAAACCAATCGTACTAGCGCCATCGCGGTGGACATCGCCGGCGATAAACACCTCACCAAACGGCTCCTCGAAGGTGCGTCCATCCCGGTGCCGCGCGGCATCATCGCTTCTTCCAAAGAAGAAGCAGTCGCCGCTTTGCAGACGCTTCATCCGCCGCTGGTCGTCAAACCGCTCGACGGGCATCAGGGCAAAGGCGTGACGTTGCGGGTGGAAACGGCCGAAGGTCTCACCGAGGCATTTGAGCGGGCCGTGTACTACTCCAGCCGCGTCGTCGTGGAAGAATTTTTCTCCGGGAAGGATTATCGCATCCTCGTCGTCGATGGAAAGATGGTGGCCGCCAGCGAGCGGACGCCCGCGCATGTGGTGGCTGATGGCGAGCACACGATTCAACAGCTCATCGATCGCGAAAATCAAAATCCGAAGCGAGGCGAAGGTCACGAGAAGCCGCTGACCAAGATCGTCCTCGACAAAGCGGGGTCCTGCTTCCTCAAGCGCTCGGGCTGGACGCTGGAAGACGTGCCCCCCGCCGGCGAAACCGTTTTTCTGCGCGACACGGCGAACCTCTCTACCGGCGGCACGGCGCGTGACGTCACCGACCAGGTGCATCCCTCGATTGTTCGGCTCGCCGAACGGGCGGCTAGGGTCGTCGGCCTCGATATCTGTGGGGTCGATCTGCTCGCGCCGCATGTGGACCGGCCATTGCCTGAGACGGGCGCGGGCGTGGTCGAGTTGAACGCGAGCCCCGGATTGCGGATGCATGTGTACCCGGCGTTTGGCGAATCGCGCGATGTTGGCACGGCCATTGTGAAGATGATGTTCCCCGGCGAAAGTGATGGGCGAATCCCCGTCGTCGCGATCACCGGCACCAATGGCAAGACGACCGTGACACGGATGATCGCCCACATCATTTCCGCCGCGGGCCGCAATGTCGGGATGACGACAACCGATGGCATTTGGATCGGCGGCGAATGCGTCGCCCAGGGCGATCTCACCGGGTTCCACTCGGCCCGCACCGTGCTCACTGATCCGCAAGTGGAAGTCGCCGTCTTGGAAACCGCTCGCGGCGGCATCGTGCGCCGCAGCCTGGGCTACGACTGGTCGGACGTCGGTGTGATCACCAACGTTCAGCCGGACCACTTGGGCCAAGATGGCATCAACTCGCTGGACGATCTGCTATTCGTCAAGTCGCTGATCGCCGAGCGAGTCCGCGCCGGCGGAACGGTCGTGCTCAATGCCGAAGACGAACGGCTAGCACAATTGCCCGCGAATCGGCGGATGCAGAAGCTCGAGCGGAAGATCGTGTTCTTCAGTTTGTCCGAATCGAACCCCGTCATCCAGCAACAGATCGCGGCCGGCGAAACAGTCTATTTCACTCGCGACGGTTGGCTGGTCGAGGTATCCAATGGCGACGAGCGCCACATCATCCGTGAAGCGGAGTTGCCCGCGACACTCGGTGGCCTCGCACGCTTCCAAGTGGCCAACGCCCTCGCGGCCTTGGCCGCCTGCCGCGCACTGGGCATCTCGTGGGATGAAGTCGCGATCGCCTTGAGCACATTCGACAGCGGTCAGCACAATCAGGGCCGGATGAATATCTACCGCTTGCCTAAGGGGCACGTGATCGTGGACTACGGCCATAACCCCGGTGCGCTCGCGGCACTCGCAAGCGTGGCGGCGGCCTATGAGGGCGGCCGAGTGACCGGCATCTTCACCGCGCCGGGCGATCGCCCGAACGACCTCGTCGAAGAGTTGGGCAGGGTGGCGGCTCGCGGCTTCGATCGGCTCATTATCCGCGAGGATGAGGATCTCCGCGGCCGGCAGCCGGGTGAGATCACCGCCGTGCTCTGCAACGCGATTCAACAAGAATGCCCGGGCAAGGAATGCCGATCGGTGCGCGAAGAAAACGCGGCTCTCCGAACGGCGCTGAGCGAAATGGAAGAGGGCGAATTGATCGTGTTCTTTTTCGAGAAGCACACCGATCCTTGCCACGAAGTGCTGCGCGAATTTGGCGCGGTGCCGACCGATGGCAGTGAACTCGTGACACAACCCATGCACACCTAAGCGGACTTTATCATGGCCAAAGGCGCATTATTTTTCATTGGCGGCCACGAGGACAAGCACGGCGGCAAGCTGGTCTTGGAGGAGTTAGCTCGCCGAGTGAAACCTGGAAAAATCGTCGTGACCACGGTGGCGTCCCACGCCGCGGCTGGCACTTTCGAGAAATACGAGCGTGCCTTCCACAACCTCGGTCTTCGCAAGATAACCGAGATGCCCATCTCGACCCGCGAACAGGCGCGCCAGCCCGAGACACTGAAACTGCTCGACAACGCTACGTGCGTGTTTTTCACCGGCGGCGACCAACTCAAAATCACGAGCCAAATCGGCGATACCCCGATCTTCAGGAGAGTTCAGGAAATCTACAGCGAGGGCGGCATCATCGCGGGAACTTCGGCCGGCGCATCGGTGATGTGCGAAACCATGCTGGTCACCGGTGACGACGAACAGTCCGCGAAGATCGGCGAACTCGTCCGCATGGCCCCGGGCCTGGGTTTGATCTCTGAGGTGTTGGTCGATCAACATTTCTCCGAACGCGGACGAATGGGCCGGCTGGTCGGCGCGGTGGCGCAAAACCCGCGGTCAGTCGGCATCGGCATCGATGAAGACACGGCCGCCATCGTGGAAGGCGGCGACCAATTTATCGTCCTTGGCAACGGTGCGGTCTACGTGCTGGACGGGTCCACCGTCACCAACTCGAACATCGCCGAAGAGGCCGCGGATCGGATCGTCTCCATCTACGACGTGCGAATGCATGTTCTCAGTCAGGGCGACCGGTTCGATTTTCGCACGCGCCGGCCGGGGCGTCTGTCGCGCAAACGAGTCGAGGCTTTGCCGCAGGAAGCCCAACCTGCGGGGGCCGACGACCAGTGAGTGCCGCTCCACTGCTCCTCATCGAAAATGGTGAACTTTTCGATCCAGAACCCCGAGGCCGCCAGTCAATTCTGATTGGCGGCGGAAAGATTCTGCACGTCGGAGCGTTTGACCCGACAGTTATCGAAGGCCAGGGCGTCGAGTGCGATGTCATCGACGCTGCCGGGCGGATCGTCACTCCGGGCTTCATCGACCCTCACGAGCATTTGCTCGGTGGCAGCGGCGAGCAAGGCTTCGCCACGCAAAGCCCCGAGATACGCCTCGCCGAGATTGTGCAAGCGGGCATCACCACGGTCGTGGGCTGTCTCGGCGTCGATACCACCATGAAGACGATGCCGGGTTTGCTGGCCCGCGCTAAGGCCCTGCGGGAAGAGGGCATCACGGCCTTTCTCTACACCGGCGGCTACAACGTTCCGCCGACGACGATCCTCAACTCAGTCCGGGACGACATTCTCTTCATCGCCGAGGTGATCGGGGCCGGTGAAATCGCCATCGCCGACGAGCGATCGACCGACCCCAACCCCCAAGAGCTGGCTCGCCTGGTGGACGATGCCCACGTCGGCGGCATGTTGGCCGCCAAGGCCGGCGTCACGCACTTCCACGTGGGACCGGGGAAAAAGCGGCTCGCCTTGCTGCGCACGATCATTGACGACTTCGACCTCAACCCCGAGTGGCTCTATCCATCGCACATTGGCCGCAGTGAAAAGCTCTTGGATGAGGCCGTCGCCTTGGCCAAACGTGGTTCGCATGTGGACATCGATACAGTCGAACAGGATTTGCACCGCTGGCTCAAACGCTACCTCGATCGCGGCGGCCCGACCGACCGGTTCACAGTCTCCTCGGATGCGGCGATCACTAGCCCGACCAATCTGTTCAACCAAATTCGTGACTGCATCGTCGAGCATGCCATGCCGACCGAGCTAGTGCTTTCGCTGGTCACCGCTAACCCGGCCCGAGTGCTCAAACTCGCTTCCAAGGGTTCTCTCCGAGTGGGCGGGGACGCTGACGTTCTGGTCATTGCTTTGGACCACTGGGAACTGGTCGAGGTCATCGCCGGTGGCCGGCGCCTGTTGGAAGATGGCCAACTCAAAGAGCGCGAAAAATTTGAGATGAATAGTAACCGTGCCTTCGTCGTCGCTGGTGCGCAAGGGCCGTCGAAGTCCGCCAGTAACGGTGCGCCGATGGCGGGCACGGCTTTTGCGGCAAGCGGCTCCAATGACGGTCAGTGAAGACATACGAGGCAGGGACGAGCATGACTTGGCACGATATCGATCTCGCACAACTGGCCAGCGTCGCGGGCGCCACCGTGGGGTTGGTTGTGGCGACCGCAATTTTACTCTCGTGGTTGACAGCCCGATATTCACCCAACTTCGATCGCTATCGTGCGTTGTGTGAGGAGTTTCGCAGGGGCCCTCATGGCGAGCGGCGGGACAATGTCCGCGAAGAGATCTTCCTGTTTCAGAAGCGGCTGCATTGGATCAACCGCGGCTCGTGCATCCTTTGCGTCGCCCTACTATGCTCGCTGGTGGGAATTGTTTGCGCCACCTTGAGCATTCTGATTCGTGACCAGCCAATCATCATCATCGGCGGCTTGGGCAGCCTGTTTCTCTCATTAGTCCTCTTCGGCCTGGCGATCATGGTGGTCCTGGTAGAAAACCGTCTGGACCTGCAAGCCATCACCAACGAGGCTCAAGACCTCCATGTCTCGGAAGATGAGCCCCATCAGCAGAATGGCTTCGCGCGGCCGAGGCGCATTAGAATCACTCCATGATGTTGGCCAAGCTTCTGGGCGAGATGCCCGTCCGCGATTTCATGGCGAATCACTATCAACGATTTCCGTTCGCCCGCGCCGGCGGCTGCACGGAGCTATTCCCCGAGAACGCTTGGACGCTTACGCAAACGATCCTCGACTCAAACGTTGCTGATGTACTGTTTGCTCGAGGCAACGAAACTCTCAAAGCGGCCCCGGGCATCAATGCCGCGGAGATGGTCAGCCAAGGCTACACCCTCCGTGTCCGCCATGCCGAGCGGCACGACGCTCATTTGCAAACGCTCGCCCACGGCTTTCACGCCGACTTTCTGGCTCCCGTGGACGTCCATCTCTATTGCACACCGGGCAATCACGAGGGGCTGAATTGGCACTATGACGCCGAGGAAGTGTTCGTGCTCCAGCTTGACGGCATCAAGGAATGGTCGCTGCGCAAGAACACCGTGCACCCTTGGCCGCTCGTGGAAACGATCCCCGAAAACATGCGTGTCGAACGGGAGATCTCGCCGACGATGCGCTGCACCCTGCAGCCCGGCGATTGGCTTTACGTACCCAACGGCTACTGGCACCGCACGAAAGCGGGCCCAAAGAAATCGATCTCGCTTTCGGTCGGCATCCTCGCACCGTCGGCCATCGACCTTCTTGATTTCGTGCGTCGGCGGCTCGTCGAAGATTTGCGTTGGCGGCAGCGCTTGCCCAGCCCGCACGACGGCGACGTGAAAGAGCAGTACCGAACTCTGGCGGCCGAGCTAAGCCGCGACCTCGCCGAGGTGTTCACCTCGGCTGCAATCGTCGAGGCTTATCTCAAAGATCGCCGCGGCCGTGATTAGTTGGTCTGCCGATGATGGGAATCGAACCAACTGCGCGGCTGAAAAGCGATGGCCGGCGCCGGCGCTGATTGCGGCACTTGCTGCCGGGCCAGTCGCTCCGCTTCACCTTCCGAGGCGATGCCCGAATGCAACAAACGATGCCGGCCCGGCCGAGTTGCGACCATCCGCTCCCACTCGAACTGGGAGCACACAGCCGGATTGCTGCAGGTCGGATCGCCCGGTACACACGCCTGATAAATCACCCAAGAATTCATCGAATGACAACTCCATTGATTAGGGCACGACGCGCGGGCCGTAACCCCACGGCACGGTGCCCATGAGCAACATGATGAGCAACACCACAAGCAACAGGCCAACGATTCCCGACGGCGCATAACCCCAGTTGCGTGAGTGGGGATAAACGGGCACGCTGCCGAAGAGCAACACCACCAGCACGATCAAGAGGATCAGGCCCATGTGTGGACTCCCTGTTGGACGTTGGTGCAATGCAAAGTGCAAGAGTCGTGCCGCGATGAAAATTTTGTTCACGGCACTTCGGAAAATGTTTGCGGCGACTCGACCAGAGCGGCGAGCAGATCCGGATCCGGTGGCTTGATCAGATGATGATTGAACCCGGCTTCGTGCGATCGCAGGCGATCTTCAGCTTGGCCATATCCCGTGAGCGCCGTGATGATCACGCCCTCCAGGTCATGTTCGGCCCGCAATTGCTTCGCGACTTCGTAGCCGCTCATGCCCGGCATGCCGATGTCGAGCAGCACTATCTGCGGCAGGAAGACTTTGGCCTTTTTCAGTGCGTCAGGGCCATTGAAGGCGGTTTGCACCTCGTGCCCCCACTTGCGGACCAATCGCTCGACGCTCTGGGCCGCATCGACATTGTCATCGACGATGAGAATACGCCGGCCCGCGTGGCCTTTGGCATCGTGGTCCGGATACGGTTGAAATTTCGCCGACGATGTGGCCTTGGAGAGCGGCAAGCGCACGACAAACTCGCTGCCTTTGCCCAGTCCGGCACTGTTGGCCTTCACCTCGCCGTGATGCATCTCGATGATCCGCTTGACGAGTGTCAAGCCAATGCCCAGGCCGCCGCGGAAGCGCGAGATCGACGTGTCGGCCTGCTCGAAAAGGTTGAATATCTTCGTGGTTTCCTCGGATGTCAGGCCAATTCCCTGGTCGCGGATCCGAATGACAACCTCTTCGCCGCGGCTCTCGGTCGTGAGCCAAATCTGGCTCGGTGTCTCGGTGTACTTCGCCGCGTTCGACAACAGATTGCTGACCACCTGCGCCAAACGCACCACGTCGCCATCAACGATGATGGGCCGGGCCGGCTGCGTCAGGATCAGCTCATGGCCCCGGGCGTCAAGAATCGGCTGGACCTCTTCGACTGCGCGATTGACCACGTCACGGACATCGACGGGCTCGCGCTCCAAATGTATTTTGCCGGTGATGATTCGCGAGACATCGAGCAGATCATCAACGAGCCGGACCAGATGCACGATCTGACGCTCCATCATCCGCGTGGTTTCTTGGATCTCCGGCTCGATGGTTTTGGACATCTTGAGCAACTCGACGCCGTTGCGGATGGGCGCGAGCGGGTTCCTCAGTTCATGCGCGAGCATCGCCAGAAATTCGTTTTTGTGTTTATCCGCGAGTTGCAGTTGCTCGACCTTGCGCTTCTCGGTCATGTCGCGGGTGATCTTGGCGAAACCTCGCAGCGTGCCCCGCGTGTCGTAAAGCGCGGTGATGATGACGTTGGCCCAAAACTGCGAGCGGTCTTTGCGGACCCGCCAGCCTTCATCTTCGACTCGCCCTTCACGCATCGCGATTTCCAGTTCGCGGGCCGGCTTGCCGTTCGCATTGTCTTCGGAGGAATAAAAGATTGAGAAGTGCTGGCCGATGATCTCGGCGGCCGTGTAGCCTTTGATCCGCTCGGCCCCCTGATTCCAGGTCGCGATGCAGCCCTCGGGGTCGAGCATGAAGATGGCGTAATCCTGCACGCTCTCGATCATGAGGCGAAGCCGCTCTTCGCTTTGCCGGACCGCCTCTTCGGCTTGCTTGCGTTCGGTCAGGTCGCGGGTGATCTTGAGATATCCGCGCAGCTCACCTTGCGGCGAGCGCAGTGCGGTGATGACGACGTTCGCCCAGATGCGCGTCCCATCCTTGCGCAACCGCCAGCCTTCATCTTGAATCCGCCCGGTCGCCGCCGCCCGCCGGAGTTCTTCTTGCGGCCAACCCCGATCGATGGCCTCCTGCGGGTAAAAATTCATGAACGACTTGCCGATGATTTCGTGGGCTTCATAGCCCTTGATGCGCCGCGCCCCGGCATTCCAACTTTTGATAATGCCAGTGGGGTCCATCAAAAAGATGGCATGATCTTCGACGCCGGCGATCAATTCGGCGAAATGCTGCTCAACCTCCTGGAGCGTATAGTCGTCGGCGTTCAGTGTTGTCACGAAATTCTCGGTGCGGAAAGGAGCGCCTTGAGCGCGCAGTGCGTCATCTGTATGAAAGCAAATCCCATGCCCAGTGGGTCTTGTTAACGGGTCTTGTTAGCCGGACGCGCAAGCTACGGGAACCAGAGGCTATGCCCCACTCGAGTGGACTCTCCTTCTTGTGGTCCCCCGCGAACTAATGAAAGGCAGACCTGCCAAACGGGACCACGTCGCTGCCTCCCGTAGCTTGCGCGTCCGGCTAACAAGACCGGTTAACAAGAGGGCGGCGAACAAAACCCCGCACTCCCCGGCCCGCCGCTTGCACCCTATCTCAATCCACCCCTACCCTCGCTCAATCCACACGTCGCCCACGGAAACCTCCCCATGCAAACTCGCACGCTCGGCACCTCCGATCTCCGCGTCTCCGCCATTGGCCTGGGCTGCATGGGGCTCAGCTTCGGCTACGGCCCGGCCGTGGACAAGCAACAGGGCATCGCTCTGCTCCGTGCCGCGGTCGATCGCGGTGTCACGTTCTTCGACACGGCCGAAGCGTATGGCCCGTACGCCAACGAAGAGTTGCTCGGCGAAGCGCTCGCGCCGGTGCGCGACCGCGTGGTGATCGCCACCAAATTCGGGTTCAAAAATGGGATTCCCGCGACGGGCGTGGACAGCCGGCCCGAGAACATCCGCGCGGTGACCGACGCGTCGGTCAAACGGCTGCGCACCGATCGCATCGATCTGCTTTATCAGCACCGCGTCGATCCGAACGTGCCGATCGAGGAGGTGGCCGGCACCGTGAAGGAGTTGATCACGCAGGGCAAGGTCAAGCACTTCGGCCTGTCCGAGGCCGGCGCGCAAACGATCCGCCGGGCCCACGCCGTGCAGCCGGTCGCCGCCCTGCAAAGCGAGTACTCGATCTGGCACCGCGCGGTGGAAAAGGAAGTGATCCCCACGCTCGAGGAACTCGGCATCGGCCTGGTGCCTTATAGTCCGCTGGGCCGCGGCTATCTCACCGGCAAGATCGAAGCCGGCACGACGTTCGACAGCACCGACTTCCGCAGACACCTGCCGCGCTTCACGCCCGAAGCCCTGCAAGCGAACCAGGCTCTCGTCGATCTGCTCAAAACCATCGGCACCCGCAAACACGCCACCCCCGCCCAGATCGCGCTCGCCTGGCTCTTGGCCCAGAAGCCCTGGATTGTCCCCATCCCCGGCACCACCAAACTCCACCGCATCGAAGAAAACATCGCTGCCGCGAATGTGATGCTCACCCCCGACGACCTCCGCGACATCGACTCTGCCGCGACAAAGATCACCGTCCACGGGGCCAGGTACCCCGAGCCGATGGAGGCGATGACGGGGAAGTAGAGAGAGTGGCGACGACAGTGCACCGCGGGGATAAACGCCGCCGCTCACTTTTAATTGCGAGCCGCGGGGTTTATCCCCGCGGTGCGCTCGGTACGCTCCGACAACCACCCTACCGCTGCGGCGGCAGTTTCTGCAGGCTGCCGGCAGCGTAGACACCGCCACTGAATGTGGGGTCGTAGGCAAAGAACTCATCCAACAGAACGGGCACGCGCGCGGCAAAGAAGCGGACATGGGGTCCGCCGCCCGGGCCGGGGGCGGTCATCACGTCGGCCAGGTTGTCGGCATTCAGATCGCCAATCACGCCGACGCGCACACCGATCGAAACGGAGTTGGCGTACGCGTAAAACTGCTGAAGCACATCGGCATTGGTCGCGTCGAAGACGCGCACCAAAGGACCGCCGCCCGCCCCGGCCCCGGTAATGATGTTGAACGGGGCTAGGCTGGAATTGTTCGTGACGCCGTAAACGGTCCCGGTAGCGACATAGACGCCGCCGCGGAACCCCGGATCATAAGCGAAGAAGCTTAACAACTCCGAGTGGTCTTGGCCGCTAAACACTTTCACATGCGGACCGCCGCCGGGTCCCGCCGCCGTCACGATTTTGGGCGGCACGTTGACTGCGCCGCCGGGGAGCGTCGCGACGCGGACTCCGCCCCCGAAACCTGCATCGTAGGCGAAGAAGCTGAGCACCTCCGCGCCGGTTGTACCATTAAACATTTTGACATGAGGTCCGCCGCCGGCATCCGCGCCAACAACAATCTCCGGCGTGAGGCTGGTGAATATACCGTTGATGTTCGCCTGCACGCCATACGCCACGAACACGCCGCCGGCGAATTTGGCATCAAAGGCGAAAAAGTCGCGGATCATCGCAAACGTGCGACCATCGAAGACGCGCACATTTGGCCCGCCGCCGGGACCGGCCCCGCAAATGATATCATCCCGGCCGTCCTGATTGACATCGCCCATGGCAACGCGGACGCCGCCGCGAAAACTCGCATCGAATGCCAAGAAGTCGCGGACCGCAACGCCCGACTGCGTATCCAACAAACGGACGACGGGCAGGCCGCCCGCGTCGGCACCGGTGGCGCTGAGACGCACGCCGGTGAAGTGGAGCAGCATCCCACCATCGCCGACGGCGTAAACATTATCCACTGCTTCCGACCAAACTTCATGGAGGGTCGTCGAGGTCCCCGAAGCGATCACAAACCATGTCGCGCCTTGGTCCGACGAATACGTGAGTGTGCCGGCAAATCCCACGGCAAACAATTGACTGATGTTGTCGCCAGTCACGCCTTGCAGCGGGCTACCGGTCCCCGATGGTCGGGCCGACCAATGCGAGCCGTGGTCGAACGAGCCGAGAATGACGCCACCGTCGCCGACGACATAATCTCCCAGCGCGCCTTGGAACTCGCCATCGCGCAACGACTGAGTCGTGCCCGCATCCTGCGCGGCCCACGACTGGCCGGCATTGCTGGAAAGCAGGATGGTGCCGTTGTCGCCGACCGCGATGAGATTAGATCCATCTACGATCAGGGCATTGAGATTGTTGCTCGTGCCAGAGTTGAGCCCTGACCAGTTGAAGCCATTATCGGTCGAATGAATGATCGTGCCATTATCGCCGACCGCGAAAAACTCTCCGTTGGAGACATCGATGGCGCGCAGTGTATTGGGCGTGCCGGATGCACGTGGGACCCAGGTTTGCCCATTGTCAAACGTCTGCAGAATCGTCCCGGCTGCGCCGGCGATCAACTCGCCGCCGCGCGAAATGGCTATTAGCGATTCTGTCGTCCCCGAAGCGCGCGGCGTCCAAGTGGCGCCGTCATCGACCGAGCGCACAATCGTGCCGTCGTCGCCGACCGCGACGACGTAGTGGCCGACAATGACGCCATCGACGTCGTGCAAGTGACTTGTGGTTCCGGAGCTGACCGGCACCCAGCTACTGCCGCTGGGCACGATACGATCATCGAGTTTGTACAGACTCGGCCGGAATCGCGCGGACCCTTCTCGTCTAGTAGCCATCTATATTCTCCTCGATGTCCTTACCTAGAAGGAACCACCGGGGAGTTCGGCCCTGCTGCGGTCGAAATCAGAGGTGATAGATTCTAACGAATCGAATGTTGACCGAATGCAGACATTGCATCCGCCAGTTAAAGTCTACGTGGTTTGGAGGCCGGTACAATCGAGAAGTACTCCATCTGGCACTGGGCGGTGGAAAAGGAAGAGTTCCCCACGCTCGCGGAAGTTGGCTTCGGCTGGTGCCTTACAGTCCGCTGGGGCGCGGCTATCTCAAACGTGGCGGATGCAGAATGATCTATCTGACACATTCCCGAGGCCCGGCGATTTTACATGCTCGACATCTATGGCAAAGATGAACAGGATGACCTGTCACCAGTCGAAAAGCGGCAGTTGCGTACCTTGGCTCAAGAACTGAAGCACGAAGCTATCGCTGCCTACCAGCGATTCCTGAAAGGGATGAAGTAATGCCAACCAAAGCCCGCAAGCCATTGTTTGACCGACTCAAGGCCGGACTCAAGGAGAGCATTGCCCACGCCCGCAGCGAACTCACCCTGAAAACGGTGGAGGTCCCCGAAGCGCCGCCAGAAATCGACGCTGCCACGCTCGTCGCCCTGCGCGAACACGCCTCGATGTCGCAAGCGGTCTTTGCGAAGCTGATGCACGTCTCCGCGAAAACGGTGCAAAGTTGGGAACAAGGTATTCGCGTTCCATCGAATTCGGCGCGGCGATTGATTCAAATTTTTGCCGCGCAACCCGCAATCGTCTGCCAAGTCGCCGGCCTCAAAGCGGTCCATTTCGACGACTTCACGATCAAGGAAGTGGGTAAAGGCAAGCGTCACATCGTGCGGCGATCCTCTGTGTGATGCGCTAATGTTGCCCGCCAATACGAGGGGGGCATGGCGAGGTTCACCGCCGGTGTCAGCGTTGTCATCAATTTACTCCTGCTGACGAGAGGAATCTAGCGCGAACCGACCTTGCATATCATCTCTCCGTCAGGAAAACTTCGGACAGGAGAAGGATCATGACGCCCAATCCCGGAACGCGCATAGCGACAAAACAAATTCAATTTGATTCGCGTCCATATGAGAGGTTTTTCGACACGGCGTGGGCAAATAGTCAGGTGTCGAGACTCGCAAATACCTCGCTGATCCAACCATTTGAAGAATTGTGTCTGATGTGGAAGTCGGCATCAAACGCTCACTATATGCCGCTTCTCTTCGCGAGAAACCTTTCTGACTTCACAAACGGATTCGTCAACAGCTTCCAGCCTTACAGCCCACAATTTTTCGATGCCCTTGCACAGGGCCTTTTCGACAAGATGAGAGATGACCTGTCGGCAACAAAGAAGAACAAGATACGCACATTCTTAGAGGAGGTCGGAAAGAAAATCGCAGAGGAAGAACCGTTACCTGAGATATCCGTTCAGTCGTGGTGGTCGCAAGTTAGTAATCACCCCGAATTCCGGTAGTGGGTCAACTCAGTGTTGATACCAGTCATCTTCAGCCTGGACACGTTTCGGGCGAATAAGCAACCAAGCCAGGAAGCCAAAGGGAAACGGGACCAGCATTACTAGCAGTATCGCAACGAGGCTTGAGACGTTTCTAGCGTTCGCATCTCGCGCCGCCCAAAAGATGGCAGCGAGATACGACAAACCGCCGACGCCTAATATAAGCCAGAGATAAGTGTCTATAGACAAATGTCGATGCCTGAGCGGTCTTGCAACTGACCTTGACCGGGGTTATCCTAATCCGCATGGCGAAACAACGCAAGAAGCGAACCCCGGACCCGGCGCAATTCGCGGCCGGGGTAATGAACGATCTACTATCGCGGATTGACCCGGACGGGCCGAAGGTCGGAAAGCCGGACGACGAAACGAAAAACCCCGCCGCAGTCGCCCTGGGGCGGCTCGGCGGGTTGAAAGGTGGTCCGGCGCGGGCCAAGAAGCTGGGCAAGAAGAAGCTCAGTCAAATCGGCAAAAAGGGCGCGGCGAAACGGTGGGCGAAAAAGCCAACTTAGTCCACCGACTCGGGATCGACTTCGGGCGGCGGCTGATCGACGTATTCGGATGAGTGCGTTTCATCTTCAAGCCGAGCATCAAAATTGAAGGTTAATTGAATCGGTCCAGCGGGCTTACGGCGTTTGTTAAACAGTCTCCGGTCCTGGTCGATTTTTCTGACACCACAGAAGCTGCCGTTGACTCGCGATTGTAATGAAGACCGCATGTCTTCGGGCGTGATATTATCTATCGTCCCCCAAAGCCTCAGTTGTGTTTCACCGGCAATGAATGCGTGATAATACCGTCCTTTTTCGTCGCCGTCCGTGATCTCGACTTTACGCAACGCGCGCTGCAAATGGCGCATCAACTCCTTCACGGCATTCGACTCGACCTGCTCCCACTTCCCCGTGTCGATCATCCAGTTTGCTAGATCCACAAGAGAGAATGGCTTGTCCGGATATTCACTCCGGTACAGGTCCGTCAACTTTTGAAGGTCGCGGTCATAGTTAGAGGGTTGGCGCGGAATCTTAGGCTTTCCACGTCGCGGTCGCTTCTTGCTCATGCAAACCTCGCATCAACTGTGTAACCCCAACCGTCCGTTAGGGATTTGGGCGCAATAACGTCTCGGACTTTAACCAGCAGATCGCGGAACTTGGAGTAACTCACTTCTCCTAGATGGTGAAGCTGTCCCACGATGATGCCTGGATGGACTTTCAACTTGTTAGCAAGCTGGTTAATGACCTGTTCTGAGTAAAGCGGGCCGTAGCGACGGATGAAGGCCATCAACTCTTGGCGCGGTACAAACGTCGATGCCGCATCATCGACGGCCCTCTTTTCGTATGCGGGCTTCGCGGTGATCGGCTCATCATCCATGTCCATATCCACCGATTCGTCGTGGTGTTCGACATGAACCGCTTCATGCAAAAGAGTGTGCCAGAAGTTGTCGATGCGCTCGAATCGCATGGACAGACCGATAACTGGCTCATTTGCCGCTAGCCACGTCGCCACGCCATCCACCTTACCGCCTTCCAATGGCTGTACAATCACGAATCGCACTCCATAGTGTGCTAAGACCTTCGGCACCTTTGCGACGTGCGCAGAGTACGCTGCAAGTTTGCGGAGATCGGCACGGCACTCCTTCATCTTCGCGCTATCGAAGGGCAGCGCGGGCATCTTGGTAGCTAGATTGCGAACTCGGAAGTACCAAGCGCGCTGTGCGTGCGACAGAGACGCCAATGGGGCAGTCTTTCGCATAACGCCTGCCACCTGGGGCGTCTCATCAAGAGACTTGATGCCGTAAAATCGGAGTATTTCGGCCTCCAACTCATCAGGTGCCGCATCAGGTTTTAACCAGCCGCGCTTCTGCATCTCTTTGATCGGCCCGAAATCGTACAGCCGAGACCGCAGTTTTACGTCTGCCACGTCCGCCGCTGTAAGCGACAGCCGATACGCCGCTTCGCGCTGAAGCCAAACGTCGGCGGCCGTGCCAATCGCATACTGAAGCTGGATTGCAATTTCCGGCGACAACTCCTGTTTGCCGGTGATGATTTGATTGACCCGAGCGGGACTGCGCCCAAGAACGTGCGCCAAATCCTCTTGGCTCCAGCCGCGCTTGGTTAGTTCGATGCGAATGAACTCACCGGGGAGCACTGGCGGTCTTCCCTGACCTGCATCGCTAGACAATGGCGTTCTCCTGAAAAAGGAATTCCATTCAAACCAATGAGATTGTAACCTATGGCGGATCGGTGTCAATTTCGGAATTTCGAAATTCCGAAAGATTCACCTTGCCGTTCCTGACCGGTCAGGTATACTATCAGTGTTGTGTTGATGAGGTTTAGCCATGCAATGTCCGACCTGCAAAACCGAAGGCCGCAAGTTTGGCAAAGACCGCTACGGCAATCAGCGGTTCCACTGTGCCACTTGCAAAAAGACCTACTCCAATCGTCCGGCCAAGCCGCTTGATGAGATGCGCCTGCCGATGGTGAAGGCCGTCCAAGTATTGAAGATGCTTTCCGAAGGTTGCAGCGTCCGCTCCACTGTCCGGCTCTCTGGCGTGGCTAAGGGAACGGTACTCGCGCTGTTGTGCGTGGTCGGTGAAAAGGTCGCGGCCATGATGGAAAGCCGCTTTGCCGGTCTGCCGGTTGATGATGTCCAGGTCGATGAGACTTGGGGTTTTGTTCGGATGAAAGAGAAGACAAAGGTAGTCCAAGGCATCGAAGACGATGAACTCGGGGACGCCTACTGTTTCGTCGGCATCGAACGGAACACCAAAGTGATTATGGCGTGGCACTTGGGCAAGCGCGATGGATTCAACACCGCGATGTTCATGGAGAACCTCAAGGCCGCAACGCACGACAAGCGATTCCAGCTAACGTCTGACGGCTTTCGCGCGTATCCGGGCGCAGTCGAATTGTTCCTCGACAAGCCGAAACTTGACTACGCCGTGTTGGTCAAGGAATATGGCAAGGCCAGCGACGAACACCGCTACAGCCCGCCCCAGGTGATCGGCATTGAGAAGAAGTGTTGCAGTGGCAACCCTGACCCTGACCGCATTTGCACTAGCCACGTTGAGCGCGTCAATTTGAACATCCGAATGACCACACGCCGCATGACTCGCCTAACGAATGGCTTCAGCAAGAAGTGGAGCAACCACCGCGCGGCCCTGGCAATCACCTTCGCGGTCTACAACTTTGTGCGTGTTCACGGTAGCTTAAAGAAGACGCCAGCAATGGCCGCTGGCGTGACCGACCATCCGTGGACGATTGAAGAACTGCTCACGGAATCAACACACTAATGACCCACTACCCGAATTCCAACTTGTCATGTCTGTCGCACCCGGCATGGCGTTTTGTACGGTCTTCTTTGCGTATGATTGCTTCATTGATGCTTGCTACAAATCGTTAAAGCTCAATCCCAAATATGTGACGGGACAAGGCGTTTTTTGGACAGAATTAGAGACGAAAGTTACCAACGCAAAGGCACGGTTCTGGACGGACGATTATGTCACAATGGCGCGCGAGGCCCGAAACTCGATCGCGCACCGCGGGGGCAAGGCGAAAAAAGAGCTTATCGATGCGATCGCCAAGATCTCAGTGCCTGGCGAACAAATTCAAATCGGGCCAGCGGGCGAGGTCAACGTCCAAGCAAGTGACTGCCAAGTGCTTTCCATCAAGCTGAAGGATAAAGTGAGCGAACTGATTGCCGCTGTCTTGTAAGTGCCATAGCAACTCGCGTTTGCCTGCGCTAGTTCCTTACTCAACTCAGTAGGGATCAGTCAAAGTGGAGGCAATCGACGCATTAGGCCGCCCAATCACATAATTTGAGAAAGACTAAATAGAATTCCTGGAAAGAACAACCTCTCGGCCTGAATACCTTGATGCCAAATCAAACAAAGAGTCACAAAGAGACCTGAGGGGCCACCCCAGAATATTCACGGCGGTGAGCGAGGCAACATGGAACTTATTGACGTAATCCGCGACAAGAAGGATGTTTGTAAAATCCTTGCGGCTGATCGCCCCGACCTTTGTAAACTCGGTTGTCACGAAAAATTTGAGCACGCCCATTCAAATATGCGATCACTAGCTGATTGGTGGTTGGACCCATTACAGCGATCCTCAGTAGGAACACAAATCCGGGTTCTTCGGGGAGGAAAAGACGATGAAGACCGCAGTGACGCAATTTGCGAAATCATTGCGTCTACTGGAATGGAGATTCCAGTCTTCTTGATGATAACGCAACATTCACTTAGGGACCGAATCAAGCATCTGCATTATCAGCTGCAGATTTCATGTATGGGTGAGCTGGTGAAAAAAGCGAAGACAGTGGGCCTAGAAAGGGCAGCCAGCCGCGAGGGCGAGAACGCCAGGAAAAAAATCGAAAAGCTGAAGAGCGCCAAACAGGCAAACCTAGAGTCCATCTCCCTTGAAGAACCCTTTGAGCGGCAAAGGAGTCCGAGATTCAAGAAACGATCGCTGATCTAGTGCGAAAACTGGCCGGTTGGGAATGGGCGTAGATGCCGCAAACAACTATCCAACATGCCAATTGATTTAAGTCGCTACGACTCTTGCGTCATCGACCCATGATGAGATCAGACGCTGTACCAAAAACGGTTGGTAGGTTTTGGTAGGTCGAGCCGATTCACTCGCCGTAAGTTTATTGCCCCGCTCAGGACTCGAACCTGAAACCCGCTGATTAAGAGTCAGCTGCTCTGCCAATTGAGCTAGCGGGGCTGGAGTAGGAAATTAGGCATTTCTGCCTAACTTCTCGGTGCTTTTATACGAACCGCATTAGGCATGAGTAGTCTCGGGTGGGCGAGGTTCGGCATGGTTGGGCGAAAAAATGGCTACAGAATGGCTACACCTCTTGAGGTGATACTCATTAAATCATCCTCGGACACTGCCCAGCGGAATCGACGGGTTTTTCCGAGGACCGCCCATGAAGGGTTTTCCGAACCAAGTTTCGAACCTCATCACGCTCAGCAACGCCCTTGCGATTTTGCAAGAGTTGCTCGACGCAGGGAAGAATCCGAAAGACGATGGCGTCTACGGCGAAACTCTTGTCCGGGCTGGCGTGCTCTCAACCGGCCATAAGCCTATTCCGATCGAAGACTACCTGGCCAAGCAAAAGGCGATTCCGAAAGAAGGCGATCAGAGTCTTCGGACCCGGCCACGCGGGTTACGGGAACTCTTTCGTATCCTGAGTCTCACAACCGAGCACGACGGCGTTGAGCTAACGAATCTAGGACGTCTAGTCGTAGAGGCCCGTGCCGATGCGCTTACCCCAGCGCTGTTGCGTGCGTGGCGGACTGCCATCCTCCAGATGACCCATGACGGCAAGGATGGTGTCAGCTCGCACCCCTATCAGGTTTTGCTTCGACTTGTGGCGAATCGGCCAGGAATCTCGCGAGCAAAATGCGCCCTTGCGCTTGAAGCCAAAGACGACAGCGACGGCGAGCTTGAGCGCATCACAAAACTCAGCGACCTGGAAGAAGATAAGATTCGCGAGGCGATTGGGGTCGAGGAAACCAACTGGGATAATGCCAAGAAGATCCTGCCGCGGTTTGCAGAGCAACTGGGCGACGTATTTAAGGTCAAAGGCAACTTTTATCTCGCCGAATCCCCCGGTGCAAAGGCCAAGTCGCTTCCTCCGTCATACGACGAGGAGGATATTGAGGATGACGAATCCACGACGCCCGAGCCGACAACCCAACCCGTCACCCGTAAGCCATCGTCCGTCACGCCCCAGACGATCGCCACCACCCGTTTAGAAGATGAGTTCGATGAAACGCTTGATGCTGAGCCGGTCGCGGACCCGGACAAGAAGCTTGAGCAGAAGGCCAAGCTGACGGCACGTTTCAATCGACACCAGGCGATTGTCAAGAAGGCGGCGACTATGCTCGCTTCCAAGAAAGCGTCGCTTTTCGAGAGCCCGTTCGACTGTCTGGCGTTGTTCACCCGCAAAGGGCTTCTGCTCGAAGTGAAGAGCTTAAGCGGCACGCGCGAAGATGAGGTTGATCGGGTCCGCGAAGCCCTTTCCCAATTGCTCTACTACGAATCGTTCGCCATCAAGTCGCTTACCGAAGAACACCACATCAAGAAGGTGGCGTGTTTTGAAAAACAAATCACCGATGAGCATGTTGCTTGGTTGGAGAAGAGCGATATCAGCGTCATCTGGTGCGACGAAGAAGGAGATGGCTTCAAGGCCAACCCGGACACCACCACTGACCTCTCAGGATACTTTGATCTTAAGTAGATGCGGATCGGTATCGAGCTTTTTCAACCGATCATTCGCAATCGAGATATAGTCTTGGTTGATCTCGGCTCCCCAGAAGTGCCGACCGTTTTGCGCGGCTGAGACGCATTCCGTCCCGCTGCCGACAAACGGGACGATGACCAAATCGCCTTCATTCGAGAAGTGCTGCACGATTCGATCCGTGAGCATCAGGGATTTTTGGGTTGGGTGATTGACTTTTTCATCTCGGAATCGCCGACCGGCCAAAGTCGGAAACGACCACACGTCGCCAGCCATGCGCCCTAGTGGATTCGGGGTCCACACTTTGCCGTTCTTTGTGACCGGGTGCTTCAGGCGCTCTGCGCTCTTATAGGGTTCTCGAATGGGATGGTAGGTGTAGTCATCACCTTTGGAAAACCAAAGGATTGGCTCGTAGTGGGCCGCAAGGGACTTCGTGTAGCCGGAAAAGCCGTTCTCGTAATTCCAGATGATCTGGCGACGATAGGTCAGGCCAAGATCATAAAGCACGACCTGGATGTAACAGAGATAGTGGTGGATTCCATAGACGAAGATGTTGCCGCCGTCGTCCATCAATCGTACGCATTGTGTGAGCCACGTCTTGCACCACGGAAGCCACTCGCTGATGTCTTTCGACTCCTTCCAATTGCCGAATGACTTGCCCAGGTTGTAGGGCGGGTCAGCGATGATGAGGGACGCGCAGCCATCGGGCAACATGCGCATAAGCTTGACGCAATCCCCTACTTGAATCGCGTCGATCGGGAATGCGACGGCGGGCTTCTTGCTTGCCACGGTATTCCTCACTTCTCGTTCCTGAGGATGAGGATGTACTGGTGATGGATATTTGGGACGTAAGCAGCTGGGTAGCCGTAGGGAAATATCCGCTTATGCCGCTGGTAAAGAACCTTGATTCCCTTGAGGACGAAGCCCCTTTGTTCTAAGCCGGTTGCTAGGTCGGCATGGAACATGTGAAAGCGCTTCTTGTCCCGAAAGTCGCTGACCACAACTGCCATATGCCCTTCGGGTCGCAGCACCCTTGAGCATTCCCCGAGAACGTCGGAAAGCTCCGCAACGAACGATGGGTAGGATTTGATATTCCCAAGATCGCGTTCGTCGTCGCCGTATCGCGTGTCGAGTTTCTTGGCCTTTCGCTCCTGCTTGGCTTTGTGGTCCTCCTTGTGGAGGATGCACCAATAGGGCGGACTCGTTACGACGAAATCAACGCTGGCTTCGGGAAGCGCCTTCAACGCGTCGCGGGCGTCGCCTTGGATGATCTGCTGGTCCTTCTTGTTCGTGAAAAGACCAGGCTCCAATTCCTTGGAGAGTCGTCGCTTAGTCAGGGTGACGTACTCAGGGTTTAGCTCGATGCCAATTCCGAGTCGGCCGGTCACGGCGCAGGCTTTCAGCGTTGAGCCGACGCCGACAAAGGGGTCAAGCACAGTCTGGCCGCGCTTTGTGAAAAAGGAGATGAGCCGTGCGACATCGGTGAATGAAAACGGGGCTGGGTGCATCCGCTCAATTTCGGTGTCTGTGTGATCCTTGCCTAAGCCTCGCTGCGTCCAGACCGAAATCGTCTCTGGCAGCCATTCCTTCGCCGTTAGATCGTTGAGCTTGTTCTTAGGAGAAACAATATTGGCGGGCTCATCGGGCGGAAGGGTGTGGCCATTGACCCCTTCTTTGACCACCCTGTTTTTTCTGACGCCCTTCATGGGTCAGCCCGATTCCTGTTGGCCTACGCGGCCGGCTCATGCCTTTGGTTCGCAAATGTCCTGATTCGTCGAATATCGCCGTCCGTGAATACTCGCCAGCCGTTGCGGTCTCGCGCAACGTCCCGGACCCTTCCGTTGATGAGCCAGCGTTTAAGAGTGATCGACGAGACGCCTATCTTTTGTGCAGCCCCTTTCAGGAAGCACCGCATAGAAGCTCTCCTCGGGGGGCCGTATCAACCCGTATCAAATCGGGTCATCTTCACTTTAGCCGGACTTTGCGGGATTGGCAGGTACGTTGCGGACATACTCAGTGAAAAAGTTGCGATTCACTCCAGTCAGATTCCCGCGCCGCCGCGTCCCCCATCGCCCACGCATCAGGCGTCAGGGTCCCGGACCGCGCTTTGGTGGGGCGGGCGACGACCGATGCGGTAAGCGGCGTGTAAGCGGTTCCTGATACTCTAATAAGCCTGTCAAGAACGTCGATCGCCCAGTGGCCCCATGGACAAGTCGCGGTCACGCAAAGTCTTGCTTAAGAACCGGCTAGTGGCTTCACTTTACTCTTTGCAACATAGCACCAGATCCTTCTTACGATGTCATTGTATCCTTCTCATTCTGTGACCCCTGTTCCATGAACAAATGTACCATGATGGATTCGACGAGATCGAATTTCCTTCTTAATTGTTCGAGCCGCGCGGCAATCCAAATTGTGACCACAGCATTGCATCCAATCACACCCCCATTTGACTGCTGGTCAAGGAGCGAAAAAGAGAGAAAGCCGACAAAAGCGATAAAAAGTAAACAGTCAGAAATACGAAAGACACGCCATGACTTGTTCATCGCCTCAATCTGCTGCATCAATTTATCAATGTCCCGCTCGTTAGATGACATTTTCAATGCTCCCAACTGTAAGCTACCAACTGGAGCTAGGAGAGGACGGGTTAACCCATTCCGCGTGGTCTGCCTAAAGGACGATCTATATTAATTCGCCATGGGAGACGGGGCTTTGGAGTTGGCGGCGGTGGCTTAATCCATCGCCAAACGATTGGACCAGTCCAACCTCCCACGAAGCCTGCTACCACTCCTACTTCTGCGCCGATGACATATTGTTTCCACGTGGGAACACACCCACTAGCCGCAACACCTCCACCTAAGCAACCCAAACTCGCACCCGCAATCGCGCCAGGAATATTGCCAACGATGCCGCCAACAATTCCCCCGGTAACAATACCCCCTAGGCACCCCCGCCAACTGAAATTCCCTGTGGGATCAGTTGTGTTAACCGAGTAGTTCCGGGTGTATCGATAAAGATTTGGATCGCCGGCAAGGAAGCCGACTGAGTCTTCGCTCAAGAATCGTCCGTCCCCGTAATATCGCGACCGGTAGAAATATTGCCCGCTGGCGTCTAGTTCGCGACCGGTGTAGGTGAATCGATCTCCTCCAGTTCCCGACTGGCTGGCGATCTGTCCGAAGGCGGTGTAGTCCGCTGAATACTGCACAGTTCCCATTGCATCGACAACCTGTCGGACGCTGTTGATGATGTCCGTCAGATAAAACGCTGTTGATTCGCCTACTACATCGTACCGGGCAAAGCGCTGGTCCATTTCCCGACCATTGAAGTAGCGAGTGACCATGTCGCCGGCGTGGTTAAAGTCGGCCCAAGTATTTTCTCCGTCGTACGCCGACCACTTCTGCACGCCGGAGCCGCTACCAGCGCCGTCGGTGTCAGTCCAGACGCCGATACGGCGATTGAACACGTCGTACGTGTATCGCTCTTCGAATGTCAGCGCTCCCAGCGAGGTCCGAACTTCTACTTTCGTTAGTCGGTCGCGATTGTCCCACTCATAGCTCGTTATTTCGCCGCTGGAAATGCTGGTCTTGGTCAGAGTGTTGCCCTCGTCGTCGTAGGTGTAATTGAGGTACCATCGCTATGCAACCGGTTGCCGGTTACCGTACTATAGCCAGACATGTCGCGGTTGCCGTTGGCGTCGTAGGAGAATGATTCAAGTGTTGTTGGGCCGGAAGGGGCGGTAACCGTCAACATCTGATCTGTTTTGTCGTACGTATAGTCCCGAGTGCCTTCTGGCCCGGTGTATTGGGTGATGCGGCCCGCGTCGTCATAGGTGTAATCGAATTCCGAGAGTGTTATTGTGGAACTGCCGATAGATTCGTGCTTGATTGAGGTAAGTTTTCCAGCTGCGTCATGGTCGTAGGTCGAGACGATGGAAGACAGGCCATCCGCATCATTCAATGTAACCGTGTCAAGCCAGCCTTGAGCCGTATAGTGCATGATGGCCGATGCGACAATCGCGGTTCCGTCATAAAGATAGGCGTCATTGAGACGACCTAGTTCATTCGTATCGTAAACGACTTGCCCACCTTGGTCATCACTCACCACCGCGAGGATCGGCATGTAGTGGCTCGTCGCCGATCCATAATAGTAATACAGATCAATCTCCGGAATTCCGAGTGTATTATCATTGCTCTTCCTTAAGTAAGCCGTCCGCCCAATACTCTCGTCCATTGCTCGCATTGTCGTCGGACGCCAGCGTAAGGCGATCAGCTAGATCAAACTCATAGGTGACGGTGTTGACGACATTGGACTTCGAGTCATACCAGGTTTCGCCCGTTCGGCGGTCGGCCGCATCGTACGTGAACTGGATATGCCGATCATTGCGGTCATAGATGTCGGTCAAAGGATTGGCGGCATCATAGACGTTGGTCGTGATCTTACCCCTTGGATCGGTTGTCTCTGTTAACCGGCCCGCGGCATTATAATCGTACGACGTCTCGTTGCCCTCTGGATCTGTGACGCTTAACAGACGCCCATCAAGTCGATACTCGAAAGAGGTGACCCCACCTTCGGCGTCAGTGATTGACTTGACAAGGTTTTGCGCGTCGTAGTCATACGTCGTTGCATGGCTCAATGGATCGGAAATCGATATGAGGTTGCCGGCTGTGTCGAATGCATAGTGAGTCACATTCCCTAGATTATCTTCCCGGCTGATTTGTCGATTCAGTCCATCATCAACAATTCCACCGCCTCGGGTCGCTCGTTTACACGAATCAACACCTCAGCTACCAGTTCGCGCCGTGACTCTTCCGTTGCCCTTATGCTCTCGTGATAATGCCTCGCCGCTTGAATGATGCGAAGCGAGAAATTGGCCGTTCAAGATTGTGTTTAACCGACTCCGGATTGTCGGCTAACCGTCGCCCGCGGAATGTCGTGGCGGTTGCGGGCTTAATTGGAACCTATCGCCGCGTCGTCCGACAATGTGCATCCTTATCAATTGCAAGCTTCTGAGATCTGCAACACGGTCGTAGCTAAAGTGTGACGTCTATTAGAGCTGTCGCATGTGGCATCATTCGTGAAGGTGTGCAGGGCCTTGCCTATTTCCAATATCTTGGGCAATCTTTTTGGCCAGCACGCGTCGCGGTCGTACAGCCGTTCGGAAAGCGGCCTCGGTTTCACGCCGCGGCGAGGACGCGGGAGTTTGGTCCTGGCATGTCGAAACGATAGCGCAATCCCCGCGCATGCGACAATCACGAAATCAGGCGCGTGTCCGCGTACGATCATCGCGCAAAACAATTATTGGATAAAGTTCTTGACTTTGGGTGAACCCGCGTTAACAATGCGGCGGCCTCGAATGATTCGACCTCTGAGCCCAGGGAGTTGCCCATGGTCCGAAGTCGCCCTCCAGCGATGCATATCATTTGCGGCGCCGTTTTGGTCGCCGCCGCCGCCCTCAAGATCTTCGGCAGCCGAGTCCCCGTGACGTCAGTGCGCGATGTCACCCTGCCGCCTGGGCTCGTCGCGTTGACGACTCTCGTCGAATTGGCGCTGGGAATATGGCTCTTCTCGGGTGTCCGGCGGGCCGGCGCGTGGCTGGCTACCACCGCGCTATTCGGTGTCTTCGCGATCGCCAGCCTGGCCAAAGGCCTGGAGGGACAAGTGTCCTGCGGCTGCCTGGGCGCGATCAAGGTGAACCCCTGGGCGACGTTCGGCGCCGATTGCCTTTTGGTGGCGGGGCTCTGCGTGCGCAGGCCGGCACTGCGCGATTTGGCCGACGATCTGCGGTGGCTTCGCGGCCGGTTCCTGCGGGTCATTCCAGGAACGGTTGCCGTACTCGTCCTCGCCGCCGTGACCGGGGTATGGATCTACGGCAGCTTTGACGCGGCGGTCGCGGCCCTCCGCGGCGAGGCCGTCACCTATTCCTCGCTGGTCGAACTTCCCGAGGGAACGGTCGGAACGGTCGGAGAATCA
This sequence comes from Gemmataceae bacterium, assembly GCA_045802605.1. GTDB lineage: Bacteria > Planctomycetota > Planctomycetia > Gemmatales > Gemmataceae > JBJMQS01. The sequence continues at coordinate 86,696 of JBJMQS010000030.1, read as the reverse complement.
GCCGTAGAAATCGTGAACCGGTCGGACCACCCGCTCCGGATCACCGGCGGGACCAATGACTGCTCCTGCATGACTTACGCCGCGCTGCCGCTCACGGTCGAGGCTGGCAACCGCGGTTCAGTCCATATCTGGTTGAGGCGCCCGGCCACATCGGGCCGCTACACGCGCAAGGCGGAATTACTGACGGACGACAAGGACATGCCGCGCTTACGGTTTCAGCTGACCGGGCTCGCCAAGTCCCGATGAGGAACAGCCGGCGCCGCGCGGGCGGGACGCGTGCGCCTGTTGACTCATGTCTCCCGCCTGGAGGTGACAACGTGGCCCGAAAACTGACGACGCATCTGGGGAACATCTGTTGGAGCGTGGCGATCGCCGCGGTGGCGATCGCGGCGGTCGCCGTCTCGCCGCAGCAGGCGCGCGCGAACGACTACGATGACTGTATGACCGCATGCCAGGCCGCCGGATATACCTGGGGACAGTGCAACGAGTGGTGTCTCAACGCGAACTTCTGGCCGTTCCTGCAGGACGAGCTCCAGTACGGGAATACCTTCGCGACGGGGGTCTCGGAGTTCCAAACGGCAGACGGGACGACGGGCTGGCACTTCTGCGCCATCCAGTCTACCTCTTCATGCGGTAGTGGGGATTGTCCCTTCTGGGGGAAGTGCCATTATGAATCGCTGATACGCAAGTGCACCTGCGCGCCGACGTGGTGACCCACCGCTAGGAGTCGCCGGTCGCGCGCCCAACAGGCGCGGCCGGCCATCACACACGGATGAAACATGATGACGCGACCCTTCAGCCTCGCTGTCCTGGCCCTCGGAACGATCGGCGCGGCCGGCGCGGATCTCACCGCCGAGAACGCAAAACAAACACTGGCCGCGGAATGGTCCGAGCTGCGCCGCCTGGACGAGCAGAACGTCCGTTACGTGTGCCTGCGCACGACGACCGCGAAGGGGACGGACGACCCGCCCAATACCAGCGCGGTCACGCGGAGCGATGGCCAAATCTTCGCGCTGTCCAGCCGGCCGGGGCGCGAATTCGCCACGGGCTTCAACGGCCGCTACGGTTTTCTCGTCGGTCGGACCGGGGACCGCGACGCATGGTCCGTCGTGCACCTGGACGAGACCGCCGACATCACCAGGACGTATTTTCACAACGAGATATCTCCCCGTTCGCCGACCAGCGCGATCTTCCACCCGCTCTCGGTCGTCGCCGACCGGCTGTCCGATGCTCTCGTCGCCGACCCGGACTTCGTGATTGACGCGGTGCGGCCGCACGACGGCCTGGTCGATGTGGATTACCGCATCCTGCCCCATACCATCAAACAGACCAAGGAGCCCCATCCGGGCGGCGGCGGAACGCTGACCCTCGACCCGAGCGCGCATTTCTGCGCGGTCAGGACCGAGAACCGCAGCGGCGACAAGAGCAGCGGCGAATACAAGTGGACCGAGAGCCGCCAGATCGAGCGGTCAGGCTCCCGCGTGACGTGCCGGACCTGCGAGTCGGTGAATGATTCCCTGCGCGAGCGTTACGATTTCAGCGGCTACGACTTCGGCGTGTCCGGGCCGCTCGCCGAGGCGCACCTGTCGCGCTTCGGCCTGCCGGAGCCGGAGGAACCGCAGGCTACGGCCGAGTCCCCGCCCGCGAAACCCCACCGGACGTGGGGCTGGTGGGCCGCGGTCGGCGCGCTCGCCGTCCTCGGCTTCGTATTGCGGCGAGCGCGCCGACCAAACCCGTAGTCGCTGGGGGGCCGCATGACGCTATCCCGACGAGGAATCCTGTCCGCCGCCGCGCTCGCGGTGCTCGCCGCCGCCGGCGGCGTCTGGAGTTCGTTACGCGACCGTCCGCCCGAGCCTGCCGTGGCCGTGGCCGACGTGGAGATGGGGGACATCGCGGTCCAACCCGACTCCGATCCGCACCCGATGACGGTCGTCATCACCAACCGCGGCGACCGTCCGGTGCGCCTGATCGGCCTGCCGACTGCGTGCACCCCCCAGTTCTGTTTCCACCTGGATTTCGACGGCGAAAAAACGATCGATCCGGGACAATCGCTCCGCGTCACCGGGGAACTGGCGTGCACCGCTGGTCCGTTCGACTTCCAGGCGCAGGCCGTCTTCGACGACGGGCACGCCCGCACCGCGACGTACCGGATACGCGGAAACGGCGTTTCGCCTCCCTAGGCCTGCCGGGAGCGATACTCGAACAACTTCTCGTCGCTGGCCTTTCGCTTTTCCACCACGATACCGTTTTTCCGCAGATCTGTCGTGCGCGCTGACACCGACGACTCCAGATAGCCGTTGTGGAACGCGATCTTCGCTAGAGACATTCACCGTCCGTGCGGCATTGCTTCATAGAAGGCCTCCAATTGCTTCTGGATTGGCTCAAATGCCGGTGCCTTCCCACTGAGGGCATTACTACGCGTGAGAAGGACGAACGCTTGTCTACGATCGTTGTTGCGAGGCATAGGCCATCGAAGATCCTGAGCGGCGCTGAACTCAACACGACGCCCCGCGAATCGAAACCAGATTTGGGGCAACCGCGCTTGATCTTCTGCACTTCCACTGAGAGCACCGTCGTATCCTCCGTGAACGGGAATACGATTCTTGAACATTTTGCCGATCGTGATGGCCGCACCGGTGCGATTTTCTGCCGGTGCGACACAAGCTGTCGCTGCTGGCGATTGCGAACTAGGATTATCCAATGCCAGCCCCTTGAACGCCCCAGGCATGACGCGATAGTCTGGAAGTTCGCGTTGAATGGATACTTTGGTGGACTCACCGCTTTTCCAGCCGGCGATGACGATGTTTGAACCCTACAGCCCCCGGAACCAACAAGCTCGACGAAGTGCGGCGCGGTCCATGGAAGAGCCTCCGTTGCCGCAGAGGCCGACCATCGCTCGTCCCGGTACGCCAGAGAAAGTCGAAGTCTTGCGCGAAAGAGTGCTCGCAGGGGTGGCGCTTTGGCACCCGCAAGATCAGACGTGGCCGGGCTACCATGTGAGTCCAGACGCCAATGAGGCATCCGAGACTCAGCCCACCAAAATCGGTCGGCTTACCATCGGCAACTCTACTGCGAAAGCACATCCACCAGTGACTTGAGATTGCGCAGCCCGCCGAGGTCACGCGCGAGATCCATGACGCGAGTGACCGCTTTGGCGGCACCCGAGAATCCGTTTCTCTGGGTTGTTGCGGCCACCTCTTCTCGACGCTGCCGGCGCTTGCGCTGTTTGGATTTACTCTTGATCAGATAGACGTGGTTGGCACTGACCTTGATGCCCTTCGCCTTCAAGGCAGCGATGACGGCGGTTGCCTTCATGGTCGAATCGACCGCAAGCAGATCCCGGATAGCGCTGGCTTTTGTTGGTTCACCGTTTCGTGGGGCACGCTTCTTCGCCATGAATCAATCTCCAGGGCGAGAGGCGAACAGAGTTGGGAAGGAGTTTTGATAGGTGATAAAGTGAATTTGACGACGACGTTGGCACGCTATATGCCTCCTGCGAGGTTTCGACATCACTTGAGTTCGAAAGGGAATTATGACATCGCCTTCGGGTGCGATCATCGCCCGTCCAAAGCTCAAACTCGCATGCGGCTGTCCTACAAGAGTTCCAATATTAATGCTAATCCTGCTCAGCGATCGCTCTTAACGAATTACTTGAATTCGCAGCGAGCCTTCGACGGGGATCATTGTTGGCGGTACTGCTGAAGACGTCAGTACTCCCGTGACCATAAAGTGATTTGACATGTTTCCCGATTTCAAGCTCTTCTCAATTTCCGTTTTGATGTCTTTCCGATCGACCGTTACCACGCCGTTTACAAACGTGAGGCCTTGATCAATTGGGTTACCAATGCGCCTAACCGCTCCATCTGTGAGAGCCAAGACCTGTAATGACAGCTTGAGTGTGTCGTCTTTGGATTGACTGGCGTTGACGATTCTAAGGTCATTGCCAGCGCTCGGATCTTCAAAAGTGAGATCCTGAGCTTGGTTGTTCTTGAACACGACGTTTAGCCGTGTCGAAGGTCGCCACAGGAACGCTCCAGGTGTGGCGGGAACTGGCGATGGGCAGGTGTGCCAAGCCTCAGCGCATGGTCCGGCCACAAACGGCGGCAGCGCGGTCGCGCATGTCCCGCATGGCGTCGGATGACCCGCCGTTGCATCCAGCCAAAGTACAGTCAGATCACCAGCGATTTGCACCGCTTCGTACGCAGAACTCGTGTTTGTTGACTGGATCGTTGCCTTTTCAAGCTTCAGCGGGACCGGCGGGTTAATGTCTCGCGGGCCAAAATAGTTTCCATAGGCTTTGAACAGCGCCGCAGAGACCATGTCAGCTGGAACGGTAAGAACCGATTTTTTCCTGTCGAAGGCGCTTGCGGGGATGTTTTCGATAGAAACGTCTTTTGTGAAAGGCTTGGCGTATGGGATTTTGACGGGTTCACTAAAAGTCAATGTGAGCTTGTAGGGCGCAGCGGGAACAAGGCCCGCCGTTGTCTTGGTGATATCGCCCTTGATCGTTAGCGGGGGCCGAACTACTGAAACGGCCGGAGGGACAACGCCTCCGCTTCCATACATGAATACGACTTCGACGTTATCTTGCCCCCAATTCAGAACGCTCGCCGTGGAGTCCGAGCCTCCATCAGACGTCGGAATTTCTAAATGCGCCGTCACACCGTAGGGCGTAGCCACATGCACGTCCACGTAATGGTATTCAGTTGGCGTCGCCGAGGAGTCTGCAGGAACCTCCGGCGATTTCAGCTCGTCTTGAGGTTTCTGTTGCGAGACAATCGCAGCCTCTTCGTGTCGACATTGCATCTCTATTGAATCTGGATTCGTTGTGGCTTTGCCGCCCTCCTTGCGGACGTTGTTCGCGACGCTCTTGGGAATGGTTACCTGCATGACCTGCCGACTGATGAGTTCGAAGTTGCATTCTTTGCCGCCCGCAATGACTTTTGTGTGATGTACGCTAAAGTGGTCACCCACAAGGAATAATGTCGTGTCAGCCTTGGTGCTGGCACCCGGAGCGCCGTACCAACCGCGTAGTTGAGGCGCAAGATCCGTAATCCCGGTGTTGAACATTTCGAAACCGCCAAGCGTGTTTTCGTAAGGCACTTGCACTTGTGCGCTTTGCAGTGGCAGGCGTGCCTCGAGTTGATGAGCCTTGTTCAACAAACGTGCTACATCGCCGTCACGATAGCATTCGGTGTTTTCGATGTTTGTACCGCACGCGTGGATTGACTTAACCGCTCGTCCCAACGCCACTGCATCGCTGGTAGTGAGCTTCTTGGCTTTGGGATTAGCGAGGCTAAACCAGTTGGTCGAGGACTCACAAGTGACATACGGCACGAACGATGGCATCATCACAATCGCAACGCACTCGCGCATTCCCGGTTCGAGCCATGGCTGGCGAAGCTCAGCTTTTTTGCTCGGGCCACCGATTAACTGATCGCGGAATAACGATGTCGCATTGCTTTCGAACGGAGGGCTCTGCACTCGCGGATAGAATCGCCAGCCGAATGTGTCTTCACCGTGCGAGAAACCGATCTGCGTGCGGTTTATCGCTATCGTTTCCATGTCTTTTTCCAGTCGGCGGGCGTACCGCGTCATGTTGCGGGCGCTAATATTGCCGCTGACAAAGGCGAGCGACAGTGCCAGTTGGGTTTCTTGCCTTCTACTGTAGGCGTCGGCGATGTTCTGGTCCTGTGACATTGGATCCAAAGCGAAAACATGGATCGGCCAGCGGCAGCGAACATACTCGTTGAAGCTGTGGCGAGCCTCGGGTGTCAGCAGTTGTCCCGGCAAGCAAAACTGCATGCCTTCTGCGCAATGACAGGCACACCCTTTGGCTGCACTTGCCTCCCGCATGTCTCGGTTTAAGCGGTCGTTAAGTAGCGCCGATTCCACGACGATGGCCCAGGCGAGATTGGCGGTGAGCTGAGAGGGACAGCACTTCGACGCAATGGCCAGGAATTGACAGCGGAGGACCGCGATCCCTTGACAGTCGTTGGCGCGAATGGCCTGTGAAATCTGATGCAGACATGTCCATAGTTCTGGCTGTTGTTCCAGCATCTCGTACGAAGTATTCAATTCGGCGCGCAATGCGGATTGCGCTTCCAAGAGGTAAAAACGCTCTTGAGCTCCTAGATGATCGACGATTTGTAAGCAGATTTCCGTAGTGATTGTGTACAGCTCGTTTTTCCCTAAAACCGGAATCACTTGTGTAGGAGAAAGTGGTATCGTCGCCAGTCGGCGATTGGCGGATGGTCGCGGTAGATTTTTTTCAATAGCCGCCGCCGCTGCATTGATTTTTGTGGCATCAGGTTTCGCGCCGCGAAGGGACTGAATGATCATAGCTTTTGGTTCATGAATGCTAAGCCTCGGTTGGGGCTGGTTGGCGGGTGACTTCTTGGGATCGTTTGCGGCCGATTTCACTGTCTCCAGGAAGAGTTTGGAATCTCCCACTTTCACAATTGGGTAAGCCAATAGATCGACAACGTCGTTTATGACGAGATTACGCACGGTGGTCGGCAAGAGCTCGTCATTCAAATAGGGCGTCAGTGTGAATGTAATGTCTGCGCCATGACCTCTCTCCGTGCATTTTCCTGGCAAGACCGACACCGGGATTCGGACCAAGTTAAGCGAATAGCCTGGCGAGTCCGCCGTATCGTCACCTTCATTAGTCCGTCGAATTTGGTCTAGATGGTCGAGGTAGCGTGCTTTCTGATCGAGTTGAATTGTCGGTTCTAAAGCGATGCCAGCCTTGGCAAGATCGCCGAAACCGATGGTCAAAGGCGTGGTCAATTTCGAGCGTTGAATTGAATCAAATCCAGCAAATACGCCCGTCTGCAATAACTTGTCCGCATCGGCGGGCTGGATCGCGGTCGGATTCACTGTTTGCTGGGACGTATTGTTTTGAACAGCAACCCTTGATCGTGGCGCGAAAGCGCCCGCCTGTTCCCCGCTAATCGCGGCGGACAACGCGAGAGCATTGGCGAAGTAAGCCTGATCGCTACGTGATACCGAGCCTTGCAAAGTCTCTTTAAAGTTACCAAACTCGGCGAACATCTCCTTTTCAAATTCCGCGCGATATTTCGTCAGCCGAGCCTGTCCCCAGATGTCGGGCTGTTTGGCGACAATGCTGCCGTACCGCTCGATGTGCCGTTCGAGCGAGTCAATGTCCTTTGCTAAGGCGGCGACGGTTGGGCGATGGCACACGCGTGCCTTGGGAGAAGATTGGGCGCAGGACAAACCAGATTCATCCGAAAAATCTAAGTCTTCAGTGAATGTTTCGCATGAGGCGATGGTACAGGTTAACCCGACAAACAAAAGCAAAGTGCTGACCCGAAGGGTCAGATGGGCGGGCGATCGCATTGCGGTCCCTCGATATTCACGAGTCGATGATGTCTCGCTTTGCAAGACATTTCCTTATTAATCGGATTTTCCGAAGGGGTAGATCAGGCAAAATGTCAGGGTTTCGCGGTCGGAAGAGAGAGGTCTTTTTCTAGTGGTCGCCGAAGCATTGTTGCAGGCAGCATCTTAAGCCATGTTTTGAGGTAGTGGGATCGTAGTCTTAGATTTCTGTACATCGAAGAACTATTCTGACTTCAAATCGAGTGACATATACCCCCTCTACCGGGTGCGGCTGGGGTTAGCGGTTTTCATGGTCCGGCAGTAGGGGGGGGTGGGGGGCGGGCTCCGTCTCAAGACGTTTCAACAAAACCCTAGAAAAATAGTCGCTTTTGGACAGATGATCATTGTCAAGTCTCAATAAGCTCCGATACGATTGCGCATTGCCAGCACGGAGAACCAACTATGAAACTTGTTGAAATGACAGCGATCGTCAAAGAAGAAATCAAGCACATTCCGAAGGGAGACTACGACTTCCAAGGCCAGCTTCGATCGAGCTATCACTTCTGGCGCATGAACAGTCTTGGCAAGCGCGCGGAAGGGCCGCGAACGCGAGGCGAGGTAATGCGGAAGTGTGTGGAAGGCATTCGCCAACCCGATGACACGCTCGAATATGATCGCGATTACTTTACCTGAAACGCAAAAACGCCTCTGCGGGCCGGAGCCTGAAAGGGGAAGGTCTTAAGGGTGTGCTAACGGGCTTTATCGAAGTCATAAACGGATTCATGCGTTGTATGGCTCCCACCGTCAGGCTTCGTACTTAGTTTCCTTCGCCGCCGCCGACCCATCGCCCAAACTTTTGCGACGGGTTCCTAAGCGACACGGATGTGGTTTGGGCGACGGAAAAGTTTCGAGGCGGCGAAAATCCGTTTAGACGAAATGCAATCCGCCGCAATAACCAAGGTCTCTCGAAATGGACTCCCGGCCAGCGATTGAGTGCTGCAAGTTGCTGCAATAGCCAACAGCCGCTGCATGGTATTTTAATCCTCGCTCAGAGAGATTAAGGAAAGTTTGAAGGGGAGCGAGAATGGCGGCATCAATCGAAGCAGTGGCGATTACTGACGTCGTAAACCAGGAGGCAGATTGACTCGAGTTGATCGAAGAAATACCAGCCATTGCGGTGACAATGACCAAAGGAATACCGAGATAATAGTGTCCGCGAAAATAACGCAGTGCTTCTCGGAGGTGTAAGCGAGAACGCAAACTGGTCTTGGATATCTTGAGCAAAAGCGAGAATGTCACTCTTGGTGTCATCATCCTCGGGCGGATTGTCTACGAGAATCTCTTTTTGTTTGGCCATGGAAAAATACCCCGTACGGTTTTACTGAGATGTCGCCCATCGAGTGTCAATTAACCATCGATGCGGCTCCCAGTCTGTTTGTCCGCTAAGCTAGACTTCGTCAGGCCAAGGCGAATTGATCGCCTGCCGCATTCACCTCGATGGAGAGGAGATGGCTACCAAACCATAAGCGAGGTCTTGCTCGACTGGCCTGGATAGTAGAGACGTAGTCTCGCGAAATAACTGCGGCCGCTAAAGAGCTTGTAGACGATGGAAGCATTCCGGTCTTCTCCACTGTCATCGTCACCGGCCAGATATCGCGGCTCGCCGTTGATGTCTTCAAATAGAACAAGCAGTGTGTCCATAGCGCCCTTGGTTTCGATTCTGTACTTCCGCGATTCCGTGGGCTTGATGGAAAAATCGACTTGTTGGCCAGCAGCGAGCTCAACAGATGCTGCTTGGAATGGCTGAAGCGTGGTCACCGCCGCTGCCATCGGCGGATACCACTTCTTTGCCCATTGTTTGTCCGCGGCCGAAAGCGTCCCTGGCGGCGTGAGGCCGTTGATGTCGTAGGTTTCTGGCTCATCAATGAGACCAGGTTCAAACTCGTATTCCATGATGGAATCGGGATCCCAGGCTGAACCTTGGACCTGTTGCGGTGTCAATTTCTCCAAAATATTGTGAAACGTCGTGGCGTGGTCCCAATTATTGGGAGGCTTGCCGAGCGAGTCGTAAACGGCCTGCTCATGCCATTTGATACCAGCGAAAGGGTTTTGGTGCTCGTGCTCCATACCGAGCACGTGTCCGAGCTCGTGAAGCGCGGTGCCCCTGCCATATGGTGTTGTTAAATCCCAGCCGTACACTGTTGTCGGCTCATTCAGGGGCACATCCAACACTTCTCGGCCAACGGCCGAAGCAGAGCTTCCATCGGCGGTCGAGTAGCCGATACGGACTTCTGCCTCGCTCAACTGACTGACCTCCTGAAACTTGAGTCCGATACCTACATCTGTCCAGGTGGCAAAAGCGTTACGGATCGCATTCGCCTGGACATTTGGAACGGCGAAGTGTGAACCTCCACCAAAAAAGCAAAAATGCAGAACGGTTCCATTCAGCCATTTTGATCGCGTAGAGAGGATTGCCGCAGCTCGACGTGGGTCGGCAGTCACAGTTGGGTGAAGCTGCGGGACGGGACGGGGTAAATTCTTGCAGAAAGGCTTAAGAACCGGTTTGTTTTTTGCCGTCTTTTGCGACTGACTCTTTCGAACCCGTGCCATTGAGAAATCTCCCCGTTTGAGTGGATTAAGGTGCCCCTTTGGTCACCTTGATCTCAGGTATTCCAGAAGCTGCCATCGTGCGTAATCGGTTAACTCCTCGCGTAGGCTTGGTGAGAAGTCCTCATCTGGCGAGTGAGCCTGCCGTGCACTAGTGCGTTCGTGCCAGCTTGACGGCAACGGTCGTGTTGGCAGCCATTGCCATCTATGGCGACCAATACAAACAGCGCGATCGCCGCAAGCGACGCGCTGGCCGGCGAAGGCTCGAGATCAGGCATTTCTCTAGGACCACTTCAACGTGCGTCATGAACGCTACAAAGTGGCGCGGCAGGGTCACATCCCGCACCTGAGCGACGCGGATGATGCGGCGATAGATCTTGAGAGTAGCGGCGGCGACCAAAATGGCGCCGCAAACGATGTGCACCACGTGGGGGCGACTGCGAACCATGGGCGGCTCTCTGGGCTCAGAGGTCCAATCATTCGGTGACGGGGGTCATTGTCAGAGCTGTTAGCACAAAGTCAAGAAATATCCTCAAGAATGTTTTTTTGTGGATCAGGCGCGAAGATGCGCATCGAGTACCACAGCGAGGAATTTCTGAATCGCTACCACAAGCGGTTGAATGTCCAAAGCACATTTAGCGCGGTAAAGTGGAAATTTGGTAGCCATCTGTGCAGCCGCGATCGCGTGAGCATAGTTAACGAATCGCTCTGCAAATTCATCTGCAATTTATGCTGCGTTATCAAGTCGCAGCTTGAGTTGGACGTGGAAGCGGAGTTGGCCGGAATCTAGCAAGGCGGACATAGTGCCTATGCACAAAGCGCGTAAAATGTCTTCAGGCTGACCAGCGAACCCGATTCGAAGCCAAATGGTCAGTCCAGGACAAAATCCAACGCAGGAGCGAGCGATGTACTCGAAGTTGGAATCACAGTTCTAAACGACTTCGAGCGATACCGAGAACTCGCTCGCGCACACAATATCGAATTGCCCGTCAATTTTGGCCGGAAGGAATGGAAGTCTGACGCCGCGAAATAACATTCGTCGGCCCTGTTTCAGGGTATCTTAGTCTTGCCAATAAAATTGCGAGAACGGAGATTTCACGAGGAACGGTGGTCCGCCGACGACCGGTAGCGAGAGCCTTCTTAGAGTGCGGTTGTAGGCACGGGAGATTTTCGAGCCGTTTTCCTTGCGGCCATTGAAGTAGATACTTAATGAGGGGTTAGGCCGACATCCACATCTCATTGTGCAGTTAGCCGACGACGAGATATCCCCACCCTGGTCAGTTGCACGTCGCCCGGCAACAAGCCAACAAACCCGTATTTCCCTCATAATCGGATTGGATTCCCCGAATCTCTCGATGAAAGGCCAGTACAAAGATCACAGGATCGAGAAATTGGTCTAAGCTGTTTATCAGTATTCCGATCACTTTAGTATGGAGGTCGCCCTATGCGACGATACGTGTTCGCCCTATTTCTCGTTACTTTATGGACTAGTGTTGATGCTCATTCGGCACACGCATGTGGCCCTCGGGGACGATTCTTTGGACGAAGTATCTGCGAGCCAAATTACTGTCCCCCCGCTTGTTGTAATGACGCAACTTATTGTACACAGGCAACAATTGAACCTGGGGAAATCGACAAATTAAAAAATGCGCTTCGATCTCATCAAAAAGAGATCGACAAAATCAAGGAGCGCTTGGGTATGCCGACGACTTCTGATACCAAGTAAGTTGTTCGCATGTCGTTTATTAAAAAGCCGCATTTCCAGCCAGGCGAGGCGGCTCATTTCGCTAGCCGGCAATCGATAATGACAACTCCCAAGTCGTCTGTTGCCTTGCCGATTGCTCCCTCGATTGTGACCGGTGAACCAATGGCGAGTCCAGGGTACCTCAATCGCGAAAATACTGCCGTGACAAAGTCTCGCTGAACTGTTCCACTTCGTGTTGAGATTGTCAGCGACGGCTGTTTGCCGCCCGGATTTACATTCTGAATTGTGGCTTTCCACGTTACTTTTTGACCGACATGTTGATCGACGAACATACGCATGGCCTCAGGATCGTCACGCACTTCGTTGAACTTGGAAACGAAATCCTCAAACGAAATATCGAAACGCGGCGGATTTGGTGAGATCTTACCATTTACTATGTCTCGTACCGAAGCATAAGCGAGGTCCTTGCTCGACTTCGGTTTGCAAATGGTGAAATGATTAGCGGAAATCCCAATCGGTGTTACATTATTGATGCCCGGGTCAGCACTGCCTTGGTCAACAACGAACTGACTCCACCAAAGAAAACCAATCTTCTTGGTTTCGAAAAAACCGTAATTCATGATTCCTAAATCGGGGATGTTATTTCGGTATAGCACATTGAGATCTCTTAAAGGGGCTTCATTACGACCAAGCTCTTCCGTGTTCACGCTTAGACGAAGGCCAAACGAAACCGCTTGCATGAAATTCGAGACCCCTGAGCCGGTATGAGGGGTGCCGAGGAATATGACCGCCTTCGTATTGTCAGCGATTTCTTCAAAGTCGTCGTTTCTCAACGTGATTGCGTGCATCAACGCTTGCTTGACCACTAAGCCACCTAAACTGTGAACGACGAAAATGGTGTTACCTCGGCCCAACTTCTCAGCAACTATTTGGCTTAAGAAATTCTTAGAGCGATCGACAATTGGCATGGCTGCCCCGAGCCAATCACTTGCCGCCGAATCATAGGAAAATGACCAGACACCGACGTCGGGGATTTCACGCGCTAGTTCTTCTGGCCACGAAAACCCGGTTTCGTTAGATTTCCAGGTTGTGCGGTAGTTGCCATTTAACCCATGCACAAAAATTACGTCTCCACGTCGGTTTGGATTTTGGCTTCCCCCCATGAAATAGATGCCTTCGCCGTCTAAGCTTGGCGCCTCTGAGTAATTTACCGGCCAAATTGCCCAAACGCCTCCCGCTATCATCAAGATGATTAGCAGAGAGGGAAATTTGTGCTGTTTCACAATTGCAAAAATTCGACTCGCGATGCGCCGCATGAGCAACCTCCAGTGAGAAGTCATTCTATTCAGAGGGGGAACGCCGCATCTACTACCGGAGCCTATACCAGAAGGAATCCCTTACGATAGATATCCGAACCACCTTTGTACACGTCGACGAACCCGACGTTCATATCCATCCGGACCTCTAGACTCGTTTCGCGGATTTCCTCATACAAGCTGCAACAGCCTATAAACTGCAGGTCGTCCTCGCGGCTCACAGCAGGACCTTGCTCGCAGCCCCGGGTCAGTTTGGGAGGCGCCGCGACCAGCGTTGTCTATGTTGACAGGTCTAAAATGGAGTTCTCCGCGAAGCCCTTCAATGACATTTTGAAGGACGTCGCGATGCGCGTTGGCGGACACGTCCTGATGGGGCCGCTCTTTGGCGTCCTGCTGCTTTGGTCGAGGGCAACGACGACCACCGCATCTGGGCCAGGTGCCGCGCCACCATAAGGAACTAGCTGCTGAGGCGCGCCGGCATGATGGATTGACAAGATAGAAAGAGTTCAGACTTTGATTTGGGTGCCGGGATGTTGAACGCTGCCAGTTTCTTGGCTGGGCGATCTTAGATTATTGCTCATTCGCCGTTTAACCCGCCGCCGCGTACCATCGCCCAAACTTTTGGGACGGGGGTCCCAGGTCTCACGGACGTGACTTGGGCGGCGCGGAAGTTTCAAGGCGGCGATTGCCAATCGGATAGCAATCCATTTTGCTCTTTTCAAAAGCGTCCAACGCCACAACGTTCATGCTCGGCCAGCCGCTGCATCAGTGAAGTCCAAGCTCCTGTTAATTGCCGCGCGCCGAAATACATCAAGCCGACCCCCGTCACGGCCTTGAAGAGGAGATGAAAGTCCGGATGCAGGTCTCGGGTAAAATGCTCGCCCGTGCGGCCGACGTTGTAGAGGTCTCCCATCGGATCGGACGGCAGATAAGAACGCGGTTTGATGTTCCGAGTGTATCGCAATGGCAGTCCCTGTGTCTTTGCCCTAAAGAAGACCGTGGAGTGGTCTGGAATGGATAACAGGTCTAACGGGTGCCCTGCAAGCAAATTGCTTCTGCTGACCTCGATAAGGCGTTATCCACATTCGAGGGTCATTGCTTATAGGAAGTATTTATAGGTCTATATAGGTTTGTGCGACTAACTGTACGTGGAGTTCGCGGAACTGCTAGCATTTAAGCGCGACCAAGTGAACGTGAATCGCGCGACCATGTGTATGTGGATAGATCGCAAATCCTAGAATTCTGCTGCCGGCGTGCCGGGGGCGTAACTGGTTGATCCGCCAAGAGAATTAATCAAGACATGCAAATGGCCGCTTGGCGTTTTCCACAAGCCCCCCTCACCTCATCGATCCCTGCGCGACCAAGTGTACGTGGGGCTCTAAGCTCCTGAAATTCCAGGCACACTAACGCTCCTCGCTAACACCGGCGGCCGACTATGGTAAAGCGTCAGACCGCGTTGGTCCGCCTCAAAATGGGCCATCGGATAGGCCGCGTACACTTGGGCCAGCGTATGCAAAAAACGGCGACGGAAGTCCCGTACTCGGGCGAAGCCCTGCCCGAACTGATCGTGCACGGCAGTCCAAGGAATGAACTGGGGTTTTCCGGGCGCCAACCGGTGCAGCCTCTGCGATAGCCAGACATAGGCGTCAAGGGCCATCGAAGACGACGAGAGCATAGTGACGGCGCGACTATCGAGGGGCACGGCATGTTTGGCTAAGCTGTTGAAATACTCATTGCTCAAGCGAACTGAGGATGGCCACATCATCTTCTGGCCGGGGTCGGTCGGGAACCACAAGTCCATTGCGTGGACAATCTGCGTGTTGATTTGGACCGCGCGCCCGTTATTGACCATTCCCATGCGGATTGTTGCCGCTGCCAAACGCGAAAGTTGATCCTTCAACGCCCGCAAGTGTGGTCCATTGGTGGCGATCCCCAACGAACGGGCAAAGGCGGTCATTGAATGCTCAACATCGACTAGCGCCGATTGTGTGCGAATGGCTTCGCTCGCAAGATAGATTAGCACCAATCGCGGTTTCTCACCAAAGGGTAGTCCGAGCTTGACGAATTCTCGTGTGTGCGGGTCGAGGGCTGAGCCAGCTTCGATACGCATGCTCGCCAGTCCCTGACGTTGGTCCCACTCGCGGATATCGTTGCCAGGATCGCGGTAAGGCAATCCGCATTGACACTGCACCGTGTGCAAAAAGTCAATGCGATCGGGAGGATAAGTCGCAATCTGCGAACTGCCCAAGATGAGTTTGCGTTGATGTCGCGTTAGGGTTGGCATGGCCGCGCTGGCGTCCGTGACCTCGGCTTGGCTCGCCTCTTCAGATGGTTGGTTGGTGATTAGGATGCTGGCTTCAGTCACCTCCCCTCGCCTTCGGCTTCGAGCCACGTGGTCAGCGCGGCTTCCATGATGGCCTGGAGGGTGTTGGGGTATATGCCGGCAAGCTGTCGTTCGAGCGATACCCGTTTCAAGCTGACAGCAATGTCGGTGCGCACGCGTGCGGACAGTGGTACGCGTGCGGTCATGCCAGGGGCTGTCGCTTGTATTTGTGCGACGGCTGGCGCCCTCGCTTTCTTGGAACCAAAAACGAATTCTTCCTCCACCTTCGGATCGGCGGGAGTCGTGAGACCCTCGACTAATGAACGACGTTCACTCACGGCCTAGTTCCTTGTTGCGACTTGTTTCGACGGGCTCCGCTTCAACGCGGACGGAAGAATATCCTCGAACAACGCCGAGACCTCGACTGCCGCTTCGCTGCCCCGAGCTCCCATGTTGGCGACAACCGCGCCTTGTCCGGGAGCGTCCGCATAGATTTGGCGAAGAATCAGCGGTGTCTTGGCCATTGGCAGATTCAAGGCTGCCGCGGCGTCCTTCATATCTTTGGTTAAACGATAGTTTTTGCCGACCATACTCAGAACGATGACGGCGTCTGGCCGACCTGATCGTATGTCTTGGGCCTGCCGCAATACGTCGGTAGCCTTGGCGAGCGCCCTCACCTCCAACATCGAGGCCTTGCACGGGACAATGGCCATATCGCCGCGCAGCAGAAGCGCCCGGCTGGTTTCGGTGTTACTGCCGGGTCCGTCGGCAACGACATAGTCAGCTTCTTGTTCCAGGCCCGGCAGTTCGTTCAGGATGTCATCGGGGTTACTTAGCTTGACGGATCGCACATTGGGCGCAGCTTCGCGAATCCACTCGGATGAAGAATGCTGCGTGTCGCAGTCAGCAAGCACCACCCGATGTCCCAAGGAATCAAGCCAAGCGGCTAAGTGTACCGCGACGGTGCTTTTGCCGACGCCACCCTTGCTGTTTGCCACGACAATAATCATCGGCGGACATTAGCGAACAAATTCAAAGATGCAAGCAAGAAATCACGTCTGCCAGTAAACATGTTTGCTTGATGGCATGTTTGCAACTATGCCGGCGTGCCATCATGACCGCATGATTGCAAGTCTGCAACATTGCTTGCTGACATGTTGCGTAGCTAGCCAACCTACTTGTCAGCAATCATGTCAGCTTGCATGCATGACAACATGAAAGCTTGCTGGATTGTAAGCTTGCCAACCTGTCTGCTGTCCAGCTTGACCGCTTGCCATCTGGTCGGCGGCGAGCGCCGGTCGATTTGGCAAGCGATTGATTTATCAGATAAATCGCAACCCCTAGTAAATCGAATTTATCACTGAGGCGCGAGCCGATGCACCGCATCGGGAAGACGTCTGTCAGCAAAAAAGAGAACCTGCTTAACTACCGCTGCCATTTTACGAGCAGAGGAAAAAGGTGTCCCACCACACATGAAGGAGATAAGAGCATTGTCTTCGCGGATTCGTGAGTTGCGAAGGCATTGCCTTTTACCAGGCTGAATAATCACAATATGTTGGAGTCTTCCTCAGTGATGTTCCGGGGCTAGCCTTGCCAACTGTGTAGGTAAAAATAAAGGATCACATCGAACAAAGGAAAAATGAAATACATCGAGTAGATCACCCACCGAGCTCCTTTCGTCGGCTCGTAAACGGGGAGGACGAGTCCTGGCACATCCCGCAGACCTTTGATTTGCTTGCGTGCCTGCGTTCCGACGATGCGGGACATAAGGCTGAACAGTATTGCAAGAATGAGCAGCAAAACCGAACCGACGATCCACCGGCGGAAAGGGATAGTCTCGATGGCAGGGGCAACGGGGTTCACATTAACGACAGGATTATTCGCCATTAATGCCGCACGAGCCATATCCTGTGCGACCTTTTCTCGGACAAAAAACGTAGCCGTCTGAAGAGTCACCAAGACAGTGACACCCCATTTCGCAATATCAATGATCGTTTTTCGATAGGATCGGATGTCTTCGCGGATGCATTTCTCAGCATCGCACATCTCGGGCGCGCCCATGATGTTCTCCAAAGTTTGGAAGTTAGACTGCCGTAATTGGTTATTCGCCGCAAGACGGGGCAAATTGCGTGAATTGCAAAATCTATTTGAAAGTCGTTTACCATTTCTGTTGTCCGCGCGGAAGGCCGACTTATAATGCCGCATGCTTCGCATCCATCAAAACACGCGGCCGGCCGACGCGAAACGATATTATTGCACCTCCGGTTATTACACCGAAGGCCACGAATTGGAAATGGTCGGCAATTGGGGCGGCATCGCTGCGGACCGCTTAGGCCTTCGCGGTCCGGTCGATCAAGCGTCGTTCGATCGACTCTGCGACAATCGCGATCCCGTCACCGGAACACAACTCACGCCGCGATTGCGCGGCGACCGCACGGTTGGTTACGACTTCAATTTCAATGCACCGAAGAGCGTGTCGCTGCTATATGCGATGTATCAGGACACGGCGATCCTCGACGTGTTTCGCTCAGCCGTGCGTGAAACGATGGAAGAGATTGAGAGCGAGGCCAAAACCCGCGTCCGCCGTGGCAAGCAGGATAGCGACCGCGTGACCGGCAATCTCGTTTGGTCGGAGTTTGTCCACTTCACTGCTCGACCGGTCGACGGCAAAGCCGATCCGTCGCTGCACGCGCATTGTTTCACGTTCAATACGACGTTTGACCAGGAAGAGGGGAGGTGGAAGGCGGCGCAATTCCGCGACCTGAAACGCGACGCACCATATTGGGAAGCTGCGTTTCATTCGCGGCTGGCGCTTGGCCTTCGGCACTTGGGTTACGGCATCGAGCGGCATGGCCGCGACTGGGACATCGCCGGCCTTGCGCCCGAATTGCTGCACAAATTCTCGCGGCGCACGCAACTGATCGAGGATGCTGCCCGCGCCCATAGCGTCACGAGACCCGAAGTCAAAGCTCAACTGGGAGCCAAGACACGGGAACGCAAGCAGAAAGAACTCGGTTGGGACGACCTGCGGGCGTGGTGGAAAGCCCAATTGACCGACGGCGAGCGGGAGCAAATCGAAACGGTCCGCGAGCGGGCGCGACCAACTGAACGTGGCGTGACGCCCGCGGCTGCAATGGAGCATGCCTTGCAACAAAGCTTGGAGCGTCAGTCGGTTGTCTCCGAAAAGCGCCTTCTGGCGCAGACGTTGCGTTACGGCGTCGGCGAGGTGTCGATCGACGCCGCCAAGAATGAATTGAACGGTCACGGCATTCTCAGGCGACAGCGTGACGGCCAGGCCATGACCACGACGCGCGACGTGCTTGGTGAAGAGCGCGACATGCTTGCCTTCGCCCGCGACGGACGCGGTGCGTGCCGGCCGCTGGCGCCTCAGCATGTGATCGAACGCAAATGGCTCAATTCCGAGCAACAAGCCGCAGTTCGACACATCTTGGACTCGACCGACCGCGTGATGTTGATTCGCGGCGTCGCCGGCACCGGCAAAACGACGCTCATGCAAGAAGCGGTGAAAGCAATCGAGGACGCCGGCAAGTCGCTCGTCGTAATTGCTCCTACCGCGCAAGCGAGTCGGGGCGTGCTGCGGGCCGAAGGGTTCGCACAGGCCGAGACGGCCGAAAAACTGCTCACCGATCCGGCGTTGCATTCGCAATTGCGAAACGGCGTGCTCTGGCTCGATGAAGCCGGCCTCGCAGGCACCCGCGACATGGCGCGGCTGTTCTCATTGGCCGCTGAAAAAAATGCTCGCGTCGTCGTGATGGGCGACTCGCGCCAACATCACGCCGTCGCTCGCGGTTTGGCGCTTCACCTCTTGGAAACACAAGCGGGCCTTCAGGCCGTCGAGGTCAAAGACATTCGCCGCCAACAAGGAAGTTACAAGGCAGCGGTGGCGGCATTGGCCGAAGGCAATGCGCTTGAAGGGTTTGATCGGCTCGACGCCTTGGGCTGGATTTACGAATCACCCAATGGCGACGCGCATCAGCGATTGGCGAAGGATTATGCCGATGCGATCAAGCGCGGCGAACAGGTTTTGGTTGTGTCGCCGACCCATAAAGAGGGCGCGCAGACGGTCGATGCCATTCGTAGCGAGTTGAAGGCTCGGAAGATGCTCGGCAAAGATGAACGCCAGTTCGAGCGATTGGTTCCGCTCAACCTTACCGAAGCCGAACGCGCAGATCCCGCAACGTATCGCGGCTTTGATTCGCCGATGATCGTTCAGTTCGTGCAAAACGCGCCGGGGTTTCAGCGCGGGGCGAGGGGTCGCTTGACCGGCGTAGTGGGAAACTCGGTTCATATCGAATTGCAAAACGGGTCTGAAGTTGTTTTGCCGTTAAGTCAGGCGCGGAAATTCCAAGTGTACCGGCCGGACATTTTGACGCTAGCGGCAGGCGATAAGGTACGGATCACGCAAAACAGTTATTCCGCCGATCAGCATCGCCTAAATAACGGTGCGGTTTACGGCGTGGCCGGATTCACCGCCGATGGCGGCATTCGCCTCGACAACGGCTGGCAAGTGCCCCAGGATTTCGGGCACTTCGCAAATGGGTTGGTCGTAACCAGCCACGCCAGCCAAGGCAAAACAGTGGATCGGGTCTTGATCGCTCAATCGGCCGAGTCGCTACCCGCAACCGGCCGCGAGCAGCTCTATGTCTCCGCGAGCCGCGCCAAAAAGCAAGCCGCCATATACACGGACGACAAACTGGCGCTGCGCGAAGCAGTGACACGAAGCGAGGAACGCCTCTCCGCGACGGAGCTCGTGCAAGCGAGGCCATGGCCCCTGGATCGCCTGAAAAAGCATGTGGCTCATTTGCAACGGATGGCTGCTCGCGGCCAGGCCTACGCATCGCGTTTGATTGACAACGTGCGTGATAATGTGGTCGAACATGTGAAGGGGAGAGAACTCGCTTATGAGCGATAACGCCGCCGCCACCATTGCTCGCTTTGGCAGTCCCAAAGCGATTCGTGAGCAACCCGACGAAGAAGAACTGGAATGCTGGGGCTATGTCCGTGGGCAACGCCGCGCGTTCAATATCGAGTTTCGGCGATTGAGGGGAACTTGGCCGGCGCTTGAATACGCATGGCTGCATTGCCCGACTTGGTGTCCCGCGCCAACCAGTATAGGTGAGGGAATCGAGGTGCCAGCCGCTTCGATCGTACTTGCATATTCAACGGGTCATACGGTCATCATTTCCGGACGCAATCTCCGCGAGCCCTATCATCGAATTCTTGAACATCAGGTCAAGTATTTAGCGGAAGCGGACACGCCCTCGGCAGATTTGGCGGACGATGAAGCGGTGGTCGTAGAGCGGGTTCAGATTATTGAACCGAAGGAATGAGGATCCGAATTCAAAGAGTGGTTTTGGGCATCAATCCACATAGAGTGACATGGCGCACACCCGATCGTGTTTCGAGTTCGTCTGTCGAAGCAACTAAGGGAGTTTTCCATGCGTGTGATCGCACAGCAACTGACTAAATTGTTCAAAATTGCATCTCGAGTGTCGGCTCGAACCGGAAAAGGCCTGCTTCGTCATGGTGCCGGAAAGTACGCGGTCAATGCCGCCCGTTGAGTCAATATCGTCATCGGTGGCACCCGCTATGCGTACCAAAATTTGAACGAATTTGACAAAGCCGCCGTCGATGAAGTGATTGAGTTTGCCAGCCGATTTGCCTTTGAGTACATCAATCACCATGACGAACATACTGACTACAGAATTCGGGCATCATCACTGGATGAGGTCGTCATGAGCCATGCCCGGGAAATTATGGAATCGGCACAACGGGCGCTTTATTCGCGCATCCGCTCACACGGATATGATTCGGTGGTCGGCAAGCCGAAGCGGGTGGCCATTTTTCAAGAGGAGGATGCTCTAAAACAAATGACCCTCGCCGTCATTCAAGAGATTTGTGACCACATCGATGAAGAGGCTGATCATCATTCGGCTCGGCGTCACTACTGATGCGCGGCGTCTGCTGGATGTCGAGATAAACGTGTAACGTCGGCTGCCCAACAGAGCATTTACGACTTGAAGGGATAAGTGGACGGCTTATTTCGCGCCGCCATTTTCTGTTCCCAGTCATTTCTCACGCGGATTCGGTCCTCGGCATTCTCAGCTTTCGCGAATTCGTGAAGTGTATTCAACGCACCACTCTGGTGGACGGCATCGCGGGCGATCATTTGGATCTCAAGTTCCGTGGGTGTTAATGGATCATCACGAAAACCAAGACAATGGACGACGTGGCGCCAGATCTATGTCCAAAGTCCTTCCTGTCGGTCGAGATTGTGCTTGTCGATCATCACCTGTAATTCAATAGCTGAAAAACCTCTAACATGTGTCGATGGTCGAATGCAAGCAAAAATCACCCTAAGCAACTGTTGGGCGAAACTATGGTCTTCCGCCCGATGGCGAAACGCGCGGTGTGAGAGTGGCGAATTTATCCGACTTGTCGCGACGCACCACATTCAATCGGAGTTTCTCCATGGTTTAAATATTCACCAGGTCGATGCGGGCGGGCACTTCGGCCCGCCCCTGCTCGAGGTTAATTGTTGTTTTTCGGTTTCGTCAGCACGATGCGACCCGAAAGCGGCACCGCCTGAAGCTGAAGCGTGTAGCCGCCGTCGCGATTACTCCACGCAACGCCAATGCGATCCCAGAAACTGGATTCGTCTTTCCCGTCGCGGACTTGATAGGCGTTAAAAGTCGGGCGGCGATTGGCGACGCCGGTATCGAGGGCTGCGTTATTATCGGTCATAAGATTCCTTTCGTTTTTCGAGCCCCATCATTGAGGCCGATGGCATGCGACCAAGGCCGGTGGCTGCGTGGGCCGACAAGTGAAAAAGCTGAAGGCTTCCGCTAACGGAAAGCGGCTTTTTCACTTGGCGGATTAGGCTCCGGATTTAGCTTGCAAGTGATAGGCCGGCGATGGGGTGAAACTGAAAATGCTTGCAAACGACATTTCGCACTGGTTTCCCCGTTGCTGCTCTCCTTGAGGACGGAACTACAATGCGTTCAAGGCAGTGTTTGGGAACTCGCTGATTGTCCAGCATGTGTTGACTGGTGTGGCATGGAGTCGCAGACGAATTTATCAAAATGTCGGCCAATCGGCTTGTCACGCTTTTGATACCCTAATGCAGGAATTGCAGGGTGTCTCATGGAGTCCCGAAGTCGCTGTCCGGTTCGAAGCTGCGCGGCGCCGCGCAATTAAAGGTGCAACCTTAGTTTTTCCATCCGCATCTGAAACTCATCCCATCTCGGAATCGTTCCGAAACATAGGACCTTGCATTGCCGCTCGAATTCCGGAGCAAGAATTGCACGAAGCCCAGTCGGCGGGAACAAGGCTTCACTTTGTGCAAAGCTCATGCTCGTAGGCGGGACGTAGCCGGCGGGGAAATGCTTGCGGCTGACGCGATCATAGTCTTCGCGGATCTCGCTGTACTCTTGCGACTTGAGCATTTGCAGGACTTCCGGACAATCGGCGAGGCAATAGAGGTCGTAGTAATGGCGCGCGTAGGTTCCGATTGGTGATCCGCCGGCCTTGAATGCTTCGACCTTCGCATGGATTGTGAACATTTTCTCCACGAACGTCCGTCTAAAATGGAGAAGCCGCATGTCGAACGATCCTTCGTCTTCGGCTCCAAGCGTCCCGCTTGTCTCTTGCAGGAATTGACTGATATAGGAACTTAGTCGGATGCTTTCAGTCGGTTCCCGTCCACTGGCGGCACCGGCCTCAACAAATACATGATTTCTTATTTCGCCGGTGCCGGCGAAGTTCTGCTTGTATTCGAAGCGGTCGTTTCGACCAAATCCGCCAATGGTCTTGCTCTGTTGCCGAAGGAAGGTCAGACCTGGGTGTTTCTCGATTTCTTCTCGAATTCGCTTCAGCTCGCGATCAATGCCGTTCTTGCCAAGGGGAGGCTGGAATGCCATCGGGTCCAAGAACAAATCGATGTCTTCTGAAAACCGCTCGATGAGATTCCACCCTTTAGACAGACTCGTTCCACCCTTGAAGATGATCTTGTCAGCGGCATGTTTCGCGATGATGCGAAGCACTTCGGTGACGTAGTAGTCCTTCTCAATAAAGGACTCGCGCAGTCCGCGCGACCGAAAATGTTCAGTCGCGCGGATGATGGCTTGGTCAAAGTCCGGATGCTCAAACAGCTTCACGCCTTCGGCTCCTTGGCTTGCCAATCGCGGGCATATTTCAGCTCAGAAAGGCTGCCGAAGTCAAATCGCGAAAGAGGATTGAGGCTTGCTCGAAGCCGCTCAAGTATCGCTGGCCGTTGCTGCAATTGTTCACCCAGCGCTCCAAGTATTGCCCGAACGCGCGGAGGCTCAAACAGTGCGACTCGCGAAAGTCGTTGAAATCGGCCCGGTTCAGAAAGATATGCAAAGAGTTTTTGCGCTGTCTCCTGAGGCGACAACTCGCTGGACTCTCCGCGGTTGCGAATGAAATCGAGCAAAGCCGCGTCTGTTTCAGACAAAGTTCGCCATTCGGCGGGCCGTCGCAAGTGGATAATCGCGTCCTTGCCAATGATCTGGCGAGGTAGACTCTGCCCTACGGTTGCTAGTTCCATCCGCGCTGGATTCTGTGTCGTGAACCCAAGCATGTTGGCAGCCGCTATCCCGGCGGGAAATGCGCGTTGGCGAATCGGCAGCGCGCGAATCGCCGCCGGATTAGGGAGACTTGGCCCAAACGAGGTCGTTCGCTGACGGTAGTAAAGTCCCTTGCCAAGCCGCTGCAATTCTCCCTGACGGGTCAGGCGGGACAAGGCCTGGGCCACCGCTAGAAATGGCAAACCGGTAAAGTCGCTCATTCGCCATAGTCGTTCGCCGCCCGATTCGATTTGCTGGCGAATCGTCTGCGCAGCGTTGCTCTGCCTTGATTTTGGCCGGTCTATTTTCATGCTAGTATTTTCGACCAAAACACGATAGTTGTCAAGTTTTACATCAGAAAAACTTGACATGGCATGCGAATTTCCAACAAAAAAGGCTCTTCAGGCAACTCCTTTCCTGATACCTCCTCCCGCTTTTTTTGCTATCAGGGGCCGCCTTAATTTGGTGGCTTTCGAAGTCGGAATTCAGCCACAAGATGTGGCCGCGGCGCCAATAATCGCTCTAAGTGGCTTTCCGGCCACATGCTGATACGAAGCGCATGGTCCGCCTGATTGTGTTTTTCAATGTACTCCACCCCATCAAGGGTAAACCGCCCAGAGGTAGCAATAATAAGGCCATCGACTCGTGGCGGAGGCCAAAGTCTGATCTGGGCGATCAATGCTTCAACGTCTGCGGGCGCGACGCTTTTAGTTTGCCAATGCTTGCATTGAATGATGACTCGTTCGCGACGCGTACCTTCGAGCGCATCGTGAATCACCCTTGTGACGGAAAGATCACGTCCACGATCGGGAGCATTGGTGCGTTGCAGCCACTCAGGGTTTTCATAACCCGGCGTATCCGTAATGAGAGCAAAAATTAACCGTTCAAAATCCTCATCGGTCAGGTTCGTCCAATAGAGTTTGGTCGAAACTGATCCGCTAGGTTTTGAGGACACCAATACGCCGAGGTCAGTTACCCTCACAGGCATTGGGTCGTGCTCGCCATAGAGGCCTTTGATGATCGTTGCCTTAATATCGGGCCAGTCAGATTTGACGATATCTTCGAAATCATGCGGCTGGCTGAAGCGCAAATGGCGGAGCATTGTCGGCCAACTCTTTGCCTTTGGGGCCGGTCCACAAAGTGCGTCGATTTCTTCAAGAAGGGATGGAATCGTGGCCCATTCATCGTCTTGAATTCTACCGGTCTGCACCGCCGCCGCAATCGGCGCTACTCTTCGAAGAATTGCATCGACGCGGTCAACGACCTCAAGCACGCGGTCGCGAATGAGTTCTCGCCGTTTGACTCCGAAAGCAAATCGATATGCCGAGAGTGCTCGTCCTTGTTCTTCCACGGCGTTTTCAACCGACACAAAGGCCGTAGGTTCATCGAGTTCGCGCGCATCAAAGCGCATTTGAGCAATCTCATCAAAATCCAGTAAGTGATCGCTCAGCCGAGTGCCGTCGATCGCTGGCATCGCTGAGAGGATTCGACGAAAGGCGCGGCAATGCGTTTCAAATTCCGGCGGCGCACCAAACGCTATGCCATCAGGAATTAACTTCTTGATCTTTTGCCAAAGGTCTTCGAGTTTTACCAAATTCACTTCAGAAGCGTCGAACAACTGAATCGCTTCATCAAGCGACGTGGTAGCCATCGGCATGCCCCAATAATTTTCCTGGCCCGAAAAGGCCCGACATGAAAAGCGGTGGCCCCCCCGATCGAGTATCTCGCCATTTACTCGGCTGAAAATCCAACCACCGCCGGATTAAGCAATCGAGCCAGTCCACAATTAGTACACGTCATGACGATGTAGGCCGTTGAATCTTGCCCCTTCTTTGGCAATTCCTTCGAACCAAGCAGTCGGCTGGATACGTTTAATTTCGCCTCGATACCGCATTGCGGGCACTTATCGAAGCCGTGTTTTTCAATCCAGTCATCTATCTGGGATCGATCATCTTCGTTCATCGCCAGCCTCCTCATGTTGCTGGGTTCGAGCAAAAATAGTCGCGTCTTTGGCTTTGCCGCCGCCCAGGCTCCCCTCAGGATATGATACGCGAGCAGAGCAAGAAGCCCCCTTGGCGAGACAGACTCCGGGTTTAGCTTGCCAGTCCGATGGAGGTCCGAAAAAAGATACGATGGCCAGGCGACGTTGCCAACTCGAACAAAGCCTGAACCGCGCAGTCGGCCGACTGCCTTGATAGAGCTCAACGAGTCTCCTAAGACTGTAGTATCCCTGCTTTTACCGCGAATCCGAGCATTTTCGATGGAATGCCTTTTAAAAGAAACGTGGCTTTTCGATGAAGGCTGTCCAAGCCACTGGATGACACTGCCTTTGGCACAAGTCTCTTCGCTTGCACAAGGATTTTCGAATAAAACAATGGCCCCGGCTGAACCGGGTTGTGGAACTCTTGCGCCAAGTATGGTTGGAGATTGCAGGCATCTTGAGATACTCACCCAATTCAGAGAGGTAAAATTACTACGTCCTTCGGAACGTCAACCAATATGGTTGACCTTAGGAAAAAAAGGTGCCAGACATGATCGAACAGAGCAAATTCAGGGCAGCTCAATCCGCCCAAATTGAAACAGGACGAACGTCGCCACTCATGGACGTTCCGCCCGTCAACAATGATGATCTTGTGGTACGGAACGAAGGACCTATCTTATTTCTGAAGTCTGGTGCGCCGGTGAATGGAATCGACGCATTGGCTGAATGGGTGTTGCTGCACTACTTGTTCAAATCACAACCACCGATATTTGATCGTTTGCGATTGGCGGCCGAAAAAGGTGAACGACTGGAAGGCGACAAACTCGATCCTTGCCTTAATCGATTCATCGACGTAGGCACTGGCAAAATCCGAGCGCTGACGACAAAAGTCCTCGACGCCTCAATTGTTGCAACTGAAAACGGCCGCGATCTCGTCGGCCCATTTCGGGTGGATTCCGAAGACGAAAAGCGCCGGGTTCAAGAAGTCGAAGAACTGTTTTTCAAGAACATGGAGCGCGCTGCGAATCTCAATCGATTGCGTGGTTAGTCGTGATTGACTTGCGTGCGATATGCGGGATCATAGGCCAGCCGACTGGCTCCTCGAGTGCAATGCAATGACCAGGCTTCCGCGCGGGCCACATTTGGCAGAGATTTTCTCGTGTGACATCTCTTGAGTTTGGTCTACGAGTTCAAGTACATCGAGAAATCCGCCGCTGCAATACACTTCGATTCGATCGGCCGAACGACGTAGCCGCTCGTCATGGAATTTTTCTGCGAGTTGGCGCAATTCTTGTGCTGCCAATTTACAGAAACACGCAATATCGTGCGGCTCACCTAAATCCCCGTGAAAGATATTGAGGTCGCCGAGACGCTCTGGTGGCACTTGTCCATATTGAACGAGAACAAGGCCAACAACGGGACTGGATTCTTTGATCGTGCGACGCATGGTTCACTCCGTGCCGGTGTCAGAATGAAGCCTCGCAACCATCATAACCGACAAAATCCCACTCCGGGTGAAAAAGACCGTTTTTTTGCTGTTTTCGTTTCAGAAAAAAGAGTTTTAGTTTATCCGAAATGCTATTCGCTACCTTTGGGTGACGGAAGCTGGAATGCCGCTCTTTGGGACTGAATCCATCCCTCTTTTTCGGCGGACACCGCGTGTTCGTTGCACAACTTCGTATAGGACCTTTCCTCCAACGCCGGTGGGTTGCCAGATCGAATCTCGCGCTCAAATCGCTTGATATATTCTTGTAGGAAAGCCACGAGTCGCACGCCAGTATCGGACATGCTTTTTCGTTCGTTCCAGTAGACTCCTAGCCACCGACTATTCTCCGAGGCCGGTTGAATCTTGAATACGCTCGTCCGTCGTCGGAGGGCAAACACTTCAATGGCGACGGTCAATCCGAGTCCGAGCCGCGCCAAAGCTAGGCCTTCTTCATATGTATCCACCTCGCGAATGTGGTCGATAATTCGCAACCGTTCAATTTCTTTGACAAGGGAAGGCGGTTGATTAAACGAGGAACTGACGACCAGGGGAACTGCCGTGCGATTGAAATCAATCTCGTTGATGACAACACCACGCAATTTGTCAAAGCGAAGTGAAGCTCGGCTCGCAGTCTGCTCCAATGGTCTGAAGTCATTTTCCCAGTAGTTCAGATTGATGTCCTTTTTCTTTGTGGTCCAGATTTCACAATTGGGATGACTGAGAAGCACCATGGAAGACTCATAATTGAACGACGTAAATACTATTGACTTGGGATGTTTGTAATGATGTTCGTTGGCAGGACCAAACCCAAAAACAACGTCCAGAACGCCTAGCTCCAAGAGGGGGATTTGATCCATCGTATTGCCGATTGACCATTCCAACCGAGCGGACTTTCCCAGGATAGCATCCAAGTTGCTCAAAACGGCCGTTAAAAACCGCGATCCCAGGGTCAATTGTGTAGCGAGTTTCAACACTGGCTTCGGCTCTGGCGACAAAAGGGAACGCGCTGAATTGCGTGCCGAACGAAAGCAACCCTTGATCATGCGAACTTGTTTCGCAAGGTGGTTCGCAATTCTCGTGGGCTTTAGGCCGATTCGCTGCGGGGGCTCCTGATCCTCGGCAAGAGAGATACGGGTAAATAGTCTCTCGAACCCAGGCCCGCGTTTTTTCCCATTGGGTCGGCCGAGGAAATACAGAATGACTCGCTCCATGCGCCCATTTACAGTTGAAAGATTCACCGACGGTTGTCGGAAAAGTTCTTGCAAAGTTGTTAACTTGTTGTCTGAGTCGGCTTTGGCTGCTTCATAGACATCCAGAAATGTATTCAAGTCGTCGAAGCTGGGTTCGGAATTTTGATTCTTGCTGGCTTTGCTGCTCATGCCGATAGGCGCCATGTTTGTGATACAAACCGATCAGGGCCACGCAGTATCAATTTTAGGCATTGAGTCGGATTGAGCGACAAGAAAATCACACCGAGATACGTTCGACAATATTCCGAGTCACTCGGCGTTGTCGGCGATCATAAAGGCGGGTCGTGCGCGGATCTGCATGTCCAGCCAAATACTGGACGTCTTCAAGGGCGACGCCTTGACTCAATAGGTCGGTGATAGTGCAAACTCGGAACGAGTGCGGTGAGATTCGATCAGAGAGACCTGCCGCACTAAGCCGTTTCTTCAACATGCGGCAAGCGTCAATCGCCGAGAATGGTCGATCGGTAAGCCGTCCAGTCCGCCCGTTGAGTGTGCAAAAGAGCGGCCTTGCTGACGATGCGCATTCCAAGCCCGCGGCCACAAGATAGTTTGTGATCAACTCTTGCAGGTCATGCCGGACCGGAAGTTCTCGCGACTTACCGCCTTTTTCTTCGAAACGTAAGTAATGTTGAATGCCGTCGCCATAGTAGTGGAGGCGACGGAGTTTCGCGATCGCGCCGACGCGGGCAGCGGTGTAAATCATCGTGCCGATGATCGCGCGATCGCGCTTGCCTGCGAGCGAGTCCGGCTCAATCGATGCAAGTAGTTTGCGTGCATCTTCGACGCCAACTTCCGGCGTTTTGCCTTCGATTGCTTGATAGCGTTCGCCGCGCACGGATGTGGCGGGATTCAGCACGATGACATGCCGCGTCACGAGAATATCAAAAAATCGCCGAATGGCGGCGAGCGCAAGTTTTTTCGACGGAACGCTGCCGGCGTGTTGGTCAAAGTAAAGCCCGACGTGCGCCGGCATCACGTCGCGCAATTGCACCCCCTCGCGGCCAAGCCAATCGAGAAAGCGAGTCAAGGCGCGCCGGTAGGCTATCCGGGTATGCCGATTGCGCAGCTGACCGGCGAAGAATTCGCCCCAAGCAAAGTCCGCATGAGGGCCGGCTGCCCGAATCAGCGGATGAGGAGGGAGAACGCCGGGCAGTTGCGGTATTAATGGAAGAAGAGGTGTGTCTTGCGCCATTCGCCTACCGAATCAATTGTACGTTGATACCAAGGTCGAGATTGGCCCACTCCCGGTCGGAGGTGAGGACGGGGCGATTCAGCGTTAGCCCAAGCGCTAGACATGCTCGGTCGGCAAAAGAAATGTTCTTGCCAATGCAATGGTTCTTCAAGGAAGCACTGACGAGCGCTTGACCGTAATCGAACGGCACGAACTCGATGGGCATTGCGCGAAGGTTGGCGGCAATTTGTTCGAGCCGATCCCCGCGAACGAGCATTTTGGCCGCCACCTCATCCACGTTTACCGCTGACATCGCCGCACCATCAACGTGACTCATAACGTGCTCTGCTCCAGGCTCCCCCAACCACAGCGCCATCAGAGCCGATGCGTCGATGACGACGCTAGTCATCGATTTTCCTGGTGGCAAAGCTGGCGATTTCCGCATCCTCGCGGGCTGCTTCGGTGCGGCGCTCGGCGATTAGCTCATCAACGATACTGACGCCGGGCACGGCGAACTGGCGACAATGTTCCTGAATGTCGCGAATCGTTGCATCGAGACTGCGAATTCGAAGTTCGTCATCCACGACGGTGACGATCGCCTTTTCGCCTGGCTTAAGATGCAAGGCATCTCGGAGCGGTGCGGGTATGACCAAACGTCCGCCCCTTCCGACGACTGTGTGGTAAACATGTTCCATAATGGGCGACTTTCTCGAAGTGGTGAACAATTCGACAATGGCACGAATTGAAAACCATGTCAACAATTTTTGCTGAGTCGCCACCTGTCATTCGTGATAAATAACGTCCTTTATTTATCACGAATGGTGCACTGAATGACTTCAAGACACAGCTCAAAGAAGTGGCCCCATTCTCTGCATTGCCATCACGGCCCAGCCCGACAATGTTCCGAGGGCTCACCATTCCACAAAAACTCGAGCTAGTTATCCTCGATCTTACATCGAGCCTGGGGCGGGCCACTCTTACATTGATAACAAAGTGGCCTTGAGCAACCTGCCACAAAACTCCATTTAATAATGATTTCATCAATACGCGACAGAAATCGTGTCGGCATCACAATGTCCTTCTAGAAAAAACACAAATCTGATCTTGTGCAGACAAATGGCGCCGAATGTTAGCCAGCTTGCGATTCTCTACCGCAGTCACTGATCACTTGAAGCGGTTTTTGCGGTTCTTCCTTAACCATTGTAATGCCTCTCAAGGCGTATTCGATTTCACAAATCCTTTCGCATTTCACTCAGATAATCGTCTATTTTCTCTGCGGCGACCCTGGACGCTATGGACAAGGGACAATACCACTCATTGGGGTTGGTTCCTTTTTCAAATCCGTAGTGCTCAACCAGAGCTTGCGTTGTGGTCTCGGGCGTTGTCTCGAAAGCGAGGATGATTTGCATCAAATCATAGTTTTCCGTAATTGTGTGACGGCGACAATTTGTCATTTTACAGCCCCTGCGCGAATATGCCGCGACTTGTTATAGCCTGTCAATAGGCTTGACATTTTTTCGGCGATTTTGTTTCGCCTACTGGTCCCAAAGGTAGTGCTTTCGCTACAATCGACGTCGTTGATCTTATTCGGCACCACACAGTCAGCCGAAGCACACTGGGGCAGCCATGAGAAAAATCGCCCAAACTCGTTTAGCCATCGCAAGACGCGACCTTAAACCGAGGCGTCAGTCGGCAATTTTGACTCGACGTCATTTCTCCACCGGATAAACACTCCTACTCACTTGTGTCCGACAAGTACTGCGGCGACAACTGATCATGGGAGATCGATCATGCGAGTGACACGAACAACGCCCCCGTACGAGCAGGGGCCATATAACTCAATCTTCGAAGCATATCGAGATTTTTTAGACGTCATTTTTCAGCCGCGACTGCCGCATTCAAAAGAAACCTACGTCCCAATGAAGGACGCTGAAACTGCGATTATCGATTACGCTTCGAGTGGGGCTATCGGTGTAGGGTTGATTTCGGGTATGATCGGTGTTGGCAAGACTTCAGTGATCAATCATTTGTGCGAAGAAGTCTGGAAGCCCCAAAGCTGTCTTGTCGTTTCCCGTGACTATAGCGATGTATCCTTCGCTCCAAAACTCCAATCAGATTATTACACCTTGGAACACGCTGCGCAGCGATTCCGGGCGACCAACATCGCTCATTTGCTAATCAACGAACTACTCAAAGGCGAAGTATTCAGGCGAGATAACGAATCAAATCCAGACGAAGACAGTTGGTATGACCGCGTTGTCATGGCCAATCCCGCACCTGTCCGGCACTTCATAATCGAGAACTATCCGCACAAAGTCCCTTCGTGCGCACTTAGCCGAAATCTCACCGACACCGAATTCTTGCATGCTCTCTCTAAGGAGGATTTTGATACCCACCTGCGAATCCTGTTTGTCTACAAGTTGAAAGTCGACAACATAGATCACGTCAAGATAGTTTTGGACAATCTCGACGATAAGGATCTGGTTTTGGTGGCATGTATGGTCGAGCATTTGGCGCACTTGGGTGTATTCATTGAAAAATTCAGCGCTCGAGAGAGGAAATTTCGTACGGACGCTCCCATTCGCCGTTTAACACCACTTGTGTGCTGTCGGCCCGCAACTGCAGACGCTATTCAAAACGACCTAAAAACTCGAAATGGCGGTGGTTGGTACGCATGTCGTGAAATTCACGTTCCGTTGCCCTGCTCACTTTCAACAGCACTTGGCATGCGAGTTCGACATTTTTTCGCAAACGCAGCGAAACACCGCTTCCGAATCATCGTTGGCGGACATGAATGGACAGTGGTTGAACGCGAGACATTCCTGAAAGGTTTGATTGAAGCATTTCAAGAATCACAGCAAGAAGGCGAGCTAGTTGCAC
Source organism: Gemmataceae bacterium (assembly GCA_045802605.1). Taxonomy (GTDB): domain Bacteria; phylum Planctomycetota; class Planctomycetia; order Gemmatales; family Gemmataceae; genus JBJMQS01. The sequence goes on along the minus strand of JBJMQS010000030.1, from coordinate 54,030 downwards.
TCTGCAATTTCAACTTGGCGGACTGCATGAAGGCCACCATGGATGTACTGAAAAACGTCCATTTTTGTCAAACGGATCAACTTGTGCGCCGTTACTACGACAAAAATGTACAGCCCACTCGTACTGATTTTCGTGAATTGTTCACACCTACCACCGTCATTCGAGCATTGGCATATGGCAATCAGGGAAAGGTCCCTCAACCTGTTTATCCAATCGGAGGGACCCGGATTGTAAATGTCATTAATTCGAAACATGCGAGGCTAGGCGAGAGTACGCTGAAGATTCGACTTATCAATCTGTTTTCGCGTCTCGCTACTACGTCTCATATGTCGCCGGAGTGCATTTACATTTCGCTTGCCCAGATAAACGAGTGGGGGAAGCAGTTTTTTGCACTGAGTCCGGAGGTAACCACGGCTCTTATTGATGAGATGTACACTGAGGGCTTACTTGGAAATTGCAGAACGTTTTTGATGCCATCAAAAGTGGGTGAACTGTGTACTTTAAATGTTACGCCTCGCGGCTTGTTACTTTGGCGCCATCTTGGCCAAAATAGTGTCTTACTGGAATGCTATCGCGATGAGGTAGAATTATGTGACGAGCTCAAGTTTAAAGGGCGATCACCGTCTTGGAAGGACATTGCAACCTTGGAATCGAATTGGGAAGATCGATTGATTGAGATCGGATGGATGGTCACCCAGATGTGGCTCGGTGAAAGAAAAGAGACTGATAATATTGTAAGTCGCGGATCTTTTAGTGCATTCAAATCTGTTTTTGGTCCTACGCTCATGTCGCGACACGTTAAGAACGGCGTGGATTCAAGTCGACGACGTTTTTATTCGGATAAAATCCGGGACCAAGCGGCTTTAGCAGATTTTGATCGCATGATGGCCGCACTGGATGCTGACATGATCAAAAGTCAGGACACGTGGAATGCAGGGCGACAAGCGAACCCACTAATGTAAATCGTCTTAAAGGTGTTTGTCAAATCGCGCACTGCGAGTTGCTGGCTGAAATCACTCGCTCGCTAAATGTGGACGTAGGGATGGGGCTCCTCGCTGCATTCCTGAGCGCAGTGATCCGCCCCGCTAACTCGGTTGCATCAGGTTGCTCTTCGGCGACCTTCTCTGATAAGGCTTTTCTCAGCTTGTCTCGCAGGACCGTCAATTCGGCCATGTATTGCTCATTTGCGAAAGCCAAGCCTTTCCGCGACCAGTAATCGTGTAATTGATTCTGTGCTAACGCCAATTCCTTTTGGATTTTTGCAATCAGCTCGTCATATGAAAGGGCCATTCGTTGCAGTGCATTCATGACGGCTCGCGGCCCTTGCGAATCGCGGTTGAGCATTTCGCAGCGAAATCCTTTGCCTTCGAGGTAAACGTCTGTGGATAACGAAGTGCGATTGATGCCGAAGGAAAGTCCGTGAAACGTACCAAGCGGGAAACGCTTGGGATGCGTGACACGTTCTGGAATCCAATTGAGCGCATTGGACAATAAGACCAAAACGTCGTCCTGCGGGCAGATTCGATTTCCGATCGAGATATTCTTATTGACAGCGACGGTTCCGGCGTCAGCTTCTAATCCGGCGAGGCGAGCCGACAGCCGTTCGATCGCCTGGGGCAACTCCTTCAGCCTTTTGCGAGCGACATACTGCTCGTCGGAATGCGATTTGCGCAGAATTGCCAATCGTTGCAGTTCCGCATCGGCTTCGGCCAGCGTCAGCACGGCGGGATTGCCCGACGCGATGGCTTTCACCTCTGCGTAGCTCAGTTCTTGGCCGCCGACGTCTTCGGCGCGGCGCACGCCGCATTGCCCCGTCATCACCTGGGAGATGAATCTTTGTTTGTTCTCCAGCGCTTGCCACATGTAAGAATCGAACGAACCTTGCGTCACATAACGATAAACGGCTACTTCCTTGTTGCTGTTGCCTTGCCGCAAAATGCGGCCTTCCCGCTGTTCCACCTCGGCGGGCTTCCAAGGAGCATCCAAATGATGAAGCGCGGTTAATCGGCGCTGCACGTTGGTGCCGGTGCCCATTTTCGCCGTTGATCCGATCAGGACGCGAATGCTGCCTTGCCGCACTTTCTCGAACAATGCCTGTTTCTTGGCGTCGGAATCGGCCTCGCCGATACATGCAATTTCTGGGGCCACGATACCTCGTTCAAGAAGTTTTTTGGCCACCTCGTCATACGCTGAGAATCCCCACGGCGTCGGATGTACGCCCATGTCGCAAAATACCATTTGCGTACCGCGGGTTGCCGCTGATCGTTGCCAGATTTCTGCAACCTTGTCGGCCAATGCGTTGATTTTTGATCCAGGACTGTCGTGTGCGCCGGGAGACAGCATCCGCGCGTCGAGGGCAAGCTTGCGGCCGTCGGTCGTGACGTTGAGGGGATTGTCCTCGCGTGGATCGATTTTTTCTGAGCGCAGCCGTTCGTAACGACGCACCAGCTCATCTTGAAGCTCTTTTTGCTCTTCCGACATCGGACACGCAATCACCTGTGCCTTGCCGGATTCCAAAGCCGGCCTCGGCAGATTCAGCATCGCGGCGGTTTGCACGTCGGCAAACGATCGGAACATCTGCTGGAGTTCGGGCAGGTTGACGAATTTGGCGAAGCGTGAGCGCAACCGCAGCGATTTGCCGTCCGGCGCGATCTCCATCGCTTCTATGACTTCGCCAAAGGTCGCTGCCCACGCATCGAAGGCGTCAATGTTGCGAGACTTCAAACCGGCCGGATCAAGAAACCGCTGCATCGTGTAGAGCTCGACCATCGTGTTCGATATGGGTGTGCCCGTGGCGAACGTCACGCCGTGGCCTGCGTGTTTTTGGTCGAGATAGCGGGCTTTCATGTATAAGTCGAATGCGCGTTCGCTACCGGTTGTTTGAATGCCGGCAACGCGGTCCATCTTGGTCGGCGTTTCCAGGTTCTTGAATGCCTGTGCTTCATCGACGAAGATGTGATCAACGCCGAGCTCGTCGAATACCAGGCCGTCGTCCTTCTTATCCTGCGCCAGAAGCGTTTTGAGTTTCTCCTCGCGGGCTACTTTTTGCTTTTCGATGGTTTTGATGATGTTGCGCTGCGCGCGGTCGGACTTGCTCGTTGCATGTTCGATAAGCAGCCGGTCGTATTCTTCAATTTGCTCGCGCAGAAACTGTTCCTGATATTGGCGAGACATGCCGATTCGCTCGAAACTGGAATGGGTGACAACAATTCCGTCCCATTCGCCGGAGGCTATCTTCGCGGTGAGCAACTTGCGCCGCTCCCGCGTGAAATCGTCCTTGCCGGCAACCAAGAGCTTGGCATTGGGATAAAGCTGCATGAACTCGCGTGAGAATTGTTCCAACATATGGTTGGGCACGACGAACATCGGCTTTTTGATAAGCCCGGTCTGTTTCATTTTCATGCCGGCTGCGGCCATGATCCACGTCTTGCCGGCGCCGACGACGTGAGCCAGCAATGTGTTGCCGCCGCTCATCGCCCGCCAGATGGCGTCGGCCTGGCTCGGGCGCAGCGTGATTGCCTTGCTCATGCCGGGGAATTGGAGATGCGAGCCGTCAAAATGCCGCAAGCGGATGTTGTTGTAGGTGTCATTGTAAACTCGCACCAAACGCTCCGTCCGGTCCGCATCGCCGAAAATCCATTGGCGGAAGCGCTCTTTGATTTGCTTTTGTTTCTCTTTGGCGGCCAGGGTCGCTTCTTGGTTGACGACCCGTTCTTCGCCGTCGCTATGCCGAATCACGTCATAGACGATCGGCGATTTCATGTTGAGAGCTTGTTCGAACAGGGTGAGACCGTTGATGCGGTCGGTGCCATAGTCGCCGGTCGCGGCGACCGAGTTCTGTACCGACCAATCGCCTTCCACCGACCAAACGGCATCGCGTTCGAGGTGGGCAATTTTGATGTTGGCAGGTTGCGCTCGGAATAACTCCGCGGCAAAGTCTTGGATATCGGTGACCGGAATCCAAGGGCTTCCGAGTGCCGCGTCGATGTCGCCAGGGAGTACGTCTTCGGGCTGCACTGCTCGCAACGCCTCGATGTTTCGGCTGGCGTTGGCTTTTTCCGCGGTCGTCAGTTTCGCGCGAACATTGCCCGATAAATAGTCGTCGGCTGTTTCGTACTGCTGTGTCTCCGGATTGAAATAAATGAGGTCGCCCAGTTCATCGATCACCGTCGCTTCCGGCTTATGGTAGAGCTCAGCAATGTACGGAATGTTCACCAAGCCTTTCTTGTCCAGCGATACCAGCAAGCCTTCTTCGGCGGAATTCACTTGGGTGATTGGTGGGGTTTGGCCGACTACGTCTTTGCACAGAATCGGTGCTTTCTTGGTTTCGCCGGTGACCTCGTCGTATTCTTCCAGCGACATGACCAGCATCGCGTCGGGGTCTTCCTTGAATTTCACGAGGTTGGGCATGCGGCGGATGACTGAACCGTCTTTTGTTTCCGAGAAACTTGTGAGGTTGATCGGGCCGTATTTGCCGACGAAGCTGTCGTAAAGCCGATTCAATTCGCGGCGTTCTTCTTGCCGCTGGATTTCTGGCCATCCCAGATTCTGGCTTCGGAGCACCTGCCGGGCTTGATCGCGCAGCCGAATCAGTGCTGCGAGGCGTTTGCCCGTCAACGTGCCGTTCGATGAAAGCTTGGTGCCGCCGTAGACCACCGGTTCGACCGTACCATTCACCATCTGGCAAATGACGTGGTACGGCGTTACGAAAAAGCTACCCTCGGAACCTTGTCCGTCCTGCACGGCCGGCGCAGAAGCCCGGGGACCATCGGTTGCCGCAGAAGGCTCGGTTCTGGCGAATTCGGGCAGGCGGGTAATTGCATTTTGAAGCTGGCTGGCCAATTCGCCGTTTGAACTCAGGCTGTAGCCATCGCCGTAGAGCGTGTCCTTCGTGGACCACGTGCCCAAAACCATGTCGGGTCGATGGTGGAAGTAATTGTTAATCGAGAATTCTTTGCCCTCGATAATCATCGGGGCAGTCTTGGTCCAATCGGCGTCAATATGGTTGGCCGGCTCGCCTGGCCCACGTTTGCGAAGGAGGAGAATGTCAGTGACGACCGCCGTGCCTTGGCGGCGGAAGGCATCGGAGGGCAAGCGGATTGCGCCCAAGAAATCGGCTTGCTCGGCGATGGCCTCCCGCGCTGCCGCATTTTGCTTATCAAGCGTGAAGTGGCTTGTGACGAGGGCGAGTATACCCCCAGGCTTAACCGCATCCAGCGACTTCCTAATGAAGAAATCATGTAGGCTCAAACGCTGACCTAGGTAGTCCATCTTCACATCGGCGAAGGGCGGATTGCCGACCACCGCGTCGATTTCCGGCAGCTTGGTGTTGGCAAATGATTCGATACGAATGTCGTTTTTTGGAAATCTGGCGCGGGCAATTCGGCCGGAGAGTGAATCGAGCTCCACGCCGATGAACCTCATGCTTGTCGGCGCGGTGGCCATGAAGCCACCGGGACCGCACCCGGGTTCGAGAACAAGCGCATTTGCCGGGCATCCGAACCGGTCAAGCACTGCATACATGGCGTGCATGACCACCGGCGACGTGTAAAAAGCGTTAAAAGTCGTGCGCTTTGCCGATGCATATTCCTCTGGGGTCAAAAGACACTTCAGCTCTTCGCCCAGCTCGGCCCAGCCATCACGGTATCGGCCTGACACTGGATCTGGAAAAATCCTAAGTGCTAAGCTTCCGAAGCCCGGAAACCGCGCCAGAACATCCTTTTCCTGCGGGTTCGCGTCACGCTTTTCGTGTTCGAGTTTTTTCAAGGTCCGAATGGCGGTAATCAGGTCGAGCGCTTTTGCCTTTTCGCCACTGGCGATTGACGGTGCTGAAAAGTCGAGTGTGAGTTGCATTTTTCCTCCTTCTGATTGCGGAGGAACTGAATCGGCAAAAGGCGGAAGCTCGTTAGAGCGGTCAGTCAAGGCCGTAATGGGGAAGGGGCCCCCGTTCGGGCTTGAGTGATCCGGCTGGTCGATTACACCGCTATCGTCGGAAGGAGGGTCGAAAAGTGATCGCGTTTTTAAGCGGCGGCCGATTCGCTCGGCGAAAGATGAAGCTGGAGATCGGCAATCGCCATTTCCATGCCCAGACTTGAGGCGATTGGCTCGTCGAGACCAGACCGTCGAAGCATCGCTTTGTAGTTCTGATGCAGCACTCGCAGATCGGCTGCGCACCCGATCGCCGTCGATAAGACTTGATTTGATTTCATGAGGCTCTGATGAAATGGCTTGTTGGCCTCTATCAGCCTCAGCGCTATGGTCGTGTAGTTCACGGTTGGCCTCCTCCAATACTTCGGGGTCGAATAAGGTCGGCATGGCGACAGAAGATGCCCCGATTTCATCCAGGGCTCAAGCAAAATCGCCAGGATCTTGCAACGTGTTGTTTTTGCGATTAAACTGGGCTTCGGTTCCCTGACTGGGCGACGGGGAACCAACAAGGGCCGACCGGAGCGCACGCTTCGGCCGGCCTTTTTCGTTGGTTAGCGGAGTAAACTGGGCTCTATTCCTTTGTGGGCCCGTATCGCATCCGAAATATCTTGAAACGCCGCCTTGGCGAACTGCTGGCATTGGGCCTTGCTATCATCGAAATAGGTCATCGCCCAACATTTTTCATCGGGCTTCCATGAAAATCGCGCTCGGTGTCCGTTATCGAGACATCTGGCGGTCTTAAGAGCCGTTTGCACTTTGGCGAAAACCTCGGCCGGCAAGGTCGTCTTCGGGTTCTCCTCAAATTGAATTTCATAGCGGAATTTGGGCGCGTTGCGGGACAAATGGATTCCCGCCTTGAAATCGCTGTCAATGCGATGATTGGGCGGCAATTTGCGTGGCTCGGTCGCTCCCCCGTCCGTGGGGGCCGCAGAGGCAGCCGCCAAGTCGGCGATGATTTCATCGGCGGCACCGGGGTTTGCAAAGCCGTGATCTTCAGGTTCTGGTTGCGATGGTTTTGGCCGTTTGGTCATGGCAGCCTCCTTGCTGCGGGTGTAAATGACGACATGAGTCCAGTCCGGAAAGACCTTGGCACATACCGTCACTACGTCCATTAGCGCAAAGACACAGACGTGTCAAAACTTGAATGCCGGCATGTTCATATCGCCGAGCGAAGCAACCGGCGTTGTTGCAAAAGGTACTTATGAGTGCGTGCGGTAATCCGGGAGAGCTTCTCTTGGCGGTCGCCCGGCGCTGGGAAGTCCGGATCGACCGCGCTGACGGCGGCGCGCAAGGCCATCATCAAGGCGTGAACAGTTCCGGCATGATAACAGGCCATCGATTGAAAATGGCCGATCTGCATAAGCGCATATCGGCCATCGAGGATATTGATTGCCATCCAATCCTTCGAGCCCACGATGCGACCAATGCGGGCTGATAAATCGGCAAACTGTTTTTGGGGCAATGTTGAGAGCACTAGCCTTTGGTTAGAGCGACTGAGGCCAAGATCTTGCACTCGCTCGATCGTAGTTTCGATCCATGCGGGGTCGGTGATGCCCGCGAATGCCGCTTCTTGAGTCACGATCCAGTGAAAAGCGTCACACTGAAGCGAACCCTGCGCGTCGCGCATCATCTTCTGAAATTCTTTGGCGCGCTCCATGTAGGCTTCGATTTCAGCCGCTGGTAACCCCGCCTTCAGCACCGTCCGGCGTTCTTCGTCAAAAAAGTGATCGCGATGGCGCAGATAGGAGTTTAGGCCGTGATGAATCGTCCAGTGGAAGTCCGCCTGAGCGCAGAGGGCCGAATAGATGGCCATCGACTTTTTGTCTTGTTCGGGGTCCGAGGTTAGGCGCAATTTCCAACACCCTTCCTCGTCGCATTCATCTTCGCCAACAAGGATGGCATGCAAGGGAATACCCAAATTCCTCGCGACTGCGAGATAGGTTTCGCCCCGCAGTGACCAATTCAAACCCTTAAGGAATTTCCCTAAGACGCCGTTTCCCAATCGCAATTCCTGCTCGATGCGATGAGTATTCGTGCCCCGGGCTTTGATCCAATATGCAAGCGCTTCGGGGTCCACGTTGCGAATGACGGCGCTCATAGTTGGTTCACAAGGTGCTGAGTCGCGGGGAGCTAACTCATTTTACCACGGCACTTTAGAGCGCCAATTAGATTGTTCGCTAAGTTGCCCCCAACCGCCGTCACCATTTCGAAGATAGTTGCAAGATCGGTATCAAGGGTTCCACCTATGTCAGCAACCACTCACCAAGATGGCGTCTCGCGCGGGCTCACAAGCGGTGTCTCCCAAGAGCGCCGGCTAGTCGCTTCGGAGCTCATCAACCTCAACGAACAGCACCGCACGCTTTATGATTTGGATTACCTACAGCGGCTGCGGGACAGCATCGCCGCGGTCGGTCAACTCCACGACATCCACCTCATTCCGGCAGAAGGTGGACGGTTCGATCCGGTCGCAGGCTTTTGCCGAATTCTGGCCGGGCGCGAAGCGGGTCTCACCCAATTCCACGCAGTGATTCACTACGGCATCGACAATGGCTGGCGTTTGGCGCTGCAACTGATTGAAAACACGATGCGCAAGGATCCGAACCCAATGGACCTCGCGCGAGGGTATGAATCGCTCATTCGCGAAGAAGGGCTGCCCGCCAACAAGATCGCCGAAAAGTACGGGCTCGATCAATCGTCCATTTCGAAGTACCGGCAATTGCTGTCTCTCAGCGATTCCACCCAACGGCAAATCGAACGGGGTGAGCTCACCTTTACCCATGCCTATCAGCGGCTCTGTCGCAAGTCTAAAGCCGGCACCAAGCGTCGCAAGCGGGCGACCTTTCGCAAGGACGGGCTGACTTTGACCATGCTGTACACGGCCGGATGCACCGTCCAGTCATTACGTGAGTTCATCGCCTCTCTTTTGACGCAGCTCGATGCTACGCCGCCGGATACTCCGATTGAACGAGCCGTCAAATAGACCTTCACAATCAAAGTTCGCCCCATCGACTGTGAAAAGCCGCCCTACCCCAGAAAGGACAGACAATGCACGCAACTCGAAAGTTCCTTCGCTGGTGGCACGGCGACCGAGTCGCACAGCGAGTCGATGCGAACCAACTCGGTGATTTGGCCGGGGAGATTCCATTCGGTCGTACCGAGTCGGCCGCCAATGTGGCTGTCACCGGCGCCACCGGTTCCGGCAAGACGACAACCGCCTACTTCGACCAGATTGCTATGCACGCGCAAGCCGGCGATGGCGCGGTTATCTTGGTCCCCAAGGTGACGGACGGGGATGCCGTCATGCGGGTGTTAGAGATGGCCGGTGCGATCGACCGAGCGATCCGGGTAGGTCCAGGGAGCAAAGCTTGTCTGAATCCCCTGGAGTGGTTGTGCAACCGCGCCAGCAAAGGCGGAGCGGTGGATTTTCAGATCGTTCGACTGCTGATGCAACTGACCGAGGTGCTCGACCGAGGGAAAAGTAAAGGTCGTGACGAGGACAGCTATTTTCGCAGCTACACCGAACGGATGCTGTTCTTTGCCTCCGCTTGCTGCCGGATGGCTTATGGCACTGTGACCTTCAGCGATCTTTTGAAATTCGTCACTTCACTGCCGGCCACGCCGGAAGACATCGGCAAGCCCCAATATCTCACCGGCTTCGCACACACGACCGTTCTCGGCGCAGTCGAACGGGCCGTTTCCGACTACGACCGGAAAGTCCTTAACGATGTGATCGATTGGGTCACCGGTGAATTCGCCAGCCTCGCTGAAAAACCAAAATCCTGCGTCACCACGACCGCCACGGCGCTTTTGCACCGCGTGGTTTATGGGATTCCGGCGGAACTCATTGGCCGTCGCTCGACGGTCAACCTGGAAACAATTTTGCACGGCGCAATCTTCGTCATTGATGTTTCACCCAAGGAGTATTTCGACGAAGCCATTCTCGTGCAAACCGTCATCAAACAATTCGTGCAGATCGTGGTCGAGGCCCACGGCGGCCGCAGCGGCCGACAAGTGCTTCTGGCAATCGACGAGTACCCGCTCTTTTGTGTCGAGGCCGACGCAGGCGTCATGGCCACCTCGCGCGCTTCGGGCCTTTGCTGGGTGATCGCGTTCCAAACGATGCCCGGCCTGTACGCGGCGTTTGGCGGTAGCGAGTACGCCAAGCATCTGGTCGATGCCATGATGGGCAACGTCAATACGATCATCGCCACGCAATCCTCCTGCAACGTCACCAACGAATGGTTCTGCGAACGGATTGGCAAACAGACGCGCTACTTCGCCACCACTTCCAACAGTAATGCGGCTTACTTGCGGCACAGCCCCTGGCATCCTGGTCCGCCCCAGACCCAAGTCAGCTTGTCCGAACAGTATGACTTTTTGGTTCATCCCTTTCGGATGACGCAGCTGCGCCGCGGGGGACCGCCCCACTTTATAGTGGACGCGGTTATCACCCGTGCCGGACAGCCGATCGGCCCCAATGGCGAGCCCTACGCTTTCGTCACCTTCAAGCAGTGGAGGCTGTAATGGATAAACAAAAACAACAAGCGTCGCCGCAAGACTTCGTCGCCTTTGCCGAGTGGGTACTAGCGGCCTGCGCCATCACCCACTTCAACTGGGAGCCGGGCTGCCGGGCCTACACGCTGTTACTGGCGGCGTGGTCCTTCTTGGTGCTGTGCTTTGCCGCGACATTGGTTCCAGTCCCTTGGCTGGGCCAATCGTTCGTGGCCTGGGCCAACCTCTACATTGTGCTCGCCCTATCGCACCTGGCCAAGCAAAGGCAAAACCAGCGTCGTGGCACGATGGTTCATTCCGGTTCCCTTGGGATGAACATTTTCGAGGTTGTTTTCCCGCAACTGCGGGAGCGTCGATGGCATCACCGTTTGGCTCGTAATGCCCTCACCACGGCAAGTCTGGCGGCTTTGACGTTTGCTGTCCCTGGCGTCGGCATCTGCGCGGCCATCGGCTTTGGTGCTCAACAAACACTTCTCTACAGGTCGGAGCTTTCCAATCAAATGGTCGATCAGGACGTTTTTGACGCCATGTGGGAAGCGGAAGAACGCAGCATACGGATCGCGGCGATTCAGCGTCGGATGAACTAGTCCCTTCCCCGGAGGTTTCCCATGGGCTTGAAAGAGCGAGTTTCGGAATGGTGGAAAAATCTACATATCGGCCGCGGCAGCGGCGAGGCGTTTTTGAGAGGAGGTCTCGACGAAGTTCGCAATGCGATCTTTCCGAGTTCCAACGTCAGTCGGGCGACGCCTGGCGGAATGTATGGCACGGCGACAGGCATCGAGATTACTGAACAACGAGATGTTCCGACAACAGAGGCACTGCAAAGCAAAGTCCAGGACCTTTACGGTGCACAACCGCAGAAAAGTCGCGTGCGGGTGATTGGCGAGTGAACCTTTTTAACAAAGGAGTCTTACGATGACGCCGCTACTGGCCCAGGCCGATGGCCCGATGGTTTGGATAATTCTCCTCGCCGTTGGGTTCGCCATTTACCGCGTCAGGCGCGCCATTAAGGCGGCCAAGGACAGTCCTGTTATGCAAGCCGTGGTAGCGCGTGCTATCCGGCGGTACTTCAGGTAGCCCAAAAGGAGAGCGCTATGTGGGACCTATTAGCTGCGTTACTTGAGCATTTTCGCGACGTAGCCCAGAGCGACTGACAAGCCCCCATCGCCCTAACCTTCGCCCACAAGGAAACTGAAATGTCGAGTGAAAACGACGACGCGATGGACTGGCTGAAGTGGCTGTTGATTCTCAAGGGCCTGACTGGCGCTTAAGGAGGATGCGGTGCTCGAAGATGTGATCTTCACCATCAGGCTCATCATCGAGGTATTCAGGGGTGGCCCGCCCCTGAAGCCCGCATGAGCCAGGAGAAAAAACATGGACTACTCGATTGAGCGATTCTTCACTGGCGTGGGATTGCTCTGCATCATCGGTGCGATTTTCGGAGCGTTGCACACGCTACCGGAAAACAACCTGAAGGATCGGATGCTGGAATGGTTTGGCTGGATCACCGCGACCGCGTGCGGGCTGTTCCTCATTTGCCCTTTCAAGTTCTTTCCTCCAGGTGTCTGGCTTGTGGGACATTTGGACGATGTGGCGGCAGCTTTACTGCTTGCCTTCAGCGCAATGACCGCTGGGTGTGCTCATCACGCACGCTTGGCCCGTGACAAGTTTCGCCTCGCTCTAGCGAACTGCTTGCCGGAGGCGGCATGACGCCAATTTGGCCACAACCTGACCTCATGGTGATCCTTGCGATTGAGGTTGTGATCGCGGCGGTGTGCATTCATCGAACAGCGAAGAACGCCCACAAGTGGACCTCCCTCAAGGTCTCGCAGAGCTTTCGCAAGATGGTCTACGGACGGCTCGGCGATATCGGTCGCTATGAGTGCGTCATTGACTACGGCCTGAATCACGGAAGAGAGGGCGAAGCACTGAAGCGGCTCCAGCATTGGATGGGGCTGGAGCGGATCTACCTGCTCGAAGCGGTCAACGTCTCGCCGGAGGGGACATGAAACACTCCGATATCGGTGAGAAGTCGCGGGCCGCTGCGGCATTTATCGTGGCTCGGATTGGAGGTACGAACAAAACCTGGGGTCTAATTGCTCGCGTCATAGCGCGCACAGTCAGGTCCGCATTGAAAGAGGGAGGCAAGCCGTGAGGGAATCGTCGGATGATCGAGCAATGCGTCAGATCGCCACGGAACATGCGACGCACTTCGTGGCCCAAAACTGCACGCATATGTGTACCGACAGACGGATCACCGCGTTCACCATGACGCGTGACCTGATTGTCGATGCGCTCGGCGATTTGAAGAGGCGGCTACGCCCGAGGGTTGCGTTCTCGGTGAATTAACAAGGATGGTGTGTGGCTCACGGAAGGGCCTGTTTCTGGGGGGTGATATGGAAAGCCCGTATCTGAATGCCGAAGAGTCGGCAGCTTATCTCCGCAAGACGCTTCATGGCCTTTACGGTCTCGTCAAACGCGGACGGCTTTCTCCCCTTCCGGGTAGTCCTGGCCGACTTTTGTTCACCCGCGAAGTCCTCGATCATTTTCTCGCCTCCAAGCCACGTCGTTGACATCTCGTTTGGAGAGAGTTAAGCGTGGGCAAGATGGCTTGGCAGCGGAACTACGTGACACTCCCAACAGGCGAGCGGATTCGCTATGCGCTTGTGGAAAGGTCTGACGGTGAATCGCCTTGCTATTATGTGCGCTTTCAGGCCCCAACTGGGAAAAGGGTTTTCCGAAGCACTGATCAATCGAAGAAAGCACAAGCGAACGAAGCGGCTCAAGAAAAAATCCTCGAAGAGTACGGGCAGAAACAACCTTTAAAGCCCCAGCGGCATGAAGGCGTTGAATGGGAGCAAGCGGAAGATCAGCTTAAGCACTCGATGGAAGCTGACGGCCGACGCCCAAGAACCATCAAGGGGTACATCGAGACGCTGACGAGATTTAAGGGCCTCTTCCCCAGTCGTGGCCCTGCGGAAGTTACCGAAGACGACGCCGAGAGGTTCAAGGAGAAATATCAGGCGAAGCCCAAGTCACTCGACAGCCGACTGCGGACGTTGAAAGCCGTGTTCAAGCGGTTCAAGGAATTGCACATCACGAAAGAAAATCCGTTTGAAGACGTTGCTCAACCAAAGCTTGACCGACCTCAAGTTAAGTACGTGAAAACGGCGGACCTAAAGCACTTCTACAACTGGCTTGAGGAGCGGTTCCCAGATTGGGAAATGCCAAAGCTGTTTTTTGAGGTGAAGGCGTTAACCGCGTGTCGTCTCGCCGATTTATGCGGCATCAAGTCGGATCAGCTTCAGGATGGTCGATTGGTATTCGCGGCGGAGCAAACCAAGAATCGCTCGGAGCGGCATGCCATACTCCCCAAAGACATTTACAAAGCCCTGACGAAATACGCAGGCCCGACATATATCTGGGAGCGATACCCGCAGGAGATGATAGAGGCAAATAAGGAACGGGGAGCACGGACGAACCGGGTGATTACAGAGTTCTCCCCGGACCGGCTCTATTGGTGGATCCAGCACACGATGCAGGCATACGAAGAGGAGACAGGCAGAGACCTTAGCTCGCACGATTTCCGAAGGGCTGCGTTCACTCGCGCGGCAGAGGCGGATATCAATACGAAACGGGCGGGTGCGGCGTTCGGTGTTAGCCCCGAAACCATGCAGCGCTACTACATAGCCACAGATCAGAAACGCACGTCGGATGAAGTTCTCGGCGGCATGGCGGAGAAGCTGCGGTTGAACGGGAAGAGCAATGGAAGATCCAGGTAAGATATTTCGATGGCAATCACGAACACGGAGAGAAATATGAAAGACCCTAAAGAAAAGGATGCCCCTCTAGACGATAACCGTCGAGAATTAAAGCGAACATTTGAAATGCTAATGACTTTTGGATGGTATCAACCGGATGATGGATCATGCGCTTTGCGACACCCGGCCGACCCAGAACAGTTCATTTGGTAGACCCGATCACATCAGACTTCTTTTATTCGCCCAAGCGGGCAAGCTTGATTGCGGAAGAGATACGCAGGTCGAACGGTAAGGAAAACGGCCGGTCACGCTAGGACTATTCTTCGTCGATAAGCTCAGCAATAACGATTGGTATCATTGAGAATCCGATCTGGTTGCCCGCTTTCCTAGCCGGGTTCACGGTATGGAAGACATCGACAACGCGGCATCGCCTTTTGTTTTGAGTGAGAATTGTTTCGCCAATCCGCGGCAGAAAGTCCATTAGGGCGAAGAAGGAAACTCCGCCCGGTTCATTCACCTTTGCATCCTTTGGCTCACAGATGATGTGAGCAATGCCTTTGTTAGTTGAGCGTGCTGCCTGTTCGAGCTCATCCGATAAATCGGGAACCTCGGAAGGGTCTCGGCTAATCACAAGCGCCTCCTTAAGATCGGTATTTCAAGAATGGCTACAGAATGGTAACAGTTCGCTTGCAGGATGTTGAAATCCACTGCACGTCTAGCGAATTTGAAGCGACGACAACTTATTAAGAGTCAGCTGCTCTGCCAATTGAGCTAGCGGGGCTGGAAGTCGTGTTGTACCTGACGGTGCCGAGCAAGGCAAGTTTTGGCCGGCCGGGGCGGCGTTCCCCGGGGAAACGACACCCGCGGGCCGCCGAGGTTCGTTCGGCACGGCGGGGATAAACCCCGCCGCTCCTTTCAAACAAAACGCGCGACTTATGTCTTTAGGAGCGGCGGGGTTTATCCCCGCCGGGCGAACCCGCAATTCGCTCGTGGTGACTTCCGGACCTTTGGCATTAACTTAGCAGCACTGCACCTCGGCTAGAATCGTCCGTGGTAGGGAGGTGGGCGCGATGTGTCTGCAAGCAGTCGTATTCGTCCTGGCGATGCCGCTTTGGGCGGATAAGCCGAAGGACTCGCCGGCTCAGGAGATCGTCCGGCTCACCAATGAGTTTCGCAAGGCGGAGAAGTTGGCCGAGTTGAAGACGAGCGACGCGCTCATGAAGATCGCCCAAGCCCACGCCGACAACATGGCCCGGCAAGACAAATACGGCGACGACGACAAGAACGGCCACGTCCTCGACGGCAAAGACATGAAAGACCGCATCGAGGCGGCCGGCTACAAGTTCCGCATGATCGGCGAGAACGTCGCGATGTCTTTGGGGCACAAGGACCCGGTCTCGGTCACCATGAAAGGTTGGAAAGACTCGCCACACCATCGTGAGAACATGCTCAACAAGGAGTTCACTGAGATGGGCGCCGGCGTGGCCCAAGGCAAATCGGGCCGCTGGTACTTCGTGCAGGAGTTCGGCAAGCCGCGCGAGTGACGGCGATTCGCCTAATCTGACAAGTCGATTCTCGCGGCCGTTGTGCCGCACCGCAATTTCTAATGTGCAATCCTCACTCAGGTTAGGTGATTCTCATTTCAACCGCCCTGGAAAGAATTGGCGGCAACGGGACAATACGTTGATGCTGAATCTTCCGGAAGCGATTGTGCCGCACTGCCCGAACGTCGAGCCGGCGCGGGTCGAGCGGCACCTGCGGCGCATGCCCGCCAGTTACGCCGAGCGATACGCGGTCACCGAGATCGCCCGGCACATGCGGCTCTTGGCCGAGGTGTCGGCGGCCGAGCCATTGGCGCTCGAGGTCGCGGCCCTGGGTCGCGGAGTGTTCGAGATCGTGGTCGTGTGCGTGGATTATCCCGGCACGATCGCGTGCATCACCACCGCGCTCGCGGCCGACCATTTCGATCTGGAAGACCTGCACATCTCGACTTACACCGGTGCGTCCGACCCCACGGCCCCAGATGAACCCGATTGTTCGGTGATCCTTCTGCGAGTCAGCGGCTCGACCGAAGACACGCCGGAGGATTTGACCGAGCAACTGCACGATCGGCTGCGTGGTGCGTTCGTTCATTTGGCGGCGGGGCATTTCCCCGAAGCGCAGGCGGCCGCGGCGATCCGCTACGATCCGCACCGGCACTCGCCGATCGTCAAAGCGGTCGTGGGTTTGGAACTCGGCGGCGACTATCGGCTCAACAAACGCCTGGCCCGCGGCGGCATGAGCGAAGTCTATCTGGCGACGCAGTTGAGCCTCAATCGCACCGTGGCCGTCAAAGTGGCTCGGCACCAAGGCGGCACCGACGACGAGATGGCCGCTCGTTTCACCCGCGAAGCCTTGGTGCTTGGGCAGTTCCAGTGCCCGTACATCGTGCCGGTCTTCGCGGCGGGCACATTGCCATCCGGCGACGGCGTGCTCGGCTGGATTGCGATGGAATATCAGGCGGGCGGCGATCTTGCGCGATGGGTGGCCCAGCACGGGCCCGCGCCAGTGGAGTTGGGCCTGCGATGGTTTCGCCAAGCGATCGAAGGGCTCCGCTATGCGCACAACAACGGTGTGCTGCATCGCGATGTGAAGCCGCACAATCTATTGCTGACGACTGAAGGCAACGTCAAGCTCGGCGACTTCGGGTTGTTCAAATTCATGGACGCCGACCCAACGATCTCGGGCACGCGCAACCCCGTGCGCGGCACGCCACACTACATGGCCCCCGAGCAGGCCCGCGGCGAACATCTCGATGAACGGTCGGATATCTTTTCGCTGGGCACGACGTTTTTCCACCTGTTCACCGGCCGGCTCGCATTCGACGCAGCGACTCCGGGCGAGGTGTTGCTCTTGATCTCGAAGGGTGAGGTGCCGCGAGTCGCGGAAATCGCATCGGAGTTGCCGAAACCCTTGGCCGTGTTGCTCGGGCGAATGCTCGCGCCGGAGCCGGAGGAGCGATATCAAGCGGTGAGTGTCTTGCTGGATGATTTGGCGAGTTACGAAGCGCGGGGATTGCTCACGGCTTCGGACACGGGCACATTCCCGGCGACGGCGGATGGTGAGGCTGGAGTGGGAACGATGCCCGCCGGCTTGGAGACCGCGCCGTATCTGCCATCACTCTCGAGCGACCCAGCGCTTGGATCGAATTAGGTTAAAAAAAAGAGTTAACCGCAGAGTACGCAGAGAGCGCTGAGAATACCAAATTCATGTTTTGATTTTCTCAGCGCTCTCTGCGGTTAACTCTTCTCCTCTTACTTCGCTCGGGTGCAGTGCAGTTCCATTTCCTTACGGTCTTTGCCGCCCTCGACACGGTAGAACGTGCGATCGATCGTGTCGGCTTTCACGACCTGGACTTCCTTCATCTTGCAATTCTTCTTTTCGTACGGGTCATACATTTCGCTGGTCCAAGTCATCGTGTTGTTCGCCTTGTCCCAGGTGCCTTCGCCCTGGCCCAAGCTGGTGGTCATGCTGTCAATCCAGCAGAACCAGTATTTCTTCTTGGCGTTGTCGTAACCCCACCAGCCTTTGCCTTCGAACGGCATCTTCGGGTCATTGCCTTTGACATGCTCCGAATAGAACCGCCCGTCCATGTCGATCTTGGAGTCGGCGGTGCCGGCCATTTCCATTGCTTTGCCGTCGGGCATGTACCACTTGCCCGTGTACGTCCACTTGCCGGCATAGCTCTCGAAGACCTTGTGGGCGTCGCCGGGGGTGCCGTGCTGCATCATGGCCGTCATCGCGGCCTGCATGTCATACTTCTTGTCGTCGGCGACGAGCGTGCCGACCGCGACGATGAGCGCCGCGAACGAAACCATGCGAACGATCTTCATGGGACTCTCCGAGGTGAAGGTGAATGTCTGGGAATCATTTTGCCCGCGTATAGTGCAGTTCCATCTCTTTGGTTTCTTTGCCGCCATCGATGCGGTAGAAGGTCTTGTCGATCGAGTCGGGCTTCACGACTTGCACTTCCTTGGACTTGTAGTTTTTCTTCTCGTAGGGATCGAACATTTCGCCGGTCCATGTCATGGTGTGCGTCGCGGCATCCCACGTGCCGGTGCCCTGGCTCAGGCTCGTGGTTGAGCTATCGATCCAACAGAACCAATATTTCTTCGTGTAATTGTCGAAGCCGACCCAGAGCTTGCCTTCGAAGGGCATCTGTGGATCCGTGCTCTTAATGCTCTCGGTGTAAAACCGGCCTTCCATGACGACGTTCGATTCGGACGCGCCTTTCATGTCCATGGAGGTCACGCCGTCGGGGGCGTACCACTTGCCCGAGTAGTTCCATTTGCCGGCGTAGCCGTTGAGCACTTTGTGCGCATCGCCGGGTGTGCCGTGCTGCGCCATGGCCGCCATGGCGGCTTGCATGTCGAACTTCTTGTCGTCGGCGACGACCGCGCCGATGGCGATGACAAGGGCCGCGAAGGAAAACACACGAATGATGTTCATGGAGCCTCCGTGAAACTGATGTGGGCACCTCTGCAATGCCCACCAAGATGTTATGGGATTCCCCAGTTGCTGGATTCCGACGACGCGGGTTGAAAGCTTAGCCACGCTCGCGGATGACGGACAGGTCAGTTGAGATACATTTGTTCAGTCGTTACAATGCTCTCATCAGAACATCCGGCACAACCGGAGGGCCCAGCCCCATCGACCTATTTCACGAGCATCGCCGCAATCAACGCAAACGTGCAGAGCCATTGGCCACGCGGATGCGGCCACGCACGTTGGATGAATTTGTTGGCCAAGAACATTTCCTAGGTCCGGGCAAATTGCTGCGTCGAATGCTCGACGCGGGCCGACTTGGGTCGTTGATCTTTTACGGTCCGCCGGGCTCCGGCAAGACGGCTCTGGCCCGGCTCATCGCCGGGCAGACGCAGGGCCGATTCGTCCCGCTCAATGCCGTAGCCTCGGGCACCAAGGAAGTGCGCGAGGTGATCGCGGCGGCCACGCGCGACCTGGAGGAGGGCGGGCAGCCGACCGTGCTCTTCGTCGATGAGATCCACCGCTTCAACAAGGCGCAGCAAGACGTGTTGTTGCCCGATGTTGAGGCGGGCGTGATCGTGCTTATCGGCGCCACGACGCAGAACCCATTCTTTGCCCTGACCGCGCCGCTCATGTCGCGGAGCACGCTGTTCACCTTTGAGCCCTTGAGCCGAGAGCACATCGTGACACTGCTGAAGCGCGCGATCGAAGACCAAGATCGTGGCCTCGGCAAGTTGCCGATCGATGCCGATGACGATGCGCTGATGTTTCTCGCGGAGACCTGCGACGGCGACGCCCGGCGAGCGCTCAATGCGCTCGAAGTGGGCGTGATGTCGATGGTGCACGAGTTGGGAACTGGGAAGGGGCCGGGAAAGAAGAGTGAAAACGCGCGAATACATTTCACGCTGGCCGTCGCGCAGGAATCGGTGCAACGGAAGATTCTCAATTTCGATCCGACCGGCGACACGCATTACGACATCGCCAGCGCGTTCATCAAGAGCATGCGAGGTTCCGATCCCGACGCGGCAATTTACTGGCTCGCGCGGCTGCTCGAATCCGGCGAGGATGTGCGGTTCATCGCCCGACGAATTGTGATCTGCGCATCAGAAGACGTCGGCAATGCCGACCCGATGGCACTTGTGGTGGCGACCGCAGCGCTCCAAAGTTGCGAGTTTGTCGGGCAGCCGGAATGCCAATTGCCTTTGGCGCAAGCGGTCACCTATATCGCTTGTGCGCCCAAGTCGAACGCGGCCACGCTGGCCATCGGCGCCGCCCGGGAAGATGTGCGCAACGGAAGAACGCTGGCCGTGCCCGAGCATCTACGCGATTCCCATTACCCAGGTGCGGAGGCGTTGGGACACGGCCAGGAGTACAAGTACGCGCACGATTTCCCCGGCGGCTATGTGAAGCAAGATTACTTGCCGGAGGAACGGCACTACTACGAGCCCACGGATCGTGGGCACGAGCAGGTGCAGCGGGAGTATTTGGAGAAGATTCGCAAGAAACCGCAAGAGTAAGTGATTCTCGTTCCCAAGCTCCGCTTGGGAACGCAAGTCCGCGAAGCTCTGCTTCGCGTTTGTGCTGAGAATGGGGCCGAGTATCTGTGCGAAGCGGAGCTTCGCGGCAGTGCGTTCCCAAACTCTGTTTGGGAACGAGGACGGGGGAACGAGGAGGGATGAAGCCCTACGCCGTCGGCACTTCCCATTCGCCGAGAATCGCATCCACATCCTCGGCCGGGATGCCGAATACCTGCAGGCGCGTGACGTCGGGTGCCCGCCGTCCAAAGGCGGTGCGAATGTTGTGACTTTCTAAATGGAGTTGCAATTCGTCGGCGTCGCTCGTCGCCACGTCGATAAAGACGCGGTGCCCTTCAGGCACCACGATCGGTCGTTCCAAAGCATTTTGCATGGCATCCCCCCGCGAAGTTGAGTCGCAAGGGGCATGCCAAGCGTGGCGGGTTTACTTCTCTAATTTCGCGGACATTGTGATTTCCGCCTTCAAAACCCGCGAGACCGGACAGTTGAGCTTCGCTTCGTTTGCGAGCGATTCCAATTTGGCCTGGTCGATGCCGGGAACTTTCGCGATGAGGTCGAGGTGAATCGCCTTGATCGTCCATGCGCCATCCACTTGATCGAAGTCGAGATTGGCCGTGGTGGCGATCCGCTCGGGGTTCAAATTGGCTTTGCCCAAGATGTTCGAAAGGGCCATCGAGAAACAGCCGGCGTGAGCGGCCGCGATGAGTTCCTCGGGATTCGTCTCGCCGCCGTCGCCGAAGCGTGAGCGGAATGAATACGGCGTTTGCTTGAACACGCCGCTCGGACTCGACAGGGAGCCTTGTCCATCTTTGAGTGTGCCGGACCAGAGGGCGGAGGCAGTACGCTTCATTTTGGATTCTCCGAATTAGAGGCGATCGCTGGCATCTTATCGATTCAATTAAGATTTGAACCGCAGAGAACGCAGAGAGCGCTGAGAAGAGGTTTTCTCAGCGCTCTCTGCGTTCTCTGCGGTTCAAATCTTCGATTTAGTAGCCGTAGCCTTCGCAGCGATACGCCGGCGCGGGCTTGGTGATGATCACCGTCGAGTAGCTGGGCCGGTAGTAGTTGGGAGTGTAAGACTGGTACGAATGGCCGTAGCCGTAACCCGAATAAGACTTGGGAGCGTAGCCATGATACGTCGGTGCATAGCTGTGTCCGTAGCTGTGCGAGTAACTGTGGCTCTGATGACTCGGAGCGTAGCCGTAGCCATACCCGCCGGCTTGGGCAAAACTGCTGATGCCGAGCGTCAGGGCCAAACCGAGCAGAGCGGACTTAGCGAAGCGGAACATGATTCTCTCCTGCGTTGGGTGGGTGCGTTAATCACGACACCTAGGACAACGCCGGAGCGAATGAATTTTTCCAAATAATTGTGAAGTTGCTCGAAACTAGCTCTTTTTGACCTGATCTCGCAGATACTCCACCGCTTTGTCCATGACCTTGTCGGTGAAGGGTGCTTCGACCTTCTCGCGCAGTTTGTCGGGCATGATGCCGGTCTTGCTCGGCAAGATGTCTCGCGCACGCCGGCCAGTGTAGTAAGCCTTTCGATCTTCATCGGTCAGGCTGACTTCGAATCCCTCGTTGGGTTTCACGCCCCACTCGTCAGTTTCCTTCGAGTCCGGAAAGCGGTGAATGTTCTTGCCGCTGGGCCGCCAGTAGCTGGCCGTCGTGAGCTTGATGGCCGACTTGCGATCTCCTAAGCGAATCAGTTTCTGTACGCTGCCTTTGCCGAAGCTGCGCTCACCGGCCACCACGGCGCGTTGATGATCTTGCAAGGCCGCCGAGACAATCTCGCTGGCGCTCGCGCTAAAGCGATCGACCAGCACCACCATCGGATGATCTTTCGCCGGCTCCAACAACCCGCCCGCCGCTTTGGCAACGAAGGGCTTGTCTTCCTTTGTGTTCCGCTCGCGCGTGGAGACGATAGTTCCTTCGGTCAAAAAGAAGTCTGCGATCTCGACCGCACTCGGAAGCAGCCCGCCGGGGTTGCCGCGCAGGTCAAGGACAACGCCTTTCACCCCCGCCGCCTCCAAACCTTGAATGACAGTTTTGAGTTCTCCGGCCGTGGTCTCGTGAAATTCCAAGACTCGGATGTGCGCAATCTTGTTCTCGCGATCAACGAAGTAATCCCACTCAGATGGGTTGTCCGTCTTGCGATGGTTACCCAACACGGTCGGCACTTCGATCTCGGCCCGTGTCAGCGTCATCTCGACCGGCTTGGGATCGCCCTCATGCAGGACCGTCAGCGTCACCGTCTCGCCGGGGTCGCCCTGAATGAGTTCCACCGCTTCGGTGGTCCGCTTGTGCTCCATCGATTGGCCGTTGATCTTGATGATAAGATCGCCCGACATCATCCCGGCGTCATACGCCGGTGTGCCGACGATGGGGCTGGTCACCATCAGTGCGCCGGCCGAGCGATCCAAGCTGATCTGCACGCCGATGCCGCCGAACTTGCCCTTGGTCTTGCCTTCGAATTGGCGAAACTCGCGCTCGCTGAAATAGGTGCTGTGCGGATCGAGCCGCTCCAGGCCGCCGTTGATCATATCTTCGACGAGCCGTCGGCGTTCATCCGCGGACAACTCGCGAACATAGTTGTGATCGACCTCGGTGAGCACGTCGCCAATGAGATGGATGAGCTCATAGTCCTGCTCGTGTTCGCGGCCAATGGGTGCGCTGTACGACAGCGTCAGCCCCATCACCACGACCATCGGAATACCGAGCAGCCAGGCGAGGTTCCAGCGATTCATGAAGTAGCTCCGCGGTGTAGCTGGATTATAGCGTGTGAAATCGTGGGTCGCGTTTCAGTTTGGTCTTTGATTGTCTTCACACCAAAGGTGTGAGATTTCTCAGCCCAGGGCGCAGCCCTGGGTTTCGACATGAATAGAGATGCAGGCTGAAGGCCTGCGATAGACTTGTCGCAGCCCTACAGGCTGCAAGACATTTCGCATGAAAACCCAGGGCGTTGCCCTGGGCTGAGAAATCTCACACCTTTGGTGTGAAGACAATCAAAGACCAATATGCGGTCAAACGTCAAAACTGACCGCTTTTCATTCTGACTTCTCTCACTGACCACTGACCACTCTCCCTAATCCTCACAACCCGCATCCCCGCCTCGCCCGGAGGTGCCGAGAATGCGGCGCTGGTAAACCCTGCCGGATTCACGCTGTGACTTTGGGAAAAGTGTGACGTCACTTCGCAGATGCGCCTCGACGGACATATTCGCCGCAGCTTATCTTGGCCCCGTCACCGTCATGATCGGCTTCCGCAGAGGAGTTTCACCAATGTATAGCATCGTGGTCGCTGCCGTGCTTTCGTCCGGGACACCGGCGCCGGCTTTCGGTGGATTGTTCCATCACCAAAACGAAGGATGCGCCGGCGGTTCCTGTATGGGCTGTCAAGGCTCATGCATGGGTTGCTCCGGTGGTTGCACCGGCTGTTCGGGCTGCTCCGGCTGCGAAGGCTGCAGCGGCGGAAATGGATTTCTCGGCATCCGCGCTTGGTTCCGCGAACGCTTCTCCTTTGGCGGCGGTTGCTGCGGCGGCTGCAATGGATGCTCCGGCTGCAACGGGTGCAATGGAGGTTGCTCGGGCTGCTTTGGCGGCGGCTGCTCCGGCGGGTGCATGGGAAGCTATCCGATGATGAGCAGCGGTTGCTACGGCGGCATGCCCATGTCATCCTGTGCAAGCTGTGGCTGTGACTCCGACACGTCGATGAGCTATCCCATGATGCCCGGCATGCAAATGCCCGGTATGCAAATGCCGGGCATGCAATCGCCGATGATGCCGAACATGGGTGACCAGATGATGACGGCCCCGAACATGCCGTACATGGGAGGCCAGATGATGCCATCCCAGAACATGCCGAATCAAATGCCCCAAGGACCGAGCCCGCAGCCGATGCAATCGATGACACCGCCGAATCAGGCGCAGATCGTGGTGACGCTGCCGGCCGACGCGCGGATGTATGTCGATGGCATCGACATGAACCTCACGGGCTCGGTGCGCCAGTTCCGGACCCCGGATCTGAAGCCGGGCACGAAGAATACCTACAGCATTAAGATCGTTGTTGATCGCGGCGGCAAGCCGGTCGAAGAAACCAAGACGGTGGACCTGGTCCCCGGACAAACGACCCGCGTTCATTTCGCGGAGCCGGGCTCGCCTGGCAGCAACGTTGGATAAATCAAAACCCGAAAACGACACCGGCCCTCGCCAATGCATCCATGCGTGGCGAGGGCCGGGTCACGTAACTCTCGATCGGGTGGACGCCGCTCAACGCCTCGACTGTTGCAAGCCGCGACCGTCAGCGGCGGTCCGACCGGCGAACGAATCACAATTCAAGACTTGCGCTAATTCAGAACTTTTTTCGAACGCTGGAGAATTGTCTCGGATCGGTCGATAAGGTACAGTTACACCTGAAATCGACTCGAAATTTGAACCACCCGGCGAATCACCTTGGCGCGTTTGGAAACGATCGGGATCAAAGTCGCAATTAGCTTGCGCGAAGCGATCTGCCGTGGAACGATCCCGGCAGGCGTGAAGCTACGCCTGGATCACCTCGCCGCGCAATTTGGCGTGAGCCGAATCCCGATGCGCGACGCACTGCGGCAACTGCAAACGGAAGGCTACGTCGTCGTCACGCCGCACCGCGGGGCGCTGGTGCTGCCGATCTCGTATGCGGAGTGTCAGGAAATTTCCGCGGTCAGTGTGCTGCTCCACAGCGAGGCGCTGCACAAAGCGTTTCCGCATTTTTCCGAGAAGCAACTCGAGAAGGCCGATCATCTGATTCGCCGCCGGGGTAAAGCCGCCAACGCTAATGAATGGGTGGCTCTGAACGACGAATTCCTGCAAGTGTTTTACGGGCCGGCGAAGAGCCCCTATCTCATGTCCTTGATTTGCAACGTCTCGCGGCAAGCACTGCGCTATCTGCACCTCTTCCACCAAGGCACCAATGCCGGCCACGCACCAAAGGTCACGTTGTTGGACGTGATTGACGCCTGCCGAGCCGGCAATCTCGCCGCCGCCGAAAAGGCCCTGAAGGAAGGCCACGACTGCTGGCTGGACACGCTCCGCATCGCCATGGAATTAGTCCAAGCCAACGGCGCCCACCCACCCCCGCGCCGCAATTTGCCGGGTAATTCGATTTAGGGATGTGAGTCCGCGACCTACTCGTGCTGCGGTCATTTGGACCGCAAGGCGATCAAACCAAATTCGAGAGACTTTGCGTTCAGCGCGGGTCTCCCGACCCCCTGTGCGGGACCGAAAGTCTCCACTTCTTGCGCTGGAAGCCCTGCGGTCGGCGGAGTGAAATTCGCATTTCTTCAACGCCATGGGTGTTTCGAAATTTTATTTGTTAGCCGGACGCGCAAGCTACGGGAAGCAGAGACTTTGCCCCACTCGCGAGTCACAAGTTTTTGTCGCGTGCGCGCCAGGACTAGACTGTCAGCGGTATCCCCAAATGGGGCCGAGTCTCTGGCACCCGTAGCTTGCGCGTCCGGCTAACAAGACGACTTTCCCTTGTTGTGGGCGGGTTTCCTGACCCGACTACTCTGCTGACCGAAGGTCTCCCACCGCCAGGATGGAGACCCCTAGTCGGCCGGAGCGTTGCGACCCCTCCGGGGTCAAAACCAGGCCCGTCACGATCCGTTCATCGATGGGAATGATTTGTCTTCATCGCAAAGGATGACAGATGGCACTTCGGTCGGTCCGTAGATCAGTGTGGCCGGCACTTTACGACTGCACATACTCAGATCAACAAGGGAAAATATGTAGTGCCATGGCACTTCAAAACTCACCGCGGCCAATAGACGTGGATCCGTAGAACGCCTCCGAATCAAGCATAAGCCCCGGCGCATGCTATGCCCGCGTCCCGAACTCGCACATTTGACTCCATGCTGTTGGCGACGACGGTGACGCCACCCATGTCGCATCGCGAATGCATTATTTCTGTGCCAGTGGACCTCTGATTTTGACGTTTTCGCCGAGATTTTTTCATCAAATCCTCGCACATTCCGGGTTGTCTCATCAATGGATTCGCATATCGTGACCTCTCAACAAAATTGGGAATTCTCCGGTGTCGTCCCACTTCAGGGATGTTTCCCGTAACACCGGCGAAATCTCAAAAAATGGCCGCGATGAACGGCCATCGATGTCGGGCGCGCGGGCCGGAAAAAGGGAGAAGGCGACGTGGTATTTGGCGAACAGACTCGGATGGATTCTCCTCGGTTTTCGGCCCGGAGCTTCGAAATCGCAAATTGATGGGCGAACGGACTTTGGCCTCTCACTTGCAGCACGGACTCGGCTCGGAGTGCTGGCGAAGTTGAGCGGGGCCACTGAACCGGTTCGTTAATCCCACGACCAACGGATTGGCCGAACGAAACACCCTCCTCGCAGACGACTGCGAGTTCTTGGGCACTACCTAAACCGATCCGCGCCCGGGTCAGTTGAGCGGGGCATTGATGCCAATGGTAATTCCGGGGCGGACAAGAGCTCAACGTGCGGCGTGCCGGCGCGCATTTACCTTGATTGAACTCTTGGTGGTGATCGGCATCATCGCGGTGCTGATCGGCCTGCTGCTGCCGGCCGTGCAGAAGGTCCGCGCGGCGTCATGGCGCATCAGTTGCCAAAACAATTTGAAGCAGTTTGGCATCGCATTTCAGAATCATCACACGCAGCACGGCTTCTACCCCTCCGGTGGTTGGGAGTGGTACACGCCGCCGAGCTACAGCGGCTCCATTCCCCATGTGGGAGCCGAGCAACAGGCGGGGTGGGGCTTTCAGATCCTCCCCTTTATCGAGGGCGATGCGGCGTGGCGCGCCGGCCCGGTCGCGGCAATCGCCGCGGTCAATGCGTTATTCTTCTGCCCCGCGCGGCGCAGCCCGATGACGATCGATTATCCGGATGAATATCAGCCGCCGCTCACCGGCGGTTCGCTGACGCACGCGCTGTGCGATTACGCGGGAAGCAATCTCGAGGGCACCGGAGTGATCCGGCAATACATTCCCGTTCGCGCCAACGAAGTGCTCGATGGAACGTCGAGCACGTTGCTCATCGCGGAGAAGCGGCTCAACATCGTGTATCTCGGCCGACTCGAGCCGGACGACAGCGAAGGCTACACCTGCGGCTTCGAAGAAGATGTGATTCGCTACACGGGCCGGGCCCCGGAGCCGGACATCGTGATCGACAACGGGTCCAACGGCGGGAAGCAATTTGGCTCCTCGCATCAGCAGGGAGTGAACGCGGTGTTTCTCGATGGGTCCGTGCGGCTGATTAGCTACAGGATCAAGGCGACCGTTTTCGACAGCTTAGGCCACATCAGCGATGGCCTGCCGACGCAAGACGACGACTATTGACCACGGGTGCGGTGGAACCGACCAGGGATTAGGAGATGGATGCCAGTGCAGGTTGAACGACTTCACCAGGAAAACGCCCGACGTTCGACCACGGACGTCGATGGCCAAGCTCCGCAATTATTGGAACGCCGTGCGGTCGGATATCGATCGCAAGATCGAGTGCGGACCGACGGGCTCGGGTTTGCTCGCGCGAATGCGCGGTTCCGAATTCAGGGTGTGACCTACGGGCCATTCGCCCCGGACGAGAATGGAACTCCGTTCCCGAGTATTGCGCGTGTCGCGGATGATTTCGCGGGCATGTGCGAAGCGGGAATCAATGCGATCCGCACCTACCACGTGCCGCCGGAATGGATGTTGGAGCTGGCGTCGGAGCGCGAAATCAGCGTGCTCGTGGATGTGCCGTGGGCCAAGCACCTCTGCTTCCTGGAAGGCGAGGACACTCGGCGACAAGCCCGTGACGCCGTGCGCGACGCGGCCTTGCTGGGGCGCAAACACGCGAGTGTTTTGGGATACAGCCTGTGCAACGAAATCCCGGCGGACATCGTTCGCTGGTATGGCCGCATGCAGGTCGAGAAGTTCTTGTACGAGTTGTGGGATGTCGCCAAGCAGGCTGACCCCGAGGGGCTGACCACCTACGCGAACTTCCCGCCGACGGAGTATCTGAACGTCTCGTTCTTGGACTTCCTCACGTTCAACGTCTATTTGCACGACCCGCGCACATTTCGCAAATATCTGATGCGCCTGGGCAACATCGCCGGCGACAAGCCCGTGGTGCTCGGCGAATTGGGCATGGATGCGCTGCGACATGGGGAAAACGCCCAAGCGGAATTTCTCCAGAGTCACCTCGCCGATATCGCCCGCAGCGGGTTGGCCGGGGCGTTCGTCTTTTCTTGGACCGACGACTGGCATACGGGTGGACATGCGATCCAGGATTGGGCCTTTGGCGTCACCCGCGCCGACCGGTCACCGCGGGCCGCCTATCACGCGGCTCGCGAGGTGTTCACGCGCTCCCCGGCATCGCTCTTGCCGAGTGCGCCGCGCGTCTCGGTCATCGTGTGCACTTACAACGGCGGGCGAACGCTGCGGCAATGCCTCCATTCGCTCTTGGACATCGAATACCCCGATTATGAAGTGATCGTTGTCGATGATGGTTCGACGGATGATACGCAGGAAATTCTTCGAGCGTTTCCCGATGTGCGGGTCATTCGCCAAGAGAATTGCGGTCTGAGCGCGGCCCGCAACACTGGCCTCAACGCCGCGAGCGGTTCCATCGTCGCCTACACGGACTCTGACTGTTACGCCGACCGGCACTGGCTGACGGGGCTGGTCGATCAACTGGAGCGCAGCGGCGCGAGCGCGGTCGGCGGGCCGAACTTATCGCCTGAAGATGGCCAGCTCGCCGCCTGCATTGGTGCTTCCCCGGGGCAGCCGATGCACGTGCTCGAAAGCGATCAGGTCGCCGAGCACATCCCGGGTTGCAATATGGCGTGCCGCAAAGAGGCACTCGTCTCGATCAATGGATTCGATCCGCTTTATCGAGTTGCCGGCGACGACGTTGATGTTTGTTGGCGCTTGCAGCAGGCGGGGCATTGGATCACATTCGCGCCGGGGGCGTTTGTTTGGCATCATCGCCGGCAGACCTTGCGGGGCTACTTCCGACAGCAAGCCGGTTACGGCAACGCGGAGGCGCTGCTTCGCTTCAAGCACCCGGCCCGGTTCAATAGCCGCGGCGATGGGAAATGGCGTGGCGTCGTTTATGGCGCGTCCTTGCAGGGTCTGCGCCTGGAAGGCCCCATTATATATCAGGGCATTTTCGGCACCGGGTTGTTCCAGTGCATCTACCAACCCGGCCCAGCCCACTGGGCCATGCTACCGAGCACCTTAGAATGGCACGCCGTCGCTTTGATGATCGCCGCGATGCAAATCTACTGGTCGGGGGCTTTCGCAATCGCGGCCGCCATGCTGGTCTTATCGGCAGTGATCGCGGGTCTTCAAGCTTCGCAAGCGAAGTTAGCACCGGGACACAGAGGCGTTTGGTCGCGGCTACTCGTGGCCGGCCTCTGCTACGCGCAGCCGCTGGTGCGATCCTGGGCACGCTATCGAACTCGGCTGACGGCGTATCGCGCTCCGGTGGCCTGCCCGAGCTTGCCGAAGAACCCGCGCCGCGGGCTGACTCTTTCGGGCCGGCGCACGGATAGTTTCTGGTCGGAAACCGGCGTGACACGAACGCAAGTCCTGGCCAACGCGGTCGATTACCTCAACGAACACTGCTGGGGCAAGACCATCGATTCGGGTTGGGAACGCTGGGACCTGGAAGTGCATTGCCACCCCTGGACCATCCTGCAAATTCAGACCGTGCAAGAAAATCACGGCGGCTCACGGCGTTTGATCCGCGTGAGCTATCGCCTGCGTCCCGCTCGTTCCATCAAGCTGCTCTCACTGCTGGGGCTCAGTGCGGTCATCGGCGGGGCGATTTGGTCCTGGCCTGCGTGCCTTCTGGGCGCGGGATGTCTGATGCTCTGCGCCGGCGCTTGGTGGCGGGGAACGCAACGGGCGGCGGAAGCCGTCGCGGTCATTGATGGGGCCGCCCAGCAACTGCATTTGATTCCAAACCCACACAGCGGCAGGGACGCCTAATGAATTATTTTCGGCGAAGCTTGGTCTACTTGCGTCCGCACTGGAAGCTGGCGGCGGTCTCGATTTTACTGATCGTGATCGGCTCGCTGGCGGGATTACTCGTGCCGTGGCCGATGAAATTCATCATCGACAGTGTGTTGGGTAAAGAACCCCTTCCGCCATGGCTGGCAAAGCTTCTCGGGCCGATGGCAGAAAACCGCACAAACCTTTTGTGGGTTTGCGTGATCGCGAGCTTGCTTTTCACGCTGCTCCAACATGCACTGGGCGTCATCGGCGCCTATGTAAACGTCAAAATCGACCAAAACATGGTTTTGGATTTCCGGAGCGACTTGTTCCGGCACACGCAATCACTCTCGCTGGCGTACCACGATCAAAAACGCACCGGGATGTTGATCTATGCGGTCAATTTCCAGGCCGACGCAGTGGCACATCTGATCATGTCGATTCCCCCACTGGCTCAAAGCGTTTTGACGCTCATCGGGATGGTGTGCATTTCGTTTCTCATCGATCCGCTCCTGGCGTTAGTGATGCTGGTTGTCGTGCCATTCCTTTATTACTCGGTGCATTTTTACATCAAGCACATTCAACAGCGGCTTCAAGATGTGCAAGCCATGGAAGGTGAATCTTTGTCAATCATTCACGAGGCGATTTCGATGCTTCGGGTGATTGTTGCGTTCGGGCGCGAGGAACATGAATGGAAACGATTTCGCGACCAGGGCCAACGCACCATTAAGAAACGAATCCGCGTCACCGTCTGGCAGACCGTATTCAACATGGTGGTAACGATGACCACTGCCGTGGGCACCGCCCTCGTGCTGGGCATCGGAGCATGGCGAGTCTTGGGGGGCCGGCTGACCCTGGGCGACTTGCAGGTCATGCTTGCTTACGTGCTTTTGGTTTATGGTCCCTTGGAGACGATCAGCACCACGATTGGCTCACTGCAAGCCGTGCTGGCTTCGCTGCGGATGTCATTTAGTGTCATGGACACACCGGTTGAAATTCGAGATGAGCCGGGTTCGAATCGGGTTGACCGTGTCGAAGGAGATGTCACCTTTGAAAATGTCTTCTTCAATTACGACGGCCGTTTCGACACGTTGAAGGAAATTTCGTTCGAAGCCAAAGCTGGGCAGGTCATCGCGCTCGTGGGGCCGACCGGGGCTGGCAAGTCCACGCTCGTCAGCTTGATACCGCGGTTTTACGAGCGGAAACAGGGCCGCATTCTGATCGACGGAATGGATCAGCGGCGCATTACGCTGGCGTCATTGCGGCAGCAAGTCAGCGTGGTGTTGCAAGAACCGCTTCTTTTCTCGTGCTCGATCCAAGAGAACATTCGTTACGGCCGGCTGGATGCCACGCAGGCCGAAATCGAGGAGGCCGCCAAAGGGGCCAACGCCCACGACTTCATCATGCGCCTGCCCCAACAGTATCAGACCGAGCTGGGTGAGCGAGGCGTGCAACTATCCGGGGGCGAACGCCAGCGCATCGCGGTGGCCCGGGCATTCTTGAAAGACGCGCCAATTTTGATTCTCGACGAACCGACCTCGTCGATCGACTCGAAAACCGAGGCCGTGATTCTGGACGCGCTGAATCGGCTGATGGTCGGCCGCACGACGTTCATGATTGCCCATCGCCTTTCGACCATTCGCCGTGCCGATATCATTCTCGTTTTGGATCAAGGAGAGTTGGTCGAGCGCGGCAGTCATGCGGAGCTGATGCGGCGTGATGGGCTTTATCGCCGCCTGTATCAAATTCAAACAAAACACATGCGTAATGGCGACACAGACCACGCCGAGGGCGAAGGCGCGGAGGTGTTGACGTGACCATTGCGACGCAGAAGAAAATTGTGCTGCTTGGCATGATGTCGGAGATGCCGTGCGCAGGTGTGATCTGGCAGACCATCCATTACTTGATCGGTTTCAAGCGACTGGGCTTTGACGTTTATTACGTGGAAGCTCATGCCCGAACACCTTCGAAGCTAATGCGGCATCCGAGCGACGATGCGTCCGCCCTGGCGGCTGCATTCATTGATCGTTACATGCGGCGGTTCGGGTTGGGCGACCGATGGGCGTTCCACGCACTCCATGCCGACGGACGCGTCTACGGCATGAGCGACACCCAGCTCAAAGACCTTTATTCGTCGGCGGAATTGATCATCAACCTGCATGGGGGCACCCTCCCCCGCCCAGAACATTATGCGCACGCCCCCTTCGTGTTTCTCGAAACCGATCCGGTCGCCGTGCAAATCGAGCTGTATCACAACGACCAACGCACCATCGATTACCTCGCGCCGCACAGCGCGTTCTTCACGTTCGGCGAAAACTACGGCCGGCCCGATTGCAAGCTGCCGGTCCAGGAGCGATTCCACTTTCGGCCGACCCGCCAACCAGTCGTTTTTGATTTCTGGCAATCCGATCGGCGCGAACAGGACGGCGCGTTTACGACAATCGGCAACTGGATTCAGTACGGACGAGACGTTGAGTTCCAAGGCGACGTTTACACCTGGAGCAAGCACCACGAATTCGTCAAATTCCTCGATGTGCCGCGGCGGACATCTCAAGAATTCGAACTGGCGATGGGCAGCGTGACTGACGTCGAGCGGCAAATGTTGCGCGAGCATGACTGGCGCGTGCGGCCATCGGGCGACCTGTCGGACGATATCGATCTCTACCGCACCTACATTCAGCAGTCGCGTGGCGAGTTCACGGTTGCCAAGGATCAGAACATCCGCTTGCGAAGTGGGTGGTTCAGCGATCGTAGCACGACCTACTTGGCCGCAGGACGCCCGGTCATCAACCAGGACACGGGCTTTGGCAACAGCTTGCCGACGGGCCGCGGCTTGTTCGCCTTCGCAACGATGGACGACATTTTGACGGCGGTCGATGCGATCAACTCTCAGCCGGAGGTGCATTGCCGCGCCGCCACTGAAATCGCGCGCGAGTATTTCAATTACGACGTTGTCTTGATGCGATTGCTCGCAGATCTCGGCGTGTCGCCGACAACACCCGGCGATACATCCATACCAACGAAGCACGCTCTTTCACCGGACCTCAATCTCCAACCCGTGTCGCGCTGGCCGACGACTTTGCCTTCCGAGACGAGTCAGGCCATTTCGAATTTTGCGTGGTCCAAACCACAAATGACGGATGGCGATCCGGTTGCAAGCATCATCATCGTGGCCCGTGACGGACTATTGTTCACGCGGCTTTGTCTGACAAGTCTCGCACAGAACACCTCAGATTTGTCGTTTGAGGTGATCGTCATCGACAACGGATCGAGCGACGGCACCGTTGACTACCTGCGCGAACTCGCCAACCGCTGGCCGGCCATGCGGCTCGTGGAGAATGGTTCCAATCGAGGGTTTGCAGCAGCGGTCAACCAGGGTTTGGTCCTGGCCCGTGGCACAATTCTCGTGTTGCTCAATAACGACACGGTCGTGACCCCGGGCTGGCTGAACGCACTAACTGAGCATCTGAATGATCCGGCGATCGGGCTAGTGGGCCCGGTGACGAACCGAAGTGGCAATGAAGCCGAGATCGACACGCATTACCGCACGTACGGCGACTTGGAAGCCTTCGCTGCCGAACGGAATAGGCGGTATGCGGGCCGGGTTTTCGACATTCGCACAAGCACCATGTTCTGCGCGGCCCTTCGCCGCGACGTATTCGATCGCGTGGGCTTGCTCGATGAGCAATTCGAACTTGGACTCTTCGAAGACGATGACTACTGCATGCGAATACGGCAGGCCGGTTACCGCGTCGTCTGCGCGGACAACGCCTTCGTGCACCACATCGGACAAGGGTCGATGGGTGAACTCTCGCACGGCGAGTACAACCGGCTCTTCGCGCTCAACAAACAACGGTGGGAAACCAAGTGGAATTGCACCTGGCAACCGCATGGACATCGCCGCAGCCCCGCTTACGAACAGCTTGTCGAACATGTTCAAAAGATGGTTGGCGAGCATATCCCATCCGGCGCCACAGTGCTCGTGATCAGCAAGGGTGATGAGGACCTAGTGCGCTTCAGCGATCGCCGGGCGGAGCATTTCCCGCAGGATGAAGAGGGACGATTCGCGGGGCACTATCCCGCTGATGACGTGGCCGCAATCGCGCATTTGGAAATGTTGCGTCACCTAGGCTGCACACATTTACTGATTCCAGCACGCGCGTTTTGGTGGCTGGACCATTACGAGAAGTTCCGGGAGCATCTGGAAGGGAACTTTGGACTCGTTTGGCGCGATGAGCACTGCGTGATTTACAGCCTCTTGCAGAAGGCAAGTACGGACTCCCCGGAAGCGGCCGCATTGGCAGGCCGCACAGCAGACGATTCGGAGAAGTTGACGATGACCGCCGACAATGCCCCATCCTCGTCACACGACGCCGATGAGCGTGAGAAATGGGAACGGTATTATTCCAACGCGCCATTGGCTGCAGAAACCGAATGCATTAGCCGGTTCAATACCGAGTTTGTCGATGCCGTGCTGGAATTACTTCCAAGCGGCGGTGCCACGCTGGAGGCGGGCTGCGGCGCCGGCTGGCAAAGCCTGGCGCTTGCGCGGACGGGTGTGTTTCGCGTCAATGTGATGGATTTCTCGCCGGCCGCGCTGGATTTGACGCGGCGCATGTTCGCGCGGGAGGGGCTTTCCGCGACGTATCATGAGGACGACATCTTCCACACCGGGTCTCCGGACTTCGATCTCGTTTTCAACGCCGGCGTTCTCGAGCACTACACCTTTGACGAGCAGGTATCGATTCTGCGCGCGATGGGGTCGCGCAGCCGGCGATTTGTTCTGATACTCGTGCCGAATCGACTTTGTTACTGGTACTGGCTCTGGCGTTTGCAAACTTCAGCCGCCGGTCAATGGCCATTCGGAACGGAAACTCCGGTGGTCGATTTGTCCGCAGTCTTCGAGGCGGCTGGGATCCAGTTTCTGGGCGAGACATTCGTTGGCCGCTCCTGGAGCGAGGATTTCATCAACAACATCGCGGGCTTGGATCCTGTATTGCGCCGAACGATCCTGCAAGCGCATCGCACAATGCTGATCCCCGAGGCGCAGAAGAGCTATCTGATTGCCGCTCTGGGTTGCGTGGCTGCACCGACGAGTTGCGTCCCGGCGCGATGGACACGGCCATTGCTTTACGAAAACGTCGAGCAAGCGCAACTCATATCGGCTATGGCGGATGCGATGTCTCAACGTCTCGCCGATCAGGTCAAACTCGAAGAGTTAAACACACAAGCGGAGGTTTACCTCCAACAGAACCGCCTCGATGCAGCGCAACTTGAAGAGATGCGGCGGCAGTTCGCCGAGCAAGCAGACTTGGCGCATGAAGCGAGATGTGAGCTTCAGCGGCAAGCGATTGTCGTGCGCGAGCTTCAAAGCCGGCTGGCCGAACAACCATCAGCCCCCGCGTCGCCCAATGAAGGCAATGAGGAACGGCTTCGCAAAAAAGATGAATTCATTCAAGGCCTGCAAACACGCCTGGATGGTGAGGCCGCGAAAACCGTCGAGCATGAGGCCGTCATTGCGCAACTCAAGGCCGGCATTGACGAGGAACGGGCTCGTGCATTAGCGGCACACGCCTCCTGCGGCGAATTGCACGTTCGTCTGGAACAGAGCGATGCCCAGCAGCAGGAGCTACAGGCCCAAGTGGACATTCTGACCGAGCAATTGGGCCGGACGCGAAAGATCGCTCATAAACTTCACAGCCGGCTGATTCATCAAAACGAATCGGCGGACCGAAATAAACACGCCTATGCGCAAGCTCTGGCGGCACTGGAGGAATCGCAAAAGCTTCGGCAAATGCAGCAGTCGCGCCTTGATGAATTGAATCGCAGCCGGCAGGAGCTTTTGGCTCAATTGACTGAGCGAATCGCCCTGACGAAGTCACTCGAATCCGAACTTTCGGCGCGAGACCTCATCATTCGCGACTTGCAGACGCCTCCGAATAGCGCAGTGAGCGCGGACTTCGCGGCAGAAGCGGGTCGTCAAGCCGAGGAGGCTCGCCGGCACAAGGAACAGTTGGAACGGAGTGAAGCCAAGGTTTTGGAATTCCAGAATGAAATTAATCGAGCCAAAGCCGAGTTAGTGACGACCCAACAATCACTCGAGAAATTCCGGACTGCGCTCGCGGAAGAAACTCGGGGCCGACAACTCCTCGAAGCGCTATTCACCAATAGCTACGACCAGCTTCGCGGCCAATTGCATTCCATCGTCGCCACGCACATCCCGTCGAAAGCAACTGTCGTCGTGGTCAGCAAGGGCGACGAAACGCTGTTGGACTTGAATGGCCGCCGCGCCTGGCACTTCCCGCAAACGGCTTCCGGGATGTATGCCGGACATTACCCGGCCGATAGCCAGGATGCAATTCGCCAACTCGAGGCGATTCGCGACAAGGGCGGCGAATACTTGTTGTTGCCCAATACGTCATTTTGGTGGCTCGATTATTACACGGAGTTCCGCGAGTTCCTGATCACGCATTGCAAGACCATGCATCGTGACGAACGGTGCATGATTTTCGATCTATTACCCAACGAGCGACGCGGCGTTTCCGCAGCCATTCGCGAATGGCTGCGGCCAATCCAGCGCGTTTGGTCGTCTTGGTCCAATGGTGAGGTGCATCGCAACGGCACGAGCGCGCCGCTTACAAACGGCACCGGCAAGCCCGACGGCGAAGTCGCCACCGTAACTAACGATATCCGGCCCGCGAGCTACGACGTGATTTGCTTGCCGGTCATTGAATGGGATTTTCGCTTCCAACGGCCGCAACAGTTGATGAGTGAATTTGCTCAGGCCGGCCATCGCGTCTTTTACGTCAGCCCGATCTTCGCTCAGTCATCTGAGCCTTATCGCGTGCGGTCGATTCAATCGAACCTCTTGGAATTGACACTGCGCGGTCCGAAACGCAGCATTCAGCAACATGCGCTCGATGATATCGCTCGCAAGGATCTCTTTGCCGCCCTGTCGCAGCTCCGCCGAGACTATGACATTGATCAAGCCGTAGCGATCGTGCAGTTGCCGTTCTGGTGGCCGCTCGCACGTGAGGCGCGATCTGAATTCTCCTGGCCGGTTGTGTATGACCTGATGGACGCGCATGCGGGGTTCACCACCAACGGCGCCCCGATGCTTGACCAAGAACGCGAACTTCTGGAGCAAGCGGATCTAGTCACTGCGTCATCGGAGACTTTGGAGAAATTGGCGTGGCAGCGCAACCAAAATGTGTTGCTGTTACGAAACGGCTGCGACTATGACCATTTTGCCTCGGCGGCCCGACCTGAAGCGTCCGCACGGCCAGTCATTGGTTATTACGGCGCTATATCGAATTGGTTTGACGTCCAACTGGTGGAGGATTTGGCACGGCGGCGGAAGGACTGGGACTTTATCCTTGTGGGTGCGCAACATGGAGTAGACACGGCCGGGCTCGAAAAACTCCCCAATGTCAAAATGCCGGGTGAGCAACCCTATGCCGAAATCCCGGACTGGCTCGAACGCTTCCATGTCTCCATCATTCCATTCAAGCGGACCCTGCTGACAGAAGCGACCAACCCGGTCAAGGCGTACGAGATCCTCGCGTCTGGCACGCCTCTCGTATCAACGCCGCTCCCCGAGGTCGCAGAGATGGCGCCCCTCGTGCGGCTCGCCTCCACCTCGCGCGAGTTTGAGCGCGAGATCGAGGCCGCACTGGTTGAGCGCGACGCGTCCGCCATCGGCCGCCGTCGCGAGTTTGCTCGCAACAACACCTGGCGGGAACGATTTGAAGCGCTGCGACCCGCTATCCGCCGTCTGTTTTGCCAAGTGCAGACGACGGCCGAAAGCGTCACGGCTACAGATGTTTCCGGTTTGGTTACCGTTGTCCTGCCGGTTTACAATCAAGCGAACCTGTTGAAAGAATCCATTCAAAGCGTTTTGTCGCAGACCTATCAAAACTTTGAACTCATCGTCGTAAACGACGGTTCCACCGACGGCGTCGAAGCCGTGCTGGACCAATATGCACGGCACCCAAAAGTGCGATTGTTGACGCAAAAGAACCAAAAACTCCCCAAGGCACTTAGCAACGCCTTTGAATTCGCGCGTGGGGAATTTTGGACGTGGACCTCGGCCGACAACTTGATGCACCCCGAGCAGCTCGCCCGGCAAGTTGAATTCCTGCGGGCCCATCCGGAAGCGGGGATGGTGTACGCCGACTATCTGGCAATAGACGATCGGGGCCAGCCGCTGCGCGACGTCAACTTCCGGCCACACAACCGCCGCACGCCGGACTGTCCCGAGATTCATGTACCTCGCACCACGGAATCTCTGAACCATGTTCAGGATAATTTCATCGGCGCGTGCTTCATGTACCGGGGCTGGATCGGCAAATTGATCGGCGAGTATGACCCCAACCTCGGCGTCGAAGACTACGACTATTGGATGCGGCTGAATTCGCTGTTCAAAATCATGCACATCGGCACTGACGAAGTGCTTTATCAATATCGCGTTCACGACAACAGCCTCAACGGACGCGCCGCGGAGCTGAAGATCCTGGATCGCGTCCAAGCGCTCATGCAATACGAACACGATCGTTATGCGTTTTATCGCGGACCTTGGACAGTTTTTGCCGACGAAGCCACGCTGGAGTGGCTGCGAACGATTAATGCAGGAGGGCATTCAATTCGCGCCTGGCGCGAAGGCGACCCCGCCCTTCTCGCTCCCGGCAAGAAACTCTTAATGCTGCGCGACGACGGCTTGGCTCGACTGCCCAATGTGCCGGGAGACATCGACGAACTCAGCGTTGCTGTCTGGTTTCCCGAAGGCTCACTGTCGCCCTACCGACATGGTGATGCGACGTGGCGGCGAGTTCACACTTGCTTCGTT
This sequence comes from Gemmataceae bacterium, assembly GCA_045802605.1. Lineage (GTDB taxonomy): Bacteria > Planctomycetota > Planctomycetia > Gemmatales > Gemmataceae > JBJMQS01. Next base: position 14,940 of record JBJMQS010000030.1, on the reverse strand, counting down.
CAAGACGGAACAACTCAAGCCCGCTTGGCTCATTCGGGAGTGCTCACGCTATCAACTGCGCCGAGTCAATCGCTCTTCGATTTAGCGCTCGCGCATGGCAACAACAATTTGTTTTACGGCAAAACTCGTCCAGCCACGATGCGCCAGCGCGAGCTTCCGGCGGTGTATTTGCCGAAGGGCCGACGGCTGCGTGTCTTGCTCCAGGTCAACAGTTTCTCTCAAGGCGGTTTGGAGCAAGTGGTGCTCGATTTGGCGGCGAGCCTGGATCGAAATCGCTTCGAAGTCTCGCTTTTGATTTTGGGTGAAGAAGGCTGGGCGGCCAATTGCGCTCGTCGGGCCGGCGTGACAGTGCTTAGCCTGCCGAGCGGTGATCGGCAGCATCATTACCGTCGCTTGCTGCTCGACAATCACATTGATGTCATCAATGCACACTATTCACTGTTTGGCGGTGAGATTGCTGCTGAATTGGGCATACCTTTCGTTCAGACCATTCACAATACATACGCTTGGTTGTCAGCACGACAGATTTTGGATCACCAAGTCTACGATCAATATACGGCCGCCTACATCTGCGTGTCGCAAAATGTCGCGTTCTATTCCGATGCGCGGCTGAGCCTGCCGCCGCGAAAACTCTTGGTGGTGCCCAATGGCATCGAGACGAAGCGATTTGACCGACCCATGGAGAAACGCCAAGTTGCGCGCTTGCGGAATGAGCTGGGTCTGCGCGACGACGATTTTGTTTTCCTTAATGTGGCTTCCGTGTACCCGCCGAAAGCGCAGCGATTTCTGGTTGAGGCGCTTGCGCGAATTCACGGTCGGCGTCCTGAAGCCAAGGTCTTGTTCTTGGGCCGCGATCTCGAGAAGAGCTACGTCGAGGATATCCAGCGCGACATCCGGGCCCACGGCCTGCAAGACGCAATCATCTTCGCGGGACATCGCGATGATGTCGTACCGTTTTACCAGCTATCGAACGCCTTCGTGCTGCCGTCATTCTGGGAAGGCTGGAGCCTGGCGCTTGCCGAAGCGGCGTATGCCGGCCTGCCGCTGATCGCCACCGATGTGGGCTCCGCACGCGATGTAATCGCCGAGGTCGGTGGGTATCTGATACGTCCACCGTTTGATTCCATTACTGACTTGGATGCCACCAATCTGAGCCGTGTGCTGGAAGCTGAGCACCCTCAACTCGTCGAGGACCTCGCTACGGCAATGGGTGAGGTGTGTGCCGAGCCGGTGAAACCAAAACTGACCCAAAGTTATCGACAGATTCTCACTCGCGAACAGGCCTACGCGTCCTATGCGCACATCTTCGAGTGGATTGCCCGCGGCGGCAGCATTGACGCAGTTCGTGCATGGACGCGACGCGGCGGGATTGCTGAATTTGCCGTGCCTGCGATTGGCCACTCGACCCACGATAGCCGGAAGCCGCAAGACTCGCCTCGCGGCCGACGGCAATTGATCTTGGGAAGGTGAAACGAAGACTGCTCCGACCGCTGACTCCTATGACTGAGACGAAGGAAACCACGATGAGCCGACACCATGTTGTGACCCTCTTTGGCACTCGACCCGAGGCGATTAAGCTCGCGCCGGTCGTGCAAGAACTGGAGCGCCGCTCGGAGGAGTTCGAGCACACGGTGGTCACAACGGGCCAACACCGCGAGATGCTCCAACAAGTGCTCTCGACGTTCGACATCCGGCCGGATGTCGATCTCGAACTGATGCAGCACGACCAAACGTTGGCCGAGTTCGCGGCCCGCGCTCTGTCGTCAGTCGCGGCCTTGTTTGCCAAGTTAAAGCCGGACGCGGTCTTGGTCCAAGGTGATACCACCACGGTCATGTCCACAGCCATGGCCGGCTTTTATCAAGGCGTAGTTGTTGGACACGTTGAAGCGGGTCTACGGTCGTATGATCGCCGCAATCCGTTTCCCGAGGAAATCAATCGGCGCGTCGCGGGTTGCGTGGCCGACTTGCACTTCGCGCCTACCGAAGGCGCCCGACAAAACCTGCTGCGCGAGGGGGTTTTGGAGCCGACGGTCTATGTGACCGGCAACACGATCGTCGATGCACTGCAGTCGATCACATTGGACGCGACTTTTGAAGATCCCCGGCTCAATCACGTGGACTTCACCAACAAGAGAATCTTGCTTGTCACTGCCCATCGGCGCGAGAACCACGGCGCACCGATTCGCTCCATTTGTAAAGCCTTGAAGAAACTGGTGACCGAGTACCCCGACGTGGAAGTGGTGTATCCAGTTCATTTGAATCCAAACGTCCGCAAGCCGGTTTTCGATGAATTAGGACATCACCCGCAAATCCATCTCACCAGCCCTGCGTCGTACACCGACTTGTTGCGCTTGATGAAACAATGCTTCCTGATCTTGACTGACTCCGGTGGCATTCAGGAGGAAGCCCCGTCTTTCCACAAACCAGTTTTGATTCTCCGGGAAGTTACCGAGCGTCCGGAGGTAGTTGAGGTAGGTGCAGGACGAATTGTCGGGACCGACTCTCGACAAATTGTTCGTGCGACGACTCAACTGCTCACCGACCCTGCGGCTTACCGCGCGATGAGCACGACTGTGAATCCATTTGGTGATGGTCAAGCGGCCGTCCGTATTGCCGACGCCCTGGCCGAACACCTCAACCAACGCAAACAGCCGGCCTTTGGATCCGTCATTCGGACGGACACGGCGCCGGTAAGGGAGGTCGCCCGATGCTAGCAGTGGATCTGCCGCCAGATGCCGAACTCGCGAGCGAAAATGACACTCGACCGACGGGTTCGGTGAACCGTTCATACTCGCCGCAGGTGGTGCAACTCCTGGCCGTCACGGAACGAATGGTCCAGGACGCTAATCGTTTGCTGGAGGGCACAAAAGCCAAGGACGTGAACTACCTGGGCGACGACATTGATCCCGAGACGCTCGCGGAGCTGCACCGAGTTTTGACCGACCCCGCGAGTCACGACGGATTGGATAAGTACCGCGTCGCACAGCTTCGCGAACTTGGATTCTGGCGCTGGGTTGCCTTCGAGGGTTACAACGAGCTCGATCCGCGCGTTTTCCCTTTGTACCAGAACCGCTTCATGACGGAGATGTTTTTGAAGACGGGGTGGGACGCACGCTCGCTGGAACAGCAATCGCTCGTGGAAATCGGCTGCGGGCCGCTTGGAATGATCGAGTTCTTGCCGGCCTCGAGACGTGTCGCGTTTGATCCTCTCAATGATCATTACAATCGCTTATTCAGCCGCATCCGCAGCCAAAGCATCACCTATGTGACAGATCTTGATGAGCTCCTGCGCGACGCCGCGGGGACGTTCGATCTCGCAATCTGTTTCAACGTGCTCGATCACACGAATGATCCGCGCGGCCTGTTCGAGCAGTACATGGCGCTATTGAAACCCGGCGGGCGGTTCTTGTTCGAGGTCAACACGATTGCTCCCAACAGCCGACAGTCGGAAGAGCATCGCCAAATGCACCCATCGCCATTCACTGTCGGCAAGATTACTTCCTGGCTGAGCGAATACAGCCGGGACTATCAACAAATCGTCTCGAATGACCCGTCGCCCGAAAAGGAGTATTTCTTTATGAGTTGGGGCACGAAGCGATAGATCACTGAACGTTAGTAAAGAGAAATTTGACACCGGAGACTCGCATGAACGATCGGTTTAAGGGTAAGCAGGCTGCGCTTGGGAAATCCCGCCGGAAACAGTCAAAGGCAGGAGCTCGACTTTGGCTTGAACAACTCGAAGCCAAGGTGGCGCCGAGTACCCTTCCGATTGGTTTTCAGGACACCACTGTATTTCAGGGGGTACGGGGACCGACGAAGCAAGTATTCACCCCGGATGGTCGTCTATTCGTGGCCGAGAAAGTGACCGGCAACGTGGTCATCATCCAAAACGGAGTGAAGTTTGCTCAGCCACTGTTGACGGTGCCCGTGGATGTCTATCGCGACCATGGCATCGTGGGGCTCGCACTCGACCCAAATTTCGCCACCAACGGTTACCTGTACGTTTACTACACCAAAGCTGACCCCGCGAATCCTAATACAGAAGGTAACGCCGCCGCAGATCGCTTGAGCCGATTTCACATTAGTTCGGCGAATCCGAATACTACCGATCCGGAACAAGTGCTCTTGGACAACATCATCGCATCACCCCATGGCATTCATGACGGTGGTGCAATGGCGTTTGGCGCTGATGGGATGCTGTATTTGGGGGTCGGCGAAGGCGACAATACTCCCGCGGATGCCCAGGACTTATCGAAACTAAACGGTAAAATCCTGCGTCTCAATGTGGCCGCCTTTAACCCCAACAATCCCAACAGCCTGATACCTTCGACAAATCCTTTCGTAGGTCAGGCAAACGCTCGGGGGGAGATTTTCGCTTACGGTTTCCGCAACCCATTCAGTGGGGCGATGCGGCCAGGGACGAATCAATTTTTCATCAATGATGTTGGTCCCGACATTTGGGAAGAAGTGAATGTTGGCGTGCCAGGCGGTAATTTTGGCTGGCCGCTATTTCAAGGGGTGAGCAATGATCCGACACTTGTTAACCCGTTCTATACATACCCTCACAATTCCAGTGGCGGAGGCGCTGTTACGGGCGGAACTTTCTACACGGCCACCCAGTTTCCTGTCGAATATCAAGGGCAGTACTTTTTCGCGGACTACGTCAATCATTTTATCCGCACCTTGAACCCGGTGACGGGACAAGTTCAGGACTTCGGGACCGATTTGGGCGGACCAGTTGATTTAGCGGTGGCTTCAGACGGGAGCCTGTGCTACGCCAACATAAACAATGGGTCGATCCACAAGATCCAATTCGTCGGCTATCCCAACAGGGCGCCCACGGCCGTCGCGACCTGCGATGTTACCAGTGGCTACGCGCCGCTCTCGGTCAACTTCAGCGGCACGAACAGCAGCGACCCCGATGGTGACTCACTTATTTATTCGTGGGATTTCGGCGACGGAACCACTGCGACTGGCAGCACGGTCAACCATATTTACACGGTTAACGGAACTTATCAGGCGGTACTGACCGTGACTGATCGTGGCGACGGCAGTGGGTTCACCGCGACCGCGGCGCCGCTGACAGTCACCGTCGGCAATCTCGCTCCAGTGGCCACCATTACAGCACCGACGTCGAGCCTGAAATATCACGGCGGCGACACGGTCATATTCGCCGGAACTGGAAGTGATTTCGAAGACGGTGCACTGCCAGCCAGTGCCTTTCACTGGTCCTTTGCGTTTGGACACAATACTCACTTCCACAATTTCATTCCTCCGATTGACGGAGTGACCGGTGGATCGTTTGTGGTTCCCACTTTCGGTGAAAACGATCCGGATCAGTATTACCGCATCAATCTGACCGTGACCGATTCCAGCGGACTTCAAAATACGATGACCGTCGATATTCGCCCTGTCACGGCAAATCTCATACTGACCTCAAATGTCGCCGGTGCCTTCGTGACGTTGGATGGGCAAACGGTGACCACGCCGGCCAGCATTACCAGTGTTGCCGGCATGACGCGTACGCTCGTTGCTCCGGCTATGCAAACTGTTGCCGGCGTTGCCTACGGTTTTAATTTGTGGAGTGACTTCGGTTCGGGAACGCACAATATCACGGTCCCGAGCAGTGACACAACTTACTCCGCGCTTTATCGACCGCTCGGTGTGCCACTTTTCGTCAGTGATCTTCCCTGGCTGCAAGCGATTAACGGGTACACCACACCGGTCCGGCGGAATACCAACAGCGGTGGTGGAGTGTTGAAGCTTAACGGTCAGGCGTACTCAAAAGGGCTCGGCGTCGTCAGCCCCTCGCAGGTCCGGTATTCCCTGAACGGAAACTACACTCTGTTCACGGCCGACATCGGCGTCGATGACGCTGTTGGGAGCAATGGCTCGGTCGTGTTTCAAGTATGGGCGGATGGAATCAAACTTTACGACAGCGGCTTGATGCAGGGCGACACAGCCACTAAACGGGTCAGCGTTGACGTCGCCGGGCGGAACGAACTCCTCCTGATTACGACCGATGGTGGCGACAATAACTGGTTTGACTCCGCCAATTGGGCTAACGCCATTCTGTATTCCAACTTTGTCAGCGACCGGCCATGGCTCGACGCAGTCAATGGTTATTCCACGTCGGTGACGAAGAACACCAGCAATGGGGGCGCGGTCCTGACACTTAACGGACAAACGTACAACAAGGGCCTAGGTGTCGTTAGCCCATCGCAAGTTCGATACGCCCTCAATGGCAACTATTCGCTGTTTAGCGCCGATGTGGGAGTTGATGATGAAGTCGGCAGCAACGGCTCGGTTGTGTTCCAAGTATGGGCCGACGGTGTCAAACTATATGAAGGCGGGGTGATGACCGGGCTATCGCCCACGCAACATGTAAGCGTTGATGTCACAGGTAGAAATGAATTGTTGCTCGTTACGACTACCGGCGGCAACAACAACTGGTTTGACTCTGCCGATTGGGCCAACGCTCAGCTACAACCGGATCGCACTGCACCCACGGTGGGATCTGTATCGCCAGCCGCCGGCGCCACAGCGGTTCCCATCACAACGTCGCCGATATCAATCGTCATGTCGGAGCCACTGGATCCTATCAGTGTGACAACCACGACGATCACGCTGATGAAACAAGGCACCAATATCTCATTGCCGTCAACGATCACCTACGATCGAGCTAGCCGGACTGTGCGCCTCCAGCCTAGCGCAAATCTCAAGACTGGTTCGGTGTACGTGGCAACGATCAAAGGCGGGCCGAATGGTGTGCGAGACAGCGTTGGTAACACACTAGCCGCGGATGTCGTGTGGACCTTCACCACTGTCTTCCCCACTGTGTCAATCAATGCGCCATTAACAGGGCTCGAAGGCGCTCCGATCGCCGTTTCAGCGGTAGTGAGCGGACCAAATCCGAATTACACGTCCGCATGGAGCGTGACCAAAAACGGTACCACGTTCGCGACCGGCTCCGCGTCGTCTTTTGGCTTTACACCAAATGATAACGGCAGTTATGTAGTCACTGTCACAACGACTGACGATGACAACACCACTGCCAGCGACAGCAAGACCATTAATGTGTCCAACGTCGCACCCATTCCGAGTTTCGTTGCTGCGACGGTCATTCGCGGCCAATCAACCAGCTTCACCATTTCAGCCAGCGATGCATCGACTATAGATGCAGCTGCCGGTTTTACCTATTTCGTGAGTTGGGGAGATGGGTCATCGGACACAGTAACAGCGTCACCTGGCAATGCCGCGGGTGTGCCGCTCAGCCATACCTACGCCAACAGCGGTATTTTTAGCGTGCAAGTCAGCGCCCGGGACAAAGATCTGGATCAAGGTACAGTGACGACGTTATTGACTGTGGCGGCGGCTGCGGTCATCGGGGGCGATCTTTGGGTTGCAGGCACGTCGGGCCCAGACTCAATTACACTCAATCCGACGAACGCGAACGGCACTTCGATCGGTGTCACTATTAATGGCGCAAGTTTCGGTACGTTTGTTACATCACCGTCGAGCCGCGTGTTCGTGTATGGATATTCCGGGAACGATACCATCCGCGTCGTCTCGGGAACTGTCAGTGGATCAACCGTGCCGTTCTCCCGGCCCGCGCTCCTTTTCGGCGACGATGGCAATGACACGCTCGACACCTTGGCGAGCACCTCTTGGGGAGTTCTCATTGGCGGTGCGGGCAACGATACGATCACAAGCGGGGTAGGTCGAACGCTGGCAATCGCAGGAATGGGCAGTAACCGCATTACCACCGGCGCTGGCAGCGACATCGTCATCGGCGGTTACACCGATTTTGACGCAAACCGCACCGCTTTGCTTGCCATGATGGCGGAGTGGACTCGAACCGATATCGATTACGCCACGCGAGTGGGGCACCTGAGAGGAAGTGCCGGCGGACTCAATGCCGGCTTCGTCCTGACACTCGATACGGTCCACGACAATGGGACCTCCGACATCTTGAATGCCGGCCAAGGGGTTGATTGGCTCCTTTATCACAAGACGGGATCGAACAAGGACACCACAGATGTGACGAATGGGGAAACTGAGACCTTACTCTGATCCGCCATCCGCCCATCGCGGAACCATTGTGATCGCAGGGTCAATGGCACAGATGCCCGGCCACGGAGGCCATGCCTGGGTCTTCCTGCAGTACTTGCTAGGTTTCCGAAGTCTCGGATGGGACGTGCTCTTTCTCGACGCGTTGGACACCAACGCGTGTACGGACGAGAGTGGCCGAATCTGCGCGGCAACAGATTCACGGCAAGCGCATTACCTTCATGAGGTAATGACGCAGTTCGGACTCGGTGAGTCTTATGCGATATTGCTGGGCACAACCGGCTCGACAATCGGCATTCGGCGACCTGCATTGATCGAACGACTTCGACATGCCGCGTTCTTTGTGAACGTCATGGGCTTTATCCGTGATGACGAAATTCTCGCGGCTGCACCGCGGCGAGTTTTCCTCGACATCGATCCTGGCTTTGGGCAAATGTGGCAGGCTCTGGGCCTAGCCGACATTTTTGCTGGGCACGATGATTTCGTCACGATCGGCGAAAACATTGGCCAGCCCGACTGCCGGATTCCAACGTGTGGCTTGCGGTGGATCACGACACCACAGCCGGTGGTCTTAGAACAATGGCCGACAACCACGCCTCCGCCTCAGGCGCCGCTCACTTCCGTCGCCACTTGGCGAGGCATTTTCGGGCCCGTGGAATACGAGGGCACGGTGTACGGATTGCGAGTCCACGAATTCCGCAAGTTTGCCACCTTACCCACGCGCATTCCTTTCGCCTGCGAATTGGCACTCGCAATTCATGCGAACGATGAAAAGGATTTGGCGCTATTGAAGCACAATAGCTGGCGAATTACGGACCCCAACATCGTAGCGGCCAATCCGTCAAAGTATCGGAGTTACATTCAACAGTCCGCCGCGGAGTTCATGGTGGCGAAAGGCATGTATGTCCAGGCGCGCTCGGGGTGGTTGAGCGACCGTAGCCTCTGTTACCTGGCAAGTGGCCGGCCAGTCATCGCCCAGGATACCGGGTTGGATGAGCGATATCTCACGAAGCGAGGCTTACTCGCATTTCGCAGTGTCGATGAAGCCGTTGAGAATGCGCTCGAGTTGCACCGCGATTATGCCAGCCACGCCCGGGCCGCCCGGGAGTTAGCCGAAACTTATTTTGATTCCAATTTTGTGCTAACGCGGTTCCTCACCGCGCTGTCGATTAACTAAAAGGCCTCCACCTTGGCAACGTTCGTAATTAGTGGTCCATTGGCGAACAAGCCGGGAAATGGCGGTGAAGCCTGGGTGCGCCTCAACTGGATTCTCGGATTGCAGAAATTGGGGCATGAAGTTTATCTAATCGAACAAATTGACACGGCCAATTGCGCTAATGCGGTCGGACGTCCGTCATCCTTTGGGGATAGCGTCAACCGCACCTATTTTCATCAGGTCATGCGCACTTTTGGTTTAGCCGACCGTGCCACTGTAATCGTGGATGACGGTGCAACCGTAGATAGGTTGCCCCTCCGACAATTGAACGCTCTCGCTGAGTCGGGCGCTGTTCTCGTGAACTTCAGCGGTCATCTCAAACTAGAATCCCTATTCAAGCGCTTTCGCCGTCGAATCTACATAGATCTCGACCCAGGTTTTACGCAGGCGTGGCAATTGGCCGGGCAGTTGGGACCGTTGTTTCAGGAGCATGATTGCTTCTTCACCGTCGGCACCAATATCAACCAGCCCGGGTGTAGCATTCCGACCTGTGGCTTGACGTGGCTCACGATTCTCCCGCCGGTCGTGTTGGGTCAATGGACTTCAACATCCGTTACTGGCGAACACTTTGCCACCATCGGGACTTGGCGCTGCCCATTTGGTTCGGTGGAAATCGCCGGTCAGAAAATGGGATTGAAGCATCATGAATTTCGAAAATTCATCGAGTTGCCATCGCGCACCGATTTGAAGTTTGAGGCTGCTCTGCAGTTTTACCCCGGCGATGAAAGCGATCGGCAAGCGCTGGCGCAGAATGGCTGGCGCCTCGTTGACCCAATCTCATGCGCTGCTGGCCCGGTGGCATATCGCGACTACATCCGCAGAGCGGGAGCAGAGTTTTCCGCGGCCCAGGGCGTTTATGTGCAAACGCGCAGCGGTTGGATGAGCGACCGAACCGCATGTTTTCTCGCCGCTGGTCGGCCAGCACTCGTGCAAGACACCGGGATCGGCTCAGAACTCATTGGACGAGGTCTCGTGACTTTTCGCACGTTGGACGAGGCCGCGGCGGGCGCGTGCGCGATCATGCAGAACTACGATGACCACAGTAGGGCGGCGCGAACTCTCGCGCAAACATATTTCGATTCGGATCGGGTACTCACTAAATTCTTTCAAGAGGCCGAGATCCCGTCGTGAGCCAAGGGTTGAAGATTATTCTGGCAGGCATGGTCGCCGGCGATCCGCATCAAGGCGGTGCGACGTGGGCGGTCTTGCAGTATTTGCTCGGCCTTCGTCGCCTCGGGCATGATGTGCATTTGATTGAGCCTGTGGCAACGTCGTCTTTGAAGCCCACGAACATACCGCTGTCGCAGACGATCAACGCCGAGTATTTTCGCCACGTCGCCGACGAATTCGATTTGCATCGAGCCATGACGCTCCTCCAAGGGAATACTTGCAACACAATTGGCCAGAGTTATCGAGACCTCATTCGGACCACCCAGAGTGCCGACGTGCTCATCAACATCTCCGGGATGTTGACCGATCCGGAACTCATTGGGCCCATCAAGACCCGAATTTATCTCGACCTTGATCCGGCTTTCATTCAACTGTGGCACACGCAAAACGTGGACATGAGGTTCGAGGGTCATACTCACTTCGCGACCGTCGGGCTAGCGATTGGAACCAACCATTGCCCTGTTCCGACCTGCGATCACAACTGGATCACGACGTTGCCGCCGGTTGTTTTGGATCGCTGGCCGCGGGCGAACCAAGTGAATATCGACGCGTTCACCACCATTGGCAACTGGCGCGGGTATGGGTCGATTGAACATCAGGGCATCCATTATGGGCAAAAGGCCCATTCGCTTCGGCAACTGTGGTCGCTGCCACAACGTGCGAATGAGCGATTTGCGCTGGCGATGGCCATCGACGATGGCGAGACCAATGACCTCGCAATGCTGAGGGAACACGGCTGGACATTGCTCGATACGATGGAGGCCGCCGGAACGCCGGGACGTTACCAGGCATTCATTCAGTCGTCGTTGGCGGAGTTCGGAGTGGCGAAGAGCGGCTATGTCGTGTCGAGGTGCGGCTGGTTCAGCGATCGCAGCGCGTGTTACCTCGCATCGGGCCGACCCGTGCTGGCACAAGACACCGGATGGCCACAATATCTGCCCAGCGGCGCCGGCCTTTTGTCGTTTGGCAGCGTCGATGAAGCGGCTGAAGCAGCTTCGAGAATTCGGCTCGAGTACGGCTATCATGCACGGGCCGCCCGTTTGTTGGCCGAGGAACATTTCGATTCCGATCGCGTCCTGAACGGTTTATTGCAGAACGTGGGAGTTGGCGCATGAGCGAGGTAAAACGATTGAATTGGGGATGTGGTCGCTCCAGCGCGCCGGGCTGGATCAACTCCGACCGCAACCCGCTGAGCGGTGTAGACATCGTCGCCGACATTCTTGAGGGCGGATTGCCGCTCGCGGATGAATCGATGGACTACGTGGTTAGTATTCATGCCTTGGAAGAGGTCCCTATTCCTGATCTTGTCCCGGTATTGCGCGAGCTGCGCCGGGTGTTGAAGACTGGTGGCCGGCTGCGACTCGTGCTGCCCGATTTGGATCGCGGCATACGAGCATACCAAAATAACAAGCGCGACTATTTCCTGATTCCCGATGAGGACGCGAAGTCGATCGGCTCCAAGTTCATCATGCAGTTGCTTTGGTACGGATACTCGCGATCGCTCTTCACCGGAGACTTCCTCGAAGAGCTTCTGCAAAAAGCCGGCTTCCGAGAAATATTTCACTGCGGCTATCAGCAAACGTCCGGACCCAATCCCGAGATTGTGGAACTCGACTCGCGGCCCGACGAAAGCCTGTTCATAGAGGCGATACGCTAAATGACTCCGCGCGGAGAAATCGACGGCAACACGCTCCGGGCCGCGCTCGCGCGCGGCCTGGCCGAGCGCGGCGATGATCGCGTGATTGTCCAGATCGAACGCAAGCGGTCGGACTACCAGATGAGCTTCAGTCTGGAAGAACTTCTCCTGCGCTTTGAAAACGGGGACACTCTTAAAGTCCTCTTCAAAGACACTTCGACGGTGGGTCTGACGGCGAATGCCCGCGCGGCCAAGCCGGAGTTTCTTTACCACCCGCGGCGGGAAATCGAGGTTTACCGGTCGGTGTTGGCGGGGCTTGAATTGGGAACCGCCCAATGTCTCGCGGCCCTGATTGAGCCCAGCAAAGATCATTACGGGTTGTTCCTGGAAAAGGTGGTGGGCCAAGAACTCTATCAGATCGGTGAAATCGACACATGGCAGCGCGTGTCGCGCTGGCTTGCCGAGTTCCATGCCAGGTTCGCGGCTGACGCGGAGCGCATTGCCGCCCAGTTGCCTCTGATCCGCTACAACGCCAGGTTTTTCCGTATTTGGCCCGAACGCGCCATTCAACATGCTCCGGAGTCCAACCGAGCGGCTCTGAGCCACATCGCCGCGCGGTACGGTCCGGTTGTGGATCGCCTTGTTTCGTTGCCGACGACGCTTTTGCATGGTGAGTTTTACGCCTCCAACGTGATCGTCGCCGGCGATCGAGTTTGCCCGGTGGATTGGGAAATGGCGGCGATTGGCCCGGGCTTGATCGACTTGGCCGCGCTTTGTTCCGGGCGATGGACCGACTCACAACGACTGGCGATTGCATCCGCATACGCCTCTGGAGTCCAAGAGTCGTCTGAATTCGGTTTCGACCTCGATTGCTGCCGGTTGCATTTGGCGTTGCAATGGCTGGGTTGGTCGCGCGATTGGCGGCCGCCCACGGAACATGCCTACGATTGGTTCGCCGAGGCCAACAAGTTGGCACAACGGCTGGGAATCCTCTGATGCGGTACCTGATTGTCAACGCGGACGACTTCGGCCGCACGGATGGCATCAACCGCGGCATCATCTCCGCGCACGAACGTGGCATTGTGACCAGCGCGAGCTTAATGGTGCGCTGGCCGGCGGCCGTCGAAGCGGCGCAATATGCCCGGCACAACCCGCGCCTGAGCGTCGGCCTGCACCTGGATCTGGGCGAATGGATCTTTCGCGACGGGACATGGGTCGAGCAATATCAGGTCGTCTCATGTGATGATCCAGTTACTGTGGCTGCGGAGATCCATCGACAACTCGCCACGTTTCGAGAACTAATGGGCCGAGGCCCTTCCCACTTGGACTCGCACCAACACGTGCATCGCAATGAGCCCGTCCGTTCCATTCTGATTGACGTTGCGATGCAAAAAGGCATTCCGATTCGCCAATTCACTCCCGAGCTGCATTTCTGCGGGGATTTCTTCGGTCAAGGAGGAAAAGGTGAACCTCACGCCGAGGGAATCGGTGAACAAAATTTACTGGCTCTCTTTGCATCACTGCCCGAGGGGTGGACCGAACTAGGTTGCCACCCGGGTTTGGGCGACAGCCAATCGACCTATGACTCGGAGCGGGCGATCGAGGTCGCGACGCTTTGCAGCGCCGCCGTGCGCTCCGCGCTTTCGCAGCACCAGATCGAACTGCGGTCCTTCCATGATTGGCGACGCCCGGCAACTTAACGGGCCTGAATCTTCGCCAGAGCCTGTTTCGCATTCGCCTGGATGGCGGGGTCGCGGTCCTTTTGTGCCGCTTCCAATGCGGGAATGGCTCCGCTCGCGGCCGGGCCCATTGCCGCCAACGCCATCATGACGCGGATCCGCACATTGCGATCGCCATCTTTGATCGCCACCACCAGTTCGGGCACCGCGGCGGCCGCGGAGGAACCTAGTCGCTCGAGAGATTTCGCGGCTTGTTCACGCACTTGCGGCTGACGGTCCTTGAGAGCCGAGGCCAGCGCGGGCACAACGTCGCCGCTCTCCGGGTCTAATTCCCCCAATGCACCGGCCGCGTCGGTTCGGACCATCGGATGGCGGTCAGTCAGTGCTGCGCATAATTCTGATGTCGCCATAGTCGCTTCTGCACCGATGCCCCAAAGAGCTAGTGACACATCAATCCTCACTTGATCGTCCGAGTCCTTCAAGGCCGCGGCCAAATCGGGGACGAGAATCTTCGCAGCCGGGCCGATCGTCGCCAGCTCTTTGGCGGCGGCTCGTCGAACCTCGACTTGGCTCGCCTGTAGCTCCTGCCGCCACTGCGAGGCCTTCTTCCCATTGAGCACAGGATCGCGGCCACAACCGACAATCGCGATCGAAATCAAAATTAGTGCAGTCCATCTCATCCAGAAATTCAAAGCACTTTGCATGCTTCGGGCAAGGCCCCGACGGAAACAAGGATTCTCGTCGCGACCTGAAACCCGCTCCGCGCGCAGTACTGCCTGGGAAAATGCGAGCGGGTGCAGTGGGCGTTTGAGTTGTTGTTGGTGAATCTTCCTCGCCGAGCGGGAGCGCTTGCTCCTCTCACGCCTCTTTGTGGAAGTTGACGAAGCTCGCCGCCTTGTTCTTAAGGGCGGCTTTGCCGGGCGAGCAGTGGAATTGGCCGCCCGGTCGTCGCTTGCGGTGGTGGTAGTGGTGGTGTTCGTCTGCGACGACCGCAATTGGGCATGGGCCCCACAGAAGTGGAGCACCCGTCTCACAAAAGTGAGACGATCGCCCGCTCGCATCCCCCAGAACAGTCCGCAGGCATTCTTGCTGGCCTCACTGCAGTTGAGGCCAACAGGAAATGCCAAGAGCAAATATTCGACATTTTGGGGCCGAATGCAAATGAAAGT